>NZ_CAKASM010000015.1 GCF_916858675.1 Sphingomonas sp. Leaf21
TCGGGCGCGGGCTGGCCGGGGCGGCGGGCTGGCCGAAGCCGGGAGGGAGCAGCGATTCGGGCCGGTCCTGCGCCGCCGCCAGCGCGGCGGCCCCGACCATCAGCAGCGCGACGGCGCGGGGCAGATGGCGGAAAACCGCCGTCCGCTTATTGCAGGTTGCCAAGCGAGACCGCCTTCTCGACCTGGGTCGTCGGCCGCTCGGTCGCCCGGCCCGAGAGCAGGAACAGCCCCCCGACGATGACCACGAGGAGGAGGATGAGCGCAACGAGCGAACGGGACATGAAACGCAAAACCTTATAATGGACCCGTGAAAGCCCGGCCGGTGTTGCCGGGCGCGCGCCCGCTGTATAGCGCAGAGTGCAATGTTGCAAAGCCACAACCCTGTAGATGCAAGCTGGAACGGGTCACCCATCGTATTGGTGGGGCTGATGGGCGTGGGCAAGTCGACCGTCGGCCGCCGCCTGGCGAATCGGCTGCGGGTGCCTTTCGTCGATGCCGACACCGCGATCGAGGAAGCCGCGGGCATGAGCGTGTCCGAGATCTTCGCCCAGTTCGGCGAACCCTATTTCCGCGATGGCGAGCGTCGCGTGATCGCAAGGCTGGTCGATGGCCGACCCAAGGTGATCGCGACGGGCGGCGGCGCCTTCATCAACGACGACACCCGCGCGCTCATCCTGGAACAGGCGACCGCGATCTGGCTGAATGCGGCGCCCGAGGTCCTGGCCGAACGCGTCCGGCGGCGCGACACGCGTCCGCTGCTTCGTGGCAAGGACCCGCTCAAGGTGCTTCGCGAGTTGTCGGCGGCGCGCAACCCGATCTATGCGCTCGCGCCCATCCACGTCTCCAGCAAGCGCGGCCCGCATGAGGCCACCGTCAACGCCATCTTGAAAGCCATCGGACGATGAAGACCGTCACCGTGTCGCTGGGCGACCGCAGCTATCCCATCCATATCGAGGCCGGTCTGCTGCCCCGCGCCGCCGACTGGCTCGCCCCCCTTTCGCGAGGGCGGCGGATGGCGATCGTCACCGACGAGAATGTCCGCCCGCATCTCCAGACGCTACAGGCGTCGCTGACCGCCGCGGGGGTCGAGAGCGAGGCGATCATCCTGCCGCCGGGCGAGAAGACAAAGAGCTGGGCGATGCTCGAGCATGTCTGCGACCGGCTGCTGCAGCTCGGCGTGGAGCGCTCGGACCATGTCATCGCGCTTGGCGGCGGCGTGATCGGCGATCTGGTCGGCTTTGCCTGTTCGATCGTCAAGCGCGGCTGTCGCTTCGTCCAGATTCCGACGACGCTGCTGGCGCAGGTCGATTCGTCCGTCGGTGGCAAGACCGCGATCAATACGGCGGCGGGCAAGAACCTGATCGGTGCCTTCCATCAGCCCGCGATGGTGCTGATCGACCCGCAGGTGCTCGACACGCTGCCCGACCGGCACGTTCGCGCGGGCTATGCCGAGGTCGTCAAATACGGGCTGATCGACGATTTCGCCTTTTTCGAATGGTGCGAGGCGAACGCCCCCGCGCTGCTCGCGGGCGACGCCGATGCACGCGTTCACGCCGTCGCCCATTCGGTCGCCGCCAAGGCGCGTATCGTCGCGGCGGACGAGCATGAGACCAACGGCATCCGCGCGCTGCTCAACCTGGGCCACACCTTCGGTCATGCGGTGGAGGCGGAGGCGGGTTTCTCCGATCGGCTTCTCCATGGCGAGGGCGTGGGGGCGGGCTGCGCGCTCGCCTTCCGCTATTCGGTGCGCAAGGGGTTGTGCGAGCGGCAGGACGCCGAACGGGTCGCCGCGCATCTTCGCGCCGTCGGGCTGCCCGATGGCCTCGCCGCCGCCGGGATCGATGCAGCCCCCGCGACGTTGGTCGAGCATATGAAGCACGACAAGAAGATGGCGTCGGGCACCCTGCCCTTCCTGCTCGCGCGCGGGATCGGGCGGACCTATCTCGACAAGACGGTCGATCTCGACGACGTCGCCGCCTTCCTGGACACGGAACCCCGCTGATGCCCAACGGGGTCGCCAAGCAGAACCTGCCGAGCAAGATCTGCCCGGCGTGCGGGCGACCTTTCACCTGGCGCAAGAAGTGGGCGCGGGACTGGGATCAGGTGGTCTATTGTTCGGATACGTGCCGGAAGAAGCGGTGAGGGTTGGGCGTGGCCTTCGACTACGCTCGGGCTGAACGCGGGTTGGGAATGTCGCCCTACGGCCGTTCGCGCCGAGCGAAGTCGAAGCGTACGCCCGATCCTAGCCGCGCGCCGCCTTTCCGGCCGCCAGCGCGCGTTCGCGGGCCTCGCGGTGGCCGATGATCTTGGCCGGATAGTCCTTCGGACGACACCCCGCCTCGTCCGGATCGTGGATCGCCGTATCGGACAGATGCTTCAACTCGGGCACCCATTCGCGGATATAGTCACCGGCGTCGAACTTCTCCGACTGACTGAGCGGTGCCATGATCCGTCCGAACATGTTGGCGTCGATCCCGGTCCCCGCGACCCATTGCCAGTTGACCGCATTGTTTCCGTAATCGGCATCGACCAGGCAATCCCAGAACCAGCGCTCTCCCTCGCGCCAGTCGATCAACAGATGCTTGATGAGGAAGGACGCCGTGATCATCCGGACGCGGTTGTGCATCCAGCCGGTCGTCCAGAGCTGGCGCATCCCGGCGTCGACGATCGGATAGCCGGTCCGCCCGGTCCGCCACGCCTTCAGGTCGGCCTCGGCCGCCTTGCCCGTTCGCCAGGGCAAGCGATCGAACGCCTCGCGCCCGTTGCGATCGGCATAGTCGGGCAGCGCCATCACCACGCCGTCGGTGAAGTCGCGCCAGGCCAGTTCCTTGCGATAGGTCTCCGTATCGCCGTGCCGGTCGAGCGCATACCAGACCGCGCGCACCGACACCTCGCCGAAATGGAGATGCGGCGACAGGCGCGAGCTGCCTTCCTCCGACGGCATGTTGCGTGCCGTGTCATAGGCGGATGCCTTGCCGACAAAGTCCTTGATCCGCTCGCGCCCCGCCGCCTCGCCCGGCGTCCAGTCCGCGTCGAACCCCGTCGACCAGTCGGGCTTGGTCGGCAGCAGTTTCCAGTCACCCAGCGTCTCGCCCTTCGGCCAGGGTTCGGGCGCGGTCAGCGCTTCGGGCGGATCGACGGGATGTTCCGGTGGCAGATGCCCCTGCAGCCCCTTCCAGAAGGCCGAGTAGATGCGGAAGGGCTTGCCGCCGCCAGTCGTAACCAGCTCGGGGCGCGCGAGATGGTTGCCGTCGTGGAGGCAGATCGCGTCCCCCAGTTGCCGCTCCGCCGCGCGCCACCAGGGTTCGTAATGGCGGATAGCATGGATCGTCTCCGCCCCCGTCTCCTTCATCAGCGCGCGCAGGGTCTTCACCGCTGGTCCCTTGCGAAGGATCAGGCGACTGCCCAGCGCCTTCAGGTCCGCGGCGAGGGCGGTCAGGCTGTGGTGCAACCACCAGCGCTGCGCCGCGCCCATCCGCCAGTCCCCGGGCGTGTCGTCGTCGAGTATATAGACCGGGATGACGGGCCCCGCCTCGGCCGCCGCAAGAAGTGCGGGTTGGTCATGAAGTCGGAGATCCTGGCGAAACCACAGGATGGAGGGGACGGCGGTCATCCGGTGGCTACGCTTCGCCCGCCGCCCGGTTCCCGGCCCTGCCATCGTTTGCCCAGCGTCAGGATCGCGGTGACGTGGCGCTCGGCGATCGCCATGACATCGTCGCCATATCCGCCGCCGACCGTACTCGCGAGCGGCAAGCCCCGCGCCAGCGCCAGATCGGCGATACGGTTCTCGCGCGCCACCAGCCCTGCCTGCGAAAGCGACAGGCGTCCCAGCCGATCATCCACGAACGGGTCGACGCCCGCCTGATAGAGGATGATGTCGGGCCGATGCTCGTCGAGGAACGGCCGGAGCGTCGTCTCCAGCGCGGCGAGATAGCCATCGTCGTCCACGCCATCGGGCAGGCCGACGTCCAGCGTCGAGCGTGCCTTGCGCGCCGGGAAATTCTTCTCGGCGTGGATCGAATAGGTGACGATATCGGTCCGCCCGGCGGTCAGCGCGGCGGTGCCGTCGCCCTGGTGCACGTCGCAGTCGACGATCGCCACGCGCCCGACAATGCCTTCCTCGACCAGCCGGTTGGCGGTGATCGCCAGGTCGTTGAAGATGCAATAGCCCGCCCCCGTATTGGCCAGCGCGTGGTGGCTGCCCCCGGCGGTGTTGGCGGCGAAGCCATGTTCCAGCGCCAGAAGCGCGGCGGTCCAGCTTCCACCCGGCACCGCCCGCGCGCGATATGCGACCCGCTCGGTGACCGGAAAGCCGATCCGCCGCGTCTTCTCGGGCGGCACCCGCGCCTCCAGCACCTCGGCGACGTAATCGGGATCGTGCACCGCCTCGATCCATTCGGGTGGCATCAGCGCCGGTTCGGTCCACGCCACCGCATCGCCCCGTTCGCGCAACAGGTCGCGGATCGCACCGTTCTTGCCCCAGCGATAGGTGGACCGCGTGGTGGCCTCGGTCACATAGGCCGGGTGATGGACGACATGGATCATCCTGCCTAGGTAGGATGCCATGACCCGCGATAGGAGGGCCGAGCGCCCCGTGCCCGAACTGCGCGCCGACGTCGCCCGCTTCCTCGGCTATTACAACCGCCTCCCCGGCCCGCCCCAGCAGGATCTGGGCCCAGTGGCCGCGCGTGAGATGATGCGCGCGGCGCGCGACCTGACCGATCCGCCGATCGGACCGCTGGGGATCGACCGGCGCTTCGCCATCGACGGGCCGGCCGGTGCGATGCCGGCAAGGCTGTTCGACAGCCGGGCGGATCGAGGGGCGGATCGAGGGGCGGGTCCGGTCGTGCTGTTCCTTCATGGCGGCGGGTTCGTGATGGGCGATATCGACACCCATGCCCCGCTCGCCGCCGAGACCGCCCGGTCGCTCGACCTGCCCGTCGTCTCGCTCGACTATCGGCTCGCGCCCGAACACCGCTGGCCCGCCGCACCCGAGGATTGCGAGGCCGCGGCACGCTGGCTGGCCGATCAGCCGGGGACGACCGGCCTCGTGCTGATGGGGGACAGTGCCGGGGGTACGCTCGCGACGGCGACGGCGATGGCGTTGCGCGATCGCCCGGCGGCGACGCCCGTAATCGCCCAGGGGCTGCTCTACCCCGCCACCGATATGGGGCGGGCGCATCCGTCGCTTCGCGACTTCGCCGAGGGCTATTTCCTGACCCGCGCGATGCTCGACTGGTTCGTCGACTGCTACGCCGCCGACCTTGGCGATGTCCGCGCCGCGCCGATGCGGGGCGACCTGTCCGCCATGCCGCCAGCGGCGATCGTGACCGCGGAGTGCGACCCGATCCGCGATCAGGGGCGCGCCTATGCGGCGGCATTGGTCCGTGCAGGGGTGCCCGTCGATTTTCGAGAAGCCAAGGGCACGATCCACGGCTTTGCCACGCTGCGCAAGGCGATCCCCTCCGGCGTCGGCGACCTGACCGCATTCCTGCTTGCGTTGCACGCGCTGATCGTCGAGGCGGTTGCGGCACGCCCAATGGGACAATGATGATGACCGAACTCCCCTATCGCCCCTGTGCGGGCGTCATCCTGATGAACCGCGACGGCCGCGTCTTCGTGGGGCAGCGGATCGATTCGACGCTGGAGGCGTGGCAGTTGCCGCAGGGCGGGATAGACCCCGGCGAGGATGCCGATACCGCCGCCTTGCGCGAGCTGTGGGAGGAGACGGGGGTCACCGCCGACAAGGTCGCGCTGATCGCGCGCGCGCCGCGCGAGCTGACCTACGACCTTCCCGAGGACATGATCGGCAAGGTCTGGAAGGGCAAGTGGCGTGGCCAGCGGCAGAGCTGGTTTCTCTATCGCTTCCTGGGTGACGACGGCGATATCCGCATCGAGACCGAGCATCCCGAATTCCGCGCCTGGCGCTGGGCCGAGCCGGAAACGCTGCCCGCGATGATCGTGCCCTTCAAGAAGGCGCTGTACGAGGAACTGCTGGTCGTCTTCGCGGACCATTTCGCCGCACCGCAGGGGGACGCCGCCATTCCCGCCGGTCCACGAAGCGCATAAGGCTCGCGCCCATGACGAAGCGGCTGCTGCTGATCCCCATCGCGCTGGGCCTGCTGGCCAATGCCGATCCCAACGATCCCGACCCCGCGCTGATCCCGCCGGAGATCCGCCGGATGCTGGAGGCCGCGATCGCCAGCGGCAACGAGACCGAGATCACCACCGTCGTCAAATATGCGCGCAACGCCGTGCCCGACGCCGCCGATGCGATCGACGCGATGGCCGATGTCTGGCGCGACGAAAAGACAGCCAGCCACAGCCGGACGATCCGCGAGGCGACCTTCTTCGACCTGTGGCATGGCCGGGCCGAACTGGGCGGCTTCGCGACGACGGGCAACAGCCAGAATATCGGCCTGACCGGCATCGTCGACCTGACCCGCGAAGGGCTGCAATGGCGGCACAAGCTGCACCTGCAGGGCGACTATCAGGAAAGCTTCAACATCGTCAGTCGCGAACATTATGTCGCGTCCTACGAACCCAATTTCAAACTCAGCGCCAACAATTACGTCTATGGCGCCGCGCAATATGAGAGCGACCGGTTCCTCGGTTATTTCAACCGCTTCTCCGCTTCGGCGGGTGCGGGTTACAGCGCGATCCGCAAGCCCAACATGACACTCGACGTCGAACTCGGACCCGCCTTCCGCCATACCGAATTCACCGACGACCGGATCGAAAGCGCGCTGGCGGCACGTGGCAACCTGAACTTCACCTGGAAGCTGACCCCGGCCATATCGTTCAACCAGACGGCGTCGGCCTATCTTCAGCGGTTCAACAGCACGGTCGGCACCAACTCAGCGCTCAACGCCAAGGTGTTCGGGCCGCTGTCCGCGCAATTCTCGTACAATGTCCAGTATGAAAGCCAGCCCCCGATCGGTCGCCGCACCACCGACACGATCAGTCGCGCCTCGGTGGTATATAGCTTCTGAAACTTTTTTCCCTCACTCCTGTCCAGGGGCGAGGGAGAAACGGTCTCCCCTCCGATTTCCGCCAGCCGGGGTTCACCTGCCCCCCTTCCATGGCCTAGGCTGCCGCCATGGAGAGACTGAACACCACCGAGCGGGACGCCGTGGCGGCCGCCGCCGCATACCCCATGCTGACGCTCACCGAGCAATGGGCGGCGATCAACAGCGGGACGCGCAACTTGCCCGGCCTGAAGACGATGGCCGAACAGCTTGCCGAGCGTTTCGGCACGCTGCCCGGCGCGCTGACCATGGTCGCGCCGGATCGGGTCGAGCGGGTCGGCTCCGACGGCCACCCGGTCGCGCTGGATCATGGGCACCACCTGCATCTCGCCGTCCGCCCCGACGCGCCCGTGCGGATGCTGTTCACCGGACACATGGATACTGTCTATCCGGTCGATCACCCGTTTCAGCAGGTGACCCGGATCGACGACAATCGTCTGGGCGGCCCCGGCGTCGCGGACATGAAGGGCGGGCTGGCGGTGCTGCTCGCCGCGCTCCATGCGGTCGAGGCGAGCCCGCTGGCGGATCGCTTCGGCTATGACGTCCTGATCAACTCCGACGAGGAAACGGGGTCGGCCTCGTCGGCGGCCCTGATCGCGCGACTGGCGGCGGGCAAGGTCGCCGCGCTCACCTACGAGCCCGCGCTCCCGGACGGGACGCTGGCGGGCGCCCGAGGTGGGACGGGCAATTTCACGATCGTCGTGCGCGGACGCAGCGCCCATGCCGGACGCAATCCGGAGGAAGGCCGCAACGCCATCGTCGCCGCCGCGCGCATCACGCTGGAACTCAACCAGCTCGCCGCCGACGACATCACCGTCAACCCGGCGCGGATCGATGGCGGTGGCCCGAACAACGTGGTGCCCGACCTCGCCATGCTGCAGGTCAATTTCCGCCCCCGCGCGCTTGCCGCGATCGAGCGAACCGGCCCCGCGATGAAGGTGATCGCCGAGCGGATCGCCGCCGAGCATGACGTCCGCGTGGCGGTGCATGGCAGCTTCAACCGCCCGCCCAAGCCGATCGACGACGGCGCGGCCGCCCTGTTCGAGACGGTGCGCGGCGCGGGCGCCGACCTGGGCCTGTCGATCGGCTGGCGCGCCACGGGCGGTGTGTGCGACGGCAACAACATCGCGGCGGCGGGGGTGCCCGTGGTCGACACGATGGGCGTGCGTGGCGGCGCGATCCACTCGATGGACGAATATATGCTGATCGACAGCCTCGCCGAGCGCGCGGGCTTGTCCGCCCTGACGATCCTGCGCATCATCGGTGCCGCATGAACAGCTTTCGCATCCGTCCCGCCGTCGACAGCGACCTTCGCCATTTGTACGAGATGGCCAAGCTGACCGGGGGCGGCTTCACCAACCTGCCCCCGGACCGTCGCGCGCTGGGCGCCAAGCTGGCGCGCAGCCACGAGGCCTTCGGCCGCGAGGCGGACGGCAGCATCCGCGACGAGCTGTTCGTCCTGGTGCTGGAGGACCGGACGACCGGTGATGTACGCGGCACCTGCCAGATCTTCACCCATGTCGGGCAGAAGCATCCCTTCTACAGCTACCGGATCGGCACGCTGACCCAGCATAGTCGCGAACTCGACCGCACCTTCCGCGCCGAGATGCTGTCGCTGGCGACCGATCTGGAAGGGGCGAGCGAGGTGGGCGGGCTGTTCCTGCATCCCGGCGAGCGCGCGGGTGGTCTCGGCCTCCTGCTCGCCCGCAGCCGCTATCTCTTCATCCGCGCCAACCGTGCGCGCTTCGCCGACCGGGTGCTGGCCGAGCTGCGCGGGGTCATCGACGAGGCGGGGGGATCGCCCTTCTGGGATGGCCTGGCGGGTCGCTTCTTCGGAATGAATTTCCAGCAGGCGGACGAGTTCAACGCCATCCACGGGCACCAGTTCATCGCCGACCTGATGCCCAAGCACCCCATCTATACCGCGATGCTGACCGAGACCGCCCGCGCGGCGATCGGCCTGCCCCACCCATCGGGCCGCGCGGCGATGCGGATGCTGGAGAATGAGGGGTTCGCCTTCGAACACTATATCGACATCTTCGACGGCGGACCGACCATGACCGCGCGCACCGATCAGGTTCGATCGATCCGCGACGCGCGTGAAAGCCGGGTCGTCGGGATCGACGTGCATTCGGGACGTGAGGCGCTGGTCGCCGCCGGGCGGCTGACCGACTTTCGCTGCGCGCTGGGCGAGGTGCGCGACGGCGATGGCGGGATCATCATTTCCGAAGACACCGCGACGACGCTCGACCTGTCGGTCGGCGATACCGTCCTCCATATCGATCGGTGAGGGTCATGCTGAGAGAAATCAACTTCGACGGCATCATCGGCCCGAGCCACAATTATGCGGGGCTCAGCCATGGCAACCTCGCCGCCACCCGCAATGCGGGCAAGACCTCGCACCCCCGCGCCGCCGCGCTGCAGGGGATCGCGAAGATGCGTGCGAACCTCGACCTGGGGCTGGTGCAGGGCATCCTCCTGCCCCATCCGCGTCCCGATCATCCCTGGCTGGGCCGTCTGGCGACCGATTACGATGCCGCCTCCCCGGTCCTGAAGGCGCAGGCGCTGTCCGCTTCGGCGATGTGGGCGGCCAATGCCGCGACCGTCTCGCCAGCGCCGGACAGCCGCGACGGACGCTGCCACCTGACCGTCGCCAATCTCATGACCATGCCGCATCGCAGCCATGAATGGCCGGCGACCCTGGCGCAGCTTCGCCTCGCCTTCGCCGATCCGGCCTTCGTCGTCCATTCGCCGGTCCCCGCCCCCTTTGGCGACGAGGGCGCGGCCAACCATATGCGGCTCTGCGTCGCGCACGATCACCCCGGCGTCGAGGTCTTCGTCTATGGCGAGAGCGGCGGCCCCTTCCCGGCACGCCAGCATCGGCAGGCGTGCGAAGCGGTCGCGCGCGCGCATCGCCTGTCCCCCGACCGGGTCCTGTTCGCCCGCCAGTCGGATGCCGCCATCGCCGCTGGCGCCTTCCATAACGATGTGGTCGCGGTCGCCAACGAACGCGTCCTGTTCGCGCACGAACAGGCCTTTGCCGATCCCACCCGGCTCTATGACGACCTGCGCAGCCTGATGCGCGAGGTGGAGATCGTCGAAGTCCCAGCCGACCGCGTCAGCCTGGAGGACGCCATCGCCTCCTATCTGTTCAACGCGCAACTGGTCACCCCGCCGGGCGGCGAGCCCACCCTGATCCTGCCGCAGGAGGCGCGCGACAATGACGCGGTGTGGTCCTGGCTTCAGGATCATGTCGCGGGCAACGGCCCGATCCGACGGCTCGAAGTGGTCGACGTTCGCGAATCGATGGCCAATGGCGGCGGTCCCGCCTGTCTCCGCCTGCGCGTGGTCGCCGATCCCGCCACGGTCGACCCGCGCTTCCTGGTCGATCACGCCCGGCTCGACCGGATCGCCGCCGTCATCGAAGGCCATTGGCCCGAAGCGATCGACCCGGCGGAGATCGGCGACCCTGCCCTGATCCAGCGGATCGAGGCTGCGCGCACCGCGCTGTTGACCCAGCTGGATTGTCTCATATTGACGAGCACTTAGGGACTTGGCCTTTGGAGCATGGGGTGGTGTAATCGGGTCCATGTGGTCCCGCATCGTCGCCCTGTTCACGATCAAGACGAAGTTCGAGGCGTTCCTCGTCATCTATGGTCTCGGGCTGGGCGCGGTGGAGCGCGGCATGCATTATCTGACCGCCTATCCGGGCTGGATGGGCAAGGTGATGTTCGCCGCCTGCCCCATCGCGGTGTTCATGGCCGGAGCGCGGATCCTCGACTCGCTGGAGCGGGACTATCGCGATTGACAGGATAAGTTGGTCGCACGGTTCGCTGGCGACATTATCTGACAATCCGATGACTGGACTAACGCACCTTCAGCGGCTCGAAGCCGAGAGCATCCATATCCTGCGCGAAGTGGTCGCCGAGACGGAGCGGCCGGTCATGCTCTATTCGGTCGGCAAGGATTCGGCCGTAATGCTGCATCTGGCGAAGAAGGCGTTCTTCCCGGCCCGCCCGCCCTTCCCGCTGCTCCATGTCGACACGACCTGGAAATTCCGCGCCATGTACGAACTACGCGACCGCGCGGCCGAGGCGGCGGGCATGGACCTGATCGTCCATCGCAATCCCGAAGCGGAAGCGCTGGGCATCAACCCCTTCGATCATGGCAGCCGCCACACCGATATGTGGAAGACCGAAGGGCTGAAACAGGCGCTGACCGCCGGCGGCTACGACGCGGCGTTCGGCGGCGCGCGGCGTGACGAGGAGAAGAGCCGGGCCAAGGAGCGCGTCTTCTCCTTCCGCTCGGCCGCGCATGGCTGGGATCCCAAGGCGCAGCGGCCCGAGCTGTGGAACCTCTACAACAGCCGCATCCACAAGGGGGAGAGCATCCGCGTCTTCCCGCTGTCCAATTGGACCGAACTCGATATCTGGCAATATATCCTGCAGGAGGGCATCGAAATCGTGCCGCTTTATTTCGCCGCCCCCCGCCCGACGGTGGAGCGCGACGGGATGCTGCTGATGGTCGATGACGACCGTTTCCGGCTGCGGCCGGGCGAAGTTCCGGTGGATCGCTCGATCCGGTTCCGCACGCTCGGCTGCTATCCCCTGACCGGCGCGGTCGAGAGCGAGGCGGCGACCTTGTCGGACGTGATCCAGGAAATGCTGCTGACCACCACGTCGGAACGACAGGGGCGCGCGATCGACCACGATCAGGCCGCCAGCATGGAGAAGAAGAAGCGCGAGGGGTATTTCTGAGATGACCGCCTATCAACCCGATGCGCTGATCGCCGCCGATATCGACGCCTATCTCGCCACCCATGCCGCCAAGTCGATGCTGCGTTTCATCACCTGCGGCTCGGTCGATGACGGCAAGTCGACGCTGATCGGACGGCTGCTCTACGATTCGAAGACGATCTTCGAGGATCAGCTCAGCCAGCTCGAGGCGGACAGCCGCCGCGTCGGCACGCAGGGGCAGAATATCGACTTCGCGCTGCTGGTCGACGGCCTCGCCGCCGAGCGGGAGCAGGGCATCACCATCGACGTCGCGTACCGCTTCTTCGCGACGGAGAAACGCAAGTTCATCGTCGCGGATACGCCGGGGCATGAGCAATATACGCGGAACATGGTGACGGGCGCCTCGACCGCCGATCTGGCGGTGATCCTGATCGATGCGCGCAAGGGCGTGCTGACCCAGACGCGGCGGCACAGCTATCTGGCGCATCTCGTCGGGATCAAGGAGATCGTGCTGGCGGTCAACAAGATGGACCTGGTCGGGCACGACCGGTCGGTCTTCGACACGATCGTCGCGGACTATGCGGGCTTCGCGCGCGGCATCGGGATCGAGCGCTTCACCGCCATTCCGCTGTCGGGCCTGACCGGCGCGAACGTCACCACGCGCTCGCCCGACATGCCCTGGTATGACGGCCCCGCGCTGCTGCCGCATCTTGAGACGGTGGCGATCGATGGCGACCGCGCGGTGGCGGCGTCGTTTCGGATGCCGGTGCAATGGGTCAACCGCCCCGACCTCGACTTTCGCGGCTTTGCCGGGCTGATCGCCGGCGGTTGGGTGTCGATCGGCGACCGGGTGCGGATCGCTCCATCGGGGAAGACGACCGAGATCGCACGGATCGTCACCTATGACGGCGACCGGCCACAGGCGATTGCGGGCGAAGCGGTGACCCTGGTCCTGGCGGACGAGGTGGATTGCTCGCGCGGCGACGTGATCGCCGCCGCCGAGGACCCGCCCGAAACCGCCGACCAGTTCGTCGCAACCATCGTCTGGATGGCCGATGCGCCGCTGGTGCCGGGGCGCAGCTATTCGCTCAAGCTCGGTACGCAACTGGTGGGCGCGACGGTGCAGCCGCCGCGTCACGTGGTCGACGTCAACAGCCAGGAACAGCGCCCCGCCGACACCCTCGCGCTCAACGATATCGGGCTGGCCGAAGTCTATGCCGACCGACCCATCGTCTTCGAGCCCTATGCGAAGGGCAGTATGCTCGGCGGCTTCATCCTGATCGACCGCGCGACCAACGCGACGGTCGCGGCGGGGATGATCGACCATGCGCTTCGCCGCGCGCAGAATGTCCATTGGCAGTCGACGGTCATCACGCGCGAGGCCCATGCCCGGCAAAAGGGACAGACGCCGAAGGTGCTGTGGTTCACCGGGCTGTCGGGCTCGGGCAAGTCGACCATCGCCAATCTGGTCGAGCAGAAGCTCCACGGGCTCGGCCGCCACAGCTTCCTGCTCGACGGCGACAACATCCGCCATGGCCTCAACCGCGATCTCGACTTCTCCGAGGCGGGGCGGGTCGAGAATATCCGCCGGGTGGGCGAGGTCGCCAGGTTGATGGCCGATGCCGGGCTGATCGTCCTGACCGCCTTCATCTCACCCTTCCGCGCCGAGCGCGACATGGTCCGCGCGCTGCTGCCCGAGGGGGAATTCGTCGAGATCTTCATCGACACGCCGCTGTCGGTTGCCGAGGACCGCGACGTGAAGGGGCTCTACGCCAAGGCGCGCGCGGGCGAGATCGCCGAGTTCACCGGCATCTCCAGCCCCTATGAAGCGCCCGAACGCCCCGAAATCCGCGTCGACACGACCAGGGAGACGCCGGAACAGGCGGCATCGCGGATCGTCGAACATGTGCTGGGCATCTGGAGTTACGACCTGTGACCGACGCCGAACTCGCGCGGTCGGTCGCCATCGCGGCGGGCGAATTGCTGAGGGACATCCGCGCCTCGAGCGGGCTGACGGGCGCGCCGCTCGGTGCGCTGGGCGACCGGGACGCCAATGCCCTGATCCTCGACCGGCTTCGCGCGGCGCGGCCCGACGACTTCATCCTGTCCGAGGAGTCGGTCGACGATCGCGCCCGCTGCGCCGCGCGGCGGGTGTGGATCGTCGATCCGCTCGACGGCACGCGCGAATATGCCAGCGGATCGGATGAGTGGGCGGTGCATATCGGCCTCGCCGTCGATGGTCGCCCCGCCCTGGGCGCGGTCGCGGTGCCCGACCGGGCGCAGATCTTCGCGACCGACGACCTGCCGCCCAAGCATCCCCCCTGCCCAACCGGCCTGCGCGTCGTCGTCAGCCGCAGCCGCGCGCCCGATATCGCGCGTTGCGTCGGCGACCGGCTTGGCGCCACCCTCATCCCGATGGGATCGGCGGGTGCCAAGGCGATGGCCGTCGTGGAGGGGCGTGCCGACGTCTATCTGCATGACGGCGGGCAATATGAGTGGGACAATTGCGCCCCCGCCGCCGTCGCACTGGCGGCCGGGCTCCACGCCTCGCGGATCGACGGACAGCCGCTGGTCTATAATTGCGAAAATCCGCTGCTGCCCGACCTGCTGATCTGTCGCCGCGAGGTCGCGGACGAGGTTCTCGACGCTATCGCAAGGGGCTAGGCCCATGTCCCCCTCACCCGACGCGGGACGGCGGGGCCATCGTCCATTCCTCACGCGTGACCTTGTAACGTCACATCGGCTGGTCCAAAGACCGCCGATGCCGCGACCGCTCCCCTTTCTCCATCTCCTCGAGCAGCGGGTCGCGCGGTGACGTTGATCCCCTTGGCCTTCGGTCTGGCGGCGATGGCGGCGACGCTGGCGGGCGGGATGCTCGCGCTTCGCCTGCGGCATCGTATCGGCGCCGTCCTGGGCGTCACCGCCGGGATCGTCGTCGGCGTCGCGCTCTTCGATCTGGTGCCCGAGGCGCTGGGTCTGGCTGGCGACCGCTGGGCGGTGCGCGAGATGATGGCGTTCACCGCGCTCGGCCTGGCTGGCTATATGCTGCTCGACCGGCTGCTCGCACGGATCCCGCGCGCGGCGGCATCGTGGCGGGGAGACCTGGGCCCCGCGATGCTATGTCTCCACAGCCTGATGGACGGGCTCGGCATCGGCCTGGCCTTTCAGATCGATACGGCGGCGGGCTGGATGATCGCGCTGGCGGTGCTGACCCATGACGTGGCGGATGGGGTGAATACCGTCAGCCTCAGCCTCGCCGCCCGGTCGGAGACGGCGGCGAGACGGTGGTTGATCCTCAACGGGCTGGCGCCGATGCTGGGCGTGTTGATCGGCATGGGCATCACCATCCCGGCAGCCATGCTCGCACCGCTCATGGCCCTGTTCGCGGGCGTTTTTCTCTATATCGGCGCGTGCGAGCTGGTGCCGCGCAGCCAGTCGCTGGATCCGCGCTTCCGGACCAGCCTGGCGACGATCGCGGGGATCGTCCTGATGCTGGGCGTGACGCAGATCGCGCATTGACGCGGCCGTGTCGCCGACCGCGTCAGCGGTCGGCGGAACCCGGTTCAGCGATCTTGCGATGCGCCTCGGCCAGCACCGATTGCGGCACCACGCCGGAACCGGCGACCTGCGCCTTGTTGGCCAGACCGGGAACGATATGCCCCTCGCCCGCCATCATCGCGTCCCATCCCTTGCGCGCGACTTCGGCGGGATCGTCCTTCCTGCTTTGCCCGACATTGGTGTCGAGCATGTCGGCGCGTGCGAAGAATTCGGTTTCGGTCGGGCCGGGCATCAGGGTGGTCAGGGTCACCCCCTTCTCCTCCTTGATCTCGTTGCGCAGCGCCTCGGTGAAGTTGACGATGAACGCCTTGGTCGCGTTGTAGATCGCGTTGAACGGGCCGGGGATGAAGCCGACGATCGAACCGGTCACCAGTACCTTGCCTCCACCGTGCCGGATCATCGCCGACAGGACGCGCTGGATCAGATAGACCGTTCCCGTCACATTGGTATCGACCGAACGCCGCCAGACCTCCACCGGCTGGTCGAGGAAGGGCCCGCCCTTGCTGTTCCCGGCATTGGCGCACAGCACGTCGATCCGCCGCCCGTCGACCGTCGCCAGCAGCCGGTCGACACCCTCCAGCGACGACAGATCGGCCTCGACCGCCTCAACCTGTCCGCCCAGCGCCGCGAGATCGCTCGCGGCGGTGCGGATTTCGGGCTCGTCCGCGACGATGACGACGTCATAGCCGGCGCGGACCGCGCACGCCGCGAGATGATAACCGATGCCGCTCGAGGCACCGGTCACGACCGCCAGTTTTCCTGCCATGTCTGCCTCCGTCACTTCGCGACCATCTGACCGGGCTTCAGCACGATCTTGGTCACTTCATTCTGCTGGTCATGGAACATGCGATAGCCCTCGGGCGCCTGTTCCAGCGGCAGGCGATGGGAAATCAGGAAGGTCGTATCGATCTTCCCCTCCATGATCGCATCGAGCAGTCCCGGCAGGTAATGCTGGACATGAGTCTGCCCGGTCTTGAGCGTCAGGCCCTTCTGCATCACCGCGCCGAGCGGGAACTTGTCGACGAAGCCGCCATAGACGGCGGGCATCGAGACCCGCCCGCCCTTGCGACAGGCGATGATCGCCTGGCGGATGGCATGGATGCGATCGGTGCCGAGGAAGGTCGATGCCTTGATCTGGTCGATCGCATTGTCGACGAACAGCCCGTGCGCCTCCAGCCCGACCGAGTCGATCACCGCATCGGGACCGATGCCGCCGGTCATGATCATCAGCGCGTCATAGGTCGAGGTCTGCTCGTAGTTGATCGTCTCGGCGCCGAACTTGCGCGCCAGCTCCAGGCGATGGGGGAAGTGGTCGATCGCGATGACCCGCTCCGCCCCCATCAGAAAGGCCGACTGGACCGCGAACAGCCCGACCGGACCACAGCCCCAGACCGCGACGGTATCGCCCGGCTCGATCTGCGCATTTTCCGCCGCCATCCAGCCAGTAGGGAGGATGTCGGAAAGGAACAGCACCTTCTCGTCCTCTACGCCATCGGGGATGACGATCGGACCGGTATCGCTGAATGGAACGCGGACATATTCGGCCTGCCCGCCTGCATAGCCGCCGGTCATATGGCTATAGCCGAACAGCGCGGACATGGGCTGGCCGTATAGTTCGCGCGCGATATCCTGATTGTCGGCGGGATTGCCGTTCTCGCACCCCGAATATTGGTGTTTGCCGCAATGATAGCAGGAGCCGCAGGCGATGGTGAACGGGACCACCACCTTCTGCCCCTTCTTCAGGGTGGAGGCGGAGCCCGTCTCGACCACCTCGCCCATGAACTCATGGCCCAGGATATCGCCCGACTGCATGGTCGGGATATAGCCGTCATAGAGGTGCAGGTCCGAGCCGCAGATCGCGGTCGCCGTCACCTTGATGATCGCGTCGCGCGGGTTGACGATGCCGGGATCGTCGACATTGTCGATGCGGACGTCATGCTTGCCGTGCCAGGTCAGCGCCTTCATGCACCCTGCTCCTCGAACTGCTTCACGTTCATCGCGTTGGTCGCGACCTCGCCGGTTTCCATCAGCTGCTTGAAGCGCGACAGGTCGCGGCGGACCTGGATATTGGGTTCGCGCTGGAACAGCTTGGCGACAAGCTTGCCGATGACCCCGGCGGGCGGATCATAGAGGATGGTCGCGGACACGACGGTCCCGCGATCGCCTGCATCGCGGAAGGTGACGCGGCCCGCATTGGAGACGTCCGCGCCCTCGGCGGACGCCCAGGCGATCAGCGATCCGTCCTGCTCGTCGGTGACGATCGCATCCCATTCGACGCTCGCACCGCCGGGCGCCTTGACCACCCAATGCGAGCGCGTCGAGTCGAGCACGTCGATGCGCTCGACATTTTCCATGACGGTCGCAAGGTTGCCGAAGTCGCGCCACCAGGCATAAAGCTCCGCGACGGGGCGGTTGATCGTCACCGCCCATGCGGCCAGGCTGTCGCCCCGCTCCGCGATTGTCTCGCTGGTCTCGACCCTTACCGCGGCGGCGCTGTCCTTCGCGGTCGATACGGGCGCGTCGTCATAGGGTCTGTCGGCGATGTCCGGCATAAGCCATTCTCCTCGTTCCTTGACGAGAACAGCGCGGCGCGAACTTGGTTGTTCCTCAATTAATCACGTATTTCCAATATCTTGATAGATATCAATGATCCGCGTCAGGATCCGTGGCGGGTGCGATATCTACCGTCCCGATACCCGGATCGGAGCGCGTCCGACCTTGCGAGCGAGGGCTTTGGGATCGGGAATGGTCAGCGAACGGGACGACCAGAGCAGGTCCCCGGCCCGCCTCGCGGCCTGTAACATCCGGTTGACGTGGACGGCGGTCAGCCCCAGCGCATCCGCCAGCGTCTCCTGCGTGATCGGAAGGTCGAAGCTGCTGCCATAGGTCAGTTCGCTCATCGAGAGCCGTTCGTGCAGCTCGAGCATCAGATCACCGATCCGCTCCATCGCGTTCATGCGGCCGAGCCTTGCGATCTGCGCCAGGAGGAATGCCTCGTCCAGCGCTTCCGCGACGGCATAGGCTTCATCGAGCGACGCGTTCTTTCCCCAGGCGGGCGGCACGCAGGTCGTCATCTCGGTCAGCGTGATGATGCTCGCTGGCGCCAGCGGCCTGTGATGATGGTACAGGCCCACAAGATCGCCGGGCAGCAGGAAGTTCAGAAATTGCCGCCGCCCGTCGAGGAGGATGCGAACGCGCGCGGCCCAGCCCGACAGGATCAGTTGCGGGCTGGCGATGTCGCGCCCCTCGACCGTCAGGTCCCGCCGGGGCCGATAGATCTGCGTCCGCGATATCGCCTCGACCAGCGCGGCTTCCGCCGCAGCGTCGAGCGTCGCCAAACGGGCCAGGCGACAAAAGGGGGGCGGCGAGTTGCCACCGACGGGACGCGCGAAGCCGGTAATCATGGCAGTGCCCCCGCCAGCCCGGGTGCCGGGCACGAAGTTTCCGAAGCCGGATCGAACCCCGTGCTCCAGTCCGTCCGAATATGCGAGTAGCTTCGGCAAGGGTTCATCGCGGGCGATCCTCGACAAGCCACCGACGCGTCATGGTCGTGTGGCAAGGACGGCGACGCGATACACGTCACCGGGACTGACAATATTGGGGGCTCGACGGAGCCGAACCGTTGATGGGGACCCAGGATCAGCGTGCCATCACGGTCATGGCAGGGCGAGTTGGGCGCCACCGGAGTTTTCCGTCCACAAGGTCTACGAACAACCATGGGACGCGCTCCATAATACACATCAACATCGTGCACTTTTCGTGCGTTGGTTTAAAAAACGGGGCGATCCGAGCCGAAATGCATTGCATTTGCCAGCCGCGCATCGCTGCTCCCGAGCGGCAGCCGCGCGCCCCCGAAATGCAGATTCGAATTTGCCAAGGGCTGCGGTCCATTTCATTTGACGGCCGACGCCTTATGGTGCGCGCCTTTCTCCTCTGAAGGCCTGCCCATGCGTTTCGCCAATCTGACCCGCCAGCCCGACGATCCCCTGCTTCGGATCATCGGCCAACATGCCGCCGACCCCCGCCCCGACAAGATTGACCTGGGCGTTGGGGTGTTTCGCGACGAGGCCGGGCGCACGCCCGTGATGACCGCGGTCAAGGCCGCCGAAGCGCGCCTGCTCGCCGAACAGCCGAGCAAGTCCTATCTCGGCCCCGAAGGTGATATCGGCTTCGTCCGCGCGCTGGGATCGCTGATCCTGGACGGCGTGGTCGCATCCGATCGTGTCGTCGGGCTGCAGACCCCGGGCGGCACCGGCGCATTGCGTCTCGCCGCCGAGCTGCTGGCGCGTGCGGGCGTCGCCCGCATCTGGATCGGCAGCCCGAGCTGGGCCAATCACGCGCCGCTCTTCCGCCAGGCTGGCGTCGAGCCGATGATGATCCCCTGCTACGATCTGACCAGCCAGGTCTTCGATCTCGCCGGCTTCCTCGCCGGTCTCGGCGGCGCGGCGGCGGGTGAGGCGGTGCTGCTGCACGGATGCTGCCACAATCCGATCGGGATCGATCCCGACGCGGCGGGATGGGCGGCGATCGCCAGCTACGTCGCCGGGCATGGGCTGACCCCGGTGGTCGACCTCGCCTATCAGGGGCTGGGCGATGGCTTCTACCAGGATGCGGCGGGCGCGCGTACCATCCTGTCGGCGGTTCCGGAGGCGCTGCTCGCCTATTCCTGCGACAAGAATTTCGGTCTCTATCGCGAACGGACCGGGGCGCTGTTCGCGCTTTCGCCCGATGCGGATACCGGCGCGGTGGTGCTGTCCAACCTGCTGTCGCTCGCCCGCGCCAATTGGTCGATGCCGCCGGATCACGGCGCCGCGGTCGTCCGGATCATCCTCGAGGATGCGGGACTTGCCCGGGAATGGCGCGACGAGCTGGAGACGATGCGCCAGCGGCTGGAGGGTCTTCGCGCCGGGCTGGCGGCTGGCGGGCGGATCGGCGGGGTTGATCTTGGCGCCGTGGCGCATGGCAAGGGCATGTTCGCCACGCTGCCGCTGTCGCCGACCCAGGTCGAATGGCTGCGCGACCGGCACGGCATCTACATGGCCGGGTCGGGGCGGATCAACATCGCCGGATTCAATAGGAGCGCGATCGGGCGCTTCCATGCGGCGCTTGCGGATTTGGCGGCGAACGGGGTGGTGTGACCGTTCGCGGCGGGCTGGGTGGGGGGATCGTCCTCGACCTTCGGCTTCGCTGAGGCTGAGCGGAGTTTGGTCAAATGGTCTTTGTACCCCCGCCCCGTTCAGCCCGGGCGAAGTCGAAAGCCATGGACATCCCTCCCAACGGAAAGGGGCGTGCCCGAATACCGGACACGCCCCCTTCCCCGTCGCCGGGACGGACCGCTTACTTCGCCGCGTTGACGATGCGGTTGACGATATTCTCCATCCGCTCCTGACGGCCCGAACGGGGCTTCGGGTCGATCGCATTGGTCACGGCCAGGTCCGCGATCCCGGCGAGGTCGAGGCCGCCGACCTGCTGACCGAACGCGCCGTCCCAACCGGCATAGCGCTCGGACTTGATCGCATCGAGGCGACCGTCCTCGATCAGCGCGGCGGCGTTGAGCAGCCCCTTGGCCACCACGTCGATCCCGCCGACATGACCATGGAAGAGATCGACCGCATCCATCGACTGACGACGGACCTTGGCGTCGAAGTTGAAACCGCCGGTGGTGAAGCCGCCCGCGCGGATGATCTCCAGCACGGCGAGGGTCAGTTCCTCGACCGAGTTGGGGAACTGGTCGGTATCCCAGCCATTCTGGTGGTCGCCGCGATTGGCGTCGATCGAACCGAAGATGCCGAGCGCACCCGCCGTCGCGATCTCATGCTCGAAGGTGTGGCCAGCGAGCGTGGCGTGGTTCGCCTCGATATTGACCTTCACTTCGTTCTCCAGGCCATAGGCCTTGAGGAAGCCGTACACGGTCGCGGTGTCGAAGTCGTACTGGTGCTTGGTCGGCTCGTGCGGCTTCGGTTCGATCAGGATCGTGCCCTGGAAGCCGATCTTGTGCTTGTGCTCGACCACCAGCGACAGGAAGCGACCGAGATTGTCCAGCTCGCGCTTCATATTGGTGTTGAGCAGCGTCTCGTAGCCCTCACGCCCGCCCCACAGCACATAGTTGGCGCCGCCAAGACGGTGCGTGGCTTCCAGCGCGTCGCGGACCTGCATCGCGCCGAAGGCATAGACTTCCGGGTCCGGATTCGTCGCGCCACCGGCCGCGAAGCGCGGGTGGCTGAACAGGTTGGCGGTGCCCCAGAGCAGCTTGCGGCCCGACGAGGCCTGGAGCTTTTCCAGATGATCGACGGCTTCGGCGAAATAGCGGCGATGCTCGGCAACGCCCTGCGCATCGGCCATCACGTCGACATCGTGGAAGCAGTAATAGGGCACGTCGAGCTTCGAGAAGAAGTCGAACGCGACCTCGCGCTTCTGCGCGGCGGCGGCGCTGTCGTTCGCGCCCGCGTGCCAGGGGCGGTTGAAGGTGCCGCCGCCGAACACGTCCGAACCCGGCCAGCAGAAGGTGTGCCAGAAGCACGCGGCGAAGCGGAGATGCTCCTCCATCGTCTTGCCCAGCACGACGCGGTTCTTGTCGTAGAACCGGTAGGCCAGTTCGTTGTCGCTGTCGGGGCCTTCGTAACGGATCGTCGGGATGTCGGCGAAAAAGTCGGTAGCCATTTAACGGTTCCTCGGAGTGATACGGGAATAGCTGTCGCGGAAACGCGCGATCTTGGGGGCGAAGCGCTCGGCGAGCGCGGCGTCGGGGGCGATGCTGTGGCTGATGGGCGGCGGCGCGCAGACCTCTTCCGGCGAACCGCCGTCGACCGCCAGTTGCGCAAGCCGCGCGGCGCCGAGTGCCGGACCGACCTCGCCCCCCTTGAGATAGACGAGTTCGACACCAAGCGCGGCGGCGAGGGTCTGCCCCCAATAGGAGGACCGCGCGCCGCCACCGATCACCGAGAGCCGGGTGAACTCGGTGCCCGCATCGCGCAGGACCGACAGACCGTCGGCGAGCGCGAAGGCGACACCCTCCAGCACCGCCTGGGCCAGCCGCTCGGGCGTCGTGTCGTGGTCGAGGCCCAGGAAAGCCCCCCGCACCTCGGCATCGTTGTGCGGCGTGCGCTCACCCGACAGATAGGGCAGGAAGATCTCGGGACCGCTGGCCGGGCCGACACTCTCCGCACGCGCGAAGAGTTCGGCGGCGCCGGGCGTCCCCGTCAGTCGCGCCACCCAGTCGATGCATGCCGCCGCCGAGAGATGGACCGACATCTGGTGCCAGACATTCGGCAGGCAGTGGCAAAAGGCGTGAACCGCGCCCGCCGGATTGGGGCGGAACGCCTTCGTCGCGGCGAAGATGACGCCCGACGTGCCGAGCGACAGCAGCGCGTCGCCGTCCTTGACCACGCCGACGCCCGCGGCCCCGGCGGCATTGTCGCCGCCGCCGCCCGCCACCGGCACCTGGTCGATGCCCCAGGCCTCCGCCACCTCGGCGCGGAGGCGACCGGTCTGCGCCGTCCCCTCGACCGCCTTGGGCATCTGATCGCGGGTCAGACCGGTGGCGGCGAGAATCTCG
The DNA here is from genome assembly GCF_916858675.1 of Sphingomonas sp. Leaf21. Classification (GTDB taxonomy): domain Bacteria; phylum Pseudomonadota; class Alphaproteobacteria; order Sphingomonadales; family Sphingomonadaceae; genus Sphingomonas. The sequence goes on from NZ_CAKASM010000015.1 coordinate 22,878, forward strand.
TCGCTCCATTCGCGCGCCGCCACGTCGAGCCACAGCGTCCCCGCCGCGTCCGACACGTCCGACGCCTTCTCCCCCGTCATCCGCAGCCGGACATAATCCTTGGGCAGCAGGACGGTGCGGATCGCCGAAAACGTTTCTGGCTCATGGTGCGCGACCCACAGCAACTTGGGCGCGGTGAAGCCCGGCATGGCGAGGTTGCCCGCGATACGGTGGAGCGCGGGGGCCTTGGCCTCCAGTTCGGCGCACTCGGCATGGCTGCGTCCGTCATTCCACAGGATGCCGGGGCGAAGCGGCTGATCGTCCGCGCCCAGCAGGGTGGCGCCGTGCATCTGCCCGGCCAGGCCGATGCCGCGCACCGCCCGGCGGACCGCCGGGTCGATGGCGCGGACCGCCGCCGTGGTCGCCTGCCACCAGGCCTCCGGATCCTGCTCCGACCATAGCGGCTGGGGACGCTGCACGGTCAATGCCGCCGTCCCCTGCCCTACGACCGCGCCATGTTCGTCCAGCACGACGGCCTTCACGCCCGACGTACCGATATCGATGCCCAGGAACATGCGCGGCCCTTACTTCACGAACGGGTCGATGGTCGGGATGGTCCCGTCCGGATTGAACTTCAGTTCGGTCATCTTGACGTTGCGGAGGTGATTCTTGTCCGACATCTGGGTGTCGGCATAGAAGAGCCACCACTTGCCCTTCCACTCGACGATCGAGTGATGGGTGGTCCAGCCCTGCACCGGTTTCAGGATATGCCCCTTATAGGTGAAGGGACCATAAGGGCTCGTGCCGATCGCATAATTCAGGAAATGCGTGTCACCGGTCGAATAGGTGTAATAATATTTGCCGTCACGCTTGAAGACCCAGGAGGCTTCGAAGAAGCGGCGGTCGTGGTCGCCGCCGAGTACCGGCTTGCCCTTTTCGTCGAGGATCACGACGTCGCGCGGGGTTTCCGCGAAGGTCTTCATGTCGGGGTTCATCTTGGCGATCTTGCCCGAGATGGCGGGCTGATCGTCCTGCTTCAGATCGGTGTCGCTGCCGTTGGGATCATATTTCCCGTTCTTCCAGCGCTGAAGCTGCCCGCCCCAGATGCCGCCGAAATACATATAGGCCGTACCGTCCGCATCCTGGAACACGGCGGGGTCCATCGAGAAGCTGCCGGGGATCGCCTCGGGCTCCGCCTTGAACGGACCCATCGGGTTCTTCGAGGTCGCCACACCGATACGGAACGCGCCCAGCCCGTTGCGATCCTTGGTCTTATCGCGCGCCGGGAAATACAGATAATAGGTGCCGTCCTTGAACGCCGCGTCGGGCGCCCACATCTGCTGCGACGCCCAGGGCACATCCTTCACGTCGAGCGCGACAGGCCCGATCGTGACCGGACCGCCCGGCTCGTCCATGCGCAGGACGCGGTAATCGTGCATCGCATACTGGTTGCCGAGATCGTCGTTGGGCGTGTCGGTCGGCACGTCGTGGCTGGGGTAGATATACATCTTGCCGTCGCCCCAGACATGCGCGGAGGGATCGGCGGTGAAGATGTCGCGGACCAGCGGCTGCGACAGATAATGACGGCCGTCGGGGGCGGTCGGATTGGTGTCGTTGGCGGCGGTGGCAGTGTTCGCCTGTGCCGCGTTATCCGCATTCTGCGACGATCCGCAGGCCGCCGTGCCAAGCCCCAGCACCAGGCTGGCCATCATCAAGCGCTTCATCGCTTTCTCTCTCCCATTCGCGCCCTATTCAGGGCTTTGAACGCACGATAGCGCTATCAGCGACGCGGACGCAAGGGTGGTTCATCGTTTTCGCCTCGCGGCTTGTCGAAGGTCGGGCGAGGCCTCGCCACCCCGCTTGACATAGCCGGACCCGCATAGTTGGTAACGATATCCGGTCTCGCCCGTATCATCGCGGGACATGGCGTATCCCGACAAGCATGACGACCGACGCATGACCGTCGGCGCGAATTCAGGACAGAGGATGAACCGCATGGCCCGCCGCCTTCCCTACGCCCCCACGCTGCTCGCCATGGCATTGGCGGCCACCCCGTTCGCCGCCCTCCCCGCGCAGATGACGACGCAGGCACCCGCCACCGTCGCAGGAGCCAGACCGGTCACCGTCGAGCGGATCAAGGTGCATTCGGCCGCGATCGAGGGCAACCTCGAGGGCAACAGCGCAGACCGCGACGTGATCGTCGTCCTGCCGCCCGACTATGCCCGCAACAAGACCCGCCGCTATCCGGTCGTCTATGCGCTCCACGGCTATTCGATCGGCGCCGACCAGTGGACGCGGGAGATCCATGTCCCCGCGTCGATCGAGGGTGCGTTCGCGCGCGGGGTGCCGGACATGATCCTCGTGTTCCCCGACAGCAAGACGATGCACAACGGATCCATGTATTCCTCGTCGCAGACGGTCGGCGATTTCGAGCGGTTCATCAGCCATGACCTGATCGCGGCGATCGACGCGCGCTATCGCACCATCGCCCGGCGGGAGAGCCGCGGGCTCGCGGGGCATTCGATGGGTGGCTACGGCACCGCGCGCATCGGGATGAAACATGCCGACATGTACGGCGCCATCTACATGATGAGCCCCTGCTGCCTGTCGCCCCGAATGATGGCACGGCCCGAGGCCACCGACGAGACGTTGCTGACCAGCCTGGCATCGCCGAAGGAGTCGGAGAAGCTCAACTGGGGCCAGCGCGCGATGCTCGCCGCGTCCGCCGCCTGGTCGCCCAATCCGAAGAACCCGCCGCTCTATCTCGACCTGCCGGTCAAGGACGGGAAGCTTCGCGACGATGTCACCGCCAAATGGCTGGCCAACACACCGCTCGCCTTTGTCGACCAGTATATCGCGCCGCTACGCAGCTACCGTGCGATCGCGCTCGACGTCGGGTCGCAGGACGGGTTGAAGGCCGATGCGCAGGCACTGCACGAGGCGATGGAACGCTATGGCATCGCGCACCGGTTCGAAATCTATGACGGCGACCACGTCAACCGGATCGGCGTCCGCTTTCAGGAGCAGGTGCTGCCGTTCTTCGGCCGGGCGCTGGCGACGAGATAGGGTCGATCCTCCCCGGCACGGGGACGTGGCAGCGCGAAGCGCTGACGGAGGGGGCTCTCCACCGGCGACGTCCTTTCCGCCCCCCTCCACCAGCGTCGCTGCCCCCTCCCCGTGCCGGGGAGGATCAATCCGCGATGCCTTGAGCCTGATCTATCCGGAATGCCGCACTCCGCACCGGCACGCCGGTGTCGGGCTGGCCCGAGCCGATCGAGGCGCGGTAATCGCCCTTCATGACCATGCGCGTGCCATCGGCATCCACCGCGCTAAGGTCGCGGGGGGTCAGGGCGAAGGTCAGCGCGCGCCGCTCGCCCGGCGCCAGATGCACCCGCTGGAACCCGCGCAGGGCGACACGCGGCGTGCCTGGCACCTTGGGGAAGTTCAGATAGAGCTGGGCCACCTCGTCCCCCTCGCGGCGGCCGGTGTTGCGAACCTCGGTCGTGACCGTCATGCCACCGTCCGCGCCGGGCCGGACCGATAGCGGCGCATAGGCGAAGCTGGTGTAGCTCAGCCCGTAGCCGAACGGATAGACCGGCGTCCCCGCGAAATAGCGATAGGTCCGCCCCGTCATCGCATAGTCGCCAAAGGGCGGCAGATCCTCGACCGAGCGATAGAAGGTCAGCGGCAGGCGCCCCGCCGGATTGGTCCGCCCCGACAGGACATGCCCGACCGCCAGTCCGCCAGCCTGGCCGGGATACCAGGCCTCGACGATCGCATCGGCGTTCGCCTTGGCCCAGGCGAGACTGACCGGGCTGCCGTTCATCAGCACGACGACCAGCGGACGACCGGTCGCCTTGGCCTGCGCCAGAAGCGCCTGCTGGTCGGCCGGAAGGTCGAGCGTCGTCTTGTCGCCGCCCTTGAACCCCGGCACCGAGATCGGCGCTTCCTCCGCCTCCAGATCGGAGGTCAGGCCGACCACCGCGACGAGCGCATCGCTCGCCCCGGCGGCGGCGCGAAGCTCGCCCGCGGGATCGTCGGAGACCCGCTTCCACACCAGATTGATGCCGGTCAGGATCCGCGCCTCGGTGGAGACGCTGATCGGGTAGCGGCGCCCCTTTTCCAGGGTCACCGTGCGCATCGTCGGCAGGCTGTTCCACGACGCCTTGGTCAGGTCGACAAAGGGTTGCCCGTCAAAGGTCATCGCGCCGTTGAACCCCGATATGCCGAGCCGATAGCGGCCGCTCTCCGGTGCGACGAGAAAGCCGGTCCATACGGCACGGTGAACGTCCTTCACCGACGACAGGTCCAGGCTGCGCGAGGCGGCATTGGCCTCGACGCGGGTGACGACCGGTCGATCCTCGAATTTGGCGGTCTTCAGCCATTCGCCGAGCGCGCCGGGCGCGAAGCGCTCGGGGATGCGGCCGACGACATTGTAATAGCGGGCAAGCAGCCCCGGCTTGCCATCCTCGGTCTGGAGCGCGCTGGTCGGGATCGGATCGCCATCGGTATAGGTCTCGGCGAACGGAACATAGCGTATCTGCGCCCCCGGCATCGCCCGCCGCAGCCCCTCCACCACCGACACCTGCGGGCCCGACAGCGACGACGAGTAATTGCCACGCAGCACGCGCGTCGCATCGCCCAGCGGGCCGATGACCGCGATCCGGGCATTGGGCTTGAGCGGCAGCACGCCCTTGTTCTTGAGCAGCACCAGGCTCTTCTCCGCCACCTCGAGCGCCAGCGCCTGATGCGCGGGCGTGTCGATATCGGCGGGCGAACTGGTCTGGGTCGAAAGCGGCCGCAGCCCCGGCAGGTCGCCGGTCCGATAGCGCGCCGCGAACAGCCGCGTCAGCGACCGGTCGATATCCGCGACCGAGATCAGCCCGCGCGACAGCGCGTCGCGATAGGGATTGGTCAGCCCGTCGGTGTCGGTCAGCGTCGCATTGTTGCACTCGTTATCGACGCCCGCGCGCATCGCGGCGGCGACCGCCGTGGCGGCGTCGGGGGCATAATGGTGGTGGGCGGCGATATCCTTCACCGCGTCGCAGTCCGAGACGACGTAGCCGCGAAAGCCCCAGCGTCCGCGCAGATAGTCCTTCAGCAACAGGTCGCTGCCGCACGCCGGTTGGCCGTCGATCCGGTTGTACGCGCACATGATCGAACCCGCCCCACCCTCGACGATCGCCGCGCGGAAGGCGGGCAGATAGGTGTCGACGAGATCGTGGCGCGAGACATAGACATTGGCCTCGTGCCGCGTCGATTCCGGTCCGCTGTGAACCGCATAATGTTTGGGCGTCGCGACGACGTCGATCCGGTTCGGATCGGTGCCCTGCATACCGCGCACGAAGGCGACACCCATCCGCGCGGTCAGATATGGATCCTCGCCATAGGTCTCCTGACCCCGCCCCCAGCGCGGATCGCGGAAGATGTTGATATTGGGCGACCAGGTGTCGAGGCCCGTGCCGATCCGGCCAAGCCGCCTGGTCTGCCGGGCGAGCGCGTGGAGCCCGCGCACCTCGCTGCTGATCGCCTGCGCCGCCTGTCCGACCAGCGTCGGGTCGAACGTCGCGGCCAGCCCGACCGGCTCGGGGAAATTGGTGGTCGGCACCGGTCCGAGCGCACCGTGGAGCGACTCCGTCCACCAGTTATAGGCCGGTACGTCCAGTCGCGGGATCGCTGGTGCCGTGTTGAGCAGTTGCGCCAGCTTTTCGTCGATCGTCATGCGCCCGACGAGTGCGGTGGCCAGGCCATTGGCCCGGTCATCGCCCGCGTCCGATGGCACCGTGCGCGCAGCCACCTGCGCTTGCGCCACCGCCGCCCCAGCCGTCGACAGCGCGAGCGCGGACAGCATCGTTGCACGCCATGCCTTCATGACAAACCACTCCCAATATATCTGTTTTTATTACCGTTATCACGAACCGGCGGTCTGTCCAGCGAGCGATCGAAAACAATCGATCCCATGCCATGGACAGCATCGGATTAGTCGGACAAGATACCCGAAAACAAGCATCGAGAGGGACGGAATGCCACGTGCGATCAAAGTGATGTTGGCCAGCGGCGCGGCGTTGATAGGACTGGGCGCCCCCATGGTCGCCCTGTCGCAGACCGCCGCCCCCGACCCTCTCGCCCCGACCGGCCGATGGAGCGCCAACCAGCAGGGGCAGGCAAACCTGCCACCCATGGGCTGGAACAGCTGGAACGCGTTCAACAGCGATGTCGACGAGGAAAAGCTGATGGCCTCGGCCAAGCTCATCGTCGACCGGGGGCTGCGGGATGCGGGCTATCGCTACATCAACATCGATGACGGCTGGTGGCTTCGCCGTCGCCAGCCCGATGGCCGCCTGGTCATCCGGGCCGACAAGTTTCCATCCGCCGCCGCCGGGCCGAACCAGCAGACCAGCTTCCGCCCGCTGACCGACCGGCTCCACGGCATGGGGTTCAAGGCGGGCATCTATTCCGACATCGGCCGGAATAGCTGCGGCCAGGTCTACACCCCCAATTTCGCCAACCAGCCCGAGGGAACGATCGCCGAGCGCGAGGTAGGGCTCTACGGCCATATCGATCAGGATATCGCGCTGTATTTCCGCGAATGGGGGTTCGACTATATCAAGGTCGACGGCTGCGGAATTCGCGGGCTGGGCAAGGACAGCGACCACGTCCGCAAGGGCGATTACCGCGAACTGGCCCCCTTGATCGACATGAACTCGCTCGCCCGGACGGATATCCCGGCAGTGCGGGCATTGTACGATCAGGTTGCGACCGCGCTTCGCCGGGAAAACCCCGATGGCGACTATATCTTCTCGCTCTGCCTGTGGGGCTCGGCCGACGTCCGCAGCTGGGGCAAGCAGATCGGCAACGTCTCGCGCACCAGCGACGACATCACCGCGCATTGGTCGCGTATGCTCACCAATTTCGACACCAGCGCGAACCGCGCGCTCTACGCCCATCCGCATAGCTGGAACGACCCGGACATGCTGTTCGTCGGGTCGGGCGATTTCGATGCGAACCATATGATTGAGGCCCGCTCGCACTTCGCGCTATGGGCGATGATGAACGCGCCTCTGCTCATCGGCTTCGACCTGCGCAAGGCCAATGCCGAACAGATCGCGCTGCTCGGCAACCGGGCGATCATCGCGCTCAACCAGGATCCGGCGGGGCATCAGGCGACCTCCGCCTATCTTTCCGACGACGTGCAAATCTTCGTCAAGACGCTGGCCAATGGCGACAAGGCCGTGGCGATCCTCAACCGGACCGCCGCGCCGGTGAGCCCCGTGCTGACCGCCGACCACCTGAAGATGCGCGCCGACCGCCCGCTCGCCCTGACCGATCTGTGGACCGGGCAGAAGAGCAGCTTCTCGGGAGAGACCAAGCTGTCGCTCGCGCCGCATCAGACGCTGATCTACCGGGTGTCGGGCGCGCATCGGCTGACGCGCGGCCATTATCTGTCCGAGACGCCGGGCGACGTGAACCCCGCCGCGGACGGCGTCCGCACGCCCGAAGGCGATCCGACCATCCATCACGAACTCAGCCCCTGGGGCGGCAGCAAGGGACCGGGCGACTTCCCGCAATATGGCGGCTGGGGCGGTGCGCAGGCGGACCGAACTCCGTTCGGACGCCCGCTGCGCATGGCGGGCAAGGGCTATGACACCGGGCTTGGCGTCCTGGCCAATTCGCGACTGGAGGTGCGCAATCCCGGACAGGCCCGCTTCGCCGCCACGATCGGTGTCGACGACTCCGCCACCGCACGAACCGGACGCGTGGTGTTCGAGGTGTATGGCGACGGCAAGCTCATCACCCGCTCGCGCCCCATGGCACCGAACGACGCGCCCGCGACGATCGACGCGGATGTGCGCGGCCGCAAGCTGATCGAACTCGTCGCCCGGAGCGATAGCGCTCCCGATGCGCCGCTGCCGGTCGTATGGGGCGATGCCCGCCTGCTCGACTGATCCGTCGACAGCCCGATTTATGGCATGATCGCATGACCTTGCCGTTTCACGGCGACCATGCGACTGTCCGCGCAAAGGACAAGGGAGAGGGTGATGAAACCCAAGCATATGGGGCCGATGCTGACTCGTCGTCAGCAACTGGCCGGACTGGCGGGCGGCCTCGTGATGGGAGCGCTCCCTTCGGCTGTTTGGGCTGCGGGGCCCGATACGCCGCTGCGCGATCTGGCGGCGCAGAAGGGCATAGTGTTCGGCACCGCGATCAATGCGGGTCGCGGCTCGCCGATCAACGACCCGGCCTATGCCGCGATCGTCACGCGCGAATGCAGCGTGCTGGTCCCCGAGAACGAGATGAAGGTCTATGTTCTGGGCAACGATCCCGAGCATCTGAACTTCGCGCCAGCCGACCGGATCGCCGCCTTCGCGCGTACCAACCGGATGAAGCTGCGCGGCCATACGCTGCTGTGGAATTACGACAAATACATCTCCCCCGCGCTCGCCGAAACGGTCCGGAGCACCGGGGCCGAGAAATGGCTGCGCGCCTATATCGCGCGGGTCGCGGGGCATTTCGGCGACCAGATCTATAGCTGGGACGTGGTCAACGAGACGATCGACCCCAAGACCGGGCAGGTCCGCGGCACGGTGTTCGACCAGTCGCTAGGCTTCGACGTCTTCAAGATCGCCTATGAGGCCGCCCGCGAACATGCGCCGCACGCGCAGCGCACCTATAACGACTATATGTCGTGGGAGAGCGGCAACGAGACCCACCGGACCGGCGTGCTTCGCCTGCTCGAGCGGTTCCGCAAGGAGAACGTCCCCGTCGACGCGCTCGGCATCCAGAGCCATCTCGGCAATGACGGCAGCCATTCGAAGAGCCAGCACGCCGAATGGAAACGCTTCCTCGATGAGGTCACCGGCATGGGCTATCGCCTGCTGATCACCGAATTCGACATCAACGACCGCGAGATGCCCAGGGACATCGCCCAGCGTGACAGCCAGGTGGCGGCGGTCGCCAAAGGCTATCTCGACCTGATGCTCGCCTATCCGCAGCTCGACCAATTGCTGTGCTGGGGCCTGTGGGACAAGCATAGCTGGCTCAACGGTTTCGCCCCGCGCGCCGATCGCCTGCCGCAGCGTCCCCTCCCCTATGACGACGCGCTCCAGCCCAAGCCGCTGCGTACCGCGATCGCCGACGCGCTCCGCGCCGCCCCCGTCCGAAAAGGTATCGCATGATCCGCTCCCTGACCGCCCGCGCCCCCGCGCTCGCCCCCGCACTCGCACTCGCCCTCTCGGTCGCGGGGGCCGCCTCGGCGCAGACCGCGACGTTCGATCGCTTCACCTATGATGGTCGCTCGATCGAACAGGTTCGCCCCAAGGCGGGGGAATATCTGAACCCGATCATTTCCGGCTATTATCCCGATCCGTCGGTGACGCGGGTCGGCAAGGACTATTACCTCGTCAATTCGTCCTTCGCCCATTATCCGGGGCTGCCGATCTTCCACTCGACCGACCTCGTCCACTGGACCCAGATCGGCAATGCCATCGACCGGCCGAGCCAGCTCGATTTCACCGGCCGCTCGGTGTCGGAGGCGGTGTTCGCGCCCGACATTACCTATCACGACGGCACCTTCTACATCGTCAACACCTGCGTGGAGTGCCGGGGCAACTTCGTCATCACCGCCAAGAACCCGGCGGGGCCCTGGTCGGATCCGATCTGGCTGCCCTTCGAGGGGATCGATCCGTCCATCTATTGGGAGGGTGATCGTGCCTATATCGTCAACAACCGCGCCCCCGCCGAGCCGCCGCGCTATGACGGGCATCGTGCCATCTGGGTGCAGGAATATGACTGGCGCGCGGGCAAGATGGTCGGCGAGAGCACGCAGCTGATCGACGGCGGCGTCGACCCATCCAAGAACCCCGTCTGGATCGAGGGGCCACACATCTTCAAGAAGGATGGCTGGTACTATCTGACCGCCGCCGAGGGCGGGACCAGCGTCAACCATTCGCAGGTCGTACTCCGGTCGAAGTCGCTGCGTGGCCCCTATGTCCCGTTCGCGGGCAATCCGATCCTGACCCAGCGCGACCTCGACCCCAGGCGTCCCCATCCGATCAGCGCGGCGGGCCATGCCGAACTGGTCCAGACGCAAAATGGCGACTGGTGGGCGACCTTTCTGGCGACGCGGCCCTATGCCGAGGATTACTATAATATCGGTCGCGAGACGTTCCTGCTGCCGGTGACGTGGAAGGACGGCTGGCCGATCATCCTGGACAAGGGCAAGACCGTCCCCTGGACGCACGCCAGGCCCAACCTGCCCGCCTCTCGCCCGCCAAAGCTGCCGACCAGCGGCGACTTCGGCTATACGGACGAATTCGACGGCACGAAGCTGGCGATGCAGTGGATCGGCGTCCGGACGCCCAAGGCGCCCTTCTACACGGTGGCGAACGGCGCGTTGACGCTGAAGGGCGGCGATCCGCTCGGCGACCGACGCGGCGTACCGGGCTTTGTCGGTCGGCGGCAACAACATGCGATCGCCGATGTCTCGACCACGCTGCGCTACGCCCCTGGCAAGGACGGTGCCCGCGCCGGTCTGGTCGCGATGCAGAACGACTACGCCTATCTGTTCTTCGGCCTGACCCGGATCGACGGACAGCCGCGCATCGCGCTGTTTAAGCGCGAGGGCAAGAACACGCGCGACGAGACGGCGGCGGAGACGCTGGTCGCCTCGGCTCCCTTCAGCGCCAAGGGCCCGGTCACGCTGACCATCCACGCCAGGGGCGGCGAGATGGCGTTCGATTACCAGGCCGGTGGCAAGACGATGACGCTGAAGACCGGCCTCGACGTCCGCTTCCTCAGCACCGAACGCGCGGGCGGCTTCGTCGGCACGGTGATCGGCCCCTATGTCTACGAGGTGAAGTGATGCGCCGCGCCCTATCGCTCGGCGTCATCGCGATGGCGCTCGGCGGCGTGTCCGCGGTGGCGGCAGCGCAGGTGTGGCAGTCGGATCGCGGCGACGGCACCTATGCCAATCCGCCACTCTATGCCGATTATCCCGATCCCGACATCATCCGGGTCGGGCAGGATTTCTACTTCATCACGACGACCTTCGCCAACGTGCCCGGCCTGACCATCATGACCTCGCGCGATCTGGTCAACTGGCGCTTCGTCGGCCATGTCATCGACCGGCTGGAGGGTCTGCCCGAATATGACCTGAAGAATGGCGGCGCCTATCGCAAGGGCATCTTCGCGCCCAGCCTTCGCTATCACGACGGCGTCTTCTACATCGCGGTCACACCGGTGGGCGAGAAGACGCGCATCTATCGGTCGCGCGACATTCGCGGTCCATGGGCGATGAACCGACTCAGCGAGGCGGCGTTCGACCCCGGCCTGTTCATCGACAAGGACGGCAGCGCCTATGTCATGACCTCGGTCGGGTCGGACGGCACGACCACGCTGCTCAGCCTCAGCCGCGACCTGCGCACCGTCACCGACAAGCGCGTCGTCTATTTCAACAAGGGGGCCGAGGGGTCCAAGATCGTCCGGCGGGGCGACTATTACTACATGTTCAATGCCATTCCTCGGCGGCTCGGCATGACGGTGTCGCGCGCCCGGAGCCTGTTCGGACCGTGGGAGACACGCGACCAGATCGACGACAAGACCGGCGGCCATCAGGGCGCGATCGTCGATCTGCCGGACGGCACCGACTATGGCTTCGTGATGACCGATGCGGGCGCGATCGGGCGGATGACCAATATCAGCCCGGTCTTCTGGAAGGACGGCTGGCCGGTCTGGGGCACGCCCGACGCGCCCGGCCGCGTGCCCGCCACCGCGCCCAAGCCGATCGGGGGGCAGACTGTCGCCATCCTCCCCGCCTCCGACGATTTCGCCAGGCCCGCGCTGGGGCTGCAATGGCAATGGAACCACAACCCGCTGCCCGATCACTGGTCGCTGACCCAGCGACCGGGCTATCTCCGCCTCCGCGCTACCCAGGCCCCGGCACTATGGAGCGCGCGCAATACGCTGTTGCAGAAGGGGCAAGGCCCGTTCGGTCGCGGCGTGGTTGCGCTGGACGCCTCGCACATCGTCGCGGGTGACCAGTGCGGCTTCGGCACGTTCGGCAAGTATAGCGGCCACATCGCGGTCGGCCGTGGACGCGACGGGCGGCTGACGCTGACCATGCGGATGATCGAGGACGTCGCCGCGGACAAGGGCACCACGCAGAAGACCGACATCCGCGTCGACGCGCAGCCGGTTGGCGGCAACCGCCTGTTCCTGCGTACCGATATGGATTTTCGGACCGACAGGGCGAGCGTGGCCTATAGCGTGGACGGCCGCGACTGGCGGACGCTGGGCGGGGATTTCCCGCTGGCCTTCGACTGGCGGACGGGGACATTCCAGGGCCAGCAATTCGCTCTGTTCTGCTACAATCCGGGGGCCAGGGGCGGGTGGATGGATGTGGACAGCTTCACGCTGACGGGGCGCTGAGCGGGGGCCACGCCCCCAACGCGCCTCAAATCGTCGGCAAGCCCCGCTCGACGATCTTGCGGATCAGGTCACGGTGACGCGGCAGTCCGGCGAGCAGCCGCCCGGTCTGCACGTCGTTCTCCCGCCGCGCCCGCTCCGCCGCGATCCTTTCGGCGACCAGGCTGCCCGGCGTAACCTCCGTCCGCTGGCCCATGCCGTAGAGGACATATTGATAGCTGGCCGAGGGGAAGACCTCCTCCACCCGATCGAACTCGTCATGCATCCACGGCGCCTGGAAACGCCACAGGGTCATCAATTCCTGCAGCCGGTCGGGCATCGTCGCGGGACGGCAATTGTCGCGCCAGAAGTCGGTATCGGTCCGCTGGGTCAGCGAATAATGCAGCTTCAGGAAATCCACGATCCGGCCCCAGCGATAAAGGGTGGTGTCGTTGAACCGCCGTGCGACCGTGTCCATCACCTCGCGACAGGCGGGCATCTGCTCGGCGATCAGCTTGGCCGACAGCTCGATCAGCACGATGGCCGACGCCTCGAGCGGCTCGAGGAACCCCGCCGCCAGCCCGACCGCGACGCAGTTGCGTTCCCAGAAGCGCGTCCGATGCCCGGCGCGGATCTTCAACTCGCGGACAGGCAGGTCCCGGCCCGCGTCGCCCAGATAGGCGCGAAGTTCCCGCTCGGCCTCGTCACGTCCGATATGGCTGCTGGAGAAGACATGGCCGACACCGCGCCGCGTCGGCAGGCCGATATCCCAGATCCAGCCCGACGACTGCGCGGTCGAAATGGTGTGTGAGGCGATCGGCGCATCGGGGTCGTCATAGGGCACCTGGATGGCCAGTGCCGTGTCGCAGAACAGCACGTCGTTCAGCGGCTTGAACGACACCCCCATCGCCTCGCCCAGCAACAGAGAGCGGAAGCCGGTGCAGTCGACGAACAGGTCGCCCGCCACCTCACCCGCCTGCGCGGTCCTGACCGCGCGAATGTCGCCGTTCTCGGTGAGCAGCACCTCTTCGACATCGGCGAGGATGTGCCGGACGCCGAGCTGCTCCGTGCAATGGCGGCGAAGAAAGTCGGCAAACTTGCCCGCGTCAAGATGATAGGCATAGTTCGCCAGCGCCTCATATTCGGGCGTCGCGATCGTCTTGGGCGCAAGCCCTGCGTCGCAGATCCGGCCCTGCGGCGTGACCGCATCGCAGAAACTGGCTTCTCCCTCAGCCGCCAGCCAGTGCGGCGCCAGGTTCACCTGCCCAAAGCTCTGCGGCAGCATCAGGGGATGGTAATAGCCGTCATCGGCCGCGCCGGTGGTCCAGCGATTGAACCGCGCGCCCTGTTTGAACGACGCGTCGCACTGGCGGAAGAATTCGGTTTCCGACACGCCCATCTTGCGCAGCGTCGTGCGCAGCGTCGGCCAGGTCCCCTCGCCCACGCCGATGATCGGGACATTGGGGGACTCGACCAGCGTGACGGTGAAGCCATGCGGTCGCCGCCCCTGATGCCGCGCGGCGATGACGCCCGCGGTCAACCAGCCAGCGGTGCCGCCGCCGACGATCACGATATTCTGAACGGGCTGAACCATGGTATCGGAAGGTCCAAGAAACGGCGGGGATGTCAAGCCGAAGCCCGACATCCCCACCAGTGGCTATCGTCAGAAGCGATAGCGGGCGCCGAGGGTAAAGCGCCGACCGTAATCGAACACGTCGAGCAGCTGGTTCTTGAACCGGCCATGCGTGCTCTGCTTGTTCTTGTTGATGTTCAACGCTTCGCCGAAGATCGAGAAGTTCTTCGTGACGTCGTAGCTGCTGGTCAGATCGATCTGGAAGCTCTGGTTCACGAAGGTCGGCTCCGCGCCATAGGAACCGGTATTCTGGTTCTGGCCGAAGCCCGCCAGATATTCGTCACGCCAGTTGAGCGCGGTGCGGAACTGGAAGCCGTTCTTGTCATAGAAGCCGACGAAGTTCGCCGAGTTCGCAAGGCCGGTCACCGCGAAGCCGCTCTGGCCGACGATCTTCGGGTCATAGGGCTTGTTGGTGTTGACGAAGGTGCCGTTGGCCTGGAAGCCGAAGCCGCTGTCGCCGAACACCTGCTGCCACGCGATTTCCACGCCGCGCACCGTGGCGTCGGGACCGTTGACCTGCGCCGTGATGGCGAAGACCGCCGGGTTGCCCGTGGTCGGATCGATCACGCCGCCGACCGTCTGGTTGGTCACGCCGCCGACGATGAAGTTGCTGACGTTCTTCAGGAAGAAGTCGACCGCCAGATACGAGTTGCGCTGGTAATACCATTCCGCCGCCACGTCGAAGTTGGACGCGAGATAGGGCTTCAGGTTGGGGTTGCCGCCGCTGCCCGACAGCGCACCGACGCGCTGGCCGTTGCCGATGCCGACGACGGGGTTGAGCAGGTTGAGACCCGGCCGGGTCAGTGTGCGCGACGCGTCGAAGCGAAGCTGCAGATTGTCGGTCACTTCCAGTCGCAGGTCGACCGACGGCAGCACATAGGTGTAGCTGCTGCGGTTCGCGATCGGCTGAACGTCGGTGAAGGCGATCGACAGCAGCGTCGGATCGGCGGCGCTGCGGGTGATGACCGTGGGCGCGCGGCCCTGGCCGATCGACAGCAGGCGCGTATTCTCCGTGCGCACGCCGAAGGCGGCATGGAGCGGCATGTTGCCGATCTGCCCTTCCATCGCGCCGCTGAAGAACAGCGACAGCGTCTTTTCGTTGACCGACAGGATGCTGCCCGGATCGACCGCCTCGGTGAACTGGCCGGTGAAGCCGTTGACGCCACCATTATAGTTGAAGCCGGGGACGTTCTGCGCCTGCGGATTGCCCAAGCTGGTCAGATAGGCCTGATAGGCGGCCGGGCTGTAGATCAGGACCGAGGGCGGCAGGCTGCCCTGGAAACCGGGGATGAAGTTGTTGAGGCTGATCGACCCCTGATACAGGCTCGACGGCAGCGGCGATACGCCCGAACCCTGGCCCGAGGGGCCGCCATAACCGGCATAGGCCTGCCAGAAATTGTTGGTGAAGGTGCTGCGGTTCAGCAGGTTGAAGGTATCGTCGGTATACTGGCCGCCCGCCTTCAGGGTGATGCCATCCTCCTTCCAGGTGACGACGCCGCGGAATTGCTTCAGCTCGTCGGTGTTCTTCTGGGTCTGGACCACGGTGACGTGCGAACCGATGACCGACGGATCGGCCCAGGCCGCGCCGTTACCGGCGGGACCGAAGTTGCTGATCGTCGGGAACGCCTTGTTGCTGTCTGCGGTGACGTTGAAGCCCAGATTGGTGCCCAGCGCGCCGCCATAGCCGATGTCGCCGTTGCTGCTGCCGATCGTGCCGCCCGGATTCAGCCAGCTCTTCGAATAGGCGCCATCCGCCTCGACCGTCAGCTTTTCGGTGACGTCCCACTTGACGTTCAGGCCGGTCTGGTTGGTCTGCAGGATCTGCTTGTTCATCGCCGAGGTGAAGTCGGTCGGCGACCCCGCCTGGGTAAAGCTGACCGCCGTACCATTGGCGTCCTGCTTGACGTTGCGCAGCGAATCCTGGCTGAACCACACGCCGAAGCCGTAGATGTCGGTCGAAATCGTCTGGCGCGAGAAGTTGTTGTCCAGCGTGACCATCAGGTTGTTGGACGGATGCCATTGCAGCGCGACGCGGCCGTCGACGCGTTCGTCGGTGGTCCTCTGCTGCTCGGCGCCATATTGCTGCGGGAACCAGCCGGTCAGGGTGCGCTGCTGGCTGGGATCCGCGTTCGTATTGGTCGTCGGAGCGCAGGTCGCGGCGGTGCTGCCGGTCAACTGGCACGGCGCGAAGTTGCCGCCCGGCCAACCCGACACGTAGACGCGGTTGGTATCGGTATCACGGCGGGTATAGATAAAGCTCGACAGGATACCCAGCGTGTCGTTGGCGAAGGTATCGCTGACCAGCGCGCCGAGCGTCGGGACGACCTTGCCCGCGCGGTCCTGCAGCGAGCCCGACGCACTGGTGGCGACGCGGAAGCCGGGATGGTCGAAGGGCTTGGGGAACTGGATATCGATCGTCGCGCCGATCGAGCTCGATGCCAGCGTCACGTCGGGGGTCTTCAGGACGCTGAGCTGACCGATGAAGTCCGAGCCGACGGTGCTGAAGTCGATCTGGCGGCCGCCGGTCGCGGTCGAGATGCGGCGACCGTCATATAGCGTCGTGTTGAAGTCGCCGCCAAAGCCGCGAACGGTGATGCCGGTCGGCTCACCACGCGCGCCGGAGCGCTGGATCGACACGCCGGGCAGCCGCTGCAACGACGCCGCCACGTTGGAATCGGGAAACTTGCCAATGTCTTCGGCGGAAATCGCGTCGACGACGCCGGTCGCGGTCCGCTTGATGTCGAGGTTGCGCTGGAGCGAGCTGCGCAGGCCGGTGACGATGATGTCGCCCTCGCTGGCCTCGCCCGAGGGGGACGGCGCATTGTTCTGCGCGCTGGGGGCGGTCGCCTGATCCTGCGGCGTTCCGGCATCCTGGGCGGTGGTGGTGTTGGCCTGGACCGGGGTATCCGGCCGGACGGCACCCGGCGCCGCCGTCTGGGCAAAGGCCGTACCCGGCGCGATCAGCGCCAGGGCCATGAGCGGCGATACGCCGGTCATCAGGCCACGACGCGAAACGAGCGCGCCGACAAAGCTAGTGCGAGACACCATCTTCCCCTCTCCTTAGGTCTTATGTCCCTGTCCGATCGGCATTGTCCCTGCCGTACCGCACATTCGATAGCCGGATGTTAGCGTTATAATGGAAATGAGACAAGTCATTTGTCAGAGCGTTCGGAAGTCGATAGTCCGCGGCTTGACGCAGGGCTCCGGGAGACGGACAAACCGGGGCCCCGTCACCGGGACGCGCTACTCGTCGTGGCCGGAGGGGATGTAGAAGGACCGAATCGCCATGGCCGAAATGGAATTGCTCGACAGTGCGCGTCACGGAACGCTGCGCGTCTCGACCACGCCCGATGCGAGCCGTCACTTCGTGCAACTCGTCGTCGACGAATTCCTGTCGGCCGCGCTCCATTACCCGATCCTGTTCGCCCGCCATCCGGAGACGGGCGATCTGTATCCGGGTGCGTTGATGGGTCTGGTGCCTGACGAGAATCTCTGCCTGGCGGCGGACGGTTCGCTGGCGGGCTATCGCCCATCTGATCTGGAGCGGCAGGCCTTCTACGTCTCGGGCGAGAATATCGCGATCGATCCCGATCATCCCGCGCTGGCGACGGGACGGGGAGACCCGGTGTTCGAATCGGACGGCGGCGCCGCGCCCGCGCTTCGCCGCGTACAGGCTGCGCTGCGCCGCCTGCATGTCGGGCTCCCGGAAACCGAGGCCTTCATCCGGCGGGTGGAAGCGCTCCAGCTGGTCGAACCGATCGACCTGAATTTCGAGTTCGACAATGGCGAAAGCCTGCGCCTCGATTCGCTTTACACGATCAGCCTCGACGCGCTGCACGCCTTGCCCGACGACGCGGTTCTGGCGCTGTTCCGATCCGGGGACATGCAGCTCCTCTACGCGCTGACCGGGTCGGTGCGGCATATCCCCTTCCTCGCGCGTCGCCGCAACGACCGGTTGAGCGGGCTGACGCGGTGAGCCGGGCGGCGGTCGAGATCGACGCCGCGCGGATCGATGGCCCGGAGGCGTTCCGACGCCTGGTCGTCGACCCCTGTCGTCCGGTCGTGCTGAGGGGCGCGGTTCGCGACTGGCCGCTGGCGCGGGTGGCCGCGGCGGGCGGGTCGGCGCTCGGCGAATATCTCGCGCGATTCGATGCGGGGCGCGTGGTCGAGGCGTTCGTGGGCGATGCCGCGATCGCCGGCCGCTACACCTATAGCGACGATCTGTCGGGCTTCAATTTCCGCCGGGAGACGATGCGGTTGACACAGGCTGTCGCGCGGATCGTCGATGATCGGCCTGGGGATGAGACGCTCTATATCGGCTCGCTCCCGATACCGCTCGTCCTGCCCGGACTGGCGGAGGAACTGCCGCTGGCCTTCGCCCCGCCGGGCGCGGCGCCGCGCATCTGGATCGGCCATGCGTCGACCGTCGCCTGCCACTATGACATGATGGACAATCTCGCCTGCGTGGTGGCGGGGCGGCGTCGTTTCACCCTCTATCCGCCCGATGCGATCGGCGATCTGTATGTCGGACCGATCGACCACAACATGGCGGGGCAACCGGTGGCGCTTGCGGCCGAAGCCGAACCGGACGACCCGAACTTTCCCCGGTTCGAACGGGCGCGCGACCGCGCGATCGAGATCGAACTGGCGGCGGGCGACGCGCTCTACATGCCCAAGCTCTGGTGGCACCGGGTCGAGGCGAGCGGCGCGCTCAACATCCTCGTCAATTACTGGTGGGATGCCTTTCCGGTCGGAGCGGATCAGCCCTTCGCCACGCTGCTGCTCGCGATGAGCGCGATCGCCGACCGGCCCGAGGCGGAACGCGCGGCCTGGCGCGCGTGGTTCGATCACTATGTCTTCCGCCCCGACGGCCACCCCCTCGCGCATCTGCCCGAGGATCGGCACGGCGTGTTGGCGACGAGCGCGGAGAATCGCGGCATCCTGCGCGCGCACGCTATGCGGATGCTGCGCGGGAGTTGATATCCCTTGCTCCGCCCCTCGCAGAAGGACGAGGAAACGAGCCTCAATCGAGCGTAAGGCCCTCCACGACCACCTCCGGATCGACCAGCCACAGCGTGATCCGGTGCGTTCCGGGCGAAAGCGATGGCAATCGCGTCGTGGCAGTGCGATGGTTCTCGATCACCGCGCGGTCCCACTTCGCCTCGGTCTCCCCCGCCATCAGGTTCAGCGTCACCGGCGCGGCGCCGTCGACCGACACCGCGATACGGTGCTTCCCGCCGCCGCGCACGTCGAGACCGGGGGCCGCCACCACGCCCAGCGTCGCCGGACCGCCGCGATCCCATTTCACGCTATAGTCGATATGCGGACTGTCCCCGCCCGGCCGTGCGATCACCGGTGCGGACGAAGGGTTGGCGACCATCGCCGCCCCATCCGCCGTGAAGCCGTCCACACGCTGCCACCGGATGCCCCGCCCGTCGACCGCGCGCCCCGCATCCGCCGCCAGCCGCAGCCGGGGCGCGGGGGTCGACGGTGGCAATGGCAGCGACTTCGCGACGCTCGCCAGCGCGGGCATGACATCGCTGCCGGGCTGCTGCCAGCCGGTATAGCCGATATGCGTCTGCGCCATCATGCTCGTCCACTTGCCGTTCGCCGTCTCCACTTCGTAGCGGCGGCGAATCCGTGCATCCTCGGCAAAGAATCCCCGCGCGGCAGCGGCGAAGCGCCCGGCCGCCGCGCCATCCCCGGCCTGGGCGGCGGCACGATTGGCGGCGACCGCCTGATACAGACGATGCAGGTTGGTCATCGCCTCCACCCGGTGAAGCACGAGTTCGTAATAGGCGTCGCGCTGGTTCGCGGGCAGCCGTCCGCCCACACGCCGCGCCGCCGCGTCGAGCGCATTCCATTCGCCCAGCACCCGCGCCCATTCCCCGCCTTTCAGGTCATAGGTTGTGGCATCGATCAGCTCGGGCTTGCGTCGGCTGGCGAGGTGGCCATAGCGGGTCAAGAGCGCGCCGATCTCCGCACCGTGCGCCGGACCGAACTGCCGCGTCGCCCAGCGCGCGGGATAGGCCTGCATCGCGGCCAGATCCATCCGCGCCGGGTTCCACGCCATGTCGAGGAAGAAGCTGATCGGATATTCCATCGGCTTCAGGTCGCCGACATTGACGATCCACAGCCGGTCCGCGCCGAACTGGTCGGCCATGCGCATCTGTTGCCAGACACGGGGAATCGCGTTCGTATCCAGCCACTTGTAGTTGCGCGGGCCGCCGACATAGTCGAAATGGTAATAGACCCCCGCCCCGCCCGCGCGATGCTCGCCCAGCGGGGGCAGGCGGCGAATATTGCCCCAATTGTCGTCGGCGAACAACAGGGTCACGTCGTCGGGAACGCGCATCCCCTTGTCGTAATAGTCCTGCACTTCCTTGTAGAGCGCCCAGACTTGCGGCGTCTCGGCGGCGGGGCGCCGGGTCACGTCGGCGATGATACCGCGCTGGTCGCGGACGATGCGCTCGAGCAGGTCGGTCGCGGTGCCCTCGGTCATCGGCTCGTCGCCGTCGCCGCGCATGCCGATCGTCACCGGATCCTCGGCCTTGCCGCGCCGTTCGATCCCCTTGCGCCAGAAGGCACGCAGCACCTCGGCGTTCTTCGTATAGTCCCATGGCCCGCGCCCCTCGCGCTTCCAGTCGGCCTGGGCACGCTGCATCGGTTCGTGGTGCGACGTGCCGAGCAACACCCCCATCTCCTGCGCCAGCGGTGCGGACGCCGGGTCGTCTTCCCATAGCGATTTGCCCCACATGGCGGGCCAGATGAAATTGGCCTTTGACCGCAACAGCAGCGAGAAGACCTTCTCGTAAGCGAGGTGGTTCACCCCGCCGAATTTGGCGCGTGCCCAGCCACCGAAGGCCGGTTCCTCGTCATTGATGAAGATGCCGCGATATTTGACCACCGGGTGATCGGCGACACGCCCCGCCGTCAGGTACAGCGTCGGGTGCCGCTGCACCGGCACGTCCGCCCACCACGTCCAGGGGCTGACCCCCGCCTTCGCGCTGAGGTCGTACAGCCCGAAGATCGTGCCCCGCCGGTCGGACCCGGCGATGACCAGCGCGCGATCGACGCCCGGCACGGGGTTGTCGACAATCTGCTCGACATAGCCCTCCCATTGACCCGCAAGCCCCGTCACGTCGAGCTTGCCCGCCCTGACCAGCCGATCGATCAATTCGCTGTGCCCCAGCGTCCCGGCGATAACGCTGGCCCCGCCGGTCGTCTGGTCGCCGAGCCGGACCTCGCCGCCGCTCACCGCCTTCAGGTCCGCAACCACGTCGCGCGCGGCGCGCCCCACCCCCGGCTCGTCGCCAGCGTCGATCACGACCGTCGTGGTCCGCCCCGGCGCCAGCAGTGCCAGGCTTCCCGCCATCGCCCGCTCGCACGCCGCGACCGGTCCCGCGCAATCCGGCGCGGCCCAGGCGACACCCGGCAACAGCGCCGTCAGCGCGACGGACAGCAACAGGTGGCGCATCGTCTCTCTCCTTATCCCGGTGGCCTTTCGGACGGCCCCGGCTTTGTCGTTGGCCAATGGCTTCGTTATCGCTACCATCCGCGGATGCCGCAAGCGCGGAAGACGATAGGGAGAGGAAGGACATGACGATGTCGCGCGCCACATGCCGGGCGACCGCCCGGCTTACCGGGATGATCGCGCTCGGCCTGTCGCTCGCGGCGGCGGCTCCGTCGCGCGAGGCGCGCTGGACACCCGCCTGGGGCGCGTCTCAGATGCGGCTCGACGGGCCCAATGCGGAAAAGGTCGCCAAGGCGGGCGCCGCGACCATCCGACAGATCGTCCATCTCACCGCCGACGGCGCCACCATTCGCCTGCGGCTGTCCAACCTGACGGGCCAAACGCCGCTGAACATTGGCGCCGTCACGATCGGCATGGCCCAGCCCGGAATATCCGCCGTCACCGCGCTCCAGCCGGTCCTGTTCGCGGGCGAGCGCGACGCGGTCGTCCCGCCCGGCGCGGAGATCTTCTCGGACCCCATCGCCCTGCCCGTCGCGCGTGGTCGCGATGTGGCGGTCAGCCTCTATTTCCCGCAAGCCTTCACCGCGCCGACCGGTCATTCGGGCGCGCGTTCGACCACCTTCCTGGTGTCGGGCGATGCCACCGACCGCGCCGCCCTGCCCGACGCGCAGAAGATCGGCGGATGGTGGGGCCTGTCCGATATCGAGGTGCGCGATGCGGCGCAGACCGCGACGATCGTGACGATCGGCGACTCGATCACCGACGGCTATGGCATCGTCGACGACAGCAACACGCGCTGGCCCGACGAACTGGCGAAGCGCCTGGCCGCCGCTCCGGCAACGCGCGGCTATTCGGTGGTCAATGCCGGGATCGGCGGCAACCGCGTCCTGCTGGACGGCCTCGGCCCCAGCCTGATGACGCGGTTCGATCGCGACGTGGTCGCGCGACCGGGGGTCACCCACGCGCTATTGCTGGAGGGGGTCAACGACCTCGGCGTCCTGACCCGCGAGCAGCCCGTCGATGCCGCCACCCATCGGGCGATCGTGCGGCAGATCACCTTCGCCTACCGCCAGCTTGCCGAGCGGGCGCACGAACATGGCATCCGCCTGATCGTCGGGACGATCACGCCGTTCCAGGGCAATGGCTATTATCATCCCGGCCCGGAGACCGAAGCGGACCGTCAGGCGATCAACCGCTTCATCCGCACCTCGGGGCTGTTCGACGGCGTGGTCGACTTCGACAAGGCGCTCGCCGATCCGGCACAGCCCGCGCGGCTGCTTCCCGCCTATGACAGCGGCGATCATCTCCACCCCAGCGCGGCGGGTTACCGCGTCATGGCCGCAGCCGTGCCGCTGGCGCTGTTCGGTCGGGCGCCGCAGCGCCGCTGATCAGAACGCCGCGTCCAGCCCGATCCGGAACGTCCGGGGGCGGAGCGGGGTCACCTGATCCCGCCCGGTCGTAAACGGCGTGCCCAGCGCGAAGCGGTTGCCCCGCACATCGGCGAGGTTGGTGATGCCCGCCGTCACACCGTAAGCCCCCAGCCCCAGCCGCGCGGTGAGCCCGCTGTCGAGATAGCTGCCCTGCAACTCGCCGAGCACCGGCCCCACCCCCAGACGCGACGAACCGACATAGCGCAGCCAGCCATCGACGCGCAGGTCGCGCCCGCCGCCCAGGGGTCGCTGGAACACCGCACCGACGCGCCCGGTGACGCGGGCGATGTTGGGGATCTGGCTCAATCGCGCCAGGATCACCGCGCGATCGACGACCTGTCCGGCGGTCAGCGCGACGATCTGAGCATTCGACGGCTCGTCGATATGGCTGTCATTGTACGATATCGCGCCCTCCACCCGCAGCCCCGGCACGATGCGAAAGCCCGCGAGCGCCTCGATCGTCCAAAGCTTGCCGTCGCCGATATTGGCGGTACTGGGCAGGCCGCTCGCATCGATGAAATCGGCCTGGATATCGCGCCAGGAGGTGTGCGCCAGCGTCAGCGAGGCGTCGACCCGGTCACGGCCCGGCTGTCCGGTGCGCAGCCCCGCCTCGATCGTCGCGACCCGGTCGTTGCGGAAGCGGCGGAACAGCGGCCCCTCGATGGTGAGCCCGCCGGGCCGGAATCCCTGCTGATAGCGGAAGAACAATTGGGCGCCCGCCGTCAGGTCGACGAGCGCGGATGCGGAGGGGAGCAATATGGTCTGCGCCCGGCTGGCGCTGACCTCGCGCAGCATCGCCAGCGTCGGCACCGACAACGCCTCGGGCAGATCCTCGCCCGCGCCGTCGAGCACCGACCGGGTGACGCGCAGCCCGCCGGTGGTCAGCAACCCAGGCAGCAGCCTCAGGCTCGCCTCGCCGTAAAGCGTCGCCTCCTCCACCGTGTTGACCACGCCGGTTCGCGGCAGCAACCGGTCGGGCTCGCCGAACAGGCGGGTCAGGCGGGTCCGGTTGTGGACATAGCTGAACCCCGCCAGCCATCCCGATCCGTCGGGCGCGGAATGCCAGGCGCGGGTCTCGTTTGCCTGCATCCGGGTCGCGTTGGCCTGCGCGAAGAGCTGCACCGGGCCGCCCGGCGGGGTCGCGTCGTACCGCTCCATCAGGTCGTGCGCGGTGATCCCGCTGCTCGATCGGAAGCGGACCTCGCCGATCCGACCCGACAGGATGAACTGCGCCTGCCCGAAATCGGCCGAGAAGCCCTCGGTCACCGGCGCCGAGCGGGTCAGCGGCGGGCCATCGCGATCGGCATATTGGCTGTCGTCGCCCCGAATGCGCTGACCGATGCCGATCGCCTCGACGCTCCAACCGCCGCCCAGATCGGCGCGGATCGCCGCGCGACCGCCGGTGATGCGGGTGCGGTTGACATCGGTGCGGCCGAGCAGCGGCTTGTCGATATAGCCGCCCTCGCTGGCGCTGTCCGCGACCAGCCGCACCGCCAGGCGATCGGCGATCAGCGGCAGGTTGAGCACCGCCTGCCCGTCCACGCCGGGCGCGCCGTGGGTCGTCGCCGATCCGCCCAGCATCGCCGATCCGCCGATATGGCTCGGATCGGGCGCGTTGGGCACCAGCCGGATCAGCCCACCCAGCGACCCCGCGCCGTAGAGCGTGCCCTGCGGCCCCTCCAGCACCTCGACCGCCGCCAGGTCGGCCAGCCGAAGGTCGGGATCGGGCGCGTTGTAGCTGAGCCGCAGGTCGCCGAAATATTGCCCGACCGTGGCCTGGGTCGGCCCGGTGAAGCTGGAATCGGCGATGCCCCGGATGAACAGCTTGTTGCGCCCCGCCCCCAGATAGGTGGACGCGACCGCCGTCATCCGGTCGGCGAGCTTGGAGGTGCCGCCCGCACCGCCCAGCTCGAGATCGCTTCCCGCCACCTGGACCACCTGCCCGGCGAAATGGTCGCGCGTCGTGTCGCGCTTGCTGGCGGTGACGATGACATCGTCGGCGGGGACTTGCGGTGGCGGGGGGGGCGCCCGACGTCGGGCGCTATGCGCGACCGGTGTCGAACGGCGTGGGACCAGTCGCCAGCTTCGCGGGCCGAGTTGCTGGACCTGCGCGCCGCTGCTCCGAGCGATGGCGGCGAGCGCCCGCTCGATCGACCACTGACCCCGCAGACGCGGGACGGGCCGATCCCAGAGCCGCGCGTCGGGAACGGTGATATTGGCGCCCGCGAGCCGCCCCAGTGCCATGACCTGTGTACCGACGCTTCCGCCGGGCAGGTCGACGGGGACGCGGTCCGCCGCCATCGCGGGCGCGGGCGCGACGATCAGCACTCCGACGATCCCGCCCCCCGCCAGCCTCACCCGCGCGGTTCCAGCATCCAACCGGTCGCCTGTCGCCGGACGGTGACATCCATCAATGGCCCCAGCAGCCGGGGATCGCGGCGGATCGCATCCAGATCGATCGTCCCGCGAAAGGGCTTGTTCGCAATGGCGGGGGTGACCGCGATCGGCTGGGCCAGGAAGCGGGACACGTCCTCCGCAACATCACCAAGTGGTACGCCGTCGAACGCCAGTCGTCCGTTCCGCCAGTCGCCGACATCGGCGGGCGCGGTGTTCTGACGGATCAACCGGTCCGCACTCGCCACCACCGCCTGCCCGGCATCGAGGCGAAGCGCCGCCCCCTTGGGATCGACCATCACCGCCCCCTCGGCCACCGCGACCCGCGTGCGCGCCTGCCCAATCCGAACGTCGAACACCGTGCCCAGATCGACCAGCGACAGCGTCCCCGCCTGCACGGCGAAGGGATGGCGCGCGTCATGCCGGACGCGGAACAGCGCCTCGCCGCGCGCCAGTACCGCGCGGCGCGGATCGGCGCGGTCCAGTTCGACCCGGCTGTTCCCGGCGAGCAGGATGGTGCTCCCGTCCGCCAGGGGAACGCTGCGCGTCTGGCCCGCCGCCGTCTCGACGGCATAGGGCTGCGCGCGATCGGGCCAGACGGAGATCCCGACCGTCGCGACCAGCGCGGCGGCGACCGCCCCGCCGATCCAGCGTAGCGGACGACGCCTCCTCGTCTCCATCATCGGCAGGGGCACGGGCGTTTCCAGCAGCTCGGGATGCGCGGCCAGTGCCTCCTGCGCGTCGAGCAGGGTCGCGGCCATCCGGTCATATCGCTCCGCATGTGCCGGATCGGCCTCCAGCCAGTCGGTGAAGCCGTCCCAGTCGGCCCGCGCCGGATCGGCCATACGTAGCGCCCAGTCCATGGCGACCGCATCGGCCGCCGAAAGCGCATTGTCGCGTGGCTGGCTCATCCGATCTGTTCCTTGAGCGCGGCGATCGCATGGGCGGCCATGCGAAGATCGCTTTCGACGGTGCTGATACTGACGCCAAGCTCGGCGGCAATCTGTTTCTGCGGCACGCCGTCCAGCCGCGCCCGGCGGAAGACGAGCGCGGGGCGTTCCCCCAGAGCAGCGAGCGTGGCGGCCACCCGCTCGGCGGTCTGCCGCGCTTCGACGGTGCGTTCGGCAACGGGCGGCTCGGGTCCGCCCTGCCCCTCCGCCCAGTCCTGGTCGCGCTGCTCGGCCTGACGGCGCGAACGATAGCGGTCGATCATCAGCATGTCCGCCGCGCGGTAGAGATAGGCCAGCGGATTGGCGATCGGCCCATCGGTCCGCCCCGAAAGCTTGACCCACAGATCCTGGACCAGATCCTCGGCCGCATCGCCAGCCCCGCGCGCCGTCAGGAAGCGCACGAGCTTGTCGCGATTGGCGAGGAAGACGGCCTCGATCCCGGTGGGCGTCATGGTCTGAACCGGACAAAATGGGCGGAAGCCCCGCCGTCTAGACGAAGCCTCCGCCCGTGAAAAGGAGCCCCACCGGGACGCTGGGTGGGGCTCCGAACGCCCGCGCACGCTACAGGGGGGATGCACGCGGACGAACTCGCCTAAAAGGCGAACTGAAGGGCCGCGCGCGCCGACAGCGCGACGTTGCCAAGACGTTGTTCGGCATTCACCTCGCCGCTCAGCCGGATCTCGCTCGTGCCGGTGATCGCGCGCACCCGGCCGATCCAGCCGCCGCCGCGTGCCTCGGGATCGAGGATGAAGGGCGTGCCGTCGCCGAAGCTGGCGATCGTGCGGCCCAGCGTTCCCGCGACCCGCTCGCGCCGCCCCCCCTCGATCTCCAGCCGGCTCCACTGGGCGTAGCGATTGTCGCCGCCGAAATTGATCCCCGCCGCGACGCTCGCGGTCAGCGCCAGTTCGTCGCTGGTGCGCTTGCGAACGGTCAGGTCGTATCCGGTGCCGCCGCCGCTTTCGCGATAGCCATCCTCATTCAGCCGGTAATAGTCGACCGCCAGGATCGGGCGGACGTTGAACTGGCCGACCCAATGCTCCCACGAAACCGAGCCCGAACCCGAATAGAGCATGCCCTTCCAATCGGCGGTGGCGCGGCGCTGTACCGCCTCGGTGCCGATCACGCCGTCGAACTGGCGCTGCGAATCGAAGGACAGGAACGCCGCCGAACCGCGCGCCTGCGCGGCCAACGCACCCCAACGGGCGCGCCAGAACCCGGCCAGCTCATATTGGCTGTGGTTTACCCGGTTGATCGCCGAGCCTTCGTTGTCGCGCCCGTTCATATAGGAGAGCGAGGCACCGAAATTGCCCGCATCGGTCTTGTGCTCGATCCCGCCGCTCACGCCCCAGCCGCGCACGTCATAGCTTTGGGTCGAACGCGCGCCCTTGGATGCGTCCCAGCCGAGCGGGCTCAGCCAATAGCCCCATTTGCCCTCTTCGCTGAATTCGCCCGCAGGCTCGCGAAGCTGCGCGGCGGCGGCGCGCGAGGCGAGCGTCACCCCCTCGAACACGCCGCCCGAATAATTGGGCAGCATCTGCTCGACCGCGCCGCGGAAGGCCGCGCCATCGTAAATGCCCCGGATCGCGTCGGACAGCTTGGCGTCCGAGCCGATCGCGGCATCGATCGCGTCGAAGGCGCTGACGCCCGCATTGCTGAGCCCGAGTTCGGTCTTGGCCTTGCGGCTGACCTCGACCGCGATCTCGTTGGGCTGGGTGGCCACGATCGCGCCCTTGTACAGGAAGGGCACGGCCGAAGCCGCGAGCGACAGGTTATTCGCCCCCGTCAGCGTCCCCGACCGCAGCACGACATAGCGGCCCGTCACGTCGGTCCCGCCCGAGACACGCAACGCGAGCTGGCTGTTGGCGCCGATGGTCGTCGCGCCGCCCACGGTGATCAGATTGGCCGTCGGGTTCGCCTTGTCCAGCGCGACGCTGAGGATCGACTGGTCGCCCATGGTCAGCGAGGCGATATTGGTGGCGCCGTTCGCCGCGAAGGTGCCGCCGCCGCTGGCGACCGTCACCGCGACATGCGCCGAGTTGGTCAGGCGTCCGGCGAAGATGCCCTTGCCCGTGATCGCCACCACGTCCTGGCCCAGCCCGGAGAAATCGGCCACCCCGTCGAAGCGCGCGGTGTCGGCGATGCTGAGCGTGTCCGCCCCCGTGCCGAAGCTCGCGGTGCCCGCATAGGTGCCCGTCCCGCTCATCTCCAGCCGGTTGTTGCCCGTGCCGAAACCCACATCGCCGGTCACCGAGCCCGCCCCGACCTGAAGCCGGTCGTCGCCGCTGCCGAAGCGGATCGCGCCGGTGATGCTGGGGGCGGCCGCACCGCTGGCCGGAGCGACCTGACGGATGATCGCGCCGCTGCTGTTGGCCGACAGGTCGATCGCGGTGCTGCGCGAGCTGTCACCGCCCGCCCCCGCAATGGCGCCCGAATTCTCGACCAGCGTCAGCCCGCCGGTCCGGTCGAGGATCGCCACCGCGCTCGCGCCCGCCGCCGTCGCGCGGATCGTGCCGGTGTTGCGGATCGTCGGCACCGTGGCACCGCTGTCGATCAGCACCGCCGACGTCACCGCCGACGCCGCGCCGCCGCCCGTCGCCTGGACCGTGCCACCGACCCGCAATTCCGGACTTGCCGCCCCCGAGCCGAAGCGGATCGCGGTCGCCTCCGCGCCATTGGCGGTGGCCTGGACCGTCCCGCCGACCGCGACGCCCTGCGCGATCTGTACGTTGCCGCCCTGCCCGCCGATGGTCAGCGCATTGGCGCGCACGCCGCTATAGACGCCGTTGCCGGTGATGCGGCCGTTGACGACGAGGCCCGGTGCCGGGGTGCTGCCGCCGGTCGCGCCGATGACGATCGCCCGGTCCGCCGCGCCGACCAGCATGGCGGGGGCGGCACCGTTCGAAATGACATCCGCAGCCTTGCCTGCGGCGTTGCCCAGCGTGATGCCGCCCGCGACATTGCCGCCGACGACCAGCGCCGACCCGCCCTGCAACAGATCGTCCGGGTCGAGCTTGGACACGTCGCTGGGCGGCGTGGTGTAGCGATAGCCGGTCGAACCGATGCCACCCTCGATGGTCAGCGCGCCGCCGATATCGCCATCGATCCGCGCACCGACCGCGCCCTCGCCGACCGCGACGATGGTGCCGCCGAGATTGACGTTGCCCGAAACCGCGCCGGTCCGGACGCCGACCGAGCGATCGCCGAGGACGTTGATCTTGCCCGACTGTGCCAGGCTGCCCGTCAGCGGCCCCGACAGATAGATACCCGCGGAGTCGTTGCCCTCGACCGTGATCTCGCCGCTGTTGCCGATCGCCCCGGTGAAGGCGCCCGCCGTGCGGATGCCGGTGCGGCGCGCGCCCTGCGCGAAGGGGCCATCCAGATCGCCGTCCTTGTCGATATCGACCGGCGTATAGCTTTCGTCGACGATGATCTTGCCGGTGTTGGCGATCTCGCCGCTGACGCCGGCCGCCGCGCCGACGCCGATCGCGTCGTTGGCGTCGGTGATCTGGACGGTGCCCGCATTGGCGAGCTTGTTATTGCTGTCGATCGTGACGGCGGTCCCGCCCGCGGTCACGACGCTGCCCGCCGCCGCGATGCTGATATCGGCGGCGGCGCCATTATTGACGGTCGCGGTGCGGACCGGCGTCGTCCGCCTGGTATCGATGACGGTCTGGGCCGAGGCGGCCGATCCCGCCGCCAGCGCGAGCGTGGCGGTCGAGGCGAAGAGCAGGCGATGCACGAATAAAGTCCCCTTTGTGCGCTTTGCCCTTCCAGACGGAGCCACGGCGCCGGACCCTTGGTGCCAGGATTAAATATTTGTCAGGTTGCCCGGCGGTGTTGACGATTGCGGCGCGGAGGATCAGAGCGCCGGACAGACGTGGGAACCCCCGCGTCGTTCCAGAAAGCGAGAACATGTCCAGCGACAGTTCCAGTAGCGCCGCACGCCCAGGGCTCGTCCGCTAGTTTCGCGAAACTGGCTTTCGTCCGCCCCGGGTCGTGCGGACGAAAGGTTTGAAATGGTCAACGATCTGATCGCCGGTGTCACCGCCGGTTTCCGTTCTTCCCGGCGCGGCCTGTCCATCGCCGATCTCGTCGATACGCTGCAGTCGCTGCCTCTCGAGGAAGCGGCCGACGCGCTGACGCAAATGCCCGACGCGCGCGCGGTCGCCGTGCTCGACAGCCCCGAGTTGCGCTGCGCCGCCGACATCCTGCCGCTGCTGACCGCCACGCGCGCCGCCGCGCTCGTCTCGCAAATGTCGGAGGACCGCGCCGCCGACGTACTCGCCGAGATGGACGAGGACGCCGCCGCCGCGATCCGCGCCGACCTGCCCGCCCCCGTCCGCGCCTCGATCGACACCCTGCTCCGCTGGCCGCCGGACAGCGCGGGCGGCATGATGACGACCGAATATGTCGCCTGCCCCGCCGATGCGACGGTGGCCGACGTGCTCGCGCATATCCGCACCGTCGAGCGGAGCCGCGAGACCGTCTATTCGGTCTTCCTGCTGGAGCCGCATGGCCGGTTGGTCGCCACCGTCTCGCTCCGCCAGTTGATCGCCGCCGAACCCGGCGCGAACGCGATCGATCTCGCGCGCGGGCATGACCCGATCACCGTCGCGCCGACCACCGACCGCGAAGAGGTCGCGCACCTGATCCGCCGCCACGATCTGCTCGCGCTGCCGGTCGTCGACGAACAGGGGCGCCCGATCGGCATCGTCACCGTCGACGACGTACTCGACGCGCTGGTCGCCGCGCATACCGAGGACACGCAGAAGTTCGGCGGCGTCGAGGCGCTCGACAATCCCTATCTGGAGACCGGCTTCCTTGCGATGATCCGCAAGCGCGCCGGGTGGCTGAGCATCCTGTTCTTCTCCGAGATGCTGACCGCCAGCGCGATGCAGCATTTCGAGTCGGAGCTGGAGCGCGCGGTCGTGCTGACGCTGTTCATCCCGCTCATCATGAGCTCGGGCGGCAATAGCGGCAGCCAGGCGACCTCGCTCATCATCCGTGCGCTGGCGCTGGGCCAGGTGCGGCTGCGCGACTGGTGGCGCGTGGCGCTGCGCGAGCTTCCGGCGGGGATGACGCTGGGCGCGATCCTGGGGCTGCTCGGCATCGCGCGTATCGCCATCTGGCAGACGCTCGGCTTTTACGACTATGGCCCGCACTGGATGCTGGTCGCGACCACGGTCGGCACCGGGCTGGTCGGGATCGTGACCTTCGGCTCGCTGGCGGGATCGATGCTGCCCTTCCTGCTCCAGCGGCTGGGCTTCGATCCGGCGAGCGCCTCCGCACCGTTCGTCGCGACGCTGGTCGATGTGACGGGGCTCGTGATCTATTTCAGCATCGCGCTGGCGATCCTGTCGGGGACGCTGCTGTAATCGAGAGAGTCGTCATCCCGGCGCAGGCCGGGATCTCGGGCGAGCGGATACCCTCACTCGCGAAAGTCCCCAGCCTGCGCTCGGGCGACGAATACCCGATCAGCGCTTCCAATAGCGCACATAGTCCACGTCCATCCGCTGCGGCAGCGCGGCGTCGTCGACGCCCTTCTGCCCGCCCCAGTCGCCACCCACCGCCAGGTTGAGGATCAGCGAATAGGGCCGGGTGAAGGGCCAGGCCGCCGCGCCGCCGGGTTTGTCGTTCCTGACCTGCATATAGGCGCGCCCATCGACCCCGATGGTGATGACGTCGGGCGTCCAGTCGAGCTGATAGCGATGGAAGGCGGTGCAGGCGGTGGCGACATCGGTCTGGCTGCCGCGCTGCGTCTTCTTCACATGGTTGTACGCGGCGGAATGGACGGTCGCGTGGATGACGCCCGGGTTCCAGCCGACCATCTCCATGATATCGATCTCGCCGCCGTCGGGCCAGCGCGCGCCGTCCATGGGGAGCAGCCAGATGGCGGGCCACATACCCCGGCCGCACGGGAGCTTCGCCCTGACTTCGTAAAAGCCGTAGCCCAGCGTCTGCTGGGTGACGAGCTTGGCGGAGGTATAGTCCTGCCCGCCCCAATCGGCCGCGTCCTTCGCCGCCTCGCGCCGCGCCTCGATCACCAGCGCGCCCTTCTCGACCCGCGCGTTGCTCCGCTTGGGCCCCACATAATATTGCAGCTCGTGATTGGGCCAGCCGCGCTTGTTCGCCGACACGTCCCAGCGCCAGCGCTTCGGATCGATCGCGCGGTTGAATTCGTCGCCGAAGGTCGGAGCGGTGCTCGGCGTCGTCATCGGGCCGTCGAAATTGGTGTTGGTCGCGCCCAGGGTCGCGCTCTGGCTATCCTGCGCGATGCCGCTTCCCGTCACCGACAGCGCCACGCCCGCCAGCATCGCCCAAGCCCATCGCCGCATCGCCATTCTCCCCAAGTGCTTTGCCCGTCAGCCTAATCCCGCGCGACGCGAAAGGCCATGCCGACGGGCGGGGAGACTTCAGCCCGCGATGGTGAAGACCGAACCCGAATCGACCCGGATGCCCGCGCCGTTGATGAAGCTGGCCCGTTCCGACACCAGGAAGGCGACGGCGGCAGCCACTTCCTCCGCCTTGCCGCGCCGCTTGAGCACCATGCCGGGGCGTTCCTCGTCGAGGAAGCTGTCGATCGCCTCGTCGAAGCTCACGCCTTTTTCCTCGGCGCGCTTCTCCATCATCTTGTCGGTCATCGGCGTCGCGATGAAGGCGGGTGACACGGTATTCACCAGCACATTGTCGCCGCCATAAGCCTTGGACAGCCCCTTTGCGAGGCTGAGGATTCCCGCCTTGGACGCGCAATAGGGCAGTTCCTCGACATAGGGCTGCACCGCATCCTCCGACGCGAACAGCACGACCCGGCCCCAGCCCTTGCGCCGCATCGCCGGTATCGCTTCCCGGCACATCCGCACCGCGCCCATCAGGTTGATGTCGAGCGTCTCCAGCCAGCCCTCGTCGCCCGTCTCCAGGAAGTCACCCTGCGCGCCGGTCACGCCCGCCGCATTGACGTAGATGTCGGGATCGCCCAGCTTTTCGCGAACCTCCCGCCACAGTGCCTTGACCTCGTCCGGCCTGGTGACATCTCCCGTCACCGCGATCACCTCGCCGAGCGACTTCAGGTCCGCCACCGCCTCGTCCAGCGTACCGCCGGGCTTGTCGGTCAGCGCGACCCGCACGCCCGCCTCGAGCAGCAGCCGCGCGGTTTCCTTGCCCATGCCCGAATCCGATCCGCTGATCAGTGCGATGCGGCCCTTGATACCCAGATCCATCGTCTTTCTCCTTCGGCGCGGCATGGTGAGGAACCTCCCCGCGGGGGCGGTCGGCCATGTCATCGATGCAGATCAATTCGCCCCGATGAAGTGATGAGGCGGCATAGGGTTCCGTCGATAAGTCTTTGATCCCCGGCGGAACGCCGTGCGCGCCCCACCCGTTCGCAAGGTTGAGAGTTCCTGGGAGAGCCCCGCATCGTGCGTTCCTTGTCAAAAGCCGAAATCGCCACAATGCCCCCGTCCGGCGATGCGCCCCATGTCACGCTGGGCGTCGCCGAACTCGCGGCTGGCGCAGCGGAACGGCTGGCGCGCGGCGACATCGTCCTGGCCACGACGGACGAGACGCGCGCGATGGCGGTGGTGAGTATCCTTACCGCCATCGCCCGCGATGCGACCGTCCTGTTCTGCCCCGGATCGGATGCGCTGCCCGGCGACGATGCCCCCGCGTCCCCGGCCAATGTCGGCCAGCGCGTATCGGCGCTGCACATGTTGCGCGCGGCGCTCAGCAAGAAGAAGCGCGGGCCGATCGCGCTGGTCACCTCGGGCGAAGCGCTCGCGCGCGGTCTTCCCTCGCCCGAAACCTTCGATGCCGAGCCGCCCTGCGTCGCGCGGGGCGAGCCCTGCGATCTGGCACGGTTGCACGCGATGCTCCTCGACCTCGGCTATATCGCCGACGAGCGGGTCGACGAACCGGGCGAAGTCGCGGTGCGCGGCCAGGTGCTGGACGTCTTTCCCGCCGATGCCGAGCAACCGCTGCGCATCGAAGTGGCGGACGGGCGGATCGGCGCCATCCGGTCCTACGATCCCGCCGACCAGCGGAGTACCGGCGATCTGGATCGTCGCGAACTGGGCCGCGTCGCCGAGCCGCCGCTCGGCTCCAGGCCGACCAGCCTGATCGAGCATCTCCCCGATGCGGAAATCATCGTCGAGCCCGCCGCCGACGAACGTCGTCGTCGCCTATTACTGCTGAGCGCCGATGTCGCCAGGCGCGGGTCGCGGCGGGCGGCGCGCGACATGATCGCCGACAAGGACTGGTCCCGCCTTCTCGCCGATCGCCGGACCGCGACCATCGACCGGTGCGACAGCCCGCCGCCGCGCTTCGTCGAGCACCGGGCGCCACTCCGTGAGTTCGCCGCCTTCGCCCGGACAGCGCGTGAGCACGGCCATCGCGTCGTCCTGATCGGCAGCGAGCGCGATCTGCGCTTCCTGGGGCGGCGGGTCGACAATGTCATGCGCACGACCGCCGTCCGTGTCGAGGATTGGCACGCGATCCGCAAGGCGGAGCCCGGCGCGCTACTGACCCTCGCCGCTCCGGCCGAGCGTGGCTTCGTCCGCAAGGGCATCGTCGCGATCACCGCCGCCGACCTGCTGGGCAGCCGCGCGGACCGGGAGGACGGCAAGGCGCACCGCGTCGACCTGTCGCTGATCCAGACCGCCGAGATCCGCGTCGGCGACATGGTCATCCACGAGGATCACGGCATCGCCGCCGTCGCGGGGATCGAGACCGTCGATCATCAGGACGGCGTGACGGGCGACGCGATCAAGCTGCTCTACGCCAGGTCGGCGACCCGCCTCGTGCCCGTCGCGGAGGCCGACCGGCTGTGGCGCTATGGCGGCGAGGACGATGCGGTTCGCGCGGACACGCTCGACGGCAAGAGCTGGCATGACCGCCGTCGCGGCATCGACGAAGCCATTGCCGAGACCGCGCGCCGCCTGACCGAGATGGCCGCCGGGCGCGCCGAGCAACATGCGCCCGTGCTCGATCCGCCGGTCGCCGACTATGAGCGTTTCGCGGCGGGCTTTCCGTTCAGCGAGACCCCCGACCAGCTGACCGCGATCGAGGCGATGCGCGCCGACCTGGCCTCGGGGCGACCGATGGACAGGTTGGTGGTCGGCGATGTCGGCTTCGGCAAGACCGAAGTCGCCCTGCGCGCCGCCGCCATCGTCGCCCTGGCCGGACGACAGGTCGCGCTGGCCGCGCCGACCACGGTCCTAGCCCGCCAGCATCTCGACAGCTTCGCCGCGCGCTTCGCCGAGAGTGGCATCACGGTCGCGGGTCTGTCCCGCCTGTCGACCGCTGCCGAGAAGCGCCGGGTCAAGGCCGGGCTGGCGGACGGCAGCATCCGGATCGTGATCGGCACCGGCGCGGTCGCCGCCAAGGGCGTGACCTACAAGGATCTCGCGCTGGTCATAGTCGACGAGGAACAGCGCTTCGGCGCCAGCGACAAGGCGCGACTGCAGGCGCTGTCGGCGGGGCATGTCCTGACCCTGTCGGCGACGCCGATTCCGCGCACGCTGCAATCGGCGCTGGTGGGCCTTCGCCAATTGTCGATCATCGCGACCCCGCCCGCCCGGCGACAGCCGATCCGCACCGCCGTCTCCGCCTTCGCGCCCGAGACGCTGCGCGCCGCCCTGCTCCGCGAACGGTCGCGCGGCGGGCAGAGCTTTGTCGTGGTGCCCCGGATCGCAGACATGGCCCCGCTCGCCGAAAAGCTGGCCAAGATCGTTCCTGAGCTGGAGCTACTGCAGGCGCATGGCAAGCTGCCCGCCGCCGAGATCGACGATGTCATGGTCCGTTTCGGGCGCGGCGATGGCGACGTCCTGCTCGCCACCAACATCATCGAGGCGGGGCTCGACGTGCCGCGTGCCAATACGATGGCGATCGTCCATGCCGATCGCTTCGGCCTGGCGCAGTTGCACCAGTTGCGCGGACGCGTCGGGCGCGGGCATCGGCGGGGCCAGGTGCTGCTGTTCACCGAAAGCGACGACGCGATCGCGCCGCGCACGCTGAAGCGGTTGCGCACGCTGGAGGCGTTCGACCGGCTCGGCGCGGGCTTCGCCATCAGCGCGCGCGACCTCGATATGCGCGGTGCGGGCGACCTGCTGGGCGACACCCAGGCCGGGCATATGCGACTGATCGGCGTCGAACTGTACCAGCAATTGCTCGAGGACGCGCTCCGCACCGCGCGGGGCGAAACCGTCGAGCGCTGGACGCCCGAACTGCGCATCGGCGTCGAGGGGCGGCTGCCCCCCGAATGGATCCCGGACGAGGATCTGCGCATCTCGCTCTACGCCCGTCTGGGGCGGCTGCGCGACGAGGCCGGGCTCGACGATTTCGAGGCCGAGCTGGAGGATCGCTTCGGCGAGCTGCCCGAAGAGGCAAGCCTGCTGATCGCCCTTGCCCGTCTGCGCGAGCGGATGCGGATGCTGGGCATCGCGCGTATCGATGCGGGGCCCGCCGCGATCGCGCTGACCCCGCATGGGCGCGACACCGACCTCGCCACCATCGACGGGCTGGAGAGGAAGGACGGCCGCTACCTGCTCCGCGAACGGTACGACTCGCCCGACGAGCGGCTGGCGCGTCTGACCGATCTGCTCGCCTGACACCCGCATCGATCCAGGCCATTGGCGTCGGCGACACGACGCCATAAGGCGCGATGCCGAAACGAGAGGAACCGTCCATGCCCTTCCCCGCCCCCTATGTCGCCGACCCGCAGCGCTATGACGCCCGCATGCCCTATCGCCGGACCGGCCGCAGCGGGCTGAGGCTTCCGGCGATCAGCCTGGGGCTGTGGCAGAATTTCGGCGGCGCCGATGTGTTCGAAACGGGCCGCGCGGTCCTGCGCCGCGCCTTCGATCGCGGCGTCACCCATTTCGATCTCGCCAATAATTATGGTCCGCCCTACGGCTCGGCGGAAGAGAATTTCGGGCGCGTGCTGGCGTCCGACTTCGCGGCGCACCGCGACGAGCTGATCCTCTCGACCAAGGCGGGCTGGGACATGTGGCCCGGCCCCTATGGCGATGTCGGCTCCTCCAAGAAGTACCTGATCGCGAGCTGCGAACAGAGCCTGAAGCGGATGGGCGTCGACTATGTCGATATCTTCTACTCGCATCGGGTCGATCCGGAAACGCCGCTGGAGGAGACGATGGGTGCGCTGGTCCAGCTTCACCGGCAGGGCAAGGCGCTCTATGTCGGCATTTCCTCCTATGACGCGGGGCTGACCCGACGCGCGGCCGCGATCCTGGCCGAGGAGAAGGTGCCGCTGTTCATCCACCAGCCCAGCTATTCCATCCTCAATCGCTGGATCGAGCGCGATCTGCTCGACACGCTGGGGGAACTCGGCACGGGCTGCATCGCCTTCTCGCCGCTGGCGCAGGGGATGCTGACCGGCAAATATCTGAACGGCGTGCCGCAGGACGCGCGTGCCAGCCGGGGCGGATCGCTGTCGCAGGACCTGCTGACCGAGCAGAACCTGTCCGCTATCCGTCGCCTGAACGCGATCGCCCAGGCGCGCGGCCAGACGCTGGCGCAGATGGCGATCGCCTGGGTCTTGCGCGATCCGCGCGTCACCTCCGGACTGATCGGCGCGCGGACCGTCGAGCAGCTGGACGACTCGCTCGACGCGGTGAAGCGGCTCGACTTCGCCGCCGAGGAACTGACGGCGATCGACCAGGCGGCGCAGGACGGCGGCATCAACCTGTGGGCGGAGTCCTCGGACATCGTCACCCTCCCCGCCGCGCAAGGCATTCCGGGCTGATCCCGATCCCGTGAAAGGCCCGGTCCCTTTGCCGAGGGACCGGGCCTGACCCGAAGGCGAGGCGGCGGATCAGTCCGCCGCGCGCTTCACCTCACCCTGCCCCATCGCCGAGACGAGCGCGCTGCCCGAGCCGGAGAAATTGGCGGCGGGAAGATCGGCCACGCGGTCGCCGACCTTGACCAGCACCCGTTCGACGGCGCCCTGCGCATTGGTGCGGACCGACTGCACCGCGCCGATCGCACGACCCTTCGCGTCGGTGACGGCCATGCCCGGATTGACCGGGAAAGCCCCACCCTGTGCCGCGCCGCTGCCCGAGAGCGCCAGAGTGCCGCTCGCCGCCGACAGTAGGCCCGACCCCGAACCGCTGGCCGAACCGGCGGCGCCCGCGCTGCTGTTCGCCGCGCGATCGGTCAGGCTGGCGGCGGTGCCCCGCGCCCGCTCGCCGACCGCACCCGCGGTATCGCGAACCCGCCCGGCGGCGTTGCCGACCGCATTCACGCCCCGCCCCGCGACGGCGCGTACCGTATCGGTCCCGACGAGCTGCGCATCGACGCCGCCGCCGGCCGAGCCGGATGCCGAACCGCTACCCGCACCAGAGGCGCGGCCGATCCGCGTCGCGCTGTCCAGGGTCGAGCCCCCCGAGGCCTCGCCCGACGCAGCGACCCGACCGCGACGAAGATCGACGCTGCGGTCGCCGCGCGCCGAACCGCGCGTGCGGCTGGCGGTATCGGTCGCGATCCGCCCCTGATCGGCCATGGTGCCGAGCGATCCCGTCGCCGATCCGGTCAGTCCACCGGTCATGCTGCCGAGTTGACCACTCAGGCCACCCGCACCGCCCAGCAACTGCGCCGATGCGGGCGCGGCCGACAAGGTGAGGGCAAGGATCGCGGTGCCAGCTAGAATATTCTTCATCATCGTTCTCCTCAACTTCTGGAACGACAACGGCACCGCCTGCCGGTTTAATCCGTACGGTATCGAAAATTATTGGGATGGGGTGCGACATTCTCCGCAAACCATTCCACGGCCGAAGTTTTTATCTGCACCCCGGGCGCCCAGATCCTTTGCCTGACCATCGACCGACCGAAGCGCAGCGCCGACCCGGCCGGGATCGAGCGCGGGATAGGCGGCGGCGATCCGGCCCGCCACCAGGGGCACGGCGAAGGAGGTGCCGCGCACCGTCATCCGCCGTCCGCCCAGTCCGATCGCCAGCATGTCGGCGCCAGGCGCGACATAGTCGATATGCGACGCCCGCCCCGCCTCGATCAGCGGCCTGTTGCGGGCATCCACCCCGCTCACCGCGACGACACCGGGATAGGAGGCGGGATAGGCGGGCGGCGCGGCGGGGCCGTTATTGCCGACCGCCGCGACGATGATCAGGCCACGCGCCTGCGCCGCCGCGATGACCCGCGCCAGCAGCGGATTGTGCGGCCCGACCAGGCTGACCGTCGCGACCGGCACCCGCTCCGACACCAGCCAGCCGAGCGCCTTGGCGAGCGCCGTCGCATTGCCGCCCGCCGGATCGCTGCCATAGACATCGGCCGATGCGATCCGCGCGCCGGGCAGCGCGCCACGGACAGGCCCCCTGCCCGATATCAGCGAGGCGACAGCGGTGCCGTGATCGTCGGGCCGGGGCGCACCCGTCGCGAAGCCGCGGCTGAGCGTCGCGCCCTCGACCCCGCCATCGATCACGCCGACCGTCACCGCCATGCCCCCGGATCGCGCGACGGCGATGCCGCCCGTGACGGGTGCCGCGATGCCGCTGGGGAGATGCAGTTGGTCCGCACTGGCCTCGCCGCCGAGCCGTTCGATCAGCGCCAGCGCCTTCTTGAGCGACAATCCGCCTGGCACGCGCAACCGGACGAAGGGGACGCCCAGCACGTCGTCGCGCTCGATGACCGTAAAGCCCTGCGCCACGACCGCGCCGAGCACCGCCTCGCTCGGTGCATCCACGACCACCTCGCCCGCGCGCGCGGGGAAACCGTTGGGATCGAGCGCGATGGCATCCGGGTGATCGCGCACGAGCTGGGCATAGGCCGTGCGGCGGACGGTGTTCAGCGTTTCGGCCGCCGTGCGTGCTACCCGGTC
Organism: Sphingomonas sp. Leaf21; assembly: GCF_916858675.1. Lineage (GTDB taxonomy): Bacteria > Pseudomonadota > Alphaproteobacteria > Sphingomonadales > Sphingomonadaceae > Sphingomonas. Next base: position 62,980 of record NZ_CAKASM010000015.1, read on the forward strand.
GACGCCGCTCCGCAGCGGATCGACCACACCGCCCACGACCGGTCCGATCGTCGAGGGCAACCCACCCGGCAGCGATGGCAGCCCCCCGCCAAGCTGCGCGCGCGCATTGCCGACGGACAGCGCGCAACCCGCCAACACGGCGGCCGCGCACAGAAACCGAAACCCCCGCTTGCTCAACTCGGATCTCCCACTCGAACACATATGCTGACATAGATCAGTCGAGCAGGGATTAAACGATCCGGGTCATCCGTTTCATCCCCATCATAGAGGAACCACGCTTGGCTGCATTCGAACAGGAGTTGTTGGCGCTGCTGCCGCGATTGCGGCGGTTCGCCCGATCGCTCACCCATGATGCGGCGGACGCGGACGATCTTTGCCAGGTCACGATCGAGAAGGCGCTGCTGGCGCGAGGCTCGTGGCAGGCGGGGACACGATTGGATAGCTGGATGTACCGGATCATGCGCAACGCCTGGATCGACACCGCCCGCTCGCGCGCCCGCGCGGCGCAGACCTTCGTCGGCGAGGATGCCGGGCTCTCGGTCGGCGCGACGGGCGCGGCGGAGGCCCGCGTCGCGCTGAGCGAGGTCGACGCCGCGATGCGGACGCTGCCCGACGAACAGCGCGAGGCGGTCGCGCTCGTCCTGGTCGAGGGACTGGCCTATAAGGAGGCCGCCGAAATCCTCGACATACCGATGGGCACGCTGACCTCGCGGCTGGTGCGCGGGCGACAGGCGTTGATGGCACGACTGGGAGAAGCGGCATGACGATCGAACCCGAAATGCTGATGGCCTATGCCGATGGCGTGCTCGATCCGCTGAACGCCAAGCGCGTCGAACGGGCGATCGCCGCCGATCCCGCGCTGGGCGAGGACGTCGCGCGCCACCGCCGCCTGAAGGCACGCCTCGCGGCGGCCTATGCCCCGATCGGCGAAGAGCCGGTGCCCGATCGGCTGGCCGCCATGCTGTCGAGCAACGTCGTGCCCCTGTCGCCGCGATCATCCCCCCGCTCGCGCCTGTCGCGCCCCGTCTGGCGGTCGGCGGCGGCGATGGCGGCGTGCCTCGTCGTCGGCGTGCTGATCGGTCGGCAGGCGGATCAGGGACCGGTTTCGGCCACCACGCACGGCCTCTATGCGCAAGGCTCGCTCGCCGACGCCCTCGACCGGCAGGCAAGCGGTGGCGACGGTCCGGTCCGGATCGCCGTCAGCTTCCGGGCCGAGGATAACGGCTTCTGCCGCGTGTTCCAGTCGGCCGCCGCCGATGGCATTGCCTGCCGCGACCCGCGCGGCTGGTCGCTGCGCCGGACGATGCCGGGGCATGTGCCATCGGCGCGGGGCGGCTATGCGCAGGCCGGATCGTCGGACACCGAATTGATGGTCGCGGCGCAGAACATGATGGCCGACATGCCGCTCGACGCCGCCGGGGAAAAGGCCGCCATCGCCAGGGACTGGCGCACCCACTGATCCCGCCCGCTCAGCGCCCGTGAGGATTAGGGCCGATCGACATTCCGCTATGCCTGTCCTTCCCTCGCCCCTCGTAGAGGGGAGAGGGTTGCGCAGACTTGGTCTTTGCCAAAGCAAAGGCCTAGTCGGAGCTGGGTGAGGGGAGAATAAGCTGAATGTCGATCGGCCCTGGGGACCCAAGCCGCCGGAAAAGCCCGCTTTCGGAAAGCGTGCGTTTCACGGCATGACCCCGCCTCATGGGTGCATCGTGGCCGCGTGTGACCTATCTGGGTTCCATGAAAAAGATCGGTTTCCTGTCCTTCGGCCATTGGTCGCCCTCCCCGCAATCAGCGACGCGTTCGGCGCAGGACGTCTTGCTACAGTCGATCGACCTCGCCGTCGCGGCCGAGCAACTGGGGGCGGACGGCGCCTATTACCGCGTCCACCACTTCGCGCAGCAGCTCGCCTCGCCCTTCCCGCTACTGGCGGCGGTGGCTGCGCGGACGAAGCGGATCGAGATCGGCACCGGCGTGATCGACATGCGCTACGAGAACCCCTTCTACATGATCGAGGATGCCGGATCGGCGGACCTGATCAGCGGCGGCCGCCTCCAGCTCGGGATCAGCCGTGGCTCGCCCGAGCAGGTCATCGATGGCTGGCGGCATTTCGGCTATGGACCTGCCGAGGGCGAGACCGATGCCGATCTGGGCCGTCGCCATGCCGAGGTCTTCCTGCACCTGCTCAAGGGTCAGGGCTTCGCCAGGCCCAATCCGCGCCCCATGTTCCCCAACCCGCCCGGCCTGTTGCGGCTGGAGCCGCATTCGGACGGCCTGCGCGAACGGATCTGGTGGGGCTCGGCCTCCAACGCGACCGCGATCTGGGCCGCCAAGCAGGGCATGAACCTGCAAAGCTCGACCCTGAAGGCCGATGAGAGCGGCGAGCCCTTCCACGTCCAGCAGGCCAAACAGATCCGCGCCTATCGCGAGGCCTTCGCCGCCGCCGGGCATCAGCGCACGCCGCGCGTGTCGGTCTCACGCTCGATCTTCGCGCTGACCAACGACCAGGACCGCGCCTATTTCGGCCGCGACGACAGCCAGGATCAGGTGGGTGTCATCGACAATATGCGCGCGGTGTTCGGCCGCTCCTACGCCGCAGAGCCAGAACGCCTGATCGAACAGCTCCGCGCCGACGAGGCGATCGCGGAGGCCGACACGCTGCTGCTGACCGTCCCCAACCAGCTCGGCGTGGCGTACAACGCGCACGTGATCGAGAACATCCTGCGCCACATCGCCCCGGCGCTCGGCTGGCGATGACGAGCCATGGGCCTCGGCGGACAGCCGGGGCCAATTTTGTGCCAGCAAATCAAAATGGGAAATGGCGCGCCCGGAACGATTCGAACGTCCGACCCTCAGATTCGTAGGCTAAGATCTGAGAGACGACTTCTCAACTAAATCGTTTCCTCGTGTATCCGACCGTATCAATCCGTAACGATAGCAGTGATTTATCTAATTTCATGGTTGCCGTCCGTGTGTGACATTCGCCGCGAATTTCCGTCAATAAGTGTGCCCCCAGTGAACCCAGGAGGCACCGTTGAACGACGTCAACATCAACGACATGGCTATCAAGGAACTTGTCAACAGCAAGCCAAGCGGCACGAAGATCTATCTCTGGGACAGGGTCGTCAAGGGGTTCGGAGTCTACAGAACCTCCAAGGGCGTGCCTACCTTCGTCTATCGATATCGCTCGGGACAGGAGTATCGCTACAAGAAGATCGGTACGAGGGTCGTGATGACCTGCGTGCAGGCGCGCGACATCGCTCGAGGTTATGCATACCAGCGCAGCCAGGGCATCGATCCCGTGATGCGCGAACGTGAGGCCATCGCTGAAGCGAAGGCCGCCGATGCCCTGCTCGTGCGCAACTATGCCGAAGGCTTCATCGATCGCAAGGAGCGGTCGAAGGCCCCCTTCACCGAAGGTAACAAGAGCACGATCCGGAACCAGATCGTCGGCAAGCTGGGCGACAAGCGCATGGACCGGATCACGCTCGAAGAGGTCGAGGAAGCCGGCCTCCTGATCCAAAAGGAGACGGGTGCGTCGGGCCGCTGGTTCTACACCTACGTCAAGGCCATGTTCTACGACGCGGAAAAGCGCAATGCGATCGTGAAATCGCCGCTGCGGGCGCTCGAAGTCCCTCAGCCGAACGAAAGGGATCGGGTGCTCTCCGAAACCGAACTGCGCATCTTCCTCATGGCGGCGCACGACATGCACGATGCCCGCGGCGACCAGTACGAGATGCTCCTGCGGGTGCCAAAACGCCGCAGCGAGGTCAGCGACCTGCCGTGGTCGGAGATCGACCGTTCGAACAAGGTCTGGATCTGGAACCTGCCCAAGGCGAGATCCAAGAACAAGGTCGCGCAGACGATCCACCTCCCTGCGCAGGTCCGCGCCCTGCTTGAGCGACAGCAGCCCGATGCCGCCCTTCGCACGGGGCTCGTCTTTGCACGCGGCGGCAGCATCAGACCGGCCATCGCCCATAGCGCACGCAAGGTACTGAATGCCAACATGCACCGGCGTATAGAATTCGCTGTCGAGGACGGATTCGAGGTCACCGTCATCGATCATTTCACCATCCACGACCTGCGCACCGCCGTATCCACCGCTCTGCAACGCAAGCCCTTCTCGATCATGCCGCACGTCATCGAGGCAATGCTCAACCACAAGCCGCCCTCCAAGGTTCAGCGCACCTACCAGCAAGACAAGTACGTACCGGAAGTCGCAGATGCCCTTCGGGCGTGGAACGACCATGTCGATGCGCTGATGGGTGCTTCCGCTCACTGGCCCGGCGGCACTTTCCTGAAACGGATGGTGGGCAAGGAGGTGGAACGCAGGCACCAGGCGTTCACGGCGGGCTGGAAGAGCGACGATGAAGGAGAGGACCGGACCGACGGCGCCTGACTAGACGTCCGAGGATCGTTTGTGCAGTCTTGTGGGGTGAGGAAATGGGTGCCCATCTTCTCGCGCCTGCATACAGATCATGGTCGAGGGGGCGTTCGACGTTGCAGAAGGACTACGAATTTCCAGCCGATTGGTCGGCACATAGCCTCACGCCGGTATCGGATCTACTCTACATGGCCGAGGCGGCGGCACGCGCGTCATCAATCCTGTGCTACCCTTGGATCGCGGAGGATCGCCTCACCGATGCAGGAGCGGACCCTGCGCCATCGCTGGTGCCGCCGGAACAGGCATTCCTATCCGATGGGTCACCCGTACCGGAGGTGCATCTCGCCCAGAGCGGCATCGTCTGGTCCTACGCCCATTTCGGCGACTTCGAGCACCCTTTTCCGGCGCAGCGCGCTTCCGTCGATCAGGATGATTGGAACGAGGCGTACAGTGAAGCGACGTGGCTGGACTCGTCTCGCGACACAAGCCGTCGCGTGGCGCGTATCATCGCCGACATGCTGACGACCGCCGCCGCGACTAACCGGCTTATCACGTTCGTGCGTCCCATCGGCGGCGGGACGGCGATGAAGGATCCTCCTGAATTCGCATGGGACATCGACGACAGGCTGGCCCGTCTCGCACGCTGCGGCTTGGTGTACGACCGCCCCGGCGACACGGACTCGCGCCCGGACCACCTGATCTACTTCGAGCCGTCGGGCTTCGACGACGTGATACGGACCTTCCTTCCGACGCACTGGACGCCGCTGCTCAACGAATTGGCGCACGAGCCGCCACCGGGACGCCCGAGCCCCACCGAACGCCGGAAAATGCTGGTCGATATAATGTGCGCCTCGATACAGGCGGATAAGAAGCGGCGATGGACCCATGCGGCTCTCGAGAACGCAGTCAGAGCATCTGGGATTACCGACTTCACCATGAACATGTTCTTGGACGCCCGACGGCGGGCGATTGCCCGAACCAAGATCGAGACGCCGCCCGGCCGACCGAAGAAGCAGGACGGCAACGTCGAAGCCCCTGAAGAAAAGGAAACCTGAGGAAAAACCCCGGGACATTTGTGATTCTTCGCCGCAGGTCCCGGATATTCGCGGTCGCCATAAAGATGTCTTGTGTTCGCAGAGGCCAACTTCCGGCCGGTACAGCGAGGACACAGATGACGTACATCGTTGCCTTCTCCAACACCATCGGCGCGTTCACTCCGCCGATCGTCACGCCGTCGGCGACCGTCACGCCGCCCATGATCGATCCGCCGGCATCCGCAGACGCCATACCCGCCGGCGGCTTCTCCGATGACGCCATGGTCGACGTCAGAACGGCGGCGATGATCGTCGGGCTCGCGAAGAGCACGCTCGACAAGAAGAGGGTCGCGGGCGGAGGTCCCATCTTCGTCAAGTATCCGTCGGGTGCGGTCAGATACTCGGTCCGCGAACTGCGACGCTGGATCCGCGTGAACAGCACCGCCTCGACCAGCGAGCACTGGGCGGCCCGCTGACATCGCGCCGGCATCACCGGCGGCTCACCAAATTGAAGAGGTAATTTCATGACCACCGTCCCCCGTGACGGAGGCGCGTCGACCTGCGTCCTCGCCGCCTCCGACATCCGCGACCTGCACGACGCCTCGTTGTCCAGCAAGGTCGCGCCGCTCGCCGTTCTCCGCATCGCCACGCTCATCCCATGCGATGCCGCAGCCATCGCAGCTGCGCGGATCGAGGACATCGATCGCGAACTCGGACTGCTACGTCTGTCCACGCCGTCGGGAACGATGGCCGAGGTGGCGCTCGGCATGGATGCCGCCGCTGCCGTGTCCGCTGCTGCAGGCGCCAGGACGGAGGGACCGCTCGTCATCGATGCGTATGGAGACGCGCTGTCGATCGATGCGGACACCTTGGACTACGCGAGGGAGCTCGCCGCCGACGGCATCGTGCGGACGCCGTCGGGTTGGACGTTCGAAGCGATCAGGAACGCCATGTTCGAGGACATGCTGGAGTTCGGCATGACCCTTGAGATCGCCACGGCGCAAGCGGGGCTCGGGACCGAGGTTCTCGAGGGCAACGCACGCCTGACCCGCCTGCATTCCCAGCGTGGTGGTGCGGACTGGTGGACCTATCGACTGGGTCTCCCTCCGGCTTCGCCGTTCAGGATGCTGGCCGCGTACGGTCGCGAAGGCCGCTTCGGCGATCTTTGGAAGTATCGTCCGGACAAGGGATACTGGTCGTGACGGGCGTCGGCCCCATCGCGCCGACGCTTCAGGAAGTCCGCATCCTCCTCCGTGGCGCGAAGATCATTCCGGCCCCGCTGGGTACGGTGATGCAGCTCTGCATCATGTGCCTGTGTCTTCCATGGGAGGCCGTCGGCATCGACATCGAGCGGATCGACTGGGGGACCGGCTTCACCGATGTGCCGGCCAGGGGCGGTAGGACGAGGAGGCTGTACCTGCCCGCTCCGGCGATGAAGCTCGTGCTGACCGTCGCCGGTTCTGCCGGGGGTACTGGTCAGGCCGTCACGGCGGGACGCGGCGTTCCACTGCAAGGAAGGCACATCAGGCTCGACCGGATCCAGAAGCGGCTGGCCGAAGCCGATCCCGCGACCGGCCGCATCGCGTGGAACTTCCACGGCATCCGCGCCGCCGGACGATCCGCCTTGGAGGTCGCCGGAACGCCCGACCTCGACGTGCTGCTCGGCCTGTATGATCGTGGATGCTCCGACCGAAACGCCGACGCCGAGATCATGGCCACCGGCATCGAACGGTGGTGTGCCCTACTCCTGTCGGAACCCGGCATGCGGCCGGGGAAGCGCTGACGGTGGCAGCGCCCTTCCCGGGGAAGCTGAACAACGGGAAGTCTTCGCGACACCGCCTGACGACGCCGTCGCGGAGGTTTCGAGGAAAGCGGTGGAAGCGGAGGGCAGAAGGAAAATCTGGCCCCCGATCCACCGAGAGCGTCGCGAGTGACGTGAGATCGAGAAGGATCATGACATGAAGAACAGATCGAACGTGTGGACCGTCGGTCTGCCGGCACGCTACGTCAGGGCGGACGGGTCGGTCGACACCGCCAGGCTGAAGGCGGAGGTGTCGATCGTGGAGATCGCGGCGGAGGCTACCGACCTCAAGCGTGTCGGCAGCGAGATGCGGGGACTGTGCCCCTTCCATCAGGAGAAGCGGTCCAGCTTCTCCGTCAACGAAGACAAGGGCGTGTACCACTGCTTCGGCTGCGCGCAGCACGGCGACGCCATCGACCTGCTGTCCCGCATCCACAAGGTGGATTTCCTGGAGGCATGCCGCAGGCTGGTCGGAGCTGAGCATGCGGGGCTTAAGCGGGCCGCCGTCAGGAAGCAGGATGCGGCGACCAGAGCGGCGAACCGTGGTCGGGCCAGAGACGAATGGCGTAGGGCGACCGCGAGCGAAGGGACGATCGTCGAGACGTATCTGATGGGCCGCGGCATCGGACATTCCGTGCCCGGCAGCATCCGCTACGGCAGAACGCCCCGCTACTGGCGGGAGGACGGCGCCGAAGGTCCGCGCCATCCGGCGATGATCGCCGCCGCGCAGGACGCGCAGGGCAGGATCGTCGGCATCCAGCGTACCTATCTCGACCATGAGGGCAGGAAGATGCGCGGCGGATCGCCCCGGCTCAGTCTCGGTCGCGTGCGCGGTGCGGCGCTGAGGCTGGGTCCGGTGGCGCCGCGCATCATGCTGGCGAGCGCCGTTGAGGATGCGTTGTCGCTGAGGTTGATGTTCCCCGGTGTTGCGGTCTGGGCGGCGTTTGGGGACGCCAACCTCCGCCACGTCGAGGTGCCGCGCGGCATCTGGCATGTGACGGTGTGCGGCGACGCCGACGAGTCCGGCAGGGCGGCGGTGGCCGCGACGCGCGAGGCGCTGGGCGGTCGGGGGATCGTGACCGACGAGCTGTTCCCGCGTGCGGGCAAGGACTTCAACGAGGAGTGGCTGCTGCTCCACGCCTGAGCAGGCCGTCCGATCACGAAGGAGGACGACATGAGCGTCGCAGCCGGACTCGGCCGCGGCGGACGCCCGGGCCATGCCCGCGATCCGCCGAACGCCGACGACGAAGACCAGAGTAATCGACCATCCGCGCATCGTCTCGGACGTGCGCCCAACGAGGACATCGACATGGGTAAGAAGAAGAACACCACGGCGATCACGACGACCGGCACGTCGTCGAACGCGCTGGTCGTCAAGCGGGACGTGCCCGTCCGCTTCGAGCGGCGGCTCGTCGTCGCGGAGGCCGTGTACCGCGTGTCGGCATTGCGCCCCACCGAGGCCGGCCCGTGGTCGCAGGAGGCGGACAAGATCGCCTGGACCGACGCCGACACCGGATACGGAATCATCATCCGCCGCTCGCCGCTGATGCTGAACCTGTGCGGCTACGTCGGCGTCGGCCCCGATCACCCGCTGGCCGGCTTCGATCGGTCATCCATCCGGGCGGTCGGCGTCGATGCGCACGGCGGGATCGACTATGCGTCCCCATGCCAGAAGTACGAGCCGGAGCACGTCTCGATCTGTCATGTCACCGAGAGTCTGCTTCCGGCGGGACAGACGCAGCGCGTATTCGCCAACGAAGCGGCAGACCATGACGACGCTTGGTGGATCGGTTTCTCCTGCGACAAGGCGGGGGACCTCGTGCCGCAGCCGAACGGCATCGGGCACGGGTCGATGGCCGATGCCCAGGCGGGGCTGCTGGAACAGGTCTACCGTGACGAGGCGTACGTGTACCACCAGTGCATGTCGCTCGCCATGCAGCTGCGCGCCATCGAAGAGGGGCGTGTGCCCGAACCCCATGCGGTCGATGTGCCGCCCGTCGGCATCAACTTCGGCGCAGAGAGGGGCTGATCATGGACAGGACCAACACCGCCGGGCCGATCTGGGGCGAGCACCTCGCGGTCGATTACGTCAACACCACCGCGCCGTTCGTCGATGCACACGGCAACCGCTTCCGCTCGATCAGGGACGCATTCTGGCGGGGACGGCTCGGCATGGGCGATCACAGTCGGGAAATCACCGAGGCGATCATGGAGACGATCCATGCCGCCCTCGTCGCCCGCGCGTTCCACAGGCGGCTCGGCAAGAGCGAGGCGACGGACATCTACGGCGGGAACGTCCCCTTCGGCCGTTTCGTCTTCCAATGGCTGTACAGCATGGGATTCATCGCGGACAAGGGTTCCGGCGATCCCGCACACGGTGACGTGTCCGAGGAGGGGATGGCCGTCATCCGGATGTTGGAAGCGACCAGACCGGTGAACCTCGCGCTGCAGCCGCTCGGGCGCACCTCGGTCGCCGCGCTGAACGACGCCATCGACGGCCCGGAGATCGGTGAGGATCGCCGCGTGCGGGTCGAGGAGGTGTCCGCCGGATGGCCGAGCCGGTTCGTCCGGCGCACGATCGCCGACAAGCCGACGATCGTCCTCGTCTGCCACCCCGAGGAGCGGAGCATGCGAGTCGCGCGTACCGTATGGACGGTCGCGTTCGAGAACGAGGCGATCCGCAACGACCTGTTCGACTGGCTGTGCGACCACGTCGATCGGTGGGACGAATGGGCGCGTGCGGCCTATCGGGGCGGCGGAGCGGCGCTGACCCGTCACCTGCTGACCATCATTTCCTCGGATATGGCGGCTGGAAACATGGGATCGCGTGCGGCGGTAGGGTCGGTGAGCTCCAACCTCCTGACACACGGGGAGTAGTCGTCGAGCGGTTCGCGGGCGGTGCGACATCATTCGTCGCATCGCCCCTCCTGTCCTCCGAATGAATAGTCGGGCACCTCATCCCGTAATACTATCGGCGGCGCTCGCGTTTTCTGGCCATCCGATGATGGCAGTGACAGCTATTTCCTTCATGCCTGTAGGTTCTAAGACGAACTGCGGATCCTCTACGGTCCCAGCACGCGCTCGGCGATATGCATTAATTCCGTGCACTGCATACGGATCGACACCGCAAGTTCGCGCATCCGATGCGCGCTGGAGTCGACAATCAGCGGCTGCATCCCTTCCTCGAGCCATTCCTTCATGCGGCCCTCGAGAGCGGGTGAGAGCGGCACCCGTCCCTTCACCACCTTGCTGTAGTGGCCCTGAGTTATTCCCAAGGCAGTGGCAATCTCGGCCTGGCTCCTGCCTAAACGGCGTCGGGCGACTTCGACCGAAATCGCCGAATCAGGTGTTGAGGGTATCATCGATGCATGATAAAATGCATATATGCATTCGTCTACCGCATCGTCCCATCAAAAGATCATCGCCATCATCGGTGGTGAGACGAAGTCGATGCACCTGCCGCCGCCGAACCAACGCGTTGGCAACGGCTGGCTTGAATGGGGCGGAGCCGACGAGATCGGCAGTCCCGCCTATTGGGCTTCGCAGGCATGGATGTGGGGGGAGGAGTACCCCACCCACTACAAACTCGGCAGGACGCTACGGGAAGAGCTGCTGGCATGCCTCCTCGGGGGCTACGGCATTCCAGCTGAAGTGGGACTTGCCGCCTACGAAAGACTGAACGCAGTAGATCGCGAGGACCCCGCCCGCCTGGAATGCACCGCAGCTGCGACGGAGCTGCTGTCCGCCCCCCTTCAGGTCGCCGGCCGACAAGTGCGCTATCGCTTTGCGGCCCAGAAGGGACGCTATGTCGCGGCCGCGCTTGCGGGCTTGGCTGCAGTCGACGAGGAGGCGGATGACGTGAACCTCCGCGATGCGCTCACAGCCCTTCCAGGGGTGGGACCGAAGACCGCCTCGTGGATCGTACGCAACTGGCGGGAATCAGACCGCGTCTCGATCCTCGACGTCCATATCGTCAGAGCCGCCCGTATGCTTCATCTCTTCGAGCCAGGGTGGCGGGTCGAGCGACAATACGGCCTGATGGAAGCGGCATACCTCAAGTTCGCTGCCGCGATAGGGTCGCGCGCCGCCCTCCTGGACTCGGTCATGTGGATGACGATGCGGCAACTTCCATTGTCGCTGATCGCGTCCTTCGTTCCACCAGGAATTAATTCAGAACGGATCATTCTTCCACGGGGTGCTACACCAATTCAATTGACCTTGCTCCAGTAACGCCTTCTACGTTGTCCTAAAGGGAGGATGACGCAGCAATGTCCGGTGGAAGCCCAAGTCCGACACCCACGCCCACGCCATCATGCAATGCCGTGCGGACGGCACCGCTCAACAGTCCGCAACCCGTGGTGGTGGCGCGACTGCGTATAAACGACCGTCTTTATGTTCACCTTGACAAGAGCACAGGACGAGCGATCCTTCAGGTAAGGGACTCCGCGGGTGTCGTTGCCGGGTCACTTACCTTCCTCGGGCATCTCTATCTAATAGACTGCATCGAGCAGGGTTACAGTTACGAAGCTGTCGTTCTTAGTATTTCCGGCGGCGCAGTACAGCTGCGGATCGAACCCGTATGACCACTGTCGTCGGCGGCGTATATCTAGAGCGCTGCATCGAGCCCAGCTGGCGCGAGGTATACGGATCGGCGGGCAGAGCCGCCGCGGCGATGAGCGGGGCGGTTCCCGGAGTGCGCCTCGTAACGTATCGGAGTGACCAGCTGGTCGACGGGCTGGCCAACCTTGAAGCTGCGTTCGGCCTTGAGGTGGATGGGCCAACGGTCGGGTTCGCGATCACCTTCGACTACACGCACTCGTTGGCGGTACCGCGCATCGTCCCCCGGCCCGACGCCGTGCATCAACAACCGCCGATCGAGGTCGAGGACGACATAGTCCTCCGGTTCGGCATGCTCGAGGGAACCGCCCGCATCCGTGCGCGGCGCGCCGTCTACGATCCGCAGTCCGCCTTCGACCCCCGCCCATTCGGCGAGAACGGCTCAGCGGCGGACGAGCTCGCCCTGATACTGAACCAGCGCGAGGCCACGTGCCTCACCGGCGAAGCGGACGCCACGTCGGCTGCCGAGGCTCTGCTGGCGCGCGGCGACGCGCAGGTGGTTGTGGTCAAGCGCGGTGGTCGTGGGGCGCTGGTCGCATCCAATTCCGGCTCAACCCTCGTCCCTGCCTACCGGAGCGCCAGCGTGTTCAAGCTGGGGTCCGGAGACGTCTTTTCGGCGTCGTTCACCCAATTCTGGGCGGTCGAGGGGCGCAGCCCTGCCGAAGCCACCGACCTCGCCTCACGCTCGACGTCGCGCTACTGCGAAACCATGTCCCTGCCGATCGCCAAAGCAGCTGACCTCGTGGACCTGAAGCCCGCGCCGGTCCGGTCCGCACCTGGGCGGGTGTACATCGCCGCTCCGTTCTTCAATCTGGCAGAACTGTGGTTGGTCGAGGAGCTGCGGGATCAGCTGCTCGCCGCCGGCGTCGATGTCTTTTCCCCCTTCCACGACGTCGGGCCCGGGAGCGCGGAGCACGTTGCACCGCTAGATCTGGCAGCGCTGGACGTATGCGACGCCGTTCTCGCCGTACTCAATGGCGGCGATGCAGGCACAATCTTCGAGATCGGCTATGCCACAGCTCGGGGCATTCCGATCGTCGCTCTCGCGCAGAACATGCGTCCCGAGGATATGAAGATGCCGGTGGGGTCCGGGTGCCACATCGTCACCGATGTCGTTTCGGCAATCTATCAGACGGTATGGCAGCTGCGTTGAGGGCCCTTCTGCTTTCCGGCGGCGTGGATTCGGTCGCGCTCGCGTTCTGGAAGAGACCTGAATTCGCCATCACCGTGGATTATGGACAGCGTGCCGCAGCGGCTGAGGTCGCCGTGTCCAGGCACGTCTGCATGCTACTCGGGATCGACCACGCCGTCGTAGCGGCGGACTGTTCCGCACTCGGTTCCGGTGACATGGCGGGCACCGCCCCCCTCCCCGACGCACCAGTGTCGGAATGGTGGCCGTTCCGCAACCAGCTCCTCGCGACACTCGCAGGCATGAGAGCGATCTCCCTGGGCGCGACGGAGCTGCTGCTTGGCTCGGTCGCCTCGGACAGCACTCATGTCGACGGGACCGCGCCCTTCTACGAGATACTCGACCAGCTGTTCCGGATGCAGGAAGGCGGGCTTCGCGTGACTGCCCCGGCGCTGGACCTGACCAGTACCGCACTCGCGCGCACCTCCGGCATCGGACGCGATCTGCTTGCCTGGGCGCACAGCTGCCATACGTCCGCGATCGCATGCGGCGCCTGCCGCGGGTGTTACAAGCATCAGCAGGTCATGGAGGAACTGTATGGCGATCCATACTGACGCTGAACCACTTCCGCGCTCCGTAGGCGACAGGCCGGGAATTCTGTTCGCGCCTCCTGGTGTCGATCCGCTACCGTCTCACGTCCATGTAACGCCTATCGACTTCTTCAATGTCCTGGCTTCCCGGCGGTCCAGAGTCGGTGACCGGGTTCCACCGGCACTACTCAGTTCCTTACTCTGGCACGTGACGCAGCTTCGCGAACGTCGCTTCGATGGGCGTTTCGGCCAGTGGGAGAGCCGACCTGGCCCCTCCGCCGGTGGCATTCATCCGATCCGCCTCATGACGATCCCCCTCGACACAAACGACGACGTCGGCATTTACGACGATGCCGTCCATTCCATGGCCCGACCACCTCGGGACGCCTCGGAGACGATCCGCCTGAACGCTGCAAGCGTCTCAGAGCTGACAGGAGCCGTCGCAGGCACGACGGTGCAATTTCTTGCGGACCCGACCCGGCTCGCCGCCTGCTACGTCAACCATGAAACGCTTCTCTGGCGCGACGCCGGCGCGATGACGGCAATCCTGTGCCTGACTGCGGAAGCGCTCGGCCTAACCGCAGTCCCGTTAGGCCGTCACGGCGACGAGATCGTGCAGAGCTGCGGGCTGCCGGCTCGTGTCAAAGGCGTGGGCGCCGTCCACATCGGGAGCCGCCCGCCCGCCGATCAGGGAATCGCAGATCCAGCACGGGACCATTCAGGGCGATGAGCAGCGTGGAAGCATCAATGATCTGGGCGGCCCGAAGGGAGAAGTGGAATCCTCAGAAGGAGGACGCACGTGACGGTCCCGCCACCGACTATGCGCGCGTCATCCACTCGGCCTCTTTCCGACGCCTGCAGGGAAAAACCCAGATCCTCAATCTGGGTGACAGCGACTTCTACCGTAACCGGCTCACCCATTCGATCGAGGTTGCGCAGATCGCCGGCGGGCTCGCTCGCCAGCTGGTGAAGGACTGTTCGGAACATCCGGCCTTCAACTGGATTCCGGAGCTAGCGATGATCCAAGCGATCGGCGCGACGCATGACCTTGGCCATCCCCCGTTCGGACACGGCGGCGAGTACGCCCTGAACTACGTCATGAGGAACGCCGGTGGGTTCGAGGGCAACGGTCAGACCCTGCGAATCCTGGCCCGTCTCGAGCGTTTCTCCGAGAACGCCGGCGCGAACCTCACGCGGAGAACCATGCTCGGTGTCCTCAAATATCCGGCGCCCTATCTCAGCATCCGCGATCCGGATACAGAACGGGCACCCCGACTTGCGAAGGATACGAGCGTCGTCCAGCTGCTAGATCGGGCGACCTGCAAGCCACCCAAATGCTACTTGGATACCGAACAGGACATCGTCGAGTGGCTGCTCGAACCGCTCACCACCTCTGATCGCACTCGTTTCACGAGCTGGGAAGCGATTCCAGGCAAACACGGTAGGACCCGGTACAAGTCCTTCGACTGCAGCATCATGGACCTTGCCGACGATATCGCCTTCGGCGTCCACGACCTCGAGGACGCGCTAGCCATGGGGCTGATGAACGCGGAAGACCTGCGGGCGGCGATCCCCGAGACCGTAGCGGGT
This sequence comes from Sphingomonas sp. Leaf21, assembly GCF_916858675.1. Taxonomy (GTDB): domain Bacteria; phylum Pseudomonadota; class Alphaproteobacteria; order Sphingomonadales; family Sphingomonadaceae; genus Sphingomonas. The sequence continues at coordinate 78,119 of NZ_CAKASM010000015.1, forward strand.
TGCTTCCTTGATCGGCTCAAGGAGCGCTATCCAGACGAATTCGGCAACGACGTGCACGCCGGCTTTATCGCTGCGCTGGCTGACGACAGCCGTCGGAAACGGTGCATAAGCCGGATGGTACACCACTTCGTGACACACGTTCGGATCGAGACCGACGAGGAGTTTGAGGCTCCGCTTCTGCGCTACCGAGCGTCGCTTCCAGACGGTCAGCGCGCCTTCCTCGATGCGCTGAAGGATGCCGTTATGGTTAAGGTCATCCAGAGCGCATCCGTCCAGCATCTTGAATTCAAAGGCCAAGGCATGGTCGTCGCGGTCCACGACGCGCTGTCCTCCGACCCGGAGAAGCTGCTTCCCGAGTCCACTCGCGCACGCTATGAGAAGGCCGAAGATAAGCCCAGAGTGATTTGCGACCACATAGCGGGCATGACCGATGGCTTCCTGCTCAAGACCTACGAGCGCCTGTTCAGCCCGCGCATGGGATCAGTGTTTGATCGGATCTGAGGCGACATTGATCTCACTCGTGCAGATCGCACCGCTACCGCTACGAACCCTTTCGACACCAAGGCATATCATGGTGTGGTGGTGCCAATAGTGCCGGATCTCGCGAACGACTTCCCGCGAAGGAAACCCCACGACGCACCTGATCCAGCATCGAATGCCGTGATTTCCATAACGCGGCAGGTGCCGCATTGAGTCGAGTTGGCGCGCACGGCGGATGCTGGGTCGCTGCGTGCGCGTACTGGCACCCGAGGCGGCTTCAGCATTCTGGCGGTGATTGTCATCGAACATTTGACTGGCGCGGTTGGCGGTGTCCGCTTGAGGCCGTCACGGGTTGACGTCTACCGAGAACGATCATCGCGTCACTGTTTGGGCTCGCCGCATTTCTCTGCAGAGCTATGGACGCTGTCGCGCCAGCAAGCCACGAGGTCTCCTCGAAGCGCCGGATGATCAATCTGCGATATCTGCTTGAAACGCGCGACCGCGACCGTCTTCGTACATCCGGGCGCGGAGTAGTAGATGACCGGCCGCTCCGCGGTGCCCAGATTGCAGATTCGTGACGACTGGGCCGACGTAATGGGTGACGCCGTCACTCCTCCGCCAAGATGCAGACAATGGAGGGCGAAAAGGATGATGATGCGGTATCCGGGAGCGACGAACATCACGAACCACGCCAACACCACCGCGATCCAACCGATATATCGCGTGTACGGACCAGAGAAGCAGAATAGCTGCGGGAGGCAGGCCATTCCGGCCGCGATCACCAATGCGATGACAGGCTCGAAGACGATGCTGGTGACGACGTACAATTCCGCGGTGAGCATCGCGGAGGCCAACGTGGCGATGCCCACCCATAGACCGACATGAGCCGTCATCTTTGCGTAGCTGTCCCTCGGAAGGGCCTGCGGGCAGAACCGGATGACAGACGATCCTATGGCCACACCAGTCAGCACGGACGACGCCAGCACGAAAAGGACCGCCGAGGAGAAGAAAACTAGAATACCCATGACGGTCGTTCCGGCAAGACCGCCCACGAGGAAGGTGAGACGCGTACTTCTTGCGATCTCTCCACCGTCATGCAGACTTGACATGAGAGGGTGGACGCCGGTGAAGACCGCAGCCATCGCCGTGAGGGCGATCGTCAGAACTCCCCCTATGATCAGCAGGGAGCCCCAACTCCCGGTGAAGTCGATGGGTACCGCGGTCTGCCCGATGACGCTAAGATAGTCGTTCACCAGAACTGACGAGACGAAGCTCATCACCACCCATGTCGCACCCGCGAGCTTCAAGAGGAAGTCGAGTAGCGGTCCCCACCTAATGCTCTGGGCCAGTGCCGCCTCTGTCCGCGTCCTATCCTGCCCCAAGACATCCTCCTTCCGCCGCCAGCCGCCGGTCCACGGACTGTGATCGCAGCCGAAATTGACCGCCGTCCGCCCGTCGTTGCCAGAAACCAAGCCGCAGCCCGAGTGCCTAGTAATCGTCGCCGACGTTGCCCTTCAACTGTAGGTTGGGCGCGATGGGGAAAGCTACCGTGCCATACAGCATGACTTAGTTGCCAAAGCGAATGCTGGCGCCGAAAGTTGCGACGAGCCGCAGACTGTAGAGCGCCTCAACGCGGCCGCAGGCCTTGATCGCGGTATTGTCGAAAAGCCCGCTGTTGGCGTACCGTCAGGTGTTCCCGTCGCGGCAGCGTTCGTTGCCACCGTTGTCATAGTAGCGGCCGTTGTCCTCAGTGTAAACGAGCACGCCTCCAGCCGGAACCACCTTCAAGCCGCCTACGATCGGAATGGAGTGGCTAATCCGTATCTCGCCTCCCTCTCATCCATCGGCGCGGACACCGTTGGCCTCTAGGCCGATCTACGCAAAGGCAGGCGCCGAGACCGGCATCATAAACATCCATGGAAGATGGGTCCAAAATGGACGCATGGAAGGCACTTTCAAGTGAAAGGTCGACCATCCGGAGATGAACATTCACGAGGTGGCAACGTAGGAACGAATACGGTCAGTTTGTTCTTTAATCGCCGCCAAACAGCCGATTGCCTCGGGGCCTGAGCCGTTTCGATCCTTCCGGATCATGAACCGCAGACCATCGCCCCCCTTAGTCGGCTAATGCCATTGGGTCGAGTGACGACGAGGGTGGCGTCCGTCGTCACGGCCTCGTCTCCCATCGCCCGCACAATGGTGGTGTCAAAGACCCGTATCGTTAGGCCGAGAGCGATCCACGCATCGTAGGTGAAGGGAAAAAGTTCGCGCGCGTCCGGTGCAGGTTCCAGGACAATGACACGCCCGGCCACTCTCGTCATGCCCGTACGCCCGTTGGCGGCGAACAGGACCGGCCCGTTCCTTCGGGCCGACCAGTAACAGCCGGTCCCGTCCATGCCCGCCGCGCGCCAGTCGCGCATGGTGGTGGCTTGAAGCGGCCCGTTCCGCCTCACGGTCGCAGCGGACGGCGTTGCCGCCGTAGCGAGGCATGCCATCGTCATGAGCAGGGCCTTAAAACGCATAATCCCCTCCGTTCAGAACGCCGCGCCGGTCTTCTTCGGTACCAGCCGGTCGGCCGCCGCCATGACTGCGGCATCGTCCGCCTTCTCGGCGCGGGTGCCGCGGGTGGCGTTGATCGTGACGGCGTTCGAGGTATCGATGATGACCGTCGGCCCCTCGCTGAAGACGATGCTTTCGCCGCAGCGGTAGCCCGCGTCGCACCACGATCCCCGCAGCTCCGTGCCCACCATGGGACGTCCAAATTTGGCCGCCAGCTGCCTGCGCAACGCCGGCAGATCCACCGTCCTGCCGTCGATGCGGAGCGAGAAGTCGTCGACGATGGAGCCCGACTGCACCTGAGCGAAGTGGATCGTCAGGCCCTCGCCATTCGGCCCACGGCAATCGAACTGCATCGTGCCGGTGGTGTAGGGAACGGGACCGCGTGCACGGGTCCGGTCCTTGACTTCGGCGGCGACGCGAGCGGCGAAGTCGGCTTCGTTGCCGAACGGCTTGCAGGCGTAGTTCGCGGACGCGAGGGCAGTCCGGGCCTGTTCGATCGGCATGCCCAGACGGACGCCCGCGACGTCCATCCTCAACGGACTCATACCGGTGGCTGCCGGCTTGATGGGTGCGACCGGCGGCATCGGGATGGCGGCGGCGAGCAGGACGGCGATGGTGGAGATCATGGCGTGGTTCTTTCGGAAGATGGTGGATGAAGGTCGGAAGGAGATGCGTTTCAGCGCATCGACGGGGCGACAGGCCCGACGATGGCGGCGGCATCGGCGACCTGGCGAGCATCCGAGGCGCGGGAGGTGCCGAACCATCGCGGGATATCCTTGGTCGGCATTTTCCGCCGGTCCGTCACAGCGCCTCCCAGCCGTCGCTCGTCCGTACGAGCGCGACGGTCCTTTCCTCGGGCTGCGTGATCTTCGAGCGCACGTCCTCGGGCAGGCTCGGCAACGGTTCGACACCCCGATAGGTGAAGGTGACCTGCGACACCGTGCGGCCCAAGGCGTCGGCGGGATCGGTCCAGCGGACCACGTCGACGATCTCGCCCCTGGCGGCACAGACCCCCGGAAACGCGCGCATGCCGCTCGACGTCTTCGCGTCGACAGGTCGGAAGTACGCCTTGCCCCGGTCCGTCGGCGTGTAGCTGATCAGCGCCTGCCGGGTCAGCGGCAGAGTGAAGTCGGCACGTTTCGCCGGTGCGTTCAGTTCGGTGCGCGTCAGCAGACCGTCGCGTGCGGCCTCCTCGACCAACGTGCGGCTCCGTGCGTCGTCCGGGTCGGCCCCCTCGACGGGAGCGACCGGCACGATGATCGGGAAGGGCTGCGTCAGGCCGTCGTTCAGGCTCATGCGCTGGATCGGGATCGTGCGGCAGAAGATGTCGCTCACCATCGGTTCCAGCGCCTTGCGGAAGTTCGCATCGTTCGGCGTCTTCGTATCCGAGCAGGCGGACAGCACGAGCATGGCCGCCACCGTGCCGGCTTGCGTTAGAGTCGTGTGTTTCGTCGGTAACATGCGTGGTTTTCCTTTCCGATCGGGTATGGTCAGCGGATGGTCAGGGTCGCGAAGCCGGCGGTGTCGACGGCACCGGCGACGTGTCCGGCATCGAAGGCATGGGCGACGCCAAACCGGACCGAGGAGTTAGGCGACAGCGCACGGGACCATCCGAACTCGAGGTCCAGCTCCCGTGCGTCGGGGGTGAGATCGACGGCCCCGGACGTGGTCGTCAGCGTGCCGGAGACGAGATCGTACGACACCGGCATCAGCATCATGACGCGAGCGCTTTCGATGCGGAGCGGCGAGGATAGGCCGAACGTCGCGGTACCACCGAACAGACCGTGTGCGCCCTCCACCGCGAAGGCGGTGCCGATGACCGGACCGGTGAATCGCATCGTGTCAGATCCGCCCTCCACCCTGGTGGTGGCTGCGGTGACGCGTGCGGAGACGGGGATGCCGACGACCATACGTCGCACCGTAAGCGAGGCCATGGTGGTCCTCGCCCCACGCTGTCCAACACCGACGTCCTGGCTCATGCCCAGCACGCGGCCGCGTTCGACAAGATCGGACAGTTCGAAGCCGAAGCCGGACGGCATGGTGAGGGAGATGGAGCGCAACGATGCACGTCCGTCACGTGACGAACCAGACGAGAAGCCGGCGGACCAGCCGTTGCCGGACCATGCCGAGGACATGCCAACCGGGGCCGTGACGACCGCGCGCAGTGGAGATCCGGCGACGCCACCGCTACCGCCGACGACGACGTTCGCGCCCAACGTCACTGACTGGCCCGCGACGGGTGAGAACGAGACCATAGCCGGTCGGTTCGGGCGGGCCTGCCGCCAATAATCCGGAACGGTGGAAGTGAAGCCGAGACGAGCGTTGGTGCTCGTCGAGGCGGACGTCAGCCACGCCGGGTCGATCGGCGCGAGCATGCCGCCGGCCAGCAGCCCCGTGCCGCGCGTGCGGACGCCGGTCGCCGCCGTCATCCGGTAGTCGCGGCCGTAGCGGTCGAACACGGTCATGCCGCCGACGCTGCGGCCGATCACGGACGTGCCGCCGAACGGTGCCGACATGGTCAGCGAGGAGAACTTCGCCAGCGCAGTCTGCGCAGCGATGAAGGAACTGGCCGGCGCCTGCGCCTGCATCGCCGTCCCGACGTCGAGCAGTCCCACGCCGTATAGCTGGTCGACCCCCGGGGCACCGAGATCGGTGGCCGTGTCGAGAAGGATGCGACTGATCGTCTTGCCGCCGAGCTGCGGCCAGTACTGCTTGAGCAGGGCCGCCGCGCCGGCGATCGCAGGTGCCGCGAAGCTGTTGCCGGTGACGGTCGTGATGGAGCCGTCCTTGCCCACGACGTCGATGTTTGATGCGACGACCGCGAGGGTGCGATCCGCCAGCGCACCGGGGGTGCCGTTGCCGCTGGGGGCCTGCAAGTTCCGGTCGACACGGATGCCGAACAGGAACCAGTCCTTGTTGGTCATGTCGGTGCCGACCATGTTCTCGGTGACCTGACCCGCGAAACTGTCCTGGCCGACGTCGTTCGACACGGATTGGACGAACAGACGGTCGCTGGTCCGCACCAGATCCATCGCCTTGCGCTGCTCGATGGCGATCTGGCCGCCCGCGAAGCCGTTCAGGCTCATGCTGATGACGAACGCGCCCTTTTCGACCGCGTAGGTGATCGCGGGAGCGATCAGCGCCGAGTTCGGACCATTGCCTTCGGGAACGGGGCCGGACGTCGGACTGACGTTCGACATGTCCGGACCCGCGATCTTGAGCGCGAGCAGCGTCGCCTCCGGCGCCACGCCTTGCATACCCTTGGTGTCGCGGGCCGCCAGCGCGACCGATGCGGTGCCGCTGCCGTGACCATTGTTGTCCTTCAGGTCGTAGCGGACGATCTCCGCGTCGCAGGTGCCGCAGCGGGCGATCTTCTGGTCGAACGAGGTGCTGTCCGCCGAAATGCGGCCCTTGAACTCAGCCTCGTCGACATTGATGCCGGTGTCGATGACGGCGATCGTCACGCCCTTGCCGGTTATGCCCCGATCATAGGCATAGGCCGCCTTCATGCCGACCACGGCACCCGACGCCCTGTACTCAGTCGTATCCGCTGCCGAGGTCGGTGTGGGTGTCGGCACCGGAGTGGGCGTCACCGATGGGGTGGGAGCTGGCGCAACACCGCCCGCCGTGTTGACGCCGCCACCGCCGCCGCACGCGGCGAGCAGAATGGTCGCGGACACGACGGCCGAATTCCTGATGATGTCGAGCCGCCTGCTGCGGCATCCGATGAGTTCACCCACGCGCCAGTCCCCGTTCGCGTCGGTGCCGATCGGCTTCCCAGCCGGCGGCACCGCCCCTGTTGACGAGGCGGTGCCGGCCCAAAAGCCGGGGATTCAGAACCTGCAACGAGACAGGCGCGAGCGTCTTTAGACCTCCGAGGACGCCCTGGACATATAGGGTCGTTGCGGTGGCGGCGATCCAGGCAGAAGATGCCGAGGCGGATCGCGAAGCAAGGACCGCG
>NZ_CAKASM010000016.1 GCF_916858675.1 Sphingomonas sp. Leaf21
CGAGGACGCGCCGATCTTCCAGGTCGCCGATATCGGCCTGGTCGGCGACCTGTTCACCGTCGTGCCGGAGCTGACCGGCAAGGTCTGAACCTGGGTTCCTCCCCGACACGGGGAGGGGCGTGTCAGGCGTACCGGCGATACGAACGTCCTAATCCATGTAAGTTATGCCACGGAAAATTCCGTGCCAGCTTGTCGGACATAGCCCGCTACGGTTAGCGTTACCGGATGACCGACAGGATTTTGGGAGATGGCGATCGTCGCATTCGGACGATCGCGGATCTGGCGCAGATGGCCGGGGTGTCGCCGGGCACGGTGTCGCGGGCGCTCGCGGGCAAGTCGCTCGTCAATGCCGAGACGCGCTCGCGGATCCAGGCGCTCGCCGATCTGCACGGTTTCCGACCCAACCAGATGGCCAGCCGCCTGCGGACGCGGCGTACCGGGGTGATCGGCATCGTCGTGCCGCTGGGGCATGACCGCCGCCAACATTTGTCCGACCCGTTCTTCATGACGATGCTGGGTCATCTCGCCGACGCGCTGACCGAGAATGGCTATGACGTGATGCTGTCGCGGGTCATTCCGGACGCCGCCGACTGGCTCGACCGGGTGGTCGACAGCGGCATGGTCGACGGCGTGCTGCTGATCGGCCAGTCCGACCAGTATGACGCGATCGAGCGGGTCGCTCGCCGCTATCGCCCGCTGGTGGCCTGGGGTGTCAATCTGCCCGATCAGGTTCATGCGGCGGTGGGCACCGACAATGCGCAGGGTGGCTATATCGCGGGGCAGCGGCTGATCGCGCGCGGATGCCGTCGAATCGCCTTTCTCGGTGATGTCGGCGCGCCGGAGATCCGCCAGCGCCACGACGGCGTCGCCCGCGCCATGGCGGAGGCCGGCCTGGACGGCGGTCCGGTCCAGCTGGCGACGCATCTGGCATCGGACGTCATGGAGCAGGAGATCGCGGCGCATATCGATGCGTTGATCGGGCAGGGGGGCGATGCTCTGCCGATCGACGGGATCGTCGCGGCGTCGGACATGATCGCGATGACGGCGGTGCGGGTGCTCGCGGACCGGGCGATCGCGGTCCCCGACACGTTGCCGGTCATCGGCTATGACGACCTGCCGCTCGCGGCGCAGGCGGTGCCGCGCATCACCACGATTCGACAGGATATCGCGGGCGGCGCGCAGGCGATGGTCGACGCTCTGTTCGCCCGGATCGCGGGCGAGGATGCGGGATCGGTGGTCCTGACCCCCGAACTGATCGCTCGCGAAACGGCGTAGGGGCGGGCGCCTCTTCCCTCTCCGCTCAGAAAGGGAAGAGGGGGCGGGAGAACCCAGCCCCTCAAATGATCGTCACGCTGTCGCCGTCAAAGGCCAGCCGGAACCAGGGCGCGGCGGTGCCGCCGAAACGCTCGCGGCGCAGCGCGGGATCGGCGCTCGCATCACGGCCGTCCAGCCCCCAATAGTCGACGAAGCTGATCACATCCCCCTCGCCGGTGACCCACCAGCAATAGGCCTGGGTCGGCTCGGCCACCGGATTGCCCGCGACCAGGCCGGTGCCGTTGACCGGACGCCAGGGTCCGGCGAACCGGTCCGCGACCATCGCATAGAGGCCCGTCGGTGCATCGATACCAGGGGCGAAGCGCTTTCCCTGCGTCGACCAGAAGCAATAATAGCGCCCGTCACGGACGATGACATGCGGACGCTCCAGTTCGCTGTTCACGCCCAGCGCCTCGATCAGCGGCGGCAGGATGGCCCAGCGCGCCCCGTCGCGTCGCGCGACACCGACGACGCCGTCGAACGGGACGTCCACCCAGCCCGCCGAGCCGACGAACAACAGATATTCCGCGCCGTCCGCCGGATCGCGGAAATAGCCCGGATCGCGGAAACCCTTGATGCCGCCATTTTCCGGCTCGGCCTGGTTCGCGACGATATAGTGATGCCCGTCCGCGACGACGTTCTCGACCGGCTCGCTCCAGCCCTCGGTTCGCGCTTCTTCGGCGAGGAAGCGGCCCCGTGTCTCGAACAGCCGCTGCTCGAACGTGCGGGGCTGGCCGCGCCGTCCCGAGGCGGTGAAATACATGGTCAGCGTGACGTCGTCCTCGCCGAGCACCGCGGAGCCCGACCATTCCCGGCTGCCCGGCGTAAAGCCATCGGCGAAGGTCACACCATGGTCGCGCCAGCCGTCCGCGCCGTGGCTCGTCAGCCGGATCCGCGCCGCGTCGTGCCGCATCTCTGGATCGTCGAAACGCGGCGTCGCCAGGAAGAACCACCAGCTTCGCCCGCCGAGAAGCGCGGTCCGGCCATCGGCATAGGCGATCTGCCACATGTCCCACAGGTCATGGTCGGGCAGTATCGGTACGACATCGGCGGCGGTGAAGACGGGCAGGCGTGCCCGATCCTGCGCCGCTATCCCGGCAAGGGCTTCGGCCGACCAATGGGCAGGGGCGGGGGTGTCGGTCATGATACCTCGGGAAGGGGAAAAGGGGATCAGGCTTGGGGCGCGGCGCCGAGCGGCAGCCCCTGGGGATTGCGTGCGCGCACCGAATAGACGGAGACGGCCGCCGCCAGCATCAGCACGCCGCACAAGGTCAGGACGTTGCGCGGATCGCCGCCCAGCCAGCTTTGGTAGAAGAGCGGCAGCGTCACGCCGAAGATCAGCATCGGGATGACGATCATCATGTTGAAGATGCCCATATAGACACCCGTCCGCTCGGGCGGGATCGAGCCCGCCAAGATGACGTAGGGGTTGCCCATCATGCTCGCCCAGCCGAGGCCGATGCCGATCGCGGGCAGGAACAGCATCGCCTTGCTGGTCATGTGCGGCATCACCATCATGCCGATGCCGGTGATGACCAGGCAGAGCGCGTGCAGCGGCGTGGCACCGATTCGCTTGGCCAGCGGCACCATCGCGAACGCCGCGACGAAGGCGACACCGTTGTAGAAGGCCGCGACCTCGCCATTGGTCAGCACCGCGGCATGAAAGCCCGAGGACGTCGCGTCGGCGGTGCCGTAGACCGACCGCCCGATCGCGTAGATGACATAGTTCCAATAGGCCATCATCGCGTACCACTGGAACAGGCTCATCAGCGCGAGCTTGCGCATCGGCAGCGGCATGGTGCGGATCGCATCGCCGATTTCCCTGAGCGTGGCGCCGATGCCCTTGGGGGCCGCGGCGATACGCGCGCGATCCTCGGGCGTCAGCGGCAGTTCGGGCACGCGCTTGATCGACCAGACGATGGTGGCGAAGGACAGCACCGCGCCGATCATGAAGACGATACGCGCCGTGTACGGGATATGGTGCCCGTCCACCCAGTCGGGGTTCATTCCCGCCCAGACCAGCAACGACGGCGTCAGAAAGGCGAGCATCTGCGCCAGTCCGGTAAAGGCGCTCTGCGTCAGGAAGCCGACATTATGCTGCGACCCGTCCAGCCGGTCGGACACATAGGCCCGGTAGGGCTCCATGGTGATGTTGTTGCCCGCGTCGAGGATCCACAGCAGCGACACCGCCATCAGCAGCGACGAACTGAGCGGCATGAAGAACAGGCCGAGCGCGCAAAGCACCGCGCCGACCAGGAAATAGGGCGTGCGCCGTCCCCAGCGGCTGTCCGTCCGGTCGCTCATCGCGCCGATCAGCGGCTGGATCAGCAGCCCGGTCATCGGTCCCGCCAATTGCAGCAACGGGATCTGCGCCTCGGACGCGCCGAGATAGCTGTAGATCGGCGCCATATTGCCCTGCTGCAACCCGAAGCTGAACTGCAGCCCCAGGAACCCCAGATTCATCTCCAGGATGCGCGGTAGCGACAGGCGCGGCTTGAACAGGGTCCTGGCTCCGGCGGCGGGGTTGGACGGGGTCATGCGGATCCTCTCGCGCGCGGGGTGTGGACCGTTTCTGGCGCCGGTTTACCGCGTCGGGGCCTATCATGGCGCGATCGGTAAGATATTGCAACAAACGATTGCAATGAATTTCCAAGAGCCATCGACCGCCCGGGTGTCCGCCAAACAGATTGTCATGGAGCGGCGGCGCGGCCGAAGCCGCGACCGTCACCGCCCGCCGGGCGGCAGGTTCGTCTCCAGATAGCGGGTCATCAGCGAATAGAGGTGGATGCTGGTGTTCTCACCCTCGTAGATGCCGTGGCTGCGGTCGGGATAGGCCATCATCGTGAACGGCTTGTTGAAGTGTATCAGCCGGTCGACCAGCTGGTCCTGGTTCTGATAGTGCACATTGTCGTCCAGCGTGCCGTGGATCAGCAGCAGGTTGCCCTTCAGCCGGTCGGCGAAGGTGATGGGCGAGCCGTTCCTGTACCCGTCCGCATTGTCCTGCGGCAGGCCCATATACCGCTCCTGATAGATGGTATCATAGAGCTTCATGTCGGTCGGCCCCGCGACCGCGATGCCGGTCTTGTAGAGGTCCGGATAGCGGAACATCGCATTCTGCGTCATCGCGCCGCCGCCGCTCCAGCCCCAGATGCCGATCCGGGCCGGGTCGATATAGGGGCGGGTGCTCAGCATCTTCCGCACGCCCGCCGCATAGTCGGCCGAGGCCAGGATGCCGACCTGGCGATAGATGCTCCTGCGCCAGTCGTGACCGCGCGGGGTGGCGGTGCCGCGCGGATCGAGGCTCGCGATCAGATAGCCCCTTTGCGCGAGCATCCGGTGCCACAGTCCCTGCGACCCTGCCCAGCGATCCGCGACCGTCTGGCCCCAGGGTTCGCCATACACGAAATAGAGGATGGGATAGCGCTTGGCCGGGTCGAAGCCCGGCGGCTTGATGAGCCAGCCGTCGAGTTGCGTGCCGCCGCCGATATCGACGCGGAAGAACTCGGTGGCGGGCAGGCCGGTATCCGTCACCACCTTGGCGAGCGGCGCATTCGCGGCAAGCGTGCGCAGCGACTGCTGGCGGGTCATGTCGAGCATGTCGGTCACCGGCGGCGCATCGAAGCGCGAGACGGTGTGCAGCGCCCAATGTTCGCCCGGCGCGATGTCGTAGCTGTGCGTGCCGGGCTGACCCGCCGGGGTCAGCCGCTCGACCCGGGGAGTGCCGGACAGGGTCGTCCGGTAGAGATAGCGCTGGGTCGGATTGTCGGGCGAGGCGGTGAACCAGGCATAGCCCGCCTTTTCGTCGACCTTGAGCAGATCGACCACGTCGAACTTGCCCGGCGTGCGCAGCGTCGCGCGGCCGGTCGCGCGGTCGATCGTGTAGAGATGGCGCCAGCCGTCCCGCTCGGACAGCCAGGTGAAGCTTCGCGCGCCCTTCAGCCATTCGGGCGCGGCATTGGCCTCGACCCAGGCGGCGTCCTTCTCGACCATGATCGGCTTGACCGCGCCGGTCGCCGGATCGCCGAGCAGGACGTTGTAGCTGTTCTGGAGCCGGTTCGATTGCTGGATGAACAGCGCGTCGGAGCCGCCGGCCCAGCTGATCTGCGGCACGTAGTTCTGGCGCGGGTCGCCCGTCAGCCCGAACCAGCGGGTCCGTCCGTCCGCCACGTCGATCGCGCCGACCGTCACCGCCGAGTTGGTCGTGCCCGCCTTGGGATATTGCAGCGGGATCACCTGCGAATATTGGCCGCCGGTATTCTTGACCATGTCGAAGGTGCCGACGCCCTTCGTATCGAAGCGGAGAAAGGCGATGCGCCGCGAGTCCGGGCTCCATTCGAACGCGCGGTGGACCGAGAATTCCTCTTCATAGACCCAGTCTGCCAGGCCGTTGACGACATAGTCGTCGCCGTCCCGGGTCAGCGCGACGGGGGTGCCACCCGCGATCGGCTCGACATAGATGTTGTTCGCCCGGACATAGGCGATGCGGCTGCTGTCGGGCGACACCGTGGCATAGAGCAGGGTAGAGGGCGCCGCATCCGGGCCGACCCTGTGCAACCGGCGACCCGCGACATCGTAGAGCCAATAGTCGGATAGCGCGTTGGTGCGACGGAACCGCTTGCCGTTGGTCTGGATCAGCAGCCATTGGCGGTCGGGGGACCATTCATAGCTGTCGATCTCCAGCGGGACGCTCGCTCCGGCGGGGATCAGGTCGGCGGCGGCGATCACCACCTGACGCTGTCCGTCGGCGATGCGGTAGCGGACGATGTCCTGTCCGCCCTTCGGCCCCGCCTCCAGCGCGAGATAGCTTTCGCCATCCGTATCCCAGCGGCTTTCCCGAACGGATTGCGTGCGGACCGCCGCCGGGCCGAAGATGCTTTCGACCGACAGGGGCGTGGCGGTGACGCCCGTCTGCGCCGCGAGCGGTGCGGCCATCGCGAGCGGGGAGAGGGAGACCAAAAGCCCGGAAATCCGCCTATAGGCTCGCATCGACGCAGTCACTCCATCGGGGTAGGTCGGTCAGCGTAACCGTGGCCGTCCAAATCGTATACCCAAATGTGCGTGTGGATCGTTGCCGATGCGACTAGGAGCTTGGGCGGGACGATGACGAAGGGATGCACGGACGGATGACGGCGGGGATCGATCATGTCGCGATCATCGGCGGCGGTTTTGCGGGGACGCTGCTGGCCATCAATCTGGTTCGCCACGGCGGGCCGCGCGCGACGCTGATCGAGCGGCGTGCGAACCAGCTCGCGAGGGGGGTGGCCTATAGCGCGGCACATGCCGAGCATCTGTTGAACGTGCGTGCGGGCAATATGAGCGCGCTGCGCGACGATCCCGACCATTTCGTCCGCTGGCTGGTCGCACGTGGCGCGGGGGATGCGAAGACCTTCGTACCGCGTCGCGTCTATGGCGATTATCTGCGCGACCTGTTGATGGAGACGATCGCGGCCGACCCCGCGCGACTGACGCTGGCGAGCGGCGAGGTGGTGGCGCTGGCGCGGGCAGGCCAGGGCTATCGGCTCGACCTGGGCGAAGGCGGCACGCTCGGTGCGGATGCGGTGGTGCTGGCGCTGGGCAATCTGCCGCCGCATACGCCGCCCGGCATCGATCCGACGGCATTGGCCGAAGGATGCTATCGCGAGGATCCCTGGGCGGGCGATATCGCCGAGGGGCTGGGCGAAGACGACCGGGTACTGCTGGTCGGCAGCGGGCTGACCGCGATCGACGCCGCGCTGCTGCTCGACGCCAGCGGTTTTGGTGGGCGGACGCTGGCATTGTCACGACGGGGGCTGATGCCCCGCCGACACGCCGACACGCCACCGGTCGCGCCGCTTCGCGAACGACCCGCGGCAAGCCTGTCGGCGCTGGTCCGGCATGTGCGCTGTACCGCCGGAGAGCAGGGCTGGCGCGGCGCGGTCGACAGCTTGCGTCCGGTGACACAGATGATGTGGGGCGCGGCGGACGGCACGACGCGTGCACGCTTCCTGCGCCATTTGCGGCCCTATTGGGACGTGCATCGCCACCGGCTGGCGCCATCGGTCGCGGACCGGGTGGACGCGCTGATCGACGCGGGGCGGCTGTCGATCGCGGGGGGCAAGCTGGTCAGGGTCGAGCCCGACGGGCAGGGGGCCGTGGTCCACTGGCGACCGCGCGGCTCCGATCGGGTCGAGGTCTTGCTGGTCGCGCGGATCGTCAATTGCACCGGGCCGCAAGGCGACCTGCTGCGTTCGCGCGAGCCGCTGATCCGGCAGTTGCTGGACGCGGGCATGATCCGGCCGGATGCGCTCCGCATCGGGCTGGAGGTCGATGCGCAGAGCCATGTCGTGGCCGCCGATGGCGGGACGGACGACCGGCTCTACTGCATCGGGCCGATGACGCGTGGCGGCCTGTGGGAGGTGGTGGCGGTGCCCGACCTGCGGCAGCAGAATTGGGAATTGGCGCGGCGCCTGGCACACGCGCAGTGGGTCGGGGGCGAAGGGCTGTAAATCCTCCCCGGCACGGGGAGGGGGACCGCCGCGAAGCGGAGGTGGAGGGGGCGTGCCGCGAAGGTTAACCCGCGTGAATCCCCCCTCTGTCAGTTCTGCGGCGTGCCATTTCCCCTTAATGGGGAGGAATTCAGGCAATCGCCCCGATCTTCCCCAACCAATCGGCATGGCTCGGCATCGATTGCGCCATCTGCCCGATCGCACCCGCCAGTCTGCCGATGAACGCGCGGCTCTGTGCTGGATCGCCATAAGCCAGAAGCGGGTCCAGCCCCTCGGGCATGTTGAACTGCCCGATGTGCACCGCCGCCCAGCTCGCCGGGCCGAACAGGTCCATATCGCGCGCCACCAGTCGCCCGGCGGCGCGAAAATGCGCGATCCTCATCGCCAGCGTGTCGGGGATCGGCATAGCCGCGCACTCGCGCCACAGCGGCGCATCGGTCCGCTCGGTCAGCTTGTAATGGAGGATCAGGAAGTCGCGGATCCGCTCATATTCGGTGATCGCAACCCGGTTATACTCATCGATCGCCTCCGGTTCGAAACGCCGCGTCGGGAAATAGGCAAGCAGCTTGGCGATCCCCGCCTGGATCAGGTGGATGCTGGTCGACTCCAGCGGCTCCATGAAGCCGCTCGACAGGCCGATGGCGATGACATTGCGGTTCCACATCAGCTTGCGCCGCCCGGTGGTGAAGCGGAGGAAACGCGGCTCGCCCAGCGCCTCGCCGTCCAGATTTGTCATGAGCGTCGCGGCGGCCTCGTCATCCGAGATGTGACGGCTGCAATAGACATAGCCGTTGCCGGTGCGATGCTGCAGCGGGATCCGCCATTGCCACCCCGCCGCGCGCGCGGTCGAGCGGGTATAGGGCGTCAGCCCGTCGCCGCCCGTCACGCACGGCGCCGCCACCGCCCGGTCGCATGGCAGCCAGTGGGTCCAGTCCTCATAGCCGGTCCCCAGCGCTTCCTCGATCAACAGCCCGCGAAACCCCGAGCAGTCGATGAACAGGTCGGCCTCCAGTATGTCGCCGCGCTCCAGCGTGACCGAGGCCACATGGCCGCGCGCGCCCTCCAGGTCATGCGCGGCGATCTTCCCTTCGACCCGCACCACCCCGCGCGCCTCGGCATAGCGGCGCAGGAACGCGGCATAGAGCCCGGCATCGAAATGATAGGCATAGTCGAAGGTGGAGGCGACGCTGCGTGGATCCGCCATCGGCGCGGCG
This sequence comes from Sphingomonas sp. Leaf21, assembly GCF_916858675.1. Taxonomy (GTDB): domain Bacteria; phylum Pseudomonadota; class Alphaproteobacteria; order Sphingomonadales; family Sphingomonadaceae; genus Sphingomonas. The sequence goes on from NZ_CAKASM010000016.1 coordinate 9,014, forward strand.
AAGCGCCCGTGCCGCCCCGCGCCCCACGCCATCGACAGGTCGTCGAACGCGATGCCGCTGTCGTTCCCGCCCGCCGCCAGCCAATGCTGATGCACCGCGACCAGGTCGAAGGATTTGCCGTGCGTGCCGAAGGGGTGGAAATAGCGATGCCCCTCGCGCCCCCAGCCGACGAACTCGATCCCCAGTTTGAAGCTGCCCTTCGTCTCGCTCAGGAATTCCGCCTCGTCGATGCCCAGCGTCTGGTTGAACAGGCGGATCGGCGGAATGGTCGCCTCGCCGACCCCGACCGTGCCGATCGCATCCGACTCGACCAGCGTGATGGCGAGGCCGCGCGGCATCGCATGCGCCAGCGCGGCGGCGGTCATCCAACCGGCCGTGCCGCCGCCGACGATCAGCACGGAGCGGATGGCGTCGGGGCAGGGGGTGGTCATCGGCATCTCTCCTCATGGCGCACGACAGGGCCTGCCGGGTATCCGACCGGCCACGGCAATCCTATCCAAATGCCGGGGCGAGTGCCGCTGTGCTTTTTCGATCACAGAACCGTAAGTTTCTTTGCAAAGGTTTGCAATGCGCTGTTGCAAACGATTGCTGATGGGAATAGTCACATTTCATGACAGCCCGGAAACCGGGGCGAATCAGGAGAGGGTGTATGACGACGAGCGTTCTGCGGTCCTGCGGATCGATGGCAGCTTTGGCAGTGGCGATGGTGAGCGCTCCGGCGTTCGCGCAATCGGCGGCCACCCCGACCCCCGTCGCTCAGGAAGGCACCACGCCGGACGCGGGCGTGTCCAGCGACGACATCGTCGTCACCGCGAGCAGCGGCGAACGGTCGCGCTTCCGCAGCTCGATCTCGGTGTCGCAGGTCAGCCAGGAGGCGATCCAGAACTTCACCCCGCGTTCGACCGCCGAAATCCTGCGCAACATCCCCGGTCTGCAGCCCAGCGATACGGCGGGCCCCGGCGGTAACGCCAATATCGGCGTGCGCGGCATTCCCGTGTCGACCGGCGGTTCCGAATATGTCTCGCTGCAGGAAGATGGCCTGCCCGACGTGCTGTTCGGCGACATCAACTTCGGCAACAACGACTATTGGCTGCGCTTCGACCAGAACATCAAGACGGTCGAGGCGGTGCGCGGCGGGTCGGCCTCGACCTTCGCAAGCCAGGCGCCCGGCGCGGTCATCAACTTCATCAGCAAGACCGGCGAGACCAAGGGCGGCCAGATCGCCTATTCCAACGGCCTGGGCTTCCGCGAGCATCGCGTCGACTTCGACTATGGCGGGCCGATCGACGACACGACGCGCTTCCACATCGGCGGCTATGCGCGCGATGGCGGCGGCTACACCAACGAGAATTTCAACATCCTGCGCGGCTATCAGATCAAGGCGAACATCACCAAGGATCTGCCCGACAATCGCGGCTTCGTGCGGCTGTATTTCAAGCGGCTGGACGAACAGGCGCCGACCAACACCACCACGCCTTCGCTCGCCACGCTCGACGGCAACAAGGTGACGGGCTTCGCGCCGCTGCCGACCTTCGACGGGCGCTCGGGTTCGGCCTATACGATCTACAACCGCGCCTTCCAGTATCTGGACTATGACGGCGGCGGGGTGAAGTCGGCGGAGATGCAGGGCATCCACCCGCGCGTCACCGGGATCAGCGGCCAGATCCACTACGACTTCAACGACAATATCTCGCTGGACGACACCATGCGTTACCAGTGGATCAGCGGCAATTTCACCACCCAGTTCATCAACGTCCAGACGCTGAACGGCACCGGCGGTCTGATCGGTTCGACCGTCAACGGCCAGACGGTGGGTTCGGTCCGCTATGCCGCGGGCCCGAAGGCGGGCCAGTTGTTCACCGGTCCCTATGTGAACAACAATCCGAACATCAACACGCTGATGAAGAACATGGACAACTTCGCCAACAACCTGACGTTGAACGGCAAGTTCGACGTCGGGCCGGGCAAGGCGCGGTTGACCGCCGGTCTGTTCGTCATGCGGCAGAACATCGTCCAGGACTGGCACGTCAACCGCCAGTATAGCGAGCTGAACGGCGAGAATGCCGCGCCGCTCGACCTGTTCTCGACCACCGGCACGCAGCTCACGGCGGCGGGGCAGGCCGGGTTCAACGACAATTGGGGTAGCTGCTGCGCCCGCCGTGTCGACCTGACCTATACCGATGTCGCCCCCTTCCTGCAGGCGGGCTACGAAGTCGGTGGCCTGAACCTCGACGCTTCGGTGCGCTATGACAGCGTGCATGGCGAGGGCACCGCGCAGGGCGGCGTCGCGGGGCCGAACACCGTGGTCTCGGACGCCCTGGGCTCGGCCACGATCCCGTCGCTGGTGCTCAGCCAGTCGCCCGAGAAGATCAACTATACCGATGGCTATTTCAGCTGGTCGGTGGGCGCGCTCTATGCCTTCGACAACAGCACCAGCGTCTTCGCCCGCGCCAGCCGGGGTGGCCGCTTCAATGCCGACCGCCGCGTCCTGTCGGGCAATTTCAACGCGGACGGCTCGCTCAACGCGCAGGGCCAGGCGACTTCGGTCAACTATCTCAATCAGCAGGAAATCGGCTTGAAGCAGCGCGGCGGCATCTTCGGCGCCTCCTATTCGGTCGAGATCACCGGCTTCCATTCGACGCTGACCGAGAATAACTACGACTTCACCCGCATCAACCAGCCCGCGCCGAACAACAATCCGAACATCTCCAACGGCTATCGGTCCTATGGCGTCGAGTTCACCAGCCGCGTGACCTATGGCGACTTCCACCTGGCGGTCGATGCGACCTACGCCAATTCGAAGATCACCAGCAGCGCGACCCCGGCGCTGGTCGGCAACAAGCCCGGCGGCCTGCCCGACTTCCTGTTCGTCGTGTCGCCGTCCTACGATGCGGGACCGGTCGCCTTCGGCGTCAGCGTCAACGGCCAGACCAGCACCAAGTCGGACGACTTCAACCTCTACACGATCAAGGGTTCGACCTTCGTCAACGGCTTCGTCACGGTGCGCCCGATGGAGCATCTGGAGCTGGGCCTGAACGCCAACAACCTGTTCGACAAGCTGGGCTTCCGTGGCGGCGGCGGGCTGTTCCCGGTCCTGTCCTCGACCCAGGCCGTGTTCAACAACACCGCGCTCTACGGGCGCACGGTGACGGCCTCGATCCGCTACCGTTTCTGATCCTTCCTCCCCTTGGAGCGGGTGCCGCATGGCATCCGCTCCTTTTTTGGTTCAGAGGGCCGAGCATGACTGATCCGGCCGCACCCGCTCGTACCCTGAAGGACATCGCCCGGCTGGCGGGCGTGTCGCCCGGCACCGTCAGCCGCGCGCTGGCGGGGAAGAGCGTCGTCAATGCCGAGACGCGACAGCGGATCGAGGCGCTGGCCGCCCAGCATAATTTTCAGATCAACCAGATGGCGCGGCGGTTGCGCGCGCAACGGACCGGCGTGATCGGCGTCGCCATTCCGCTGGGCCATGAGCGGCGCCAGCGTCTGTCCGATCCCTTCTTCATGACCCTGCTCGGCCATCTCGCCGACGAACTGGCGGCGCGCGATCATGACGTGATGCTGTCGCGGATCATCCCCGACGACGACGAGTGGCTGTCGCGGATCACCCGCTCGGGCATGGTCGATGGCGTGCTGCTGATCGGCCAGTCGGACCAGTTGGCGGTGATCGAGGACGTGGCCGAAACCTATCTTCCGCTGGTCGTCTGGGGCAGCACGATCGCGGGTCAGCGGCACTGCGCGGTGGGCGTCGACAATCGGCGTGGCGGACAATTGGCTGGCGAGCATCTGATCGCCGCCGGGCGCCGTCGCATCGCCTTCATGGGCGAGATCCGGACGCTCGAACTGGCGCAGCGTCACGCCGGGCTGTGCGATTCGCTCCGGTCGGCGGGACTTCCGCCGCCGCACCAGCTCGACGTCGCCCTGGCGCCCGAGCTGATGCCCGATCAGATCGCTGACGCGCTCGGCCGATTGCGCGAGCGAGGGGAGGGGATCGACGGCATCGTCGCGGCGTCGGACATGATCGCGCTGGCGACGATGGCCGAACTGATGGCGCGCGGCGTGTCCGTACCGGGCGATGTCGCGGTCACCGGCTTCGACGACCTGCCGCTCGCCGAGCGGGCGATCCCGCGCCTGACCACGATCCGCCAGGATCTGGAGGCGGGAGCCAGGGCGATGGTCGAGGCGCTGTTCGCCCGTCTGGACGGACGGGCGGCCCCGGGGCTGGAAATGCCGCCGCACCTGATCGTGCGCGACTCCGCCTGACAAACATTCGGCGCGGTCTTAGAGAAGATCGACATTCAACTGTGCCTGTCCTTCCCTCGCCCCTCGTAGAAGGGAGAGGGGTGAAGCGCTCGCAGAGCGCGCGAGCCTTGAGGCTCGCTCAACCCCTCACCCAAGCTGCGCTAGCCAGCACGCTGGCAAGCTTCGCTAGCCCTCTCCCCTGTCCAGGGGAGAGGGGAGAATAAGCTGAATGTCGGTCGGCCCTAGTGACGATCGACCGCGCCGCAGATTTCAGGGAGTTGGTAGGGAAAGTCAGGCCAGCGTCAGGCCGACATCCACATTGCCGCGCGTGGCATTGGAGTACGGGCAGATCTGGTGTGCCGCCTCGACCAGCTTCTCCGCCTCGGCGCGAACAACTGCTCCGGATTGGTGCCGTCACCGCCCGCGCCGCCCAGCTCCTTGGGCGTGGCCAGCTTGACGTCGAGCGCGCCGTCCTGCGTCCGGGCATGGCCGTCGCGGCCGCCGGTCGCGCTGGCTTCGGTCTGGTACTTCACGTCGATCGTCAAAACTCGTCTCCGACAATGTTTATCGCGATATGTAAGTGGCGATCGTGGATGCCCTTGTCCAGCCCTGTTTTTATCGCGATATGATTTCCCGCGAAGATCGGGAGAATGCGGATGTCGGCGCCCTGGCCGCTGGACGATCAGTTATGTTTCGCGCTGTACGCCGCCAATATGGCGATGCAGCGCACCTATAAGCCGATGCTGGACCAGCTCGGCCTGACCTATCCCCAATATCTCGCGCTGCACGTGCTGTGGGAGGAGGATGGCCGGACGATCGGCGCCATCGCGCAGCGACTGGGCCTCGAGTCCAGCACGGTCACGCCGCTGATCAAGCGGCTCGAGGCGAGCGGGCAGGTGACCCGCGAACGCGATCCTCAGGATGAGCGGCAGGTGCGGGTTCGCCTGACCACCGCGGGCGCGGCGCTGCGTGAACAATGCGGGTGCATGGGCGAAGAGATCATCGCCCGGTCGGGCATGGCTATCGAAGAGCTGCAGGCACTGCGCGGGGAAGTCCGCGCGCTGCGCCAGGCGTTGGAGCAGAGTGAGGCCAAGGCCTAACGCTTTTCCGCCATCGAGAACACCACAGCCGGTGCATCGCGAAGCGCGAGATACCACATCCCGTCCTTCGGTTCGGGCACCGTCAGCCGCGCGCCGGTGAAGCCCGGCGGAACGCTGGTCGCGCCCGCCATGTCGGCGGTTGCGGCAACCCGGTCGATCAGGAACAGGTCGCGCCCGGTGATCGCGCAGCCGCCCGCCTCGCACTCGCCACCGTCGATGCGGGGCAGGCGGACCAGTGTCGCGAGCGGGGCCCAGTCGCCCTTGATCCCGCCCCGCACCAGCCGATAGCGCAGCGCGCCCGCCGCCGCCGGACCGAGGCTGGCGGGATCGAGCGTCGCGACCGCGATCTCCGGCGAGGACAGCCGCACGTCGCGCCCGCCGTCCAGCGTGACCGTGGCATTACCGTCCGCCGTCGCCACCTCGATCGCATCGTTGGGGGAAAGCCGTGTGCCCTCGGCGGCGCGGACCGAGAAGGTCAGGCGGTTATTGTCGGGCAGCACGGTCTCGTCCCGCGTCGCCAGCGCCACGCCGGTCGTGCCCGACTTGGGCGACAGGCTGCGCGCGATCAGCGTCGCCGAGGGGCGGGGCGGCGCGGCGGTGATCGGCACCGACAGGGTTCGCCCGTCGGTCAGGCGGATCTTCGCGCTGGTGCCATCGGGCGACCGGTCGTCGGCGGCGGTGGCGACCAGTCGATCGGTGTCGCCGTCGCGCGACAATGTACCGGGCGACAGGCGGACATCACCGATCTCGACGCTCGCGATCTCGTCCAGCCGCTGACCCGTCAGCGTGACGAAGCGGTCGCCCTTGGCCAGCGTCACCGTGTCGATGCGGCTCGCGGGCGAATAGGCGCGCAGCGTCGCGGTTCGCGGCGCGGCGTCGCCGATCTGCTGGATCTCCAGCGTGACATCGCCCGACCGCGCCGCCTTGAGCGGGAGGGTCGCGGTGATTCCGTCGGCGCCGCGGAGGGTGAAGGCGACCGGCTGCGGGGTGCCGTTGGCGGCGCGCATCGTCACATTGGTGACGCAGGCGGCGGCCGGGCCGGTCAGCGAGACGCTATTGTCCCGACCGACGACCAGGCTCTGTCCGGTATCGGTCGCGCGCCATTCGCCGCTGCCCGGGAATTGCAGGGTGAAGCTCGGCCCCTCGAAGCTGTCGAAGCCCCATTGCCCGTGCAGCTTCGCCGAGACATTGCCCGAAAACGCGCCGCCGGGCAGCGGTTCGGCCAGCACATAGCCGCCGCGATCGGCGCGGGCGCGCACTGGCAGGTCGATGCGCTTGCCGTCCTGCGTCGTGATCGACACCATCATGTTGCGCGCGAAAGCCGTCGAGTAGATCAGCGGCGCGCCCTCGACGGGCAGGACCAGCCCCGGCCGCGCCCCGCATAGCGGCGCGTCCGCCGTCACGCGCAGACGCGGCGGGCTGACCGCGTCGATCGCGGGCATCGCGGCGACCAGCACCGATTTGGGCTTGGCGAAGGATGGCGCGGCGTTGAGCAACAGCGACATGCGTTCGCCGTCGCGCGTCGCCAGGGTCGGCAGATAGCCGAATTGCGGATTGCCGAACGCGCCGAAGACGCGGGCGATGTCACGGATCACGCCGATATAGGGACTGTAATAGCCGAGCCCGGCCTCGCGCGTGTAGCTCAATTGCAGGGCCAGATCGGTCGGCGCGCCGATCAGCGTGTCGGTCATCGAGCTGCTATGGATATCCGCCAGCACCAGCGCGTCGCGATTTTCGAGCAGGCAGGCGGCCTGCAACTCGATCACGCGTGCCAGGCAATCGGGGTTGAGCTTGATCGCCAGGCTGTTCGACAGCGCGGGCGCCAGGGTGCGCAGGAATTCGGGATGGCTGTTCTCCTGCGCGCGGATCGCCGCGACGAAGGCGTTGAGCCGCGACCGGTCAAGCGAGGCCTGGTTCAGGTCCTGCACCGCGCGGACGAACTCGCCCGGCCGGTCGCGCACCGCATCGACGATGGTGCCCGACGCGCCGCCGGTCTCCGGCACCAGGAACAGCGCCATCTGGCGCGCGCCCTTGGGCACGGTCAGCGTCAGGCGGCGATCCTTGTCCTTGGCCTTCCACGTCTCCGCCGAGCGCACCCAGTCCTTGGGCGGCGGATTGGTCGCGCCGCTGAGAAACGCGGAAAAGAGGATGTAGCGCGCGCGCTGGTCGCTCGGCAGATCCGCCTCGATGGTCAGCTTGTCGCCGGTGGCGAGATTGGGAACCTCCGCGATCGGCAGCGTGCGATCCCCGCGCGTCACGGAGATGCGCAGCCCCGGCCCGGGCAGGTCGAACGGCGCGGGGTCGGCGGCGCATAGCGGGCTTTCGACCAGGGCGGCGGCGGCCAGTGCGAGCGCCAGCAACGGGCGCGGGTTACGACGGAGACGGGGGAAGGGGAGCATGGTGGGGGTTAAGGCCCAGCCAGCCGCAAGGATCAACCCTCTCGCGGCGAATGACATGCAGCCGTCACCTTGCATTCCTTCCCATCGACGATGGGGAGGGGGAGCAGCCAAGCTGGTGGAGGGGCAGGGCCGCGCCGTTGCCGCCCCTCCACCACCGCTTCGCGGCGGTCCCCCTCCCCAAGCGGCGCTTGGGGAGGAATGGGGTCGGCCCGTTTGTCGACGGTCATGCGATTGGCCGCCGACACGCGTCACCTTGCATTCCTCCCCATCGGAGATGGGGAGGGGGACCAGCGAAGCTGGTGGAGGGGCCGGGCCGCGCCGTTGCCGCCCCTCCACCACCGCTTCGCGGCGGTCCCCCTCCCCAAGCGGCGCTTGGGGAGGATTGGGGTCAGGCCAGCTTGTCGGCGGTGCGCAGGTCGAAATCGCTGGCGTCGTGGCGTTCGGGCAGTTGTTCGGACGGATCGCCCATCGTCCGGTTGACCATCCGGCCGCGCTTGACCGCCGGACGGGCCGCAAGCTCGCGCGCCCAACGGACGACATGGGTATAGTCCTGCACCTGCAGGAACTCGGCGGCGTTATAGAGGTCGCCCAGCACGAGTTGCCCGTACCACGACCAGATCGCCATGTCGGCGATGCTGTATTCGTCGCCCGCGACATAGGCATGGCGTTCCAGCTGGCGGTCGAGCACGTCGAGCTGGCGCTTCGCTTCCATCGCATAGCGGTTGATCGCATATTCGATCTTCACCGGCGCATAGGCATAGAAATGGCCGAAGCCACCGCCCAGGAACGGCGCGCTTCCCATCTGCCAGAACAACCAGGACATGACGCGCGCGCGGGCGGCCGGTTCGGTCGGCAGGAACGCGCCGAAGCTCTCCGCCAGATGCGTCATGATCGCGCCCGATTCGAAAATGGCGAGCGGCTCTGCCCCGCGACGGTCGACCAAAGCGGGGATCTTCGAATTGGGATTGATCTCCACGAAGCCGCTGCCGAACTGGTCGCCATCGCCGATCCGGATCAGCCATGCGTCATATTCGGCCTCGGCGTGACCCGCGGCGAGCAACTCCTCGAGCAGGATGGTGACCTTCACCCCATTGGGTGTACCCATCGAATAGAGCTGGAGCGGATGACGACCGACCGGCAGCGGCTTGTCATGGGTCGCGCCCGCGATCGGCCGATTGATCGCGGCGAAGCGGCCGCCGCTTTCCTTGTCCCAGGTCCAGATGGCGGGCGGGGTATAGGCGTCGTCACTCATGCGCTTGCGGCTCCATAAGGGGTTCGACGCGGCAAATGGGGCGGGGCGGGCACGAAAACAACCGCGCCCGTGCTTTTATTGCGGAGACGGAACGGGCAGGTCCCGCCGGACATAGAGCAGTTCGTGCCGCCCCTCTCGCGGGACCGCCATGACCAGGCGATAGTCGGTGGCCAGCCTATGGGCGATCAGCCCTTGCGTGGCGGCGTTCCAGGGCGAGAAGGGATCGTCGAGCGTCACGATCGCGGGCGGGCGATGCGCCACAATCCGCGCGACCTCCGCCCGTTCGTCGACCCCGATCGCTCCGCGCTCGGCCTCGTAGGATAGCGAGGAGGGAAAGGCGTAGGCGGTGGGAATGCACCCTTGCGACAGATGATAGAGGCTCGAGTCTCCTGCGAAGACATAGGGACATTGCTGGCCATCGACCGATGCCATGACGCGCGCCATGCGGCGAATGCCGTCCCCCTCGCTCGGGTCGTTGGTCGCGGCGTGGAAGACGAACAGGCCTGCCCCGATCAGGAAGACCGGCAGAATGATCCGGCGTCCCATGGCAAAGGCAGGCGCGGCGGCGAGGGCGAGCGGTGCGACCAGCGGCAGGGCATAATGGTCGAAGAAGGCCCCGATCATCGCGAAGGCAACGAGCGCGAAGGCGAGCCATAGGCGGGTCAACGTCATGGCGGGGCTCGACGGCCCCTTGCGCCACGCGATCCCGGCGCAGGCGATCAGCGGCAGCAACTGCCCGCCGATCCCAGCCAGCCGCCCGATGATCTTCGCCACCGGATAGCCCCGACGCAGCGTGATCGAGGTGAAGTTGGCGAACCAGAAGGCATCGAACGCCGCCGGTCCCTTCGACCAATATTGCAGCACGATCAACGCGGTCGGCAGCAGCCCCAGCGCCATCCAGAGCGATGCCGCCGCCGCCATGGCGACGATGCGGGCCCGCGCCCGCCACAAATACCACAGATGCGCGAGCCCAAAGAACGCCCCCTCGACCAGCGGGGTATATTTGATCTGGATCGCCACCCCCGCGAGCAGGCAGGCGACGGTGCCACTCGCCACGATCGCCCCGACCGCGCGCCGCTCGGCAAGGCGCGGCAATCGCAGCGTCAGCACCGCCGCCGCCGTCATCGCCAGATTGTAGAAGACCGGCGACTGGCCACTCCCCCCGCTGAGCAGAGGGAGCCAGAGGATATAGGCCGCGCCCGCCGCCAGTCCGGCTGGCCCGGCCAGTGCCATCCGCCGCGCCGCCCACCAGATGAGCCAGCCGGTTGCAGCCACAGACAGCGTCGCGACGAGCTGATAGGCGAGGAAACCGTCGCCGGGGAGCAGACGAAACCCGGCGAAGAGCAGGAAGAGCCCCGGCGGCTTGCGATCCCACAGGTCGATATAGAGCCGCGCGCCGTGGAGCAGCCGGTCGCCGACGAGCAGATAATATTGTTCGTCGACATGCGCGACCGGATTGCCATAGTCGCGCATTCGCACCAGCATCGCGAAGACCAGCAAGGCGAGCGCCGCACCGATCGGACGATCGAGGAAGGTTCGCGGGACGAATTGGCCGAAGCGTGGGCGGGGCGACGTCTGGTCCGTCATCTCGGTCCGTTCTGGAGGGGCGTGGCGGCCGGGTATGCCCGGTTTCGCGCCGCCCATGTCATTGCCGTGCGCTCGACCGCAAAGGAAATCGGCGCGGTTTGGCGCGTGTGAAAAATATTCTGGAAACCATGTCCGGTCGGGCCGCGATGGTGTCGTCAGCCTCATGAACATCATGTTTCGATGGGTGGGGTGGGTTAATGCTGCTCGATGCGGAAGGCGCGGCTTGGCGCAATGCCAGGGCCTGGGCCGATGCCGGCAAGACAGGATCGGCGTCGAGCTATGTCGCGCCGTGCTGGACGATCATCGTGCCGTTCTTCAACGAAGAAGCCGAATTGACCGCGACGCTGGAAAGCCTGGCGCGGCAGACGCGGCGCTTTCGACTGGTCCTGGTCGACAATGGCTCGCTCGACGCGAGTGTGCGGGTGGCGACCCGGGCGTGCGAACGGCTCGGGCTCGACCATCTCCTGCTGCATCAGGGGTTGCCGGGCAAGATCAACGCGTTGCAGCTTGGACTCGAGCATGTCCATACGCGCTTCGTCGCGACCTGCGACGCCGATACCCGCTATCCGATGACCTATCTTGCCGAAGCGCAGGCACTGCTCGAACAGCCGGGCTGCGTGGTCGCGGGTGCCTATTTCATCGCGCCGGGCGATGGCGAGGCGGAGCGTCGGCGCGAGTCCGCGGCCATCCGGCTGGCGGCACGACTGCTGCCCCGGCAATGCCATGCGGGCGGCGCGGGGCAGGCCTTCTGCACCAAGGCGTTGAAGGCGGCGGGCGGGTTCGATCCGCGCCGCTGGAACTACGTGCTGGAGGATCATGAGGTGATCCACCGCGTGCTCCGCCACGGGACGATGCGTTACGCCGATGGTTTCTGGTGCACGCCGTCGGATCGCGGGCGTGATCGGGAATCGATCCGTTGGACGCTCGCGGAACGCCTGTTGTACAGCGTGGCGGCGCCGTTCGCGGGCGACTGGTTCTTCTACCAATTTCTGGCGCGGCGGCTGAAGGCGCGGCGGCTGACCACCGAACGGATGCGCGAAAAGGCCTATCAGAATCTGGCGGGAGTGGTGCGTGAACCGGCTTATTCTGTGCGCTGACGATTTCGCCTTTTCCACCGACGACAGTCGGGTCATCGCCGAGCTGCTTCGGGCTGGCAAGTTGAACGCCACGAGTTGCATGACCTTGCGCCCCAATTGGGCGGAGGACAGCGCGATGCTGCGCGACCTGCCCGATACCGTGCAGATCGGGCTGCATCTCACCCTGACCGAGGAAGCGCCGATCCTGCCCAACGGTTTCACGCGCGACGGTGTGATGCCGGGGATCGATCCGCTGACCCGGCTCGCCGCGCGCGACCGGCTCGACGCGGCCGAGATCGTGCGCGAGGTGGAGGCGCAATTCGACCGGTTCGAAGCGGCGATGGGCCGTCCGCCCGCCTTTGTCGACGGGCATCAGCACGCGCATGCGCTGCCCGGCATTCGGTCGATCGTGCTGGCGATCACCCGCCACCGCGCCCCCGCCGCGTGGCTGCGGACCTGCGAGGATCGGGCGGTGGCGCTGCTCGCGCGCCCCTGGCGCGGCAAGGCGATCGGCAGCGCCTGGCACTCGCGTGGGCTCGCCGCATCGGCCAAGGCGTCGGGGCTTCGCTGCAATCGGGGATTCGCCGGGCATTATGGCTTCGACGGACGCTTCGCCCAGGCGCTGCCGCGCTTCCTCGATCGCGCGGGTCCCGATCATCTGGTGATGTGCCATCCCGGGGCGGGGACGCGAACCGGCGATGCGATCGCGGCGGCGCGGCGGGACGAGGCGGACGTCTTGCGCGCTGTTTCCATTTCCGACATGGCCGCGCGACGCGGGTTGGCCTTCGCCGCCTGACAAGAGGGCGGTGGTTTGGGCGATACGGGTCTGGAAGGCCAGTTCATGGAGGCGCGGCCGCTGCTGCGTCGCCTGTTGGCGGCCCGGCTCGGTTCGGCCGACGAGGCCGAAGATGCGCTGCAGGACCTTTGGCTCCGCGTATCGGGGATGCAGGGCGGCCATGTCGAGCAGCCGATCCCCTTCCTCTGTCGCATGGCGACCAATCTGGCGACCGACCGCCGTATCGCCGCCGCCCGGCGCGGCGCGCGCGAAGGGGCCTGGGAGGACGTGCAGCCGCAGTCGGAGGAATATGCCGATCCCGAACGCATCGTCGCTGGCCGCCACGAACTGGCACGGGCCCATGCCCGGATCGCCGAGATGCCCGAACGGATGCGCCGCGCCTTCACGCTGTTCCGCTTCGAGGAGATGCCGCAGCGGAGCATCGCGGAGGACATGGGCATCACGGTCAGCGCGGTCGAGAAGCTGCTGCGGCGGGCCTATCATTTTTTACAGGAAAATGATGGAGTAGGGGGTGCGGATCGAGCGGACCGGTATCGTCCTGGTCATGAAAGGAGCGCGGACAGGTGACGCGTGAGGAGCAGGCGATCGACTGGCACGTCCGGCAGCGCGAGATGAGCGCCGCCGAATGGGAGGCTTTTGCCAAGTGGCTGGAGGACAGCCCGGCCAATGCGCGCGCCTATGACGCGGTCGCAATGGCCGATGCGCTGCTGGTCGCCCCTCCCGTGATGGTCGAGCCCGTATCGGTCGCTGACGCCGCACCGGTGACCGAAGCACCGGTGACCGAGGCGGCCAACGACAACCGGGGGTGGGGGCGTTGGTGGCTGGTCGGCGGGGTCGCGGCGGCGGTGGCGGCGATATCGGCACCGACGCTGTTGCACCATGGCCCCGATATGCGGGTGGAGCAGACCCGTCCCGGCGAAACCCGCGAGATCGCGCTCGGCGACGGTACGCGGATCGATCTGGCGGGGGGCTCGCGGCTTCGTTACGACCGAAACGACCACCGCGTCGCCACGCTGGAAGACGGGCAGGCGCTGTTTCATGTCCGGCACGATGCGGCTGCGCCCTTCGAACTCCATTCGGGTTCGGTCGTCATCCGCGACATGGGCACCGTGTTCGACGTGCGTCGCTCCGGGGGGAATCTGGATGTCGCCGTGGCCGAGGGCGCGGTGACGCTGGTGTCTCCGGGGCAGGCGGTCGGCCTGACCGCCGGGCAGGGCGTCCGGCTGGACGAAGGGCAGCGCCGGCTGCGTCGCATCGCTGTCGATCCTGCCACGGTCGGCGGCTGGCGCGGCGGGCTGCTCGATTTCGAGAGCGAGACGGTCGGGGCGATTGCCGCACGATTGCAATCCGCCTATGGCGTGCGCGTCGCGGTGGAGGGGCCACTGGTCGACCGCAGCGTCACGGGTGTCGTGCGGTTGACGGGCGATGCCGGACAGGATGTGCCCCGCCTCGCGAAGCTGATCGGAGCGGAGTGGCGCCAGAGCGGTGGGGACTGGATTTTGCGGGCGTCGGACGGGGATCGTTGATCGCGGCCTTTTGGTCGCGCTCTGCCTCGTCATGCCTTTCGCGGCCCCGGCGCGCGCGGCGCCCGTCATGCCCGCACGCCGGATCATCCTCGCCCCGACGACGCTCGATTTCGCATTGCGGGAACTGGCGCGACAGGGCGGCATCACCGTCGTCGCGACCGACGATCGCCTGAGAACGGTCAAGACCCGCGCGCTGAGCACCGACCGTCCACCCGCTGAGGCGCTCAAGCGATTGCTGCGCGGCACCGGCTATAGCGCGGTCGCGATCGACGCCGACAGTTTCCGCGTCGTCGGGGCGCCGCTCCGCCGCAGATCGCCGCCACCCGCCCGGCCTGCCATGCCGCCGCCATCGGGCAATGCGCAGGACATCATCGTTACCGCCAGCAAGCAGGGCACCGAACTCGCCCGCTATCCGGGCAGCGTCTCCGTCATCGGGCGCGGCGTCACCATTCCCACGGGGTCTGTCGACCTGAGCGACGTCGCGAGCCAGACCCCGATCCTACAGACCACCGCGCTCGGCCCCGGCCGCAACAAGCTCTTCATTCGCGGCATCGCCGACAGCAGCTTCAACGGCGCGACCGAGTCCACCGCCAGCCTGTATCTGGACGAGGTGCAGATCGCCTTTGCCGGACCCGATCCGGGGTTGCGGCTCTATGATATCGGCGAAGTGGAGATCGCGGAGGGGCCGCAGGGGGCGCTCCACGGCTCGGGCGCGATCGGCGGCATCGTGCGGCTGACCTCCAATCCGGTGTCGCTCGACCGTGACGGCGGACGGCTGGAATGGGGCGGCGGGCTGACCGAGCATGGCGCGCCGAGCGGCGATGTCGCGGGTGTGGCCAACACGGTCCTGATCCCCGGCACGCTCGGCTTGCGCGTGGTCGGCTATCATGCGGTCGATGGCGGCTATATCGACAATGGCCGGACCGGGGCGACGGACATCAACCGCGTGCTGGCCAGCGGTGGTCGGGCCGCGCTGCGCTGGGAGGTGGGCGACGGATGGCGCGCCGAGCTGGGCGGCGGGATGCAGGCGATCGTCGCGCGCGACGCACAATATGTGCTGAGCGAGGACGTGCTGGTCACCCGCGCCGCGATCGCGCAGCCCTATTGGAGTGACATGACGTTCGGCCGCCTGGTGCTGACCCGGAACTGGGCGAGCGGCCTGGAATTCGTGTCGGCGACGGGACTGGTCCAGGGCGGATCGTTCGAGCAGTTCGATGCCAGCACCCTGGGCGGCAGCCAATCCTATCAGCTCGACGGATCGAAGACGCTGTTCACGCACGAAAGCCGATTGTCGCGACGCCTGGCCGGGGGCGGATCCTGGGTCGTCGGCATCAATCTGGTGTCGGACCAGTCGGTCATGGGGCGGTCGTTGACCGCGCGGGCGGGGGTTCGGCCGGTCATCGGCGTGACGAACCTGACGCGCAGCGGTGCCCTCTTCGCGGAGGCGACGCGTCCGCTGAGCGAGGCGCTGTCTGTGACGTTGGGCGGCCGGGTGACGGCCGCGCGGGTCGATGGCGAGCCGTCGATCACGCCGCGAAGCGGGCGCTACGTCCGGGGGCGGTCGACGACCCGTGTCGACCCGACCTTCGGCTTTTCCTGGCTGCTCGCGCCGGAATGGAGCCTGTTCGGACGCTATCAGTCGGGCTTCCGGACCGGCGGTCTCGCGGTCGCGGCAGGCGTGGGGCGGGTCGCCAATTTCGAGTCCGACTCGATCCAGATGGTCGAGCTTGGCCTGCGTCATCTGCGTCGCGGGACCACGGGCCTGTCCGCCTCGTTCAGCCTGTCGCATGCGCGCTGGACGGCGATCCAGGCCGATCTGCTCAATCGATCGGGGCAGCCGGTGACCGGCAACATCGGCGACGCGCGCGTCGACGCGCTGGAGGGATGGCTGGAATGGGTGCCGCAGCGGGACTGGCATCTGACGGCGGCCTTTTTCGTGACCGACAATGCGGTGACCGGCGCGACCGCAGCGCTCAGCCGCGCGCGCAACCGGCGCCTGCCCGAAACGCCCAGCGTCTCGGGTCGATTGGGCGTGGTCCGCGATTTTCGGGTGTCGCCCGAACTGACCGTGTCGGCGCGCGCCGACGCGTCCTTTGTCGGTCCATCGGTGCTGGGCGTGGGGGACATGCTCGACGCGCGACAGGGGGGATATGGCGTCGGCAATCTGTCGCTGACCGCGCGCAAGGGCCGCTATTCGCTGGCCGCGACGCTCGACAACGTGCTCGACGCGTATGGCAATCGCTTCGCCTATGGCAACCCGTTCCTGCTCGGACGGCGAAACGTCTCGACGCCGGTCAGGCCGAGGACGGTCGGCGTGCGGATGGGCGTCGACTTGTGATCGCCACGCGCGCATAGGCGACGAAGCCCGCCAGCACGTGACGCAGGCGAAAGGCGTGGAAATGGCGGATCGCCGGGACCGGCCCGGTGAAGCGCAGTCGCAGATTGCGGATGTCGTCGCGCAGCCACCGGCCGATCCGCCGGTCGCTCCACAGATGCTTGGCGTATAGCGCGCCGTCGCCAAAGCCATATCCCGCCAGCAGCGCGACGGCCTCCGGCTCATGGCGCCTGCCGTGATGATGATCGACGACGAAGCGGGGATCGTAGAGGACGGGAATGCCCGCCGCCTGCGCACGGAACAGGAAGTCGGTGTCCTCGGCGGCCCGAAACGGCGCGCCCGCGCCGAACCGTTCATCGAACGGCCCGACCATCGCGCGAACCTCGGCGCTGAAGGCGAGATTGGCGCCCATGACGAAGCCGCCGGGGAAGCCGTCCGGGTCCGCCGTCATCGGATGATCCTCCAGCTTGACGGTCACCGGCAGGTCCCCCGGATCGCCGAGCAGGATGCGGCCGCCGATGATGGCCGGGGCGGAGATCCCGGCAAAGGCCGCAGCCAGCGCCTGGAAATAGTCGGGATGCAGGACGCAGTCGTCGTCGGTCATCGCGATGATCCGACCACGCGCCGCCGCCAGCGCCATGTTGCGCGCCCGCGACAGGCCGGGATGCGGCTCGAACAGAAGACGGATGGTGAAGTTGCGATCGGTCGCCCAGCGGCGGATCATCCCGGCCGTACCGTCGGTCGATCCATTGTCGACCAGGATCAATTCCAGCCGATCGGCCCCGCCCCAGGCTACGCCCCGCGCGACCGACTCGAGCGTCGCGGAGAGGCTGTCGCGGCGGTTGCGCGTGCAGATCAGCAGGCTGATGTCGATCATCGCGCCATCATCGCCGCCGCCTCCGCCGGGCCATGCGCCTGCCGGACGAGCGGGCTGTCATGCGTCCAGCTCCCGATATAGGCGCCGACCTTGCCATAGTCATTGTCGAGCACGACGTGCGGCAGTCCCAGCAGCACCGACAGGATATGGCCGTGAAGCCTGTCGGTCACGACCCCCCGACCGCGCGACAGCAGGCGGAGGCCACGCTCGACGCGGATACGCGCCCGCGTCAGCGGATCGGTGGCGTTGACGGGCGGCTCGTCCAGCCAGTCGAGCTTCACGCTTCGCGGCAGGGTGGACAATGGCGCGTCGTCCCGCGCCACCCGCTCCGCATCGGTACGCATCAGCATCAGCCAGTCGCAATCGGGCTCGACCGGGCGCGTCAGCGGACCCAGGCCGAAGGCGGAGTCCGGCGCCAGCGCGACCGTACAGTCGAAATATCGGGTCGCGAGCGCCAGGCTCGGCGAGTCGCGGACATGGAGGTGGAAATCGGGATGCCCCGCCACGACCCGCGCGAAGCGGTCGCGCGCGCCTGGCTGGCGGAAGTGGATCGACTGGGGCAACTGGACGACGCGGCGATCGCGGAAGCGGGTCAGGATCGCCTCGCGAACATGCTGATGATGCGGCCAGATATCGCCCAGATTGCCGCCGCCGTGGATCAGGATCGGTCCGGTCGGACAGGCGCGGCGCAGCGCTTCGTCGTCGAAATCGTCCCAGCGGCAGACATAGGCCGGATCGCCCGCCCCCACGGCATGGAGGCAGGCCATCTCGCCCGCCCAGATCGCGCTGTCGCCGACATTGGGATGATCGGGAAAGTCGACCAGGGCATAGGGCTCGCCGGGTCGGACATGGCGGCGATACAGGTCGTGGAGGCGCGTTTGCTGGCGTTCGATGACGTCGTCGGTCATGCGGCGATGGCACTCGGCGTCGCGGCGCGGACCTGCGCGTAGAGCGCCTCGCATCGATCGAGCCACAGGTCGCGCGCGAAATGCGTCTCCACCCGCTGTCGCGCGACGCTGCGCGGGATTTCGATCGCCGCGCGGATCGCCTCTGCCAGCGCGACGCTGTCGCCCGCTGGCGCGATGCATCCGGCTTCGCCAACCACCTCGCGCGCCGCGCCCTGGTCGAAGGCGGCGATCGGCAGGCCGCACGCCATCGCCTCGATCGCGACCAGCCCGAACGGCTCGTCCCAGCACGGCGTGAACAGATAGACCGACGCGCGGCCCAATTCGGCCGCCAGGCCCGCGCCGTCGAGGTGTCCGCCATAGCGGATCGCGCCGCCCAGCCGGGGCTCCACCTCCGCCGCCCAATAGTCCGGATCCTCGATCGCGCCGAACAGGGTCAGCGGAACACCCGCGATCCGCGCCGCCTCGATCGCCAGATGCGTGCCCTTGTTGGGGGTCACGCGACCGCACCATATCGCCTCGCCATTGCCGGTCGGGGCGAAGGGCCAGGCGGCGGGGTCGATCGCATTGTGCAGCACCGACGCCTCGGGCGGCGCGCCCTCCGGCCACCAGGCGCGCATCTGGCTTTCGGACGTCACGGTCAGGCGATGGCGCGGCGCGGGACTCGTCCGAACGAAGTGATGCAGCGCGTCATAGGGCGGCACGTGCAGCGAGGTGACGGTCGGCGTCACGGCGGTGCGGCGCGGCTCCAGCGGAAAGCGGTGCAGGCTGTTGTTGTGCACCACATCGAATCCGCCGCGCGCGATACGGTCGCAGGCCTGGGCATAGCCCGCATCGACATGCGCGATCAGCTCGGGCTTGCCGCGATGCTCGGCCCAGGGGAACACCGCTTCGTAATGGACCGGCAGGACCGGATCGATGGTGAAGCGCGGATCGCTGTCGCCGCTGGCGAACAGCACCACCTCATGCCCGCGCGCCGCCAGCCCCTCGGCCAGATACCAGCCATGTGCCTCCATACCGCCCAGAAAGGGCTGGCGGATGGGCTGGCGGACATGCGCGAGCAGCGCGATTCTCATGCCGCGACCTGGGCGTTCGCGGTGCGCTCCTCCAGCAGGCGGATGACGCTGGCGGTATTGGCATAGGGTTGATGGCTCTGCTGTCCGGTCAGGGTCAGATCGTCGGCGTCGGGACGACGCAGGATGCGGATCGGGCGGCCGGGCGTGTCGTCGATGAGCCCCATCAGGCGAAAGGCGTGCAGCCAATGGCCCATGGTGCGATAGCCCCATTTCGCCTCGAACAGCTCGGCATTGCGCACCACGCTGTCGATATGATGGACCGGCGGCATGTGGTGCGGGTGATATTGGTGATAGGCGAGGCCGCCCTTGATCCAGGCGATCGGCACGCCCGCCCTGTCGACCAGCTTGCCGAAGTCGGTATCCTCGCCGCCATAGCCCGAATAGCGTTCGTCGAAGCCGCCCGTCGCCAGGAAGGTCGCGCGCCGCATCGCGAAGTTGAGCGACCAGAAGCAGCGATAGTCCGCGCACCGCTCGATCCCCTCGGGCGGTGGCCCGCGCCGATCGGAATGGCGCACGGCGCGCGCGGCGAAGTCGTCATAGCGCCATTCGCCCTCGGTCGCGCCGCCGGGCAGGTACATCACCTCGCCCATCAGCAGCCCGTCCATCTCGTCCAGACAGCGGTCGTAATCGGCGAGGAGCGTCGGCGTCGGGATACAGTCCATGTCGAGGAAGACCAGCTTGTCGCCGATCGCCGCCTTCGCCGCCGCATTGCGCGCCTGCGCCAGTGGCAGGCGTGGCCCCGAGATCCGCATCTGCCGGACCGGAAAGGGCGCGTCGGGCAGGTCGTAGGTCTCGTCCTGGATCACCGCGACGATCAGTTCGGCGGGGCGCAGCGTCTGACGGCTGAGCCCCAGCACGACGTTGCGCAGATGGTCGGGGCGGCCCCCGGCGAGAGTGACGACCGAGATCATGAATGCGCTCCGGCGGAATCGGGGGTGGGGGAACAATCGAGTTCGACCGGCCAGAGCCGCGCGGCCAGCGCCTCCAGCCAGTCGGCGGCGTCCTGTGCGGGACTGTCGGCGATCATCGCGCGCTGTGCGGCGGGGCGGTGCTGGTTGCGGGTTTCCGCCAGCGCGGCGGTCCAGCTCTGCGCCGAGGAGGGGAGGTGCGGCCGGACGCAGGCGACACCCGCCGCGGCCAGCGCCGCGGCCTTGCGATGCTGCTCGTCGAAATAGCGCCATTCGGGAATGGCGAGCCAGGGACGTGCGGCGGCCAGGATCTGCTGGCAGGTGGTGTTGCCGGTCGAGGCGATGACCAGGTCGGCGGCGGCGACATGATCGGCCGCATTGTCGACCCAGCCGCGATGCTCGATATTGGCGGGCTCGGTCGCGTGCCAGTCGCGCACCACCGGACCGATGGTGATCCACCGCGCGCCCGGACGGCTGCGCGCACCGACGCCGAGCGGTGCCTGGGCAAAGCCGCCGCCACCCCCGCCCGACAGCACGAGGATGACCTCTTCCTCTGCGCCGACGCCGATCCGCTGGCGCGCCAGTTCGCGCTCGGGCACGCGGGTATCGACGCCCAGGCCGCCCGCGAAGCAGGTCTTGGCGCGCATGGCACCATCCCATTCGGGTTGGGCCAATGCCGCGTCGAACGCGGCGAGCAGCCCGGCGGCGCCGTCATAGGCCGCGCGGTGTCCCGGATCGCTCCGGTCGCCATGTTGCAACACCTTCACATGCGGCACCGAACAGATGCGCGCGAGTTGCGCGATCTCCGCCGACACGTCGCAGATCATCAGCGCGGGATCGGCACGGTCGAACCACCCCGCGATCACCGCCATGGCATGGCGAATGCCCGGCCAGCCGAGCGGTGCGCAGTGCAGCGTGTCCGGCGTCGGTACGGCGTCAAGCCCGCGCGCCTCCAGTCCGGTCGGCTCGAACAGGGAGGGGATGACGACCAGTTCGACCTGCGGCGGCAGCGGCGGGAAGATATCGTCGCGTGCGCAGAATATCGTGACCGGCCGCTCGGGGGGCAGCGCGTTCAGGATCGCGGCGCAGCGTTCGGCATGGCCGCGCCCCTGATGATGGACGAAATAGCCGAAGGGCCGGATCATGCCGCGCTGGCCTGGATGGCGCTCCGCACCGGGATCGCGGGCCGGGCATCGGCCAGCCCAAGCCGCTCGAGCCCCTCCATCACGCCACGCGCATGACGGCCGGAAACCCGCATAAGCCCCTCTCGCGGGCCAAGCTCCGCCAGCTCGTCGCTGGCATTGCCGACGACGATGGCATGGCCACAGGCCTCCAGCATGTCGATGTCGTTGCCGCTGTCCCCGGCCGCGATGCACGCGCCGAGCGGCAGGTTGAGCCGCCGCGCATAGGCCGCCACCGCCGCCGCCTTGCCTCCCATCGGTGCCAGCACGTCGATCAGGCGGCCGTGCGAGAAGACGGTCTTGGCGGCCACGCCCTGTTCGGCCAGCGCGGCGCGCACCCGCATCGCGTCCTCGGCCGTCCCGAAAAAGCTGAGCTTGTGCGGCCCGGCGGTGTCACGCGGTTGCGGACGCAGGCGCAGCGGCTTCAGCGCGGCGACCACCGCCTTGCGATTCCATCCCTGATCCAGCCGTGCGGAAAAGTCGGGGCATTCGTGCCAGCCGCGCGGGCCCCTCAGCATGATGCGCGTGCCGACATCGGTGATGAAGGCGTCGGGCTCGGGCAGGCTCCACTGCGACAGGATCGCGCGCGCCATCGCAAAGGACCGGCCGGTCGCGACCACGAAGGGCAGGCCGCTCGCCCGTCGCCATTCGGCAAAGCCGTGCGCGCCGACCGCGCAACCGGTCAGCGTATGGTCGATATCGCTCGCCAGCAGTCCGGGCGCGCGTGGCAGCCGCGCGTAGAGCGCGACCGACTCCGCCGCGTACCGGCGCCAGTCATAGCGCGCCGCGCCCGACCGTCCGGCTTCGCTCATCCGGGCATGGCGTTCGGGGGTCGTCAGGATGGCCAGGCACGCCTCGGCGATCTCGCTTTCGTCGGTCGGTTCGACCAGCAGGCCATGGCCGAGCGCCGCGACGATCTCGCTGGGGCCGCCATGTCGCGTCGCGACGACCGGCACGCCCGCCGCCGCCGCCTCGATGAGCGTCAGGCCGAAGGGCTCGTGGAGCGCGGCGTTGACGAAGACGCCACCGTTCGCCGCGCGGTCGTAGAGCGCCGAGACGTCATGCCCGTCATGCTCGGGCGGCAGGGCGAAGCGGCCGCGAAGCGCGGGGCTTTCCGCCAGGGCCATGAGCTCGGCGAGAACCGTGCGTTCCTCGGGCGATCCGGGGCCGTCATGCTGCCCCGCCAGGATCACCAGATTGGCGGCCTCGCGCAGCGCCGAGGACGCGGCATAGGCGCGGGCGAGCGCACCGAGATTCTTCTTGGCGACGGGGCGGGCGATCGCCAGTACGATCGGCTTGGTCGGGTCTGCCAGCGTGGCATCGAGCCGTTCGGACAGTGACGGGCGGCTGACCGGGGTGGCGTCACGGCTCGGCACGCCCGGCGGAATGCAATGGATGCGGCCCGTCACCGGCGCGGCATAGGCATGGACCTGTCGCTCCGCCTCGTCACGGGTCGAGACGATGATCGCATCGGCACCCGCGATCGCGCTGCGCTCGGCGGCGATCCGGCCGTCCAGCGCGGGACAGTCGCCCTGATGCTTGCGCTTGTCGATACCCAGCGCATGCGGGGTGTAGACGAAGGGGACGGCAAAGCGCCGCCGCGCCTCGGCGGCGACGGCGGCGGCGTCGGAAAAATGGGCATGGATCACGTCGGGCAGGCGCGGCAGCCGTTCCAGATGCGCGCAAAAGGCCTCCGTGAAGGCCGAGAGGTCGTCCGCCAGCGCTTCCTTTTCGAGATAGCGCCGATCGCGCGTCGCGATCCGGTCGATCGTCAGCCTGGGCGACAATCGCTCGCTGATCAGGCCGTGTTCGGGGGCAAGGCCGTCGTCCTCGAACAGGCGGGTGACGACGGATACTTGATCGGTATCAATATTGGCGGCCTGGGCGAATGCTGCATCGAGAATATAGGCGATATGGCCGCCCGTATCGGCGGTAATGCCATAATGGACAGGCGGCGATTTGAGGCAGCCACCCAGTGCCAGATGCAGAATGAACAATCTCGCCCCTTTCGTTGTGGAGCAAGAACGTTAGTAATATTGATTAGCTCCCAAGGCTTTGGGCGAATTGTCGGGATATGCCCACAGACACGATTTTCGCGCTCGACTCTTGATCTTTGTCAAGATTTGGACGGGCCCAATCGGGCGGCGAACGTTACGCGGGTCCATCCCTCCCTCTCCCCTGCCGGGGGGAGAGGGATAAAGGGAAATGCGCCCGTCCTATCGCTTGGTGAACCCGCCAATCCCCGCGATGGCCAGCTTGGCGGCGGGCTTGGACATTTCCGCGAAGGTCAGCCGCAGATAGCGGACCGGGCGAACGCTGGTGAAGGGCAGGCGCTGGGTCGACAGCGCATAGGCGATGTTGGAGAACTCGCCCGCGCCCGCCGGGGTCCAGCTCTTTCCGTCGACGCTGGTCTCCGCGACATATCCGCGCGGCGGGGCGGCATCGATCATCACCTGGCGCGACGGCGTCAGGCTGAAGCCAGCCACGTCCTGGACCTGGCCCATGTCGACCGTGACGCTGGCGGGCTTGCCGGGCGTCGGCGCGGGCTGGACCCAGATGGTCTTGGCGTCGTTGTCGAGCAGCTTCTCGGCATCCGGTGCGCTGGCCGACACGATATGCCAGCCGCGCGTGTCCATGACCGTCGGGTCGCTCGACACGATGGCGGGGACGGGGACCGGGGCGACGCTGCGGAAGAGCGAGACCTCGCTGATCGCCGGACAGACGGGTGCGTCGACGATGCGCAGGCGGATGCGCCGCGCGGTGACGGGGGCCGGCAGGCGGATGATCCGCTGCGCGCTGATGCATTCATGCTCGGCGAGCTGCTGCCACTGGCCGTTCACCTCGGCATCGACCGCGAAGCGCGTGACCCGGACGCCGAGCGGCAGATATTCGCGGATGCGGATCAGGTCGAAGGCGCGCCCCGGCGGCAGGTCGAGCGTCAGGCTGGGCGTGGTCACACCGTCGGGCGCGGACCAGTAGGTGTCGCGCTGGCCGTCCAGCACCTTGGCAGGCTCGAACCCCTTGCCGCGCACATGGCTGGCGCTGGCGACCGATCCTTGCGCCAGGTCGGTCGCGAAGCTGGCGCGGATCGCGTCGCCGAAGCTCTTCAGGATCTTCACGTCCTGATCGGGAATGCGCCCGCGCCGGTCCGGCGGCAGGTTGAGGTTCATGTTGGTGCCGCGCGCGACCGAGGTGTCGAAATAGCCGACCAGATTTTCCGGGCTGCGGACCTTGGAGTCCTCGTCGGCATGATAGAACCAGCCGGGCCGGATCGACGTGTTGGTCTCGGCAGGCCACCACAGCGCCGCGCCACGCACGCCCGAATTGCCCTCCGACTGGACGTAAGGGTGGTCGGGCATGGTCGGCCAGCAGGGATCGCCCGCGATACCGTCCTCATTGCCCACCCAGCGGATATCCGCGCCGAGCGGATCGAAGGTGCAGGCCATGGGCTGATGCTGGTGGACCAGTGCGATGATCGAGGGCCAGTTATAGTATTTGGGCGCATCGATCTGCCGCGTCTCGCGCGCCCCGCCATAATAGCCGTCACCACCATTGGCGCCGTCGAACCAGAATTCGAATAGCTCGCCATAGCCGGTGCCCAGCTCGACCACCTGCTTGCGGAAATAGTCGACATAGGCGGGCCGCCCATATTGCGGGTGGTTGCGGTCCCAGGGCGAAAGATAGATGCCGAACGCCATACCGGCGCGCTTGCATGCGTCCGACATCTCCCGGACGATATCGCCCTGGCCGTCCTTGTACGGCGAGTTGCGGATGCAATGCTCGGTCAGCCTGGTTGGCCAGAGGCAAAAGCCGTCATGATGCTTCGCCGTCAGGATGATGCCCTTGAGGTTCCCCGCCTTGGCCGCCGCGACGATCTGGTCGGCGCTGAAGTCGGTGGGGTTGAACATCTTGGGGTCTTCGTCGCCATAGCCCCATTCCTTGTCGGTGAAGGTGTTCATCGCGAAGTGGATGAAGGCATATTGCTCGCGCTGGTGCCAGCGCCACTGACGCGCCGACGGCACCGCGCCATATGGGGCGGGCGCACCGCTCCCGGCTTTCGCGAAGGCAGGCGTGGCGGACGCGGCAAGACCGGTGGCGAGGACGGCGCGGCGGGAGAAATCGATCATCTTCAGGGCGGCTCCGGGTGGGATCAGGCGGGCTGGCGGTCGAAGGAGGGCGGGCGGTCCTTCGGATCGCGGCCAAAGGCGGGATTGGGCTGCGCACCCATGGTGAAGGAGAGGGTGCCGCCCTTCGACAGGGTGGCATGGTCGATCCAGCTCTTCGTCCAGGGACGACCGTTCCAGCGCACCGCCTGGATATAGGGCGTCGCCGGGCCATTGCCGCTGGCCTCGACGGTCAGCGTCCGGTTGCCACCGACCGTCACCTGCGCCCGCTCGAACAGCGGGCCGCCGAAGACATAGGCGCCGCTGACCGGGTCGACCGGATAGAAGCCGAGCGAGGAGAACAGGAACCATGCGCTCATCTGGCCGCAATCGTCATTGCCGATGATGCCGTCGGGTGCGTTCTTGTACATCTCGGTCAGCAGGCGGCGGACCATCCGCTGGGTTTTCCAAGGCGCGCCGACATAGGCATAGAGATAGGCCGCATGTTGGTCCGGCTCGTTCCCATGCGCATATTGGCCGACCAGCCCCGAAATGTCGGGCGGTGCGTTCTTGGGAAGCGTCGACGGCGCGCTGAACAACTCGTCCAGCTTCGCCTCGAACTTTGCGTCGCCGCCCATGTGGCGGATCAGGCCATAGACGTCATGCTGGTTGAGGAAGGTCGCCTGCCAGCCATTGGCCTCGGTATAGTCGCGCCACCACGGCTTGGGCATGTGCCCGAGCTGGATCGGATCGTAATCCTTCCACCAGCTGCCGTCGTTGAAGCGCGGACGCGCGAAGCCGATCGAGGCATCGATGACGTTGCGCCAGTTGCCCGAACGCTTGAGCAGCCGGTCGGCCTCCGCGCTCTTCCCCACCTTGCGCGCGATGTGCGACGCGGCCCAATCGTCATAGGCATATTCCTGGGTCCGGCTGACGCTTTCGAACCAGATGTCGGCGGGGACATAGCCCTTGGCGTCGTACAGGTCGCGGCCCTTGCTGTTATCGAGGTCGGGCGCGGAAAAGTCGAAGCTGCGCCTGGCGATGCCGGGCCAGGCGGCGGCATAGTCGGCGGGAATGCCCTTCACCATCGCCTCGGCCATGATCGGCGTGCCGTGCCAGCCGATCATCACGCCGGTTTCCTTGCCCTGGAGCGTCCAGACCGGCGGGCCGTACAGGCTCTGCCGGGTCTGACGGATCACGTCGTCGATCAGCTTCTTGGCCTGGGCGGGCTGCGTCAGGATCAGCCAGGGATGGAAGGCCCGGTAGGTATCCCAGGTGGAATAGGTGCTATAGGCGAACTGACCGGCGGGCAGGGTATGGACCTGTCCGTCCATGCCGACATAGCGCCCGTCCACATCCGAGAAGAGCGTCGGGGCGATCAGCGTGTGATAATTGGCGGAGGCCATGATGACCTGCTGGTCGGGGGTGCCCCCCTCGACCCGAACGCCGCCCAGCGCGCTTGCCCAGCGCCGCTGCGCCGTCTCCAGCACGCGGCCAAAGTCCCAGTGCGACGCCTCGGCGGCCAGATTGGCCTTCGCCCCAGCCACATCGACCGCCGAGATGCCGCAGCGGACGAGGAGGGGTGCATCGCCCAGTTCGTCGAAGAACAGCGCGGCCTTCAGGCGGTTGCCCTTTATCGCGTTGCCATTCGCCGGTGTGTCGTTGTCGCCGTAAAGCTGGATCCGGCTCGGCTTCTTCGACAATTGCATCGCGAAGAAGATCCGCCGCCCCTTGGCCCAGCGAAAGACGCGGCGCGTGCCGGTGATCGTGCCGTCGGGCTCGACGGTCATCTCGGCATCGGTAATCAGGGGTTTTTCGTCGGTCTTGTCGAGGACCAGATGCGACAGGTCGATCAGGACATGGCCCGGCCCCCTGGGAAAGGTATAGCGGTGCCAGCCGGTCCGCTCGGTCGCGGTCAGTTCGGCGAGAACGCCGGACTCCAGCTTCACCCGGTAATAGCCGGGCTGGGCCATCTCGTCCGAATAACGCTGGCGATAGCCCGCATCCGGGTCGGACAGCGGCCCCGGAACCAGCTTCAGCTTGCCGCGCGTCGGCACCACCAGCACGTCGAGCATGTCGCCGATGCCCGTGCCCGACAGATGCGTATGGCTGAACCCCATGATCGAGCCATCGCCATGATGATAGCCCGAACAGGTGTCCCAGCGCTCGACATCGGTATCGGGGCTCAACTGCACCATGCCGAAGGGCAGGACCGCACCGGGATAGGTATGCCCGTCGCCGCCCGTGCCGACGAACAGATTCGGTCGGGTCGGCAGGGCGGGCAGGCTGGCCATCACGCCGCGAATGGGAAGCGCGGCGAGCGCCGTTCCGGCGAGGAGCGAGCGGCGGCTCAGGATCATGCAAACGTCTCCCGCAGGACTTCCGGCCGGGTGGCCGCGACATGGACGACCAGCTCGCCGAACAGGCCGTTGGCCCAGGCGAACCAGTCGCGTGTGAACTTGGTGGGATCGTCGATATCGACCCCTTCGTGAATGAAGCCGGTATCGCCGTGCGAGCGACGGATCATCGCCAGACTGTCGCGCAGCAGGGGGGGATCGGTGGAGGTCAGCGCGCGGGTGATGACCGACATCGGCCAGACCTGTCCCGGGCCGGTATGCGGGCCGCCGATGCCGCTGATCGCCTTGCCCTCGAAATACCAGGGGTTGTTGCGGCTCCAGCAGGCCGCGACGGTACTCCGCCAGAGCGGATCGGCCGGATCGACGCAGCCCAGATAGGCGAGGCCGGAGAGCGAGGGGACGTTGGCGTCGTCCATGAAGACGGCATTGCCATAACCGTCGACCTCATAGGCCCAGACCCGTTCTCCATTCGGCAGCGTCATGGTGCCGAACTGCTTGAGCGCGGCCTCCACCTCGGCGGCCAGCATGGTCGCGTCCTGCGCGAGCGCGGCGTCCCCGACCGCGTTCGACAGCGCGGCGAGTTCGCGAAGCGTCGTCATCGCGAACAGGTTGGCGGGCACGAACTGCTCGTAGAGGCAGGCGTCGTCGGAGGGGCGGAAGCCCGAATGGATCATGCCGTTCGGCCGCGTCGGCAGGCCGGTGCCGCGATAGAGCGTCTCGGTCGGCTCGGGCGCGGAGCGGCGGAAGCGATAGGGGCCGATGCCGTCCTTGCGCTGCTGTTCGCGGAAGGTCTTCACGATCAGCGCGGCGGACGCCTTCCACTCGGCGTCGAACGGGGTGGTGTCGCCCGTCTCGCGCCAATAGCCATAGGCCAGGCGGATCGCGTAGCAGAGCGAGTCGATCTCCCATTTCCGCTCGGCGACGCCGGGCTTCATCTCGGTATCGTCTTTCAGCGCCCAGCCGAGATTGGTCTTGGCCTGGGGATCCTGCATGAAGGCATTGGCGTAGGGGTCGATCAGGATCGATCGCGCCTGCCGCCCGATCAGCCCGCGGAACAGCCGTCCCAGCGCCGGGTCCTTCTTCACCAGATGCAGATAGGGCCGCAGCTGCGCCGCCGAATCCCGCAGCCAGAGGCAGGGAATGTCACCCGTGATGACGAAGGCATCGGGCTTTCCGTCCACTGCGCCTAGCGACAGCACCGTGGTGTCGAGCGTGTTGGGATAGCAGTTGGTGAACATCCAGCGCAGTTCGGGATCGGCGATCAGCTTCGAGACGCGGGTGATCTCCACCTCGACCGCCTTCGATACGAAACGACGCTCGGCGACGGGCGGCCGCTTGCTGACGAAGCCCGGCGTAGCGGCGAAGGCGGGCGTGGCGGCCAGCGCCGCGCCCCCGACGATCAGTTGACGGCGGTTGGGTGTCACTTGGGCAGGTCCTGCGCGTTGCCGGTCACAGTGAACTGCGTCCACTGGCCGGCACCATCGCCCGGCTGGCCGCCGCCGATATAGAGTTTGTAGGTGCCCGGCAGGATGCGGCGAGTGCCGTCGCGCCACACCTGGCTCATCAGGCGCGGATCGATGGTGAAGCGCGCCGTCCCCGTCTGGCCGGGCTTCAGCGCGACACGGGTGAAGCCGACCAGCTCGCGTTGCAGAACGGGATCGGTCAGGATCGGCTTCTCGTCGGTGGCGGGCGGGACGAGATAGGCCTGCGCCACCTCCTCGCCGCTGCGCTGGCCGATGTTGCGAAGCTGAACCGCGACGTCGACCGGCTGCCCCGCGGCGACGCTGGCGGTCACGGTCGGCTGGCCATAATCGAATTTGGTGTAGCTGAGGCCGTGGCCGAAGCCCCAGGCGGGCTTGCCGGTGAAGTAGCGATAGGTCCGCTCCTTCATCCCGTAATCGGCAAAGGCGGGCAGATCGGCGGTCGATTGATAGATGGTGACGGGCAGGCGTCCCGACGGGTTGACGTCACCGGCCAGGATCTCGGCCAGCGCGGTGCCGCCCTCGGCACCGGGATAGAAGGCCGCCAGCGTCGCGGCGGGCTTGATCTCGCCCAGCGACACCGCCGATCCCGATACCACGACCGCGACCACCGGCTTGCCGGTCGCCTGCAGCGCGGCGAGCAGCTTGCGCTGCATCTCGGGCAGTACGATGTCGGTGCGGTCGCCGCCCGCGAAGCCGGGGACCGAGACGCCCAGCGCCTCGCCCTCCAGATCGGGCGACAGGCCGACCACCGCGACCAGCACATCGGCATCGCCCGCCACCTTCAACGCCTCGGCCTGGAGCGCTTCGGCGGGGGGCAGCCATTGCAGGCGGAAGCCTTCGTCGCCGCCCTTGTGATCGATCTCGACGCGGATACGGCGCGGCGCGCTGCCGTCGATCGTGGTTTCCAGCTTCTTGCCGCCGATCACGTCGTCGATGACGAGCTGGTCGTCGACATACAGCTTGACCGCGTCATGCGCCGGGCAAGCGTGCCAGCAGGCGGGACCGTCGAGCCGCAGGCGATATTCGCCCGGGCCCGGCGGGGTCAGCGTGCCGGTCCAGCGACGCTGGAAGGGCGCGACCTTGGTGTAGTTGAAGTCGATCCGGCGGTCCTGCCCGGCGACCGACCACTGGCCGTTCGAGCCCATCGTCTCGACGGTCAGGCCGGTCTTGCCGTTGCTCGACAGCGCGGTTTCGGGAACCCCCACGAACGCGCCCTCGGCCAGCACCGACCCCTGCGCATAGCGGATATCACGCCCGAACTTGGCGCGGATACCCTCCAGCGGCGTGACCGGGTTGATCGCCGTGCCGTGGTAATTGCCCTCCAGTACGCCGAGATCGTCGGCATTGGCACCGAACACCGCGATCTTCTTGCCCTTGAGCGGCAACAGGTCGCCCGGATTGTCGAGCAGGATGATGCCCTTGCGCGCCGTCTCCAGCGCCAGCGCGCGGTTGGCGGGCGTGCCGAGCTGGTCGGGCTTGATCCGGTTCCAGGGACTGTCGACGGTCAGCATCCGCCGTGCCGCCAACGCGCGGGCGAGCGCGGTGTCGATCTCACCCTCGGTCACCAGCCCACGCTTCACGCCCTCGGGCAGCGAGAGATAGGCCTTGCCGCAATTCAGATCGGTGCCCGCCCGCAGCGCCGCCGCCGCCGCTGCGGGCGCGTCGGGCTGGGCGTGGTGGAACATCCAGATATTGCCGACCGCATCGCAGTCCGACACGACCAGCCCCCTGAACCCCCAGTCGGTACGCAGCCGCTGGGTCAGCAGCATCGGGCTGGCGCAGACCGGCGTGCCATGGATCGCATTGTACGCGCACATCAGCGACAGCGCCTTGCCCTCGGTCACGGTCGCGCGGAAGGCGGGGAGGTAGGTCGCCTCCAGATCGCGCGGGGACACCATCACGTCGAAGCTGTCGCGGCCGCCCTCGGGCCCCGAATGGACCGCCATGTGCTTGACCGTGGCGATGACCTTGGGGTGCTTGAGGTCGGGGCCCTGGAGGCCGCGCACGAAGGCGATGCCGATGCGGCTGGTGAGGAACGGATCCTCGCCATAGGTCTCCTGGCCCCGGCCCCAGCGCGGATCGCGGAAGATATTGATGTTGGGCGACCAGATGGTCAGGCCCTGATACAGCCCGCGATCGGCGTTCAGCGGCTGGCTGTTGAACTTCGCGCGAGCCTCGACCGCGACGACATCGCCGACCTTCTGGATCAGCGCGGTGTCCCAGGTCGCGGCCATGCCCATCGCCTGCGGAAAGACGGTCGACGGCCCGTTGCGCGCGATGCCGTGCAGCCCTTCGCTCCACCAGTCATAGGCGGGCAGGTCGAGCGCGGGCTCGGCGGGGGCTTCGTTGACGAGCTGCGCGGCCTTCTGCTCGACGGTCAGCTTCCGGGCGGCTTCGGGAAGGGCGGGGGCGGGAGCGGCGGCCTGACCGGCGGCGGCGAGGAGGAGGAAGGGGATCACTGGGCGTCCTTCGGACCGAGGGTGTAGATTTTCAGCTCGCGCGCCAGGGTGGCGGCGTCCGCGTCGCTCTGGATGGTGAGCGTGATGCTCTCGCCTGGCAACAGGTCGAAGCCGTCGTCCGACGGCTCGGCGGGGGTGGTGCCGAAATTGACCTGCACCTGCCGCGCGAGATTGCGCGCGGTCAGGGTCAACCGCTTGTCCGCCCACCGCGCGGTGATGCCCGGCGCGGGGTAGGCCATGTCGCGCGGCACCTTTCGCTCGACGATCTGGCGGGCGACCACCGTGTCGCCGTCGAACAGTTCGGCGACGGCGTAGCTGCCTTCGGGGGCGGCACCCGTGAAGAGCGTCGCGTCGGGGATCATCGCCACGTCGCTCGCCGATGCGGCGGCCATGGTCACGCTGCCCGATTGCGAGCCGAGCTTGCGCCCGTCCATGCCATAGCCGGTGACGCGCCAGCCCAGCGGCTTCGGCGTCGTCGCATCGGAAACCAGCGCGACGCGGGTCGCGCCGGGCTTGGTTTCGGTGACGATCGTCTGGGGCGCGAAGAAGCGGCGGACCTCGTGCTGGAGCATCTTGTCATGCCCGGTCCAGTCGATGCTCGACCAGCTGATCGCGGGCCAGCTATCGTTGAGCTGCCAGTAGAGCGAACCGAGCGTCACCGGGCGGCAGGCGCGATGATGGCGCGCGGCAAGGCCGATGGCGCGTGCCTGCATCGCCTGGCTCAGATAGACCAGATCGGCGAAGTCGCGCGGGTCGCGCATATTCTGCTTCAGGTAGAAGGTGATGCGCTCATTGCCCTCTCCGCTGAGGAACTTCTGGTGCGCCTTCATCACCGGGCTGTCGATCCGGAAGTCGGCCGGATCGGCAAAGGTCGCGATGGTCGACAGGTCGGGGAATGCCTGGAAGCCGTATTCGGACATGAAGCGCGGGCAGCTATCGGTATAGCGCTCGACCGGCTTTGACCCCGACCAGACGTCCCAGAAATGGCGGTCGCCATCCTTGTCGGTGTCGGTCGGCCCTTCATAATCGGTCGAGGGCGAGCCCGGCCAATAGGGGATGCCGGGCGCGTTCCTCACCACCGCCTCGCGCAGGACGCGGTCGAACAGCACGGCCATGCCGGTGCCGATCCGCTCTTGCTCGTCGGGTCCGACCGCCTTCTTGAACGCCTTGCGATCCGACCAGTTCTCCCAGCCCGACAGCACCTCGTTATTCCCCGCCCAGATGACGAGCGAGGGGTGCGACTGAAGCCGGGCGACCTGTTCCTCGGCCTCGATGCGGACATTCTCGCGGAACCTGGCGTCGGGGGGCGTGACCGAGCCGCCGAACATGAAGTCCTGCCAGACCATCAGGCCCAGCTCGTCGGCGGCGTCGTAGAAGCTGTGTTCGGGATAATAGCCGCCGCCCCAGACGCGGACGATGTTCATATTCGCCGCCGCCGCCTTCTCCAGCAACGTGCGCTCGGTGGCGGCGGTGACGCGCGCCGGGAAGGCGTCGAAGGGGATGATGTTGGTCCCCTTGGCGAAGATCACGTTGCCGTTGATCTTCAGCCCGAAGCTGCCGTCCTTCCGGAACAGCTCGACGGTGCGCAGGCCGGTCCGCTTCTCCACCGTATCGGTGCCCGCCAGCGACGCGTTGACCGTGTAGAGCGGATGCGCGCCGAAGCCGATCGGCTGCCAGCGCTGCGGCCTGGCGATCGAAACGGGGACGACCACGTCGTTCTCGCCCGCCTGCAGGCCGATGTCGCGGCGGACGCGGATGCGGCGGCCATCGGGGCCGGTGACGGTCACGTCCATCCGCGCCGTCTGGGCACGATCGGCGACGACCGAGGCGCGAGCCAGGATGCGCGCCTCGGCATCGGTCAGCGCCTCCTGCTCGATACGCAGATTGTCGATCCGCGCGGCATCCCATGCCTCCAGCCGGGCCGGACGCCAGATGCCGATATCGACGATGCGCGGCGCCCAGTCCCAGCCATATTGGTATTTGGGCTTGCGGATATAGGGCGAGGTCTGGACGCCCTTGGGCTCGTCGCCATAGGGCGAGTCATATTCGCCGGGCAGCGGGTGCTTCTCGGCCAGCACCATCGGCTGGAGCGTCCTGATCGGCGAGGCGAAGGTGACCACCACCTCGTTCGCGCCTTCCTTCAGCAGCGGCTTGGCGTCGGCACGCCAACGTCGGTGCGCATTGTCGGCGGACAGCAGCGGCTGGCCGTTCACGCTGACGGTCGCGAAGGTGTCCAGCCCCTCGAACACCAGGTCCAGATGATCGCGGCGCAGCATCTCGGGCGTGACGTTCAGCGCGGTGCGATACTGCCAGCCGGTCAGGCCCGCCCATTGGATCGGCGCCTCGTTGGCGCCCTTATAGGGGTCGGGGACAATCTTCGCGGCGATCAGGTCCTGCTGCACGCTGCCCGGCACGGTCGCGGCCATCCAGTCCGCCGCCTGGCGGTGCGCCCGCGCGGCGGCGGCATCCCTGGGATCGATCCGAACCTGCCAGCGGTCGAGCGTCGCCACCGTCTTGGGCGCGGCGAGAGCGGGGAAGGGAAGTGCGAGCGCGGCCAGGATCAGGCCGAGACGATGTTTCAAGACGATTTCCCCGAAGGCTGACGGCTTCGCAGGCGCTGGTGGGACGCGGCGAGAACCTTGGACGACGCACGCCGGTTCGATCCGGCGACGGGAGCGGGGCGCGTCGAGCCGATGGGTAAATTCCCCCACGAAGTCAGGCTCTTCCTCGCCACCCGCATCCCCTTAACAGCACCGGCTTATAAAACGCCGGTATTCTCATGGTATGTTTTGGTATCATGACAAGGCGGGCCGGGGGCGTCCACCCTTTTATCGGGATCGGGCAACGCCTCGGCCGATGCAACCGATTGGCGACCTCAGTGCGCCAGCCCGAGCGCCAGCAGCCCGATGATCCAGAGCGACAGCACGGTCGCCGCCATCACGCAGAGCACGACCGTCATGAGCAGGCCGGAGAGCCAGCCAAGGCCATAGGCGCCGCGCGTCTGGCAGAAGAGATGGACCGGGAAGGCGAGCATGAGCAGCGCCTCGCCCGGAAAGTGCAGCAGCTTCACCCAGAGGATGAGCAGCACGGTCAACAGGCTGACGAAGCTGAGCGAATAGGTGACGAAGACGGCATGGTCGAACATCGCGACCCCGCGCTTCCAGATGAAGAACAGCCCCATGAACGGCATCGACAGCAGGATCAGCGCCCAGGAGAATTTATAGCCGTTGGCCTCCATCTTGAAGAGCAGGAACTCGGGATCGCGGATGGCGTGCGTCAGCTTGGCGTCGAGCGATGCCCAGCCGGTGATGACGGGGTTGTCGTGCTCGCCATGCGCCTTCGCGCCCGTCTCCGCCGCACCGCCGCCCAGCGCGGTGCTGGTGAGTTCGAGCTGGCGATAACGTTCGGCGAGCCTCGCGCGCTCGGCATCGACCGCCGCGACATCGCCCTTGTTCGCGACGATGGTCGCGCGTTGTCGATCGAGCGCGGCGATCTCGCCTTTCGTCTCCTGCGCCTGTGCGTGGATCTCTGTGGCGGCCTCCCGGGCGTCGGGCGCCTTCATCGCCCCGAACCCGCCGAGGATCGAATAGGTCACGTAGAGCAGGAAGACGGTAAACAGATACAGCGCCAGCGGCGACAGGAAACGCCGCCGCTCCCCCGCGATATAGCGGCGGGTCAGCTCGCCGGGGCGGGTAATCAGGAAGGCGATGGTGCGCCAGACCTGCCCCTCGATATGCAGCACGCCGTGGCTGAAATCATGCCACCACGCGCCCAGCGTACGATGGATATGCGACGACTGGCCGCACTCATGGCAATAATGCCCGACCAGCGCCGCGCCGCAATTGCGGCAAATTTCCCCGATCCCTGTGTGCATCCCACCCCCTGATGCGAAACCCCGCTGGGAAGACACGATAATTCGCCCGGACGCGCAAGCGCAAAGATCGCTCGGTGCGTCAGCTTTGCGCGGAGAGGCGCGTGTCGGCCAGATCCAGTTCGCGACCCAGCCGCTGTGCCGTGGCCGAGCCGATCATCCGCGTGTTGAGCAATTCGAACACCACCCGCCGCTCGGCACGGATCGCGGCGAGCCGCATACGGCGTTCGACCTCCTCGAAGCGGCGCGCGTCGGGGTCGACGTCACCCTCCAGCGTGTCGATCCGGCTGCGATAGCCGTCCATCAGCCGCGAGGCGATTTCGACATATTGGTCGGCATCGTCACGCCCTTCGGCCATTTCGTGCTGGAGCCGCTCCAACTCGGCGATCGCGGCCTTTGCCGCGGCGACGCGGGTATGGTCGAGTTCGTTCATCCCGTCCTCGATCGGCAGCGCCAGGCCACGCAGGAGCAGCGGGAGGGTCAGGCTGGCGATGACCAACGATGAAAGAATTACCCCACATGCCAGGAAGATGACCAGATCGCGCGCCGGAAACGGCGTCCCGTCGCCCAGCGTCAGCGGCAGGGTCAGCGCACCCGCCAGCGTGATCGCCCCGCGCGCCCCCGCCACCGACATGGCGGTGATGACGCGGCGCGGCGGACTGGTGCGGCCCGGCATGTTGCGCTGGCGGAACAGGGTCAGGCGCAACGCGACCCAGGTCCAGGCGAAACGCAGGCCGCCCAGTCCCGCGACGATCGCCAGGACGTACAGGCCGAGCCACCAGACATTGTGATGCCCGGTCAGCATCACCGTATCGCGCGCGCCCGCGAACACCTGCGGCAACTGCTCGCCCAGCAACACGAAGATGATGCCGTTCAGCGTGAATTGCAGCATGTCCCAAACCGCCTGCCGCCGGATGCGGGTCGCGGCCTTGGCGCCCGACGAGACGTTGGTGAAGGACATGGCGATGCCCGCCGCCGCCGCCGCCAGCACGCCCGAACTCTCGATATGCTCGGCGACCAGATAGGCGGCGAAGGGGATCAGCAGGCTGACCAGGATATTCGATCCGCTGTCGTCGCCGAACCGCCGCGCGAACAGCCCCTTGGCGGTGATCGTGCCCCAGGCGATCGCGACGCCGAGCCCGACGCCCGACACCGCCATCCACAGGAAGGTCAGCCCCGCGCCGGTCAGCGAAAACGCCCCCGTCAACGCCGCCGCCACCGCAAAGCGAAGGCAGACCAGGCCCGACGCGTCGTTGAGCAGCGATTCCCCCTCGAGGATGTGCATCATTCGCTTCGGGATCGGTGCCTTCTGCGCGATGGCGGACACCGCGATCGGGTCGGTCGGCGACACCACGGCGGCAAGCGCGAAGGCGACCGCATAGGGCACCGCCGGGATCATCCAGTGGATGAACAGCCCCATGCCCAGCACCGTCAGGAACACCAGGCCCAGCGCCAGCCCCAGCACCGCGCCCGCGTCGCGAAACAGTTCGTCCTTGGGAATACGCCAGCCATCGAGGAACAGGAGCGGGGGCACGAACAGCAGGAAGAAGATCTCGGGATCGAGCTCGACCCGGATCTGCGCGATCCCGCCGATCACCGCGCCGAGCGCGATCTGGACGAGCGGCCGGGGCAGCGCGGCGGGGAGCAGGCGGGAGATGACCCCGCTCAACACCACCGCGAGGAGAAGGAACAGGCTAAGCGTGACGACGTCCAATCGGGGACCTTTCGGGTGCAGCGGTTGGAGCGGCCATGGCGACGAGCGGCACGACCGAAGATCAGCGATCGCCGGACCAGGCCCGTGGCGAATCGCGCGAAGCCCATGAATGACATGCGCGGCAAGGGTGGTTCAACCCGTTAAACGGGATATGCCGGCAATCGGCCCTGCGCGATCCCCCCGGTACGAGGAAGGGGGAGGAACCAGCCGCAGTCTGGCGGACGGAGCGTGCGGCAAGCGATGACCTCCGTGAAGACCCTTCCGTCAGGATTTCGGCCCGCCACCTCCCCGTGGCTGGGAAGAGCGCTACGCCGCCGTGCGGAGGTTCCGGTCGATCGGCGCGAGTGCGGCCAGGAACTGCTCGGCGCTGGCCCGCCAGGTGAAGCCCTGCCCATATCGCGCACAGCCTTCCCGATCGAGCGTCAGGGCCTTGGCGATGGCGACGTCCAGCGCATCGTCCATCACGCCGACGTCGGGGATCAGCACGTCGACCGGCCCCTGCACCGGCAATGCGGCGACCGGGGTGCCGCAGGCGAGCGCCTCGATCATCACCAGTCCGAACGTGTCGGTACGGCTGGGGAAGACGAAGACATCCGCCGCACGGTAGATCGCGGCCAGATCCTCGCCGAATTTCGCGCCGAGGAAGTGGACATCGGGATATTGCGCCGTCAACGCAGCCCGCGCCGGGCCGTCGCCGACCACCACCTTCGTCCCCGGCACGTCGGTGGCCAGGAAGGCGGCGATATTCTTCTCGACCGCGACCCGGCCCGCATAGAGCTGGATCGGACCGGGCAGCGCGCGGACCCCCGCGTCGCGCGTGCCATCCGCGTGGAACAGCGCGGTATCCACCCCGCGTCCCCAGGGTCGACTTTGCGCCAGGCCATGCGCGGCCAGCGCCGCCGCCACGCTGGGCGTCGAGGCGAGGATCGCGGCGGAGGGGGCGTGGAACCAGCGGACATAGCGCCACACCCATTCGGGGCTGACCGCCCTGATCCGCGCGGCGACATATTCGGGGAATTGCGTGTGATAGGCGGTGGTGAAGGGTAGTCCCTGCGTCAGGCACCAGCGCCGCGCGCGCAGGCCCAACGGGCCCTCGGTCGCGATGTGGACCGCATCGGGCAGGAACCCGCCGAGCGTCCGCCCGACCGCGCCCGGCCTCGGCAGCGCCAGCCGGATCTCGGGATAGGTGGGGCAGGGGACCGAGGCATAGCAGTCGGGCGAGACGATCAGCAGCTCGTGCCCCATCGCGCGGAGTTCGGCCGCCACCGATTGCAGCGTGCGGACCACGCCGTTGACCTGCGGCGACCAGGCGTCGGTGACGATCGCGATGCGCATGATCCGTCCTTCTCCAGTCCTCAGGCGGCGATGGCGGCGACCGTCGGCGGGTTGCGCCGTGCCTCCATCTCGTCACCCCAGTGCAGGATCTCCATCGTGCCGTCGAAATGCTCGACCAGCGCGGTGCAGCCCTCCACCCAGTCGCCGTCATTATAATAGGTAACGCCGCCGATCTCCCGAATTTCCGCGGTGTGGATATGGCCGCACACCACTCCGTCGACGCCGCGCGCACCCGCCGCATGTGCGACCACTTCCTCGAAATGCGAGATGAAGGCGACGGCGTTCTTGACCTTGGCCTTGGCATGTTTGGACAGCGACCAATAGGGGCGCTTCATCCACCGCCGCACGATGTTCACCCAGCGGTTGACCTCCATCAGCGCGGTATAGGCGAAGTCGCCGACATGGGCGAGCCAGCGATGCGCGAGCGTGATCGCGTCGAATTCGTCGCCGTGCAGGATCAGCAGACGGCGACCATCCGCCGTCTCGTGGATCGCCTTGCGGCAGATGGCGATGCCGCCGAAGTCCATGCCGGTGAACTGGCGGAAGATCTCGTCGTGGTTGCCGGGGATGTAGACGACGCGGGTGCCGCGCTTGGCGCGCTTGAGCAGCCGCCAGACCACGTCGTTATGCGCGGCGGGCCAGTAGAATTTCTTCTTCAGCCGCCAGCCGTCGATCATGTCGCCGACCAGATACATGGTGTCGCTGTCGACATGGTCGAGAAAGTCGATCAGCATCTCGGCATTGCAGCCGCGCGTGCCGAGATGGACGTCGGAAATCCAGATGGTGCGATAGCGGCGGCGCGCATTCCCCTCCGGCTCGGGCGTCGCGGGCGCGCGCTTGATGAAGTCGAGAATGGCGGCGTCTTCGTTCAGTGCGCCATCGATCGGAATGCTGGTCATCGGCATCGGCGTTCCCCCACGCTTGGGCGTCGATGCTGTCATGCGCGTCATCTGTTACGCCCGCATCGCAGATCGGTGACAGGTGCGCAGCATTTCGGTGACTCCTTGAAGTCATCGGACAAGGAAAATCCCGCCGATCAAAAGACCGGCGGGATTTTCAAAGGACAAGATTTTTAAAGGACAAGACCTTGTGAGTCTCACGCCCCTCCCGCAGGCGGGAGGGGGTGGGGGAGGGCTTGGCCGCAGGCGTTGGTCTCGGTGAGACCCCTTGCCCTCCCCTCGGTCCCCTCCCGCAAGCGGGAGGGGATGCAGAAGAATTAGAACCGCACCGCCACCGACGCGGCATAGGTCCGGCCATTCTTGTAGAAGGCGGTCGGACGGTCGGGCGTCGCATTATACTGGTAATAGGTCTCGTCGAGCAGGTTCTGCGCGTTGACGGACAGGGTGATCTCCTTGGTCAGGTTCAGCCCCGCCGAGAAGTCGAGCTGGCTATACGGCGCCACCATCTCGCGCGAGCCCAGGCGACCGATCGTGCGGAAATAGCTCGAGCGGTAGTTGTAGCTCAGGCGCGCCTGGAAGATGCCCTTTTCGAAATAGGGGATCACGTTGACGGTGTGGCGCGACAGATAGGGCAGGTTGAGCGCCGCGCCGGTCGTGTCGACCGACGAGGTCGAGCTGTCCTGGTACGAATAGTTCGCCTGGATGCCGAAGCCGCCCCAGATTTCCGCCTGACCCGACACCAGCGCGCCGTTGACGGTCGCCTTGCCGCCGTTGATCGGCTGGTTGACGTTATAGGTCGTCAGCGCGCCCGCCAGCGTGTTGAAATAGACCGCGTTGGTGCGGGTGTTGATGATGTAGTTCGAGATGTCGCGACGGAACAGCTCGACCGCCAGCAACGTGCCCGCACGCGGATAGAATTCCGCGGTCAGCTCATAGTTGGTCGACTCGTAGGGCTTCAGGTTCGGGTTGCCGCCGCCGCCGTCGAGGGTGACGTTGTTGAGCGACAGCGATGCCGCCAGATCCTCGTAACGCGGCCGCGAGATCACCCGTGCCACCGCACCGCGCACGATCACCTTGGGCGTGATCGAATAGGCGATGTTCACGCTCGGCAGGAACTTGAGATAATCGGTCGTCGTCGTGGTCGGCACCGGCACCGGGTTGACCAGATTGCTCTGCGTCACCGCATATTGCGACTGGTCGCGGGTATAGACCAGACGCCCGCCGATATTGCCGCGCAGACCACCCTGGTCGAAATTCGCCTGGATGTACGAGGCGATGACCGTCTCGCGAACGCGGGTCGATGCGCCGACCTTGTTGACCAGCGGGCTGTTGATCGCCTTCGCCAGGATGTCGATCACCGCCTGGTCGGGCAGGTTGAGATACTGGGTCGCGTTGCCCGACCCGCCGGTGCCGTCGAACACGCCGCCCGGCGTGACCAGCGTGGGCACGCCAAGCTGGTTGGCGGTCATCGAGGTGGTCATGTAGGTATTGATGCCGCGCGCATCGAGGCGGTTGACGTGGTCGGTCACGCGGCTGCCCAGCAGAACCTGCGTGAAGGGCCCGAACTCGACCGGGATGGTCGCGTCATAGCCGCCATAGATGTCGCGGTCGGTCGTGACGCTATAGTCCAGGCCGCCGATCTGCGCCGCGAACAGGTTCTGACCGTTGATGACGACCGGACGGCCCTCGATCGTGGCGTTGTTGTTGTTCGGGTTGGTGAAGTAGTTGGCGGGGTTGGTCGGATCGCCGACATAGTTCACCGTCGCCGACTTCGGCCCGAAGGCATAGCTGAACGGCAGCTTGGTCTGGACGTTGAAAAGATATTCCGGGTTCCGGCCGCCGGTCGCGCGCGACCAGCCGCCCGCGAAGCTGATCTTCGCGCCGTCATCGCCCACCCAGTCGGCGAAGAAGTTGAGGTTGTCGGTCTTCAGCTTGGTCTTGCGGACCAGCGTATCGAGCTGCGACGACTGGCTGTTGGCCGCGCCGAAGCTGGCGGCGTTGACCGTGCCGTTGCTGACATTGGCGGTCTGGAGCACGTCGCCGGTCCAGGCGCCGGGAATGGTGTACATCGACTGGCTGTAATTGTTGTAGTTGCCGTCGATATGCAGACCATTCAGGGTCAGCGTCAGATTGTCGGCCGGGCGATACTGCACGGTGCCCGACACGCTGGCGCGCTCGCGGGTCTGCTGGAAATAGGCATAGTTGATGCCGAAGGGCAGATAGGCATTGGCCAGATCCTGCCGCGTGCCGCCGGTCACGGTGGCGTTCGGGTTCTTCAAGATCGGCTGGCCGCTGGCGTCGTTGACGAGCAGCGGACGGCCATCGGCCCCGCGCAGCGTGTTGCCCTTGGCATCCTGCTGCGTCTGGAAGAAGCGCTCGTCGCCGCGCTCATAGCCGAAGAATTCGACGCCCGCGCGGGTCAGGCTCTGGCGGTCATAGGTCGCCGCCACCAGGAAGCCGAAATTGTCGGCCTGATTGTGCCAGCTATAGAGGCCCGAGCCGCGGACATTGCCCTTTTCCGAACGGTCGTTGTACGAATAGCCACCCGAGGCGAAGATCGAATTGGGGTCGAGATCGAGCGGCCGACGCGTGCGCACGATGACCGTGCCGCCCAGGCTGCCTTCCTCGATACGCGGTTCGGGCGACTTGTAGACTTCGAGCCGGTCGACCAGTTCGGGCGCGAGCAGCGAATAGTTGAAGGTACGGCTGGAGGGGTCGTTGTCGTTGCCGCCCCAGTCGGCCGAGGCCAGCGCATGGCCGTCCAGCAACATGCGGTTGAGCGCCGGATCGGTGCCCAGGATCGCGACCTTCTCGCCCTCGCCGAAGCGGCGGTCGATGCTGACGCCCGGAATGTGCGACAGCGATTCCGCGACGTTGCGGTCGGGGAACTTGCCCACGTCCTCGGCGGTGATCACGTCGACGACGGCGTTCGCCTCGCGCTTGACGTTGATCGCGTTGCGAAGGCTGCTGCGGATGCCCGTGACGACGACGTCACCGGTTTCGCCACCCTGATCGCTGCCTGGCGCGGTCTGAGTCGGCGCGTCGGTCTGGCCGGTGGTCTGTGCGAAGGCGGTGCCCTGAATGCCGGCGAGTGCGGTCGCGGTCAGGATGATGCTACGAAAGCTCAACACGCTGAAATCCCCCCAATTTCTGTCGCGCCACCCCCGCGAATACAACGTCTGGATGCAACGGAAGGTGAGTGGTGCCCCCCGATAGTTACGGGCATCTTATATCGTATGCCTCGTAACCATTCTGTAACCAGTTTAACCTTGGTATGTAAGGGGCAAATTTGAACCTGTCGGTTAATGATACCATTGTGCTGGTACATTGCGTCGGGTGCTGCTTAAATGCCGCATTCCTGCGCTTTGCCGCGTCGCGGGCGGACCGGCGGCCAGGAAGAATTTTGGGGGATGTTGACGATGGTGATACCACCGTCCCGAACTAGGCAAACGCTGCTCGAGATATGCGTCGACGATGCCGAAGGCGTCGCGGCCGTGGCGGCAGCGGGGGGTGATCGGATCGAGCTGTGCGGCGCCCTCGCGCTGGGCGGACTGACCCCGTCGGCGGCGCTGGTCGCTCGCGCCGTCGGATCGGGCGTGCCGGTTCATGCGATGGTCCGTCCCCGCGACGGCGATTTTCGGTATGACGCAAGTGACATAGCCTTGGCGACGGACGAGATCGGCAGGTTGGTGGCGCAGGGCGTGGCGGGCGTGGTCGTCGGCGCTATGGCGGATGAACACCGGCTGGACCTCGACATACTGGCGCGCTGGCGGGACGTGGCGAAAGACGTCGCGATCATACTCCACCGCGCCATCGATCTGGTCGACGATCCCGTCGCGGCGGTCGAGGCGGTGGCGGCCTTGGGCTATGACCATATCCTCACCTCGGGCGGCGCGCCGACGGCGGAGGAGGGGGCGACGGTGATCGCGGAGATGGTCCGGGCGGCGGATGGTCGCCTTGCGATCATCGCGGGCTCGGGCGTTTCGGCGGACAATGTCGGGCGACTGATCGCGGCGACCGGCGTCAACGCGGTCCATGCTTCGGCGAGCGCGCGGAGCCCCTGGGGGGATTCGCGGATCGAGGCGATGGGCTTTGCAGGTGGCCCGAGGCGCCGGACCGACCCCGCGCGGATCAGCGCCCTGCGGCAGGCGATCGAGAGGAATTAAAATCCAA
The DNA here is from genome assembly GCF_916858675.1 of Sphingomonas sp. Leaf21. Taxonomy (GTDB): domain Bacteria; phylum Pseudomonadota; class Alphaproteobacteria; order Sphingomonadales; family Sphingomonadaceae; genus Sphingomonas. The sequence continues at coordinate 52,669 of NZ_CAKASM010000016.1, forward strand.
TGTATGCCAAATATAATACCTATTGCCCGGTTGATAGGGCTGCGATAGACCAGTCGGCGAAGCGGGGCGCGGCATGAGCGACGCCCGGGCAAAGGGGGATGGCGCAGCCATGACATTCTCGGCGCAGGTCGGCTCCTTCCGAAAGGGAAACCCCGCGCCTTTGTACCTGCAGCTTCAGCAACTTCTGCGTGACGCGATCACCAGCAACGTGCTGGCCGAGGACGATGCGATCCCCGCCGAGCGTGATCTTGCGATCGAATATGACGTGTCGCGGATCACGGTGCGCAAGGCGATCGGCGGCCTGGTCGAAGAGGGGTTGCTGACCCGCCGCCGCGGTGCGGGCACCTTCGTCGCCGGGCGTGTCGAGAAGAGCTTCTCCAAATTGTCCTCCTTCTCCGAGGATATGATCGCACGTGGCCGCACGCCGAGCAGCCAGTGGGTCAGCCGCGCGCCGGGAACGGTCACGCCCGAGGAGGCGCTGTCGCTGGGGCTGTCGCCGGGTGCCCCCGTCTATCGCTTCCAGCGCGTTCGCTTCGCCGACGAGGTGCCGATGGCGATCGAGATTTCGACCATCGCCGGTTTCGCGCTTCCCGCGATCGAGGCGGTGGATCGCTCGCTCTACGCCGCGCTCGAACGATCGGGGCATCGGCCGGTGCGCGCGCTCCAACGGCTGCGCGCGGTGCCGTTCGGGGCGGACCATGCCAAGATGCTGAACGTCGATCCGGGCCATGCGGGCCTGTTGATCGAGCGGCGCGGATTTCTGCGCGATGGACGGGCGGTGGAATATACCCAGTCCTTCTATCGCGGTGATGCCTATGATTTCGTCGCGGAGTTAACCGATGTCTGATGTGATGACCGCCGGTAGTGCGGGAACCGGCACCCTGATGGGAGCGGAAGCGGGGGAGGCGCCGGAGGCGATCGCCCGGCTGCTCGCGCGCAACGCGCCGACCGTCAGGGCGCTGGCCGAGCGGCTGCGTGCCGCCCCGCCGCCGGTGATCATCACCATCGCGCGTGGCTCGTCGGACCACGCGGCGACCTACGGCAAATATATCCTGGAAACCAAGACCGGCGTGCCGGTGTCCTCGGCGGCCCCCTCGGTCGCGTCGATCTTCGAGACGACGATGAAGGTGCAGGGCGCGCTGGTCATCGCCATTTCGCAGTCGGGGCGCAGCCCGGACCTGCTCGCCACCGTCGAGGCCTACCGCGCGGGCGGCGCGCATATCGTCGCGCTGGTCAATGACGAGGAGTCGCCGCTGGCGACGGGTGCAGACACCTTCCTGCCCCTGTCGGCCGGGCCGGAAAAGGCGGTCGCCGCGACCAAGTCCTGCCTGACCGCGCTGGCCGGGCTGGCGCAGCTCGCCGCCGCCTGGGCGGGTGACACGGCGCTGGAAACCGCGCTCGACGATCTGCCGGGGCAGGTCGAGCAGGCGCTGGGCCTCGACTGGTCGTCGGCGGTCGAAGGCTTGCGGGATGTCAGCCAGATGTTCGTGCTGGGCCGTGGCTATGGTTACGGCGTGGCACAGGAAGCCGCGCTCAAGCTCAAGGAAACCTGCTCGATCCAGGCCGAGCCGTTCAGCGCCGCCGAAGTGCGCCACGGCCCGATGCGCATCGTCGAGCCCGGCTATTCGGTGCTGGGCTTCGCCACCTCGGACGTGGCGGGCGAGGACGTGAAGGCGGTCGCCGACCAGTTTGCCGAGCGCGGTGCCAAGCCGTTCGTCGCGGGGCAGGGCGGTCGGCTGCCGATGGTCGTCGGCCACCCCGCGCTCGAGCCGATCGCGATGCTCGCCAGCTTCTACCGCATGGTCGAGGCGCTGGCGCTCGCCCGTGGCATGGACCCGGATTCGCCGCCGCATCTTCAGAAAGTGACCCGCACGCTATGAGCCGTTTCCGCTTCATCAATGGTCATGTCGCGACGGCCGACGGGGTCCTGCCGGGTGCGGAGATCACGGTAGAGGGCGACCGGATCGCTGCGATCGGCGCGGTGTCGGGTTCGACCGACGCTATCGACCTGAATGGCGGCTGGGTCGTGCCGGGCTATATCGACACCCAGGTCAATGGCGGTGGCGGCGTGCTGTTCAACGACCGGCTGGACGTGGACGGGATCGCGACGATGGCGGCGGCACATGCCGTCTATGGCACCACCGCGATGCTGCCGACCCTGGTCAGCGAGACGCCCGACAAGATCGCCCGCGCCCTCGACGCGATCGACGAGGCGATCGCGGCCCAGGTGCCCGGCATCGTCGGCATCCATGTCGAGGGACCGGTCCTGAACCCGGCGCGCAAGGGCATCCACGATCCGGCGCGCTTCCGCGATCTGGACGAAGAGATGATCGCGGTGCTGACGCGGCCCCGGCGCGGCAGGGTCATGCTGACCGTCGCCCCGGAGCGCGTGCCGCTGGCGACGATCAAGCGACTGGTCGCGGCGGGCGTGCTGGTCAGCGGCGGCCATAGCGAGGCGAGCTACGAACAGGCGATCGCGGCATTCGATGCGGGCCTTTCGGGGATCACGCATCTCTACAACGCGATGCCCGCGATGCAGCAACGGGTGCCCGGCCTGGCGGGCGCCACGCTCGACGATCCGCGCCCCTATAGCGGGCTGATCATCGACGGTTTCCATGTCGCGGCGCCGATGCTGCGGCTGGCGTTGAAGGCGCGGCCGTTCGAAAAGCTCATGCTGGTCACCGACGCGATGTCGTCGGTTGGCGCGGTCGAAAAGGACTTCGTGCTGCACGGGCGGCATATCGACGTGGCGGGTGGCAAGTGCACCTATGCCGACGGGACGCTCGCGGGCTCCGACCTCGACATGGGCGCGGCGGTCGCCAATGCGGTCGACCAGCTTCGCATCAGCGTCGACCGGGCTGCGGCGATGGCCGCGACGCATCCCGCCGCTTTCCTGGGTCTGTCGCACGAGCGCGGTTCGCTCGCCACCGGCCTGCGCGCCGACTGGGTCGTGCTCGATGCCGCGCTCAAGCCGGTCGAGACCCGTATCGCCAGCGCCGAGAGGGTTGCCGCATGACCATTGCCCGCCGCGAACTGTTGCTGAGCAGCGCCGTCGTCGGTCTTGTCGGCGGCGTCGCCCCGGTGCCGGTCTTCGCGGCGGCGCGCCGTCCCGCCGATGGCGCGGGCGCGTTGCCCATGCCCGCGCCGGTCGACGCGCTCCCCCCGGCGTTGCCGGTGCAGGACCCCGCACGGGTGCTGATGGATCGCGGCTGGCTGTTCCACGAGGGCGATATCGCGCCCGCGCCGCTGGAGACCCACGACGCGACCTATGCTTCGGTCAAGGCTGGCAACGCACGTGGCGCGGCGGCGGTCGATTATGACGACAGCGACTGGCAGTCGGTCGATCTGCCGCACGACTGGGCATCGTTCCAGCCGTTCGAGAAGACCGCCAATGTCGCGCAGGGCTATCGTGCGCGCGGCATCGGCTGGTATCGCCGCACCTTCCGGCTCGACCCCGCGCTTCGCGGTCGCCGGATCGAACTGGAGTTCGGTGGTGTCGCGACGAACGCCACGGTCTGGGTCAATGGCAGCGTCGTCTCGCACAATTTCTCCGGATACAGCGCGATCCGCATCGACCTGACGCCCTTCGCGCGGTTCGGGGACGAGGCCAATGTCGTCGCGGTCCGCGTCGATGCCAACGCCATGGAGGGCTGGTGGTACGAGGGCGCGGGGCTCTACCGCCATGTCTGGCTGGGCGATTATGCTCCCGTCTCGATCGCCACCGACGGCGTGCACTGCGATCCCCGCCGCCGCGCCGATGGCGGCTGGCATATCCCCGTCACCACGACGCTGACCAGCATCGCGCCCGCCGAAACGCCCGTGACGGTCGAGGCTCGGCTGCTCGATCCGCAGGGGCGCGTGATCGCGACGGGGCAAGCGCAGGCCAATGTCCCCTCGCTCGACGAGGGGACCGCGACGCTCGACCTGCCGGTCAGCGATCCGATGCTCTGGTCGATCGAGCGGCCGACGCTCTACACGCTGCACGTCCGTCTGGTGCGCGACGGGCAGATGGCCGATGAGCGCCGCGTGCCGATCGGCTTCCGCGCCATCCGGTTCGACCCCGACAAGGGCTTTTTCCTCAACGACAAGCCGGTCAAGCTGAAGGGCGTCTGCCTGCATCAGGATCATGCGGGCGTCGGCACCGCGATCCCCGACGCGCTGATCGGCTGGCGGCTCGAGCGGTTGAAGGCGATGGGCTGCAACGCGGTGCGGTCGAGCCATAACGCGCCGACGCCCGAGTTGCTCGACTGGTGCGACCGGCTGGGGCTGGTCGTCATGGACGAGAACCGCCAATTCAACCCCGCGCCCGAATATCGCGCGCAGCTCGAATGGCTGGTCCGCCGCGACCGCAATCATCCCAGCGTCATCCTGTGGTCGGTCTTCAACGAGGAGCCGATGCAGGGCACGCCCTCGGGCGTCGAGATGGTCAAGCGCATGTCGCACTGGGTCCATGCGCTGGACGACAGCCGCCCGGTGACCGCCGCGATGAACGGCGCCTTCTTCAACCCGATCAACGTCGCGCAGGTCGTCGATGTGATGGGGTTCAACTATTATCAGGGCGATTACGACCGCTATCATCAGCTCAATCCGACCAAGCCGATGACCAGCTCGGAGGACACCAGCGCGTTCATGACGCGCGGCGAGTTTCAGAGCGATCCCGCGCGGCATATCGCGTCGAGCTATGACGACGAGGCGGCGAGCTGGGGCGCGACGCACCGGGTCGCGTGGAAGAAGATCGCCGACCGCCCCTATGTCGCGGGTGGCTTCGTCTGGACGGGCTTCGACTATCATGGCGAGCCGACGCCCTATGAATGGCCGACCATCGCCAGCTTCTTCGGCATCCTGGATCTGTGCGGTTTCCCCAAGACCGCGTTCGACATCCACCGCGCCGCCTGGGTCGACGATCAGCCGGTGGTGGCGCTCGCGCCGCACTGGACCTGGCCGGGGCGCGAGGGCCGGCCGACCAAGATCATGGTCCTGTCCAATGCCGAACGTGTCGTCCTTCGCCTGAACGGCAAGACGGTGGGCGAGGCGGCGGTCGACCGGTTGATGGGCAATGAGTGGACCGTGCCCTACGCGCCGGGCCGGATCGAGGCGATCGCCTATCGCGGTGGCCGTGAGGTGGCGCGCGCCGCGCATGAGACGACCGGCGCACCCGTCGCGCTGCGCCTGACGCCCGCGCGCACCGTGATGGCGGGCGATACCGAGGACGCGCAGGCGATCACCATCGACGCGGTCGATGCCAAGGGCCGCCATGTGCCCACGGCCAATCTGATGACCCGCTTCACGATCGATGGCGGCGCGATCATCGGCGTCGGCAATGGCGATCCCAACAGCCACGAACCCGAAAAGGGCAATCAGCGCTCGCTGTTCAACGGGCTGGCGCAGATGATCGTGCGGCCCGACACCGGGCGCGGACGGATCACGATCCGGGCGACGGCTGACGGATTGAAGCCCGCCATGCTGCGGCTGGACCGGTTGGGTGTCGCGCCGCGCGCGCAGGTGCCGCTTGCCGCCGGTGACATGGACTTGCGCGACTGGCGCCGGTCGGAGTTGCAGGAGGCGAAGCCGTCACCCGACTTCGCGCCCGCCTCGAACGACAATAATGGCTGGGCCTTCGTCCGGGCGGGCACGCCGACGCCGGGCGAGGCGGCGGGTTACCGCATCTATCGCACCGTCATCACGCCGCGTCATGCGGTCGCGGCGCGTGGCGGCGAGATCCGCTTCGCATCGGTGGGCGGTATGGCCAGCCTGTGGATCGACGGGAAGATGGTGGCGGAAAAGCGCGATCCGCAACCCGGACCGCTCACCGCGCCGCTGGCGCCGGGGGCGGGCAAGCGGACGATCGTCCTGATCGTCGCCGGGCTGGGCAATGTCGAAAGCGGTCTGCTGGGCCGGGTGTCGGTGCGCGACCGCTGAACGGCGGCGCGATGCGCCGACCGATGAAGGATGCGATTTGGCGAAAGTGACCTGTGATGAGTGACCTGACCGTATTTGCCCCTCTGGCGGGTTGGGTGACGCCGCTCGGCGACGTGCCGGACGCGGTTTTCGCCGAGAAGATGCTGGGTGACGGGATCGCGATCGATCCGGTGAACGACACGCTCTGCGCGCCCTGCGACGCGGTCGTGCTGACCGTGCATGAGGCGGGGCACGCGGTGACGCTGCGCAGCACCGATGGCTATGAACTCATCTGCCATATCGGCATCGACACCGTGTCGCTGGGCGGCAAGGGACTGACGCCGCAAGTGAAGGCGGGCGCGAAGGTGCTGGCGGGGCAGCCGCTGATCCGCTTCGACCTCGATCATCTGGTCCGGAACGCGCCCGCCGTGGTGACGCCGATCATCGTCGCGGACGCCAGCCGTTTCGCGGTCGAGCCCATCGCCAATGGGCTGGTCGCGGTCGGCGACCCGCTGCTCCGCGTGGTGCCGCTGGCCATCGACGCCGTCGAGCATGATGCCGGTGGCGAGACGCTCGTCCAGGAGACCGTCGTCGCGCTGTCGCATGGCCTCCACGCCCGTCCCGCCGCCCGGCTGGTCGAGACGGTGCGGCAGCATGATGCGAAGGTCACGCTGTTCCACGGCGAGCGCAACGCCTCGGCACTGAGCGCGGTCGGCCTGCTCGGCCTGGGGCTGAGCCACGGCGCGACGGTGCGGATCGAGGCGAGCGGGACACAGGCCGCCGCCGCGCTGGCCGCCGTCATCGCCTTCCTGAACGATGCCACGGTGGAGGAAACGCCGATCGCCGCGCCCGAACCCGCGCGTGCGGAAGGGCCGGGGCTGGGCGGTGTTCCCGCCGCGCCGGGGCTGGCGGTCGGTCCGATCCATCGCCTGACCCGTGCGGCGATTCCGGTCGAGACGAATGCGGGATCGGTGGAGGACGAGATCGCCAGGCTGAACGACGCGCTCTCGCGGGTCCGTGACGGACTGGCACAGGCGGCGGAAGCGGGCGGCGCGCGAGGCGGCGTGATGGCGGCGCACGGCGCGATGCTGGCCGACCCCACGCTCACCGACGCGGCACGCGCCGCCATCGGCCGGGGCCTGAGCGCCGGTGTCGCGTGGCAGGAGGCGATCGCTGAACAGGTGGCGGTCCTCGTTTCCAGCGGCGACCGGCGGATCGCCGAGCGTGCCGACGATCTGCGCGATCTGGAACGCCATGTCCTCGCCGCACTCGCCGGGCTTCCGATCGAGGGGCCGAGCGTCCCGGCGGGCGCGATCCTCGTCGCCGAGGACTTGCTGCCAAGCCAGGTCGCCGCGCTGGATGCCGGCGTCGTCGCCGGCATCGCGCTGGTGAAGGGCGGGCCGACTTCGCACGCCGCGATCCTGGCGGCGGGCATGGGACTGCCCATGGCGGTGGCCTTCGGCGCACCACTGGCGGCTCTGGAGGATGGTCGCGTGATCGTTCTCGATGCCGATCGCGGGCTGATCGATCCCGATGCCGATGGCGACGCGCAAGCCGAAGTCCGCGATACCATCGCCCGTCGAAAGGATGAGATCACGGCGGCCCGTGCCGCGCAGGGGCCCTGCAGGACGCGCGACGGCACGCGTATCGAGATGTTCGCCAATCTGGGCTCGGTCGCCGATGCCGAGGCAGCCGTTCGGGAAGGGGCCGAGGGTTGCGGCCTGCTGCGTACCGAATTCCTGTTCCTCGACCGCGCCACCGCGCCGACCCGCGACGAGCAGGCCAGGGATTACCAGGCGATCGCCGACGCGCTCGGCGACCGGCCGATGATCGTCCGCCTGCTGGACGTCGGCGGCGACAAGCCCGCGCCCTATATGGATCTGCCCGTCGAGGAGAACCCGGCGCTGGGCCTGCGCGGTATCCGCGTATCGCTCGCCGATCCGCAACTGCTGGAGGATCAGGTCGGGGCGATCCTGTCGGTGCGCCAGCCCTGCCGCATCATGGCGCCGATGGTTGCCAGCCTGTCCGAACTGGAGGCGGTCCGCGCGGTCGTAGAACGGCAGGGCGGCAGGGCCGAGGTCGGCGTGATGATCGAGACGCCCGCCGCCGCGATCTCCGCCGATATCCTGGCACGCAAGGCGGACTTCTTCTCGATCGGGACCAACGACCTGACCCAATATACGCTGGCCATGGATCGCGGCAACGCGGCGGTGGCGGCGGGGGTCGACGGGCTCCATCCGGCGGTGCTGCGGCTGATCGGCGCGACCTGTGACGGGGCGGCGCGGCATTCGACGCCGGTCGGCGTGTGCGGCTCGCTGGCGGCCGACCGACTGGCGGTGCCGATTTTGCTGGGGCTGGGCGTGACCGAATTGTCGGTGCCGCCCGCGCGCGTCGCCGCGATCAAGGCGCTGGTCGGCAAGCTCGACATGGCGCGCTGCCGCGCCGCCGCGATGCAGGCGGTCGCCCTGCCATCGGCACCCGCGGTTCGTGCCCATATCACCAAGTTGCTTCAGGAGATCGGCGCATGAGTTCGCCCATGGCCTCGCTTCAATCGCTCGGACGGGCGTTGATGCTGCCCATCGCGGTCCTGCCGGTGGCGGGATTGCTGCTGCGCCTCGGCCAGGCGGACATGCTGAACATCGCCTTCATGGCGAATGCGGGCAATGCGATCTTCGACAATCTGGGGCTGTTGTTCGCGGTCGGCGTCGCCACCGCGTTCGCGCGTGACGGCAATGGTGCGGCGGCGCTGGCGGGGATCACCTGTTACCTCGTCACCATCAAGGGGGCCGAGACGCTGGTCGTGCCGCCCGCCGGAACCGGCGCCGGACTGGCCAAGGATATTGCCGCGACCGTCGAGGCGGCCTGGCGAACCAAGTCGGTCCATAAGTTCGACGTGCCGGTCGGCATCGTCGCCGGATTGATCGGCGGCAGTTCCTACAACCGGTTCGCGACGATCAAGATGCCGGAATATCTGGCGTTCTTCGGCGGTCGCCGCTTCGTGCCGATCATCTCCGGGATCACCGGACTGGGGCTGGCGGCGTTGCTGGGTCTGTCCTTCGGGCCGATCAATGCCGGGATCGACGGGCTGAGCCAGGGCGTCGTGCAGGCCGGGGGACTGGGGCTGTTCGCGTTCGGCGTGCTCAACCGGCTGTTGATCGTCACCGGTCTCCACCACATCCTGAACACCGTCGCCTATTTCGTCGTCGGCGATTTCCACGGCAAGACGGGCGACCTGAACCGCTTCTTTGCGGGCGACCCGACAGCGGGCGCGTTCATGAGCGGTTTCTTCCCGGTCATGATGTTCGGCCTGCCCGCCGCCTGCCTGGCCATGTATCACGAGGCCCTGCCCGCGCGTAAGAAGGCGGTCGGCGGCATGTTGTTCAGCCTGGCGCTGATGTCGTTCCTGACCGGCGTGACCGAGCCGATCGAGTTCAGCTTCATGTTCCTGGCGCCGGTCCTCTACGCCTTCCACGCCATTCTTACCGGCGTGTCGGAAGCGTTGATGAACGCGCTCGGCGTCCGGCTCGGCTATACCTTCTCGGCGGGGCTGTTCGATTACGTCATCAATTTCGGCAAGGCGACCAAACCCCTGCTGCTGATCCCGGTCGGCGCCGTCTATGCGCTGCTCTATTATGCGGTGTTCCGCTTCGCGATCCGCCGCTGGAACCTGCAGACGCCGGGGCGCGAACCCGACGACGCCGAAGGCGAACTGGTCGAGAGTGGCGCGGCGCCGGTCGAGGGCGGTCGTGGCGCAAGCTTCGTCGCCGCCATGGGTGGCAGCACCAATCTGACCGAGGTCGCGGCCTGCACCACGCGCCTCCGCCTGATCGTCGCCGACCCCGCCAAGGTCGACGAGCCCGGCCTGAAGCGGCTGGGCGCGCGGGGAATCCTGCGTCCGTCCGCCAATGGCGTGCAGGTGGTGCTGGGCCCGGTCGCGGATACCGTCGCGATGGAAATGCGGGCCGCGATCGAGAGCGGCCCGATCGCCGGGTCGGCGGCATCGGTCCGCGCCGTGCCCGTCGCCACCGCGCCGACACCGTCGTCCGCAACCGACCCGTCGCAGGTCACCCTGCCGGATGCGCTGGCCAAGGCGCTGGGCGGGCGCGATAATTTAACCTCGATCGCGCACTATGCCGGACGCTGGCGCATCGAATTGAAGGATACGGATCGCGTCGCGACCGAACTTCCGCCGGGCGCGCGCGCAATCGCGCGGGTGGGCGGAAATGTCGTCCATCTGCTGGAAGGTTAAAAGATCGAAATTCGAGGTTAATGATGTTGCGACGCGTCAACCAATCGGGGTAAGTCGGACGGGTTCCATAAAGTACGATTACGGTTCTTCGTCGTCGGGTCGCAACGGAGTGAATTGCTTGATCACGGACATGGTCGACGGCGCTGACGACAAGCGGCTCTATCGCGCGCCGGCACTGGAAAAGGGCCTCGACATCCTCGAGCTGCTGTCGGCGGAAGACAGCCCGCTGACGATGAGCGCGATCGTCAACCGGCTGGGCCGTTCGACCGGCGAGCTGTTCCGGATGATCCAGGTCCTCGAACATCGCGGTTATGTGACGCAGGGGCCCGACGGCTATGTCATGACCTCGCGGCTGTTCCACCTCGGTTTGAAGCGGCCGCCGGTGCGCAGCCTGATGGAGCAGGCGCTGCCCCTGATGCGGGGGCTGGCGGATCGCATCGGCCAGTCCTGCTATCTCGCCATCCCTTCGGGCGCGGCCTCGTCGGTAATCGCGCGGATGGAAGCGGATACGCTGCTCGGCTTCTCCGTCCGTGTCGGCTATCGCCGCGCCCTGCACGAGACGCCGTCGGGCGTGCTGCTCTATGCCTTCCAGCCCGAGGATACGCGCCACCAGTGGGAGACGCTGTTCGACCCGCCGCTGTCCGAAGCGGCGCTGGACGAACTGCGGGAGACGGCGAACGTGATGCGCGAACAGGGTTTTGCGCGCGCCGAGAGCAACGAACTGATCGGCATGGTCGAGCTTGCCGCGCCGATCATGCGCGGCACCCGCAGCAGCGCGGTGCTGACCGTTCCGTATGTCCGGATCGTCGATGCGTTGAGCAGCGAGGACGAGGCGCTGGCCGAATTGCGCCGCACCGCGCAGCAGATTTCGGACCAGCTTGTCGGCAACGACGTCCGCATCTGATCGACGCTTGTCGCGAGCACGCTTCGCGGCGATAGGGGCTCCATTCGATTGAACCATTGCCGCAGCCGGGGCTTTACAGTCCGGCTGCCGAGCCGCCACGCGCGTCACCGGTACGAAGGCGATGGACAGGTCAGCAACAGGGGGCCATGCGTGCTGCTGAAATATTATAAGGGTTCGTTCCTCTTTACCGCGCTGTGCCTCCTCGCCGCCGCGTGGCTGGGATTCGAGAGCACGGGCAGCGTCGGCGGCACGCTGGGCGTGTTGTGGATCGTCCTGGTTCTCGGCGTGCTCGAAGTGTCCCTGTCCTTCGACAATGCGGTCGTCAACGCGACGGTCCTGCGCGACATGGACGACAAGTGGCGGCACCGCTTCCTGACCTGGGGTATCCTGATCGCGGTGTTCGGGATGCGGATCGTCTTCCCGCTCGCGATCGTCGCGATCGCCGCGCATCTTGGCCCCGTCGAGGCGGTGAAGCTCGCCGCCGGTGACCCGGTTCGCTACGAACAGATCATCACCTCCGCGCATGTCGGGATTTCGGGCTTCGGCGGCAGCTTCCTGGCGATGGTCGGCCTGAACTTCTTCCTCGACGAGGAAAAGGACGACCACTGGATCGGCTGGATCGAGCGCCCGCTGGCCGCGATGCGCAAGATCTCCGGGCTGGCGACCGGCATCGTCCTGCTCGCGCTGTACGGTATCGGTCAGTTCATTCCGGCGGACGAGGCGATGACCTTCCTGACCGCGGGGATCTTCGGGTTGCTCACCTATATCGTCGTCCATGCGATCGGCGTGATCCTGGAGGGCGATGGCGACGCGGTCGCGGGCGCGGCGGCGCGTTCGGGCTTTGCGGCCTTCCTGTATCTCGAGGTGCTCGACGCCAGCTTCTCGTTCGACGGGGTGATCGGCGCCTTCGCATTGTCCAACAACCTGTTCATCATCGCGCTGGGCCTCGGCATCGGGGCGATGTTCGTCCGATCGATGACGATCATGCTGGTCGATAAGGGGACGCTGACCCAGTATCGCTATCTCGAGCATGGCGCGTTCTATGCCATCGTCGCCCTGGCGGCGATCATGCTGCTGTCGGTGCGTTTCCACATCCCGGAGACGATCACCGGCCTGATCGGCGCGACGCTGATCGGGCTGTCCTTCTGGGCTTCGGTTCGCAGCAATCGGAAGCACCCCGAGCAGACCCTGGACGAGGCATTGCCGGTCCGCGCCTCGGGGCAGCCGGTGGGCGAGTGATCGCGACGCTGGCGTGACGGAACCCTTTGCCCCGGCCGGGGATTAGCTTTCCGTTACCACGGGAGGGATCGCGCCATGTCGGTGTCCGCCATCGATACGCTGAGACAGCCAAGGCCGAGTTCGGATCGCCCCTTGCTGACGGGTCTATTCCTGAAGGAGCGAGGGCGGGACGCGATGACGCCCGACGATATCGCGACGCTGGAGAACAGCGTCGACGAGGTTCGCGCGGTCCCGGCCAGGACGATCGTCATCCGCCGTGATGAGCGCGTCCGGTACAGCAGCCTCCTGCTCGAAGGCGTGATGTGCCGGTATATGGACGACCGCCAGGGCAACCGGCAGATCGTGGCGTTTCACGTCCCCGGCGACTTCGTCGACCTCCATGGCTTCGCGATGCGCTATCTCGACCATGACGTCGCGACCCTCACCCCGACCAAGGTCGCCCTGGTCGGTCATGACCGGCTGGAGCAGATCGTCGCGCATCGCCCGCGCCTGACGCGGCTTTTATGGTTTTCGACGCTGCTCGACGCGGCGATGCACCGGGAATGGGTCTTCCGGCTCGGGCGGCTCGAGGCCGATGGGCGCGTGGCGCATCTCTTCTGCGAGCTTCATGCCCGGCTGGCGATGGTCGACCTGGTGCGTGACGGCATCTTCCGCTTTCCGGTGACCCAGATCGATATCGCCGAGGCGGCGGGCGTGACCCCGGTCCATCTCAATCGCGTCCTTCGCTCGCTGCGAGAGCGGGGACTCATGACTTTTCGGGCAGGCGAAGTGCATATATTGGATATCGCTGCGTTGACCGCGCTTGCCGATTTCGATCCCGGCTATCTGTACGGTGGCGGGCCGACGCTGGACGGTGCCAAGCCATGAAGCCCCATTCGACCGGATCGCATGTCCATGACGACGCGGGATTGGCGACGGCGGAACAGGGGATCGTCATGCTCGACGGACCCAATGGCGTGGCGATATCGATGACGCCCGCCGCCGCCCGCGCGACGGGCGAGGGGCTGGTCGCCGCCGCCAAGGTGGCCGAGACGCAGCGACCCAAGCATTAGGGCGGATCGACATTCACCTATGCCTGTCCTTCCCTCGCCCCTCGTAGAGGGGAGAGGGTTGCGCAGACTTGGTCTTTGCGTAGCAAAGGCCTAGTCGGAGCTGGGTGAGGGGTGAAGCGCTCGAAGAGCGCGCGAGCCGAAGGCTCGCTCAACCCCTCACCCAAGCTGCGCTAGCCAGCACGCTGGCAAGCTTCGCTAACCCTCTCCCCTGTCCAGGGGAGAGGGGGAGAATAAGCTGAATGTCGATCCGGCCTAGGGACCGGCGGCCGGGCCGGACTTTACCTGATTGCTCCCAGGCTTATGGTGATGACGCGTCTTTCATGACCGGGAGTTCATTTTGCGTCATCTGTCCCTCGCCGCGCTTGCGGTTCTCATGAGTTCATCCGCCATGTCCGCCCCGCCGCAGGCGGCCCAATCCGCCGCCGCCAACCCGTTGCTCAGCCCCTGGACCGGCCCCTATGGCGGCGTACCCCCCTGGGACAAGGTGAAGCCCGACCTCTTCCCGGCGGCCTTCACGGCGGCGCTGGCCGAGCGTCGCGCCGATTATGAGCGGATCGCCAACGATCCCGCCAAGCCGAGCTTCGCCAACACCTTCGTGCCGATGCAGAATGCCGGGCAGTCGCTGAACCGCGTGATGACGATGTTCGGCGTGATGACCGGCAACATGAACAACCCGGCCTATCAGGCGCTGGACCGCGAGTGGTCGCCCAGGCTGGCCAAGGCGTCGGACGAGATCACCTTCAACCCGAAGCTGTTCGCGCGGATCGAGGCGATCTACAAGGCGCGGGATAGCAGCGGCCTCGACGCGCAGCAGAAGCGGCTGGTGACCCGCACCTATGACAGTTTCGTGCGACAGGGGGCCAAGCTGACGGCCGCGCAGAAGCAGCAACTGTCCGAATATAATCAGCAGCCTGCAGTGGCCTTTTCGGAATTCTCGCAAAAGCTGCTCGCCGACGAGGGCAAGGCGATCACGGTCACCGACGAGGCCCGCCTCGCAGGACTGCCCGACAGCGTCAAGGCGGTGGCCAAGGCGGCGGCGGTCGAGCGCGGACAGCCGGGCTGGGCGATCGTCAATACGCGCTCGGCGGTCGACCCGGTGCTGACCTTCGGGACCGACCGTGCGCTTCGCGAACAGGTCTGGCGCGCGTTCGTCAGCCGCGGCGACAATGGCGACGCCAATGACACCAAGGCGACGATCGCGCGGATCGTGAAGCTTCGCGCGGACCGCGCGCACCTGCTGGGGTTCAAGACCCATGCCGACTGGCGGATGCAGGACACGATGGCCAAGACCCCGGCGGCCGCGACCGACCTGATGATGCGCGTCTGGCCCGCCGCCAAGGCGCGCGTCGCCGAGGAGGTCCGCGACATGCAGGCGATCGCCGACGCGTCTGCCGCCAGGGGGGAAGGGGCCAGGATCACCATCGAGCCCTGGGACTATCGCTTCTATCAGGAGAAGGTCCGCAAGAGCCGCTACGACCTCGATCAGGCCGAGCTGAAACCCTATTTCGAGCTGAACAACATCATCCAGGGTTCGCTCTATGCCGCGAACCGGCTTTATGGCCTGGAGTTCAAGGAGATCACCGGCACGGTGCCGGTGTTCGAGCCCAACATGCGCGTCTGGCACGTCACGCGGAACGGCAGGGAAGTCGGCCTGTTCTATCGCGACGACTTCGCGCGGACGGGCAAGCGCTCGGGCGCCTGGGCGAACACCTATCGCGGCCAGCGTAACCTGGCGCCGGCGCAGAATGTCCTGTCGTCGAACAACAACAACTTCACCAGGGGCGCGAAGGGCGAACCCGTCCTCATCAGCCTGGACGACGCCGAGACGCTGTTCCACGAATTCGGCCACGCCATCCATGCGATGTTGCAGAACGTCACCTATCCGGGGCTGGCGGGCACGCCGCGCGACTTCGTCGAATATCCCAGCCAGGTGAACGAGCATTGGCTGCTGACCCGCGACGTGCTGGATAAGTACGCCCGCCACTACAAGACCGGCCAGCCCATGCCACAGGCGCTGCTCGACAAGATCAAGGCGTCGGAGACCTTCAACCAGGGGTTCGCGACGACCGAATATCTGTCCTCGGCAATCGTCGACATGAAGCTGCACACCATCCCGGACGGCGTGGTCGATCCCGCGGCGTTCGAGGCGGCGACCCTGCGCGAGATCGGGATGCCCAGGGAGCTGGTGATGCGGCACCGCCTGCCGCAGTTCAATCACCTCTTCTCGTCGGACAGCTATTCGGCGGGCTACTATAGCTATCTCTGGTCGGAGACGATGGACGCCGACACCTTCGCCGCGTTCGAGGAAGCGGGGAGCCCCTGGGACAAGGCGACGGCGGATCGCTTCGCGCGGATCCTGTTGTCGACGGGGAACGAAACCGACCGGGCGGAGGCCTACCGCGCGTTCCGGGGCCGCGACCCGGACGTCAACGCGCTGCTGAAACAGCGGGGTTTTCCGACGAAGTAACCCATTCCTCCCTGCGCGAAGCGCGGGGAGGGGGACCGCGCCCGAAGGGCGTGGTGGAGGGGCGTGGCCGGTCCGTCGCGCCCCTCCACCATCGCTGGCGCGATGGTCCCCCTCCCCAAGCAGAGCTTGGGGAGGAATTGAGGGTTACAGAGCCTTCAGCCGGATCGCCTGGCCGCCGCCGGGGGCCAGCGACAGCGTCAGCGTGTCGCCCTTCTTCACCCGCCGGGTTTCGAACGCGATCGAATGGCGCGCATCGGTCGCATAGGTCGCCCCGGGGCCGTCCTTGTAGACCTGCGCCTCATACGCCTTGCCGGGCTCCAGGAAGTCGAGCGTGACGGTCAGGTCGCGGGGGTTCTCGTCGGTGATCGAGCCGATATACCAGTCGCGGCTCTTCCGATCCCGCCGCGCGAAGGTGACGTAATCGCCGACCTCGCCGTTCAGCACGCGGCTGTCCTCCCAATCCACCGGCACGTCCGCGATGAAGCGGAAGGCCTGCGGGTATTTCGCGTAATTCTCCGGCGTGTCCGCCGCCATCTGCACCGGCGAATAGAGGACCACATAGAGCGCGAGCTGCTTGGCGATGGTCGACTGGATCGGGCTGTCGTCGCTGCCGGTCAGGCTCAGCACGCCGGGCGTGAAGTCCATCGGGCCTTCCAGCATCCGGGTGAAGGCCAGGTTCGCCTCATGCTCGGGCGGGTTCTTGCCCGCCCAGGCGTTATATTCCATCCCGCGCGAGCCCTCGCGCGCCAGCCAGTTGGGATAGGTGCGGCGCAGGCCGGTGTCCTTGACCGGCTCATGGCTGTCGATCGAGACCTTGTATTTGGCGGCGGCGGCCAGGACGCGGAGATGATGGTTCACCATCCACTGGCCCTCATGCCACTCGCGCGATACCGAGCCATCGGGGTTCACGCGCTCGATCTGTCCGGCATCGGCGACATAGCCGGTCTTGACGACATGCTCGCCATGATCGGCGGCGAACTTGAAGGCGGGGTCGAACTGGCTCTCATAATGGCTGACCGCGCCACCCGTCTCGTGATGGCCGATCAGCGAGACGCCCTTGGACCTGGCATATTTGGCGAGATAGTCCGCGTCGAAATCCTCCGCCGGGGTCGCGAACTGCATCGCCGAGCCATTGCCCGCCCAGTCGCCGTCCCAGCCGATATTCCACCCCTCGACCAGCACGCCGGGGATGCCGTATCTGGCGGCGAAATCGATATAGGTCTTCACATTGGCGGTGGTCGCCCCGTGACGGGGGCCGCGCGCCCAGCTCCAGTCGCCCTTGATCATCTTCCACCAGACGCCGACGAACTTGCCCGGCTTCACCCACGTCACGTCGCCCAGCTTGTTGGGCTCGTTCAGGTTGAGCATCAGATGGCTCATATAGAGCCCGCCCGCGTCGGGTGCGATCAGGAAGGTCCGCCAGGGCGTCGTCCACGCGCCGGTCTTCACCACCTTGGGCGCGCCCGAGCCGGGGGTGAGGACGGCCTTGAAGCTGTTCCCCTCGGTCTTCATGACCGCCATGCTGGCATAGTCGACCAACGCCGCCTCATGGATGGCGACATGGGTGCCGTCGTCCAGCTTCATCGTGATCGGCGTCGCCGCCGTGCCCACCGCCGCGATGGGCGTGCGGTTGTAGAGATATTCCTCGCGGTTCCACAGGAAGGCGGGTTTCCACCAGGCGGTGCCGCCCTGCGCGATGTTGAACTCGGTCAGCTCCTCGGCGATGTTCGCCTTGGGCATCGCCTGCTGCTCGGGAAATTCGTAGCGGAAGCCGACGCCGTCATCCTGCACCCGGAACACCACGTCGTAGCGGCGGTGGAGCGCACTCGATTCCATCAGGCGGACGCGCATCTCGCGGTGATTGTCGCGGATGGTGCGCCATTCGCCCCAGGGCTGGGTCCAGCTCGTGTCGGCCTTGGCGTGGCTGACCGCCTCGATCTTCATGCCCCGCTCGATCTTGGGCGCGTCGGTGAACATCATGCCCAGGCGAGACGGCGCGACGATCGCGTTGCCGTTTCGCGCGATCATATAGACCGCGCGGCCGTCATTGTCGGTCGACACCTGCACGGTGATCTGCCCGTTGGGCGAAGTCTCGATGGCGTCGGGCTGTCCGGCGGGCTTGGCGAACTTGAACGTCTCGTTGACCGCCGGATCGGCGGGGCCGTTCTGGGCGGATGCCGCGCTGGCGATCAGGGCGCCTGCGAGAAGGGGGCCGATGGCGATAGTCGTCTTCATGCAGTCATCTCCCGGATCGCCGCCCCGAACGCGCCCAGGCGTTCGTCGGTGGCGCTATTGACGTGGACCAGCGTGCGTCCGCCGCGCGGCAGGGCGGGGGGCACGGGCATGGGCGTGTCGCCCAGATTGAACAGGCACAGCAGGCGCTGAGTCCCCTCGCGCCGCTCGAAGGCGAGCAGTTGCTCGTGGGCATGAAGCAGCGTCAGGTCGCCGATCGCCAGCGCGGGCGTCGCACGACGAAGCCCGACCAGGTGACGGGTAAGGTTGAGCAGCGAGTCCGGATCACCCTCCTGCCGATTGACGGCCAGCGCGGCATGATCGGGGCCGGTGGGGAGCCAGGGTTCGGCATCCGAGAAGCCGCCATTGGGTGCATTGCTGCTCCATGGCATCGGCGTGCGCACGCCGTCGCGCGACAGCGTCAGTGGCCAATTGGCGATGGCTTCGGGATCGACCAGCCGCTCGAACGGCACGTCGACCTGGGTCAGCCCCAGTTCCTCGCCCTGATAGAGAAAGGCATTGCCGCGAAGCGCCAGCAGCAGCAGCATCTTCATCCGCGCGAAGGCCTCGCGATGCTCCGGCATCGTCCAGCGCGACACGGCGCGCGGCGCGTCATGGTTCTCGAACGCCCAGCTCGGCCAGCCCATTCCCGGTTCGGCGGGCCATTTCGCCACCGCTTCGGCGACGATGCGCGGGGTCAGCCGGTCGGCATAGAGGAAGTCGAAGCCATAGGCCGTGTTCAACCGGTGCTCGCCCGCCGTGAACAGCTTCATCTCGCGCTCGGCCTCGTCACCGCCGACCTCGGCCACGGTGAAACGCTCGCCATATTCGTCCAGCGTGGCGCGGATCCGTTCGAGGAAGGGGACGATATCGGCGTGGCTCTGGTTGTAGAGCTTTACCTGGAAGTCGAACGGGCGGGTCCGTGTCTTGCCGGTGTCGGGCGCGGGCGGATTATCGCGGAAGCTCGGCTCGTGCATCATGAAGTTGATCGCATCGAGACGGAAGCCGTCGACGCCGCGATCGAGCCAGAACCGCGCGGTCGCCAGCAACTCCGCCTGTACGTCCGGATGATGGACGTGGAGCTGCGGCTGCTCCTTCAGGAAGTTGTGCAGATAATATTGCCCGCGCCGCGCGTCCCAGGTCCAGGCGGGACCGCCGAACACCGATTGCCAGTTCGACGGCGGCGAACCGTCGGGCTTGGCGTCGGCCCAGACATACCAGTCGGCACGGGCATTGGTGCGGCTGGCCCGGCTTTCGGTGAACCAGGGATGCTCGTCGGAGGTGTGGCTATAGACCTGATCGATGACGACCTTCAGCCCGAGCCGGTGTGCCCGCGCGACCAGCGCGTCGAAATCGGCGAGCGTCCCGAAGATCGGGTCGACATCGCGGTAATCGGCGACGTCATAGCCGAAATCCTTCATCGGCGAGGTGAAGAAGGGCGACAGCCAGATCGCATCGACGCCCAGGCTCGCGACGTGATCCAGCCGCGCGGTGATGCCGGGCAGGTCGCCGATGCCGTCGCCATTGCTGTCGGCGAAGCTGCGGGGATAGATCTGGTAGATCACCGCGCCCTTCCACCAGGGGCGGGGGGCGGTGGGAACGCTCTGGGTCATCAACGGCTCTCCGCCGCGCAGACGGCATAGCCGAAGGCGGGCAATTCCAACATCAGGCTGCCGGGCGCGGCCGCGGTGGGGGCGCATGTTCCGGCAAGGGTGGCGAAGCGCTGCGACCCCGTTTCGACCTGCACCGCCTGCACGATCGGCCTGGTCGAGGTGTTGAACGCGATCAGATATTCGCGACCCGTGGCGGGATCGAAGCGTGACACCGCGAACAGCCCCGGCGCATCGCCACGCGCACGGATCACCTGTCGACCGCGCGTGAGGGCCGGGTTGGCGACGCGCAGCCGCGCGAGCGTCGCGATCTCGCGGTAGAGCGGATGGCTGGTCACGAAGCTGTCGGTCGCGGTGGTCTTGGTGGTGCCGACCAGCCTGTTGTCGTTGTAGCTGGCGACCTTGCTCGCGAACATGTCCTCTCGCGCGTCCTGGTCGTTGCCGTCGCCCGCGAAACCCTGTTCGTCACCCGAATAGATGGTCGGCACGCCGCGCAGGGTCAGCAGCATGGCGTGGCCGAGTTCGACGCGCTTGCGTATCTCGTCATCCGAGGCATCGGGGTTCGCCACCCGAACGTCGTGCGCGAAGCGGCCATGATCGTGATTGCCGAGGAACGTCGGCAGGATGTCCGCCGTCGCCTCCTCCCTGGCATAGAGCACGTCGCCTTCGAACAGGCTGGAGAGGACCCGTGTCGGCCTGTTCTCCGCGACCGTCTGGATCACCGCGTTCATGAAGGCGAAGTCGAGGACCGCCGGATAGGCGGCGATCTTGGTCCAGCGCGCGAGATAGCCGGGCTCCATCCCCGCCGTCACCTCGCCGAAGATGTGGAAGTTCGGAATCCCCTTCGCCTTCGCGCGCTCGAGCATCGCGGGGACGAAGCTGCGCCAGAATTCCGGATTCACATGCTTGGCGGTGTCGATGCGATAGCCGTCGATGCCGAACCGGTCGATCCAGCTCCCATAGATGTCGATCATGCCCGCGATGACGCGCGGATTCTCGGTATAGAGGTCGTCCAGCCCCGAAAAGTCGCCGGTGGTCGAGCTTTCGTCCTCGAAGGTCGTGTTGCCGCGATTGTGGTAGTAGATCGGGTCGTTGAGCCAGGCCGGGGTCTTGGCGTTCTTCTCGCGCGCCGGGACATAGGGCGTGTAGGCGTAATCGGGATCGGTCAGATGCGCGAAGTTCGCCGCCGTCTGCACGTCGTCGCCGAGGAATCCGGAATTGATCGCCTTGCCGCCGACGCCGCCCTGCCGCTGATAGGGATAGGTCGCGCGATCGCGATAGGGGCAGGCCGAGCCCTCGCCGCATTCACGATACTGGATCACGTCCGCCGTGTGGTTGACGATGATGTCCATATAGACCTTCATCCCTCGCGCATGTGCCGCGTCGACGAAGGCGTGGAGATCGGCCTCGGTCCCCAGGTGCGGGTCGACGGTGGTGAAGTCGGTGATCCAGTAACCGTGATAGCCAGCGCTCTCCTGGCCCTTGGCCCCCTGAACAGGCTTGTTCTTGAAGATCGGCCCCAGCCAGATCGCTGTCGCGCCCAGCCCCTGGATATAGTCGAGCCGCCTGGTCAGCCCCTTCAGGTCGCCGCCATGATAGAAGCCCTTGTGCGTCGGATCGAAACCGGTGGTCAGCGGGCCGCCCTTCAACCCGCCGCGATCATTGGCGGTGTCGCCATTCTCGAACCGGTCGGGCAGGACGAAATAGATGACCTCGTCCTGCGGCAGTCGCTGGCGATAATCCTGCGCCGCCACCGGCGTGGCGGTGGCCAATAGGGCGAGCAACAGCGCTTTCATGCAAAAACCTTCTGGTCGGGCGCGGCGCAATGCGCGGCGAGGAAGGCGTCGTGCGTCGGCAGCCGCGCGGCCACCTGCGCGGCGTGACGCCGGGTGAGGCTGAGGAAGTCGTGGAGCTCATCCGCCGACAGCGCATCCGCGAGCGCATGATGTCCGGCTGGCAGGATGCCCTGGCCGATCATGACCTGCACCCAGCCGGGTTCGGCGAAGAGTTCGTCGCCGTCGCGACGGAAGCGGCCATTGGCACGGAACAGCGCGATCCGCGCCGCGAGACTATCGGGCAACGGCACCGCGCGGCGCTCCGTCCAGAAGGGCTCGGTGCGCGCATTGGCGTGATAGTGGAGGATCAGGAAGTCGCGGATGGCGAGCCATTCGGCCGCCGTCTCGCGATTATAGGCGTCGATCTCGACCGGCTGTGGGGTGGCGCCGGGCCAATAGTCGAGCAGCCGGGCGATACCCGACTGGATCAGATGGATGCTGGTCGACTCCAGCGGTTCGAGGAAACCCGCCGCCAGCCCGAGCGCGACGCAATTGCCGACCCAGGCGCGGGCGCGCCGTCCGGTGGTGAAGCGGAGCAGGCGCGGTTCGCCCGCCGCCTCGCCGTTCAGCGCGGTGAGCAGGCGGTCGGCGGCTTCGTCGTCGGAGAGGTGGTGGCTGTCATAGACCAGTCCGTTACCGGTCCGGTGCTGCAGCGGAATGCGCCAGCGCCAGCCCGCGCCGTGCGCGATCGCGCGGGTATAGGGGGGCAGGGGCGCGATCCGCTCGCCCGCCACCGCCAGCGCGCGGTCGCAGGGCAGCAGCCCGGACCAGTCGTCGAACGGCTCGGCCAGCGTCTCGCCGATCAGCAGTGCGCGGAAGCCCGTGCAATCGATGAAGAGGTCGCCGACATGGGCCGCGCCGCCCTCCAGCACGACATGATCGATCCGCGCCGTCGCATCACGCGCGACCGACGCGATCCGCCCCTCCACTCGCACCACGCCCATGGCTTCCGCCTGGCGGCGGAGCAACGCGGCATAGAGGCTGGCATCGAAATGATAGGCCCAGGCGAGACCGCTGGGCAGATCGGGACGGCCGGGATCGGGCGCGAAGCGGCCGCTCATCGCGGCCTGCGCGCTCGCCATATGGCCCCAGAGCGAGGCCGGGTTCGCCGCGCCGCCGCCACGCAGCCAATATTGATGAAAGGGGACCAGCCCCAGGCCACGGCCGATGCTGCCAAAGGCGTGGAGATAGCCGCTGCCCTCTCCCGACCAGCCTTCGAACCGGATGCCGAGCTTGAAGCTGCCATTCGTCGCGCGCAGGAACTCGGCTTCGTCGAGGCCCAGCATCTGGTTGAACAGCCGGATGCCGGGGATCGTCGCCTCCCCCACGCCGACCGTGCCGATCGCATCGGATTCGATCAGCGTGATGTGGTGGGCGGACGGCAGGAACCGGGCGAGCGCCGCCGCCGCCATCCATCCGGCGGTGCCGCCGCCGACGACCACGACCCGGCGGGCGATGGGATCTGCGGAGGGGGCGGCGTCCATGCGGCGTCTCACATTCGGGTATCCCGCGCCGGAAGAGAGGAACCGGCGCGGAATAGGGGCATCAGAAGCGATAGGTAAACCCGGCGAGGAACCGGCGACCATAGCTTTGATAGTCGATCACCTCGTCGCGGCGACCGCCATTGGTGGTGACGAACGGGGTGTCGGTCAGGTTCTGGCCCTGCAGGAAGATCGACAGGCCCTTGAAGGTGCCTTCCTGGAAGTCATAGCCGATCTGGCCGTCGATGATCGTCTCGTCGATGGCGCGGCGGCGGACGCGGTTGGCCCCGAAGCCCGACAGCTCACCCACGAAGGTCGAGCGGTAGCGAACCGAACCACGGACGTTCAGACCCCATTTCTCGAAGAAGGCGGTGCCGTTCGCCACCCAGCGCGAATAGCCCGGAATGTCCTCGGGATCGCCGCCGGGGGTCGGCGTGATCTCGGTCTTGGTATAGGATCCGCCGCCGGTCAGGCCGAAGCCGTCGAGGAAGCCGACCACCTGACCCAGGGGCAGCGTGCCCGCCAGCTCGACGCCGTAGATCGAGCCGCCGGTGCCGTTGATCGGCCGGGTGATCCGCCCCTGAAGCGGGATGCCGATCGGCAGCGAGGCCGGAAGCGGTAGGCCGGTATAGTCGTAAGGCTGCTCAAGATTGTAAACGAAGCTCTTGAGATCCTTGTAGAAGCCCTGCGCCGCCAGATAGCCCCGCGTGCCGAAATACTTCTCGATCGTCACGTCATAGGAGTTGGACCGGATCGGGCGGAGATAGGGGTTGCCGCCATTGCCCGAGATGATCCCCTGCGCCGTGTCGAAGCCGTAGGAGAGCGCGACGCGCATGTCGTCGAAGCGCGGGCGCATCATCTGGCGCGCCGCGGCGACGCGGAACACCCAGTCGCTGGGCAGGCGAAGCGACAGGTTGGCGCTGGGCAGGATGTCCCAGTAATTGGCGCCCTGCACGATCGGGTCGAAGCTGGTGCCGTTATAGACCAGCCCGCGCGACTTCTGCTCGGTGCCGACCGCCTGGACGCCGATATTGCCGGTCAGTTCCGCCGCGCCGAGCTGGGCCCGCAGATCGGTCTGCAGATAGGCGGTCATCAGATGCTCGGTGGTCGTATAGGCCTTGGCCGGTACGTCCGGGCTGGTGTTGGGGGTCAGCGTGTAGACGCCGCCCGCGAGCAGCGCGCGCGGATCATAGCTGAGCATCGGCCCAAGACCCAGATAGGTCAGGTCGGTCGGCGTCTGGCGATATTGCTGCGGCAGCGCCTGGATCTGTGCGCCGTTCGCCAGCGTCACGAACGCCTCGTTGGGCGCGAGCGACTTGGAATGGTCGGTGTAGTTCAGGCCGAAGCGGATCGCATGGACGATGGGCGTTTCCAGCTCGCGCTCGATCTCGACGCGGTACTGCTTGATCTCGTCGCGGACCTTGCGATCGTTGTAATAGCCCGCCTGGCGCGTCGTGCCGCCCCAGCCGAGCGGGTCGGTCAGCTGGATGAGGTTCGGGTCGGAATAGTTCAGCGTCGGCTTGAAGACGGTGCCCGTCCGGCCGGTGGTGAAGCCCAGCGTATCGGTCGCGCCATTGCCCTGGCCATAGCCGGTGCCGCTATAGGTTTCGAACGTCGTCTCGTCGCGATCGGTCTTCGAATAGCTGAGGTCGATGAACGCGCTCCAGCCGTCATCGCCCTTATACTTGCCGTTATAACCGAACGAATAGAGCTTGGCCTTGCGCTGGAACGCATCGTTGCGGACCACCCCCTCGACGCCGTTGAACGTGCCCGAGGTGACCAGGCCGTTATTGACCGTCGCATTGGTCAGCGACGGATTGGCGCCCCATTGCAGCGGCAGCTCGATGCCGCGCTTGATCTGGTCGTCGTTGAAGTCCGAATAGAAACCGTCGAGCGTGCTGGTGAAGGTGTCGCTCATCTTCCACTGCAGCGTGCCGGAAAGACCCAGTCGCTTGAGCGTGGTCGAGGTGACATAGGATTTGGACCCGCCGATCACATCGACCGGCTGGCCGCCGACCGTCGTCTGGGCATAGCCCCAGGCATTGCCTTCCTGGATCTGGTACGGTTCGTTGAGATAGCTGGCCGACAGCGCGATGCCGATCGTGTCGTCGGCGAACTGGTCGACATAGGTGGCCGATGCGCGGTAGCCGAAATCCTTCGAACCCGCATTCAGCTTGCCGATATCGGCATAGGTGCCGCGCGCACCGACCGAGAAGACGCGCTTCCCGTAATCGAGCGGACGAATGGTCTTCAGGTCGACGGTGCCCGACAGGCCCTGGCCGATCAGTCCGGCATTGGCGGTCTTGTAGATCAGGACTTGGTTGACGACTTCGGCGGGATACTGGTCATACTCGACCGCGCGATTGTCACCGGTCGAGGTCTGTTCGCGACCGTTGAGGAGCGTGGTCGAGAAATCGGGCGCGAAGCCGCGGATCGAGATCGCGTTGGAGCGACCGTTGACGCGCTGCGACGTGACGC
The DNA here is from genome assembly GCF_916858675.1 of Sphingomonas sp. Leaf21. Lineage (GTDB taxonomy): Bacteria > Pseudomonadota > Alphaproteobacteria > Sphingomonadales > Sphingomonadaceae > Sphingomonas. The sequence goes on from NZ_CAKASM010000016.1 coordinate 78,114, forward strand.
CGGGCAGGCGGGCGATAGACTCCGCGATCGAGGCGTCGGGCAGCTTGCCGATATCCTCGGCCGAGACGGACTCGACGACGAGATCGCGGTTCTTCTTCTCGGCGACGGCGTTTTCCAGCGCGGCGCGGAAACCGGTGACGACGATGTCGCCGGGCTCGGACGTGGCCTGCGCATCCTGCGCCGCGGTGTCGGCGGCGGCGCCGTCATTGGGATTGGCGCTGGTCGTCGGTGCGGGCACGATGGCGACGCTCTGCGCAGAGACCGGCGCGGCGATGACCATGGCCAGCGTGCTGACCCCGAGCTTCAGGAACGAGCGCGCGGCATCGGCCGGCGCCACAGGGCGAACCGTCATGAAATCCCCTCCAGGAAACCCCGTTTTCTTTCGACGAACGGGTATGGTTGTTAAAGCTCCAATGAATTTTGCCGACAAAAAAGGAAATGAAGCCGCATACGTATTCAATGCGGCCATATCGGCCTGTTGCATTATTACGACAGAGCCTCTGCTTAACCTGTCACAGGAAAGCCGGTATGCAGGGGCGAGGAGGATGCCCTGATCTTGGTCGGCCAGCGAAAGCCCACATCATTCGATATCGCGCAGATGGCGGGCGTGTCGCAGCCGACGGTCAGCCGTGCGCTGCGTGGCAGCCCTTCGGTCAGCGCCGCCACCCGCGCGCGGATCGAGGCGATCGCCAAGACGCTGAACTACACGGTCGACCGCGCCGCCTCCAACCTGCGAAGCGGGCAGACGCGGACGCTGGCGCTGCTGCTCTTTCGCGATCCCTCACCGGGGCGGACGCTGATCAATCCGTTCTTCCTCGGGATGCTGGGCTCGATCATGGAAAGCTGCGCGGAGGTCGGTTACGACCTGCTCGTCTCGTTCCAGAACCCGACGAGCAACTGGCAGGCGGACTATGAGGACAGCCACCGCGCCGACGGGCTGATCCTGCTCGGTTATGGCGATTATGCCGATTACCGCGAGCAGCTCGATCAACTGGTGGCGCGCGGCACCCATTTCGTGCGCTGGGGCTCGGTCGCGCCGGGGCAGCCGGGCCTGACGATCGGCTGCGACAATCATGCGGGCGCGCTGGCCGCGACGCGGCACCTGGTGGCGCAGGGACGGAAGCGGATCGCGTTCCTGGGCGATGCGACCGACCATTATCCCGAATTCCACGACCGTTATCGCGGCTATCGCGACGCCCTGATCGAGGCGGATCTGGCCTGCGATCCCGCACTGCAGGTCGGCGCGATCTCCAGCGAGGAGGAGGGCGAGCGGGCCGCGCGGGCCTTGCTGGCGCGCGGCAAGCCCTTCGATGCGATCATGGCGGCGAGCGACCTGATCGCGCTCGCGGCGATGCGCGTGCTGGCGGAGGCGGGGCTGCGCGTGCCGGGCGACGTATCTCTGGTCGGGTTCGACGATATTCCGGCGGCGAGCTTCGCGCATCCGCCGCTCACCACCGTGGTACAGGACGCGGCGGCGGCGGGGCGGCTTCTGGTCCGCGCGCTGCTCGCCGAGATTTCGGGCAAGCCCCGCTTGGCCACCCTGCTGCCCGCCACGCTGGTCGTGCGCGGCTCCAGCATCCGGCCGTAAACAACAACGATAACAGAATATTGGGAGGGGTTATGGAGAAGCCGCGTCAGGGCTTTTGGGGGCTGTGGAACACCTCGTTCGGTTTTTTCGGCATCCAGATCGGCTTCGCCCTGCAAAACGCCAATGTCAGCCGCATCTTCCAGTCGCTGGGTACGGCCGAGAAGGATCTGGCGTTCCTGTGGATCGCGGCGCCCTTGACCGGGCTGCTCGTCCAGCCGGTGATCGGCCATTATAGCGACCGGACCTGGGGACGTTTCGGGCGGCGGCGACCCTATTTCCTGGCGGGGGCCGTACTCGCGACGCTGGCGCTGGTGGGGATGCCCAATGCGGGCGGTCTGCTCGCCGCCGCGATGCTGCTCTGGCTGCTCGACGCCTCGCTCAACATTTCGATGGAGCCGTTCCGCGCCTTTGTCGGCGACATGCTGCCCAGTCGCCAGCGGACGGCGGGCTATGCCTTCCAGACCGGGTTCATCGGCGCGGGCGCGGTACTCGGGTCGCTGGCACCGATGCTGCTGACCGACGTCTTCCACGTGGCCAATGTGGCGGGGCCGGGCGAGGTGCCGCCATCGGTCCGCTATGGCTTCTATATCGGCGCGGCGGCATTGTTCGTCGCGGTGCTGTGGACCGTGCTGACCACGCGCGAATATTCGCCGCAGCAGCTTGCCGCCTTCGCCGACAATGACGCGGGGCAGGTGACGCATGGCGACGCGGCGCCGCGCGACCGGATCGGCTCCGCGCCGGTCTGGATCGTCGCCGGCATCGCGATCGTCATCGCGGTCGGTGCGCTGGGACTCGACAAGCCGGTCTATCTGCTCGGCGGCGGCCTGATCGCGTTCGGGCTGGCGCAGATCGTCAGCGCGATGCTGGTGCGGGGCGGGAAGGGGCGTAACGCGCTCAGCCAGATCCTCGCCGATCTCGCCGCGATGCCGGATACGATGAAGCGGCTGGCGCTGGTCCAGTTCTTCACCTGGTCGGCGCTGTTCATCATGTGGATCTACACCACGCCGATCGTCGCGTTGCGCGTCTTCCACACCAGCGACGCATCGAGCGCGGCCTTCAACGAAGGGGCCAATTGGGTCGGCGTACTCTTCGCCGTCTATAGCGGGGTCGCCACCCTCTGGGCCTTTGTGCTGCCACCGCTGGCGCGCGCGATCGGGCGGCGCAATACCCATGTCGTCGGGTTGCTATGCGGCGCGATCGGGTTCGCGTGCTTCCTGGTGATCCGCGACGCCTGGTGGCTGCTGGGCGCGATGGTCTTCGTGGGCATCGCCTGGGCATCGATCCTGACCATGCCCTATGCGATCCTCTCGGCCGCGCTGCCCGCCGACAAGCTTGGCATCTATATGGGCCTGTTCAACATCTTCATCGTGCTGCCGCAGCTGATCGTGTCGTCGATCATGGGCGCGGTGGTAAGCCATTTCTTCCCCGACAATCTGGTCTGGGCGATGGCGATCGCGGCGGGGGTGATGGGACTGGCCGCTCTGGCGATGTTGCGCGTTGCCAGGGATGCCTGAGGCAATTCCTCCCCGCCACGGGGCGGTGGCAGGGCGTTAGCCCTGACGGAGGGGGCACGCGGGACGCCCTTTCCCCCATGCCGGGGAGGATCACCTGGGCAATGTGATCGTCGCCGCCAGCCCGCCTTCGGGCCGGTTGGTCAACCGGATATCGCCGCCCGCCTCGCGCACGATCGAACGGGCCAGCGCGAGGCCGAGGCCGATTCCGCCCGTGTCCCGATTGCGCGAGCTTTCCAGCCGGATGAAGGGATCGAACACCGCTTCCAACTGGTCGGGGGCGATGCCGGGCCCCTGGTCTGCCACGATGATCGCGATATGGTCGGGCTGCGGATCGATCCGGACGTCGGCGACATAGCCATATTTGACGGCATTCTCGATCAGGTTACGGACCGCGCGGCGCATCAGCGAGGGCCGCAGCTTCAGCCGCAGTCGTCCGCCTTCCTCGAAGGTGACGTCCTGCCCCAGGTCATGGAAATCGGCGACCACCGCATCGACCAGCGCGTTGAGATCGACGTCCGTCTCCATCTCGCTGGGTCGGCCGACGCGCGCGAGCGAGAGGATGTCCTCCAGCGTCTTGTTCATCTCGGCGATGGTGTCGGCCATGCGCAGCCGATCCTGATCGTCCTCGACCGACTCGATCCGCACGCGAAGCGCGGCGAGCGGGGTGCGCAGATCGTGCCCGATCGCCCCCAGCATCCGGTCCTTTTCCTCCAGCATCGCGCCGATCCGCAAGCGGAGCGCGTTGAACGCGGCGATGAGCGCGGAGACGTCGAGCGGACCCTGTTCGGGAATGGGCTCGCCCTTCTCGCGCGGGTCGAACCCCTCGGCTGCGCGGGTCAGGTCGCGCAAGGGCCGCGAAATGCGACGCCCGATCCACAGCACGGGCAACAGGATGATGCCATAGAGGATCAGCGTCTGTGCGATCAGCCGCCAGACCAGATACAGCCCGTCGCGCGGCCAGATCGACCGGGTGACCAGCCACCCGCCCGTCTTCTGCTGAACCGCGATCAGCAGTTCGTCGACGGGATGCTGGCGGCGGCGGTCGAAGCGGCGGCGCGGCCAGTCGAAATCCTCGGGATGGAACGGACGGACGCCGGTCAGGACGCGCACCACCGGATGCCCCGATTCGACGAGCCCCTCACGGATCAGCGTTTCGACCTCGGTCACGCGCGGCAGGCCGGGAGCGATCGGGTTGCTCGCCGCCCGGCGCACGCGGCCACGATCGGGCGGGGGCAGCCTGCCATTGGTCGAGCGCTCGATCGAGTCGTTCAGCCGGGCGATGGCGGGGCCCGAAATCTGTTCGAGCAGCAACGACCGCCGTTCGCGCAGCAACAGGGTGAAGCTGATCGCCTGTGCGACGAACAGCGCGATGGCGAGCAGCAGCGCCATCTGCGCCGCCAGCCGACGCGGCCACAGCCGGATCCTCAAAACCCGATCCTCACAGGCGCGTCACCTCCGCGGCGAGCGTATAACCGCCGCCCCAGACGGTCTTGATGATCTCGGGCGATTTGGGATCCGCCTCGATCTTGCGGCGCAGGCGACTGACCTGATTGTCGATCGCGCGGTCGAAGGCGGCGGCCTCTCTCCCCTGGGTCAGGTCGAGCAGCTGGTCGCGCGTCAGCACCTGGCGCGGGCGGCTGACCAGGGCGAGCAGGAGATTATACTCGCCCGTCGACAGCATCACCGACACGCCCTCGCGATCGACCAGCGACCGTTCGCCCGATTTCAGGACCCAGCCCGCAAAGGCATAGGATCCGCTGTCGGGCGCATGGAGCCGCGCGCCGCCCGCCTGGGTACGACGCAGGACCACCTTGGCACGGGTGGCGAGTTCGCGCGGCGAGAAGGGCTTCACGACATAATCGTCCGCGCCCATTTCCAGCCCGACGATGCGGTCGGTTTCCTCGGCGCGCGCGGTGAGCAGGATGACCGGCACCTCGCTGGCGGCCGCGATATGGCGGCACAGGCTGAGCCCGTCCTCGCCCGGCATCATGATGTCGAGGATGACGAGGTCGATGGCATAGGCGGCCATCCGCGTCCGCGCCGAGGCGGCATCGCCCGCCTGGGTCACGCGGAACCCCTGTTTGGTCAGATAGACGGCAAGCGGTTCGCGGATCGAGCGCTCGTCGTCGACGAGCAGCAGGTGCGGCGTGTCGGACATGGGGGAAGGGTCTAGCATGGCAGGCCAGGCTCGCAAGCGGGGCGACCGGCGGAAGGACCGGTCACCCCGCGAACGGCTCAGTCGTCCTGCGGGGGGGCAGGCTGAGTTCCGGGTGCCATGTCGCCCCGGCGGCGACCGCCGAAGCGGGGCGCGGCGGCGCGTTCGGTCGCGTCGATCTTGCCGTCATGATTGGTGTCGAGACGGTCGAACATTGCTACGGCACGGGCGCGATAGGCGTCGGCGGTGACGGGCTGCGGCGCGGGCCGGTCGGGCCGCGCGGCTCGGTCCGGGCGATCGCCGCCGCCCTGGCGA
>NZ_CAKASM010000017.1 GCF_916858675.1 Sphingomonas sp. Leaf21
AATTGGGTTTCCCCATCGTCGCCTCCTGTCCTCAAAATTAGGACCCGAGGCGTCCAGAAATCTAGGGGCTACTCAAACCTTACCGCCAGCGACTCCTTCAGGATCCGCCGCCGGATCGCCTTGTTCGCCAGCCTCAGGTCGCCCGGCGCATCGGGAGAGGTCCACCACCAGCCATCGTCACGCATCTGTTGTCCCGCTGCAACGAAGCGGTCGCAAATATCGGCGAACAGGGTGTCGTCGATGTCGAGGCTGAAGATCAGCCGCCCGGTCCCGACCCAGCTCAACGCCAGCCCTTCGGCCCGGAGATAATATTGCAGCATCCAGTTATAGGGCGAGGCGACCGAATAGAGGATGGTCCAGATCGCCTGGACCTGCGCGACCGACAGGGGCAGTCCGGCCTCCGCCATCCGCGCATTGAACATCGCCGCGCGCGCGTTCCAGCGGTCGTCCAGCCCGTCATAGAGCGCCGCCACCTCGGGCGTCTCCAGCCGCCGCAGAAACGCGTTCATCGCCCCCATCACCATGGGGTGCGAGTTGAAGGTGCCGCGCGCGAAGCAGATGTCGACCGGGCGATCCTCGCGCCAGCGCTTCATCAGATGGGTGGGGCCACACAGCACGCCGACCGGCAACCCGCCGCCCAGCGTCTTGCCATAGGTGATCAGGTCGGGCTTCACCCCGAAATATTCCGGCATTCCTCCCTTCGCGAGGCGGAAGCCCATGAACACCTCGTCGAAGATCAGGACGATGCCGTTCGCGCGGCAGGTATCGGCCAGCTTGTGCAGCCATTCGCGATACGCGACCAGATCGGCGCCCGCCTTGCGCCCGCCATCGACCAGTTGCCCGTCCGAGGGGGCCGAACCATTGGGGTGCATCGCCTGGAGCGGATTGACCAGCACGCACGCGATGTCCTTGCGCGTCGCCAGCACCTTCAGCGTCCGTTCCGACATATCGGCCAGGGTCAGCGTCCGGTCGGCGGGCACGGGATTGCCGATCCCCGGCTGCACATCGCCCCACCAGCCATGATAGGCACCCGCGAACCGCACGAGGCGCGGACGGCGGGTGTGATAGCGGGCGAGCCGCACCGCCTGCATCACCGCCTCGGTGCCGGACATGTGGAAGGACACCTCGTCCATCCCCGACAAATGGGTCAGGCGGCGGACATTGTCGGCGACGACCGGGTGGAAGGATCCCAGCACCCCGCCCAGGTCGGCCACCATCGCGGCCCCCTCGGCCATGGTCCGCTTGTAGAAGTCGTTGCCGAACAGGTTGACGCCGTAGGAGCCGGTCAGGTCGATCAGGCGATTGCCGTCCAGATCGACCAGGATCGGTCCCTCCGATCGCTCGTAAAAGGCGCCGGTGGCCAGCGTGGTGCGCACCTTTTCGCGGAACTGGAAGGGCACGCGGTAGGCACCGGTGAATTGCAGGTCGGACAGACCGGAACGCGTTTCCCTGGTCAGCGCCAGCGTCCTGGCGAATCGCGTCGCGAACAGCTCGCCCAGCCGCTCGAAGCCCGCGCGACGCCGTTCGGCGACCGCGTCCGGCGCATCGTCGACGCGAAAGAAGCGATCCTCATCATAGCTGTAGAACGGGATCTGCCCGGCGATCCGCTTGGCCATGCGGACATGGCCGCCAAGTCCCGGATGCTTGGCACGCGACAGGGTCAGTCGGCGATGCCCTTTTGTCAGGGCGACCGCACCGGCGGAGGCGGCCAGCAGGCCAGCGAGAATCGGGTTCATGCGGCCTTTGACCGCGTGCCCATGACGGAGGCATGACAATGCGTGGACCGATCATGCGGTTCTTCCTGAACGAGGACATCAATTTCCTCGTCACCAACCGTCTGCCACGCCGATTCGCGACGAAGCTGGTCGGCAAGATCGCGCGTATCGAACATCCGCTGGTCGCGAAGCCCAGCATCGCGCTGTGGAAATTCTTCGCGGGCGTCGACCTGTCCGACGCGCGGACGACGCGGTTCAAGTCGTTGCGCGACGGCTTCGTCCGCCCGCTTCGCGACGATGCGCGCATGTTCGACACCGACCCGGACACGATCGCCAGCCCCTGCGACGCGCTGGTCGGCGCGCATGGCCGGATCGAGGACGACGGGCTCTATCAGGTGAAGGGCTTTCCCTATCACCTGGGCGACCTCATCCCCGACCCCGATCTGGTCGAGCGATTTCGCGACGGATCGTTCGTCACGCTGCGACTGACGGCGGGCATGTATCACCGCTTCCACGCGCCGGCCGACATCGCGGTGGACGGCGTGACCTATCTGTCGGGCGACTGCTGGAACGTGAACCCGATCGCGCTCAAGCGGGTCGAACGCCTGTTCTGCCGCAACGAGCGTGCGGTGATCGAGGCACGGACGCTGGTTTCGGGACGCCCCCTGCTGATCGTGCCGGTCGCCGCGATCCTGGTCGCGAGCATCCGCCTCCACTGCCTCGATACGGAACGGACGCTGCGCGACCACGGCCCCGGCCGCCGTCCCTGCAGCGCGCGGATCGCCAAGGGCGAGGAAATGGGCTGGTTCGAGCATGGATCGACCATCCTGCTGTTCCTGCCCCCTGGCATGATGCTGTCGGACGAACTGGCGGAAGGACGGATGATCCGCGCGGGCGAGGTGATCGGGCGCGTTTCGTAGAAGCGCTCCAGGGCAATATGCGCGTGGTGACCCCGACTGGATTCGAACCAGTGGCCCCCAGATTAGGAATCTGATGCTCTATCCTGCTGAGCTACGGGGCCCCACGCGGACGCGGTGATACTCGGGACGCCCGGCGGGGTCCAGAGCGGTTCGCCGCTCATCCGAAACGACGTCTTGCCTTCCCTCGCCCCTCGCAGACGGGAGAGGGAAAGAAGAACGGTATTTCGCCAGTCAATTGACCTGCTTGGGCGGCACCACGGGAAACGGCAGCGGTGCGACGGGGACGCCCTCTTCGACCAGTGCCTTCGCCTCGGCCAGGCTCGCCTGACCGTGGATCTGCGCGACCGGTGCCTCGCCCTCGTGCATCGCCCGCGCGCGCTCGGCGAAGGCGGTGCCGACCCAGGTCGATTTTTCCAGCATCCGGGCCTGCTGCCCCGCGAGCTGCGCAAGGGCGATGCGGATCGCCTCGGGCGAGGGCGTATCCGGGCGGCTGTTGCCCTTGGCGGGGATTTGCGGCGCCATGACCGCCTTCTCGATCTGGCGATCCCCGCATAGCGGGCACGCGACCTTCCCGGCCTCCTGCTGTTCGGCATAGGCGGTCGAGGACGCGAACCACGCCTCGAACACATGACCCGTGGCACAGCGGAGATCGAAGACGATCACAGTCGCTCCACGGCCGGGATGGCGCGGCGATGGCGGATCGCGGGCAGACGCTGGCGAACCGCGTCGACCTGCGCCGGATCGATGGTCGCGAAGCCGAGCCCGGGTGCCTCGCCCATGTCGAGCAGCACCTCTCCCCACGGACCGACCACCAGCGAATGGCCATAGGTCGCGCGGCCGTCCTGATGCTCACCGGTCTGCGCCGCCGCCACCAGATGGACGCCCGCCTCGATCGCGCGGGCACGCAGCAGGACGTGCCAGTGCGCGGCACCGGTCGGGCGGGTGAAGGCGGCGGGTACGGACAGGATCGTCGCCCCCGCCTCGGTCAGCGCCGCGAACAGTGCCGGAAAGCGCATGTCGTAACAGATCGACAGGCCCAGCCGCCCGACAGGCGTATCCACCACCACCGCGCGCTCGCCGGGCGCATAGGACGCCGATTCACGCCAGCTCTCCCCGGTCGGCAGATCGACGTCGAACAGATGCATCTTGTCGTACCGCGCGCGGATGTCGCCCCTGTCGTCGATGACGAAGGCGCGATTGGCCAGCCGCCCGTCGGAACACCTGATCGCGAGCGAGCCGGTATGGACCCACAGCCCATGCGCCGCCGCCGTCGCGCGAGCGCGGGCGAGTACCGGATCATGCTCCTCGACATGGAGATGCGGCGCCGCGCGCGCCTTGTCACGGTCGATCAGGCCCGACATTTCCGGGGTGAACAGCATGGCCGATCCGCGCGAGGCCGCCTCGGCGATCGCCTGTTCGAGCGTATCGGCATTGGCGGCGGGATCGATGCCCGCCGTCATCTGAAGGACCGCGATCGCGGTCATGCGGACAGGAGCGGGTCCAGCCCTCCACGTTTGTCGAGCGCGGCCAGATCGTCCGAGCCGCCGATATGACGCCCGTCGATGAAGACCTGCGGCACGGTGGTGCGCCCGTTCGCACGCTCGATCATTTCGGCGCGCTTGGGCCCGCCCATGCTGATGTCAAACTCCTCGGGCTCGACGCCCTTGGAGGCGAGCAGCGCCTTGGCCCGTGTGCAATAGGGGCAGAACGCCTTGGTGTAGATTTCGACCTTTGCCATGATGCTCAGGTGTGGCGCGGGGGGCCGCTTGTCAATCGTCGGACCCCGCGATGACGCGCGCCCAGCACAGGATCGCGACCGACGCCGCGCCCGCCGCCAGCAGCGCGCGAACGCAGGCCCCCGCCGTCGCGCCGGTCGTGTAGACATCGTCGATCAGCACGATCCGGCGACCCCTAACGGCATCCGGCTCGCGCACGTCGAACGCCGCCGTCACCGCCGCCCGGCGCTGTTGCGGCGACAGTCCGCGGAGCAGCGGCGTGGCGCGAACGCGCCGCAACGCGGTGCAGGCGATCGGCACGCCGGTCCGCCGCGCCACGCTTCGCCCGATCAGCACCGACTGGTTGAACCCGCGTCGCCACAACCGCCAGCGGTGGAGCGGAACCGGCACGAGCAGGTCCGCCCCCGGCGGCAGGCGCCGCGCCATCGGCCCCGCCATGGTCTCCGCCACGCCGATCCGCCCGCCATGCTTGAGCCGGATGGGCAATTCGCGCGCGATCCGGCCATAGGCGACCGCCGCATGGATCCCCGCGTGTCGCGGCGGCTTCGCCAGGCACGGCGCGCACCAGCGTTCGCCGAGCGCATCGCCGTCGAGCGGAATGCCACAGCGCGCGCATCCGCTATCGTCCAGAAAGCGCAACTGGCCCCAGCATGATGCACAGAAGCGATGGTCCGCCTCGACCGGCTCGCCACAGCCGGGACAACGCGGTGGCAGCGCCCAGCGGACCGCCCCGGCGATCAGCGCCGCGCCCCGCTCCAACGCATATTCCGGCCAGTTCGTGCGTGCCCCCATCGGCTTTGTCTTGTCCGCTATCGCGCAAGCGCGCACAAGCGCGCGGGTGAGCAATCCGAATATCTTCGATCGCCAGGCGCGCCGCCTGCGCCGCGACCGCGCCCAGCCCGACTATGCCGAGCATGATTTCCTGCGCGCCGCGATGCTGGACGGAATCGCCGAGCGGCTGGATGCGGTCACCCGGCCGTTCCACGATATCCTCGATCTCGGCTGTTTCGACGGCGCCTTCCTGGCCCCACCCGGCACGCGGGTCGCGCGGCTCGACCCCGGATTCGCGTTCGCGCACGCGGCACGCGGTGTCCAGGGCGACGAGGACCGCCTGCCCTTCGCGGATCGCAGCTTCGATCTGGTAATCAGTGCGGGCGTGTTGGACCAGATCGACGATCTGCCGGGGGCGCTGACGCTGATCCGGCGGGTGCTTCGGCCCGATGGGCTGTTCCTGGGGGCATTCGTCGGCGGCGGATCGCTGCCCCGGCTTCGCGCCGCGCTGCGTGTGGCGGAGGCCGAGCGGCCCGTCGCCCGGCTTCACCCGCAGGTCGATGTGCGCTCGGCCGGAGATCTGCTGATGCGCGCGGGCTTCACCCTGCCGGTCGCGGATATCGAGACGCTGACGGTTCGCTACCGCGATTTCGTTCGGCTGCTCGGCGACCTGCGCGGAATGGCGGCGAGCAACCTGCTCGCCGAACGCCGCCCGATCGGCCGCGCGGCGCTGGCGGCCGCGGCATCGGCCTTCGCCGACATGGCCGACACCGATGGCCGCGTGGCCGAGCCGTTCAACCTGATCTTCCTGACCGGCTGGGCCCCCGACCCGTCACAGCCCCTCCCCGCCAAGCGCGGCAGCGCGACCGCGTCGCTCGCCGATGCGCTGAAGGTCAAGCCGGATGGGGAAAAGTAGAGGTCATCCGGTTCCCCCTCGCCCCTCGCAGACGGGAGAGGGAGAAAGTAAGAATGACGCTCGGGTCCGGTCTAGGCCCGATCGACATTCAACTATGCCTGTCCATCCCTCGCCCCTCGTAGAGGGGAGAGGGTTGCGCAGACTTGGTCTTTGCGTAGCAAAGGCTTAGTCGGAGCTGGGTGAGGGGTGAAGCGCTCGAAGAGCGCGCGAGCCGAAGGCTCGCTCAACCCCTCACCCAAGCTGCGCTAGCCAGCACGCTGGCAAGCTTCGCTAACCCTCTCCCCTGTCCAGGGGAGAGGGGAGAGGGGAGAATAAGCGGAATGTCGATCCGGTCTAGCTGATCATCGCCCCGCCGCGATCGCCCGCCAGGATGCGGCCCATCGCCTCGAACAGCTGATCCATCGCCACCGGTTTGACGATCACATCGTCCGCCCCCGCGCTCATGCAGCGTTCGCGAAGATCGATGCCGCTGTCGGCGGTCACCACGATGATCGGCACCTCGCCCTTGGCATCGCCGCGCGAGCGGATCTGCTGGATCGCGGTGATCCCGTCCATGCCCGGCATGCGCAGATCGATGAGGATCATGTGATAGGCGTCACGCTCGATCATATCGAGCCCGATCTCGGCATTCTCCGCTTCGGCCATGCTGGCACCCGCGACGTCCAGCATGTCGCGCACGACACGCCGGTTCATGCGATCGTCCTCGATGAAAAGAACGTTCATCGACGTTCCTTCCCCGTATCGCATCTACTCGCGGTCATGATCCCGATCATAGCTCCGCCCTAACGATCATGCCGCTTGCGTTACAAGGGGCGTCGAGACGGTTTGCGATGAGGTGCCGAACATCTTGCGCATCACCTCGACCCCCGCGATCGGCTTCGCGATAACCTCAATTAACTCTGGGTCGAAAAATTCGTTCCCTTCCAGCGACTCCGTTTCCGGCCACAACAGATAGACGGGCGTCTCGGCGTTCCGGGCCGCCATCACGGCGGACAGGTCCGGCCGCCCCCCGGCATCGCGGATCGCGCTGTCGTCGGCCAGGATCCGGGCGATGCCGCCCTCGGCCAGTCGCTTTGCCGCCTCGGCCGAATCATCCACGAACTGCACCGCGGCATGGGGTGCGCACAGGCTGGTCCACATAGCCCGCCGGATCGGGTTGCGATCGATGATGAGGACGACGGGACGCTCCGCCTGGACCTCGGCCCTGACTTCCTCCAGCGGCAGTGCCAGGGTGAAGGTGGAGCCCTGTCCCGCGACGCTGTCGACCGTCACGTCGCCGCCCATCGCGCGTGCCAGCCGCCGACAGATGGCCAGCCCCAGGCCGGTGCCGCCGAACTGGCGCGTGGTACTGGCATCGGCCTGGCGAAACGCCTCGAATATCTGTTCCAGCTTGTCGGGCGAAATCCCGATGCCGCTGTCGCTGACGCGAACCGCCACACCATCGGCCGTCCGCGACGCCGTGAGGGCGACGGTTCCGGTGGCGGTGAACTTCAGCGCGTTGGACAGGAGATTGAAGACGATCTGCCGGATTCGCGCCGAGTCGCCGAGCACGGTCGCCGGGCAATCCGCCAGGTCGATCGTGAAGCGCAGTCCCTTGGTCGCGGCCTGCCCCTCGAACAGGCGGGAAGCGTCGCGGACCGTCGCCGCCAGATCGAACGGCGCCTGCTCCAGCGTCATGCGACCATTTTCGATCTTCGCCACGTCGAGCAGGTCGTCGACCAGCGCGCGCATGGTCATGCCCGCGCCGTGCATCACCTCCACCCGCTCACGCTGATCGCCGGGCAGGCCGGTGTCGGCCAGCATGATCTGGGTCATGCCCAATATGCCATTGAGCGGGGTGCGGATCTCGTGACTGGTCGTCGCCAGGAACTCGGTCTTGACCGCCAGGGCCTTTTCCAGGCGATCGTTCGTCACCGCCAGATCACCATGCGCCGCACGGATCCGGTTGCGGCTACGCCCCAGCGTCACCAGCCAGATGCCGAGCAGTGCGAGCACCACGATGATCGCCACGACCGATCCGATCAGGATGATCCGTTCGGTCCGCAACTGCTCGCGCTCGAAGGCGATATTGCGTTGCAGCTCGACCGCCTTCAGCCGCGCGATGCGCAGTTCCTGATTGGCGAAGTCGAACCGCGCGCCCATCAGCGCCAGGCTGGTCGAGGTGGCGAGTCGGGTCGCCTCGTCATCGATCCGCTTCAGCGCCTCCAGATGACGGAGCGCGTCCCCCGTGCGTCCGACGGCGGCGTAAATCTGATAGGCGCGCTTGTGCGCTTCGGCCTGTGACGTCGCGGTTTCGTCGACATCGACGCCCTGGAAACTCTGGTCGATCAAGCCTGCGGCCTCGGTCAGGTCGCCGCGCTGAAATGCGGCCTGCGCCGCGATGCTGGTCAGTGCGCGGTGGTCTGATGAATCGGCGCGACGCGCGCGTTCGATCGAGGCGGAGGCCGCGGCGACCCGACCGAGGCGAAGCTCGCTACGCGCGATGTTGCGCCACACCTGCGACAATAGGGCCGGGCTGTTCATCCTCTGCGCCAGTGCCGCCACTTCGCGAAGCTGAACCAGCGCGTCTTCCGTCCGCCCCAGCTCGTCCAGGGTTACCGAGCGATTGTTGAGGACGACCATGCGTAAGGCGTCATCACCGCGATAGGTGGTGCGCGCCTGCCCCAGATAGCGGAGCGCCGATGTAAAATCCTTGGCGTCGATGTAGAGATTGGCGATCTGCACCAGCGCGCGAGCCTGTCCCCGCGAGTCGCTCAATCGCTGAAAGACACGATAGGCCGCCTGATAGGAGTCGAGCGCAGCGGCGATGTTACCGCCTTCGGTATCGAGGCTGCCCTTGGACAACAGGACATTGCCGTAAAGATCGGATTGTGGCGCTAGTCGCCGTGCCGTCGCCAGCGCATCCGTGATGGCGAGCCGCGCGGTGTCGTTGTCCCCGGTCCGGCTTGCGCCTTCCCCACGCAGCCAGTCGGCCGTCGCCAGGGCCAGCGCACGCTGGTCGGCGTCGGCGAAGCCCCGCGCATAGCGTCGCGCCGCTTCGGCCTGTTGGATTGCGACCGCCGGGTCACGTAGCATTTCCGTTTTAGCCGCGGCGATCGCGCGATCGAACACCGGCTGCGGCGTTGTCGCACTGTGCGCGCGTGTCTCCAGTCCCGCCGCGAGCAGTGCCGCGACGATCAGCGCGATCCTAAGCGCGCGCATTCGCGACCAGCCGCGCGAAGGGCGCGGGCTTCGACAGCGCGACGGCGGCCTCATGCCCCTGTTCCGCGAGGAACCGGATCAGCGCATCCAGCCCGATCGGCCGACTGATCAGATAGCCCTGGACCATGTCGCACCCCATGACACCCAGCAGCGCCAGCGTGGCGGGCGTCTCAACCCCTTCCGCCACGACTTCCATCTCCAGCGCATGGGCAAGGTCGATGGTCGAGCGGACGATCAGCGGGTCTCGGTTGGAACTGGTCAGTTGCGTGATGAACAGCTTGTCGATCTTCAGCTCGCACGCGGGAAGCTGCTTCAGATAGGATAGCGACGACAGCCCCGCACCATAATCGTCGATCGCGATCGTGATGCCCATGTCGACAAAGGTCTGGAGGTTCGAGATCGCGCTTTCCGGATCGCGGATCACCGATGTTTCGGTGATCTCGAAGCCGATGCTGGCGTGGCTGTCGGTGACCAGCGCGCACGCCTCGCGCACGAAATTCTGGTCGCTGAGCAGCATTCCCGAGATGTTGACATAGATACGCAGGTCATGACCCGCGCGGGTCAGGCGCTGCTGGTCCGCGATGACCCGCCGGAGCGTCCAGAGCGTCAACGCCGCGATCGACCGCGACTCTTCGGCAACCGGGATGAATTCCATCGGCGAGATCATGCCGTGGGTCGGATGGCGCCAGCGCAACAGCGCCTCGATGCTGGATATCCGCTGCTGCCGGACATGCACCTTCGGCTGATACTCGACATAGAGCCCGTCGCATTCGACCGCCTGGCTGAGATCGCGGGCCAGGGCGATCCGGTCGAGCCGGTCGGCCCGCGCCGCCATTTCGCGCACCACGGGTCGGCATTCGATATGCGCGTCCGCGAGCGCATGTTCGGCATCCTCGAGCAGTCGCACATCGTCGTCATGCGGCACGGTGGTCACGGCGATCCCCAGGATCGGCTCGATCCGGCAGCGATCCTCCGCGACGACGAACGGGTCGGACAAGAGCGATGCGATCGCCGCCAGCCGCGCGTCCAGCATGGTGCGGGTCGGCGCCAGGAACATCATCTCGATCTGAGCGGCACCGGTCGGCCGTACCACCGAATCGGGGAAGCCCTCGGCCAGACGGATCGCGACATCCTCGATCAGGGTCGCGCAGAGCGGGCGACCGAATCGCCGCCGCAACATGGTGAAATTGCCGACCGCGAGCAGGATCAGGAACTGCCACTGCGGCGCTGGAGCCACCGCCACGACATCGCTGCCGGGCACATCGGGCGCAGAGTCGCCCAGGGCGATTCGAGGAGGGCTGTCGTTCACGCCTCGAAATGTAACCGTCACCCCTGAAAAAGGGGTTAACCTCCTTTCACCCCGATTCCCAGTCCGTTGGCGGATTCTATTGCCCATTGCGTCATGGTTAATTCGATATTAACTATCGTTACGCGCCCGAAAATGGCGTCAACGAGGGAGTAAATCCATGCTGAAGTTCCTTATCGCGCTGATCCACGGCGAGACGATGCGCCCCTGGTAAATCAGGTTAAGTCGTGAGGCGATTTCGTGCGGGATCCACCGCCGAATCGCCTCATGATTTTCGGGCCGCCGTGCCGACGACGGCCTCTCAGCGCGACAGATCGTCCGCCAGCCGCAGCATGAACGCCGCGCCCCGCTCGACCTGAGCCACCTCGATATATTCGTCCGGCTGGTGCGCCTGCGCGATCGATCCCGGACCGCAGATGACGGTCGAAAAGCCCGCCCCCTGAAACTGACCGGCCTCGGCCGCATAGGGCACCGCCCGCGCCGGGCCATTATCCCCCGCCCAGCTCCTTGCCAGCCGCTCCGCCGCACCGTCGCTTTCGGGCGCGAAGGCAGGCGTTCGCGACCGCCGCTCGACCAGTACGCCCGCGCCGGGAAATCGCTGGCGCAACGCCGCATCCGCATTGGTACAGGCCGCGAAGAAGGGGGCCAGGATCTCGTCCGGCTCCTGCCCCGGCAGCGTGCGCAAGTCGAAGGCGAAGCGGCATTCGCGTGCCAGGATGTTGACCGCCGTGCCGCCCGCCATCTGCCCGACGGTCAGGGTCGCATGATGCGGACAGAATGGCCCATGCGGGTCCCCTTCCCCGGCCAACCGATCGGCGAGATCGGACAGTTGCTGCATCAGCCGGATCGCAACCATGTTCGCCGACACGCCAAGATGGGTCAGGCTGCTATGCGCTTCATGCCCGGTGACCGTGATGGTCCAGGTAGCGATCCCCTTATGCCCGCTGACGACGACCATCTCGGTCGGCTCGCCCACCACCACGGCGGCGGGTGACGGAAGCTCGCGTGCGATCTCGGCGATCATCGACGGCGCGCCCAGGCAACCGACCTCCTCGTCATAGGAGATCGCCAGATGCAGCGGACGCGCCGCCATACCGCGCGCGATCTCGGGCGCCAGCGCCAGCGCGAGCGCGATGAACCCCTTCATGTCGCAGGTGCCCCGCCCCAGCAACCGGTCGCCGCGCCGGGTCAGCTTCCAGGGATCGCTGGTCCAGGGCTGGCCATCGACCGGCACGACATCGCTATGCCCCGACAGGACGACGCCGCCGGGCACCATCGGGCCGATGGTGGCATAGAGATTGGCCTTGCTGCCATCGGCGTTGAGCACCCGCCGCGCGGTAACGCCGAACCCAGCCAGATGCCGTTCGACATAGGCGATGAGGTCGAGATTGGACTCGCGCGAGGTCGTGTCGATCGCGATGAGATCGGCAAGGATCGCGGTGGCCTGGGCGGACAGCTGGTCGGGGGTCATGCCGCCATCCTGCCGTATGTTACGGTTTGGTGAAACCCCGTCGACGCGCTGCAACCCTTATCCTTCCCACCCGCTTGCAGCGGACGGGAAGGGTTAGGGTGCTGGCGCCACTTAGAAATCCCGCGAGTAGCGCAGGCTCGCCGCCGAGCCGCCGAACGATCCCGTCTGGGTGAGCAGGCTTAGGGTACGGGTCAGGGCGATCTGCAATTGCGTGGCGGTGAAGCCTCGCGCGTCGGTCACGATCTCCACATAGATCTTGTCGGTCAGGTACTTGCCCGCCGCAAGGCTCGTCCCCCGGCCGGTCGCCTCATCGGCGCCCAGCACGCGCAGCCGGTCGAACCCGGTCGCCGAGCGCAGCTTGCCCAGCGGGTTGAGCCCGCCGCCGCCCGAACCGCGCAACGAGTTGAGCGCGGCGGCGAGCTGGATCGCCTCGGTCGCCGACAGGTTTTCCGGATTGGTGCCGAACAGCAACCGGCTGAGCACCTCGTCCTGCGGCAGGGTTGGCGTCGAGGTGAAGCTGATCTGCGGACGCTGGCCCGTCCCCGTCACGTTAATGACCGCGGTGATGCCGTCGGTGGTCGTCGTCGCCTGGATGTTGATGTCCGGATCGGTCAGCGCGCCGCCCCGGAAGCGGATCGTGCCGCGATTCACCTCGAAGCGCTTGCCCGCGAAGCTGTAGGTGCCGCGCACGAGGTCAAGGCCGCCATTGATCGTCGGCGCCGCGCTCGTGCCGCCGATGCGCAGATCCATCTCCCATTCGGACTCCAGCCCCATGCCCGACACGAACAGCTGGTTGTTCGCCCGCACGCGCAGGTCGAGGCGGAACAGCCCCGGCGGTGCGGCGGGCGCAGGCCGGTCGGTCGGACGCGGCGTGCGGATCTCGCTGCGACGCCGGACGCCGGTCAGCTCGGGCACTTCGGCCTGTCCCTGACGGATGATCTGATAGCGCGCATTGGGCACGGTCAGGTCGCCCTGGATCAGCCCGCCGTCGCGACCATGGGTCAGGCGGACCGTCCCGCTCGTCGTCGCGGCGAGTGCGTCACTGTCGGCGAGACGTGCATTGTCGAGCTGTGCGCGGATATCGATCGGATAGCCGCTGTCCGCCGCCAGCCCGATCGTGCCCTGCGCCTGGATGCTGCCCTCACCCGCCTTGGCCTGGAGACGCGTGATCTCCAGCCGGTCGTTGGAGAAGCGTCCCGCCAGCTGCATGTTGCTCAACCGGGTGCCATAGGTTTCGTTGTCATAGGTCAGGTTGTCGGCGCGGATCAGCCCGTTGAGCTGCGGCGCGGAGACGCGGCCCGAGAAATCGGCGGCGACCGCGATCGGACCCGAAAGCTGCTGGTTGGGCAAGGCCGCGAAGGAGAAGAGGACAGCGGACGGGCCGTTATAGCGGATGCCGCCCGACAGCGGGGCCTGCATCAGCCGGTTGACCCAGCCGCCATTGCCCGGCGGCAACGGACGCAGATTGGCGACCATCCGCCCGACGACGAGCTGCCCGCGCCGGATCAGCGCGCGCGCCTCGCCGCCATCGGGGACCAGGCGTCCGGCGAAGACGATGTCCACCGCTTCCGATACCGCCGACAGGCCGGTGCGCCGGAAATTGGCGATGGTCAGGCGGGCCTCGGCGGCGGGGAAGCTGGCGTCGCGCGCCTGGGAGAAGTCGAGCGCACCGCTCGCCTGCCCCGAAATTCCCAGATTGGGGACGAAGGCGTCGAGGATCGACATGTCCAGCTTGTCGAGACGGGTCTGGACCTTCATCCCCTTGCCATAGCTGCCCGCGATCCGCACCGATCCCTGGCCAAGGTCGATCCGGGTCGGCGACAGCTGCCATTCGCCGGCGACATTCTGCACCCGCGCAGGGTTGGTCGTGCGGAAGTTGATGCCGTTCGCCTGTCCCTTCGCCGCGATCAGATAGTTGTTCGGCGACAATTGCGCGTTGAGCGCGACATTGAACGGGATGCTCGACGATCCGGTCAGCACCGCCTGTGCCGTGCCGCGCCCGCCGGTATAGTTCACCTTGGCGCGCGCCGACTGGATCACGATCTCGCCATAGCGGGTGTCGGCCAGTTGCGCGTCGGCCACGATCTGCGGCGCCTTCGGCAGCATGACGACGCTGGCATTGACGATGGCGCGGCCGATGGTGAAGTCGACCATGCCGGGCACGCGCGCATTATAGGCCCGCGCCGCGATGTCGGCGCGCTGGTTGCCGCCCTGATCGGCGAGCTGGACGCGACCGTTGATCCCCTGCCCCGCGAATTGCAGCGCCCCCGCGAACGGACCGGCGGGCGTCTGGACGACGCGGCCCGTCGCGTTGATCCCGGCAAAGACCAGGCTGCGGATATCGATCGCCAGTTGCCGCCCGGTGCTGACCAGCACATTGGCGGTGAAGGGGCCGTAATCGGTATCCCCGCTGGCGTTGACCGCATAGGCGCCGTTGCGCCCGACCACCCGCGCCTGGAGATTGGCGAGGCCGACCCCCACGCCCGGCTTGGCCGCGCGCAGCACGATCACCGGATTGGTCTGCGACCCCGTCACCCGCGCGCTCAGCGGGCCATATTGGTTGGAATAGGCGTCCGCCGCCACGGCCACCGCGCCGGTCGCGGGATCATAGCGCCCCTGCCCGCGCGTCACGCGGAACTGGGGCGCGGTCAGGCGAAGGCCGCTGAACGTCACGATGCCTTGCGGGCTATATTCGACATCCGCGCGAACGATCGCATTGCCGCCCAGGAAGTTGCGCGCGCCCTCGTTGAAGATCTGCGAGGTCCGCGCGACCACGCGGCCCTTCATCCCGAAGCCGCTCGGCGTCGCCACCAGATTGGCGTCGGTGGTCAGGTTGATGATGCCGATGCTCTCGACCCGGTAATTGTTCACCCGGCCCTTGAGCGCGCCGGTGTAGCGCCCGGTCTGCATATTGGCGACGACCACCGCGGTCGCGTCGATATTGTCGGAGCGGATACGCAGGTTGTCCGACAGGATATTGGGCATGGCGACCGCGAAGTCGCCCTGGATCGCGACATTGTTGGTCAGGCCGCCGACCGCGGCGTTCAGCCCGGCGATCCGCCTGGCGCGCGCCTTGACCGGCACCAGGATGCGGTCGGCATTCACCTTCGCCAGGCCCTCGGCATAGAGATTCTCGACCGAGGTCTCGCCGAAGCCGAGCGAGGTTGCGCGGATCTTGTAATCGACGGTCGGCGTCGCGAATGCGCCGTCCAGCACCACGCGCGCCAGCACGTCGCGGCCGCGCAGATTGGGTGCGATGGTGCCCGGCGTCAGCAGCTTGGCGTCGACCGCGAAATTGCCGAAGCGGCTGTTGGCGAGGTCGAGCAGACCGCCCGCATCGACCATCAGCGCGGCGGAGCGCAGCTTCATCCGCGTATCGGCGCGCCGCTGGTCAAGCGTCGTATCGATAGCGACCTGAAGCGCGGGCGCGGTCAGCCGCTCGACTGGGCCTTCCAGATACAGGCCGGGGCGGGTCAGGCCGCGCACCGCGATATGGCCGTCGCGCGCGGTGGCGGTGAGGTTGGCGAGTTCGCCGCCGCCGAGCGTCGCGATCGCGCGGCCCTGCCACGCCTTCCAGCCGCCACGGCCATCGACCGACACGGTCAAGGGCGCCTTCAGCCCCGCCATCGACGCGACCACGCCGCCGGTCGGCGCGGTCAGCTTGACGTCGACCGCCAGCTTGTCGGCATCGGGCACCGCGTCGAGGACGAGGCGAAGACGATCGCCACCCGCGACGCCCGGTCCGCGCAGCGCGTCGACACTGGCGCTCACCTGTGCCCGGCGGTCGGCGATGTGCACCTTTCCGTCCATCGCCAATATGTGCCGCTGCCCCGTGACCGGCGCGCCGATCACGAAGCGCTTCACGGTCAGCCGGTTCACATCGATGTCGAGATCGGGCAGCAGCGGCGCGTTGGGGTCGCTGGGGGTCGGCTTCAACACCGGCTTGCGCGCCAGCGTGACGAGGTCGGCATTCAGCGACCGCACGTCGATATGGTTTTTGGTATAGGCGAAGGGACGCCAGTCGACATCGAGACGCGGGCTCGACAGGAATACGCCCCTCGGATCGCTGACCCGCAGGTCGACCAGGCTCATCCGGCCATAGAGAGAGCCCTCGATACGCCCCACCCGGATATTCAGGCCCGACGCGGTGGTGTAGCCGCCAAGCTGGTTCGCGACGAAGCGCCGACCCGGATCGGTGTTGATCCCCAGCAGGATCGCGCCGACCAGCAGCACGAGGCCCAGCAGGACGATGCCGATCCACTTCAGGATGCGTTGCCACAGCGGGCGGCGGACGACCACGGTCCGGGTCGCCGGGACTTCGGGTTCGGGCGCCATGGTCTGTTCGTCCGCCATCAGAAGGCCTGCCCGATCGAGATATACAGGGCCACCTTGCCGTCACCCGGACGCGGGTTCAGCGGCGTCGCGACGTCGACGCGCAGCGGCCCGAAATTGGTGTAGAATCGCCCGCCGATGCCCGCACCGAAGCGCAGATCCTGACCGGTGGGCAGCGTGCTCGCATAGCTGTTGCCCGCATCGACGAACGGCACGATGCCGAAATTGCCGAAACGATAGCGCGCCTCCAGCGCGAATTCGTTCAGGCTGCGACCGCCGACCGGATTGCCCTGCGGATCGAACGGCCCGAGCCGCTGGAAGCCATAGCCGCGCACCGACCCGCCGCCGCCGCCGTAATAGCGCCGCGAGGGCGCCAGATCGTCACGGTCGATGCCGAAGATCGCACCCGCGCGCGCACGCCCCGCGATCACCAGGCTGTCGTTGAAGGGATAATAGAAGGTTCCCTCGATCATCGTCCGCGCATAGGGCTGCACCGCGCCGCGCACCGAGGTTTCGGGGCTGAGGTTGAGCTTCAGGCGGTAACCGCGGGTCGGGTTGAGCAGATCGTTGGACTGGTCGAATACCACCTGCCCCGGAATGGCGGCGATGCCATAGGTGGCGCGCACCCGTTCGCCACGCGCGAAATCATAGACGCTTTCGTTGGTGCCGGTCAGCTCGCCACCGAACGCATAGGTGAACTTCTTCTGCCAGATCGGCGTCGAGTCGTAGCTCCAGCGGAAGGCGACGGTGCCGATAAACGCGTCGAACGCGTCGTAATTCTGATGGCTGGCCGAGGCGATGACCTGGAAGGTCCGGTCGCGCTGCCCGGCGTTGGAACGACGGAAGGTGCCGCTCACGCCCTGTTCCTGCGTACCCGCGATCACCGAGGCGATCAGCGCGCCTTCGTCGGGGAAGGCGTTGCGGTTGGTGAAGCTGCCCTGCAGGCGGACGCCCTGGCCGGTCGAATAGCCGCCCTCGCCCGACAGCGTGCGACTCTTCCCCTTGGTCTGCGTCACCTGGAGATCGATGGCTTCAGTGCCGTCGGCGTTGATCCGACCGGTCCGCTTGGGCTCGACCGCGATGCCGTTGAACAGTCCGGTCGCGACCAGCGCGTTGCGCAGATCGTCGGTCAGCCGCGAATCGTACAGCTCCCCCTCGTCGAAGCGCGGGAAGATGTTCAGATGGTCGAGGTCGAAGACCTGGTCGCCGATCGTGGTCAGCTTGCCGAAGGACGAACGCGGTCCCGTATCGACCGGCAGCGTATAGGCTCCGACCGGCTCCGGCCCCTGATCCTCCAGCAGGATGTCGCGGTCGCCGACCTTGACGAAAGGATAGCCGCGCTGGGGAAGGACCAGGCTGACATTGGCCTCCGCCCCCTCGATCCGCGCCGCCTCGATCGGGTCACCGACCTTGATCGGCAGGTTGTTGCGGACCAGGTCGGGCGGGGTCGTGGGCTGCGCGTTCACGGTGACCGAGGACAGGCGGTAGAGCCGCCCCGGCGTCGCGGTCAGCAATACCTTCAAGCGCCCCGTCTCGCCTTCGCCCGCGCCCTCGCGCTGGAGCGTCGAGACGGCGGTGGCGTCGTAATAGCCGAGCGACTTCATCAGGCGGATGGCAAGCTGTTCGTCCTCGCGCGCGCGCGCCGACACCTGGGTCGCATTGGCGGCCTTGCCCTTGCCTTCGCGCAGCGATGACAGGCCCTTGAACTCGTCGTCCAGCTTCAGTTCGGCCAGCCCGCGAACCTCCATATCGTACCGGATCTCCGGCGCGCGCTCGCCCTTCGGATCGGCGGCGAGCTGAAGCGGCGTCGAATCGAAGCTGCCGAGCGGGGTCAGCGGCTGGGCGAGTTGCGGATCCTCGGGCGCGACCGGGCCGATCGCCTCGCCGGTCGCCAGCGGCTCTGCGGTCTGCGCCTGGGGCAGCGGCGGGGCGGCCTGCGGCGTCGGGATCGTCTGCGCCTTCGGCTGGTTCGTCGACATGGTCGACATTGGCTCGAGCGGTGCGTTGATGTCGCCGCTCAGAGGAGGGAGTGCGGCGTTGAACTGGGCGTCGGGCAGGATCGGGGCGTTGCCCTGCGGATCGGCCGTTCCGTCACGCTGATCCTGCGGCACGCTGGGCCCCTGCGCGGGCGCGGTGCCGGGCTTCGCGAGCTGCGCCGTTGCCGGGGATGACAGGAAAGTGGGAGCAATCAGCGCGACCGCGAGCCAGGTGTGTCTGCCGTTCCGTCCCGCCACGCCGTAAAAAACCCCTTTCCGCGTAAAGGTCTTCCGTCGTTCGGATCGATCCCCCAGCGCTTCCCTAACGTCGAAAGGTCAGTGGGGGTTCCGTGATTTTGCGGCAAGCCGAGCGCATCCGCCACCGCAAAGCATTGCGTGTCAGGGACGGGCGACAGGCGCGCAGCCGACCAGCCCGCCGACCGGCACGACGACCTCGTCCTGTCCCGCGCGGGCGAGGCTGAGGCTCGCGTCGGAGACGATCGCGCCGTCCTGCAACGTCTCGCGCTGGGCGATGGTCATGGTCAGCGTCGCCGTTACCCCGCCCCCGGCATAGCGGGTGGTGCTCGCCAGCCCCAGCGCGCCGCCGCCATCGGCCTGCGTCGCGGCGAGATCGATCGCCTTTCCGTCGATGGACAGGCGCAACCGCGTCGGCTCCACCATCGCGACGAAGCGCTGGTCCTGCACGGTCCACAGATAGGCGGCACAGCCGCGTTCGGGCAGTTGCTGTCGGGGCAACGTGCCCAGCGCCGGGGCGGTGGCGGGCGGCACGGCCTGCGCCGGCATCAGCGCCAATGCGAGGATGGACGAAAGCATCATGCGCCCGATGCTATCATCAACACCCAACACGGGTAAGCCGCGACCGCCAGCAACAGGCCCAGCGGCACCATATCGTCCGCCGCGACCCGGCCGCCCGACATCCGGCGCACCAGCACATAGCCCAGACCGACCACGCACGCGGCGAGCAGCACCCCCGGCAGCATAGGCCAGCCCAGCCACAGCCCGATCGCGCCGAACAGCTTGGGATCGCCGCCGCCCATGCCCTCGCGCCCCCGGATGTGGCGATAGCCGGTCGCGATCGCCCAGAGCAGTCCGAAGCCCGCCATTCCGCCGACGATCCGATCGCCAAGCAGCGGCGCGAACCCCAGCGCGCCGGTTGCCAGCCCACTAACCGCCAGCCACGCCGTCAGCCGGTCCGGCAACCACAGCGCCAGCGCATCGAGCGCGCCGAGCGCGAGCAGGGTCCAGCCGAACAGCGCGCCCGTCCACCCCTCCGGCCCCGCGACCCAGCCTGCCGACAGGCCGACAAGCGCACCGAGAAGCTCGATCCGGCGATGGACGGGATCGATCCGCGCCCCGCACCGCGCGCACCGACCGCGCAGGGCGAGCGCACTGACGATCGGCACCAGTTCCCAGACGCGAAGCGTCTTGCCACAGCCGTCACAGGCCGAGCGTCCCCGCAGCACCGATCGATCGTCCAGCCAGCGAAGCACCAGCGCCGCGACGAACGATCCCGCCAGCGCGCCCGCCAGTCCGTAGATCGCGGCCCATGTCACCGATGCGGCACCGAACGTCATGCTCCGCGTCCTAGCGGCGTGCCCCTTTGCGCGCCACGGTCAAAAGGATTAAGGCCGCGCCAAAGCGAATACGCGAAAACCAGATCTGGAGAGTATGCCGTCATGACGGATCCCATCGTCATCCTGTCCTATGCCCGCACCCCGATGGGGTCGTTCCAGGGCAGCCTGTCCGGCCTGTCCGCGACCCAACTGGGCGCCGCGGCGGTCAAGGGCGCGGTCGAACGCGCGAGCGTCGACGCCGCCGCGATCGAGCGAATCCATATGGGCTGCGTCCTGCCCGCCGGGCTCGGCCAGGCACCCGCGCGGCAGGCGGCGATCTTCGCCGGGCTGGGCGAGCATGTCGAGGCGACGACGGTCAACAAGATGTGCGGATCGGGGATGCAGGCCGCGATCATGGCGGCCGAGGCGCTGGCGGCGGGCTCCGCCGACATGATCGTCGCGGGCGGCATGGAGAGCATGACCAACGCCCCCTATCTCAGCCAGAAGCATCGCGGCGGCGCGCGGATCGGCCATGATACGCTGTATGACCATATGTTCCTCGACGGGCTCGAGGACGCCTATGAGCGCGGGCGGCTGATGGGTCATTTCGCCGAGGAAGCGGCGCAGGACTATCAGTTCACGCGCGGCGCGCAGGATGATTTCGCCATCGCCTCTCTGGAGCGCGCCAAGGCGGCGCAAGCCTCTGGCGCGTTCGATCGCGAGATCGTGCCGGTGACGGTCAAGACCCGCAAGGGCGAGGAGCGGATCGCCCTCGACGAACAGCCCGCCAAGGGCGACGCCGCCAAGATTCCGACGCTGAAACCGGCCTTCTCCAAGGACGGCACGATCACGGCGGCCAACGCGTCGTCCATCTCGGACGGTGCGGCCGCGCTGGTGATGACGCGCATGAGCGTCGCCGAGCGGCTGGGCCTGACCCCGATCGCGCGCGTCGTTGCCCATGCGGCGCACGCCCATGCCCCCGCCCGCTTCACCACGGCGCCCGTCTTCGCGATGCGCAAGGCGCTGGACCGCGCGGGCTGGTCGACCAATGACGCCGACCTGTACGAGGTGAACGAGGCGTTCGCGGCGGTCGCGATGATCGCGATGCACGATATGGGCCTGTCGCACGAACGGCTGAACGTCCATGGCGGCGCCTGCGCGCTGGGCCACCCGATCGGCGCGAGCGGGGCGCGGGTGCTGGCGACGCTGCTGTCCGCACTGGAGAGCAAGGGTGCGAAGCGCGGCATGGCATCGCTCTGCATCGGCGGCGGCGAGGCGACCGCGATGGCGGTGGAGCTGCTGTAAGGGTTGACGCCCGCGATTTCCGGGACGTTCCCGAAAGTCCTGGCACGCCCCTCCCGCTTGCGGGAGGGGATGGGGGAGGGAAAGCCACGCGCGATGGTCTCGGTGAGACTTCCTGCCCTCCCCCAACCCCTCCCGCCTGCGGGAGGGGAGAAGAAGGGGCCCCTCCCGCCTGCGGGAGGGGAGAAACAAATGGGGCCCTGCCGCCTGCGGGAGGGGAGAAACAGGCCTCCCCCCGCCTGCGGGACGGGCGTGCCGCGAATTAGGGCACCGTCTCACCCGGCTCGACGCCCCAGATCCCGCCGACCGGCACGAAGCCCGCCTGCCCCTTCACATCCAGTCGGCACCAGCCGCCATTGCATTCGCTCAGTCGGCCGACCACGCCCGGCTCGGCGCGCCACAAGGTCTTGGCCGTCTCGTTCGGCGCCGTCCGCATCGGCAGCGGTTCGGTGCCGCGCACGATCGCGGTTCGGGTGTTGCGCAGCAGGACCGCCAGCATCCAGCCCTCGGTCCCATCGGGATCCTGGACCTTGCGCCATTCCTTGAACGCCGCGACGATCTTCACCGGCAGGTCGGCCCGGCGATAGGTCCAGCTGGCGGGATAGGCGCGCGCAGGGCCGGTTCGCATACGCGCCACCGACGCCCCGATCGAGCCATAATAGGGCATGGCCCGCTTTTCGGATGCGGCGTGCGCGCTGGACGCGACCGGACCCGCCGATAGCAGCATCGCCACCAAAGCCAGTCCCATTCTGGACCTGCGCATCCCGTTTCCTTCTGTTTGCCCACTCCCGTCCGGCTCTACGCCGATGCGGGGGGACGCTTCAAGACATGGCTGACCGCATCGCCGGTTGACGGACCGGCGGGCTTGCCGCAATCCGGTCGTCATGGTCGATCCGCGCCGCTGCCTGAACCCCAGGGTGGTCGTCACCCGCGAACTGCCCGATCCGATCATGGACCGGATGGCCGCGCTGTTCGACAGCCGCTTCAATCGCAGCGACGAGAAGATGAGCCGCGCGGCGCTGGCGACCGCGATGGCGGACTGCGACGTGCTGGTCCCCACCGTCACCGACGCGATCGATGCCGAACTGATCGGCCAGGCGGGGCCCCGGCTGAAGCTGATCGCCAATTTCGGCGCCGGCATAAACCATATCGACCTGAAGGCCGCGCGCGCGCGCGGCATATTGGTGACCAACACGCCGGGGGTGCTGACCGAGGATACCGCCGACATGACGATGGCGCTGATCCTGTCGGTGCCGCGCCGCCTGGCCGAAGGCGAGAAGCTGGTCCGCTCGGGCGCGTGGAGGGGGTGGAGCCCCGGCGGGATGCTGGGCCACCGGATCGGCGGCAAGGCACTGGGCATCGTCGGCATGGGTCGGATCGGCCAGGCGGTGGCGCGGCGCGCGAAGGCGTTCGGCCTGTCGATCCACTACCATAATCGCCGCCGCCTGCCCGCCAGCATCGAGCAGGACCTGGGGGCGACCTGGTATGACGACCTCGACGCGATGCTCGCCACCGTCGACATCGTGTCGATCCATACGCCGCTCAACGCCGACAGCCACGACCTGCTCGACCGCCGCCGCATCGCGCTGATGCGCCCCCATGTCTATCTCATCAACGCCAGCCGGGGCGGGATCGTCGACGAGGAGGCGATGGTCGATGCGCTGGAGGGCGGACGGCTGGCGGGCGCCGGGCTCGACGTCTGGCGGCATGAGCCCGAGATCGACCCGCGCCTGCTCGCGCTGCCCAATGTCGTGATGACCCCGCATATGGGATCGGCGACGCTGGAGGGCCGCGTCGCGGCGGGCGAGCGGGTCATCGCCAATATCCGAAGCTGGGCCGACGGCCACCGTCCGCCGGACCAAGTCCTGGAGGGGTGGCTGTAACGCTATGCCCGGATGGCCGGTATCGGCCGATCACGCCACCGGTTGGACGACATAGCTGAACCAGGCGCCGATGGCATGATCGTATAGCTGGGCGACCTGATCCTCGATCCGGCACGTGAAGTGGCCGGATGTGCTCCGGTCGAAGCCCTTCGCGCCGTCCTCGCCGACCTCCATATAGATCGCCGCCCCGCTGCCGGTCTCGCGCAGTTCGGGCAGCGTGCCGCCGAACTTGACGTTCCGGTCACCGTCGAGCCCCTGCAAATGCTCGCCCCGCGCCTCCGCGGCGATCAGCAGGTGACGATCCGCCGTCTGGTCATAAATTCCGGCGACTTTCCTGCCGGTTACGAAGGCGTGGGAGGCGGCGGCGACGATCGCACGAGTTTCTGGCTGCATGACCATCGCCTGACACAGCCGACAGACGGGATCAACCGCGACGCGATACAACCTGGCTGCGAATCCCCCCTGCCGACCCATGTCAAAATGTTGCGATGCGGAACCCGGACGGTGGCCGCGGCATTCCCCACCCTGTCATTCAACAGGAGCTAACCCCCATGAAAAAGCTGGCCATTACGTTCACGCTCGCTGCAGCCGCCGTCTCCATGTCGGCTTGCTCGACGCTGAAGGGCGCCGCGATCGGTGGCGCGGGTGGCGCCGGTGTCGCGGCGGCGACCGGCGGTAGCGTCCAGAAGGGCGCAGCGGTCGGCGGCACCGCTGGCGCGGTGGTCGGCACCGTCGCCGACTGAACGAAAAAGGGGCCCTCCCGCATCGCAGGAGGGCCCCTTTTCCATCAACCGCGATCGACGATCAGTCCCCGGTCAGGATCCGGTCGACCAGTTGCTTCACCGTCGGCACGAACCCGTTCGAGTAGAACGGATCGCGCTTGAAGTTATAGGCGGCGTGGCCTGCGAACATCAGGTTCTGCTCGACATCGCCGCCATGCGCGATCTCCTGCAACGTCTTCTGGATACAGAAGCTGCGCGGGTCGGCCAGGCGACCGGTCGAGTTGGTCTCGCTGTCCGCCCAGCTCGAGAACAGGCACTGCGACAGGCAGCCCATGCAGTCGGCCTGATCCTTGCGGATCTCCTTCGCCTCCTCCGGCGTGACGAAGACCAGCGTGTTGTCCGGGGTCTTCAACGCCATCGTGAAGCCGCCGCCGAACCATTCGCGCGCGCGCAGCAGGTCGCCCTTGGTCACCCAGAAATTCTTGCCCTTCACGCCGACGTCGAGCTGGAAGACATGGTCGCCCGCCTCCTGCGTCGAAAAGGCGATCTGGCGTTCCGAGCGCGCTTCGAGATTGCGCAGGAAAGGATTGCGCACCGCACTCGAATAAAAGCCGGTCGGCGAGAAACGATGGAGCAGGACGTCGCCCTCCTCGATCGTCATCAGCCGCTGCTTCCAATCCTCGGGGATCGGGCTTTCCTGGGTGAGCAACGGGCGCGTACCGAACTGGAAGGCGATCTTGCCCAGCTCGGGATTGTCGATCCAGTCGTTCCAGTCGCGCAAGTACCAGACGCCGCCCGCCATCACGATCGGCACGTCGTCCGAAATGCCGCCCTCGCGCATCGTGTCGCGCAGCGCCTTGACGCGCGGATAGGGATCCTGCGGCGCCAGCGGGTCCTCGGCGTTGGACAGGCCGTTATGGCCGCCGGCCAGCCAGGGATCCTCATAGACCACCGCCGCCAGCCACTCCGCCGCCTTCGAATAGGCGCGCTTCCACAGCGCGCGGAAGGCGCGGCCGGAGGAGACGATCGGCAGATAGCTGACCTCGTGATGCGCCGCGATCTCGGACAGCTTGTAAGGCATACCCGCGCCGCAGGTGACGCCAGCGACCAGACCCTTGGTGCGTGACAGCACGCCTTCCAGAACCCGCTGCGCGCCACCCATTTCCCACAGCACGTTGATGTTGATCGCGCCCTTGCCACCGGCGATGTCCCAGGCGCGCTTCACCTGCTGGACCGCGCCCTCGATGGCGTATTCGATCAGCTCCTCGTGCCGCTCGCGCCGGGTCAGCGCGCGGTAGATCTGGGGAATGATCTTGCCCTCGGCATCGTAGCTGTCGGCATTGACCGCGGACACGGTGCCGACGCCGCCAGCCGCCGCCCAGGCCCCCGCCGAGGCGTGATTGGTCGCGGCGACACCCTTGCCCCCTTCGATCAGCGGCCAAACCTCGCGGCCGTTATACAGGATGGGGCTCAAGCCTTTGAACACGTCTTACCCTTCTGGTCCGAAAGGGTCTCATATAGCGTGTTGGGAACGCTATGCGAGCGCGAATTAAAGGCACGCCCCCGTGCCGGTGAGCGCCGGATGAGCGCCGATGAGCGCCGGGTCAGCCGAGCGCGCCCGGTCGCCCGAGGACCTGTTCGTACAGGGCCTTATAGCGGGCGACCATCTGGCTCTGGTCGAATTCGGCGCGCGCGCGGGCCTGGTTGGCGGCACCCGCCTGGGCGCGAAGCTCGGGGTGGGCGATCAGCGCCTGGATCACGTCGCGCAGGCGAACCTCGTTGGGCGCGTCCGCGATGAACTGGCGATTGGCCTCCGACACCATCGACCGGACATCGCCCACCGGCAGCGATGCGATCGGCAGCCCCGCCGCCATACCCTCCAGCACCGAGATCGGCGCCTGTTCGGACAGCGACGACAGGGCGACGATGTCGAAATGCCGGATGAATCGATAGGGGCGTTCGAGGAAGCCGGGCATGACCAGTCGGTCGGCGATGCCCATCGCGGCGGCGGCCTGCTCGATCGTCGCGCGCTCGGGCCCCTCGCCGACGATGACCAGCCGGAAACGCCCCGGGATCCCACCCATCGCGCGGACCAGCATCGGCAGGTTCTTGACCGGACGTAGGCCCGCCAGCACGCCGACGACGATCTCCCTGGGCTGGCGCACGAATCCCGGAATGGCGGTCGGTTCGGGATCGCGCGCATAGAGTTCGGTCGCGATGCCGTTGGGAATACGGTGAACCCGCTCGGCGGGCTGCTTCCAGGTGCCAAGCGCGATGCGCTCCAGCACGTGGCTCGGCACCGCCAGCGCATCCGCCGCCGACAGGGCGATGCGGCGATAGATGTTGCGCTCCAGCTTCAGCCCGCGCGCCTCGTCGGCGTTGAACCCGTCCTCGTGATGGACCAGCGGCGGTGCGCCCTTGGGATAGACGCGCCGCGCCATCACCCCGTCGATCGCACCCCAATTATAGGTTAGCACCAGGTCGAAGCGACGCATATAGGCCGCGATCGCCTCATAGCGCTTGACCGAGGGCTTGCCGGTCAGCGGCGGCGCATCCTGTGCGATCTCGTAGCGTATGCCCTTGGCGATCGACGCGCGCGCACCCAGTTCGTCGGGCATCGCCGAGACGATGCTATGCTTGGCCGCATCGCCGAACGCATTCATCAACGCCACCGCCCGCGCCTCCTTGCCGCCCAGCGAGAAGGAGGAGTGGAGGTGGAGGATGTTGAGCGGTCGGGCCATGGGTGCCGGATTAACGGGCGGCGGCGGCAATGGAAACCGCCGGAGCGTTATTTCCTGGCTCGTGACGATCCGCCTTTTCCCTCTCCCCTGGACAGGGGAGAGGGTTAGCGAAGCTTGCCAGCGTGCTGGCTAGCGCAGCTTGGGTGAGGGGTCGAGCGAGCCGAACGGCTCGCGCCCGCGTCCGCGGGCATCACCCCTCACCCAGCTCCGACTAGGCCTTTGCCTCGGCAAAGACCAAGTCTGCGCAACCCTCTCCCCTCTGCGAGGGGCGAGGGAAGAGCGGTATGGCTGGATGCCAGTCCGCTAGCTCGCCACGCGGTCGAGCAGACGCCCGATCCCCGCCAGCGCCTCCGGCTCGGTCAGCAGCGGCGTGTGGCCGACATGCGGCACGGTCACCAGCTCGGACGGTGACAACACCTGCACCATCCGCTCGGCGACGGCGGCGCTCAGGATATCCGAGCGCTCGCCCCGCACGACCAGCGTCGGCACGCCGTTCAGCGCGTCGAGTGCCGCCCACATATCGGGGCCAGCCTCGGCATTGGGTACGCGGAACGGCTCGGCGATCTTGAGATCGTAATCGAGCACGATCCTGCCCGCGCTTGTCAGCCGGTGGGTGCGCTTGGCCATGGCCAGCCAGTCCTCGATCCCCCAGTCGGGATAGACGTCCGCATTGGTCTCCTGAAGGCAGCGCGCGGCGTGGAGCCAGGACGGAAAGCTCTGCCCCTTGCCGACATAGCCGCGGATCCGCGCCAGCCCGGCCGCCTCGATCTCCGGCCCGATATCGTTGAGCACCGCGCCCGCCAGCCGCCCGCGCGCCGTCGCCGCCAGCACCATCGTCACGATCCCGCCCAGCGAGGTGCCGACCGCGACGAACCGGGTGATGCCCAGCTCCTCCAGCATCGCGTCGACATCCTGGACATAGGTCAGCGGGACATAGGTCATCGGATCCTTGGCATAGGCGCTTTCGCCCCGCCCCCGGAAACTGACCGCGATCAGCCGCGCGCGTCCGCCCAGCGCATCCGCCAGCCCCTCGAAGTCGCGGGCGTTCCGGGTCAGGCCGGGCAGGCAGATGATGGGGGGCAGCGCATCCGATCCCGGATAATCGCGCGCATGGAGCCGCAGGCCGTCTTTCGACCACCAATATCGATTCTCATGAGGAGTCATGCTTGAAGGTCCTCCGGTGCCGCCTCCATATCGCGGTATGCCCCTTTCCCCGCAAGCCTATCGCCCGTCGACCGCCCTGACCGAGGTCGCGGATTTCCTAGCCGATCCGGTGGAGGCGGCGGATTTCCCACAAACGATTCTCCGCTTCCGCAACGATCGCGCCGCCGCCGAGATCGGGCTGGAGACGCTGAGCGACGCGGAATGGACGGCGCATCTCGGGCGGTTCCAGCCGCTGCCCGGCACCCTGCCCGGTCCGATGGCGCTGCGCTATCACGGGCATCAGTTCCGCCAGTATAACGCGGACCTCGGCGACGGGCGCGGCTTCACCTTCGCGCAGATGCTGGCGACCGACGGCCGCTTGCTCGAACTCGGCACCAAGGGGTCTGGCCAGACCCCCTATAGCCGCTTCGGCGACGGTCGCCTGACCCTGAAGGGTGGCGTCCGCGAAATCCTGGCGACCGAGATGCTGGAGGCTCTGAATGTCCCCACGTCGCGCACCTTGTCGCTGATCGAGACGGGCGAGGCGCTTCATCGGGGCGACGAGCCCTCCCCCACCCGCTCCGCCGTGATGGTGCGGATGAGCCATGGCCATATCCGCATCGGCAGCTTCCAGCGGCTCGCCTTCGAGCGGGACGAGGCGGGGATGAAGCGGCTGGTCACCTATGTGCTGCGGCATTTCTACGCCGAGGAGTCCGACGATCCCGTCCGACTGCTCACCCTGGTGGCGCAGCGAACCGCGACGCTCGCCGCGCGCTACATGGCCGCCGGGTTCGTCCATGGCGTACTCAATTCGGACAATATCAACGTGACGGGCGAAAGCTTCGACTATGGCCCGTGGCGGTTCGCGCCGAAATGGGATCCCGAGTTCACCGCCGCCTATTTCGACCAGACGGGCCTCTATGCGCTCGCGCGGCAGCCGGACGCGATCCAGTGGGACGTCATGCAGCTCGCCTCCAGCCTGCGCCTGATCGCGGAGAGCGATCCGCTGATCGCCGCGCTGGAAGGGTTCGCGACGACCTATCAGGCGGAGATCGTCACCGCGATCCTGTGGCGGCTGGGCCTGACCCCGCGCGGCGGAACCGAGGACCGCGCGCTGGTCCAGACCTTCGAACGGGCCTTGCGCACGTCGCAGGCCGGGATCGATCGCGTCTATTTCGACCTGTTCGGCGGACAGGTGCCCGAAAGCTACGACGAGACGTGGAACGAGCTTCGCGACCTGATCGAGCCCTATACGCCCCGCCGCGCGCGGGATCATGGCTATTGGCGCGGCGAGCCCGAATCGATGCTGATCGATGAGGTCGAGGCGATCTGGGCGCCGATCGCAGAGGATGACGACTGGTCGATGCTCCACGACAAGATCGCACGGGTACGCGCCATGGGCGCCGCGCTTGCCGACCCCGATGCGGCGGCCTAGCCTCACCCCATGACCGAGATGCTGTCGACCTTCGAACCCGCCACCGGCGCGCTGCTCACCGAACTCCCCGTGGGCGACGCCAACCGGGACGTCGCCGCCGCGCGAGACGCCTGGGACGCCTGGGCCGCGACCCCGCTCGCCGAGCGAACCGCCATGCTCCGCCGCTTCGCCGAGATCGTTCGCGAGCGGGCCGAACCCTTCGCCGACCTGATCGCGCGCGAGACGGGCAAGCCGCTGTGGGAAGCCAGGACCGAGGTCGATACCGTCATCGCCAAGGTCGCCATCTCGATCACCGCGCAAGCCGAACGCGCGGGCGAGCGCGCCAGCGATCAACCCGGTGGCGGGCAGATGGCGTTGCGCCACCGTCCGCACGGGGTGGTGGCGGTGCTGGGGCCCTATAACTTCCCCGCGCATCTGCCCAACGGCCACATCGTCCCCGCGCTGCTGGCGGGCAATGCGGTGGTGTTCAAGCCGTCCGAGAAGACGCCCGCGACGGGGGCGTTCCTCGTCGAATGCTATCATGCGGCGGGGGTTCCCGAGGGCGTCGTCCGGCTGTTGATCGGTGGCCCCGATCAGGGCCGCGCGCTGGCCGGGCATGACGACATCGACGGGCTGCTCTTCACGGGATCGGCACGCACCGGCATCGCGCTCAACCGCCAGTTCGCCGAGCGGCCCGAGAAGATCCTGGCGCTCGAGATGGGCGGGAACAACCCGCTGATCGTCTGGGACGAACCCGACCTCGACACCGCCGCCGCACTGATCGTCCAGTCGGCCTATACCACCGCCGGACAGCGCTGCACGGCGGGACGGCGGCTGATCGTCGAGGATCGACTGTACGAGCCGCTGATCGCCACGCTGACCCGGCTGACCGACCGGATCATCGTCGGCGCGCCACATGACGAACCGGCGCCGTTCATGGGACCGGTGATCGACAATGACGCGGCCGATCAGCTGCTGGCGCGCGTCGCGGACCTTGTCGCCGCCGGGGCCAGCGCGATCCGCCCGCTGGAACGTCGCAGCCCGAACCTGCCGTTCCTGACACCCGCGATCCTCGACGTGACGAACGTCGCCGACCGCCCCGATGACGAACTGTTCGGCCCGGTCCTGCAAGTCTCCCGCGCTCGGGACTTCGGGGATGCCCTGCGCCAGGCGAACGCCACCCGCTATGGCCTGTCCGCCTCGCTGATCAGCCCGTCGCGCGAACGCTATGACGCGTTCTGGGCCGGCATCCGCGCCGGCATCGTCAACTGGAACCGCCCGACCAACGGCGCCGCCTCCAGCGCACCTTTCGGAGGGATCGGCTTCTCGGGCAATCACCGCCCCAGCGCCTATTACGCCGCCGATTACTGCGCCTATCCCGTGGCCAGCGCGGAGGTGGCGGAGGCCGCGGCGACGATCGCGGTCGGCGTCCGTCCCGAAAGCTGATCTACCCCCGCCCCAAGGATCGCTCGGTTGTGGACGCCGGGCGGGACGATCATCTGTTGGACATGGCTAGCCTTCTCGACCCCGCCGCGCGCGGCCGCGTGATCCTTGTCGGTGCCGGACCCGGTGATCCGGGGCTGCTGACCGTGCGGGCGGTCGAGGCGCTGAAGAACGCCGATGTCGTGGTGCATGACGGGCTGATCGACCCCCGCGTCCTCGACATCGCGCCCGCGGAGGCACAGCGCATCTCGGTCGCCAAGCGGCGCGCGCGGCATACCCTGTCACAGGACGCGATCAACGCGCTGATCGTCGCGCATGTGAAGACCGGCGCGATCGTCGTTCGACTGAAGGGCGGCGACCCGTTCATCTTCGGGCGCGGCGGCGAGGAGGTCGAGGCGGTACGCGCGGCGGGCCTGAGGGTCGAGGTCATTCCCGGCGTTTCGGCGGCGCTCGGCTGCGCGGCGGAGGCGATGTTGCCGCTGACCCACCGCGACCACGCCTCGGCGGTGTCCTTCGTCGCCGGGCAGTGCAAGGGGCTGACCGATCAGGACTGGTCTGGCCTCGCCGGACAGGGGCGCACGCTCGTCATCTATATGGGCGTGGCGACCGCGAACGGCATCGCCGACAAGTTGATGGCGGACGGCGTCGCGCCCGACATGCCGGTCGCGGTACTGGAACGCGGCACGCTGGAAGGGCACCGGGCGGTGCGCACGCTGCTCGCCGATCTTGGTCCGATGGTCGAGCGCGAAAAGGTGCAGAGCCCGGCGATCATCGTCGTCGGAGAGGTCGTGCTGTTGTCGGATGCCGAGGACAAGCTGGCGCGTTGGGCCCGTGTGGCGGAAGGGATGAACGCATGAAGCTGCTGACCGGCAATGATCTGGCGACCGGTGACGTCGTCTGGTGGACGGGGCGCGACTGGTCGCGTCATATCGAGGATGCGGCCGATGTCGGCGCGACCGGCGAAGCGACCTTGCGCGCCGAGGAAGGCGCGCGCCGGGTCAACGTCCCGTATCTGATCGACGCCGAGGCCACCGAACAGGGCCCTCGCCCGGCCCATATCAAGGACCGCATCCGCGCGCTCGGCCCGACGGTGCGCCCCGACCTGACGCTCAAGCCCGCCGATGCGGATGCCGGCGCCTGGGTCATTTGAAAGAATAGCGCATGTACGTTTACGACGAATATGACCAGAACATCGTCGATGCCCGTGTCGAGGAGTTTCGCGATCAGGTGAGCCGTCGCCTGTCGGGCGCGATGACCGAGGATCAGTTCAAGCCGCTGCGGCTGATGAACGGCCTGTATCTGCAACTTCACGCCTACATGCTGCGCGTCGCGGTGCCCTATGGCACGCTGGACAGCCGCCAGATGCGGATGCTGGGCCATATCGCGCGCAAGTACGACCGTGGGTACGGCCATTTCACCACGCGCCAGAACATCCAGTATAACTGGATCAAGCTGGCCGATGCACCCGACATCCTGGCCGAGCTGGCGACGGTGCAGATGCACGCCATCCAGACCTCGGGCAATTGCATCCGCAACATCTCGTCCGACCAGTTCGCGGGCGCGGCGGCCGATGAGGTCGCCGACCCGCGCCCCTGGGCCGAGCTGATCCGGCAATGGTCGACCTTCCATCCGGAATTCACCTACCTGCCGCGCAAGTTCAAGATCGCGGTGATCGCCGCCGACGACGACCGTGCGGCGATGCGGCTGCATGACATCGGTATCCAGCTCCTGGAGCGGGACGGCGTGCTGGGCGCGAAGATCTTCGTCGGCGGTGGCATGGGCCGTACCCCGATGATCGCGCACGAGGTGAAGGACTTCATCACCGCCGACCACCTCATGAGCTATCTGGAAGCGTGCCTGCGCGTCTACAACCGCTATGGCCGCCGCGATAATATCTACAAGGCGCGGATCAAGATCCTGCTGCACGAGATCGGCGTCGAAGCCTATCGCGAACAGGTGGAGGCGGAGTTCGCCGCGATCCGCGATCTGGGCATCGACCCGCCGGTCGCCGAGCTGGCGCGGATCACCGCCATGTTCGGGGGCCCCGATTTCGCCAGGGACGCGCCAGACACGGTCGATCGCTCGGACCCCGATTTCGCCGTCTGGCTCGACCAGAATGTCGCGGGCCACAAGCAACCCGGCCACGCCATCGTCACGATCAGCCTGAAGCCGATCGGCGGCATCCCCGGCGACGCGTCCGCCGACCAGATCGACCTGATGGCGGACCTGGCCGAGCGTTACGGCCATGACGAACTGCGCGTCACCCACGCCCAGAACATCGTCCTGCCGCATGTCCGCAAGGCCGACCTCTACGCCATCTGGACCGCGCTTCGCGATGCCGGGCTGGCCGAGGCCAATCTCGACCTGATCTCGGACATCATCGCCTGCCCCGGCCTCGATTATTGCAGTTTGGCCAATGCGCGCTCCATCCCGCTGGCGCAGAAGATCGGCGAGCGTTTCGCCGGTCGGCAGCGCGAGCTGGGCGAGTTGAAGCTGAAGATCTCGGGCTGCATCAACGCCTGCGGCCACCATCATGCCGGGCATATCGGCATCCTGGGCGTCGATAAGAAAGGCACCGAGAATTACCAGCTGCTGCTCGGCGGATCGGGCGCGGAGGACGTCTCGCTCGGCAAGATCACCGGCCCCGGCTTTGACGAGGACGGCGTGGTCGACGCGATCGAGCGGGTGACCGACCGCTATGTCGAATTGCGCGAGGGCGGTGAACGCTTCCTCGACACCTATCGCCGTGTGGGTATGCAGCCGTTC
The DNA here is from genome assembly GCF_916858675.1 of Sphingomonas sp. Leaf21. GTDB lineage: Bacteria > Pseudomonadota > Alphaproteobacteria > Sphingomonadales > Sphingomonadaceae > Sphingomonas. The sequence goes on from NZ_CAKASM010000017.1 coordinate 33,333, forward strand.
AAGGAAGCCATCTATGGTTGATCCGATCACCGTGAATACCGACGCGGGCGCCACGCTGCTGCGGTTTCGCGACGACATCGTGCATGACGAACCCGCGGTGACGCTCGACGCGTTCCTGGGCCAGACCAATGCCACCGCCGTCCGGCTCGAGGCGGGCGACGACGCGCGTGAACTCCTGCCCCATCTGGGACAGATCGGGCTGGTCGAAATCAGCTTTCCGACCTTTCGCGACGGCCGCGGCTATTCGGCGGCGCGTATCCTGCGCGAGGCGGGGTTCGAGGGCGAGCTGCGCGCGGCGGGCGACGTGCTGGTCGATCAGATCCCGCATATGCGCCGCTGCGGCTTCGACAGCTTCGCACCCCAGGCGCCGATCGACGGGCCGACGCTGAACAAGCTGCTGGCGCTCTATCCGAAGCCCTATCAGAAGGCGGCCGACGCCCGCGTGCCGGTGTGGAAACTCCGCCATGGCTGAACGCTCGCTCGACCGGATCGACGTTCGGCCGGCCTACAGCCTGGAGGACGCCGCCGCCTATGAGACGCGATTCGCCGGCGTTCCGGCGCCGGAGATGCTGCGTACCCTGCTGACCGGCGAATTGCGCGGGCAGATCGCCGCTGTGTCGTCCTTCGGCACCGAATCCGCCGTCCTGTTGCACATGGTGGCGCAGGCCGATCCGGCGACGCCGGTGGTTTTCACCGACACGCTGAAGATGTTTCCCGAGACGCTGGTCTATCGCGATGTGCTGGTCGAACGGTTGGGCCTGCTCGACGTGCGCGTGATCCGGCCCGACCCGGCCCGGCTTGCCGCCAGGGACCCCGACGGCATCCGCCACGGTTACGATCCCGATGGCTGTTGCGACCTGCGCAAGGTCGAGCCGCTCGCGCGCGGCCTCGCGCCGTTCGAGGCGTGGATTTCGGGTCGCAAGGGTTTCCAGGCGGGAACCCGCCGGGCCCTGCCCCGCTTCGAGGTCGAAGAGGGGCGGTTGAAGCTCAACCCACTGGCCGATTGGGACAAGGTCGCGCTGGACGACTATTTTACGCGTCGCGACCTGCCCCGCCATCCGCTGGAGGCGGAGGGCTATCTCTCGATCGGCTGCGCGCCGTGCACCAGCAAGGTCAAGCCCGGCGAGGATCCGCGCGCGGGCCGCTGGCGCGGGTTCGACAAGGTCGAATGCGGGATACACCGGCCGGTGTCCGCCGTTTAACCTCCACCAAGGAGGCGGGTATGCGCGAACTGATCCTGAAGATGACGATGTCGCTCGACGGATTCGTCAGTGCGAGCGATGGCGACAATCGCTGGATGTTCGGGCAGGACCCGATCGCGAAGGCCTGGAGCATCGATTATCTCGCGCAGGCCGGGCTGCATATCATGGGGCGGGAGACGTTTCATGCCATGGCCGATCACTGGCCGGGCTCGAGCGATCCCTTCGCCGCGCCGATGAACGCGGTGCCCAAGGTCGTCTTCTCGCGCGAGGGCGATGAAATCGTGCCCGACGTGGTGACCCTGCCGCCCGGTGGCGAAAGCTGGGCCGAGGCCTATGTGGCGAACGGCGACCTCGGCGAAGAAGTCGCCGCGTTGAAGGCCGAGCCGGGCGGGCCGATCATCGCGCATGGCGGGGTACGCTTCGCGCGAAGCCTGATCGCGCATCGCCTCGTGGACCGGTTCGCGCTGCTCGTCGTGCCGGTCGCGCTGGGACGTGGCGAGGCGTTGTTCCCGGAACTCGAGGCGCCGCTGGCGTTGACGCTGTTGGAGGCGACGGCCTTCCCCGGCGGGGCGATCGCGAAGGTGTTACGCCCTTCGTGACGCCGTGCGGGGCGTGGCCTTCGGCTTCGCTCAGGCGGAACGGGGGGCGCGTCGGTCCTACGCCCCACCCCGTGCGATCAATACCCCGCGAAGTCGGTGAACCGCGTGATCGTCGGATCGAACTTCATCACCACCTTGCCGGTCGCGCCGTGACGCTGCTTCGCCACGATCAGCTCGGCCAGGCCATAGACCCGCTCCACCTCGGTCGCCCATTTGGCATGGTCCTCGAAGACCTTGCCGTCATCGCCTTCCATCGGGCGCTTGGGCTCGCGCTGCATCATGTAATAGTCCTCGCGGAACACGAACCAGACCATGTCGGCGTCCTGCTCGATCGAGCCCGATTCGCGAAGGTCGGACAGCATCGGCCTCTTGTCCTCGCGCTGCTCGACCGCACGGCTGAGCTGCGACAGCGCCAGCACCGGCACGTTCATGTCCTTGGCCAGCGTCTTCAGCCCGCGCGAAATCTCGGAGATTTCCTGCACGCGGTTGCCCTCCGACGACTTGCCCGAGCCGGTCAGGAGCTGGAGATAGTCGACCACGACCAGCCCGATCTCGTTGTTATGCCGCCGCTGGAGCCGCCGGACGCGGGTGTGCAGCGCGGAGATGGACAGGCCACCGGTGTCGTCGATGAACAACGGCAACTGCTCCAGCTCGGCGGCGGCGGCGGCGAGTTGCGCGAACTCGTTGCGACTGATCTTGCCCATGCGAAGCGCTTCGGAGCTGATTCCCGACTGCTCGGCCAGGATACGGGTGGCGAGCTGGTCGGCCGACATTTCGAGGCTGAAGAACGCGACCTTCGCCCCCACCGACTCGGAGGGCGGGATGCCGTCCTGCATGTCGCGCATCCACCGCCGCGCGGCGTTGAACGCGATATTGGTCGCAAGCGAGGTCTTGCCCATGCCTGGACGGCCCGCCAGGATCATCAGGTCGGAGCGGTGCATACCGCCGATCTTGGCGTTGACCGAGTCCAGGCCCGTCGTGATGCCCGAGACATGGCCACCCGAATTGAGCGCGCGCTCGGCGTTCTTGACCGCCATGGTGGTGGCCTGGGCGAAGCTCTTGACCGCATTTTCGGAGCCGCCGTCCGCCGCGACCTTGAACAGTTCGTTCTCCGCCAGCTCGATCTGCGCGCGCGGGTTCACCTCTTCGGAGGTGTCCATCGCCCGGTCGACCAGCGTGCGCCCCACCGTCACCAGCGCGCGGAGCATGGCGAGGTCGTAAATCTGCGTCGCGAACTGCCGCGCGCCGATCAGGCCCGCGCCCGAACCGGTCAGTTGCGCGAGGTAGGACGGGCCGCCCAGCGCCTTCATCCCCTCGTCCGCCTCGAACATCGGGCGAAGCGTGACGGGGGTCGCCAGCATGTCGGTGGCGCGCAGATTCTTGATCGCGGCAAACACACGGCCATGCACCGGCTCGAAGAAATGGTCGGCGTCGATCCGGTCGACCAGATCGTCGGCCAGCCGGTTGTCGATCATCATCGCGCCCAGCAGCGCGGCCTCCGCCTCGATATTGCGGGGAAGCTGCTGCGGCTCGGCACCGGCAGCGGGGTTCGGGAATGCAAGGGTGGCCATTTCTCCTGCGTTAGCGCGCAACGTGGCCGTCTGTGAAGTTGATTGCGTCGATCAGCGGGGGATTTGCGGCGCACGCGCTTCGCGACTATCCCGGTCGCCATGGCCGATCCGCGGATCATATCGATTGACCTGGACGAGCGCAGCCTGGGCTGGCGCTCGTCCGATGTCGAGCAAGAGCGGCGCATCGCGATCTTCGACCTGATCGAGGAGAATTACTTCGCCCCGCAACGGCCCCAGGCGGACGGCTATGCGGGGCCCTACCGCATCAAGCTGGAGTCGGAGGAAGGGCGGCTGGGCATCCATATGCACCGTGAGGACGGGACGCATATCGAGACGCTGGTGCTGGCGCTCGGGCGCTTCCGGCGACCGATCAAGGACTATTTCGCGATCTGCGACAGCTATTATCAGGCGATCCGGGCCGCGACCCCGCAACAGATCGAGACGATCGATATGGCACGGCGCGGCATCCATAACGAGGCGGCGGAGATGTTGAAGGAACGACTGACGGGCAAGATCGAAGTCGACTTCGATACCGCGCGTCGCCTCTTCACACTGCTCTGCGTCCTGCATATCCGCAACTGATGGCGATTCTCTGGAAAATCGGTGCGGGGCTGCTCGCACTCGGCGTGATCAGCGCGGGCGGGCGGCATTGGGCGACCCATTGGCAACCCGCGACCGAGACCTACAAGCTGCAGGGCATCGATCTCCCCGAAAACCCGCCAGCGGTCGAGTGGCGGACGCTGCGCGCGAACGGTGCGGACTTCGCCTATCTGGTCGCCACCTCGGGCGCGGATCGGCGCGATACGGCGTTCGAGGGCAATTGGGCCGCTTTGCCAGAGGCCGGGCTGCGGCGGGGGGCGATCCATATCTATTCGCTGTGCCAGCCCGCCACGGCGCAGGCGGATGCGTTCAACATCTTCGTGCCGCGCGCGGGCGACGCGCTGCCCGCCGCGATCGACCTGTCCTATCATGCCGATTGTACCGCACGGCCCGATCGCGCGACGCTGGTCGCCGACCTGACGCGCTTCGTCACGATGGTCGAGACGCATACCGGCAAGCCCGTGATGCTGCGCGTGTCCAAGCCGTTCGAATCGGATTACGCCATCACCGCCGCCCTGCCCCGCCCGGTCTGGGCGATGGGCAACATGCTCAAACCCGATTATGCCGCGCGCCCCTGGCGCATGTGGCGTGCCAGCGATTTCCGCCGGGTCGAGGGGGTGGAAGGCCCCGTCAACTGGGACGTCGTCACACCATGAATGCCATCGATCCAAATGCCCTGATCGCTGCCGCGCGCACCGCCGCACGCAATGCGCATGCGCCCTATAGCCGGTTCGCGGTGGGCGCGGCATTGGCGATGGAGGATGGCTCGATCATCACCGGCGCCAATTTCGAGAATGCGAGCTATGGCCTGTCGCTCTGTGCCGAGACGGTCGCCATCGCTACCGCCTCCGCCGCCGGTCGGCTGCGCGAGATCGTCGCGATCGGCGTGATCGGCGGTGCGATGGACGCGGACGGCGTTGCCACCGGCGACACCCCGGTGAGCCCTTGTGGCCGCTGCCGCCAGGTCATCAACGAAGCCGCGCAAATGGGCGGCCGCGACCTGCCCGTCCATTGCGGATCGGCGGAGGGCGATGCCGTGCGGACGTACCGGCTTTCGGATCTGCTGCCGGATGCCTTCGGTCCCGCGGATCTGGGGATCGGATGAATTCGTTCGCGCGAAGGCGCGAGGACGCGAAGATTGGGGGCGCGGAGACGGTCGGGGCCGACACCTCCCCGGTCTCCACGCCTCCACGCGGACATGATTTCTCCTCCGCCGCTTCGCGCGAACAAATTCAAGCTCCCGGCACCTCGCCCCGCGCCTTCATCGCGGCACTCGCCGCCTGGATGAATTGCCACACCTCGGATGAAAAGCCGGGATCGGCCTGCCCCTCCCACGCCGCCCGGTTCTCGTGCAGCCGGGTCGCCCCCGCCCACATGTCCGGCGACGCCACCGCACGGAAGGGCGCCAGCAGCGCGAACCACTCACGAACGAAGCCGCGCGCCGCGTCCGAAGCCGGGTCCATCGGCAGCGCCGCCGCGATCCGCTGGCCGAGTTCCGCCCATTTCGCCTGATACGCATCCTGGTCGAAGTCCGGCGCCAAGGCGTTCATCCGCTCGGCCCAATGTGCCTGTTCCGCGGGCGTGAAGTGCTGGTCGACCACGGATTTCCACTGTGTCGTCGTCATGGCATGTCCTTTTCGGATCAGCGAGCATAGCGTCGCGACATCGATGTGCTCGCCAACATCGATGCGGGACTGAATGGACCCAAGCAGCGCGGCGGTGTCCGTCAGCGCCGCACGCTCCGCCTCGACCACCTTGACCTGCGCCGCGATCATCGGGCCCAGCCCTATCCCGCGCCCGTCGAGCATTCGGCCGATCGCGGCCAGGGTGAAGCCTGCCCGTTTGAGCGCGACGATGGCGTGCAGCCGTTCGACCTCGCCCGCACCGAAAATGCGTCTGCCGCCCTCGCTGCGCAGCGGCCGTATCAGCCCCCTCGCCTCGTAAAAGCGCAGCGCCCGGCTGCTCAGGCCCGTCGCACGGGCGATCTCTGTGATGTCGAGCATGGCGGTCATGCGCGCACCGTACCGCTTGACGCAACGTCAACCGCAAGCCCCAATATGACGATGCCGCTTGCCCTGCCCCCGCGATCCGGCGATGAGCGGCCACGCAAAAGGGGAATGAAGATGTCGATCCTGTCCGACCGCTGGATTCGCGAAGCCGCGCAGACGCAAGCGATGATCGAGCCCTTTGTCGAAAGCCAGCGCCGTGACGGCTGCATCAGCTATGGGCTGTCATCCTATGGCTACGACGCGCGGGTGGCGGACGAGTTCAAGATCTTCACCAATGTCGACAGCGCCGTCGTCGATCCGAAGGATTTCGCGTCGAACAGCTTCGTCGACCGCAAGACCGATGTCTGCATCATCCCGCCCAACAGCTTCGCACTGGCGCGGACGGTCGAATATTTCCGGGTGCCGCGCGACGTGCTGGTCATCTGCCTGGGCAAGTCGACCTATGCGCGGTGCGGCATCATCGTCAACGTGACGCCGCTGGAGCCGGGCTGGGAGGGGCATGTGACGCTGGAATTCTCCAACACCACGCCGCTGCCCGCCAAGATCTATGCCAATGAGGGCGCCTGCCAGTTTCTGTTCCTCAAGGGCAATGAGCCCTGCGAGACCAGCTATGCCGACCGGGCGGGCAAATATATGGGGCAGCGCGGGGTGACGCTTCCGCGCCTCTGACGCTGCCGACCGACGCCCCGGCGACGGCATCGCGCGATCATCGGGCAAGTCCGGGCGGCATATGGCCCGGACCCGCCCCGGCGATCACCGCGCGGCGATCGTCTGCGGCAAGTGGCGCAGCCCCGTTCGCGCGACGGTGTGCGACGACAGGATCGCGCCCGACGGCATGTCCATGGCGATCGGCTTTTCCTGCAGCACCGCGTCGTAGAGCGAGCGTGCTTCGGCCGCGCGACCGGTCTTGGCATAGACCGCGGCGAGATTGAGCATGAGCTCGGGACTATCCGGGCTGGCGCGCCGCTCCTGGAGCAGCGTCTGTTCGGCGACGTCGTAGCGACCCGCCGCGATTTCCTGAAACCCCGTCCGCTGCGGCCAGCTATCCTGGGCCATGGCCGGGGCCGCCATGCCCGCCGCCGCGACAAGGAACACCGAAACGACTCCACGCATATCTGCTCTCCTTTATTTCACTTTTGTGACGGTACGTTGTCACTTTTGTGAAACGTGCGCAAGCGCCGAAGGATGCGGTGGATGGTTCGCCAGCATGTCCCGTGGATTGACGCCGGTCGACATTCCAATTCCCCCCTGCCAGCGCAGGATCGCTGGCGGAGATGGCGGAGACCCGACGCCCGCGAAGACAGCGTCGCCTTTCCGGCCAGGACATGCCTCCGTCAGGCCATCGGCCTGCCACCGCCCCTTACAGCGGGAGGAAATAGGTGCGGTCCCGTATCCCGTCGGACAGCGGCGTTTGAGCGCCTGTCACAAACTGACGCACGCCCCCAAGCGCCCGTTCAGCCCGAGCGAAGTCGAAGGCCACACGGCTCCCGCGGTGCCCAATACAAAAAGGGCGGCCTCCGCAGAGACCGCCCCATATGTCGTCCGACACTGATCGATGAGGATCAGAAGTCGTTGCGATACTGCTCGTTACCGATGAAGCCGAGCTTGGTCACCGCCGAGCGCTTGATGATCGCCAGGGTCTCGTCGACCTTGGCGTATTTCGCGTCCGGAGCGGGCTGGAAGTGCAATTCCGGCTCGGGGTTCATCGCGGCAGACTGATCCAGATACTGGCGCAGCGTGACTTCGTCGACCGGCGCACCGTTCCAGGTGACCGTGCCGGCGGCGTCGATGCCGACCTTGTTCTTTTCGCTGTTCACCTGCGGCTGGTTTCTCGGAGAGTTGACCGGAAGGTCGACCTTCACCGCGTGAGTCTGGATCGGGATGGTGATGATGAACATGATGAGGAGCACGAGCATGACGTCGATCAACGGCGTCGTGTTCATGTCCATCATCGGCTCGCCATCATCGGATCCGGCGCTCATTGCCATGGCGTGCTAACTCCTATCGTGTCCGCCGCGTCGATCAGACGCGCGGGTTGCCGCCGGGGGGCGGCTCGGAGATGAAGCCGACACGGGCGAAACCGGCCTGCTGCATCGTGTAGATGGTGCCGCCGATACACCGGTACGGCGTATTCACGTCGCCACGGATATGGGCTTCGGGCAGCGAGTCCGGGGTGATGTTGGCACCCAGACGCTCGACTTCGGCCTTCAGCTTCTCGACCGCGCGGGTGCGCAGTTCGTCCGAGGTCACGGGGCTGAGACCCCAATAGACCTTGCACTGTCCGTTCTCGCTGGTCACCGAGAGCGACACGTTTTCCGGCTTCGTCGTCGTCGGATCGAAGCGGACGTTCGGCAGCTTCAGCGGAACGGTCTGAATCACGACCGGAACCGCGATCAGGAAGATGATGAGGAGCACCAGCATGACGTCCACGAGGGGCGTCGTGTTGATCTCCGACATCGGTTTCTCGGCGGAGTCACCGCCAACGCTCATCGCCATGAGAGAGCTATCCTATCCATGCATTCTTTCGCCGCCCCGAACGGGGAGGCGGTGGGTGGCGGGGCCGTGTCCCGAGGGACCGGTCCCCGCCCCCTCAGGCTCAGGCGCGGGTCTGAACGCCACCGGCCTGGCCGGCGGTCGTGGTCGCCGGGGTCGCCTTGACGGCGGTCGGCTTGGCAGCGGCACCGGCGGTGGCGGGGCGAACCGCACCGTTCGAGGCCAGGAAGCCCAGCACGTCGTTCGAGAAGGACGACAGGTCTTCCGCGATGCTCTTGTTGCGACGCTGCAGCCAGTTGTAGGCGAGCACGGCCGGAACCGCGACGACCAGACCCAAAGCGGTCATGATCAGCGCTTCACCGACGGGACCGGCGACCGCGTCGATCGAGGCCTGGCCCGACGAGCCGATCTTGATCAGCGCGCGGTAGATGCCGATAACCGTACCGAACAGACCGATGAACGGCGCGGTCGCGCCGACGGTCGCGAGGAAGGCGAGACCGCCACCCAGCTTCGAGTTGATCGCGGCTTCCGAACGCGCCAGCGAACCGTGCAGCCAGTCATGCGCCTCGACCGGATCGGTCAGCTTCGAGTGCTGGTCCTGAGCGGCCAGACCGTCGTCGACGATCTGCTTGTAGGCCGAGTTCTTCTCGAGCTTGGCCGAGCCCTCGCGCAGCGAGTTCGACGACCAGAAGCTCTGACGGACGCGCTTCGCCTGGTTGATGATCTTCTGCTGCTCGAACAGCTTCGAGAACAGGATGTAGAACGAGACGATCGACATCAAGCAGAGGATGGTGAACACCGACTGCGAGATGAGGCCGCCTTCCTTGAGGGCCTGGCCGAGACCGTAGGGGTTTTCGGCACCGGCCGCTGCGCCGCCCGCGGCGAGGATGGTGGTGAGCATGGTTGGTTAGGTCCTCTGACTAAAGCGTTGGGTTTGATCGGCTTTTAGCCGTTATTCCTGTGGCAGCTGCCAACGGATGTTAAGCGTGTACGACGAGGCGACCGGATTACCGGCGGCGTCCTGCGCCGGGGTAAAGCGGACACGCGCCTTCGAAATCCGGCACGTCGCATCGTCCAGGGCCCGGTTGCCGCTGCCCGACAGGATCGAGCAATCGGTAACGCGCCCATCGGTGCCGATCGACAGCTTTGCCGACACGCGACCTTCCGCGCCTTCGCGCTGGGCCGAGGGCGGATAGGCGTCGGGACCGAAATACTGGCCCGGATTACCGCGCAGGCCTGCTGCCTTCGATACCGCAGGCGGCGCCGGCGGAGCAGGCGGAGACGGCGGGGCGGGCGGCGCCGGCGGGGCCGTCGGCTGGCTGAGCGGAATCACCGACGTCGTCGTGACGGCAGGTGCGGGCACCGGCAGCTGCACGATCGGCGGCGGAGTCACCACCGTGGTCGGCGGCGGCGGCACATTAGGCTGCTCCGGCGGCGGGGGCGGCGGATCTTCCGGCGGTGGGGGGGGCGGCGGCTCTTCCACGTTGAACGTGTCGAGCTTTTCGGTAGCCTTCTTCACGTACTGGTAAGCCAGCCCCGTGACGAAGGCATAGCCCAGGGCAGCATGGATGAGCACGACGATAACGATCGCGACCACCTTGCCCCCGGACATCTTCTGGTCAGTATAGGCCATTCAGCAACGAAACTCCTCAGTCTGCCAGTTTCGCCTCGCCGTAGCGTGGGGACGTGGGAAACTCCTGCCATGCTCTTACGGCATGCGGCAGAGCCTTGGACCCTATCGCGACGGCTGGCACGGCGCAATCAGTTTGTCGGACGTAATAAACGTACAACCGGGACATGACGAAATTATTTCTGTACCGTTAATGCACGAAGGAGTAGCCCAAAGCGATGAATCCGTTGTCCCACGCCATTCGCGCTTGCGTCTTGACGCTGGCGATTCCCGCTCTCGTCACCCCCGTTTCGGCACAGGTCGCCACCCGCCCCTCGGTTCGCGCGGGCGATTCGATGGTAGCGCAAACAGGCCCGGGTTATGCCGACCTCGCCGACCTGGTGCTGTCGGCGCCCGTCATCGCCGACGTGACGATCCGCTCGGCGACCGCGATCAAGGGCGCGGAGGCGGCGGGCGTCGCGCCGGGACATCAACGTTTTTATGTGGAAGCGGATGTCGGGACGTTGATCCGGGGCGCGGGCGGGCTGCCCGCGCGGGTCGGCTATCTGTTCGATGCGGGCACTGATGCGCGTGGTCGCGCACCGAAGCTGAAGAAGATGCGCGTGCTCGTCTATGCCCGCCGCGTGCCGAACGCCGCCGACCAGCTCCAGCTCGTCGCGCCCGATGCGCAATTGCCCTGGACGCCCGATACCGAGCAGCGCAGCCGTAGCATCGCGCGCGACGCGCTGTCGCCCGATGCGCCGCCGGTCATCACCGGGGTGGGCAACGCCTTCTATGTCGCGGGCAGCCTGCCGGGCGAGGGCGAGACGCAGATCTTCCTGACCACCGCGAACAACCGCCCGGTGTCGCTGTCGGTGCTGCGCCGCCCCGGCGAGGAGCGCCGCTATGCCGTGGCTTTGAGCGAGATCGTCGACGAATCCGCCGCGCCCCCGGCCCGCGATACGCTGTTGTGGTACAGGCTCGCCTGTGCGCTGCCGGAATCGCTGCCCGACCATAGCACGGCGTCGCTGTCGCCCGAGGATGCCCAGGCGGCGCGCGACGATTATCGTTTCGTCCTGCAGAAGCTCGGCCCCTGCAGCCGCGAGCGTCAGGTTCCGACCGCGACGAGCTGACCCGTGACCGCATGGGCGGCGGCAAGATAGGCGACCACCGCCGCCACCGCGTCCGGCCGGGCGTCAGCGGCCGGGACGACGGCATTGATCCGCGCGGCGGGGGCGGCGGCGATCGCGAGCGGTGCGATGGCCGCTTCCGCCATCGCCTGCGCGACCGGGTCGCGCCCCGCCAGCAGGACCAGTACCAGGTCCACGCCCGGATGGGCGGCCACGACCGCCGCGACGTCCCCGTCGGGCGCCACGTCGATCCGCCGCGCCGCCGACCGGCTGAACGCCATGCCGATCAGCGCCGGTGGCGGACCAGCGTGATGCCGATCGCCTCGCCGTCCTCGGCGATCGCCAGCTTGACGATCTTCACCTGCACCCGGCGCACGCGCTTGTCCTGAAGGAAGAGCGTGTCGCAGATATGATCGGCGACCCCCTCTATCAGGGTGAAGTGGACGTCGTCGGGCAGCGCGGTCGCGGCGTGCTTCAGGTCGAGATAATTCTTCGACTCGGTCAGCGGGCTGTCGGGCGTGTACCGCGCCGGACAGTCGAGATCGACGGTCAGCGAGATACGCAGCGGCTGCGGCAGATGGGTTTCCTCGGAATAGATGCCGGTCAGCACCTGGACTTCGAGGTCGTGGACTTCGAGCTGGAGACGGTCTTCCATGACCGCGCCTCTAGCAGAGCGCGTGCGCTTAGGGAAAGCGTCAGGGAAAGCTTGCATCGCGCGGCGGGCGCGCTAAGGGCGCGCGTCCCCTTCCCGCCACCGGACCACCGCCCCCGTGACCGTCACCACCGTTCTCGCCCCGCTCGACGCGGTCGAACCCGCTGCGGTCGAGGCGCTGCTGGACCGCGCCTTTCCGCCGGGGCGGCAGGCGCGTACCGCCTACAAGGTGCGCGGCAGCGTCACGCCGATCGCGGCACTCTGCTTCGCCGCGCTGGATGGCGACACGCTGATCGGGTCGATCCAATGCTGGCCGGTCGCGCTGACCGGCGACGACGGCGTCATCCATCCGCTGATCATGGTCGGCCCGGTCGCCGTCACGCCCGAGCAGCAGCAGGGCGGGATCGGTCGTCGGCTGCTCGGCCATATGCTTGCCCGCGCCTCCGCGCTCGGGCTCGACCGGGCGCTCATGCTGATCGGCGACCCGGAATATTATGGCCGCTTCTTCGGCTTCACGTCGGAGCGCACCGCCGATTGGCGGCTGCCGGGCCCGGTCGAGCGGCATCGGCTGCTGGCGCGCGGCGACGATGTGCCCACCGTCGCTGGGGTCCTGGGTCCCGATCCGGAACGCGGCTGAACCGCTGGCCTTTACCTGGGCCGAGTCCGTCCCTAACTCACAGCCATCATGCCAATGGCGCCCCCTCCCGATCTGTCCTCGCTCAGCCTCGCCGAAATCGTCCAGGCCATGGAGGCGCAAAAGCTGCCGCCGGTCGCGCACTGGCATCCGACGCATTGCGGCGACAGCGAGATGCGGATCGCACGCGACGGCACCTGGTTTCATCAGGACAGCCCGATCACCCGCCCGGCGATGGTCCGGTTGTTCTCCACCATCCTGCGTCGCGAACCCGATGGCCGCCATGTCCTGGTCACGCCGGTCGAGAAGCTCGACATCGCGGTCGAGGATGCCGCCTTCGTCGCCACCACGCTGAAGGCCGAAGGGCAAGGGCAGAACGGCCGATTGGTGTTCCAGCTCAACACCGGCGATCTGGTCGCCGCCGGCCCCGAACACCCCTTGCGCTTTGTCGAGGGGGAGGATGGCCCCCGCCCCTATCTCCAGGTGCGCGACGGGCTGGAGGCGCTGATCGCGCGGCCGGTCTATTACGAACTGGCGGAGCGCGCGCTGGTCGGTGACGATGATGTCCCCGGCGTGTGGAGCGACGGCGCCTTCTTCCCGCTGACGGGCACGGCCACGGCATGACGCTGGCCGAAAGGCTGGCACAGGCGATGGCGCGCATTCCCGCCGCCGCGTTGCTGACCGGCGACGGAGTCGAACCGCATGAGATGACGGCGCCGCCGACCGCCGCCGCCGTCCTGGTCCCCGTCACCGATCGCGCCGACCCCGGCGTTGTCCTGACCCAGCGGACCGAGACGCTGCGCAACCATGCCGGGCAAATCGCCTTCCCCGGCGGTCGCGCCGACCCCGGCGACGTCGATCTGGTCGCCACCGCGCTTCGCGAAGCGGAGGAGGAGATCGGCCTCCACCCCGACGCGGTGACGGTGATCGGGCTGGCCGACCGCTATCGCACCGTCACGGGGTTCGAGGTGACGCCGGTGCTGGGCGTCATCCCGCCCGACCTGACGCTTCGCGCCGCCGAGGGCGAGGTCGCCGACCTGTTCGAGGTGCCGCTGGCGTTCCTGCTCGACCCTGCCCATCACCACCGGGTCAGCGCGCCGTGGCGCGGCCGCACCCGCCATTTCTACGAGATATTATGGAACGACCGGCGCATCTGGGGCGCGACAGCGGCAATGATCGTCAACCTGTCACGGCGGCTGCAATGGTCGGCCTGAACCCGGCGACCGCCCCCTGGGCCGACCGCCGCGATCTGATCGATCTCGCCCGGCGGCTGGACGCGCGCTTCGTGGGTGGCGCGGTACGCGACACGCTGCTCGGCCTGGCGGTCGCCGATATCGACCTCGCCACCCCCCTCTCGCCCGAGACGGTGATCGAGCGGGTGCGCGAAGGCGGTCACAAGCCCGTACCCACCGGCATCGCGCACGGCACGATCACCGCGGTGCTGCCGGATGGGCCGATCGAGGTGACGACCCTGCGCCGCGACGTCTCGACCGACGGTCGCCATGCCGTGGTCGCGTTCACCGACGACTGGCGCGAGGATGCCGCGCGGCGGGATTTCACGATGAACGCGCTCTATGCAGACCCCGCGACCGGCGAACTGTTCGACTATTTCGGCGGCGTCGACGACCTGAAGGCGGGGCGCGTTCGCTTCATCGGCGACCCGTTGCAACGGATCGCGGAGGATCATTTGCGCATCCTGCGCTTCTTCCGCTTCCATGCCCGCTTCGGCCAGACGGTGGACGAAGCCGGGCTGGAGGCGTGCACGCGGCGCGCCAACGACCTGATGGCCCTGTCGCGGGAGCGGATCGCCGCCGAACTGCTCAAGCTGCTGGTCGCGGACCGTGCGGTGCCGGTGATCGCCCTGATGGTCGAACGCGGGATTTTCCGCGCGGTGATCCCGGAGATCGATGGCGGCGGCGCCGATCGCCTGGCCGCCCTCGCCGCGCGAGAGGCGCAGGCCGGGATCGTCCCCGATGCGATACGCCGCCTCGCCGCGCTGCTGCCCCCGGATGCCGCCGAGTCGGTCGGTGCGCGGCTGAAGCTGTCCAATGTCGATCGCAAGCGCCTGATCGCGGCGACCGCGGGGCCGGGGGACGAAGGGCCGCGCGCACTCGCCTACCGTGTCGGAACAGGGGGCGCCGTCGACCGGCTGCTGCTGGCGGGCGAGCCGGTCGATGCGATCCGCGACTGGACCCCGCCCAGCCTGCCGCTGACCGGTGGCGCCTTGGTCGCGCGTGGCATCGGCAAGGGGCCGGAAGTCGCCAAGCTGCTGCGCCAGGTGGAACGTCAGTGGATCGCGGAGGGCTTTCCCGACGCAGCGCGGGTTGCCGAGATGGCGGACGCGGCGGTGGCTCAGACCTGACGCGCGATCATCGCGAAGGCGGCGTCGGGATCGAGCGGGCGGGCATAATAATAGCCCTGGCCATAGGTGCAGCCCAGCGCCGCCAGCGTTTGCCCCAGTTCCACCGCCTCGATCCCCTCGGCGGTCGTCTGCATCCCCAGCGCCTGCCCCAGGCCGAGGATCGCGCGGACGATCGCGATCTTGTCGCGGTCCGCCAGCATCCCGCCGATGAAGCTGCGGTCGATCTTCAGTACGTCGATCGGCAGCTTTTGCAGATAGGCGAGGCTGGAATAGCCGGTGCCGAAATCGTCCATCGCGATCGTCGTGCCCAGCGCCTTCAGCGCCTTCATGATCGCGGTCACCCGGTCGGGATCGCCGACGATCGCGCTTTCGGTCAGCTCGAGCGTCAACCGCTCGCCCGCAATGCCCGCCTGCGCCAGTGCCGCCTCGATCACCGACGGAATATCGTCGCGCTGTAGCTGGATCGCCGAGACGTTGACCGACATGCGAACGCCGCAATCGCCGCCCGCCGCCCGGTCCCAGGCCGCCAGCTGGCTCAGCGCCTCGTGCACCGCCCAGCGGCCGAGCGGTACGATCAGCCCCGATTCCTCGGCGACCGGAATGAATTCCGTCGGCGAATGGCTTTGGCCATCCACGTCGATCCAGCGCGCCAGCGCCTCGAAGGAGACCGTTCGACCGGTGGCGAGGTCGCAGATCGGCTGATAGGCGAGGTGGAGCCCGTCGTTTTCGATCGCGCGGCGAAGCGCGGTTTCCATCGCGAACTGCGCACGCGCGATGGTGAAGGCCTGGGGGTGATAGGTTTCGGTGCGTCCCGCCGTCTTGGCATGCTTCACGGCGAACTGCGCGTGGCGGATCAGCTCTTCGGCGTCGCCGTCCGGCCCCTCGTTGAAGGCGATGCCGACCGACGCCTCGACATTGACCTCGTAATCGGTCAGCCGGAAGGGCGCACGCATGGCGCGGTCGATGCGATCGGCCAGGATGTGCGCCTCATCCTCGCTGCCGTCCATCATCATCAGGATGCCGAACTCGTTGCCGCCGATCCGGCCGATCGAGTCGCGGGAGCGAAGCGCCCCCTTCACGCGCCGCGCCACGGTGATGAGCAGCTCGTCACCGACCAGCGAGCCCATGCAGGCATTCAGCCGCCCGAAGCGGTTGAGATCGATGACCAGTACGGCATGACGCTGTCCCGTCGCCATCATCGATTCGATCAGGTCGCCGAACCCCTGCCGATTGGGCAGTCCGGTCAGGCTGTCGGTCGTCATCTCGCGACGAAGGCTGCGCTCGGTATGATGCTGCGCGGTATGGTCGACCAGCATCAGCACGCAGGCGTCCATCTGCCCCTCGGCCGAGCGGGTCAGGGTCGCCTGGAAATACCGGCAGTCGATCACGTCACCCAGTTGCAGCGGGAACTCGACCGACTTGTGGTCCGAATCGAGAAGCGCGATCACCCGCTGCGCCAGCTCGCTGGTCAGCAACGACTGGGCACGATGCTCGTCCAGCCCGGCGCGGCGATAGGCGTCATTGGCGGCGGCAACGATCAGACGGCCGTCGAACAGGCGCAGCTCGGCCGCCGGGATCGCCATGATCTCGATCGCGCAGGACGTCAGCGACGCGAAACTTCGCGTCGAAGGGCGTTGCGCAGGATATGCGATCGAAGCCATTTCCCGTTGTTCTAACGGGCGAATGTTAAAACCGCCTAAAAGCGATTGTCATTAAGTCCGACTTTCGGTTCCGAAGTCGGAGGGGACGAGCCAGCCCGCCCCCTGCCCTGCTCAATCGAACCGATTGTCGCGCGGGAAGCCGGTCGGCGGCATCCGCCCCGCCGCGCCGCGCGCCGTCCGCCACGCCGACAGATCGGTCTCGGTCCGCACCCGTCCGCTCTCGCCGCCCATCGTCCAGCTCAATCCGTCCTTGAACACGAAGGTCGTCGCATCCGACAGCCCACCGTCGCGATAGCGCTGGAGCTGGACGCCGGTGCCGCGCGACAGCTCGACGAACTCGGTCAGCGGGAAGACCAGCAATTTCCGGTTGTCGCCGATCGCCGCCACATAGTCATGCTCCGCCGACACCGGCCGCACGACCTTCAGCGTGGCACCGGCGCGCGGGGTCAGCACCGTCTTGCCCTTTCGCGTCTCCGCGATCGTGTCGGCGGCCGGCACGATGAAGCCGCGCCCGTCCGACGCCGCGACGAGCAGCTTGGCCGCGCGTGCGACCGGCAGGAAGCCGACGATGCCGATCGATCCGTCAAGATCGATCATCGCGCGCACCGGCTCACCGAACCCGCGCCCGCCGGGCAGCTTGTCGGCGGCCAGCGTGAAGAACCGCCCGTTCGCCGCCGCCAGCAACAGCTTGTCGGTCGTCTGGGCGTGGAAGGCGAAGGCGGGGCCATCGCCCTCCTTGAACTTGGCGGTATCGGCGGAGGCGAGGTCGACATGCCCCTTCATCGCGCGGATCCAGCCGCGCTGCGACAGGATGACGGTGATCGGCTCACGCTCGATCATCGCTTCGAGCGGAATGTCGCGGGTCGGCGCCGCCTCTTCGATCAATGTGCGACGCGCGCCCAGCACGGTCTCCGGGCCGTAGCGGTCGCGGATCCTGGCGAGATCCTTCTTCATCCGCGTCCGCTGCCGCGCTTCGGAACCGAGCAACAGGGTAAGTTGCTCGCGTTCCTTGTCGAGCTTGTCGCGCTCGCCGCGAATCTCGAACTCCTCCAGCCGCCGGAGCGAGCGGAGCCGCATGTTGAGGATCGCTTCGGCCTGACGGTCGGTCAGGCGGAATTCCGCGATCATCACCGCCTTGGGCTCGTCCTCGGTGCGGATGATCTCGATCACGCGGTCGAGGTTCAGATAGGCGA
Organism: Sphingomonas sp. Leaf21; assembly: GCF_916858675.1. Taxonomy (GTDB): domain Bacteria; phylum Pseudomonadota; class Alphaproteobacteria; order Sphingomonadales; family Sphingomonadaceae; genus Sphingomonas. The sequence goes on from NZ_CAKASM010000017.1 coordinate 51,048, forward strand.
CCAGATAGCCGTCGAGCAGCTCGATCCGGTCGGCGATCTTGCCCAGCCGGTGTTCGGAACGCCTGCGCAGCACCACGAACTGATGCTCGACCCAGGCGGCCAGCGCGTCGCGCAAGCTCATGACGCGCGGGGTGCGGTCCTTGTCGAGGACGTTGAGGTTCAGGCTGACCCGCGTTTCCAGATCGGAGAAGCGGAACAGCCCGTCCATCAGCACCTGCGGATCGACGGTGCGCGACCGCGGCTCCAGCACGATGCGGACCTGCGCATCCGATTCGTCGCGGACATCGGCCAGGATCGGCAGCTTCTTGTCGTTGATGAGCGTCGCGATCTGTTCGATCAGCTTGCCCTTGGCGACGCCGTAGGGGATTTCGCTGACGACGATCTGCCAGCCGCCGCCCTTCTCGCGTTCGATCTCGAAGCGTGCACGGACGCGGAAGCCGCCCCGGCCGGTGGTATAGCTTTCGCGCAGGATCGCGGGCGCGTCGACGACGATCCCACCCGTCGGAAAGTCGGGCCCCTTGACCAGCGCCAGGATCGCGTCGTCATCGGCGTCGGGCCGATCGACCAGCAGGATCGCGGCCTCCAGCAACTCGGCGGCATTGTGCGGCGGGATGCTGGTCGCCATGCCGACCGCGATGCCACTCGCCCCGTTGGCCAGCAAATTGGGGAACAGGCCGGGGAACAGCTCCGGCTCCTGCTCTTCGCCATTATAGGTCGGGCGATAGGCGACCGCGTCCTCGTCCAGCCCGTCCATCAGGTCGATCGCGACCTGGGTCAGCCGCGCTTCGGTATAACGATAGGCGGCGGCGTTATCGCCGTCGATATTGCCGAAATTGCCCTGCCCGTCGACCAGCGGGTATCGCAGCGCGAAATCCTGCGCCAGGCGGACCATCGCGTCATAGACCGACTGGTCGCCATGCGGGTGATATTTGCCGATCACGTCGCCGACGACACGCGCGCACTTCTTGTAGCCGGAAGCGGGATCGAGCTTGAGCAGCCGCATCGCCCAGAGCAGCCGCCGGTGAACCGGCTTCAGCCCGTCGCGGACATCGGGCAGCGAGCGCGCGGTGATCGTGGACAGCGCATAGACCAGATACCGCTCCGACAGGGCGCTGTCGAAGGGGGCATCCAATATGCCGACGGGAGGATTGTCGCGGAGATCGATCGCCATGGAAGCCCAGCTTCTAGCAAGCCCGCGGGGCCGGGGCAATCAGGGAGATCAAACCGGGAACGATCGGCCCATGGTGGCGAAGCGTCGCTTGTCCTGTTCGTCGCTCAGCCAGCCCGACCGCGCGCGCAGCAGATCGCGCCGCGCCAGCAGGCCGACCAGCACGCCCTGCGCGTCGACCACCGACAGGCGGTCCACATCCTCCGCCAGCATCCGCTCCGCGGCGCGGTCGACCGGCCATTCGGGCGACACCAGGGGCAACGCGGCGTCCGACACGACCTCGCGCAGCGTCGCTCCGATCTCCGGCGGCGCGTCGAACCAGCGCAGCGCATCCGCGCGCGACACCAGGCCGACCGGCCGCCCCTCGCCGTCCACCACCGGATAGGCGCGGTGATCGGCATCGGCGAAGAAACCTGCCGCCTCGTTCACCGTCATCGTCGCGGGCAGGGTGGCAGGCGTGGGCGTCATGATCTGCGCCACCCGGACCAGGCTCAGGGGGTCGACGGCATATTCCTGGCTCAGATGGCGGCCCCGCCGGGCGATCTTCTCGGTCAGGATCGACCGGCGCAGCACCAGCACCGCGATGGCATAGGCCGCCACGCTCGCCGCCGCCGTCACCGGCAACGCATCGAACCGCCCGGTCAGTTCGACCGCGAAGATCGACGCGGTCAGCGGCGCGCGCATCGACGCGCTCATCATCGCGGCCATCCCCGCCAGCGCATAGAGCGGCACTCCACCGGGCAGCGCATGTCCCGCCAGCGCCCCCAACGCCCCGCCCAACATCAGCAGCGGCGCAAGAATGCCGCCCGACGTGCCCGATCCCAACGCGATCAGCCATACCACCGCCTTGACGATCAGCAGCAGCAGGATCGCCTTCACCACCATCGAGCCGAGCAGCAAAGCCTGGATATTGTCATAGCCTGCGCCCAGCACGCGCGGGTCGATCATGCCACCGATGCCGACCGCCACCGCACCGATGGCGGGCCACCACATCCAATGGACCGGCAGGCCGTGAAAGCCGTCCTCGATCCGATAGAGCGCCCAGGACAGGCCCGACGCAATCGCGCCGACACCCAGCCCCAGCGCCACTGCTCCGACCAGCGCCGCCGCATCATAGGACAGCGTCATGGGCAGCGGAAACATCGGCCCCGCCCCGATCAGCCAGGGCCGCCAGGCGATCGCGGTCAGCGCGGCGACCGCGACCGGCACGAAGCTGCGCGGCTTCCACTCGAACAGCAGCACCTCGACGCCCAGCAGCATCGCGGCAAAGGGGGTGCCGAAGATCGCCGTCATCCCCGCGGCCGCGCCCGCGACCAGCAGGGTCTTGCGCTCCGATGCGCTCAGGTGAAAGCATTGCGCCAGCAGCGAGCCGATCGCGCCGCCGGTCATGATGATCGGTCCCTCCGCACCGAACGGCCCGCCCGACCCGATCGAGACGGCGGCGGACAAGGGCTTCAGCACCGCGACCTTTGGCGACAAGCGGCTCTGACCGAACAGGATGGCCTCGATCGCTTCGGGGATGCCGTGGCCGCGAATCTTATCCGACCCGAACCGCGCCATCAGGCCGATGACGAGGCTGCCGACCACCGGCACCGCCAGCGTCCGCCAGCCTTGCGCCGCCGGGCCGATCGCGACGGGCGCGAAGGAAAACTGGCCGTACCAGCCGATATTCGTCGCCAGCGCGATCAGCTTCAGCAGCACCCAGGCCGCCACCGCCCCGCCCGTGCCGATGACCAGCGCCGCCATCGCCAGCGCGACCATGCGCCGGTCGGCACTATGGTCGGCGAGTCGGACCATGGGAGCGGGCAGCGGCAGGGCGCGGGATGACGTCATGGCCGCGCCAATATATCGCATTACGATATTTCTCAAGAGCGATGATTTGTGGCATGGGCGACCGCATGGACGATCCGATCAGCGACCGGGATTACCGCGCCCTTGCCGGGTTCCGCCGACAGCTCCGCACCTTCCTGTCGTTCAGCGAAGAGGCGGCGGCAGACGCGGGCATCACCGCGCAACAGCATCAGGCGTTGCTGGCCTTGCGCGCCGCGCCCGACCGCGCGCTGCTGATCGGCGAACTGGCCGAGCATCTGCGCCTGCGCCCGCACAGTGCGTCGGGGCTGGTCGACCGGCTGGAAAAGTCGGGGCTGGTCCAGCGCGATCGGGGAACGGACCGGCGGCGCGTGCCGGTCGTACTGACCGACCGGGGCGCCGAGACGATCGCGACCCTCGCCCTCGCCCACCGCGCGGAACTGCGCAGGTTGCGGCCCCTGCTGGTCGAGATGCTGTCCGAACTCTGATCGAGCATGATTCCTCCCCTCGCAGGGGAGGAGTTTTTCGACCCAAAATCAAAAGCGGGCGCGATTCTCATCGCGCCCGCTTCATGTCCGGCGAACGGCCCTTGGATCAGGCCTGGTTCGCCTGGGCCTGGGTCACATCCTGCTGGAAGTGATCGCCAGCGGCCACCGTGCAGTTCTGGAAGGCGACGGGGGTGAAGGTTTCGACCCCGGCGACTTCCTCATCGGTCTTCACCTTGCCATGCGGTCCACGGACCGGCTGGAAGGCGACGACTTCGGGACGGAAGGTGGCGAGCACGTCCGCCGTGTCGCGGCAGGCGACCGTGCGCTCCGTGGCGCCGTTCTTCACCACCGCGATGGCTTCCATACCGTTGGCGAGCGGGACGCGCGCCTGTTCCCAGACCTGCGCCTGTTGCGCCATATGCATCGGCCGGGCCACCGCAGTACCCGCCGTCAGCATCAGAGCCCCACCAACAACACCGATCATCAGCTTGTTCATGACTACCTCCTTTGCAAGCACGATCAGAACCCACAACTTTGATGATCGGTTTCCTATACTTTGCACCTTACGATTTTTTCATGCAGCATCAAATTCCTGTTCATCATATCAACCCGATGACATTGACGTAACCTTGCGAACTTTCGCAGCAATTCCAACCGGCAAGCCATTGGGCGGCACCCCGAAAGGCCTCGCGCCGCCACGCACGCTTCCATTGCGCCGCCGCACCGCATCCATTATAGGCCGCGCCATCCCGCCTCGGGCCTCAGCATGGGGGCGCCGGGGCTGTACTCATTTCAGGGGACCGCCGCATGGCTCGCCGCCGCCAAATCTACGAAGGCAAGGCCAAGATCCTGTACGAGGGCCCCGAGCCCGGCACGCTGATCCAGTATTTCAAGGACGACGCCACCGCGTTCAATGCCCAGAAGAAGGGCACGATCAACGGCAAGGGCGTGCTGAACAACCGTATCTCCGAGCATGTCTTCACCATGCTGGACCATATCGGCGTTCCGACCCATTTCATCCGCCGCCTGAACATGCGCGAACAGCTGATCCGCCAGGTCGAGATCGTGCCGATCGAGGTCGTGGTGCGCAACGTCGCGGCGGGCTCGCTGTCCAAGCGGCTCGGCATCGAAGAGGGCGTGAAGCTGCCCCGCACGATCATCGAATATTATTACAAGGACGATGCGCTGGGCGACCCGATGGTCACCGACGAGCATATCGCCTGCTTCGGCTGGGCCAGCCAGGAAGAGATGCACGACATCGCCGACCTGGCGATCCGCGTGAACGACTTCCTTTCGGGCATGTTCGCCGCGATCGGCATCCGTCTGGTCGACTTCAAGCTGGAATTCGGCCGCATCTGGGACAACGACTTCGGTCGGATCATCCTGGCCGACGAGATCAGCCCCGATGGCTGCCGCCTGTGGGACATGACCACCAACGAGAAGCTGGACAAGGACCGCTTCCGCCGGGATCTCGGCGGCGAGGTCGAGGCCTATCAGGAAGTGGCGCGCCGTCTGGGCCTGCTGCCCGAGGGGGGCGACACCGCCGTCCTCGACCTGGAAGAACACCGCAAGAGCCGGGGCAAGTAAATGAAGCTCAAGATTTTCGTGACCCTGAAGCCCGGCGTGCTCGATCCGCAGGGCAAGGCGATCCAGCACGCGCTGGGCAGCCTCGGCTTCGCGGGCGTCGACGACGTGCGCGCGGGCAAGCTGATCGAGATGCAGGTCGCCGACGAGACGACCGACGCGCAGATCGACGAGATGTGCCGCCAGTTGCTCGCCAACACCGTGATCGAGAATTACCGGGTGGAGCGCGCCTGATGAAGACCGCCGTCATTGTCTTTCCCGGCTCGAACTGCGACCGCGACCTCGCTGTCGCGCTGGAGGCGGTGACGGGCGTCAAGCCGACCATGGTCTGGCATGGCGACAGCGAACTGCCCGAGGGGCTGGGGCTGATCGGCGTGCCGGGCGGCTTCTCCTATGGCGATTACCTGCGCTGCGGCGCGATCGCGGCGCGCTCGCCGATCATGCGCGCGGTCGTCGAGCAGGCGGACAAGGGCACGCCGGTGTTCGGCGTGTGCAACGGGTTCCAGGTGCTGGCCGAAACCGGGCTGCTGCCCGGCGCGCTCATGCGTAACCGCTCGCTCAACTTCGTGTGCCGCGACGTCGATCTGGAGGTCGCCAACACCGACAGCGGCTTCACCCGCCTGTACGGACAGGGCGAGACGATCCGTATCCCGGTCGCGCATCATGACGGCAATTACTTCGCCGACACCGACACGCTCGACCGCCTCGAAGGCGAAGGCCGCGTGGCGTTCCGCTATGCCGAGGACGTCAACGGTTCGGCGCGCAACATCGCGGGCGTGCTGAACGAGCGCCGCAACGTGCTGGGCATGATGCCCCACCCCGAACGCCGCATCGAAGCCGCCCATGGCGGCGACCATGGCCGCCGGTTATTCGAGGGCCTGCTGGAGATGGTGGGGGCGTAACCCCCGATCCTCCCCAAGCTCCGCTTGGGGAGGGGGACCGGCGAAGCTGGTGGAGGGGCATTGCGACCCGCTCGAAGAGCCAGGCGAGTCCCAATCGATACCGCCACATGACCCGATCGCCCCGCGCGACCAGGTCGGTCTGCTCGGGCACGTCGACCGTCTCGACGAACACCGCCATCCCATCCGCGACGATGGCGTAGGACAGCGTCGGCACCCATCCCCGCGCCGGATCGGCCTCGGTCCGCTCGCGAAGGACGAGCCGGACCCCGCTCACACCCGCGCCCGGAACGGCGTGAAGTTCGTCCCCTCGTCGAACACATCCACCCCCTCGGCGCGCTTCAGCCAGCCGACGATCAGATAGGTCACCGGAGTCAGCAACACCTCCCAGCCTACCTTCAGCGCCCATTGCGTGAACAGCACCACGACTACCAGATGCGGCGTCCACCCCATCGCGCCCCAGAAGGCCAGCGGATAGAAGATCAGGCTGTCCACCCCCTGCCCCACCAGCGTCGAGCCGATGGTCCGCGACCAGAGATGCCGCCCGCCGGTCCATATCTTCATCCGCGCCATGACATAGGCATTGGCGAACTCGCCCGCCCAGAAGGCGCAGACGCTGGCCAGCACGATGCGCGGCACTTGGCCGAAGATCACCTCATAGGCGGCCTGGTTGGTCCAGCTCGGCGCGGGCGGCAGCGCCACCACGACGAAGCTCATGAACGCCATGAACAGCACTGCCGCCGTCCCCGCCCAGATCACCCGCCGCGCGCGCGCATAGCCATAGACCTCTGTCAGCACGTCGCCGATGACGTAGCTGAGCGGAAAGAACAGGATCCCCGCCCCGAACGGCCACTCGCCGACGAACGGCAGGGTGATGACCGCCACCTTGCCCGCACCGATGACGTTGGACAGCAAAAGGATGGTGACGAAGGCCGCCATGACGAAGTCGAACCAGCGAAACGCACCGCGTTCCAGCTCCTGGCCAACCACCACGCGTTCCTCGTTCATACCAAGCCCTTTCGTCCCATCCGGCTTGACATTTATCGCCATTCCCAACCCGCGCAATCCGCGCTAGGGACACCCCCGTCCGCGCGTCCGTAGCTCAGTTGGATAGAGCAAGGAGCTTCTACCTCCTCGGTCGGGGGTTCGAATCCCTCCGGGCGCGCCATATTCCCTTCCCCCGACGCCGCGTTCAACCCCGATTACCATCCGGCTTGTCCGCGGCGCGACGTTGGGCGGCGCCGCGCTCCTGCATGGCGTCGTCGCCGATCAGCTTGCCGATCGCCTCCTGGACCGAGCCCTTTGCCTTGCGCTCGGCCTTCGTGTCGTCCTGCCGTCGCTTGGTCATGCCGCATCCTCTTTCTCTGTCGCGCCGATGGCGACGGCATCCCCGTCGAAACCGCGCGCGCGGGCCCAGGTGACGGCGCCGACGCGTCGGTTGACGCCGATCTTGGCGTAGATCCGCGCGACGTGGTTGCGCACCGTATTGCCCGCGACGTTGAGCGTCCGCGCGATCGTCTTGTCGTCATAGCCCCGGCAGATCAGCGCCAGCACCTCGCGCTCACGCGCGGTCAGGTCGTCGAGCCCCGGTCCGTCGCTGTCGATACGCGGTGCGCGCAGCCGGGCGAGCTTGTCCATGATCGAGCGGCTGAACCAGCGGGTGTCCTTCATCACCGCCTCGATCGCCTCGACCAGTTCCATCTCGGTCGCCTTGCGCTGGGTGATGTCCTGGAACACCCAGAGCACGCAGGCGTCGTCGCCGACGGGGATCGCCTCGGTCGACACGAGGCAGTCGATCGCGCCGCCATCCTTCGCGCGGATCCGCGCCTCGCGATCGCGCAGGACATGGCCGCCGATAACCGCGCCTTCGATCTCCCGCCGAAGCGCGGCACTGTCCCACAGACCGACATCGCGAAGTGGGCGATCGACGATCTCGGTCGCGCCATAGCCGGTCATCTGCGCGAACGCCGCATTGACCTCGCACAAGAGGCGGCCGTCGCCTGTGCCGATCGCCATGGGGACGGGTGCCAGCCGGAAGGTTCGGTTGAACCGCTCCTCGCTGTGGCGGAGCGCGCCCTCCGCCTTCCGCCGCGCTTCCAGATCGGCGAAGGTGAACAGCATGCAGGGCTGGCCGTCCAGGTCGATCGGCTGGCCCGCGACGATCACCAGTCGCGTCTCGCTACCCGGCAATTGCAGTTCCGCCTCCATCTGCGGAATGGTTCGTCCGCCCGCCAGCCGATCCTTGGCGAGATCGCGCTGGTCGGCGTCGCGCAGCACATCGATGTCGTAGACGGTCTTGCCCAGCACCTGCTCGCGCTGGAAACCGGTCATGTCCAGAAAGCCCTGGTTGACCTTGAGGTATCGCAGATCGCTCAGGCGACAGATCAGCGCGGGCGCGGGGTTGGCGTTGAACGACTGTTCGAAGCGATCCTCCGCCTCGTAGCGGGCCGACACGTCCTGGATGATGAGGACGAGGCAGGCGGGTTCGGCATCGTCGGCATCGTTCAGCACCAGGCTGCGCACCTGATGCACCCAGCGCGCCTCTTCGTCACCGGCCGCCATCACCTCGACCACGACCTCGGAGAAGGAGTCGCCCGCGACGACGCGTTCGACCGGATAATCGTCCGCCGCCAGCCGATGGTTGTTGCGATAGCGCAGCCGAAAGCGCGCGCGATATTCGTCGACCGTCGCGCCCAGTTCCTCGATCGACGAGACGCCGTGCATCGCCAGCGCCGCATCGTTCGCCCAGAGCAGGGTCTGATCGGGATCGATCAGGATCACCCCCTCGTCCAGCCCGACGATGATCTGCCGCAGATGTCGCAGATCGGCGGTCTCGCGCAGCGTCTTGAATGGCGGCGCCTTGCTCAACGCACGTCGGGCGCCCCGAACGCCGACAGGGTCGAGGACAGAAGGCAGTGCGCATGTCGCATCGGCGATATCCCTTTGATCGCGGGCGCCATGCCCCGTCGATCAGGGAAGCCGAACCAACATAGGTCAGCTTTCGTTCCTGGTAGTTTTGCCGGTCGAGCCTAGTCCTTCGGCACCAATGCCAGCAGCCGCGCCTGCTCGCCATACATCCGGCTCAGCCGCTGATGGATGGCGCGCGCGCCGCCTTCCACCGCCTTGTCGGCGAGCTGAAGATGCGCCTCGGCACGGCGTAGCAGGTAGGCATGTTCGTCCAAGGTCGGAGGAACCTCGGGATCGGGATGATGGGGGTCGTCCATGAGCTTGAAGTATCATCTCGGGACAGTCCGCCCATCACCATGAAATACCATGGCTTCTGGTGTTTTGGCACCAACGCGCCGAAGCCGGGACCGCAAACGGCGACAGGCACGAAATCGACGCGCGACGGGCCCGGCAGATTACGCAATCGTCATGATAGCCCATGCTGCCAGTCATGATGGAGCCGTTAGCGTGCGCCGGTTCAGCCGAAACCGGAATGCGAGCAGATGACGGATCAGGGCAGCGTGATGTTGAACAGCGGATCACCGGATACGGTGTCGCCGCCCTATGCCCCGCCACCCGGCGAACGGGAAACCGGCGGGCGGCGGCGCAGCTGGCGCGCGGTGGCGATCATCGCGCTGTTGCTGATCGGCGTGGCCTTGGGCGCGCGCTGGCTGACCAAGCGTTCGGGTGAACGCGACCATAGCCGTCCGCCCGCCGCGGTCGGCGTGGCCAAGGCGGTGAAGGGCGACATGGCGGTCAATGTCTCGGCGCTGGGCACCGTGCAGCCCATCGTCACCGCGACGGTCCGCCCGCAACTCTCCGGCACGCTGTTCAAACTGTTCTTCCGTGACGGGCAGCGGGTGCAGCAGGGCCAGATCCTGGCGCAGATCGACCCGCGCCCCTATCAGCTCGCGCTCGCGCAGGCGCGTGCGAACCTGGCGCGCGACACCGCGCAGCTCGCCGCCGCGCAGGTCGATCTCAATCGCTACACGACGTTGCTCAGGCAGGACTCGATCGCCTCGCAGCAGGTCGATACCCAACGCGCGACGGTGCGACAGCTCACCGGCACCGCCGCCGCCGATCGCGCCGCGATCGGGTCCGCCCAGCTCAATCTCGGCTATACCGCGATCAAGTCGCCGATCACCGGCCGCGCCGGTATCCGGCAGGTCGATATCGGCAATTACCTGACCCCCTCCGACACCAACGGCATCGTCGTGGTGACCCAGGAGGATCCGATCGACGTCGCCTTCTCGCTGCCCCAGACGCAGTTATCCTCGATCGGTGACACGGCGGGCAGCGGTGCCGGATTGCCGGTGCGGGCGATGGACCAGAATGACAATCACCTGCTGTCCAACGGACGCTTCCTGACCTTCGACAACCAGGTCGACAGCACGACGGGCACGGTGAAGGCCAAGGCCCGGTTCGACAATGCGGGCCATGCCCTGTTCCCGGGCCAGTTCGTCAATGTGGCGATGCTGGTCAGGACACTCCATGACGCGGTCACCGTGCCGGTCGCCGCCGTTCGCCACGGGGCGCCGGGTGATTTCGTCTTCGTCCTGCAACCCGATCACAGCGTCAAGCTGGTCAAGGTGACGGTGGGGCCAAGCGATACGCAACGGATCGCCATCCTGTCGGGCGTTCAGGCCGGGCAGACGGTGGTCGTCGAGGGCGCCGACGGGCTGGAGGACGGATCGCAGGTCCGCCTGCCCGGTGAAAAGGGCGGCCCCGGCGGTGGGCAGGGCGGTCGACAGGGCGGCGGCCAGGGCGGTGGGCGTCACCATCGCGGCGGCCAGGCGGGATGAGCGTCGCGCCGACGCCCCCGGCGCCGGGCGGTCCGCTGCGCGGTGGTCCGTCCCGCGCCTTCATCCTGCGGCCCGTCGCGACGACGCTGTTCATGCTGGCGATCCTGCTGGCGGGGCTGGTCGCCTATCGCTCGCTGCCGCTCTCCGCGCTGCCCGAGGTCGATTATCCTACCATACAGGTGACGACGCTCTATCCCGGTGCCAGCCCCGATGTGATGGCGCTGACCGTCACTTCGCCGCTGGAGCGCCAGTTCGGGCAAATGCCCGGCCTTGCCCGCATGACCTCGGCCTCTTCGGCGGGGGCGTCGGTCATCACGCTGCAATTCCGGCTCGACCTGTCGCTCGACGTCGCCGAGCAGGAGGTGCAGGCCGCGATCAATGCCGCGACCACGCTGCTGCCGACCGACCTGCCCGCGCCCCCCATCTATGCCAAGGTCAACCCGGCCGACGCGCCGATCCTGACGCTGGGCGTCACCTCCGACACGCGGCCGCTGGGCGAAGTGGAAGGGATCGTCGAGCGGCAATTCTCCAACAAGATCGCGCAGGTCTCGGGCGTCGGCCTCGTCTCTCTGTCGGGCGGCCAGCGCCCCGCCGTACGCATCCAGGCCAATGTCGCCGCGCTCGCCGCACGCGGCCTGTCGCTCGAGACGATCCGCACCGCGATCGGCAACGCCAACGCCAATGCCGCGAAGGGCAGCTTCGACGGCCCGACCAAGAGCTGGACGATCGACGCCAACGACCAGCTGGCCGACGCCGCCGCCTATCGCAACCTCGTCATCGCCTATGCCGATGGCGCGCCGGTGCGGCTGTCCGATGTCGCGCAGGTCGTGGCGGGGACCGAGAATGTCCGCCTCGGCTCGTGGATGAACGGCAAGCCCGCCGTCATCATCGACGTCCAGCGCCAGCCAGGCGCGAACGTCATCGGCACGGTCGACGCGATCAAGGCGGCGCTGCCCGATCTGGAGACGCAGCTTCCCGCCGATGTCCATGTCACGCTGCTGACCGACCGGACCGACGGCATCCGCTCCTCGGTGGCGGACGTGAAGTTCGAGCTGGTACTGGCGGTCGCACTCGTGACGCTGGTCATCTTCCTGTTCCTGGGGTCGATCCGCGCGACGATCATCGCCAGCATCGCGGTGCCGCTGTCGCTGGTCGGCGCGTTCGCGGCGATGTATTTCCTGGGCTTCTCGATCAACAACCTGACGCTGATGGCGCTGACCATCGCAAGCGGCTTCGTGGTCGACGACGCGATCGTCGTGCTGGAGAATATCAGCCGCCATATCGAGGAGGGGATGCGCCCCTTCCCCGCCGCGTTGAAGGGCGCGAGCGAGATCGGCTTCACCATCATCTCGCTGACCGTCAGCCTGATCGGCGTTCTGATCCCGCTGCTCTTCATGGGCGATGTCGTCGGGCGGCTGTTCCGCGAATTCGCGGTGACGCTGGCCGTGACGATCCTGCTGTCGGCGGTCGTCGCGCTGACGCTGGTGCCGATGCTCTCGGCACGCTGGCTGAAGGCGGAGGGCGAGGAAAAGCCGCATCCGCTGTCGCGCAGGACGCAGGAGGGTTTCGCCTGGGTCGCGGATCACTATGCCCGCGCGCTCGACTGGGTGATGGTGCGCCGGACGCTGACGCTGATCGTGTTCGCGGGCACCATGGTCGCGACCGCCGCGCTGTTCTGGGTGATCCCCAAGACGCTGTTTCCCGAACAGGATACCGGCCAGATCGCGGTGATGACCAGCGCGGCGCAGGACGTCAGCTATTCGCGCATGGCCGGGCTGCAACAGCAGGTGGCGCAGGCGATCCTCGCCGATCCGGCGGTGGCCAGCCTGAGTTCGGCGATCGGGGTCGACGGCCAGAACGCGACGCTGTCGCAAGGCCGCATGATCGTGAACCTGAAGGCGGAGGGATCGCGTGGCAGCCTGTCGCACGTCCTGACCGCGCTTCAGAACGACGTGGCGAACGTGCCGGGGATGCAGGTCTATTTCCGCCCGGTGCAGGATCTGACCATCGACACCTCGACGGGTGCGAACGCCTATCGCTTCTCGATCCAGGGCGCCGATGAGGCGCTGGTCGACCAATGGGGCAGCAGGCTGGCCGAAGCGCTGGGCAGGCAATCGCATGTGCGAAACGTCACTTCGACCACGCTGGCCGATGGCCGGTCGGTGGTGGTCGACATCAATCGCGATACGGCCGGGCGGCTGGGCCTGAGCGCCATCGCGGTCGACAACGCGCTGTACGATGCGTTCGGCCAGCGCATCGTCTCGACCATCTATACCCAGTCGAGCCAGAACCGCGTCATCCTGGAGGCGACGCCGGATAGCGTCACCGATCCGCGCGCGCTGGGCGACCTGCGCATCCCGCTCTCGGGGGGCAGGAGCGTGCCGCTGTCGACGGTGGCGACGATCCGCACCGCCTCGGCCCCGCTGGTCGTGACGCGCGAGGCGCAGTTCCCGGTCGCGACCATCGGCTTCGACCTCGCGCCCGGCGTCTCGCTGGGCAGCGCGGTGTCGACGATCGAGCGGGTCGAGCGGCAGATCGGTATGCCCGCCGCGCTGACCACCAACTTCACCGGCGCGGCGAGCGCGTTCAAATCCTCGCTCGCCAACGAGGCGTGGCTGATCCTGGCGGCGATCATCGTCGTCTATATCGTGCTGGGCGTGCTCTATGAGAGCTTCATCCACCCGATCACCATCCTGTCCACCCTCCCCTCCGCCGGAATCGGCGCACTGCTCGGCCTATGGCTGACCGGCGCGGGATTGGGCGTGATCGGGATCATCGGCATCGTCCTCCTTATCGGCATCGTGAAGAAGAACGCGATCATGATGATCGACTTCGCGCTGGAGGCGATGCGCGAGCATGGCGCAAGCCCGGCGCAGGCGATCCGCCAGGCGGCGTTGCTCCGCTTCCGCCCGATCATGATGACGACCTTCGCCGCGCTCTTCGCCGCGCTGCCGCTGATCTTCGGCGGCGGCATGGGGCATGAGCTGCGCCAGCCGCTGGGCATCGCGATCGCGGGCGGCTTGGTCTTCAGCCAGATCCTGACCCTGTTCACCACGCCGGTCATCTTCCTCGCGCTCGAGAATTGGCGCACCCGGCGGGCTCGCCCCGACGCGGGGGCCGGTACGGCGGCCGTTCCGGCGTGAACATCTCCGGGCCCTTCATCCGGCGGCCGGTCGGCACGATCCTGCTGACCATCGGGCTGATGCTGGCGGGCGTCGCGGCGTTCTTCCTGTTGCCCGTCGCCCCCCTGCCCGCCGTCGATTTCCCGACGATCATGGTCCAGGCGAACCTGCCCGGTGCCAGCCCCGCGACCATGGCGGCGAGCGTCGCGGCACCCCTGGAGCATCACCTCGGCACCATCGCCGGGGTCAGCGAGATGACCTCGCGATCGGGTGTCAGCTCGTCGCAGATCACCTTGCAGTTCGACCTGTCGCGCAACATCGACGGAGCCGCGCGCGACGTGCAGGCGGCGATCAACGCCAGCCGCGCCGACCTGCCCACGACGCTGAAATCCAATCCCAGCTATCGCAAGGCCAACCCGGCCGAGGCGCCAATCCTGATCCTGGCGCTGACCTCCAAAACGCGCAGCCCGTCCGATATCTACGACACCGTCTCCACGGTCGTGCAGCAACGGCTGCTCCAGGTGCAGGGCGTCGGCAATGTCGAACTGGGCGGCGCGGCACTCCCCTCGGTCCGGGTCGAGCTGAATCCGCTGGCGCTGTCACGCTACGGTATTTCGCTGGAGGACGTCCGAACCGCGCTCCAGTCGCAAAGCGCCAATCGGCCGCGCGGCGTGGTCGATGCGCACGGGCTGAGCTGGCAGATCTATTCCAACCAGGCGGGTCGCCATGCCAGCGACTATCGCAACACGGTTATAGCCTGGCGCAATGGCGCGGGCGTGCGGCTGTCCGACATCGCGACGGTCAGCGACGGGCCCGAGGATATCCGCACCATCGGCCTGTTCAACGGCGAGCGTGCCGTCCCCATCCTCATCAGCCGCCAGCCGGGCGCGAACATCGTGCAGGTGGTCGACGCACTGAAGGCACAGGTCCCCGGCCTGCGCACCGCGATGCCGCCGGACATCCATCTGGCGATCGTGTCCGACCGCACCCTGACCATCCGCGCGTCGCTGCGCGAGGTGGAGGTGACGCTGTTGATCGCCACCCTGCTCGTCGTTCTCGTCGTCAGCCTGTTCCTGCGAAGCTGGCGCGCGACGCTGATCCCCGCCGCCGCCGTCATCGCCTCGCTGCTCGGTACACTGGCGGTCATGTATCTGGTCGGGTTCAGCCTCGACAATCTGTCGCTGATGGCGCTGACCGTCGCGACCGGCTTCGTGGTCGACGACGCGATCGTGGTGGTCGAGAATATCAGCCGCCACGTCGAGGCGGGGATGCACCCGCTGCAAGCCGCGCTGACCGGCGCGCGGGAGGTGGGCTTCACCGTCCTGTCCATCTCGCTCAGCCTGATCGCGGTGTTCGTGCCGCTGATCTTCATGGGCGGGATCGTCGGGCGACTGTTCCGCGAATTCGCGCTGACCATGTCGATCGCCGTGCTGATCAGCCTGGTCGTCTCGCTGACCCTGACGCCGATGCTCGCCGCCCGCGTGCTGCGCAACAACGAGGAGGAAGGCCGCGTGATGCGCGCCGCCGCCCGCGCGTTCGACTGGGGGCAGGCCCGCTACGCCAAGGCGCTCGACTGGGCGCTGCTCCACCGGGGGGCGGTGCTGATCCTGCTGGCGGGGACGGTCGCGCTCAACATCTATCTGATCGACATCGCGCCGAAAGGCTTCTTCCCGCAACAGGATACCGGCGGCCTGATGGGCGGTATCCGCGCCGACCAGAGCATCGCCTTCACCGACATGCAGGCCAAGCTGACCCAGATCACCCGCATCGTGAAGAAGGATCCGGCGGTGGCCACGGTGGTGTCGTTCGCGGGCGGGTCGCGCGCAGGCGGCGGCTTCCTGTTCGCGACGCTCAAGGACCGGTCGGACCGCCCGCCCGCGACCGAGGTCATCGCGCGCCTTCGCCCCAAGCTGGCGAAGGTCAGCGGCGTCAGCCTGTTCCTCAACCCCGTCCAGGATCTTCAGGTCGGCGGACGGCAGAGCAACAGCACCTATCAATATGTCCTCAAGGCCGACAGCCCGGACGTGCTGAAGGATGCGGGCCAGAAACTGGTCGATGCGCTCAAGAAGCGTCCCGACGTCCTGACCGATGTCGATATCGACCAGCAGGATGCAGGGGCCGACGCGTTCGTCGAGGTCAATCGCGACGCCGCGGCGCGGCTGGGGGTGACGATGCAGGCGGTCGACGCGACGCTGTACGACGCCTTCGGACAGCGGCAGGTCGCGAACATCTATTCGGGCCTGAACCAATATCACGTCGTGATGGAGGCCGCGCGTCAGTTCAACGGATCGCCCGCCGCGCTCCAGAACGTCTATGTCGCGCCGAGCGGCATCGCGACACCCACGACCGGCACCACGGCCGCCCCGACCAGCACCACCGGCGGCACCAGCACGACCAGCCAGACCCCGTCGTCCGCGACCGGCTCGACCACGCCGTCCACGAGCACGAGCACGAGCGCCACCAACACGACCGGCGCCACCGCCGCACCTGCCGCCGCACCCGCCGCCACCTCGGGCACCAGCGCGGGCGGATCGGCCACCGCCTCGGGCAGCGCGGTCAGCACCTCGGCCAAGACCATGGTCCCGCTCGGCGCCTTCGCACGCTGGTCGACCGGGTCGACCAACGCCGCGGTCAACCATTCGGATGGGGAGCCGTCCGCCACCATTTCGTTCAACCTGCCGCAGGGCGTGTCGCTGGGCACCGCATCGGCGCTGATCGCGCAGACGCAGGCGGGGCTCGGCCTGCCCGCCACCGTCCACGGCGAGTTCGGCGGCACCGCCAAGGTCTTCAAACAGTCCAACGCGTCGATGCCGCTTCTGATCGTCGCCGCGCTGCTCGCCATCTACATCGTGCTGGGCATCCTGTACGAGAGTGCGATCCACCCGCTGACCGCGCTCTCCACCCTCCCCTCGGCGGGCGTCGGTGCGATGATCGCGCTGATCGCGACGGGCGGGGAGTTCGACATCATCGCGCTGATCGGCATCATCCTGTTGATCGGCATCGTGAAGAAGAACGCGATCATGATCATCGACTTCGCGCTGGAGGCCGAGCGCGGCGAAGGCAAGTCGCCCCTCGAGGCGGTGCGCGAGGCCTGTCTGCTCCGCTTCCGACCGATCATGATGACGACGATGGCGGCGGCACTCGGCGCCCTGCCACTGGCGATCGGGTTCGGCGACGGTGCCGAGCTTCGCCGCCCGCTCGGCATCGCGATCTTCGGCGGGCTGATCGCCAGCCAGATCCTGACCCTGCTGACCACGCCGGTCGTCTATCTCGCGCTGGACCGCTTCCGCCGCCGCACGCCCGACGAACATCACCTCGCCCGGCACGACCTGCCGCCCGCGACTGGAGTACCCGCATGACCCGCGCTGTCCGCTCTGTCCTGCCGCTGCTGGCGCTGGCGGGTTGTTCGATGGCCCCCGACTATCGCCCGCCCGCGACCGTCGCGATCCCCGCAAGCTTCAAGGAAGCCCCTGGCTGGAGCCCCGCCACACCCACCGACGCTTCGACGCGCGGCCCCTGGTGGTCTTTGTTCGGCGACCCGGTCCTCGACGGGCTGGAGCGTCGCGTCGCCGTGACCAACCAGAATGTCGCCGCCGCCCGCGCCGCCTATCAGGCCGCCCGCGCGCTCGTCGTCGTGCAGCGGTCGCAACTCTTCCCGACGGTTACCGCCTCGGCCAGCGGACAGCGGTCGGGCAGCTTCGCGGGCGGTCCGGCCACGGGAGTGAACACCGGCACGGGCGTGGGGGTCGGCACCGGCACGGGAACCGGCCTCAACGGCTATACCGGCTCGGGCTCACGCTTCGCGCTCGGCATCGGCGAAAGCTGGGAGCCCGACCTCTGGGGGCGCCTCGGCAATGCCGTCACCCAGGCCAAGGCCAATGCGCAGGCGAGCGCGGGCGATCTGGCCAACGCCACCCTGTCGGCGCAGGGCGAACTGGCGACCGACTATATCGACCTGCGCGGCATCGATGCGCAGCGCGTGCTGCTCGACACCGTGATAAAGGACTATACCCGCGCGCTGACCATCACGACCAACCAGTACAAGGCCGGGACGGTCGCGCATTCCAATGTCTATCAGGCGCAGTCGACGCTCAGCAGCGCGGTGGCGCAGCGCCAGACGCTGGACCAGCAGCGTGCGACGCTGGAACATGCGATAGCGGTGCTCGTCGGCGAGAATCCGTCGAGCTTCGCGGTCACCCCGGCCAATTGGACCCCGACCGTCCCCGACATCCCCGGCATCGTCCCCGCGACGCTGCTCCAGCGTCGCCCCGACATCGCCTCGGCGGAACGCAAGGTCGCCGCCGCCAACGCCAATATCGGCATCCAGCGCGCCGCCTATTTCCCGCAGATCACGCTGACCGGTAGCCAGAACACCAGCGGCACCGCCATCGGACAGCTATTCTCGGCGGCGACCAGCCTGTGGTCGTTCGGATTGAGCGGCCTGATGACGCTGCTCGATTTCGGCGCGCGCCATGGCCAGGTGCTGGAGGCGCGCGCGCAGTATGACGAGGCGGTCGCCACCTATCGCCAGACCGTGCTGACCGCGTTCCAGCAGGTCGAGGATTACCTCGCCGCCACCCGTGTCCTCGCCGACGTGACGCAAAGCCGTGCGACCGCCGCCACCGCGGCCACCCAGGCCGAGCGGATCATCGACAACCAGTATCTCAGCGGCATCGTCGACTATTCGCAGGTCATCGTCGCCCAGACCAACTCGCTGACCGCACGCCAGAACCAGATTCAGGCCGTGGTCAACCAGCAGACCGCCGCGATCGCGCTGGTCCAGGCGATCGGCGGCGGCTGGACCACCGATACGCTGTCCGCGCCCCCGGCGGCGGCGCCCTGACGGCATATCGCCCGGCTGACGGAAATCGCCGAGCCCGCCTAGGCCCGATCGACATTCAACCATGCCTGTCCTTCCCTCGCCCCTCGTAGAGGGGAGAGGGAAGAATAAGCTGAATGTCGAGCCCGCCTAGGCTGCGATCACTCCCACTCGATTGTTTAATCCCAGCATAACATATTGAAAACGTTCAATTATTCTCATATTCTGCGCGACAATCCCGGCAGCCATACCGTCAAAAAGTTACGCTCTTGATTTTAAAGGGAAAATCGCCAGAAAAATATTTTTGAGGTTTCACGGACTATCGACACCAATCGGGTCACCTTTGCTCCGGTCTGCAGTGGCGACTTACTCGACTCCGCATCGGAAAAGTACCGTCAGCAAGCTATAGCACGCTCGCACACTGTGAGTAGCCCCTAGATTTCTGGACGCCTCGGGTCCTAATTTTGAGGACAGGAGGCGACGATGGGGAAACCCAATTTC
>NZ_CAKASM010000018.1 GCF_916858675.1 Sphingomonas sp. Leaf21
AAATCCTGCCCCCGCAACCACACCACACACAGCCCGCCCCACAAAGGCGGGCTTTTTCGCGTCCAGACACCGCGCCAACCGTCCGATACCGGACCTGCGCCAGAGGGGCACGACGGCGCGCGCTCCGAACACTGGGCCCCCGCCTGCGCGGGGGGCTTGTGGGGGGGTGAACCGTGTTTGCTCGCAGGGATGACTCAGAGTTTGGGATTGGCGAAATGGCGGCTCGTGGGGGCGGCTGTCCCCCGCCTCAGACCGTGATGCCCCTCCGTCAGGCTCCGTCCGACACCTCCCCTTCCAGGGGAGGAATTAGCGGGATTCTGGCTGGCACTTACGGGCTTAGGGATTGCCGCGTTTGCCTGCACTCATCGAGAAGGGGCGCGCTGCCGGGGCGGTGCCCCAGCGCTGGTTGGGCGTCGGGCCCATCACGAAGCGAAGCGTGCCGCCCGCCATGATCTCGTCCTGGCTCAGCCAGGTTCGATCGAAGGGGCGGCCGTTTAACGTCGCCGACTGGATATAGACATTGGCGGGGCCGTTCGACGGTGCGTCGATCACGAAGCGGCGGCCATTTTCCAGTGCCAGCTCCGCGTGGCGGAATAATGGTGACCCGATCGCATATTGGTTTGATCCTGGCGTCACCGGATAGAAGCCCAGCGCCGAGAAGATGTACCAGGCCGATGTCTGGCCATTATCCTCATCGCCGGGATAGCCGTCGGGCGTGGCCGAATAGAGTTTGCGCATCGTGTCGCGGACATGCAACTGCGCCTTCCACGGCGCGCCAGCCCAGTCGTAGAGATAGATCATATGCTGGATCGGCTGGTTGCCATGGGCATATTGCCCCATGTCGGCGATCTGCATCTCGCGGATTTCGTGGATGGTTTCGCCATAATAGCTGTCGTCGAACGCCGGTGGCGTGGTGAAGATCGAGTCCAGCCTGGCGACGAACTTGCGATCGCCGCCCATCAGGTCGATCAACCCCTGCACGTCCTGCATAGCGGTCCAGCTATAGTGGAGCGCATTCCCCTCGGTGAAGGCGTCCCCCCATTTCAGGGGATTGAACGGCGTCTGCCAGGATCCGTCGCGGTTCCGACCACGCATCCAGCCGCTTTGGGCATCGAAGAGGCGGCGATAATTTTGCGCGCGCCGAGCGAACAACGCCGAATCCCCCGTCTTGCCCAAGGCCGTGGCCAACCGAGACAGCGCGAAATCGTCATAGGCATATTCGAGCGTGCGGGCGGCGCTTTCGTTGATGCCGACGTCATAGGGCACATAGCCGAGGCGATCATAATATTCGACACCTTCGCGGCCCACCGCGCGGATCACCTTGCCGCTGGCCGATGTCGGTCGCCCCTGGGACGTCGTCGCGTTCTTGCGCAACGCCTCATAGAGCGTCTCCACGTCATAGCCGCGAATATTCTTCAGCCAGGCATCGGCGATGATCGAGGCGGAGTTGGACCCGATCATCACGTCGCGGTGGCCGGGGCTTGCCCATTCGGGCAGCCAGCCGGACTCGCGATAGGTGTTGACCAGCCCCGCCATGATCGCGGCGTCCAGGCCCCGCTCCATGATCGTGTATAGCGGAAAGACCGCACGGAACGTGTCCCAAAAGCCGTTGTCGGTGTAGAGATGGCCGGGGTGAACAACCCCGTCATAGGGGCTGTAATGAACGGTCCGACCGGCGGCATCGATCTCATCCAGCGGTCGGGGAAAAAGCTGGGTCCGGTATAGCGCCGAGTAGAAGGTACGGCGCGCGTCGAGATCGGGATCCTCGACCCGGTAGCGCCCGAGCGAGGCGTTCCACCGGTCGCGTCCGGACTGGCAAAGGGTCGCGAAGTCGCGCGATCCGATCTCACGATCGAGGTTCAGCGCCGCCTGTTCGGGACTGATGAACGACGAGGCGATGCGGGCCTCGAGGACCTCGCCCTTGCGTGTGCGGAAGCCGACGACGGCGCCGACATGGTCGCCGGTCGCGGCGCGGGTGCCGGGCTTCACCGCCCAGCCATCGCCCCAGGTCGCGGTCATGTCGAAGCCATGATCGAACTGGATCACGAAGTAATTGCGGAAATTGGCCGGCACGCCGCCATGATTGTTGCTGGCATAGCCGATGATCCGCCGCTGCTCGGGGAGGATGGTGACGCTCGATCCCTTGTCGAAGGCGTCGACCAATATGTGGCTTTCACCGCTCTCCGGAAAGGTGAAGCGGAACAGCGCGGCGCGGCCGGTGGGTGTGATCTCGACGCGTGTGTCGGCGTCGGCGACATAGGCGCGGTAATAATAGGGCGTGGCGATTTCCGCCTTGTGCGAGAACCAGGAGGCGCGCTCGCTATCCTTGACCTTCAACGCGCCGACCCCCGGCATCAGCGCGAACGCGCCATAGTCGTTCATCCAGGGGCTGGGCTGATGGGTCTGTTTGAACCCGGTGAGCCTGGTATCGCGATAGCGATAGGCCCAGCCGTCGCCATCGTTCGCGGTCATCGGTGTCCAGGCGTTCATCCCCCAGGGCAGTGAAATCGACGGATAGGTGTTGCCGTAGGAGAGGGCATAGGTCGAATCGGTGCCCATCAGCGGATTGACGAGATCGACCGGGTCGTCGGATGCCGTCGCGCGCGCATGGCCGCACAATGCGGGGTGAGGTTCCTGTCCCGCCGTTGCGGTCGACAGCAGCGCCATTGCGCCGAACGAAACGCGACAAAGGCCTTTGCGCATGATCATCCCCCAATGCTTTCGGCTGCGGATACATGACTTTGCCGGTCGAGCAATTGGTTACTGAAATCTTACCCACAAAGCGCGGTCCAAGGTCGCGATCATCGGTCGTCATTGGCCGCGAAGGCGCTGGCGCGTCGGATGGGCCAGGTTCGGGTCATTCCGGAAGCGTCCCGTGCAACGCTGTGAACGCTCGCTTTTTCGCGTGTTGGCTCCGGAATGGAGGCTGCGTGATCCAGGGGCAAAGTCGTGCTGCCAAGGTCTCTTGTGGTGCAAGGCTGCACGGTATCGGAATGTGGGGGCGTGCATGGGCTTCGCGTCGCACGATCCCGGGCGGCGGATCTATGAAGCCGCTCGCTCTGCGCGTGCCGTCTGACGACCTTCCATCGCGTCGACCGGATCATAGCATAACCGTTTCGGATCTTAACCATGGTTGCACAGGTTGTCCGCCGCCTGTCAGAATGACGCGGTATTCACTTGCGCCCTTTGCAAGTGGCGACTAGCTATCGCACTGATAACTCGTGATAAATGCTGTTACACTATAGCCCATTTTGTAACATCAGGCAATATACCTATTGCTGTTCTTGGATTTTACTATCATCCGCCCAAATGGCATTGGTAAAAACGCTGGCAAAACAGCTTTTTGCGTGCGTGGACTTGGTAGGTTAACGATTAATTAGTAAAGATAACCGGGTTTGCGGTCCGTCATCTGCCCGGTGTCGTGGTTATCGGGCTATCGAGAAGTGATTCCCCGCCGTGCCGGGCATCAGCCGCGGTCGGTTTTCATATCCTTCCACATGCGCGAAGCAATCCTCCGTTCCTCGGCTCCCAACGCATTGGTATAGATCGCCGTAGTCTTGATATGCGCATGGCCTAGCCAGCGTTGAACAAGGTTAAGGGGCACACTCGACTCTATCGCGCGAACCCCGAAACCATGACGAAGCCCTTTCGGCGAGGCGTGACGTCCATCAATATTTGCAGCGCGCATCACCTCCCGGATATGACGATAGCCAGTCATTCGCGACCACGGCCAGAGCAGTTCGTGATCGGCGCCTGATGATCGCATCCACCGCTTAAGGAAAACCATGTAATTACCGGGTAGAGGAACGATCCTGTGCAGGGACTTTCCTCTTTTCTTCAGACTGCGGATGATAACATGGTTCGATGTCAGATCTATGCTATCTGACGTCAACGCCAAAGCCTCCGATATGCGACAGCCGGTATAGGCAATCATCAAGCAAAAAGCTTGTACGTCGCTTGAAAAGCGTGACGACGCGCCAATAAAACTTTCGGTTTCCTGGGCGGTAAGATATTTCCGATATCCATCGCCCGTGAATATTGTATATGGCACATTTGTTCTCCGGTTTAATCGCATAACCGTAAACGGTAATTTCCTTCGTCTCGGGGCAAACCTTGACGAAAACCACCGTGTTACACTTTGGGCTAAACCGTCCCACGTAGGCGATGCGTATCGCCTGGCGCGGGGGTGTCCGATGATGCAGTTTGGGCGGGGATTGATGCCCTATGGGGCGGCGGTGGCGTTCACGCCCGGGCTCGTCGTGCGTCCCCACGGAACTGCGTCGCTTGGCCTGCGTGTCCAGATCGCCAACGACGCGCATATCCGTCGCGCCTGGGGCCCCGCGATCGCCGAGAAGATCGCGGCCGAGATGCGCCGTCGGTTGATGGCGGTGCTGCCCGGCGGCTGTCGCGTGCTGTGCGAGGGCGGTGGCGGTCTGGCCGTCGACTTCCACCTCGGCGAGTGGCCGGACGATGGCGTGGTCGACGCGATGCTGCCGACCTGGCTCGGGCATCTGTGCGCCGCGACGCTGCTCGATCCGGTTGCGACCGATGCGGGGCTCATCTGCGTCTGGCTGTCGGTGGACTGGTCGCTGGAGGGGCAGGCCAGGGCACGGATCTGTCCGTTCCAAGGGGCGCCGATGGCCGACGGTCGCGATGCCGAGGCGCTGTACCGCGCGGATATGCAGCGGGTCGTCGCGTTCCTGCCCTCGCTCATGCGGTCGGACGATTCTGTCGAAGCGGCGTTCGCGCTTCACTGGCAGCCCGTGGTCGACCGATCGGGCGGCATCCTGTTCCATGAAGCCTTGTGCCGCCCCTGTGACGACGATGGCGCGATCCAGCCACCCGAGCCCCTGCTCCTCGCGCTCGAGCGTCTCGGCTTCGTGTCTCTGCTCGACCAGGCCGTGGTGTCTGCGGTGATCGACGAGTTGGAGGCCGTCGCGGAGGTTTCGCTTGCGGTCAACGTGTCGGCGCAGAGCCTGGCATGTGCGGGTAGCTGGAGCGAGCTCTGCGAGCGGCTGATCCGGCGGCCGGATGTCGCACGGCGTCTGGTGTGGGAAATCACCGAGACGGCGCTGGCATCCGACATGGATCAGGCGACGGCGTTCATCGCGGTGATCAAGGATATGGGCTGCCGCGTCGCGGTCGACGATTTCGGCGTGGGGTTCGCGTCGATCCGGCAATTGCTGATCTTCTCGCCCGATATCATCAAGATCGACCGGCTGTTCCTGGAACGCGCGACGCAGGGAGGGCGCGACGCGGTGATCTTCCGGCAGATGGTCGAGCTGGCGCGTTCGTTCGGCGCCGAAGTCGTGGTGGAGGGCATCGAAACCCGCGCCCAGGCGGATCTCGTCGATGCGGCGGGCGCGGTGTGGCAGCAGGGCTATTTCCACGCCCGGCCCTCGTCGGCGATGCCGTGGCGTCGGAACCCGGACGACAGGACCGCCTGTCTGGTCGTTCGTCCATGAGCGCGCGGTCCACGGCGCGCGCGCCCCGTCCCCCATCGCCAAATTCCCTCATCGCCATGATGCGGCCCGATGTAACGTCCGAGGTTTCCGTGAATTCAACCTGTCCCCGTTTCCGCTTGCGGTCCCTTCGTGTTTCGATACGCGGCCTGGGCGGGGTTGCCGCCGCGCCGCTGATGCTGGCTTTCGTCTCCTCCGCGTCCGCACAGACGGTGTCGCGGCAGGTCGTTCCGCCGACCCTCGACCCGAACCGTCTGCGCGACAATCTGGAAAAGGCACCGGAGCCGGTGCCCGCGGCACCGCCGGTGATTCAGATCGCGCCGGAACAGGTCGCGCCCGATACCGCCGCGACGACCCGCTTCACGCTGCGCGAGGTGCGTCTCGATGGCGCGACCGTCATTCCGACCGACCGGCTGATGCGCGAATGGGACAAGAAGCCCGGTGACGAGATCAGTGTCGAGGACGTGTTCCGCTTCGCCAATGCGATCACGCGCGCCTATTCGCGAGCGGGCTATGCCATCTCGTTCGGCGTCGTGCCGCAGCAGAAGATCGAAGACGGCGTCGTCACGATCCGCGTGGTCGAGGGCTTCGTGTCGCGGATCGACTTCACCGGTGCGAAACTGCCCAGCGGTCTGCTCGGACGCGGACCGGTCGCCGACATCGCCGAGCGGATCCGCCAGTCACGGCCGCTGCGCAATGCGGATCTCGAGCGCTATCTCCTGCTGATCAACGACGTGCCGGGCGTTTCGGCGCGCGCGACCCTGTCCCCCGCACCCGATGTGGTCGGCGGATCGATCTATACCTGTGCCGTGGGCCCGGAGGAGCGCAGCATCGCGAACAAGATGTGGAATGCCGGGGACGTCGAGGAACGGGCAGGCATGACGCCGCCGACGATCCGGTCGAGTGCGCGCACCAGCCAAAGCTATACCGGGCTACGCTATCGCGTTTCGTTCGAGGGTGCGGCCCGCGACCAGGCGGCGTCGCTTCATACCAAACTCGTCGGTGCCCTTTGGGTATAGCCATGGCATCCGGGGCGGGAAGTGGTCGTCAGCTGCCTGTGCGCGGGGTTGGACAGAGGATCGTCACCGCGCTGCCCTCGGCCGCGAAGGCCAGGGTGAAGCCGTGCAGATCGGCGATCGCCTTGACCAGCGGCAGGCCGAGGCCGACGCCCGCCTGATCGTGCCGCCCGCGATAGAAGCGTTGCAGCACCAGTGCCCGCTCCCCGGCCGGAACACCGTCGCCGTCATCGGCGACGGTCAATCGGACCGCCTCGGCATTTGCGGTCAGGGTGACGCGGACGGAGCCGCCCGGCGGGCCGAACTTCATCGCATTGTCGATCAGGTTCGACACCGCCTCCATCAACAGGCTGGCATCGCCCTCCACCGGTTGAACCGGTTCGACCGCGTGGCGCAAGTCGACACCGCGATCCTCGGCGGTTGGGCGATGCAGGTCACACGCATCCTCGACCAGCCGCGCCAGATCGACGGGGGCGAAGCGGCTGCGGCGGGCGTGATCCTCCAGCTCGCGGATGCGGAGCAGCGCCGCGACGATGCCGAGCAGCGCGTCGACGTCGGCGAGCGTCGCCTCCATCACCGCGATCACGGCGTCGCGATCGGTGGCGTCGCGCATCCCGCGTTCGACCCGCGCGCGCAGCCGGGTCAGTGGCGTGCGGAGCTGGTGCGCGATGTCGTCGCCGATCGCGCGGACATCGGCGACGAGCAGCTGCAACCGGTCGAGCATGGTGTTGATATGCGCGCAAAGCAGTCCGAAACTGTCGGGATCGCGCGCGACTGGAAGGCGCTGGGTCAGGTCGCCCGAGACGATCCGCTCGGTGAGACGCCGGACCGCGTCCACCTGGCGCGCCGCGCGCCGTCCCGCGATCAACCCGAAGACGATCGCGAGCACCACGCCGGGAATCAGCCCGACGAGCAGCGACTGTCCGACCAGCCGGAGCGCCGCCTCGGTATCGTCGAGGTCGAGCCCGGTGAGCACGCGCGATCCGTCGGGCAGGGGGCAGAGCTGCACCCGCGCCTGGTCGCTGCGCTTGCCGGGCAACTCGGTCGGCGCGACGGTGGCGACGAAGGAGCCGCTGCTCGGCGCACCCGGCGGAATGCGCGCGACATTGCCGACGACGCGGCGACCCTGCGCATCGAACAGCGCGAGGAACAGGTCGCGGTGGATGTCGCGGTCCAGCTTCTCGCGAAGCTCCTCCGCGCGCTCCGTCGGTGGGGTGAGGCGGAAGAAGGTACAGTCGTCGCTCAGTGCGTGTTCGATCTCGCGCCGGTGATTGTCGTTGGCCAGCACCCAGAAGACCGCGGCCAGCGCCAGCGATTGCAACACCAGCATCGCCGCCAGCACGCTGCCCCAGCGCCAGGTGGCGCGGGTGCGCGGATCAATGCGCCAGGTCGAAGACATAGCCCTGGCCCCGGACATTGCGGATCAACGGCATATCACCCTCGGCATCGACCTTGCGACGCAGGCGGCCCATATGGACGTCGACGACATTGGTATTGGGCTCGAAGCTATAGCCCCACACATCCTGGAGCAGCATCGAGCGGGTGATGATCCGCCCGGGCCGTCGGACCATATAGTCGAGCAGCTTCAACTCGCGCGGCAGCAACTCGAGCGGTCGTCCGGCCCGCGTCGCGCGTCCCGCCAGCAGATCGAGGTCGAGCGGCCCGACGATCAGCCGCGTCTCGCGCGTTTCGTTGGGGCGCCGGAGCAACGCCTCGACCCGCGCGATCAGCTCGACCAGCGCGAAGGGCTTGGGCAGGTAATCGTCGCCGCCCGCGCGAAGCCCGCGAACCCGGTCGTCCAGACTGCCCAGCGCGCTGAGCACCAGCGCGGGTGTCCGCTGCCCGGCGCGTCGCAGATCGGCGAGCAGCGCCAGCCCCTCGCCATCGGGCAATTGCCGGTCGAGGATCAACAGATCGAAATCATCGACCGCCAGCCGTTCGGTCGCGGCGGCGAGCGTTCCGGAATGCGTCGCGTCATGTCCCGCTGCGGCAAGCTCGAGCAGGATCTCGTCGGCGGTCCCCCCGTCATCCTCGATCAGCAAAATCCGGGTCATGACGGCGTGATCGTCGCAGTCGGGCGGCTGCGTCAATGCAATTGTCATTTAGGGCCGATCACCATTCGACTATGCCTGTCCTTCCCTCGCCCCTCTTGGAGGGGAGAGGGTTGCGCAGACTTGGTCTTTGCGTAGCAAAGGCATAGTCGGAGCTGGGTGAGGGGTGATGCCCGCGTACGCGGGCGCGAGCCGAAGGCTCGCTCAACCCCTCACCCAAGCTGCGCTAGCCAGCACGCTGGCAAGCTTATTCTCCCCTCTCCCCTGTCCAGGGGAGAGGGGAGAATAAGCTGAATGTCGATCGGCCTGGTTTCTAAACCGGGATTTAGTCGACGCACGGGGCGGCATACGCGTAGCAGGCGGCTTCGATCACCCGATACCGGACATCGGGCAAGGACCGCCGGGGACAGGATATGCGGACACCGATTTTGGCGACATGGGCGGTGGCGACGGGCGCGATGCTGGCCACGCCCGTGGCGGCGCAGGCGGCGCCCGCGATCACGCTCGACGCGCTGGTCGAGACGGTCGTCGCCAACAATCCGGAACGCCAATATTACCAGCGCCAGATCGAGACGGCGGGCGTGCAGCGCGAGGCGGCGGGACGCTGGGCCGACCCCGAAGCGGTGGTCGAATTCGGGCAGCGCCGCGCCCAGGACCCGACCAGCGGCGCGGTGACCGGCGAAGGGATGACCTATGCCGTCTCCGTCGTCCAGCCGATCGAGTTCGGCGGCCGGATCGCGCTGCGCCGGGCGATTGCGGACGGGCAGGTCGCGCTGGCGCGGATCGGGCTTCAGCAATTCGACGCGACGCTGGCGGCGCGGGCGCGCTCGCTGGGCTATGGCCTGTTCGCGGCCGACCAGAAGGCCGCCGCCGCGCGCGAGGTCGCTGCGCGGATGCGGACGCTGGCGCGGGTGATCGTCGCACGCGATCCCGCCGGACCGTCGCCGCAGCTCGAGGCGGCGTCGCTGCAGGGGAGCGCGATCTCCGCCGAGCGAAGCGCCGCGATGGCCGATGCCGATGCCAATTCGATCCTGTACGAACTCAACCAGTTGCGCGGCGCCCCTTTTGCCGCGCGGCTGCGTATCGTGCGGCCCGACATGTCGCTGCCCGCGCTGCCGCCCGGCCAGACGCTCGCCGCCAACGCCAGCGCCAATAATTTCGAGCTGAAGGCCCTGCGCGCGCAATTCGAGCAGCAGGGGCTTCGCGTCGACCTCGCGCGCAAGTCGCGGTTGCCGGTGGTCGGCGTCGGCCCCTATTACGACCGTGCCCGCTCGGACATCCGGGAAACCAATGTCGGCGTTCGGCTGTCCACCAGCATCCCGCTGTGGAACCGCCAGGCGGGGGATGTCGCGATCGAACAGGGCAAGCAGGCGCAGGCCAATGCGACGCTGGTCAATGCCGAGCGCCGTATCGCACGCGAGGTGTTCGACCAGGCCGCGCAATATGACGCCAAGCGCGACGCGCTGACCCGGTGGGACGACAACCCGCCGCAGCGTTTCGCGCAGGCCGCCGCCGATGCCGACCGCAATTACCGGCTGGGGGCGATCCCGCTGACCACCTATACCCAGATCCAGCAATCCTATGTCGAGGCGGTCAACGCGGTCCTCGACACCCGGCGCGAGGCGCTGGAGGCGTTGGCGCAGCTTCGTGCGCTCAATGGCGGGACGCCGCTGTCGCGATGAAGCGCTGGCTCGACCTCGTCACCCGCCACCGGCTGGGCGTCGCGCTGGTCGCGGCGCTGGTCGCGGCGATCGGGTTGTGGTCCTTCGCCAACCTCCAGATCGACGCGATCCCCGACATCACCGGTGTCCAGGTCCAGATCAACACCCAGGTCCCCGCGCTCGCACCCGAGGAGATCGAGCGGCTGGTGACGCTGCCCGTCGAGCGCGCGATGGGCGGGCAGCCGGGGCTAGACCAGACACGGTCGCTGACCAAGACCGGGTTGAGCCAGGTCACCCTGCTCTACAAGGACGGCACCGACCAGTTGAAGGCGCGCCAGCTCGTCACCGAGAGGCTGACCGCAGTGCGCGACCAGTTGCCGCCGGGCAGCACGCCGCAGCTCGCGCCGATCACCACCGGGCTGGGCGAGATATTCTACTATACGCTGGAGTGGCGGACGCCGCCGCCGGGGATGGCGCTCGCGCAGCAGCTCATGGCGCTGTACGAGGCGCAGGAATATGCCGTCCGGCCGATGCTGCGCGGCGTGGCGGGCGTCGCCGACGTCAATTCGATCGGCGGACTGGAAGAACAATATGTCGTCGCGCCCGATCCCGTCCGCCTGACCCGGCACGGCGTCACCGCGGCCGAGCTGGCGGCGGCGGTCGCCAAGAATGTCGAGAATGCGGGCGGCGGCATCATCCGGCGCGGGGCGGAACGCTTCACCGTGCGGACCGACGCGCGGGTGATGACGGCGGAACAGA
Source organism: Sphingomonas sp. Leaf21 (assembly GCF_916858675.1). Taxonomy (GTDB): domain Bacteria; phylum Pseudomonadota; class Alphaproteobacteria; order Sphingomonadales; family Sphingomonadaceae; genus Sphingomonas. The sequence continues at coordinate 10,950 of NZ_CAKASM010000018.1, forward strand.
TCGCCGCGATCCCGGTCAAGTTCGCCGGTGGCGTGGTGCCGCTCCAGGTTCGCGATCTCGCCGACGTCGTCACCGGCTCCGCCCCGCGACAGGGTGCCGCGACGCGCAACGGGCGGGAGACCGTGCTGGGCACGGTCATGATGCTGGTCGGGCAGAACAGCCGCGAGACCGCGCTGCGCGTGCAGGATGCGCTGCCGGACATCGCGGCGGCGCTGCCCAAGGGCATGATCGTCGACCGGCAATATAGCCGCGCCGATCTGGTCGACCACACCATCGGTACGGTGGAGCGCAACCTGGGCGAGGGGGCATTGCTAGTCGCGCTCGTCCTGCTCGTCGTGATGGGCAACTGGCGCGCGGCATTGATCGTCGCGCTGGTCATCCCGCTCGCCTTTCTGGTGACGGTCAGCGGGATGCATACGATCGGCCTGTCGGGCAATCTCATGAGCCTGGGCGCGCTCGACTTCGGGCTGATCGTCGACGGGGCGATCGTCGTGGTGGAGAACAGCCTGAGGCTGATGGCGCTGCGACGCGCGGAGAAGGGCGCGGACCTGACGCCCGAGGAGCGGCGGGACGTCGTGGCGGGCGCGGCGCGGATGGTGGCGCGCCCGACCTTTTTCGGCATCGCGATCATCGCGCTCGTCTACGTCCCGGTGCTCAGCCTTGGCGGGGTGGAGGGCAAGCTGTTCCAGCCGATGGCGCAGGCGGTTATGCTGGCGATCGTCGCCGGGCTGATCTGGACCTTCACCATCGTCCCCGCGCTCGCCGCCTGGGGACTTCGCGCGCCGCGTGGCGGGCATGATGCGCCAAAGGGTTTCGTCGCCGTCGCGGCGCGCGTCTACAACCCGCTGCTGGAACGGTCGCTGCGCCACCCCGCGCTGCTGACGATCGGCGCGGTCGTGCTGCTGGCGGCGAGCTTTCTGGTGTTCAAGACGCTCGGCTCGCAATTCACGCCGCAACTGGATGAAGGGTCGATCACCGCCATGGTCTATCGCCCGGTCGGCATGTCGCTGGAACAGAGCCTGGCAATCGAGCAGGCGACCGAGCGGGCGATCCTGCGCGCCTATCCGCAGGTCACGCACAGCTTCTCGCGCATCGGCACCAGCGAGGTGGCGACCGACCCGATGCCGCCCGACCAGAACGACCTCTACCTCTTCTACAAGCCGCTCAGGGACTGGCCGACCGGCGATGGCCAGCCGCGAACCAAACAGGATCTTATCGCGGGCATCGAGAAGGTCGCGCAGCGCGTCTACCCGCATCAGGGCTTCGAATTCGCGCAGCCGATCGAGATGCGCTTCAACGAAATGCTGGAGGGCGTGCGTGCCGACGTCTCGGTCAAGATTTATGGCGATGATTACGATACGCTGGAACGCGCCGCCGCCAAGGCCAAGGGCATATTGGAAAAGCTGCCCGGCACCGAGGGGGTGGCGTTCGAGACGGCGGGGCGGCCCAAGAGCATCGTCGTCGAGCTGGACCGCGCCGCGCTGTTCCGCCTCAATCTGGGCGCGCAGGAAGTGAATGACGCGATCCGCGACGCGCTGGCGGGGGCGGAGGTCGGCTTCATCCCGCACGGCCCCGCTCGCCACGCCATCGTCATCCGGATGCCCGACGCGCTGCGTGCCGATCCCTCGGCGATCCTCGCCCTGCCGTTGCGGGTGGGAGAATATGGCATGGTGCCGCTGTCACGCGTCGCGCGGCTCAGGCAGACGCGGATCGTCGAGCCGATCCTCCATGACGACACCAATCGCCGCGCCGCGTTGATGGTCAACCTCTCGACCAGCGACCTGGCGGGCTATGTCCGCCGCGCGCAGGCGGCCGTCGACGGTCAGGTGACGCTGCCGCCCGGCTATCGCATCGAATTCGGCGGGCAATATCACCAGCTCGAGGCGGCGCAGAAGCGGCTGTCGATCGTCGTGCCCGCCGCGCTGATCCTGATCTTCGCGCTGGTCTATGCCGCGCTCGGCAGCGTGCGCGAGGCGGCGATCGTCTATACCGGCATCCCCTTCGCGGTGACCGGCGGCGTGCTGGCGCTGTGGGTGCGCGGTATGCCCTTCTCGATCACCGCCGCGATCGGTTTCATCGCCCTGTCGGGGATCGCGATGCTCAACGGGCTGGTGCTGATCGATCATATCAATTCGCTCCGTGACGGGCGGGAGGGCGATCCGCTTCCGGTCGAGGAGGCGGTGCGGCAGGGCGCGCGCGATCGCCTGCGCCCCGTCCTGTCGACCGCGCTGGTCGCCTCGGTCGGGTTCGTGCCGATGGCGATCGCCACGGGGGCGGGGGCGGAGGTGCAGCGGCCGCTCGCCACGGTGGTGATCGGCGGGATCATCACCTCGACGATCTTGACCCTTTTGCTGCTCCCAAGCCTTTATGCCTGGATCGAACGGCATCGCCACCGCGACGGGGACACCGCATGAACGACAGCCATAGCCACGCCATGACCGAACATCATCTCGTCCACCGCACCGGCTGGCTGCGCGCGGCGGTGCTGGGGGCGAATGACGGGATCATCTCGGTTTCCAGCCTGATCGTCGGCGTCGCCGCCGCACCGGGGGCGACCGCCTCCACCGTGTTGCTGGCGGGCGTGGCGGCGCTGGTCGGCGGCGCGCTGTCGATGGCGGCGGGCGAGTATGTGTCGGTCAGTTCGCAGGCGGATACCGAACGGGCCGATCTGGCGCGCGAGGCGGCGGAACTGGCTCGCGCGCCGCTGGCCGAGACGCGCGAGCTTGCCGCCATCTACGAGACGCGTGGGGTGGACGCCGCGCTCGCGCGCCAGGTCGCCGAGCAGATGATGGCGCATGACGCCCTCGGCGCGCACCGCCGTGACGAACTCGGGCTGGCCGATGACGGCGGCTCCAATCCGGTCCAGGCGGCGCTGTTCTCCGCCGTCGCGTTCAGTGCGGGCGCGATCCTGCCCGTGCTCGCCGCGCTCAGCCCGCGCGCGATGGTCCTCTATGCGGTGCCGGCGACCGCGCTGCTGCTGCTTGCGATCCTGGGCGCGCTGGGTGCCCGCGCCGGTGGCGCGCCGATCCTGCGCGGCGTGGTTCGCGTGGTGCTGCTCGGCGCACTGGCCATGGGTGTGACGGCGGCGATCGGGACGCTGACCGGCACGGTGGTCTGACCCGCGCGATACACCCCCTTTCCAGTTGGGGCCGTTCGGATCTATCGTCATGAAACGGCGGCGAAACTATCCGGTCGCGCCAAGCCGATGCATGAGAGGAGAGCTATTGGTGCGCAGTCCCCTGAAGGCCATGACGGCGTTGACGATCGCGCTTGCAGGGCCCGTCGCCGCGCAGACGCCTGGCGCCTCGCCGGTCGTCGCCACCGATCGCGGCGCGGTGCGCGGCGCAGTCGCAGAGGGCGTCGCGAGCTGGAAGGGCATACCCTTCGCCGCCGCGCCGGTCGGCCCGCTTCGCTGGCGCGCGCCGCAGCCCGCCGCCGCCTGGACCGGCGTGCGCGACGCCACCGCCTATGCGCATGACTGTATGCAGGTGCCGTTCCCCAGCGATGCCGCACCGCTGGGCACCACCCCGGCAGAGGATTGCCTCTATGCCAATGTGTGGAAGCCGGTCGGTGCGCGCGGGAAACTGCCCATCGTGGTGTGGATCTATGGCGGCGGCTTCGTCAATGGCGGCGCCTCGCCCCCGACCTATTCCGGCGCGGAACTGGCGCGGCAGGGCGTCCTGTTCGTCAGCTTCAACTACCGGGTCGGTCGGTTCGGCACCTTCGCGCTGCCGCAATTGACCAGGGCCGATGCCGATGGCGGACGGCTTGGCAATTACGGGATCATGGACCAGATCGCGGCGCTGCAATGGGTCCGACGCAATGCGAGCGCCTTTGGCGGCGATCCCGCCAATGTCACGATCGTCGGCGAGAGCGCGGGCGGCATGTCGGTGCACATGCTCAACACCTCGCCGCTGGCCAAGGGGCTGTTCAGCAAGGTCTTCGTAATGTCCGGGGGCAATGGCCGCACCGATGGCAGGACGCTGGCCGATGCCGAGCGGATCGGGGAGAATTTCGCTCGGTCGAGGAATGTCGATCCCGCCAGCCCCGATGCGCTGGACCGCCTTCGCGCGCTGAGCGCCGAGGAGGTGACCGATGGGCTCAACATGATGGCGCTGTTCCGCCCGCCATCGGGGCCGCCCACCTATATGGGGCCGTTCGCCGACGGCAAGGTCGTCGTCGACATGGGGCAGGCCTATGCCGCGAACCGTTTCGCCCAGGCGGCGATGATCGTCGGCGCGACCAGTGCGGACATGGGCGGCAAGACCGGCTTCATGATCGCAGGGGCCCGCGACGTAGCGGGCGAGGTCGCCGACCGGGGCGTGCCGGTATGGCAATATCGCTTCTCCTATGTCGCCAGCTCGGTGGGTCAGCCGGGTGCGCAACATGCCACCGACATCCCCTTCTTCTTCGACACCACCGCGATCAAATATGGCGACGCGACCACCCCGCGCGATCGCGCGATCGGGCAGGCGATGAGCCGCTACCTCACGCAGTTTGCCAAGACCGGCGATCCCAACGCCCCCGGCCTGCCGCAATGGCCGCGCTACGCCCGGTCGAGCGACCGGATCATGGACTTCGCCGCCGATGGCAAGCCGCTCGCCGCCCCCGACCCCTGGGGTGCCGAGATCGATGCGGCACGCCGCGCAAACGGTGCCGCCGGAGGTCCGCGCTGAGGCGGCCGCACGCCGCCTTCCACCATTCTGGTTAAGTGTAGTAACCGATTTTACACTTGCCATGAGCCAAATATGGCCGCCTTAGACCCGCTTCCGGGTGGGTAGGTAAAATGGGGGCCGCGAAAGTGGCATCGGTCATCAGAGCGGCGGCGCTGGCACTGCTGATGCTTCTGGCGGGGTGGATGTCGGGAACGGCGTCGGCCGCGACCGTCGATCTGCGCCAAACGGCGTGCAGCGCGGCGCTCGCCGACGGTTCCAGCCCGACGGCGGTGACCCGGGCGCATTATGGCTGCGGCGCGCTGGCGCCGATGCGCGGCACGCCCTGGCTTTGGCTGCGCCTCGATCCCTCGCGTCTGCGGGCATTGCCGCCGCGCTGGGACATGCTGATCGACCAGACCCGGTTCGACCGCATCGCGCTGCTGGTCGTCGGGCGCAACGGCAATGTCCAGATCGAGCGGACCCCCGCCGGTCTTCGGGGACATGGCGCGCCGGGCGGCCTGTTGCGCTTCGTGATCCCGACGCCCGGGCGCGACGTGCAGGGCCTGTATCTGGGCTTTCGCAACATCGACGAGCTGTCGCTGATGCGCAAGCTGGAGGCGCGGCCCGGCGTGCGGATGACCGACGGGGACATTCGCTGGCTGCTGCTGATGGGGCTGTTCACTGGCACGTTGCTGTCCGCGCTGCTCTACAATCTGGTGATCCACACCGGACAGCGCCCGGCCTTCCAGCGCTGGTATCTGCTGTGGGTCAGCGTCGCGCTGGCCTATGGCCTGGTCTGGACCAACACGGCCGCGTTTCTCGTCCCATGGCTGATCGGCCCGCTCGCGGTGCGGCTCGACCTGGTGCTGGTCGGACTGATGGTCGCGGCGGGCAACATGTTCTTCTTCGCGGTGATCGAGGAGGGGGTGCTGCCGCGCCGACTGGCGCTTGCGGGACGCACCCTGGCGGCGGCGGGCGCGGTGCTGGGCTTTCTCGCGGCGGCGGACCGATGGTTGCCTCCGGGAGCGACCGACCGGTTGCTCAACTATGTCATCGCGGCGACGGCGGCGGTCATCGCCCTGTCCGCCTGGATCGCGGCGCGTCGCGGCAGCCGGGTGATCTGGTTCTACCTGATCGGCTGGGGCCCGGTGATCGGCGTGTTCCTGGCGCGGCTGGCGCGCAATCTGGGCTTTGCGCCGCAGAACGACCTGATCGACATGGCGACCTTCGCCGCGCTGGCCTTCGAGGCGCTGGTGCTGTCACTGGCGATCGCCGACCGGTTCCGACTGATCCGCCAGGAACTGGAACAGACCCGCCAGCGGCGCGAGATCGACCTGGCCGAGACCAAGACGTTGCGCCTGGCGGCGCATACCGACTTCCTGACCGGGCTGGGCAACCGCGCCGCGTTCCAGCAACAGGCGCATGACTGGATGGCGGCGGGCACCGCGTTCAGCCTGTTCCTGGTCGATGTCGACTTCATGAAGGACGTCAACGACCGGCTGGGCCATGCGGTCGGCGACACGCTGCTCCAGCATGTCGGTGCCGCGCTCGTCGCGACCACAGGCGGCTGGCCTGGCACGCGGATCGCGCGGATCGGCGGCGACGAGTTCGCGATCATGTGTCCCGGCGATCCCGTGGACGAAGCCGCACTGGCCGAGGCGGCGACCGGGCTTCAGGGCGATATCTGGCTGCCCGAGGATCGCAATCGGCCGCTCTCGCTCAGCTTCGGATCGGCGCGCTACCCCGAGGATGCGCAGGCGGTCGACCTGCTGTACCAGAATGCCGACCTCGCGCTCTACACCGCCAAGCGACTGGGGCGCGGGCGCTACACGCGCTACGATCCGCTCCAGCGCTCGTTGCGCGACCTGCAGATCGCCTTCATCGACGATGCCGAGGCGGCGATCGGGCGCGGCGAATTCCTGCTCTACATGCAGCCGATCGTGTTGCTCGAAACCGGGGCGGTCTGCGGTCATGAGGCGCTGCTCCGCTGGGATCATCCGCGTCACGGGCTGATGGCCCCGGACCGTTTCGCCGACGTGCTGGTGGCGGAGCGGATCGGGCTGATGATCCAGGAGCATGTCCTTGAACTCGCGCTCATCGCGCTCAGGACGCAGGGCGACCGGCTGGGCGTGCTCAGCGTCAATTTCACGTCGGCCCAGCTTGCCGGACCGCGAGGAGCACGCGCGGTGCTCGACCGGCTGGCCCACCACGGCGTTGCCCCGGACCGGCTGTGCGTCGAGGTGACCGAGGGTGTGATGCTCGACCGCGCGGCGGACAGCATCCTCGCCAATCTGCGCACGCTCCACGACGCGGGGGTGTGCATCGCGCTCGACGATTTCGGCACCGGCTATGCCTCGCTCGTCCATCTCCGCCGCTTGCCGGTCGACCGGATCAAGATCGACCGGTCCTTCGTCGCAGGCATCGACGAGTCCGATGGCGGCACGCTCGCCATCGTCCATGCGATCGTCGGGCTCGGCGGCGGCCTGGGCAAGGTCGTCGTCGCGGAGGGGATCGAGACCGAGGTCCAGGCGCTGCGGCTGAAACAGCTCGGCTGTCAGTTGGGGCAGGGCTATCTCTACGGCCGCCCCTCGCCGCAGCCGGTGGTGACCTGGCAGGCCGCGCCCGATCGGGACCGATCACGCGCCGTCGCTCACTAAGGGGGGGCGTCCTTCCCTCGCCCCTCGCAGGGGAGAGGGTTGCGCAGACTTGGTCTTTGCCAAGGCAAAGGCCTAGTCGGAGCTGGGTGAGGGGTGGTGCCCGCGGACGCGGGCGCGAGCCTGAAGGCTCGCTCGACCCCTCACCCAAGCTACGCTAGCCAGCAGAGCTGGCAAGCTTCGCTAACCCTCTCCCCTGTCCAGGGGCGAGGGAAGAAGGGAGGTTGGCGGCTCCATTCGGCCATACGGCGTGCCGCGTCCGGTTGAGGTATGGTTAAGCCAACAGTTAACTGCTTCCATATGCGTCGCTTTGGTCGGCGTTATCAGCCGTCGATGGGCCTATCTTCGACAGGCAGCACGGTGCTGCAAGTCGAGAGTAAAAACCATGACCGCTTATGATTTGAAGATGGCGACGGATATCCGTGATCTGCGCCTGGCAAAGACCCGTGATCCGCGTGACCCGGACGGCGGAATCGCGGCATCGTTTCGCCTCGAGCAGCTCGATACGCGCTACGACCCCGATACCCAGACATTGTGGACCGACATGCGGGCGCGGACCCGGCCCAGCTTCAACGCCGACCTGCTGCGCGATTTCGTCCGCTGGCAGGAGGCGATCGGGCTGGCCGCCGACGGGGTCGCGATGCCGATCCGCTATGTCGTGCTGGGCTCAGGCTTTCCCGGCATATTCTCGCTGGGCGGCGACCTCAACATGTTCGCGCAGGCGATCCGCGACCGCAACCATGACGCGCTGGTCCATTATGGACGAACCTGCGTCCAGATCCTCCACCGCAACATGCGCGGGCTGGAACGGCCGATCATCACCATCGGGCTGGTCGAGGGCGATGCGCTCGGCGGCGGGTTCGAGGCGCTGTTGTCCTTCCATGTCGTCATCGCCGAGCGCGGCACCAGCTTCGGCCTGCCCGAGACGCTGTTCGGCCTGTTCCCCGGCATGGGGGCGCATTGCTTCCTCTCGCGGCGGCTGGGCGCGGCGCGGGCCGAGCGGATGATCATGAGCGGCCGCACCTATAGCGCGGAGGAGCTGTACGAGATGGGGCTGGTCCACAATCTCGCCGAGCCGGGCGAGGGGCGGCGGATGGTCGCCGACTATATCCGTCAGAACCATCGCCGCCATAGCGCGCATTGCGCGATCTACGAGGCGTCGCGCGCGGTCAATCCGCTGCCGCTCGAGGAGCTGGAAGCGGTGGTCGACCTGTGGGCCGATGCCGCGTTGCGGCTGACCGAGGGGGATCTGAAGCGGATGGAGCGGCTGGTCGCCGCGCAGACGCGCCTGCGGGAAAAGGCGGAGGCCTGATCAACCGGCCCTGGGAAGCGCGACCACCTTCCCGGGGCCATCCTCCGCCATCCCCAGCCCGGCGAACAGCGCGGTCAGACGCTCTGCGGGCATCGGCCGGGCGAGCAGGAAGCCCTGCACCGAGTCGCACCGCGTGCGCTGCAACTGTTCGAGCTGCGCCTGGGTCTCCACCCCCTCCGCCACGGTCCGCATGCCCAGCTTGGCGGCAAGTTCGACAATGGTCTGCACGATCGCGACCGACGCCGGGTTATGCTCGAGGTCGATGACGAAGGAGCGGTCGATCTTCAGCGTCTGGAACGGGAATTGGGTAAGATAGCTGAGCGACGAATAGCCGGTGCCGAAATCGTCGAGCGTGGTGCAGACCTGGATCCGGTTGAGCGCGGTCAGCACGTCGATCGAGCGTTCGACATCGTCGAGCAGCACCGTCTCCGTCACCTCCAGCGTCAGCCGCTGTGGCGGCAGGCCGCTGTCCCGCAATGCGCGCGTCACCGCGCCCGTCAGGTCGGGCGTGCGCAACTGCACCGGTGACAGGTTGACCGCGATCGTGACGTCCGACGGCCATGCGCTCGCCTCGCGACAGGCCTGGCGCAGAACCCAGTCGCCGATCGGGACGATCAGCCCGTTCTCCTCCGCGATCGGGATGAATTCGCCGGGAGACACCGGGCCGAATTGCGGGCTGTTCCAGCGCAACAGCGTCTCGCACGAGGTGATGCTGCCTTGCGCCAGGCGGAAGATCGGCTGGAACAGCAGATGGAACTCGCCGCGCTCCAGCGCGCCGTCCATCGCGGCGGCAAGCTGGCGTCGGCGCTCGATCTTCTCGTCCATCACCGGCTCGTACAGGAAGAACCGGCCGCGCCCATTCTCCTTGGCGCGGTAGAGCGCGAGATCGGCGTTTTTCAGCAACGTGTCGGCATCGTTCCCGTCATCGGGGGCGATGGCGACGCCGATCGAGGCGGAGGTGCGCAGGATATGCCCGCTGAAGCCCACCGGCTGTCGCACCAGATCGAGGATCGTCGTGCCGATCCCGCCCGCCGCTTCGGCATGATCGATGTCGCACAGCACTGCGAATTCGTCGCCGCCCAGCCGCGCGACGATCCCCTCCCTGGCGAATTGCTCGCTCAGCCGCCGCGCGACTCCGACCAGCAGCGCATTGCCCGCCAGATGCCCGAACGAGTCGTTGACCTCCTTGAACCGGTCGAGGTCGAGCCAGAGCAGCGCCAGCTTCTTTCCCGACGACGGACCGCCCGAGCCCGCCAGCGCGCGGAGTCGCTCCTCGAAATGTTCGCGAAAGGCGGTGCGATTGGAAACGCCGGTCAGGTCGTCGCGGCGCGCCAGTTCGGCATGGTGGTCGGCGAGCGCGGCCTTTTCCTGCGACGCGACGGTCGCGCGCAGGATCGCCGCATAGGTCTGCTGCGTGATGTCCATCATCGCGACCACGAACAACAGGATCACCGCCGCCATCAACGCCTTGAGCGGCTCGAGCGGCAGGAGCAGCCCGACCGCCAGCGGCAGCGACGCGCAGCAGAGCTGCGACAGTGCGATCAGCGGCCGTCCCGCATTGCGTCCGGCGATGCCCGCCGCATAGCCGATCGCGGTGGTGACCGAGAGCAGGTGGAGCGTGCCGTCCTGCGTGCGCGTCAGGGTCAGCAGGCCGAACAGGCCGAGCAGCGCGGCATAGCTGAGCGCGCCGAGGCGATAGCCGCGTTCCTGCTGCCGGATCGTGCCCGCGCGGCGGGCCCAGAGCGTGTCGACGATGCGTCCCAGGCCCACCGCCGCGATGCCCATGGCGCAGCCGATCAGCCAGTCGTCGCCACTGGCGGCGGCCACGACCGCCGCGATCGCGCTGCTCGTGATGGCGCCGATGACCAGCGAGCGTGGCGAGGCGTAGAGCGACTCGACCAGGACGGCACGAACCCGCATGGAAATCTGGTCGTCGGCCTGGCGGAGGCGTGCCACCCGGTTGATTATTCGTCGCATATCAAACTCCTGGGCGCTGCGTAACGCATCCGACCCGGAGGCCCAAATCGCGTCCCGTCCGCCACGGATGTTGATATCCGGGTAGAGCGTCCTCCGGCGATGCGCGCGGACCATCCCGCCGATGGTCGGCGGGGCGATACGTCACAGGTCGGCAGCCAGGGAATGACAACGGTCATGTCGCGCTCAACGACGCAGCGGACCAATCGCCTCAAAAGTCGTTGCTTCTCCGTAAAAGAATCATGTCCATCGCGAAGCGAAATTGGAATTTATGGTTAATGCCTGAGTGGAAACCCCGATCGGCGACCCCGTTCCCTCCCCTTTGCAGGAGCGAGGGGAGACGATGTCACTCCTCCAGGTCCTCCGGCACGCCGATCGAGGAGCGCATCCGCCAGCGGGCGCTGACCTCGACTTCGTCGAACAGGTGGCCGCCCAGCATTACCAGCGCGGTTCCGGCGCTCGCCCCCAGAAAGCCGATCGTCGCCAGCGCCAGCGCGGTCGCGCCCGGCGACAGGGCGGAGGGATGCGCCGCGCACAGATGGGTGATCGCCGCATAGGCGATCGCCCACAAGATCAAACCGCCGCCCCGCAACGCCCAGTCCGCGCGCCGCGATCGATGCCATGCCGCCATGCCACAATCCTAACCGTGGCCCTCCAGCTATCGGCGTCGTCATAGCAATTCGAGGCCGATTCCGGGCTTTCGCATAGCATCGGCATAGTGTGGCAGTGGCTGGCACGGAGCGCTGGCGGCGGCGCCGGTTTCGCGACATAGCATGGCCCATGTCTATCCTCCGACTGGCGCCCGCCTGGGCGCGGCGCAACGTCCGTTCGAGCGAAGCCGGTCTAGTGCTGCTCGCGATCGCGGTCGGCGCGGGGGCGGGGGTGTTGAGCGTCGTGCAGGGGGCGATCGCGCGCACCCTGCAACATCTGTTGTTCGCGCTGAACATCGATGAGCGCCTGAGCTCGGCGACCGGGGTGCCCGCGCTGGCGCTGCTCGCGCTGCCGCTCGGCGGACTGGTGCTGGCGGGATTTTCCTGGGCGACGGGGGCACGGCGGCGGCGCATGGTCGACGCGGTCGAGGCCAATGCGCTGCACGGCGGGCGCATGTCCTGGTCGGACAGCCTGGTGATTTCGGGGCAGACGATCATCTCCAACGGCTTCGGCGCGTCGGTCGGGCTGGAGGCGGCCTATGCGCAGCTCGGCGCGGGGTTGGCGTCGGTCGGCGGTGGCTGGCTTCGGCTCAGGCGCGGCGACCTTCGGGTGCTGGTCGGGGCGGGCACCGGGGCCGCCATCGCGGGCGCATTCGGCGCGCCGCTGGCGGGTGCCTTCTACGCGTTCGAGATCGTGATCGGCGCCTATACGCCCGCCGCCATCGCCCCGGTCGCGGCGGCGGCGCTGACCGGCGTGCTGGTCGCGCAGATGCTGGGGGCGCAACCCTATCTGGTCGATGCGGTGGCGGGCGAGCCGGTGCTGACCCATCACTATCTGATCTATGCCGGGCTGGGCGCGGTGGCGGCTTTGCTCGGCATCGTCCTGATGCGCGCGGTGGCGGAGATGGAGACGCTGACCCGTCGCCTGCCGGTCGATGCGATGTGGCGACCGGCGATCGGCGGCGTGCTGCTGATCCCGCTCGCGCTGCTGACCCCGCAGATCCTGTCGGCGGGGCACGGCGCGTTGCACCTGGACCTGGAATATGGCCTGCCGCTGAGCTTTCTCGCGGCGATCTTCATCATGAAGAGCGCGGCCTCGGTCGTGTCGCTGGGCTTCGGCTTTCGCGGCGGGCTGTTCTTCGCCTCGCTGTTCCTCGGCAGCTTGCTGGGGCACATCTATGCCGATGCGATCGCCTGGGCGGCGGGCACGGCGGTGATCGATCCGCAGAACGCCGCGCTGGTCGGCATGGCGGCGTTCGCGGTGGCGGTGGTCGGCGGCCCGATGACGATGGCGATGCTGGTGCTGGAGGCGACGCACGACTTCTCGCTGGCGGGGGCGACGATCGCGGCGTCGCTGGTCACGACGACGATCGTGCGCGAGACGTTCGGCTATTCCTTCTCGACCTGGCGGCTCCACCTGCGCGGCGAGACGATCAAGAGCGCGCGCGACGTCGGCTGGATGCGCACGCTGACCGCCGGGCGGATGATGCGCCGGGTCGAGCGCGCCACGCCCGCCCGGATGAGCATCGCCGAGTTCCGCCGCGCCTTCCCGCTGGGATCGACGAGCCGCGTGGTGCTGGTCGATGACCAGGATCATTATGCCGGGATCATCCAGACCGCGCGCGCCTATGCCGACGGGCTCGACCCCGGCGAGCCGATCGGGACGCTCGCGATCCAGCGCGACCAGGCGCTGGCGCCCGACGCGGACGTGAAGACGGTGATGAGCGCGCTCGACGCGGCCGGCGCGGACGAGATGGCGGTGATCGGCGGCTCGAGCGAGGTCCTGGGGCTGGTGTCCGAGCCCTATGTCCGGCGGCGCTATGCCGAGGAACTCGACAAGGCGCAGCGTGAATTGTTCGGCGAGCATTGAAGAACGCGCGGTCCAGATCCGGAAATTTACAGCCCTTCGATTGATCTAGGCGCAGGACGGCCATCGGTGAGGGGGGTATCGTTACGGCCCCGGTCTCTGGCGTGTGCCGAGGCGACCGAGCGCAATCTCCGAGAGGAACACCGCATAGCCTATCCGATCCACCGTTACCGCGCCCTGGCCGAGCTGACGCCGCAGGAGGAGCGCGCGCTGCTGACGCTGGGCGAGGACGAGGTCGTCCGTCGGCGCGGCGAAACCTTCCAGAGGGAGGGCGATACGGCTCGCGGCGTCCATATGCATATCCGGGGCTGGATCAGCTCCTCGATCCTGCTGCGCAGCGGCAATCGTCTGGTTCAGAAGATCCACCTGCCCGGCGATATATTGGGGACGCCCAGCATGGTCCTGCCGCGCGCGGCCGACACGCTGACCGCGATTACCGAATCGGTGACGGCGTTCGTGCCCTATGACCGGTTGGGGCGGCTGTACCGGGATCTGCCGCGCCTCGCCGCGCTGTTCACCATGGCGGTCCAGCTCGAGCGGCTGGCGCTGATGGACGCGCTGGCGGTGACCGGCAAGGCGTCGGCGCGCGAGCAACTGGCCCGGCTGCTGATCGATCTCCACGCGCGGCTGACCCCGATCGGTGCGGTGGAGGACGAAGGCTTCGTCCTGCCGTTGACGCAGGAGATCATCGGCGACCTGCTCGGCCTGACCGCCGTGCACGTGAACCGGACGATCCGCGCGCTCGAGACGGAAGGGCTGGTCGCGCGATCGGGCCAGCGTGTCCGCCTGCTCGACCTTGCTGCGCTGCGCCGCCTGTCGCCGCTATCCCAGCGGCAGCCGCAGTTCGAACCGACCTGGCTCCCTCCGGCGGCATGAGGAAAACTGGGGGCTCCCCGGACAATTGATGCGTGGTCGCCTCGGCGGCGGCGCGGTAGGCCGTATCGGGCCCATCGGGGGGCTCATGCCACCAATACAGGTTTGCCACGATGCCGATCGTTGGTGCAGCGGATCGTCATGCCCGGAAGGGCGCCCGGCGCACGGGATGCCAGAGCGGGCGACGATGCCTGGTCGCCCTCGTGGTGTCGCCGATCCTCGTTCTTGGAAATCCGACCGACGCGACAGCGCAGTCCGACGCTCCACCCGTCGCGCAACCCGACGCCAGGGAGGTCGTCGTGCGTGCGCGGCGCCTGCCCGCCAAGCGGACGGCGCAGGGCGTGGTCTATGCGACCGGGGACCAGGCGCAAGGCGTGGCGGGGTCGGCGAGCGACGTTCTCAACACCGTGCCCTCGGTCCATGTCGCGCCCGACGGGCGGGTGACGATCCGCGGCGACGCCAATGTCCGCATCTTCGTCGATGGACGTCCGTCCGCCGCGCTCAACGGCCCTAACCGGGGCACCGCGCTGGAGGCGCTGTCGGGCGGCGCGATCGACTCGGTGGAGGTCTTGACCAATCCCTCGGTCCGCTATGACGCCGATGGCGGGATGATCCTGAACCTCGTGATGAAGCGGTCGCATCAGGCGGGGGTTCAGGCCAAGGTCACCGGCAATGTCGGTACTGGCGGGCGCCGCAACGTGTCGGGGCATGGCGAGGTCCAGTCGGGCGGGCTCAAGGCCGCGATCGACCTGTCCTTGCGCGATGAGGTGCGGCTGGTGACGGCGACCGACGATCGCCGCTTGCTGGACGGCAGCGGTTCGGTGGTGCAGCGCTTCGTCACCCTGTCGCGCTATACCCCGACGCACAGCCGTTCGGCCATGGTGACCGCAAGCCTGTCCTACGCCGCGACCGACAGGGGCGAGATCGGGATCGAGACGACCCTGTCGCAGGGTAGCCCGTATAACCGGATCGACGAGGCGCATCGCGACACGCCGGGGCAGGGACTGCCGGACATTCTGTATCGCCGGACGAGGACGGGCACCTATCGCAACGACGACCGCGACCTGACGCTCTACTATCGCGAAAAGGCCGCCGATGGACGCGGCGCATGGTCGATCGAGGCACAGCATGCCGAGACGGGGCTGCGCTGGGATCGTCCCTTCGTCACGGATTACGACATGCCGCCGCGCGACGCGACCGGCGAGCGGGTGGCGTTCCGGACGCTTTCCACCATGGACCGCGCCGCCGCCGACTATGATTTGCCCCTGTCCGCGTCAGTGAGGCTGCGCGCCGGAGCGGAAGCCAGGCGTGAGGCGGTCTCGACAGCCAGCGGGCAGGTCGCCTTCGACCCTGCACAGGCCTTGCCGCTGCCTATTCCCACCCTGTCACGCTTCGACGGGATCCAGCATATCGGTGCGCTGCACGCCGCGCTCACCTATCGGCAGGGCGACTGGACGATCGAGGGTGGCACCCGGCTGGAGGATGTCCGGGTCGCCGTGCCCGGAACGGTGCAGCGCCGGGTCGCGGGCTTCGCGCATCGTATGTCGGCGATGCGCGACATGGGCCGGGGGCATCTGGCACTACGCCTGTCGCGCAGTCGTGAGCGGCTCGATCCGAGCGACCTCAATCCCACGCTGGTGACGGTCGATCCCCAGGCGCAATCGCGCGGCAATCCGCTGCTTCGCCCGCAGGATATCGATTCGGCGGAGATCGAATATGGTTTCGACCACTCGGCCTTTCAGGCGACCGCGACCCTGTACTGGCGCCGGACGGAGCGGTTGATCGGCGACGATTACCGGATCGGGGCGGACGGCATCCTGCTCCGGACGGTGGCGAACAACGGCGCGCGACGCTCGGCGGGGGGTGAGGTGGTGCTGTCCGGTCCGGTGGGCAAGGCGATCCGCTACAGCCTGACCGGCAATATCCGCAGCGACCGGATCACGCGGGACGACCCGTCCGCGACGTATCGCACCGCGCTGATCGGCTGGTCGCTACAGGCGTCGCTGGACTGGGACGCGACCCCGCGCGACGCGCTCCATGTCGATGCGGATCGGCAGGGGCCGGAGTTGCTGCCGATGGGGGTGCGGACGGGCACGGGCGGGGTGAACCTGGTCTGGCGGCACAAGGTCGGGCCGCGATGGACCGCCACGCTGACCGCGCGCCGACTGGTGCAGGACGCCCGCATCCACACCACGATCGTCACGCCGCTGGCGATCGACGTCACCGAGCGGACGACCGATACCCGCGCGCTGCTGATCGGGCTGACCTATGGCTTCAAGGGCAAGGCCGCGCCCGGGGGAAGCGCGATTTCCTCACCCGCAAAGCGTTGATGGAACGAATGGGGCGATTCTTTCGATCGGTTCAGCTTGGCGTAGGATTGCATGCTATAGCTGCGCGCTCCTGCGACGACATTTGGACGAATAGGGGCTATCATACCGACATGACCGCATCGCATTTCTCCGTTTTCGGCCCCTCGGTCGCCCGGCTTCTCGGTTCGCTGGCGGCCGGTTCGCTGGTGGCGACGCCCGTGATGGCGCAGATCGCGCCGCCTTCGGTGCCCGCGCCTGCCGCTTCGACACAGACACAGACCCCGTCCGCCGCGACCGTCCAGCCGCTGCCCCAGACCGCGATTCCGGCGTCGAGTGTCGCGATGCCGACCCTCAGCGATGCGCAGGCGCGCCAGCTCGAGACGCTGATCGCGCAGGGCGAGGTGACCCAGGGCCTGCGGCAGGGGCCGCCCCGCGACCTGTCGGGTCTGTCCGCGACGGCGCTGACCCGCGTCGCGCTCGACTATGCCCATGCGGTCCATGTCGGACGGCTCGATACCGCCGATTTCACCAAGGACTGGGGCATCCGCCCGCAGGCCTTCGATCCGTTGCCGGGCTTTGCCGACGCGGTGCGTCGCGACCGGCTGGCCGACTGGGTCGCATCGCTGCCGCCGCCCTATGCGGGCTATGACGCGCTGGTGAAGGGGCTCGCCCGCTACCGCGACATGGCGGCTTCGGGCGGCTGGTCGTCGCTGCCGTCGACCACGATCAATTTCGGGGCCAGCGGGCCGCAGGTCGTGGCACTCCGCAAGCGGCTCGCGATGGAGGATCCCGCCGTCAGCGCGACCGGCGAGCGGTTCGACGACGATCTGCTCGCCGCCGTCCGCCGGGCACAGCGTCGCTATGGCCTCAACCCCGTCGGCACGGTGGGTGGCCAGACGATCGCCGCGCTCAACGTGCCGGTGTCGCAGCGCATCCGCCAGATCATGGCGAACATGGAGCGCTGGCGCTGGCTGCCGCAGCAGCTCGAGGCGAAGCGGGTGCAGGTCAATATCGCCGCCGCCGTGCTGACCGTGTTCGACGGCGACAATCCGGTCATGTCGATGAAGGCGGTGACCGGGCGTCCGGGCAACGAGACGCCGATGCTCGTCTCGACGATCCGCAGCATCGTGCTCAATCCGCCGTGGAACGTCCCCAGCTCGATCGCGAACAAGGAGCTGTGGCCCAAGGAGCGCGCCAATCCCGGCTATCTGAAGCGGGCGGGCTTCCGCGTCATCGACAATGGCGATGGCTCCAAGCGGTTGCAGCAGTCGTCGGAAAAGAGCGCGCTGGGGCGGTTCAAGTTCGACTTCCCCAACGACTTCGCGGTCTATCTGCACGACACGCCGGCCCAGTCGGGCTTCTCCAAGTTCGACCGGCTCGCCAGCCATGGGTGCGTCCGGCTGGAAAAGCCGGCCGATCTGGCCGCGCTGATGCTCAAGACCACGCCCGAATGGCAGCCGACCCAGGTCGACGCGGTGCTGAGCTCGGGCAAGACGGTGCGCGCGTCGATGGCGGAGCCGGTCGCGGTCTATCTCCTCTACTGGACCGCCTTCGCCAATGCCGATGGGCAGGTGGGCTTCCGCGAGGATCCCTATAGCTGGGACGCGCAGCTCGCCACCAAGATCGAGGCACGCTCCGCCGAGCGCGCCCAGGCCAACACCAACTAAGAGGCATCAGCCAGGGAGATGAGGACGATCATGCACAAGCGTACCAAGGCTTTGCTCGCGGCAGGCCTGTTGCTGCCCGCGCTGGCGGGCTGCTCGCGCTCCGAGCCCGAGGAACAGCCGACGACGACGGTCGAGAACGACGCCGGGGTCGTCGAGACGGCGCCGGTCGAAGAGCCGACGCCGGTCATGACCAACGATGCCGAACCCGCGCCGATCAACATGGCCGCCGACACCGTACCGCCGCCGCCGCCCGAGCGGACGGTCGACCAGCAGATGCTGGACGACGCCTCCGCCACCGGGATGACCGCCCGCGTCCAGCGCACGCCGAGCAACGACGCGCCTCCGGCGGATGCCGCGGAGCTTAAGGACGGGCAGTAAGCCGTCCTATTCCTCCCCAAGCTTCGCTTGGGGAGGGGGACCACCGCGAAGCGGTGGTGGAGGGGCGTCCTCGCTGATGGCGACACCCCTCCGTCAGTCCTGCGGACTGCCACCTCCCCTTGCAGGGGAGGAATTTATTGTGTGATTTCGCCGATCAACGCCGTCCGCTGCGCCTCGGTCGGCCGCCATTGGCCCGCCATCGAACCGCCGTCCCCGAACAGCGCATCCACCACCTGCGCCGCATCGCCCTGTTCCCACAGCGCGGCCAGTTCCGCCCGGCGCGGATCTGGCGAGGCGTCGTTGCCGGTCCGGATGAACCGCAGCCACGCCGCCAGCGCCGTCAGCGTCGCGGGCGCGTCCCCGCCATGCGCGGCGAGCGACGACAGCCAGCGCGGGCCGACCTTTTGCGATCCGTCGCTGGCGATCTGCGACAGGCGGTGTTCGAGCGTCGCATTGGCGAAGCGGGCGAGCAGCGCATCGGCATAGGGCTCCAGCGCCTGTCCCTCGGCGGCGCGGAAACTCGTCGCCGCCTCGACCCGCATCAGCGTTTCCACCACGGGCCGGATCGCCGGATCGGCGACCGCCTGATGGACGAACGCATGTCCGCGCTCCAACCCCAGATAGGCGAGCGCCGAGTGCGCGCCGTTGAGCATGCGCAGCTTGGCGGTTTCATAGGGCGCGACATCGGCGACGAACTGCGCTCCGCCCATGTCCCAGCGGGGGCGGTCACCGGCGAAATCATCCTCGATCACCCATTGCCGATAGGGTTCGGTGACGACGGCGCCCTCGTCGCGCATCCCCAGCGCGACCTCGACCCGCTGGCGATCGGCGTCGGTGACGGCGGGGACGATCCGGTCGACCATGGTGTTGGGGCAGCGCCAGTCGCGTTCGAACCAGTCGCGGACCGCCCGCTGGTCCTGCTGGTCCAGGAATGCCGCGACCCCCTCGCGCAGCACCCGGCCGTTATCGGGCAAATTGTCGCAACTCACCAGCGTCAACGGCGCCAGCCCGGACGCCCGTCTGGCCACCACCGCCCGGGCGAGATGATGATGGATGCTGTTCCTGTCGGCGGCGATGCCCGCCAGATCGGTCGAACCATCGGGCCGCCGCCAATAGCCCTTCTCGGTCACCGTCAGCGTGACGATGCGTGTATCGGCGTTGGACAGCAACGCGGCCAGTCGCTCCGGTCCGTTGGCCGCGACGGTGACCTCGCGGATCGCGCCGATCAGACGCGCCGCCTCACCCTCGCTCGATCGCTCGGTCACCGTGTAGAGCCCGTCCTGCGGCGCCAGTTGCTCGGCCACGCCCGCCGAGCGCAGCGACGCCCCCGCAATCGCCCAGTCGCGGTCCCCCGCCGCCATGGCGTCGTCGGTATAGACCGCCTGATGCGCCCTGTGGAACGCGCCCAGGCCCAGATGCACGATCCCGATCCGCTGGCTCGCCCGGTCATAACCGGGGCGTACGACGGAGGCGGGCAGGGTGGCGGCCGTCGCCTCGCCCAGCCGGGTCACAGCTTGTACGCCGCGCGGACCAGCCCGTTGGTCAGCGAATGCGCCAGTTCGACCGCTTCGTCCTCCTCCAGCCGATGCTCGGCGACGAGGCGCGCGAGGAAGCCGCAATCGACCCGCCGCGCGACGTCATGCCGCGCCGGGATCGACAGGAAGGCGCGGGTGTCGTCGTTGAACCCGACCGTGTTGTAGAAGCCCGCCGTCTCGGTCGTCATCTCGCGGAAGCGGCGCATCCCCTCCGGGCTGTCATGGAACCACCAGGCGGGGCCCAGCTTCAGGCAGGGATAATGCCCGGCCAGCGGCGCCAGTTCGCGCGCATAGACGCTTTCGTCCAGCGTGAAGAGGATGATGGTCAGGTCGCGCTCGTTACCGACCACGTCGAGCATGGGCTTCAGGCCATGGACATAGTCGGTACGCATCGGCATGTCCGCCCCCTTGTCGCGCCCATGGCTGGCGAACAGCCCCGCATTATGGTTGCGGAAGGATCCGGGGTGGATCTGCATCGTCATGCCGTCCGCGACGCTCATCTTCGCCATTTCGGTCAGCATCTGCGCGCGGAACAGCTCGGCATCGGCGGGCGTCCAGCCGCCACCGACGATCTTGGCGAACAGCGCTTCGCATTCGGCGGTCGACAGGTTCGCGGTCGCGGCCGTGGGGTGGCCGTGATCGGTCGCGGTCGCGCCCAAGGCGCGGAAGGCGGCGCGGCGCTTGGTATGGGCGGCGAGATAGCCGGACCAGCTATGGACGTCCTCGCCGGTCAGATCGGCGAAGCGCTGCATCGCGCCCGCGAACTGCTCATGCTCGACATCGATCACGCTGTCGGGGCGATAGGTGGTGATGACCCGGCCGGTCCAGCCGGAGTCCCTGATCGCCCGATGATGGACCAGCGGATCGTCGGCGCCCTCGGTCGTGGCGAGGCATTCGATGCGGAACCGCTCGAACAGCGCGCGCGGGCGGAAGGCCGGCGAGGCCAGCGCCTCGCCGATCGCGTCGAAATAGCGATCGGCGGTCGCTTCCTCCAGCGCCACGTCGAAGCCGAACACCTCGGCAAAGACATGGTCCAGCCACATGCGCGACGGCGTGCCCCGGAACAGGTGATAGTGCGCCCCGAACCGCCGCCACGCCGCGCGCGGATCGGTGGCGGGGCGGCCTCCACGATGCGGAATTCCCAGATCGTCGAGCGCGATGCCCTGGCTGTAGAGCATGCGGAAGACATAATGGTCGGGCGCGAGCAGCAGGTCGCTGGCATCGGCCCAGGGCTCGTCGGTCGCGAACCAGCGCGGATCGGTATGGCCGTGCGGGCTGATGATCGGCAGGTCGGCGACTTCGGCATATAGCGAGCGGGCGATACCGCGCGTGGTCGGGTCGGCGGGGAACAGCCGGTCGGGGTTCAGCGTCAGCGGGCGGGTCATGCGGTCAGCTCCAGTTCGGCCGACGCCGCCGGTCGGGGCAACCCCAGCATGTGGACGATGCCGCGCTCCAGCCCGCGCAGCTCGGCCAGCCCGCGCATCCGGCCGAGCAGCGAATAGCCGGGATTGGAGGTGCGATGAAGATCGTCCATCATCCGGTGGCCATGATCGGGACGCATCACGATCGCACGACCCCGCGCATGGGAAATCTCGACCACCGCCCGCACCACGTCGGTCATGCGGGCATTGCCGCCCAGATGCTCGGCCTCGTGGAAGTTGCGCTCACCCGCTTCCCAGCCGACCGAGCGAAGGTGGAGGAAGTCGATCCGGTCGGCGAAGCGGCGGACCATGGCGGGCAGGTCGTTGTCCGGCCGCGCCCCGAACGACCCGGTGCAGAAGCATAACCCGTTCGCCATCGACGGCACCGCGGCGTAGAGACGGTCGAGGTCCGCCGCCGTGCTGACCACGCGGGGCAGGCCGAAGATCGGGAAGGGGGGATCGTCGGGATGGACGACCAGCGTGATCCCGACCTCTTCCGCGATCGGGCAGACCGCGCGCAGGAAGGCGATATGGTTGGCGCGCAGGCTGTCCGCGTCGATCCCCGCATAGCTGTCGATCGCCCGGAGGAAGGCGGGCGAGTCGAAGCTTTCCTCGCTGCCCGGCAAACCGGCGATGATCGTCCGCTCCAGCCGGTGGCGTTCCTCCGGCGTCATCGCGGCGAAGCGCCGGGCGGCGACCTCGCGAACGGCTTCGGAATAATCCGCCTCCGCGCCGGGACGGCGCAGGATATGGATGTCATAGGCCGCCACCGCCGCCCACTCGAAGCGCAGCGCCGTCGCGCCGTCGGGAAGCTGCCAGTCGAGGTCGGTCCGGGTCCAGTCGAGCAGCGGCATGAAATTATAGGTGACGGTGCGGATGCCCTCCGCCGCCAGATGGCGCAGGCTGTCGCCATAAGCCTCTATCAGCGCGTCGGTGCATTCGCCGCGCTTGATCGCGTCGTGCACGGGCAGGCTCTCGACCGTCGACCAGCCGAGCCCCGCCGCCTCGATCATCGCGCGCCGCTCCGCGATGGCTCCGCGCGGCCAGACGATACCGTTGGGAATCTCGTGCAGCGCGGTGACGACTTCCGTGGCACCGGCTTGGCGGATATGCGACAGGGGGATGGGATCGGCGGGTCCGAACCACCGCATAGACTGGATCATCAACACGTCGTCATCCCCGTCCCGTACCCGAGCTTTTTCATCGATAGCGGTAGCATCGCCCATTCTGATTGACCAGTTACTAATTTTGGCCTTGCCACTATACGGGGATATGGGGCCATCGGCCTGTAGGAGAGAATTTTGATGCGGATCGTGATCGTCGGCGAGGGAATGGTGGAATTGTCGCGCGCGGACGGCGATCTCTGGCGGCTCGGCTATGGCGGCGATACGCTCAACACCGCGATCCATCTGGCACGGCTGGGACAGGATGTCCGCTATGCCACCGCGCTCGGCGAGGATGTGTTCAGCGACGACCTGCTTCGCGACTGGGCGGGGGAGGGGATCGATACCTCGCTGATCCAGCGCGATCCGGCCCGCATGCCGGGCCTCTACGCCATTTCCACCGATGCGCAGGGCGAGCGCAGCTTCGCCTATTGGCGCGGCGAAAGCGCGGCGCGGCGGACTCTGTCATTGCCGGGTGCCGACGCGGTGATGGCGGCGGCGGAACGCGCCGATCTGCTGCTCTTCTCGCTCATCACACTGGCGATCCTCGACGATATCGGGCGCGACCGGTTGATCGCGCTGGCGGAGCGTGTTCGCGCGCATGGGGGCCGCGTCGCGTTCGACGGCAATTACCGCCCACGCCTGTTCCGCGACCAGGCGGAGGCGCAAGCGCTCTGCCGCCGCGCGGTCGCGGTCTGCGACATCGGACTGCCGACGCTGGAGGATGAGGCGATGTTGAACGGCGCAACGTCCGCCGCCGATGTCCAGGCGCATTGGCAAGGGCTGGGCGCCAGCGAAGTGGTGGTGAAGCTGGGCGCGGAGGGCTGCCTGCTGAGCGATATCGGCATCGTCCCGCCACCGCAGCGCCTGTCGCCCCGCGACACGAGCGGCGCGGGCGATGCGTTCAACGCTGGCTATCTCGCGGCCCGGCTGGAGGGGCTGTCGCCCGGGGATGCGGCGGTGCGCGGGCACAGGCTGGCGGGATGGACCGTCATGCGTCCGGGCGCGATCCCGGCGCGCGATGGCGAACTCGCCACCCTGTTCGGCTGATTTGGACTAACCAAATCGCGGACTTCGGTCACATCGGCTCAAGGGGGCGGTGTTCCGCCTCCATAAAAGATCGGAATGGGACGCCAAATCTTCCCCCAAGCTGCGCTCTGCGAGGGGGCCGCCGGGCGTTAGCCCGGTGGTGGAAGGGCCGGGATCCGGCGGCGTCGACAACCGCAACCCCCGACGAAAAGGGGGCCGGAACCGTGGTTCCGACCCCCTGATCCTGTCAGCCAGATGGCTGCGGCAGGTTACGCGCCCGGGATTTCCGAGACGTTCACCTTGATGCCGCGGCCCATCGTCGACGAGACGGCGACCTTGCGGACATACTTGCCCTTCGCGCCCGACGGCTTGGCCTTGATGAGGGCATCGACCAGCGCGTCGAAGTTGGCGCGCAGGTCTTCCGCCGGGAACGACGCCTTGCCGATGCCCGAATGGATGATACCGGCCTTTTCGACGCGATACTCGACCTGGCCGCCCTTGGCCGCCTTGACGGCTTCGGCGACGTTCATGGTCACGGTGCCCAGCTTCGGGTTCGGCATCAGGCCCTTGGGGCCGAGAACCTTACCGAGGCGACCGACGACGCCCATCATGTCCGGGGTCGCGATGCAGCGATCGAAGTCGATGGTGCCGCCCTGGATGGTTTCCATCAGGTCTTCGGCGCCCACGACATCGGCGCCAGCGGCGCGTGCCTCGTCGGCCTTCGCGCCCTTGGCGAACACGCCGACGCGAACGGTCTTGCCGGTGCCCTTGGGCAGGGTGACGACGCCGCGGACCATCTGGTCGGCGTGGCGCGGGTCAACGCCCAGGTTGACGGCGACTTCGATCGTCTCGTCGAACTTCGAGGTCGCGTGGGTGCGCGCCAGCGAGATCGCCTCGTCGATGCCGTGCAGCTTCTCGGCGTCGATCTGGACCGACTTCTGCTTCTTGGTCAGCTTCGCCATGATCTCAGCCCTCCACCACTTCGAGGCCCATCGCGCGGGCGGAGCCTTCGATGATCTTGGTCGCAGCCTCGATGTCGTTGGCGTTCAGATCCTTCATCTTGACCTGGGCGATTTCCGCGAGCTTCGAGCGCGCGATCTTGCCCGCCGTCACCTTGCCCGGCTCCTTCGAGCCCGACTTCAGGTTGGCGGCCTTCTTGATGAGGTAGGTCGCAGGCGCGGTCTTCGTCTCGAACGAGAACGAACGATCGGCATAGACGGTGATGACGGTGGGCAGCGGCGTGCCCTTCTCGACTTCGCCGGTCTGCGCGTTGAACGCCTTGCAGAATTCCATGATGTTCACACCGCGCTGACCCAGCGCCGGACCGATCGGCGGCGAGGGGTTGGCGGCGCCTGCAGGGACCTGCAGCTTGATATAGCCGGTAATCTTCTTTGCCATGTCACTCTCTTTTCGAGTCTAGCGGTCGTGACGGGCACGAGGCGTAAGCCTGCGCACCCTCCCGCAAGGGTTCCGTCGCATGAATGCTAGGGAAGCGCGGGCCGATAGCGGAAAATGGGGGGAATGACAAGGCCAGCATTGTGCTTGTCAGGGCCGATCCGGCCATGTCAATCTCGGTTCCATGATGGACGACTCGGTCGAGGGAGCGACCGGTTCCGCCATCGCTCGAACGGGGGTTCGACAGATGCGACGGGGATGGGGTGCGCTGGCCTTGGCGGCGGCGCTGACGATGGCTGCCACACCGTTGGCGGCGCAGGAAAAGACCGGCAACAAGCCCGGTTTCACGCTGGCTCCCGGAAGCGCGACCATAGTGCTGATGCGGCCCGAGATCGCGGTCGGCGCCCAGTCGACCGGCGGGTCGTACGAACCCAATGCCGATTGGACCGATCAGGCGCGCGAAAATCTGGGCAGGGCGCTGGCCGATGCGCAGGGCAGGCTGGGCAACCGGGTCGTCACCTATGTCGAGCCGGTCGGGCAGGGTGCGGCCGTGGCGCATGAATATCGCGCGCTGTTCACCGCGCTGGCCGATTCGGTCCAGACCTATCAGTTCTTCCCCGGCAATCGCCTGCCGACCAAGAAGCGTGACGACAGCTTCCTTTGGTCGATCGGACCCGAGGTCGCGAAGCTGCCGGGCGTGCGGGGCGCCGACTATGCGCTCTTCGTGACGACCGAGGACCATTACGGCTCGACCGGGCGCAAGCTGCTCCAGATCTTCGCCGCCGGGGTGGCCGGTGTCGGCGTGAGTTCGGGCGTGCACAAGGGCTATGCCGGGCTGATCGACCTGAAGACCGGCGACCTGGTCTGGCTGAATGCCGATCTGGCCATGGGCGGCGACGTCCGCACGCCGGAGGGCGCGGCCAAGCGTGTGTCGCAGTTGCTGGAGGGTTTCCCCGGCAAGCCGGGCGAGGCGCCGGTGACGCCTGCCGTCCCGACCCAGACCGCCGCACGCTGACGGGGGCGATCATGGCCGGATGGTTGATCGCCGCTGCGCTTGTCGGCGCGGCGTTGGGCACGGGTGGTGCCGACAAACTCGCGCCGCTGCCGCCTTACAGTGCGGCCTATACGCCGACCACGGTCGACGAGCGCGGGCTGTGGCAGCGCGCCGACGAGGCGGAGCGCGACCTGCGCGACTCGCCCGCCGTGGTCCATGATGCCGCGCTGAACGCCTATCTTGGCAAGGTCCTTTGCCGTTCGGTCGGCCAGGATCGCTGTCGCGGCGTGCGGATCTATGTGGTGCGTGCGCCCTATTTCAACGCGTTCATGGCGCCCAACGGCATGATGGTGGTGTGGACCGGCGCGCTGCTGCGGCTTCGTGACGAGGCGGAACTGGCGGCGGTGCTCGGCCATGAGTTCGGCCATTTCGAGATGCGGCACAGTCTGGCGAGCTTTCGCCGGGCGCGGACGATCGGCGACATCATCGCCTGGACGGGCGTGGTGTCGCCCTACAGCCTGTTGCCGGTCAGCCTGATCCAGCTTCATTTCTCCTATAACCGCGCCCAGGAGACCGAGGCCGATCTGATGGGCCTGCGCTATCTGGCGGCGGCGGGCTATCGGCCGCTGGCCGCTTCGCGGATCTGGGAGCGGTTGATGGCGGAGGAGGACGCGACCGCACTGGGTCGCAAGCGGCGTGTCACCCATCATTATTCGGCGGGTTTTTTTGCCAGCCACCCGACCGAACTCACCCGCGCCACCTATCTGCGCGAAGCGGCGGGTGGAGACGACACGGGCGGCGACGAGGCGCGCGACGCGTTCCTGACGGCGATGAAGCCCTGGCGCGCGACCTTTCTGGCCGACCAGATCAAGCTGAACGATTTCGGCGGATCGGAATATCTGCTCGGTCAACTCGCGACTGACCAATGGACGCCCGACCTGCTGCTGACGCGCGGGGAACTGTACCGCGAACGGGGCAATCCGCGCGATCTGGTCAGTGCGGCGCAATTCTATCAGCAGGCGATCGATGCGGGCTGTACCGATCCGATCGCCTGGCGTGGTCTGGGCCTGTCGCGGTTGCGCGGGCAGCAGGAGGCGGCGGGGCGTGCCGCGCTGAAAACCTATCTGGAGCGCGCACCGCAGGCGAGCGACCGCGCGGCCATGGCGATGTTGATCGGGGAAGGGGGCGTGCAATGAGAGGTTTCAAGATCGCGGCGATGGGGCTGGCGCTGTTCGCGGCGCCGGTGCTGGCGGGCAACCGGCTGATCCCGGCGGGGCAGCCGGTGGCGGTCGCCAAGTCGGTGCTGACGGTCACGCCCTCGGTCGAATGGAACAAGCTGGGCGCGCGGCCCGGCCGCAATTCGGAAACCTGGACCTTCGACGGCGATGCGCTGAACGACCTGACCTTCTATGGCGGCATCCCGGCCGAACAGACGCTGTTCCGTGAAGTCAGCAAGCGCAACAAGCCGCTGCCCCGCGTCAAGGCGACGATGCTGGTGACGGACATCCCGACCCTGGTCGAGAACAGCTATCGCATCGCGCTGGACACCCCGCTCTTTACCGTGGAGGGGATGGAGCCGATGGCCTTTGCGGGCAAGCCGGGCATCCGCTTCACCTACAGCTTCACCCGTCCGAACGAGGATCTGCCCCGCAAGGGCGAGGGACGCGGGGCGATGATCGACGGCAAGCTGTACCTCATCACTTTCGAAGCGCCGAGGCTGCATTATTTCGACAGCGGCGTGGCGGCGTTCCGGCAGGTGGCGGACAGCGCGAGATTGTAAAGCGGCGAGGGAGCTTTCCTGCCCCTACCACCTCCATTCGCTCAGCGTGAACGGAGGGTGGTGTAGCGGGGCTGGGAGAGGCTCCAAATACGAAAAGGGCCGGTGGCGTTGCCGCCCCGGCCCTCGTCTCGTCGGATCGTCCGACCTTACTTCGAGCGTTCGACCTGTTCGAAGTCCAGTTCGACCGGAGTCGCGCGGCCGAAGATCGACACCGACACCTTGACCTTGGACTTGTCGAAATCCAGTTCCTCGACGACGCCGTTGAAGCTGGCGAAGGGGCCTTCCAGCACCTTGACCGCGTCGCCGATCTCGTAATCGACCTTGACCTTGTGCTTCGGGGCGGCGGCGGCCTCTTCCTTGGAATTCAGCATCCGCGTGGCTTCGCCTTCGCTGATCGCCTGCGGCTTGCCCATCGCGCCCAGGAAGCCGGTCACCTTCGGCGTGTTCTTGACGAGGTGATAGACCTGGTCGGTCATGTCGAGCTTGGCCAGGACGTAACCGGGCATGAACTTGCGCTCGACCGCGATCTTCTTGCCGCGGCGGGCCTCGGTCACGGTTTCGGTCGGCACCTCGATCTGCGCGACGAGATGGTCGAGACCCAGACGGGTCGCCTCGGCCATGATCGAGTCGCGGACCTTGCCCTCGAAACCGGAATAAGCGTGGATGATGTACCAGCGCGCCATGGGAACCCTTTTACTTCGCGAGCGACAGCAGGGTGCGGACCAGCGTCTCGAAGAACGAGTCGACCGCCAGGAAGAAGATGGCGAGGATCGTGGTCATCACGACCACCATCACGCCGGTCATCACCGTCTCGCGCCGCGTCGGCCAGACGACCTTCCTGGTCTCGGTCTTGACCTGGTTGAAGAATTCGATGGGGGTCGTCTTCGCCACTCGTGCCGTTCCCGCACCTGCGTTGAAATTACTGTCAGCGAGGCATGGGTCCGCCGCCGCCTGCCCCGGGGGCCTGCGACGAAGGGTCCGTCCGCGCTGTTCGGATGGGCACGCGATGTAGCTGTGGCTTGGTCAAAAGGCAAGGGCAGGGGCGGCGTGGGGGTTTTCGGTTCACGCGAAAGTGCGAGGGCGCGAAGATTTTTGTTCGCGCGGAGGCGCGGAGACGCGGAGGTGTTGGACCAGGCCGCTAGGCCAAACCATCCCAACGCCCGCCTTATAGTCTCCCGCTTCCGCGCGCAGGCAAAACCCCTCTGCGTCCTTCGCGCCTCGGTGTGAACCCAATAATCTCCGCGCCTCCGCGTCTCCGCGCGAACAAAAACCTTTGGGCCCTCGCGGTTTTGCGTGAACAATCAGCAGCAGCGCCCGCCATTCTTGCCACCATAGCGCGCCTGTTGCCGCTCGCGGAAGAAGGTCACCTCGTCCATCGGCTCCCGGTCGGGATGTTTCGCCGCCATATGCGCGACATAGGCGTCATAGCTCGGCATCCCGACCATGGCGTTGCCGATCTGGCGCAGGCGGGCCAGCCAGCTCATTCGGCCGCCACCAGTTCGGGCGGGACTTCGGTGACGCTCGGCCGGTCGATGCGACGCGCGATCAGGCAGGTGCGTACCGCATAGACAAGGATCGCCAGCACGACGCCCAGGAAGATCACGCAAAGCCCCGCGTCGATCCGGTCGTTGAACACGATCCGCCCCATCTCCGCCATGGTCTTGGCGGGGGGGAGGACCTGCCCGGATGCCGCCGCACCGGCGAACTTGTCGGCATGGGCGAGGAAGCCGACGCGCGGATCGGCGGAGAAGATCTTCAACCACCCGGCAGTCAGCGTGCAGGCGAGCAGCCAGACGGTCGGGATCACCGTGATCCAGGCATAGCGGTCCTTCTTCATGCGGAACAGCACGACCGTCGCCAGCATCAGCGCCACGGCGGCCAGCATCTGGTTGGAGATGCCGAACAGCGGCCACAGCGTGTTCACCCCGCCCAGCGGATCGGTGACGCCCTGATAGAGGAAGAAGCCCCAGGCCGCGACGCACAGGCCGGTCGCGATCAGCCCGGGCGCGACCTTGCTCGATCCCCGGAAGCTGGGGACGACCAGCCCGATCAGGTCCTGGAGCATGAAGCGGCCCGCACGGGTGCCCGCATCGACCGCCGTCAGGATGAACAGCGCCTCGAACAGGATGGCGAAGTGATACCAGAAGGCCTTCATCGCCTGTCCGCCGAACAGGTGGCTGAAGATTTCCGCCATCGCCACCGCCAGCGTCGGCGCCCCGCCCGCGCGGGAGATGATCGTATGCTCGCCCACGTCCCTGGCCACCTGCGCCAGCGTGTCGGCCGAGATGGGGAAGCCCATCGCGGTGACGGCGGCGGCGGCGCTCGCGGGATCGGTGCCCAGCACGGCGGCGGGCGCGTTCATCGCGAAATACACGCCCGGATCGAGGATCGAGGCCGCGACCAGCGCCATGATCGCCACCGCGCTTTCCATCAGCATCGCGCCGTAACCGATAAAGGGTGCGTCCTTTTCGCTGGCGATCAGCTTGGGCGTGGTGCCGCTGGCGATCAGGGCGTGGAACCCCGACACCGCGCCGCACGCGATGGTGATGAACAGGAAGGGGAAGAGCGGCCCCGCCCAGACCGGCCCGCTGCCGTCGATGAACCTGGTGAGGGCGGGCATCTTCAGCGGCGGCGCCATGATGACGATGCCGATGGCCAGCGCGACGATCGCGCCGATCTTGAGGAAGGTCGACAGATAGTCGCGCGGCGCGAGCAACAGCCAGACCGGCAGGACCGAGGCGACCGCGCCGTATCCGATCAGCAGGAAGCAGAGCTGCACCGGCGTGAAGGTGAACAGCGGCGCGAGGACGGCGGACTGCGCGACCGACTGGCCGTATATGATCGCGAGGATCAGGCCGATGAAGCCGATGATCGAGACCTCGCCGATCTTCCCCGGCCGGACCCAGCGGGTATAGCCGCCCATCAGCATGGCGAGCGGCACGGTGGCCGCCACGGTGAACAGGCCCCAGGGGCTCTCGGCCAGTGCCCGCACCACGATCAGCGCGAGGACCGCCAGGATGATGACCATGATCATGAAGGCGCCGAACAGCGCGATAGTGCCCGCCACGGGGCCCATCTCCATGCGGATCAGCTCGCCCAGCGAGCGCCCGTCGCGCCGCATCGACAGGAACAGGACCAGGAAATCCTGTACCGCGCCCGCCAGCACCACGCCCGCCAAGATCCACAGCGTGCCGGGCAGATAGCCCATCTGCGCCGCCAGCACCGGCCCGACCAGCGGCCCCGCGCCCGCGATCGCGGCGAAGTGATGACCGAACAGCACCGTCCGGTCGGTCGCGACATAATCCAGCCCGTCGGCTCTGCGGATCGCCGGGGTGGGGCGGCCGGGGTCGATGCCGATCACCTTGGCGATGAACAGCGCATAATAGCGATAGGCGATTAGATAGACCGAGACGGCGGCGGCCACGATCCACAGCGCGTTGACGGGCTCGCCCCGCACCGTGGCGACGACGCCCAGGGCGCCGGCTCCGACGATCGCCAGCGCGATCCATGGGAGGTGTTTCGTCATGCCCCGGCCATCCTCTTTTCCCGTTCTGGCTAAGCCTTCTAATCGGGCGGGAAAACTCTGCCAGCCCCGAAAGCGGCCAAAATCCGCATTGCCCGTGCGCGTCGGCATGTCACACTCCGCACAAAGCTTTGGGAGAGAGAAGAATGCGCAGGACGGTCATGCTGCTGGCACTGGGCGCGTCGCTGATCGCGTGGACGCCGGTCGCCGCGCGATCGGCACCGCCTCCGCCGGGCGCGTCCGAGTGCCGCTTGCCGCCGGGATGGGATCAGATCGCGGCGCGCGGCGCACGCGTCGTGGTATTCGGTGAAGTGCACGGCACGCGCGAGTCGCCGGCCTTTGTCGGAGATCTGGCTTGCGCCCTGGCGGTCAAGGGCGAACGGGTGCTCGTCGCGGTCGAGCATTTCTCGGTGGCCGATGCCGATTATCAGAAGGCCTGGTCGCTGCCCGACGCTGCCTTCGTTCCCGCCCTGACCGGATCGGGCTGGGCCGGGCGGGAGGATGGTGTCGCCAGCGAGGCGATGCTGGCGATGCTGGTACGGCTTCATCGGCTCGCGCAGGCAGGGCGCAAGATCGATATCGTCGCGTTCAGCGGCATCAAGGATGAAGCCCAGGCCCGCGAATTCGCAACGCTGGTCGGACAGGGCCCGCATGACGCGGCCCAGGCGGAGAATATTCGCGAAGCGGCGGCCCGCCGCCCCTACGATCACGTCCTGGTACTGGCGGGGAACACCCATGCCTGCAAGAACCCCGTGACCTATACGGCCCCCGCGTTCGAACCCATGGCGATGCGGTTGGGCAGGTCGGTTTCGCTCGTCGCGTTGAACATGACATCGGCGGGGGGGACGGCTTGGACATGCGAAGCAAAAGCGAGTGGAAACAAGGCCGACGATTCCGAATGCGCGGCGCATCCACTGGGCAAGGCCGCCGATCTGAATCGTGCGCCATTCATCGCCCTCGGTGCTCTGCCGGGCGGACAGCCCGATCCGGACTATGACGGCGTGTACTGGCTCGGTCCGGTCACCGCATCGCCACCCGCCGTTCCGGATCAAAGCCCGAAGCGGAATCCGTAACCCAACCCCAAGGTCGCCTGCATCCGCTGCCCCCGTTCGCGGATCAGTGGCGAGTCGGCGGCGGGTCCGCCCAGCCGCTCCAGGCTGGTGAACAGGGTGAGCGCGCTGCGCCGGTTCAGCGGGCGGACGACATTGCCGCCCAGACCATAGGACAGGATCCCGCCGTCCGGCCGGTATGACGCAAGGCCGGTCCGCGCCGACTGGGCAGGGGTGATGCCGAAATAGGTCCGCATGAAATTGCCGCTGGTCAGCGTCATGCGCGGCCCCACGCCGACGATCGCACGGCCGATCCGGGCGCGATAGGCGGCCGACAGGTCGGCGACCACGCCGTCATGTCCGCCGAACCCCTGTCGCACCTCCGCGCGGGCACGCCACGCGCGGCGCTGGCCGAACGACTTCTCGACGAAGCCGCCGACCTCGCCCGCCGCCTTGATATTGCCCATGCCCGCCAGCGCGTCGCTGCCCCCCGCGATGAGAAAGGGCGAGCCGCCATTGCGTTCGTCGCGGCCGAACCGGATCTTGGCGAGCGGCCCCACGCGCCAGCCGTCGCGATTGACGGCGTTCCACCCGATCCCGTCGGGGACCGAGGCGAATATCGTGTCGCCATAATTCACGCGCAGGTCGGGAAACAGCGACAGCGCCATCTGCCGCGATCCCTGCCATGCGGGGCCCAGCACCGGGGCGGCCCCGATGGTGATGCTCCATCCGGCAGCGGCGGGGGGTGCCGCGCCAGCGATGCCGGGGGGCGGGCCGCTCTGGCGCACCTCCTGCGCATCGGCCGGACAGGCGAGCAGCGCGACGATCCCAAGCCCTATGACACGCATCGTTCATCTCCCTGTCATTCGGGATAGGCCTGGACCCGGGTCGCCGCAACCGCAACGCCTTCGTAAACTTAGCGCTTGCCCCGCCGCGCCGTCCGGGGTGAAAGGCGGGGCATGGCCCATAACTCTTCCCCGCTCGTCGTCGGCATCGGCGGCACGATCGGCAGCGTTTCCTCGACCGAGCGCGCGCTCCGGACCGCCATGACGGCGGCGGCGGACGAAGGGTTCCGCACCCATGTCTTCGGCGGTGAGGATCTGGCGCGCCTGCCGCTCTACAATCCGCGCGCCGTGGTGCGGACGGAGGCGGAGCGATTGTTCGTCGATACGGTGCGTAAGGCGTCGGCGATCATCATTGCGAGCCCGGGCTATCATGGCAGCATTTCAGGACTGGTGAAGAACGCGCTCGATCTGCTGGAGGAAACGGCGAAGGATGCGCGACCCTATTTCGCCGATCTGCCGGTCGGGCTGATCGCGACGGCCTATGGCTGGCAGGCGACGGGATCGACCATCGCCGCGTTGCGCTCGATCGTCCACGCGCTGCGCGGCTGGCCGACACCCTTCGCGGCGGCGGTCAACACGCAACAGACGCGCTTCGACGCGGAAGGGCGGATCAGCGATACCGTGGTCGAAGGGCAGCTGCGGCTGGTCGGCCAGCAGGTCGCCCGCTTCGCCCCGCTGGCCGGGACGATCCGCGCGTCGCATTGAGGGGCGTGCTTCCTGCCCTCGCCCCCGTCCAGGGGAGAGGGAGGACAGGGGGTCGAAGAACTTAGCCCAACCGCTCCATCACCAGCGCGGCGATCTCGTCCGCGATCTCGGCCGGATCGCGCAGCGCCCCGTGCGCCACGGTCGACACCGTCGTCCATTCGCCCAGCATCGCGCCGTCGGCCATCACCGCGTAATTGGCCCGCACGCGCGCCTGGAGGCCCAGGTCCGCCTCATAGGCGTCATAGGTGTCGTCGGTGTAGCTCCGCTTGCGCTTGCGGGCGATCAGGTCGCGCGCCACGTCGAGCGGCGTGTCGAGATAGACCGACAGATGCGGCGCGGGCAGGCGGAACTGGACCGTCTCCAGCTGCTCGATCCACTGCAGCAGCGCGGGTGCCTGCTCGGGCGAAACCTGCGCCGCCTGATAGGCCATGTTGGACGCGATGTAGCGGTCGAAGACGATGACGTCGTGCGACTCCGCCAGCGCGACCAGATGCGGGCGCGATTCGAAGCGATCGAGCGCGTAGAGCGTCGCCGCCGTTTCGGGCGCGGCGGCATGGGGCAGGCGACCCGCCAGATACTCGCCCAGCGCCCAGCCGCCGATCGTGTCGCCATAGCGCGGGAAGGACAGCGCGGCGGCCGAACGTCCGGCGGCGTTCAGCCGTTCGGTCACCGCCGCCGTCGCCGTCGCCTTGCCCGCGCCGTCCGCGCCTTCGATCGCCAGGAGAAATGCCATGTCAGCCGCGCAGCTGTTCGTGGTGGCGGATGACCTCATCGATGATGAAGCGCAGGAATTTCTCAGAGAATTCCGGGTCGAGCTGCGCGTCCGATGCCAATTGGCGAAGGCGTGCGATCTGCGCTTCCTCGCGGCCGGGATCGGCGGGGGGCAGGGCGTTCTCGGCCTTGTGCCGCCCGACCGCCTGGGTGATCTTGAACCGTTCGGCCAGCATGAAGACCAGCGCGGCGTCGATATTGTCGATCGACTGGCGATAGCCGGTCAGCACGGTGTCGGACATGATCGGTACGTCTCCCTCTGGCGCGCGCGTGCCGCGCACGAATTCGCGCGTGCCCTTTCGCGCTTAGGCTTGCGTTCGGCAAGCGTTGTCGCCAGAGGCTCTTACCTGCCCATGACCGTAACCGCCACCCGCCTCGCCAAGCCCGCGCCCTCGCTGGACCCGATGATCCGGCTGGTGGCCGACGACATGAACGCCGTGAACCAGGTGATCGTCGACCGGATGCGGTCGGAGATCCCGCTGATCCCGCAACTCGCCGGGCATCTGATCGCCGGCGGCGGCAAGCGGATGCGCCCGATGCTGACGCTCGCGAGCGCGCAACTGCTGGGCTACCGGGGCACCAGTCACCACGTCCTGGCGGCGGCGGTGGAGTTCATCCATACCGCGACGCTGCTCCACGACGACGTCGTCGACGGCTCCGACCTGCGGCGCGGGCGGCGGACCGCCAACATCATCTGGGGCAACCCGGCGAGCGTGCTGGTCGGCGACTTCCTGTTCAGCCGCTCGTTCCAGCTCATGGTCGATGCGGGCAGCCTGAAGGTGCTGAACATCCTGTCGGGCGCGTCGGCGGTGATCGCCGAGGGCGAGGTGAACCAGCTGACAGCCGTGCGGCAGGTCGGGCTGGCCGAGGAACGCTATCTGTCGATCATCGACGCCAAGACCGCCGCGCTCTTCGCCGCCGCCTGTCGCATCGCCGCCGTGGTGGCGGAGCGGCCCGAGGCGGAGGAACTGGCGCTGGAGGCCTATGGCCGGAACCTGGGCATCGCGTTCCAGCTGATCGACGATGCGATCGACTATGTCTCGGACGCGGGCACCATGGGCAAGGATGCGGGCGACGATTTCCGCGAGGGCAAGATGACCCTGCCGGTGATCCTCGCCTATGCGCGCGGCAACGAGGAAGAACGCGCTTTCTGGAAGGACGCGGTCGAGGGACGGCGCGTGTCCGACGAGGACTTCGCCCACGCCATCGCGCTGGTCCGCAAGAGCCGTGCGGTCGACGACACCATGGCGCGCGCACGGCATTATGGCGGGCTGGCGATCGAGGCGATCCGGGGCTTCGCGGATGGTCCGGCAAAGAGCGCGATGATCGAAGCGGTCGAGTTCGCGGTCGCGCGGGCGTACTGATGTCCGTCTTCTGACCCCGGCCTTTGCCGGGGGCGTGTCGGGGATGGGATATGCCGCGCCCTCGACAAAACGCCGTTCAGCCTGAACGGACGCAGGAATTGACCCGCTGCACGCGAACGAGGCGCCGGTCTTCACCCCGCCCCCCAAAGCCCGTATCGCACGCGCATGACCCTGCCCGTCTCCGCCGTCCTCCCAGACCTGCTGGCCGCGCTTGCCGACGCCCCCAACGCCGTCCTCGTCGCCCCGCCCGGCGCGGGCAAGACCACGGCGGTCGCCCCCGCATTGCTCCACCAGCCCTGGTGCACCGGCGAGGTCCTGCTCCTCTCCCCCCGCCGCCTCGCCGCGCGCGCCGCCGCCGAGCGGATGGCGGCACTAGCCGAGGAGCCGGTCGGTCGCACCTTCGGCTATGCCACGCGCATGGACACGAAGGTCGGCGCACAGACCCGGGTCACCGTGGTGACCGAGGGCATCTTCGTCGCGCGTATCCAGGCCGATCCCGAACTCGCGGGCGTCTCGGCGGTGCTGTTCGACGAGGTGCACGAACGCAGCCTGGACGGCGATTTCGGTCTGGCGCTGGCACTCGATGCGCAAGGCGGATTGCGGCCGGACCTGAGGCTGGTCGCCATGTCGGCGACCCTCGACGGTCGCCGTTTCGCGAAGCTGATGGGCGACGCGCCGGTGATCGAGAGTGAGGGGCGAAGCCATCCCCTGACCTTGCGCCATCTCGGCCGGGCCGCCGAGGCCCGGATCGAGGATTCGGTCGCCGCCGCCGTTCGCCGCGCACTGGCGGAGGAGGCGGAGGGCGATATCCTCGCCTTCCTGCCCGGCACCGCCGAGATCGCGCGCACGGCCGAGCGGCTGGCGAACCTGCCCGCCGGAATCGCGATCCACGAACTCCATGGCTCGCTTGACCCGGCGGCGCAGCGGGCCGCGATCCGGCGCGATCCCGATGGGCGACGGCGAATCGTGCTCGCCACCTCGATCGCGGAAACGAGCCTGACGCTCGACGGCGTGCGGATCGTGGTCGACTCCGGCCTCGCGCGCCGTCCCCGTTACGACCGCGCGGCGGGCATGACCCGGCTGGTCACGGAGCGCGCCAGCCAGGCCGCCGTCATCCAGAGGGCGGGCCGCGCCGCGCGTCAGGCACCGGGCGTCGCCTATCGCCTGTGGGAAGAGGCGGCGACGGCGGGCCTGCCGCGTTTCGATCCGCCCGAAATCCTGGAGGCCGACCTGTCGGCGCTGCTGCTCGGCACGGGGCTATGGGGCGTCGGCGATCCGCGTGCGCTCCCCTGGCTCGACCCGCCGCCCGAGGCCGCCATTGCCGAGGCCCGCGCGCGCCTCATCGTGCTGGAGGCACTGGACGAGAGCGGTCGCCCGACCGCGCATGGCAAGGCTATCGCACGGCTGCCCATGCCGCCGCGCCTGGCGCATATGCTGATCCGCAGCGGTGAGCGGGGGCTGGCATCCACCGCTGCCGAGGTCGCCGTGCTGCTGGGCGAGCGGGGCATTGGCGGGCAGGATGTCGATCTGGAACAGCGCCTGCGCCGCTGGCGGACCGAGCGTGGCCCCAAGGCCGAGGCGGCGCGCCAGATGGCGAAGCGCTGGGCTTCGCTTGCACCCAGGCCGGTCGTGCAGGAGGCCTGGGACCATCCGGTGGGCGTGTGCCTGGCGCTGGCCTATCCCGACCGGGTCGCGCGGCGACGCGATCCGACCGGCGAGAATTGGGCGAGCGTCGGGGGGAGGGGCTTCCGGCTCGATCCCGCCTCCGCGCTGGCGGGTTCGGAATGGCTGGCGGTGGGCGAGACCCAGGGGGCCGCCTCGGGCGCGCGGATACTGTCCGCCGCCCCGCTCGACCTCGCCACCGTGGAAGCACTGTTCGCGGACCGGATCGAGACGCGACGGACCGTCGCCTTCAATCCAGCGACGGGCGGGGTGGAGGCGTTGCGCGAACGCCGACTCGGCGGCCTTCGCCTGTCGAGCGGTCCCGATTCGGGGGCCTCGGCCGAGTCGATCGCCGATGCGCTGGTGGAGGGGGTGCGGACGAATGGCCTGTCGCTGCTGCCCTGGAGCGACGGGGCGGGGGCGTATCGCGCGCGTGCCGCCTATGCCGGGGTTCCGCTGGACGACGAAACGCTGATCGCGCGGCTGGACGACTGGTTGCCCGCGCTGGTCGCGGGCAAGCGGCGGCTGGATGCCCTCACGCCGGGCGCGCTGACCGAGGCGATTCGCAACCTGATCGACTGGAACGACCAGCGGCGGATCGACTCGGTCGCGCCGTCGCATTTCACCAGCCCGGCGGGCAGCAGCCACGCGATCGATTACGGTGCCGAAGGTGGCCCGCGCGTCGAGCTGCGCGTCCAGGCACTGTTCGGGCTGGCGACGCATCCGGTGATCGGCACCGAGCATGTCCCGCTGGTGCTCAGCCTCACCTCGCCCGCCGGTCGGCCGATCCAGACGACACGCGATCTGCCGGGTTTCTGGGCGGGAAGCTGGGCGGCGGTCGCCAGGGAAATGCGCGGCCGCTACCCCCGCCATCCCTGGCCCGACGCGCCTGCGGACGCTTCCGCGACGCTCAGGACGAAAAAGGCGGATGCAAGAGCCGCCGGTTCGCGATAAGGGGCTATGATTATGGCCACTGCTCGCATCTTCCAGCGCCCCAAGAACGCGATGCAATCCGGCAAGTACCGGACCGATCGCTGGCAACTCGAATTCGAACCCTCCGAGGCGAAGAAGCCCGATCCGCTGACCGGCTGGGCCGGCAGCGGCGACACGCGCGAGCAGGTCCGCCTGACCTTCGCGACGTTGGAAGAGGCGATCGCCTATTGCCAGCGCGAGGGGCTCGACCACCACATCGTGCCGACGCCTCAGAAGACGCTGAAGCTGCAAAGCTACGCCGACAATTTCCGGTAAGGGCCGCTTTCGCCCTTCGTGATCGGGACCACCCCGGCGAAGGCCGGGGTCCCGCTTCTTCTCGTTCGCGCGACGTTAATCCTGGACTCTTCGCGCCATCGCGGCTTCGCGTGAAATCAAAAGCCCAGGATGCCACCCCCCAGCAGCAACAGCATCTTGGCATCGACCGCCACGCCCGCCGCGCGGCGCTCGGCGATAAAGGCGGGGACCTCGGACAGCTTCACGCGGTGGACGACGATCTGCTCGTCCGAATCGCCGCCGCCGTCACCGACCTTCACCAGCCCGGTCGCGCGAACCAGCGTGAACCGCTCCGAGGTCATCCCCGGTGACGAACAGAATTCGCCCAGCGCCTCGATCCGTTCGGGGCGGTAGCCGGTTTCCTCCTCCAACTCGCGCGCCGCACCGTCGAGCACCGCCTCACCCTCGGTTTCGTCGCCGATCAACCCGGCGGGCATCTCCAGGCAGGGCGCGCCCAGCGGAATGCGGAACTGCTCGACCAACAGGATATGACCGTCCTCGATCGCCAGGATCACGGCGGCGCGGATGTCGCGCGGACGCTCGGCATATTCCCAGGGCCCTCGCTTGCGCAGGGCGAGGAACCGCCCCTCGGCCAGGGTTTCGAGGGGGGCGTCCATACGGGTATCGGTCATAGCGAAATCGGTCGGTCCGGCAGTTCGTTGGTATCCGCGGCCGTCTTGGGGAAATGCTGGCTGAGCACAAGCCCGATCCGCTCGACCGCCGCGCTGAGCCCTTCGCCGACCCGCGCGTCCGCGACATGCGGCAGCATGACGGCCATCGCCCGGCCCCAGGTCTCGGGCCCGACCTTGCCGGTAAGCCCCGAGTCCGCGACGATTTCGGCCATATGCTCGTCATGCGACAGATAGAGCAGCACGCCGTAACGGCTGTCGGTCCGCCGCTCCGCCGAGACGCGGAACAGCAGCACCGCGCGCGCCCGCACGCGGGCACGGCGGATGCTTTTGGGCACCAGCGCGATGCGGCGGGTCACGGACCCGAGCAGCGCGTAAACCAGGCCGAAGACCAGAATCTGCGCAATCATCACCGCGCCCAGGATCAGGTCCTCGCCTGGCGCGCTCCACGCGTCATGGACCAGCGCGAGCAGCTTCAGTCCCAGATCGGGGAAGAGCGCGGCGAACAGCGGTACGAGCAGCATGGCGGGCGCGGCGAACCACAAGGCGACGTCGCGATACTCGTCCGATCGGGGGGCGACGATGGTGACGATCTCGGCATCCGTGGTCGCCTCGGCCCGCGCGACGGCGGCGGTGACCAGATCGCTGTCGGTGTCGCTCAACATCTCACCAATCCCCCGATGCGCCGCCGCCGCCGCCCGACCCGCCGCCGCCGCCGGTAAAGCCGCCGCCGAACCACGACCCATCACTGCCCCCATCCGAGCCACCCGAGCTCCAGCCGCCACCCGATCCACCGCCGCTGCCCCAGCCAGGGCCCCAGAGAATGATCGGCCAACCGCCGCCGCGACGTCCACCCCCGCCGCCATGATCGTCGTCGTCATCGTCGTGGAAACGTTGGCCCTGCCTGCGGCGCAGGATCGACAGCAGGACGAAGCCGCCGATGAAAATGACCAGTACGATCAGGATCGGAAAGCCGTTCGAGTCACCGCCGCCGCGCCGATGCTGCCGGTCGAACTGCTTGGCGGCCTCGGCCACCTTGGCCTTGGCTTCCTCGGGCGAGGCGCGAAGCTGTGCGATGACCGCATCCGCGCCCGCGTTCAGTGCGCCGGATATGTCGCCCGACTCGCGTAGGCGCGGGAGCATCAGCGTGCGGATCATCTGTGACGACCAGGCGTCGGTCAGGATCGGCTCCAACCCGTAACCGACCTCCAGACGCGGCCCCCGCTGCCCTTTGCCCTCGTTGGGCGCCACGAATAGGATCGCCCCGTTATTCGCGTCCTTCAGCCCGACGCGCCAATAACGGAGTAGCTTGTTGCCGTAATCCTCGATCGGGTAGCCTTGCAGGTCGGGGATGGTTGCGACCACGAACTGGCGGCCGGTATCCTTTTGCAGCGCCTCCAGCTTCTGTTCGAGCTGCGCCTTGGTGGCGGGATCGATCTTGCCCGCCGCATCGACCACCAGCCCGTCGAGCTTGGGGAAGGTCTGCGCCATCACGGGGACGGCGCAGAAGATCAGCCAGAGCCCGAGCAGCGGGCGGAGCAACCGGGTGAACCGGGTCATCGGCGATCGATCAATTGCCGAAATTCACCGTCGGCGCGTTCTCGGCCCCCGGCGTGGTCGCCTGATAGGGGGTCTTGGGCTTGGCGCCGTAGAAGACCTTGGCGCCGATCGCGTCGGGGAAGGTGCGGATGCGGGTGTTATAGGCCTGCACCGCCTTGTTATAATCACCGATCGCGATGTTGATGCGGTTCTCGGTGCCTTCGAGCTGGCTCATGAAGGTCTGGAAATTGTCCTGGCTCTTCAGATTCGGATAGGCCTCGACATTGGCGAGCAGGCGGCCGAGCGAACCGCTGAGCTGCCCTTGCGCCTGCGCGAACTGCTGCATCTTGGCGGGGTCGGACAGGTCCGCGCTGTTCACCTGCACCGACGT
The DNA here is from genome assembly GCF_916858675.1 of Sphingomonas sp. Leaf21. Taxonomy (GTDB): domain Bacteria; phylum Pseudomonadota; class Alphaproteobacteria; order Sphingomonadales; family Sphingomonadaceae; genus Sphingomonas. The sequence continues at coordinate 52,350 of NZ_CAKASM010000018.1, forward strand.
CGCCTTGGCGCGCGCGTTGACCACCTCGGTCAGGATCGACTTTTCCGATGCGGCGGCGCCCTTCACGGTCGCCTCGAGGTTGGGGATCAGGTTGGCGCGGCGCTGATAGGCGGCCTGGACGTCGGCCCATTTCGCGTTCACATTTTCCTCCGCCGTGGGCACGCTGTTCATGCCGCAGCCGGACAGGGCGACGGCCATCACGACCGGGGTCAGGGCGAAAACGGGACGACGCATTCGAATATTCCTCCGTCAACTGTATCGGCTATATAAGACGCATCCACGCCTTGGCGAAGGGCTAAAGCGACGATAGCATAAACTTCATCGAATAGAGGGAGTCGGCGATGTTGAAGGAATTTCGTGCGTTCATCGCGCGGGGCAACGTCCTGGACCTGGCGGTGGCGGTCATCATCGGCGCGGCGTTCAGCAAGATCGTGACCTCGCTGACCGACGACGTGCTGATGCCGGTGATCGGAAAGATCTTCGGCGGACTGGATTTCTCGAGCTATTTCCTGCGCATGGGCCCGGTGCCTGCCAATTATACCGGCTCGCTGACCGACTATGCGGCGCTCAAGAAGGCGGGTGTGCCGCTGCTCGGCTATGGCGAGTTCGTGACGCAGGCGGTGAACTTCGTCATCGTCGCCTTCATCATCTTCCTGCTGATCCGCACCGTGAACCGCGCGACGACGATGTTCGAGCGGGACAAGGCGCAGGCCGCCGCAGAGCCCAAGGCCGAACCCGCCGATGTCGCGCTGCTCCGCGAGATCCGCGACGAACTCCGCGAGCGGCGGTCTTGAGCGAACCGATCACAAAAATGGTGTTCCCCGGCAAAGGCCGGGGCGACACGGAGTTGGGTTGAGATAGAGGGTTACGCCGCCGCAAGCTTCTTGGCGGTGGCATCGGCCAGGCTGGTGCCGTCCAGGATCCGCGCCGTCTCGTCACGCACGCGCATCATCGCATGGCGGATCGCGCAGTCGGCCTCGCTCTTGCAGTCGTTGCACGGGCGATAGGCGGTGCGGCTGACGCAGGGAACAAGGGCCAACGGCCCCTCGATCGTGCGGATGATGTCGCCAAGCGAGATGAGGTGCGCCGCGCGGGCCAGGCGATAACCGCCCATCTTGCCGCGCTGGCTGTCGAGCAATTGCGCGCCCTTCAGGTCGGCGAGGATCAGCTCGAGGAACTTGCGCGGCACATTGGCCTCGGTCGCGATTCGCGTCATCGAGGTCGGCGGGCCCGCGACGGGCATCTCCGCCAGGAACAGCATCGCGCGCAGCGCATAACGGGACCGCTGGGTCAACATGGCCGCCTCCATGGACGCAAAATGGGGCGAGCGAAAGGCATTTGCGCAAACGGCTTCGCCTTCCTATATCCGTCCGTGCCGGGTTTCACCCGGCTATGACGATAAACTGCGGCGAGTAATAGACGCAGCGGACCCGGGGGCAGTACCCGGCGGCTCCACCATAAAAGGTGGTGTATCTGGACACCGTTTCTGACGGGGCCGAACCAGGATCGACGTGTGTTGAAAAGCGCTGTTTTCGTTCGGAATGGGACCACCGCAACGGCCCATACACACAAGTGCCAACGATAACGAAGCACTCGCGATTGCGGCGTAATTGAGGGCCTCACGGCCTGACATTACACCAAGATAGCGCGGTCGGACCCCACCGGGCAACAGAAGGGGAATCCAGCGGTACGGGGAGCACCGGGCAACAGAAGCTCCCCACTTCCGGATTTTGATGGGAGCGCCTCACCGGCTGTTACAACTTCCGTTCGCTCAGGCTGAACGGCGGGGAGAATACCCCTACATTCTTTGACCCCGGCGGAGGCCGGGGCCCAGGTTCGACGCAGTGGATGGTGCGCCACACGGTGCCGGGGAGGCAAACCGGGCCACGCCTTCGCAGGTTCGCCGCAACTGGGCCCCGGCCTCCGCCGGGGCGCAAGGAGAAGGCTTACCCCTCCCGCGCCAGCGCCTTCAGCTTGTATAGCGCATCCAGCGCCTCGCGCGGCGACAGGCTGTCGACGTCGAGCTTCTCGACCTCGGCCCGGATCGCGTCGCACTGCTCTTCCTCGATCTGCGCGGCGGCGGCGAACAGGGGCAGGTCGTCCAGACCCGCCGCCAGCCCGCCGGTCTTGGCGCGACCCGCCTCGAGCTTGGCGAGCACCGCCTTGGCCCGTGCCACCGTCGTCGGGGGCATACCCGCCAGCCGCGCCACCGCCAGCCCGTAGGAGCGGTCCGCCGGGCCTTCCGACACCTCGTGCAACAGGACCAGTTCACCCTTCCATTCGCGGGCGCGGACATGGTGGAGCGACAGCGCCTCGCAGCGTTCGGCGAGCCGCGTCAGCTCGTGATAATGGGTCGCGAACAGGCAGCGGCAGCGATTATCCTCATGGATCGCCTCCACCACCGCCCAGGCGATGGCGAGGCCGTCATAGGTCGAGGTGCCTCGTCCGACCTCGTCGAGGATGACGAAGCTGCGCGGGGTCGCCTGTGCCAGGATGGCGGCGGTCTCGACCATCTCGACCATGAAGGTCGAGCGTCCGCGCGCCAGATTGTCCGACGCGCCGACCCGGCTGAACAGCCGGTCGACCAGCCCGATCTTCGCGTGCGTGGCGGGGACGTAGGACCCCGCCTGTGCCAGCACTGCGATCAGCGCGTTCTGGCGCAGGAAGGTCGACTTGCCGCCCATGTTCGGGCCCGTGACCAGCCAGAGCCGCGAGCTTTCCGACAGTTGGCAGTCATTGGCGACGAACCGCTCGCCCGAGCGCGCCACCGCCGCCTCGACCACCGGATGGCGGCCGCCCGTCACTTCGAAACAGGCATGGTCGACCAGTTCGGGCCGGACCCAGCCGCCCTCGACCGCGCGTTCGGCCAGCCCGCTCGCCACGTCCAGTCGTGCGAGCGCGTCCGCCGTCGCCGCGATTCCCTCGCGCGAGGCAAGCGCGGCGGCGGTCAGTTCCTCCAGATGCGCGGCTTCGGCGGCCAGCGCATGGGCCCCGGCTTGCGCGACCTTGCTCGCGACCTCGTGCAGTTCGGGCGTGTTGAAGCGGACCACGCCCGCCAGCGTCTGGCGATGGGTGAAGCCGGAATCGGGCTTCATCAGCGCATCGGCCGCACGCGCAGGCACCTCGACATGATAGCCGAGCACGCCATTGTGGCGAATCTTGAGCGCGGTGATTCCGGTCTTCTGGCGGAACTCGGCCTCCAGCGCGGCGATGGCGCGGCGTCCGCCCGCACCCGCATCGCGCAGATCGTCGAGCGCCACGTCATAGCCCGCTGCGATATAGCCACCCTCGCTCGCCTCGATCGGCGGAGTGGGGACGAGCGCGCGGCGGAGCAGGTCGATCAGCGCGCCGTGCCCGCGCAGGCGCGGGGCCGTGTCGCGCAGCAAAGGCGGCCCATCGGCCAATTGCTCGGACAGCGCCCAGGCGCCGTCGAGCCCGTCGCGCAACTGCCCCAGGTCGCGTGGGGAGCCGCGCCCCGCCGCGATCCGCCCGATCGCGCGTCCGATATCGGGCAGCGCGCGCAGCGCCCCGCGCAACCGCTCACGCAGACCCGTATCGTCATGGAAATGTTGGACCAGGTCGAGCCGCGCCTCGATCGCGTCGCGGTCCATCAACGGCGCGCCGATATCGCCGCCCAGCGCGCGGGCCCCGGCGCCGGTTACCGTCCGGTCGACCGCATCGAGCAGCGAGCCCTTGCGCTGGCCGCTCGCGGTCTGGGTCAGCTCCAGGCTCTCGCGCGTCGCCGCGTCGATCGCCATCGCGCCCGCCGCCTGGCAGAGAACCGGCGGGCGCAGGAAGGGCAGCGCACCCTTGGCCGTATGGTCGAGATAGGCCACGAGGCCCCCGGCCGCCGACAGTCCGGCGCGGCTGAACTGCCCGAACCCGTCCAGCGTCGCAACGCCGTAGAGCCGCTTCAGCCGGTCCTCGCCCTGACCGCTGTCGAAGGTCGCGGAGGGACGCAGCGTCGTCGCCGCGTCGGCGTGCGCGGCATTTTCGGCCGCCACCACCTCGGCCGCCGCCAAGCGCGCGAGTTCGGCACCCAGCGCATCGGGCTTCGCATCGATCACCACGAACCGGCCGGTCGAGATATCGGCGGCGGCCAGTGCTACCGCGCCGCCCGCCTCGCCGATCGCGACGCACCAATTGTCGGTCCGCGCGTCGAGCAACGCTTCCTCGGTCAGGGTGCCCGCCGTCACCACGCGGACGATCCCGCGCGCGACCAGCGCCTTGTAGCCGCCACGCGCCTTGGCCTCCGCCGGCGTCTCGGTCTGCTCGGCAATCGCGACGCGATGACCCGCCTTGATCAGCCGTTGCAGATAGGCCGTCGCGGCATGTACCGGCACGCCGCACATCGGGATCTTCTCGCCGCCATGCTCCCCGCGCGAGGTCAGCGCGATGTCGAGCACGGCCGAGGCGATCTTCGCGTCGTCGAAGAACAGCTCGAAGAAGTCGCCCATGCGATAGAAGAGCAGGCAATCCTCGGCTTCGGCCTTCAGCGTCAGATATTGCGTCATCATCGGGGTCGGGGTGGTCATCGAGGCGTCGGTTCCAGATTCGCAAGTCGTCGAAGGCGGGCTCGGTCGGGCCGATGGCGTCGGACCGGTCGCGTGGCAGGGGGTGGCAGCGCTATAGCGACGCCGCGACCCGCTGGCGAGGCTGGAGGGGCGCCGGGGTATATCGGAGGCCGGAAATGCTGCGACGCAATATCAGCGCCGTGCCGGTCGGCTCTGCCCGCGTGGCGGATAACCGGGCGCGTCGACGGGGTAAAAGTGCCCCGTGACAGGGTTGTCAGCGGGGTCCGAAAGTTTAAAGAGCCGTAGCGTCCTTGTATTCACAGCATCGAAGGCCGCGCGCATGACCGACGAACCCACCGACCAGTTCTCCGAGCGCGAGGCCCTGCTGTTCCATTCCGAGGGACGCCCCGGCAAGATCGAGATCATCGCGTCCAAGCCGATGGCGACGCAGCGCGACCTGGCGCTGGCCTATTCGCCGGGCGTCGCGGTGCCGGTGCTCGCCATCGCCGAAGATCCCGCCACCGCCTATGACTATACCGCAAAGGGCAATCTCGTCGCGGTCATCTCCAACGGCACCGCGATCCTGGGTCTGGGCAATCTCGGCGCGCTGGCGTCCAAGCCGGTGATGGAGGGCAAGGCGGTACTCTTCAAGCGCTTCGCCGATGTCGACTCGATCGATATCGAGCTGAAGACCGAGGATGTCGACCGGATCATCGACGCGATCGAGCTGATGGAGCCGAGCTTCGGCGGCATCAACCTGGAGGACATCAAGGCGCCCGAATGCTTCATCATCGAGCAGACCCTGCGCGAGCGGATGAACATCCCGGTGTTCCATGACGACCAGCACGGCACCGCGATCATCTGCGCGGCGGGGCTCATCAACGCCTGCCTGCTGACCAAGCGGCGGCTGGACGAGATCAAGGTCGTGGTCAACGGCGCGGGCGCGGCGGCGATCGCCTGCACCGAACTGATGAAGGCGATGGGCGTGCGCCACGACAATGTCATCATGTGCGACCGCACGGGCGTGATCTATCAGGGGCGCGACGACATCAACCAGTGGCAGTCGGCGCATGCCGCCGCCACCGACCGTCGCTCGCTGACCGAGGCGCTGCACGGTGCCGACGTGTTCCTGGGGCTGTCGGCGGCGGGCGCGCTGAAGCCCGAGATGGTCAAGGACATGGCGCCCTCGCCGATCATCTTCGCCATGGCCAACCCGGAGCCGGAAATCCGCCCCGAACTCGCCAAGGCGGCACGCCCCGACGCGATCGTCGCGACCGGGCGTTCGGACTATCCGAACCAGGTCAACAACGTCATCGGTTTCCCCTTCATCTTCCGCGGCGCGCTCGACGTGCGGGCGACCGGCATCAATGACGAGATGAAGATCGCCGCCGCCAACGCCATCGCCGAACTGGCGCGCCAGCGCGTGCCCGAGGAAGTGGCGCTGGCTTACGGCACCCAGCACAGCTTCGGCCCGGACTATATCATTCCCGCGCCGTTCGACCCGCGCCTGATGGAGCTGGTCCCCTCGGCGGTGGCCAAGGCGGCGATGGATTCGGGCGTGGCGACGCGGCCGATCCTCGACATGGACGCCTATCGCCAGAAGCTGCGCGCGCGCCTGAACCCGACCACCTCGGTCCTGACGCTCGCCTATGAAGGCGCGCGCGCGCATCCGAAGCGCGTGCTGTTCGCCGAGGGCGAGGAAGAGGTCGTGCTGCGCGCCGCCATCGCCTTCAAGGAAGGCGGCTATGGCACGCCGGTGCTGGTCGGGCGCGACGACGTCTATGATCGCCTCAAGGCGCTGGGCGTCACCAACCCGCAGGAATATGAAGTCCATAACAGCCGCACCTCCGAGATGGTGCCGCAGATGGTCGACTTCCTGTACCAGCGGCTCCAGCGGCGCGGCTACCTGAAGCGCGATGCCGAGCGGCTCATCAACCAGGACCGCAACATCTTCGGTTCGGTGATGCTGCAACTAGGCCAGGCCGATGCGATGATCACCGGTATCACCCGCACCTATGCGCAGAGCTTCCGCGAGATCCGCCGGGTGATCGATCCCGTCGACGGCAAGGTGCCGTTCGGCATCCACCTGCTCGTCGGGCAGAGCCACACGGTGTTCATCGCGGATACCACGGTCAACGAGCGTCCTTCGGCCGAGGAACTGGCCGACATCGCCGAGCGCACGGCGGCGGTCGCGCGGCGGATGGGGCATGAACCCCGCGTCGCCTTCCTGTCCTATTCGACCTTCGGCAATCCCGAAGGCCAGTGGATCGACAATATCCGCGACGGCGTGGCGGTGCTCGACAAGCGCCAGGTCGGTTTCGAATATGAGGGCGACATGGCTCCCGACGTCGCGCTCAACCCCAAACAGATGGCGAACTTTCCGTTCTCGCGCCTGTCGGGTCCGGCCAATGTCCTCATCATGCCGGGGCTCCAGTCGGCGAACATTTCCGCCAAGCTGCTGCGCGAACTGGGCGGCGACAGCATGATCGGCCCGATGCTGATCGGCATGGAAAAGCCGGTGCAGATCGCGCCGATGACCTCGACCGCAGGGGATCTGGTCACGCTGGCGGTGCTGGCGGCGGGCGGCATCGCGCGCTGATCATCGCTTGAGGCTGGTAGTGGGGGCCGGGCGACGCAAGGTTGCCCGGCCCCTTCCTATTCCTCCCCAAGCTGTGCCCGGGGAGGGGGGCCGCCGCGAAGCGGTGGTGGAGGGGGCCTCCACGTAATCACCGCTTGGCGGCGGCCCCCTCCACCAGCGTCGCCGGTGCCTGTCGCTTCAAAGACACATTCCACCACCGTCACAAACCGGTCATCGCCGCGTCGCCACCATGTCACGCGGCGGCCCCATGCGCCCGCTCCATTGGGTTAACGAGCCATTTGGGGGCGAAGCATCATGGTAAAGTATCTGGTCGGTGTCGCGACGATCGCGCTGATCGCACCCGGCGTCGGGGCGCAGTCGCTGCCCGTACAGGCCGCGATCACCGGCGCGGCGGATCCGGTCGCGGCCGACCCGACCAGCACGACCGACGAGCAGGCCGGCACGTCGGGCGACGTCGTCGTGCTCGGCTTCGGCCAGAGCCGCCAGGTCCAGACGATCACCGCCGCCGATCTCGATCGGCTGACCCCCGGCACCTCGCCGCTCAAGGCGATCTCCAAGCTGCCCGGGGTCAATTTCCAGGCGTCGGATCCGTTCGGCGCCTATGAATGGTCGACCCGCATCTCGCTTCGCGGGTTCAACCAGAACCAGCTCGGCTTCACACTCGACGGCGTGCCGCTCGGCGACATGAGCTATGGCCCGACCAACGGCCTGCACATCAGCCGCGCGATCATCTCCGAGAACATCGCCTCGACCAGCGTCGCGCAGGGCGCGGGCGCGCTGGGCACGGCGTCGACCAGCAACCTGGGCGGGACGATCCAGTTCACCAGCCGCGCGCCGTCGGACATCGCCGGGATCGCCGCCTCGGGCACCTATGGCAGCAACGACACGATTCGCGGGTTCGTGCGCGCCGACAGCGGTGACATGGGCGGCGGGCTCAAGGGCTATCTCAGCTACGCCTATCTGACCACCGACAAGTGGAAGGGCTATGGCAGCCAGCGCCAGCATCAGGTGAACGCCAAGCTGGTCAAGGATTTCGGATCGCGCGGTTCGATCACCGGCTTCTTCAACTTCTCCGATCGTCGCGAGAACGACTATCAGGACCTCAGCCTCGACATCATCAAGCGTCGCGGGCTCTATAACGACAACATCACCAACAATTACCCGCTCGCCATCCTCTATGCCAAGCAAGCGACCAACGGCGCGGCGGCGGCGGCCTATGCCAGTGCGAATAACGGGTCGCTGACCGGCTTCAACGCGCCCTATGCCGGGGTCGCGATCGGGTTGCCGACCGGGATCACGCTCGACGACGGCTATTACGACGCGGCGGGGCTTCGCCAGGACTATCTGGGCGGCGTCACCTTCGACGCCAAGCTGACCGATACGCTCTCGCTGACCTCGACCAGCTATTATCATCACAACAAGGGGCAGGGATCTTGGATCACGCCCTACAACCCGACCATGGCGGGCGCCCCCAATGCCGATGGCACGCCGATCACCAACCCCGCGCCGCTGTCGTTCCGCACGACCGAATACAGCCTGGACCGCGCGGGCACGATCGCCAAGCTGGCGCTGACCACCGGCGCGAACAAGCTGGAGCTGACCGGCTGGTATGAGAGCAACACGCTGCACCAGGCGCGGCGCCTCTACGGCATGACCGACACCGCGACGCCCAACCGCAACGCGCTGGATTTCCAGAGCAATCCGATGGCGACGGTCTGGAACGGCAAATATGATACCGAGACGCTGCAATATTCGGTCGGCGACACGCTCGACCTCGGCCAGCTGACCATCAATGGTGGCTGGAAGGGGATGCGCGTCCGCAACCAGGCCAACACGCTCGCGGGCACGCTGGCGCGCGGCCAGATCAAGAGCCAGGACTGGTTCCTGCCGCAGATCGGCGCGGTGCTGCACCTGGGCAACCAGGCGGAACTCTTCGCCAGCTATACCGAGAATATGCGCGCCTTCATCGCCGCCGCGACCGCGCCGCCCTTCTCGATCACCCAGGCCGCGTTCAACGCGGTGGCGAACACGGTCCGGCCCGAAAAGTCGAAGACGGCGGAGGGCGGCGTCCGCTATCGCACCGGCGGGCTGCAACTATCGGCGGTCGGCTATTATATCGACTTTTCCGATCGCCTGCTGACCTACTCGGTCGGCACCGCGATCCAGGGCATTCCGCCGACGCTCAACAATGTCGGCGGCGTGGAAAGCTATGGCGCGGAGGTTTCGGCCTTCTACCGCCTGACCTCCGCCTTCTCGGCGCTCGCCAGCTATTCCTACAACCATGCCACCTATCAGCAGACGGTGCGCGACGGTTCGGGCAACCTGCTGGCGGAGAAGGGCCGGTACGTCGTCGACACGCCGCAGAACATGGTCAAGGGCGAGCTGGTCTATGACGACAGCCGCCTCTTCGGCCGGGTCGGCGCGGACTATATGTCGAAGCGCTACTTCACCTATCTGAACGACCAGTCGGTCGCGGGGCGCGTCCTGGTCGATGCCAGCATCGGTTATCGGTTCCCGGCGGCCTGGGGTGGCTTCTCGATCGAGGGCAGCGTGACCAACCTGACCGACAAGCGGTATATCTCGACCATCGGCACCAACGGCTTCACCGCCAGTGGCGACAACCAGACCCTGCTTGCCGGCGCGCCGCGTCAGTGGTTCGTGACGCTGAAAAAGGGGTTCTGATAGCGCCTCTGGCCGCTCCCCTCCCGTAGACGGGAGGGGATGGGGGAGGGCGGAGTCTCACCGAGATTGTCGTCTGTTGCCAAGCCCTCCCCAAACCCCTCCCGCTTGCGGGAGGGGCTTTCTGCCGGGATGGATCACACCGCCCAGGCCCCGATATCCGCCTGCTCGCCGATCAGTGCCAGGCCATGCGCGATCGAGGTGAGTTCGCCGCCGGTCGCGATCTTGTCCCCTCCGAACCGCGCCTCGAACATCCGCCGGATCGCGGGCATCAGCGAGGTGCCGCCGGTCAGGAATACCCGGTCGATCGCACCCGCCTCGGTCGCCGCCATCGTCAGCGCGCGGTCGACCGCCTGCTCGATCCGCGCCAAATCGGGCGCGATCCAGCTTTCGAAATCCCGACGCGCCACATCCGCCTCGATCGACAGACCGCCGCCCTCGAACCGGAACAGCGCGTCCTCGGCGGCGGACAGATCGCGCTTCACCCGGCCGACCGCGTCATAGAGCCGATATCCCTGCTCCTCCTCGATGATCGCGATCATCCGGCCGATCGCGTCCGGATCGAGCGCGGCGCGGCGAAGCTTCTCCAGTTCGGCAAGCGTCTTGCGATTGCGCATCAGCGCCAGCCGCGACCAGTCGCCGAAATCGGCGAAATAGCCGCGCGGAATCTCCAGTATCTTGTCGAACGAGCGATACTGCCCGCCCGCGCCGAGCAGCGGCAGGACGAGATGGTCGATCAGCCGCTGGTCGAACCGGTCGCCCGCGATGCCGACCCCGGCATGGCCCAGCGGCTCGCAACGGCGCGGCGCACCGGGCGCGGCGATCCGCACGACGGAGAAGTCGCTGGTCCCGCCACCGAAATCGGCGACCAGCACGGTCGCGGGCTCGGTGATCCGCGAGGCATAGCTGAACGCCGCGCCCAGCGGTTCATAGACATAGTGGATCTCCGCCCCCAGCCGCGCGAACATCGCGTCATAGCGTGCCCTCGCCAGCGCTTCGTCGGGGCGGTGCCCGGCATATTCGACCGGTCGCCCGACCACGATCCGCGCGGCCTTGCCGTCGAGCACGCCACCGCTTCGCGCCGCCATACGGTCGAGGAAGGCGCGGCCGAGTTCCTCGAAGCGATAGCGTTTGTCGAACACCGTCGCATGTTCGAACACCGGCGAGGCGGCGACCGACTTGAACGACTGGATGAACCGGCTGCCGCCCGGAAAGTCGAGATATTCGGCGATCGCCCAGGGCCCCGCCTCGACCGCGATGCCGTCATCCTCCCAGAAGCACAGCGCCGAGCGGAAGACGGGGTCGGTGCCCTCCGGACCGTTCAGCGGCACGAGATGGGATTGCCCCGCATCGGCGCGCGCGATGACCGAATTGGTGGTGCCGAAGTCGATGCCCAGGACGGTTTGCATGGTGTCGGTCATGCCGCGTGCGCTACACGAACTGGCGCGCGGTTGGAGCGTTTTCTTCCATCCACCCGCTCCTGCCAGGTCCAGAGCGACCGACCCTTCTTTCTCACCTCCCGCAGGCGGGAGGGGTTGGGGGAGGGGCTGGCCACAGGCGGCGGTCTCGGTGAGATGCCTTGCCCTACCCCCGACCCCCTCCCGCTTGCGGGAGGGGGAGGAACAGGGATTAGCGGTTGCCGGGGTTCAGATCCGGCCAACGGTCCAGCATCGCCGCCGTGACCCCGTTGGTCCAGCCGAAGCCGTCCTGGGTCGGGTATTCCCCGCCGCCGCCCGGCTTGCGCTCCTCGACGTCATATTTCTCCAGGAGCTTGCCCGTCTCGGCATAGGTGCGCGCGACGGTGGCGATCCAGCGGCGGGCGATGTCCTTGGCGAGTGCCTGTTCGCCGTAGCGTCCGAGCCCCTCGATCGCGACCCATTGCAGCGGGGCCCAGCCATTGGGGGCATCCCATTGCTGGCCGGTGCGGATGCCCGTGGTGCGCAGGCCGCCTTCGCCGACCAGCGTCATGCGGGTCGTCGCGGCGACCGCGTGCGCCTGTTCGGCACTGGCGAGCCCGGCGAACAGGGGGAAGAGCGACGCGGCGGAACGGGACCCTGTCGGCCGCCCGGTGCCGCGGTCCCAATCGGCGAAGCGCTTGTCGGCCGCGACCCACAGATACCGGTCGATCGCCGCCTTGCGCCGCGTGGCGAGATCCTCGAAGCGCTTGGCGGTGTCAGCCATTCCCGCCGCACGCGCCCGCGCGGCGATCCGGGTTTCGCTGATCCAGAGCAGGCTGTTTAGGTCGATCGGCACGATGTCGGTGGTGTGGATCGTCTCCAGCCGCATCGGATCGCCCAGCCAGCGCGAGCTGAAGTCCCAGCCCGATTCCGCCGCCGCGCGCAGGTCGCGCTGGACGATGCCGGCCGGGCGGGGGCGGACCTTGAGCGCGGTTTCGCGGTCCTCGCGCCAGCTTTCGTCACGCGGTGTGTCGCGCGCGTCCCAATAGCGGTTGAGCAGGCTGCCGTCGGGCATCCGCACGACATGCTGGCACGCACCGCTGGCATCCAGGCAATTCGACCCCGCCATCCAATAGTCATGCTCGCGGATCAGCGCGGCCAGCCGCCGCCTGGCCAGTGCGGCGTCCCTGTTGGTCGAAAGGTCCATCATCAGCGCGAGGAAAGGCGGCTGCGACCGGCTGAGATAATAGCTGCGCGTGCCGTTGGGGACGTGGCCGTAGCGCTCGACCAGGTCGACGAAGTCGGCGAGCATCGCCTCGATCAGCGGCGCCTGCCCATCGGCCTTGAGGCCCAGCATGGTGAAGTAGCTGTCCCAGTAATAGATTTCCTGGAACCGGTCGCCGGGCACGACATAGCCGTGATCCAGTCCCAGCGCGGACGATCCCGGCACGGGGGCGAAGGGCGCGCGCCCGAGGACCGGCCACAATTCGCGGATATGGTCGCGCAGCGGCGCCTTGCCCTGGGTGTCGCCGCGCACCGAGAAATGACGGCGGACAAAGGCGGCCAGCGCGGCCTTGTCGCGCGGGCGTTCGCGGTCATAGGCGGCCATGATCGCCTTTGGATCCTCGCGCGGGACCGCGTCGGCGAAGGTCTTGCCGTCGGGGAAGACCTGCTCCTGCTGAACCGCGGCGAACAGCGGGCCGTAGATGTCGGCGGGCGAGGGCGGCGCGACCCGGAGCGGCGCCTGCGCCTGGAGCAGCAACGCGAGCGAGGGGATCAGCATCAGGCGGCGGGTCCGGGCAGGGCGGTGGTTCATCGGTCGCGTCTCTCCTGTTCAACCCTGTCGTGCGGCACGCGGCAGCAGGACGGTGGCGTCCAGCCCGCCGCCGTCCGCCTCGGCCAGGACCAACCGACCGCCATGCAGCTCGGCCAGCTCGCGGACGATCGACAGGCCGAAGCCATGCCCGTCCCCCCGCTCGTCCAGCCGCGCCCCCGCCTGCGTCGCGCGGATGCGATCGCCCTCGGGAATGCCGGGGCCATCATCGACCACGCGCAGCGCGATTTGTCGACCCTCGGCGCGCGCATCGATCGTCACGCGCGAGCGGGCATGGCGCGCGGCATTGTCGACCAGATTGCCCGCCACCTCGTCCAGATCGGTCGCGTCCATCGCGATGGCGAGATCGCTGGCGATGTCGGTCAGGATCGCGATGCCCCGATCGGCATGCAGCCGACCGATCGCCAGCGCCAGGTCCGCGATCGCCGGGGCGAGCGGCGTCGCGGCGCGAAGCGCCCCCATTTGCGCACGTGCCCGCGCAAGGTGATGGCGGATGGTCGCGTCGATCCGCGCCACCTGCGCCGCGCGCGGCGGGTCATCCGCCAGATCGAGCGCCAGCGTTGCGACCGGCGTCTTGAGCGCATGCGCCAGATTGGCCGCCGCAGTCCGCGCCGCTGCCAGATTGCGTTCGGTATCGCTGGTCAGCGCGTTCAGTTCGACCGCCAGTGGGTGCAGCTCGGCGGGCTGATCCTCGTCGACGCGGGTCCGCTCGCCCGCGCGAATGGCGGCGACCTCTTCGCGCAACCGGCGCAAGGGACGCAGCCCGAGCCGCAACTGGACCAGGCTCGCCCCCGCCAACAGCACGCCCAGTCCCGCCAGCATCGCGAGCAGCGGGATCAGCGCGGCGCGGATCGGCCGCGCGACCACCGCGCGCGGGGCGGCGACGGTGATCGTCACCGGCCCCCGCGAAGAGGCGATGGTCACCTGGCGGGCATGGACGCGGACGCCCTGTTCGGTCCGCCCCTCGGCGGGCTGGGGCGCTTCGGCATCGCCCGGTGCCGGGGGCGGGGGCGTGGGGGGCGGACCGCCGTTCGCAGGGGGAGGCGGCGGATGGCCTTCGGGTCCGGGGGGATGCGGCGCGGCGAGCGGCGGGAAGTCCGCCGATCCGATCGTCCCGTCGGGCCCCGTGATCCGCCAGCGCCAGCCGGGTTCGGGCTCGAGCAGCCCCCGGCGCTTGGCGATCCGGTCGCGGTCGATACGTCCCTGCGGATCGACGGTTGCGGCGAGCACCGCGATCTCCGAATCGAGCCGCTGGTCGAGGCCGCGCGTCACGACCCCCTCGAGCGCGCTGGTCAGTCCCCAGCCCGCGAGCAGGAGCGACACCAAAATGGCGAAGCCCGAGATCAGGATCATCCGGCCATGGATCGATTTGGGAATCGATCCGGACAGCGATCGGACCAGCCTCATGCCGCGTCTCCGGCGGTCAGCCGATAGCCCATGCCCCGCACCGTTTCGATCAGGTCGGCGCCGATCTTCTTGCGCAGCCGCCCGACGATCACCTCCAGGCTGTTGGAATCGACATCGGCATCGCCCTCATAGACCCGCTCGAGCAATTCCAGCCGGGGGATCACCGCCTCCTTGCGCAGCATCAGCGCGGACAGCACCCGCCACTCGAAAGCGGTCAGCTTCAGGGGCAGGCCATCCAGCTCGAACTGCCCCGTCTGGCTGTCGAAGGCGAGGGGGCCGCAGGTCAGGCGGGGCTGGGCATGACCCGCCGCCCGACGGACCAGTGCGCGCAGCCGCATGACCAGCTCCTCGACGCGGAAGGGCTTGGTCAGATAGTCGTCGGCCCCCGCCTTGAACCCGGCGACCTTGTCCGACCAGCCGTCGCGCGCGGTCAGGATCAGAACCGGCAGCGCGCGTCCCGCATCGCGCCACGCCTTGAGCAGCGACATGCCGTCGCCATCGGGCAGCCCCAGATCCAGCACCGCCGCGTCGTAGATTTCGGTATCGCCCGCATGACCGGCGTCCACGCCATTGTCGTGGAGGTCGACCGCGCAATGTTCGGCACGCAGCGCGCGTGCGATGGCGGGCCCGAGCGCGGGATCGTCCTCGACCAGCAATATCCGCATGACGCTGCCCCTTTGCCCTTCATGGCCCCCGCGGACCGATATCCTTGCACAGGCTAAACCCAATCTGAACGGCGCGGTTCAGCGGGCATCGGGCCGAATCACCTAAAAGAGGTTCATCAACCAAGGAGCCTCAGACAATGTCTCGATGGAATGTTTCGAATCTCCGCCCGCAGGGCAAAGCCCCGCTGGCCGCCGCCGCCGCCGTTCTGATCGCGCTGGGCGCCGGGGGCGGTGCCGCCGCCGTCTCGATGACCCGGCCCACCGTCGCCATGGCGCCGACGATCCCGACGCCGATCGCCAAACTGTCCTCGACCAGCGGCATCGTCACCGCCAAGGGGCGGGTGGCCGAAGTGTTCGGCGACCGCTTCGTGGTGCAGGACCAGAGCGGCCGCGCGATGGTCACCGGATCGCGCGACGCGATGCCCTCGGTCGGCAGTAACGTGATGGTGCAGGGTCGGTTCGACGACGGCGTGATGCATGCGCAGTATCTGGTCGATCCCAACGGCTCGGTCGTCCCGATGGGCCCGCCGCCCCCGCCTCCCGGTGGACCGCGCGGTCCGGGCGGTCCCGGCGGACCGCGTGGCGACGGCCCCCCGC
>NZ_CAKASM010000019.1 GCF_916858675.1 Sphingomonas sp. Leaf21
AAATTGGGTTTCCCCATCGTCGCCTCCTGTCCTCAAAATTAGGACCCGAGGCGTCCAGAAATCTAGGGGCTACTCAGCATCCCCGCCAGTCGGCAAACTGGTGTTCGCCATCATGTCCAATCAAGCGGAAGCACATGAGGTGGGATTCAGGGCCAGGGCAGCGGCAATGCTGCTGGCCGATGCGAAAGCCTTCGCGAGGGAAGGGGACGACGTTGTCGTCCGTCGACACAACGCTCAGTAGCATAGCCAGTCCGTTTCCGCGTCGTCGACGGCTTCGAACATGCCACCGTCTGCCTGCATCTTATTCAGGTGCTTGCGGACATCGTCCGGTGATCCGGTGCGCGGGAACGCGCGATCGGCCTTCGCGGCTTTGACCAGGTCGCCGATCGGGCCATGGCGATCGACCTGCACGAGCAGCCATTCTCCGAAGGTTTCGGATCGCGCGATAGTTGAGGTGAAGGACATATTGTCGCTCCTCTGCGAATCGGGTGTGGCGCCAATATAGCGTTCTCTATTTGTTCTGGGAATGGTTTGGGCTGGGACCGTGGCGGACAATCGGGTAGGATCGCGAAGGTTAGAATCCCGCACCGGCATCCAAAAATGTGGTTGGGGTATAATTCGGGGTACTGCGCGTAAGGGTTTTCCTAAAAACGGCAGAAAAGTCGGGTTTTTTACGCCTCTTGTGGCGGGCTCCCGCTCCGCCAACTGGTCTGCGAAAGCGACCTTCTCCACAGCGTCATCCCGTTGATCGGCCAACGGAACCCGCGCCGTCGCGCGTGTTCGGCCGGCCTCGTCGCAGCGTTGCGAGGTTTCCGATGAACTGAAGAGAACAGGGATTCCCGGAACCCCTGTTCTCCGTCACATGCCTGACGTGTTCGCGCGCCGCTACCGGCGCGACATGGCCTTGGGCCGGATCGACATTCAGCTTATTCTCCCCAGGGAAGGACAGGCATAGTTGAATGTCGATCGGCCCTAGAAGCGGGCCGTGCCGGTCAGCGAGAAGACGCGGCCGTTCTTGTAGATCGCGGTCGGTGCGCTCGGCGTGTCGCTATATTGGTAATAGGTCTCGTCGAGCAGGTTCGACGCGGTCGCGGTCAGGCGGAAATGCGCGTTGATATTGTACGAGGCCGAGAAGTCGAGCTGCCGATAGGCGTCCGTATAGTCCGCCGACTGGAGACGGCCGAACTGGTAGAAATATTTCGAGCGGTAATTGTAGCTGACGCGCGCCGAAAACGGGCCGCTTTCGAAATACGGGATGATGTTGAAGGTGTCGCGCGACAGGAAGGGCAGGCCCTGTCCGTTGATGCCGGTGTCGGCGGATGCGAAGGTATAGTTGGACTGGATGCCGAAACCCCAGATCAGATTGGCTTGCGCGGTCAGCGAGAAGCCGGTGACGCTCGCCTTGCCGCCATTGGTCGGCCGGGAGATCGCATATTCCAACGTGCGGCCGGTCAACTGGTTGGTGATCGTCTGTTCGACATTGGTGTTGCCGATATAGTTGCTGATGTCGCGATAGAACACTTCGCCCGACAGGTAGCTCTGCTTGCCGAAATACCATTCCACCGAGGCGCCGAAGTTGGTCGCCGCATAGGGTTTCAGGTCCGGATTGCCGCCGCCGCCGGTGCGGGTGGTGTCGTCGAGGCTTAGCGAGCCTGCCAGATCCTCGAACCGCGGTCTGGCGATGACCTTCGCCGCACCGGCGCGCAGCACCACCGTGCTGCTCGCGTCATAGGCTATGTTGAACGCGGGCAGGAAGCGGTTGTCGGTATTGGGCGTCGTGACCAGTGTCGTCTGGCTGCCCGACGTCAGGTAATAATGCGAGGTATCGCGCGTCGACACGAACCGGCCACCGATGTTGCCGCGGAACTTGCCGGCCTGATAGTCGAGCTGGACATAGCCGGTCAGGATCCGCTCGGCGACGTTGAAATAGGATCCGGTGTCGAGCGACCGCGTCACGTTGAGATTGCCCGGCGCATTGAGCGCGGCGATCGCTCCCGCCTCGTTCAGCGCGGCATAGGGCGTACCATTGCCACTGACGTTGAGGCCGTCATAGATGCTCGACGGCACCAGGCCCGGGTTGAAGCTGGCGAGCGTGGCTGGCGTATTGGCGAAGGTGGCGCCGCCAAAGGTCGTCTGCTGGTTGTGATGGTCGTTGCCACGCAAGCCGAACGAGATCTTGCGCAACAGCCCCATGCCCAGATCGCGCGACACGTCGAGCTGGCCGAACAGTTCGCGGTCCACCGTCTGGTCGGCGTTGGTGATGCCGCCGACCTGCGCGCCGAAGAATCCGGCGCCGTTCGTCGCGGCGAGCACTGCGGGCTCCTGCTGGAGCTTGGCGTCGTTCGGCGAGAAATTGACCCATTGCGAGGCGTCGCTGGCCGGATTGGCCCAGTCGAGCGAGGTCACCTTTCCGACCGCGCTCGCGGTGAAACCCTGGCGCGTGTAGAAGCTCGTCAGATATTCGGGGCTCTTGCCGCCGCTGGCGCGCGTGTAGCCGCCATTGCCGCTGACCTTCCATTCGCCCGGCGTCCAGTCGAAGAAGCCGGTAAAGGTGTCGTTCTTCAGGCGGGTACGGCGATAGTCGGTGTCGACCTCACCCGTCCATTCGTCGCCCGGCGCCGCGCTGGCACCGAAGGTCGTCGAGGTGATGAGGCCGTTATTGACCGTCGCCGCCTGGAGCAAATCGCCATGCGTGTTGTAGCTGAACATCGACCGGTTGAGGTTGTCATATTTGCCGCGGATCATGATCGCGTTGGCGGTCAGCGTCAGGTCGGGTGTCGGCCGGAACTGCACGGTGGCGGTATAGCCGATACGCTGGCGGACTTGGTCGAAGTCGTCGCGTGACAGATAGGCGGGCAGCTTCGCCTTTTGCAGATCGGCGGTGGTGCCGCCGGTGATCTTCGCATTCGGGTTCTGCAACACGGGATTGCCACTGGCATCGGTGATGGTGTTGCCATTGGCATCCTTGGCGACGAACTGGTCGCCGGTAAGATAGCCGAACACCTCGACGCCGCCCTGCGACAGGTTCTCGCGATTGTAGTTGACCGATCCCAGGATCGCGAAGGTGTCGGCCTCATTGTGCCAGCTATACAGGGCCGAGCCACGGAAATTTCCCTGCTTCGACCTGTCATTATATTCGCCGCCCAGCGTCGCGGTCAGCGTATTGGGCTTGAGGTCCAGCGGCTTGCGCGTGACGATGTCGACGGTTCCGCCGATCGCGCCCTCCTGCAAGCGGGCCTCGGGAGTCTTGTAGAGCACCGCCTGGCTGATGATTTCGGGCGACAGGAGCGAATAGTTGAAGCTGCGGCTCGACCGATCGTTGGGATTGCCGCCCCAGTTCGCCGACGCGACCGAATGGCCGTCGATCAGGATGCGGTTGAGCGCCGGCTCGGTGCCCGCGATCGAGACTTGTTCGCCTTCCCCGAAATAATGGTCGACCGTCACGCCGGGCAGGTGCGACAGGGACTCGGCGACATTGGTGTCGGGAAACTTGCCGACGTCCTCGGCGCTGATCACGTCGACGATCGCATTGGTGCTGCGTTTGGTGTCGATCGAGTCCTGAAGGCTCCTGCGGATGCCGGTCACGACGATGTCGTTGTCCTGGGCGGTCGAACCCTGCGCCTGCGCGGCTTGTGTCGCGGGCGCGGTGGACTGAGCCTGGGCGGTCTCTGTGAGGCAGGCGAGTGCAGTGCTCACCAGAATGGCGTGGCGCAAGCGCATATCAGATTTCCCCTCTCCAACGGATTCCGATCTCAACCGCCTGGAAAGCCGGTGATTTTAGTAGATCGGAAGGGGTCGAGCTGCTGGTCTCCTCACGACCGCCAGCCCTGTCCCTCCACAGATAGTGAACCAATTGCGATCCATTGCACTACCAAATTTCAGTTCTATCACTTATTTTAAGGTAGCGTCATGAACACTTTGTGCCCGTGGCGCGTGGGGTGACGGGGTGCGCCGAGCTCTTGGGGTGAGCGGTGGTAACTATGGAGCGTGCGCCTTAGCACCGGATTTTGCTGCAAGAATCCATCCGGCCAGCATGAGAGCATTGGAGCCGAAGCATGTCGGCAAGGGCAGGCCATCGGCGACCGGCCGCGTAAGTCGGACCATGTCAGACCAGGGTGGCGGGATGGTCAGCCCTGATACCGTAACATGTTCGAAAAGCCCTGATTCGCCTTGGTCATCTTCGCGATCTTGCGAAGGGTGGCGCGGACGTTCCGGTCGAACCGCCGGTCGTCATAGATGCCGGTCGTGCGATATTCCTCCTGCGCGAGCAGCGCCTTCACATGCGCGGCGAACGCCGCCTGATCGTCCGCCTTGCCGCCGGCCTGCAACGCGCGGCAGGCCCATTCCTCGGCGGCGGCCTTGTCGTAATCATCCTGCGCGTCATAGCCACGCCTGTCCGCCGCCGCCTGGTCGAGCCTGGCGGCGTGGATCCGGCGATCGAGCCATTTGCCGACGGCGACGCCGTCCCATGGTTCGAATGCGATAGTCATTTCGATCTCCCATCCCGTGATCGGTGCCCGCACCGCCCGCGTACACGCTGGCATGGCCGTCGCCTAGCGCGGGCACGAGACCATCAGGAAATCGGAACCCCGCCGGTCACCGCGATGACGTTGCCGGACATGTAGCTGCCCTCCGCCGAGGCGAGCAGGACATAGGCGGGCGCGAGCTCGCCCGGCTGTCCGGCGCGCCCGATCGGCGTGTCGTGGCCGAGCGTCTCCAGTTCGTCCGGAGACTTGGCGATCGGCTGGATCGGCGTCCAGATCGGGCCCGGCGCGACCGCGTTGACGCGGATCCCGTCACTGGCGAGAAGGTTGGAAAGCCCCACCGTCAGGCTCGATATCGCGCCCTTTGTCGCGGCGTAGACGATCATCGACTTGGTGGCGACCTTGGCCTGTTCGCTGGTCGTGTTGATGATCGCCGACCCCGGCTTCATATTTGGCGCGGCGGCCTTGGCGAGGCGGATCATCGCAAAGACATTGGCCGCGAAGGCGCCCTGCATCTCGTCGTCGTCGATGCTGTCCAGGCCCGCGTTGATCGTCTGGGCCGCGGCATTGTTGACGAGGATGTCGAGGCCGCCCAGCTCGGCGACGGTGCGCGCGACGAGAGCGCCGCAATGGTCCCGGTCGCGGATGTCACCCGGCAGCAACAGGCAGCGCCGCCCCGCCTTCTGGACCCAGCTGCGCGTTTCCTCGGCATCGCCCTGCTCCTCGGCCAGATAGGATATGGCGACATCCGCGCCTTCGCGGGCATAGGCGATCGCCACGGCGCGACCGATGCCGGAATCGCCACCGGTGATGAGCGCCACCTTGCCGTCGAGCAGGCCCTTGCCGGTATAGCTGTCCTCGCCATGATCGGGTTTGGTCCGCATCGCGGTCGTCAACCCCGGACGTGGCTGATGCGGCTCGTCGGGAAAGCGGGTCGGCTGGCTGGTGCGCGGATCGTCTGTCATGGCATGTCCTGCTGCTGCGGAGATCCCCCAACGGCCCATATGGGATAACGTGCCGACAAAGGCGCAACGTCGGGCAGATCGGGCGACGCGCAGGTGGCCACGCATGAATCCGCATTTGCGACCGATTGGAACGGTGCGGGGGCTCAACCGTCGACAGCGCAGGTCGCGCCGTCCGGTTTCCTCTATCACCCCCGGGCGGCGCGGCTCGTCGGGACGGAAGCGTGCCGGTCGGCGCTTCCGCTACGCTATGCGAGCATGTCGAAAAGCGTTTCGGCGAGTTCGCTGCTCCGAAACGGCTTGGTCATGCGCGGAACGGTCGGGTCGATGCCCTCCGCCTCGGCATAGCCCGACACGATCAGCGCGGGCAGCGACGGCTGGATCGCCTTCACCGCGTCGACCAGTTGGGCGCCGGTCATTCCCGGCATCAGGTGATCGGTCACCAGCAGATTGGGGGCCAACCCGTCGCGGATCATCTGCAGCGCGGCTTCCCCCGATGCGGCCTCGACCACGTCGTAGCCGAATTCGGAGAGCATATGCGCGGTGCTCATGCGGACGAGATCCTCGTCGTCGACCAGCAACGCCGTTCCCAGGATATTCGGCTGTCCGACAGGCTGCGCCGATCGCTGCTCGACTTCGGGAAGGTCGTCGCCGATGCGCAGCCAGAGCGCGATGGTCGTCCCCTGGCCGACGACGCTGTCGATCGTCAGCGCGCCGCCGAGCTGTGCGGCCAGTCCGTGCACCATCGACAGGCCGAGGCCGGTCCCCTTGCCGATTCCCTTGGTCGAGAAAAAGGGCTCGATCGCCCGCGCGCGCGTCTGCTCGTCCATGCCGATGCCGGTGTCGCCGACGCTGACCCGCACATAATGGCCGCGCGACAGGCCGGGCCTTGCGTCCTGAACCGAGGCGCGGGTGACCGCGATGGTCAGCGTGCCGCCATCGGGCATGGCGTCGCGCGCATTCACCGCCAGGTTGAGCAGCGCCATCTCCAGCTGGTTGGCATCCGCCTTGGCCGGGGGCAGATCCGCTTCGACCTCCAGCGCCAGCGTGATCGTCGGCCCCAGCGTCGATCCAATCAGTTCGACCATCCCCCGGACGAGCTGAGGCACGTCGACCGCCATCGCCTGGAGCGGCTGGCGGCGCGCAAAGGCCAGGAGCCGCTGGACCAGCGTCCGGGCGCGCTCCGCCGATTGCAGCGCGCCGTCGATCAGCCGCTGCTCACGTTCGGAGCCAAGCCCCTTGCGATTGAGCAGGTCGAGCGAGCCGACGATCGGGGTGAGCAGATTGTTAAAGTCATGCGCGACGCCGCCGGTCAGGCTGCCCATCGCCTCCATCTTCTGGCTCTGCCGCAAGGCTTCCTGCGCGGCCTGGAGTTCCGCCTCACGCGCCTTGGCGAGGCTGAGGTCACGGCCGACGGCGATGAAATTGACGCCGTCCGGTTCGGGGGCGACCGTCCATTCGATCGACTTCCAGTCGCCGTCGCGGGTGGCGATCCGGTTTTCGAACCGGGCCGGTCGACCGGTCCGGGCCATCGTCGCGATCGCGGCCAGGGTCGGCGGTTCGTCCTCCGGGTGCATGAAGGTCGCATAGCCGCGCGACAGCAGTTCCTCGGTGCTCCACCCGAGGACCCAGGTCCATGCCGGGCTGACCGCCGACATCATCCCGCTATAGTCGGCGCGGGCGAGCATGTCCTGCGACAGGTTCCACAGTCGGTCGCGTTCGGCCGAGCGGGCGGCGACCAGCGCCTCCAGCGTCTCGTTCATCGTCTGCAACCGCAGTTCGGCCTTGCGTCGCGCGGTGATGTCGTTGAACAGCACGGCGACCCGGCGGCTGGCGGGCGGCCCGATCCGAAAGGCATGGACGTCCCACCACCGCTTGAGCGCGGCGGAGCCTTGCTCGGTGCGGTCGGCGATGCCGGTGGTCGCGATCTTTCCGTAGAAATCGAACCAATGCTGTTCATGACCCGGCACGACGTCGCGGACGCGGCGACCGGCGGGCTGGAACCCGGCCTGCCGCTCGAAGGCCGGGTTCGCCTCGACGAAGCGATAGTCGACCGGCTTGCCCGTATCGTCGAAGATCATGTCGATGATGCAGAAGCCGACCTCGATATTCTCGAACAGCGTCCGGTAACGCGCCTCGCTGTCCTGCAACGCGATCAGCCTTGCGCGCGCGTCATACTGGCGCCGCCGCGCGCGGACCGCGGACCGCACGATGCTGATCAGCGTCGTCGGATGGAAAGGACGCTCGAGAAAGGTAACGTTGTCCAGCAGCTCGAGATGCCGGGCCGCCGCGGGATTGCGCTCCAGCCCGCCGCCCCGGCTGGTCAGGAGGATGAAGGGCAGGTCGGACCATTCCTCCTGCGCGGCCAGCCAGGCCGTCAGGGCGGAAAGATCCGCCGTCGCGATCGCCTCCTCGGTCACGACGACGAGCGCGGCGCCCTGATCCAGTTCGGCGACCAGATGCGGTAGCGAGGGGCAAATGGCCGTCTCCAGCATCGCCTCGGCCAGCATCGCGCTCGCCAGCGCGGCGTCGCGACCGCGTGGCGCGAGGACGAGCGCGCGTTCCGAAACGGTCGTCCGCTTCACGCCTCGTGACCGTCCAGCAGGTCGTTCACGCCGTGGAGCGTCGGTACGCCGCGCAAGACGCCCTGAAACTTCGCCAGCGGCTCGCCGAGCGTGATCCCCCTGCTGCCGATCTGATATTCCCGGATCATGTTCTCATGCGGACCGGTGCGCTTCTTCACGACGGAGATGGCGCGGCGAACCTGCCCCAACGCCTCGAAATAGCGAAGCAGGATCACGGTGTCGGCGAGATAGGTCACGTCCACCGGCGTCTTCATGTCGCCGACCAGTCCGTGCTGCGCGACCGACAGGAAGGTCGTCGCCCCCTGTCGGTTCAGATATTGCAGCAGCTCGTGCAGGTGGAGGATCAGCGCCTGCTCGCCCGGCATCGCCGCCTGATAGCCGTTCAGGCTGTCGACGACGACCGTCTTGGCGCCATATTGCTCGACGCAGTGGCGGACCCGCGCGGAGAATTCGCCGGGCGACAATTCGGCGGCATCGACCTGTTGCAGCAACAGCTTGCCGTCATCGATCATCGCCTGGAGATCGATGCCCAGCCCCGATGCGCGCTGGATCAGGAGCCCGACCTCCTCGTCGAACACGAACATCGCGGCACTTTCGCCGCGCGCCACCGCCGTCTGGATGAAGGTCAACGCGATCAGGCTCTTGCCCGTGCCGGTCGGGCCCAGGACCAGCACGCTCGACCCGCGCTCGATGCCGCCGCCGAGCAGCTGGTTCAGCTCGGCCGACCCGGTGGTCAGCACGTCACGGGGAAAGCTGGTCCGATGCTCGGACGAGACCAGGCGCGGATAGACGTGGATGCCGCCCGTCTCGATCGTCGAGTCGTGAAAGCCGCCGCGAAACCGCCGACCGCGATATTTGATGACGCGAAGCCGCCGCCGCTCCGCGCCATATTCGGGCGCCAGCTCCTCCAGCCGGATGACGCCATGCGCGACCGAGTGCACCGTCTTGTCATTGGCATCGGTGGTCAGGTCGTCGAGCATCAGCACCGTCGCCCCGCTCTTGGCGAAATAATGCTTGAGCGCCAGGATCTGCCGCCGGTAGCGCAGCGAACTCTGCGCGAGCAGGCGGATTTCGGACAGGCTGTCGATGACGACGCGGTCGGGCATCACCCGCTCGAACGCCTCGAAGATGCGCTTCGTCGTTTCGCCCAGTTCGAGGTCGGAGGAATAGAGCAGGCTCTGCTGCTGATCGTCGTCGAGCAGATTTTCCGGCGGAATCAATTCGTAGAGTTCGACACCGGCCAAGTCCCATCCGTGCGACGTGGCGGTGGCGCGCAATTCGTCCTCGGTCTCGGACAGCGTGACGTACAGACAGCGTTCGTCCGCCGCCGCCCCGGTCACCAGGAACTGCAGCGCGATCGTCGTCTTGCCGGTGCCCGGGCTTCCCTCCAGCAGGAACGTCCGCGCCCGCTCGAGCCCACCGGCGAGGACGTCATCAAGGCCAATCGTGCCGGTCAGCGCATCGTCCGTCGCGAAAGCACGCAAACCCATTCTCCCAATCCTCGCCGCCGGTCCGGCATCGATGCGCACCTAGCGTAGCATCCCCACAAAGACCCGTCATTATCAGCAATCTAGCACCGACCCTTCTTTCCGCTCCCCTGTCCAGGGGAGAGGGGAGAATACGCTGAATGTCGATCCGGCCGAAGGCCTTTACCTTGGCAAAGAACACGTCTGCGCAACCTTCTCTCCCTTTCGAGGGGGCGTGGGAAAGGCCGGGTGTGATTTCATAGGCGTTACGCCATTTCATTTGCAACTTTGCGTTGATGGCTGCCGCTCCGCCTAGCTCTGCATCCTGTCGAAAACATGACGAAAAATTCTCTCTTTCGTCATCCCGTCAAATCGTCCACTATCATCGACGAATAATGAATCTCATATAAGCAAGTGGAGAGAGGGATGGCGGTCGATCTGACCCGACGCGGCGTGCTGGGGGCCGGGGCGTTCGCCATGGCTGCGGGCGGCTTTTCGACATTGCCTCTCCATGCGCAGCCGGTCGGTGCCGACGACTCCCATCGCCTCTGGTTCGATGCGCCCGCGACGCGCTGGGTCGAAGGGCTGCCGGTGGGCAACGGACGCCTCGGCGCGATGGTTCGCGGCGGCACCGACCGCGAGATCGTGTCGCTCAACGAGGACAGCCTGTGGTCGGGCTATCCCACGCCGGATGACAAGCCGGGCGCGCCCGCCGCGCTGCCTGGCGTTCGCGCGGCGGTCTTCGCGGGCGATTATCACGGCGCCGACGAACGGGCCAAGCGGCTGCAGGGGCCCTATTCGAACAGCTATGCGCCGCTCGGCGATCTGGTGATCGCCTTGCCGGGCGGCGGCGCGGTCGCGGACTATCGCCGCGAACTCGACCTGGATCAGGCGGTGGTGGACGTCTCCTATGTCGCGGGGCGGACGCGCCACCGGCGCGAAGTGTTCGTGTCGCATCCGGCGCAGCTGGTCATCGTCCGGCTGACCGCAGAGGCGGGGACGATCGATGCCGATCTGTCGCTCTCCACGCTGTTGCGGGGGGCGGTGCGGGTCGAGGGCAACCGACTGGTCCTGACCGGCAAGGCGCCGGCCTATGCCGCGCCCAATTATCATCAGGTCGCCGAACCGATCCGCTATGACGACGCCGCCGGACGCGGGATGATGTTCGCCGGGATCGCCGAGGTGACGACCGAGGGCGGGAAGGCGAGCGCGGCGGGCGACCATATCGCGGTGCGCGGCGCGCGCAGCGTCGAGATCCGCATCGCCGCCGCCACCGGCTTTCGTCGTTTCGATCAGGCGCCCGACCTGCCGATCGCGGCGATCGAGGCGAAGGCGCTCGCCGCGCTGTCGGCGGCGCGGGGCACGAATTACGCGGCACTTCGCGCGGCGCATGTCGCGGACCACCGCTCGCTCTATCGTCGCGCCGAGCTCACGCTGGCGGGTTCGGCGGCGGGCACGACCGCGCAGCGGCGCGCGGGCAACGAGCGCGCCAGCGATCCGGGACTGGCCGCGCTGCTCTTCCACTTCGGTCGCTATCTGTTGATCGCCAGCTCGCGCGCGGGCAGCCAGCCCGCCAATCTCCAGGGTATCTGGAATGCCGAGGTGCGGCCGCCCTGGAGCAGCAACCACACCACCAACATCAATACCGAGATGAACTACTGGCCCGCCGAGGTCGCCAACCTCGCCGATTGCCACACCGCGCTGTTCGACTGGATCGAGCGCGTGGCGGTGCGCGGCGCGCGGGTGGCCAAGGGCTATTACGGGATGCCCGGCTGGTGCCTCCATCACAACAGCGACATCTGGGCGATGGCGAACCCGGTGGGAGAGGGCGACGCGACCCCGGTCTGGGCCAATTGGCCCATGGGTGGCCCCTGGCTGATGCAGCATCTGTGGCAGCATTACAGCTTCGGCGGCGACCTAGCCTTCCTGCGCGAGCGCGCCTGGCCGCTGATGCGCGGCGCGGCCGAGTTCTGCGCCGCCTGGCTGGTCGCCGATCCGGCGAGCGGGCGGTTGACGACCGCGCCGTCGATCTCGCCCGAGAACGAATTCCTGGCGCCCGACGGCAAGAAGGCGTCGATCAGCGCGGGCTGCACGATGGACCTGGCGCTGATCCGCGAGCTGTTCGCCAATTGCATCGCGGCGTCCGCGCTGTTGAAGACCGATGCCGCCTTCGCCACCCGGTTACGCGGCCTGGTCGAGCGGCTCGAACCCTATCGGATCGGCAGCCAGGGCCAGTTGCTCGAATGGTCGAAGGAATTCGGCGAGGCGGAGCCGGGCCATCGCCATATCTCGCATCTCTATCCGCTCTATCCCGGCGACGAATTCACCCCCCGGCGGACGCCCAAATGGGCCAAGGCGGTCGCCACCTCGATGCAGCGGCGCGAGGACAATGGCGGCGCGCAGACCGGCTGGAGCCGCGCCTGGGCAACCTGCATCTGGGCCCGGATGGGCGATGCGGCGCGCTCGGGCCGCTCGATCGACGCCTTCTTCAAGGGCAGCACGCTCGACAATCTGTTCGACACCCACCCGTCGAACAAGGGGCCGATCTTCCAGATCGACGGCAATTTCGGGATCACGGCCGCCATCGCGGAAATGCTGCTGCAAAGCCATGACGGTGCGATCGCGCTGCTGCCTGCCCTGCCGCCCGCCTGGCGCGACGGCAGCGTCCGGGGGCTTCGCGCGCGCGGCGGGGTGACCGTCGATCAGCGATGGACGGCGGGGGGCCTGGAGCAGGCGGAGCTGCTGTCCGAACGCGGTGGCGACATGCTGGTCCGCCTGCCCGCCGGTCGTCGCCTGCGCGCCGCGATGCGGGGCGGTGCCGCCATACCGACACGGAGCGAGGCCGACGGCCTGCGCTTCACCACCCGACCGGGGGATCGGATCACATTGACCATCGGCGCCGCCTGAGCGCGGCGACCGTCATCATCGCCGACCGCGCGGCAAGGCGCGGCGGCCCACGGGGAGAAGACGTATGATCAGGCATTTCGTAACCGGCGCGGTGTCGCTGCTGGCATTGACCATCGCGACGGGCGGTCAGGCGCAGACCGTGCCCGCCGATACACCCGCCGCCCCCTCCGACACGGGCACCCCGTCCGACACGGTCGCGCTGCCGGGCAGCAATGACGAGGTGGTCGTCACCGGCATCCGCCGCAGCCTGGCCGACGCGACCGCGCTGAAGCGCAACAATGTCGGCATCGTCGACGCGATCTCGTCCGAGGATATCGGCCGCTTCCCCGACCAGAATCTCGCCGAATCGCTCCAGCGCGTGACCGGCGTGCAGATCACCCGCAACAAGGGCGAGGGATCGCGTGTCGCGTTGCGCGGCCTCGGCCCCAACTTCACCCAGACGCTGTATAACGGTCGCCAGATCGCGACGCCGGGTGGCGGGCGCAGCTTTTCCTTCACCTCGCTCAGCTCCGACTTCGTCAGCGCGGTGGAGGTCATCAAGTCGCCCAGCGCCGAGCAGGTCGAGGGCGGCCTGGCCGGTCTGGTCAATGTCCGCGTCGCGCGACCGCTGGATGCCGGGCGCGACGTGGTCGCGATCACCGCCGAGGGCATTTACGAGGAAAACCCGAACCGGGTGACGCCGCACGCCTCGTTGTTCGTCAACAAGGTCATCACCGACCGGTTCGGCGCCAGCTTCGGCATCAATTACGAAAAGCGCCGCGTGCTGTCGGCGGGCTATCTGGGCTATGGCGCGGAGAACGGCGTCGAGGCGCGGCGCAATCCGCCGCTCGACTATAATCTCGACGGCGACTTCAACGACCAGGCGCGCTTCATCCACACCACCAACCTCGTCGCGCAGGACGGTACGTTCGAACGCGCGACGATGATCGGCGGGTTGCAGTTCAAGCCGACCGATACCCTCAACTTCTACGTCGACGGCTTCTTTTCGGACTTCAAGGACTATTCGATCTACAACGAGCATCAGGTCCGCTTCACCAATATCCAGGGCCCCGGCGCCGGGATCGTCGGCAGCACCCTGGCGAACGGCTACCTGACCGCGCTGGACGCCAATGGCGTCGACCACCGTTCGGACACGCGGCCGATCGACACGCACGACCAGCTGTTCAGTGGCGCGATCGGCGGTATCTGGACGGTCGATCAGCTCAAGGTGTCGAGCGAGTTCACCTTCTCCAAGGCGCGCCGCACCTCGACCAATTACGGCTTCGCGATCAATTCGCGCGCGCGCGTCGGCTACGATACCGGCGGCGAGCTCGGGCGCGAACCGACGGTGACGTTCGCGCGGGGTTACGACCCGCTCGATCCGTCGACCTATAATCTGCTGGCGGTGGGCGGCACCTATCGCGCGCCGAGCATCGACCGCAATTATGACGGGCGGCTGGACGTGGCACGCGACGTCGAGCTGGCCGATGCCTCGCTGGTCGTGAAGGCCGGCGGCATGTTCGCCAACCGGCGCAGCGAATTCTCCTCGCGCACCTTCAACCTGACCTCGCAGCAATTCGCCGACGCGCTGGGCCAGGCCTATAATCCCAATGTCGAGGGCGGCAGCACGTCCGCCGCGCCGATCCTGTCGCAGGTCGACTATTCGAAGTTCGTCCAGCCGTCGCTGGGCAATTATCTGGCGCCCGATCTGGAGGCGTTCTTCAACCGGCTGCCGCTGTCGCAGATGCTGTCGCTCGCGCCGCCCCAGGCGCAGCTCGCCAACGACTTCACGGTGACCGAGCGGTCCTATGCCGCTTATGGCCAGCTCGACGTTCGTGCACTCGACGGGCGGTTCAACGGCAATATCGGCCTGCGCTATGTACGGACCGACCAGACCTCGGCGGGCTATGCCGCCGATCTGTCGTCGTTGCTGGTGCGGCGCGGCGGGATCATCACCGTCGTCCAGCGGACCACGCCGGTCTCGGTCGACAACAGCTATTCCGAATGGCTGCCCAGCGTGAACCTGTCCTACGACCTGACCCCGAAGTTGAAGGTCCGCGGCGCGGTCGCGCGCACGCTGACCCGGCCCGATATCGGCCTGCTGTCGCCCACGCTCAGCGTCGATGCGAACACCAGCACGATGAGCGCGCGCAACCCGAACCTTCGCCCCTACGTCGCGGATCAGGTCGACCTGTCGCTGGAATATTATTTCAGCAAGTCGGGGCTGTTGTCGGCGGCGGTCTTCTACAAGGACGTGAAGAACTTCATCGTCAACGCCGCCACCTCGGTCACCCAGACGGTCCAGCTGGAGGAAGGCGGGAGCCGCCAGCAGGTTTTCCTGCTCCGCCAGCCGCGCAACGGCGCCAGCAGCAAGATCAAGGGTTTCGAACTCGGCGCGCAGGTGCCCTTCACCTTCCTGCCGTCGCCGCTCGACGGGTTCGGCGTGCTGGGCAACTTCACCTATCTCGACCTCGGCGACGTGGTGGTGACCCAGGGCGAGCCCGCGCTGCCGATCTCGGGCGCCTCGACGCGCAGCTACAATATCGCGGGCTATTACGAGAAGGACGGCTTCGGCATCCGCGCATCGTACAACTATCGCAACGGCTTCGTGGTCGATCCGATCAGCACCTTCGGCGACGGCGACTATCAGCGCGCTTATGGCCAGCTCGACATTTCGGCGAGCTATGACGTCAACCGGATGATCACGCTGAACGCCGACGTCACCAACGCGACCAATGCCCGGATCTACAATGACACCGGCGTCGGGCTGCTGCGCGGGGTGGTCGACAATGGCCGCCGGGTGACCGCGGGGGTGCGCGTCCGCTTCTGACCGGTCGATGCCCCGGCCCGATCGGGTCGGGGCATCCATTCGGCACGACCGGCGTTCGAGGGCGATGAGTGAGCCCGAACATGGTCGCTACCCCTATCGCCCCATCGTCGATCGCCCGGTCTATGACTGGCCCGGCGGCAAGCGTCTCGCGCTCTATCTGGGCGTCAATCACGAGGTGTTCGACTTTGGCGGCGGGCTTGGGGCCGAACTCGCGCCGTCGCAGACCCAGCCCGACGTGATGAACTATGCCTGGCGCGATTATGGCAACCGCGTCGGGGTGTGGCGGCTGTTCGACCTGTTCGACCGGCTCCAGCTCAGGACCACCGCGCTCCTCAACGCCGATGTGCTCGATCGCTGTCCCGGACTGGCCGAGGCCTGCCGCGACCGGGGCGACGAGATCGCGGCGCATGGCGGCAGCAATGCCAGGGCGCAGGGCAGCCTGTTCCGTTCGGGTGAGCGCAGCCTGATCGCCGACGTGACCGAACGGCTGACCGCGCTCGGCACGCGCCCGACCGGTTGGCTGGGCCCCTGGATATCGGAGAGCAAGGTCACCCCCGACCTGTTGAAGGAGGCGGGCTATCGCTATGTGCTCGACTGGGCGCATGACGACCAGCCGACCCGGATGGCCACCCGCCACGGCGACCTGCTGTCGGTCCCCTATTCGCAGGAGATCAACGACCTGCCCGCCGTGATCCAGCGCAAGCAGGAGGCGGAAGGGTTCGCGACGATGATCCGCGACACCGTGACCCAGTTGCTGAGCGAGGCGGACCGGCGCCCGGTCGTGCTGGGCATCGCGCTTCACCCCTATATCATGGGACAGGCGCACCGGGTGCCGCCGCTGGCGCGGGTGCTGGAGGAACTGCGCCAGGCCGACGATCCCCGCATCTGGTGGACCACCGCCGGCGCGATCGCCAAACATGTCGCGGAGAACGACCTGGCGGTGTGAGGATAATCCTCCCCCGCGACGGGGAGGGGGATCATAGGAAGCATGATGAAGGGGGAATACCCCTAACCCGGTTTCATCGCCCGGCGGCCAGGAAGCGGTCGGCGGTACGCAGCGACAGTGCCATGATGGTCAGCGCTGGATTGGCGGCCAGCGCGCTGGGGAAGATGGAATTGTCGCAGATCAGAAGGTTGGCGATGTCGAAGCTGCGACCATCGGCGTCGACCACCGCCTCGTCGCCATTGTCCCCCATCCGGCAGGTGCCGATGGTATGCGCCGACCGGTCGACCGCGAAGATGTCGCTCGCCCCCGCCGCTTCCCAGATGGCGGTCATCGTCCGCCGCGAATGGGCGTCGATCGCACGCTCGTTGTCGTGATAGCTGAAGTCGATCCGCGCCTTGCGCTGGCCGAACGCGTCCGTTTCGTCCGACAGGGTCAGGCGGTTGTCGGGATGGGGCAGGCATTCGCCGTTGATGCCGATCCCGGCCATCCGGTTATAGCCATAGAGCAGCGCCTGCAGCCGCTCACCCCAGAGCCCGGCGCCGCGCGCCAGCCCCGTGGCCAGATTGACCGGCAGCACGCCCAAACTCTGGATCAGATATCCGCCCGCGCAATCGGCATCGGCGGGTCGCATCATGTCCTCGGTGATCAGCGAGGAGGGATAGCCCCGGTTCATCCGCATATCGTCGTCGAACCGGCCCCAGACCTGGGTCGCGACATGCGCCATGAAGTTGCGACCGACCTGCCCGCTCGAATTGGCGAGCCCCAGGTTGAGCAGCAGGCGCGGCGTCTCGACCCCGCCCGCGCACAGGAACACGTTGCGGCAAAGCTGGCGGCGCTCCTCGCCACCCTGACGATAGACCACCGCCTCGATCCGTCCGGCCCCGTCCATGTCGAACGACAGGACCCGGCATTCGGAGCGCAGCTCCGCCCCATGTGCGACGGCGAAGGGGAGGTAGCTGGTATCCATGCTGGTCTTGCTGGCGTTGCGGCATCCCTGATGACAGGTGCCGCAATTGACGCAGGCCTGTCGCTGTCCCCAATGCGGCTGGTCGCGATCGCGGGAGACCAGGGCGGCGGGTGCATCGGTGGCGGTGATGCCCAGCGCGGCGCAGCCCCGCGCCATCGCATCGGCCGAGGCATTGCGCGCGACCGGGGGATAGGCGTAGCGGCGGCTATCGTCCCAGGGGTAGC
The DNA here is from genome assembly GCF_916858675.1 of Sphingomonas sp. Leaf21. Classification (GTDB taxonomy): domain Bacteria; phylum Pseudomonadota; class Alphaproteobacteria; order Sphingomonadales; family Sphingomonadaceae; genus Sphingomonas. The sequence continues at coordinate 17,351 of NZ_CAKASM010000019.1, forward strand.
GGGCGGGGCCCGAGACGCCGGTAAAGTCCTCGACCTGCTCGATATAGGCGATCAGTTCGGCATGTTCGACCGGCCAGTCGGCGCCTTGCCCGGTCATCGACTTCAGCAACAGGTCGCGCGGGTCGGGACGCGGGCAGAAGGCACCCCAGTGCAGCGTCGATCCACCGATCCCCATACCCGAATTGTTCGAGCCGAAGGCGGTGGGATCGGCGCCACCGCTCAGCCGTTCCTCCATCCAGTAGATGTCGGCGGCGAGTTCGTCGGCGACATGGTCCCGTGGCCGGAAACCCCGCCCCGCCTCCAGCGCGACGACCGACAGCCCGGCCTCCGCCAGTCGCGCGGTCAGCGGCGCGCCGCCTGCGCCGGTGCCGATCACGACCGCATCGACGATATCCTGCGGGGCGTAGGGGGCGCGGCTCATGCCTTGGTCTCCGTGACGTGTTGCCAGGCTTCGTGATCGTTGGCCGCGGTGCGCACATAGCCCTGCTTGCGCGGGCCGTCGCCGCCGACGGCGAACCCGTCATAGCCGATCGCCGCCATGGCGGCGGGCGAGGCGATCCACTGACGCACCACCTCGGCTCGCACATCGGTGAACCACAGCGCCATCTGCTCTGGGGACAAATGGCCATCGTCGTCGGGGATGCCCGCCTGTCCCGCCGCCATGCGCATCAGCCAGTCGGCCTGCGTCGCCCGCTCCTGCGCGACGAATCCGCCGGTCATTTCGTCGAGCGTCGCCAGCCCGCGCGTCCAGGCCTGCGCGTCGGGCGGAAGGTCGGCGAAGCGCCATCCGTCGCCCGGCCCCGCGACGACCGCCTGCTCGACCCGGTCCGCCAGATCCGTATCGGCACCCCGGTCGGGCAGGATGTGCGCGATCAGGGCCGCGACGGTCGCGCGCTGCGAATCCGACCAGCCCTGTTCGGGTCGCTCGACGGGGCGCGTCCGGTCGAGCATGGCGGTGCGGGTGCGGCGGCTGACCCGGTCGGACCCCAGCAGCCGCACGAACCCGTCGGGCAGGATCGCAGGCTTCAGGGCGGCGACATGATCCGCGATCAGCGCCGCCAGCGCCTCGGGCTGTTCATAGGGGATGAGGTGTGCGGCGCCCGCGACGACGCGGATCTCGCCATGCGGATAATGCGGCAGATTGACGCGGCGCTGCGCCGCTTCACCCAGGTCGCCGTCCTCCGCCCCCGCGACGATCAGTGCGGGCAGCGCGATGCGACCAGCCTCGTCGCTCCAGTCCTCCCGGCTGCCACGCTCGAGCCAGCCGAGCCACGCCTCGCGGCTGGAGCGGCGGACATCGGCCACCGCCTGGTCGCGCCAGCGTGAAGGAAGGCGTTCCGCGCTGTTGGCGTCGACGAAGGTCTGCGCGTCGCCCTGCGCGATCGGCCCGTCCTGGACCCAGCCGATCATCTGCGCGCGGCGATCCTCTTCCATCGGCTCGGGCGAGGGTGGGGAGGCGGCGACCAGCACAACACCGACCACGCCCGCCAAACCGGCCTCACCGCTGGCGGCGCGTGCGGCGACCAGCGTGGCGATCTTGCCGCCCATGCTGTGTCCGAAGAGCACGCACGCCGTCAGTCGGTGATCGCGGATCGTATCGGCCAGATCGTCCGCCATGGTCGTGACGTCGGCATAACCCTGATCCGCCCGCTCGCCGAAGCCGGGCAGGTCGAGCGCGAGGCTGGGCAGCGGGGCGAGCGCCTCGCGCACCCGGTCCCATTCGCGGCCGCTGGAACCCAGCGCGTGGAGAAATACCAATGTCGGTTGGGTCATGCGGTCTCGCCCGGTAAAATCCCATGCTGGACGTTACAAAGGCGGGACCGTTCCGCATCCGACCGGCTGATCGGAAATTAATTTGGATCATGATCCGGACGCATATGGTTCCCGCTATCCCACGATAAATTCATGGAACCCTGCGCGCGAAGAAGCGCTTCGCCACGGACCTTTATCATGATGGGAGTCACGTCGTGGCCAAGACCGACCAAGCACAGCCGCAGTACAAGATCGAGTATAAGGAGATCCAGGCGTTCGGCACGCTGAAGGATCTTCCGCTCGGTCTGTCGGACAATGCCCGCAAGCAGAGCGTGTCGATCCTGAACCAGGTACTGGCGGACACGATGATGCTGCGCGACCTGTACAAGAAGCATCACTGGCAGATGTCGGGCGCGACCTTCTACCAGCTCCACCTGTTGCTCGACACGCATTACGAGAAGCAGGCCGAGCTGGTCGACATGGTCGCCGAACGCATCCAGGCGCTGGGTGGCATCAGCATCGCGACACCGCACGATGTCGCCGAGATGACCCGTATCCAGCGCCCGCCGCAGGGGCGCGAGGACGTGCCGACCATGCTGGCGCGCCTGCTCGAAGCGCACAAAGTTGTGCTGGAACAGGCGCATGAGGGCGCCAAGACCGCCGATGAGTCGGGCGATGACGGCACCAACGACCTGCTGGTCAGCGACATCATCCGCTCCAACGAGCCGCAGGTCTGGTTCATCGGCGAGCACCTCGCCGCGACCGCGCTCCAGCGCGCTGGCTGAGCCGGCGCCAGCGGCATGACGTGACCCAGGAAAGGTAGGGGCGATGGCACAACGGGATCTGGCGAACGGTGTCGCCTCTGCCGATCTGGAGGAAGGGCGTATCGTCGCGGGAACGCTGGACGGGCAGGATGTCGTCCTCGTCCGGCATCGGGGGCGCGTCTGCGCGCTTTCTGGCATCTGTACGCACCTGAAGGCGCCGCTGGCCGATGGGATCGTCGCCGACGGCACGTTGCGCTGCCCCTTCCATCATGCGCGGTTCGACCTGCGGACGGGCGAGGCGGTCGGTGCGCCAGCGTTCGAACCGCTCGAGAGGTTCACGGTGGTCGAGGCGGAAGGACTGGTGCGGATCGACGGTCCCGCCGATCGGTACGAGCCCGTGCCTGCGACGCGGAGCGATATCGGCCGGGTGGTCATCATCGGCGGCGGCGCGGCGGGCCATGCCTGTGCCGAGATGCTGGCGCGGCATGGCGCGGGCGACGCGGTGACGGTGATCGAGGCGGAGGGGGATGCGCCCTACGACCGGACCTTCTGTTCCAAGCAATATCTGTCGGGCAAGGCAGAGCGCGGCGAGGCGGCACTGCCGCCGGTCGCCGACACCGTGACCTGGCGTGGCGACGCGACCGTGGCGCGGATCGATCGACAGGCCAAGGCCGTGATCCTCAACAATGACGAGCGGGTGCCCTATGACCGGCTGGTGCTGGCAACCGGCGCGGCGGCGGTGTCACCCGATTTCTACGGTGCCGATCGCGCCGACGTGCATGTCGTGCGCAGTCTGGGCGATGCCGACCGACTGATCGCGGCGCTGGCCTCCGCGGAGCGCGCGGTGGTGATCGGGTCGAGCTATATCGGGCTGGAGGTCGCCGCCTCGCTGATCGCGCGCGGCTTGCAGGTCGCACTGGTGTCGGACGACGAATTGCCGCTCGAGAAGACCGCCGGACCGGAGGTGGGGGCGATGATCCGCGACCTGCATGAGTCCAAGGGCGTGACCTTCCACGTCGCTGCCCGTGTCGCGCGTTGGGATGGCCATGTCGCGCATCTCGACGACGGTAGCCGGGTCGAAGGCGATCTGCTGGTGGCGGGTGTCGGTGCCGAGCCCCGGATCGCGCTGGCGGAAGCGGCGGGGCTGACGCTGGCGGACAAGGCGGCGGGCGGCGGGGTCGCGGTCGATGCGACGCTGCGCACGTCCGATCCGTCGATCCATGCGATCGGCGATATCGCCAGCGTTCCCGATCCCCGGCTGGGCCATTCCATCCGCGTCGAGCATTGGGTGGTGGCGCAGCGCATGGGCCAGTGGCTGGCACGGCATCTGCTGGGGCAGGGGAATCCCGAATATCGCGAGGTGCCGTTCTTCTGGTCGGGCCATTACGATCTCAGCCTGCGCTATGTCGGCCATGTCGCGTCGCCCGACGACCGGACGATCGACGGCAAGCCGGCCGAACGCGATTTCGCCGTTCGCTTCGCCGAACAGGGTCGCGAGCAGGCGATCCTGACCGCCGGGCGCGATGTCGAGGCGCTGAAGGCGGAGCATCGCTGGGAAGGCTGACCACGTGATCCTCCCCCCGGAAAGAGGGGAGGATCGTCAGGCATCAGAAGGAGAATCGGACGCCCGCGTCGTAGCGTGGTCCGAAATTCTGATAGCGCAGCAGTTGGTTGTCGAAGCGGCCGGTCGCGAAATACTTCGCGTTGAACAGGTTCGTCCCCTCGACGAAGACCTGTGCGAAGGGGGTGACGTTCACCGCGACGCTGCCGTCGAACTGGCCATAGTCGCGGACGAACACCGGCTCGTTGCCCGGACCGCCCGCGAGCTGCTGGAGGAAGCGTTCGCGCCGGTTATAGGCGATGCGCGCCGACACGCCGAACTTTTCGTAGAACAGGGTCGCGTTCTGCGAATTGCCGATCCCCTCGGCGGCGAAGGACTGGCCGATCTGGGTCACGTCGAATTCGCGGTCGGTCGACACGAAGGTCGCATTGGCCTGCACGCCGAAGCCGCTGAGCACGCCGGGCAGCCAGTCGAACGTATGGACGAGGTTGAGCTCCAGCCCCTTGATCTTCAACGACTGGGCATTGCGTGGGCGCCGCACCGCGAACTTGGCGGTATTGGGGCCGACGATCAGCCCGCCGACCGGCAGGTTGCCCGCATTGGCGATGGTGAACAATTCCTCGCCAAAGGTCTGCACGATGAAATCGTCGACCGTCTTGTGGAACACCGCCGCCGACACGGTGGTGGTCGGCGTCGGATACCATTCGAGCGACAGGTCGAAATTGGTCGCGCGATAGGGCTTCAGGTCCGGGTTGCCACCGGTCGCGGTCAGCGTCGCGGGGCGCAGCGTCCCGATGTCGAGGCTGGGCGCCAGATCGCCGATCGCCGGGCGGGTCAGCGTCTTGTAGGCGGCGAAGCGCGCCTGCAGCTTGGAGGTCAGGTTCAGCTTCGCGTTCAGATTGGGCAGGAAGTTGCTGTAGGACGAACGCTTGTTGACCGACACCGCCGCGCGGTTGTTGGCGAACACGCCAGTATAGGTGGTCGGATCGCCCGGCACCGGCAACAGGTCGGTCAGCTGAAGCTGCTGCCCCGACGAGACCAGCTCGGTATATTCGTAACGACCGCCGATGTTGATGAACCAGGGCAATCCCGCGACGGTGCCTTCCAGGTCCATATCGGCATAGCTGGCGAAGACCTTCTCGCGCACGCGCGCCGAGGGCTGCTCGGTCACCGCATAGCCGTTGGTCCGGGCGAAGATCGCCGCCGTCGTGCCCACCGGCTGGCCACGCGCCAGGTCGAGCGCGGTGGTCGCCGCCGGGCTGGTCAGATAGTTGAAATAGGCCTGCGGGTCATAGGTCAGGAAGGTGGTCGGCACGGTGCCGTTCTTCTGCCCGAGTGAGCCGATCGTGTAGGGCGAGAGCAGCGACGGATCGGCGAGCGTCGGATAGCCGCAATAGAGACAGCCGATGTTCGGATCCGACGAGAAGGGCACGTTGCTCTTGTCGCGCGACGTGCCGGTCACGCCGAAGCGAAGCGCCGACACGATGTTCCAGCCGGGCTTCCATTCGGTGTTCCAGCGATATTCCTGGACCTTCTCGATCACGTCGTTGCCGCTGCGCCCGGCGATATGCGTCCGTCCGAGCGCCGGGTTGGTGAGTACCCCGCTGTCATAGCCCGAGGTCGACGGGATGCCGTTCCCCTGCGCCGCGGTGAAGGAATAGGAGGTCGGTACGCCGATGACGGTGAAATAGGATTTGCCGCCGCCCGCATTCTTGGCCTGCGAATAGGTGGCGTCGAAGACCATGCGCACCGACTCGGTCGGCCGCCATTCGGCGTTGAAGCCGCCCTCATAGGTCGTCGTCTCGCGCACGCCGCCCGAGGCGATGAAGTCGGCATTGCCGTTGGTCGTCAGCGAGGTGACGGTGCGGTTCGAATCGATCCCGGCGGTGGTGTAGCTGGTCGGTTCGAACCAGCTACCCAGGCCACGCGTCGTCGTATCGCTCTTGAACCGGTTGTAGAGGCCGTCGACGGTGAAGGTCAGCTCGTCGGTCGGCGCATATTGCGCGACCAGCGTCGCGCCCAGCCGGGTGCGATCGTCGCGCGTCTCGTTCACGTCCTGGTTACGCGGGGCATAGACGTTGGTGTAGATCGGCGCGTTGTTGGGGCCGACCGAGGTGCCGGGGATATAGCCGTCGGTGCTGATCGCGCGGATCGAGGCGATGCGCTTCTGATAGGAGAGCGAGGCGAGCAGGCCCAGCTTGCCGTCGGCGAAGGTGTCGCTGAGCAGGCCGAAAAGCTGCGGCGTGAACTTCTTGCTGTTGCCTTCGTACAGCGCCTTGCCGGTGAAGACGCCCTTGAATCCCTTGAGCGCGAGCGGGCGCGGCGTCTGGACGTTGATCGTCGCGCCGATACCGCCGCCCTGGAGCGGGGCCTGCGAACTCTTATAGACCTGCGCGCCGCTGATCAGCTCGGCGGGGATCAGGTCGAAGGAGAAGGCGCGGTTGTAATTGTCCGACGCGAAGCTGCGGCCGTTGAACAGCACGGTGTTGAACGCGGGGCCAAGGCCGCGCACGCTGACCGAGGCGCCTTCGCCGTTGCTGCGGTCGATCGCGACGCCCGGAATGCGCTGAAGCGATTCGGCGACGTTGGCATCGGGGAACTTGCCCAGGTCTTCGGACGAGATGGCGTCGAGGATGCCGGCCGCGTCGCGCTTGATCGCGGCGGCGGATTCGATGCTGCGGCGGATGCCGGTGACGACGATGTCGCCCGAGGTGCCGTCCGCCTCGCTCTGGCTGGGCAGCGTGGCGGTCTGGTCGGCAGGGGGAGTCTGCGTCTGGGCGAGAGCCGGAGTGGCCGAGATAAGTGCGACAAGTGCGGTGGACAATCCGGCGCGCGAACGCAGCCGACCAAGGTTCACGAAAGCGGCGACTTGTGTCATATTTCTCCCCTGTGCATAACGCGTGTCCAGCCTCTTCGAGCTGGTTGCTGATCGTTTGTTATGCGCTATGTCTGACATATTCAAATAAAAATGACACGATCATCATATTGCGTGCGGCGGGTGGAGAGGTGGCGATGACGGAGCGAGCGGGGGCGGGGGATCGTCCGGTACGGCGGGTGGTCGTGGTGGGCGGCGGCTCGGCCGGATGGATCGCGGCCTGCCGTCTGGCGGCGCAGGTACGGCGGACCGGCGACGACGTGACGGTCACGCTGGTCGAATCGCGTACCGTGCCCACGGTCGGGGTGGGCGAGGGGACGTGGCCGACGATGCGCAACACGCTGGCCAGGATCGGCGTTGCGGAAACCGACTTCATCCGCGCCTGCGATGCGGCCTTCAAGCAGGGCGCGCGCTTCGTCGGATGGGCCGATGGCACGCCGGGCGACGCCTATTACCACCCGCTCAATCCACCCGCCGGGGCGACCGAGATCGACATGGCGCCGCACTGGCTGCAGCGGGGCGAGGGCGAAGGCGGCGCGTTCGCCGACTGGGTCGATTACCAGGCGATGCTGTGCGACGCCGGGCTTGCCCCCAAGAGCATCGTGACGCCCGAATATGCGGGCCATGCCAATTACGCCTATCACCTCGACGCGGGCAAGTTCGCGACGCTGCTGCGCGATCACGCCGTCGATGCGCTGGGGGTGGTGCACGTGCTGGGCGACGTGGTCATCCCGCACATGACCGATCATGGCGACATCGCCGCGCTGGAGCTGGCGGACGGGGCCCGGGTGGAGGGCGACCTGTTCGTCGACTGCACCGGTTTCGCCGCGCGGCTGATCGGCGGCGTCTATGGCGTGCCGTTCCGCCGCTGTGGCGACGTGCTGTTCGCCGACCGCGCGATGGCGCTGCAACTCCCCTATGCCGAGGAGGATGAGGCGATCACCTGCCATACCGTCGCGACGGCGCAGGACGCGGGCTGGATCTGGGACATCGGGCTGTGGACCAGGCGCGGGATCGGCCATGTCTATAGCAGCGCGCATGTCAGCGACGATGCGGCGGAGGCGGCGCTGCGCCGCTATGCCGGGCCGCGCGCCGACACGCTGAGCGTCCGGCGGATCACCATCGATGCCGGGCATCGCGAACAGTTCTGGAAGAACAACTGCGTCGCGGTCGGCCTGTCCGCGGGGTTCATCGAGCCGCTGGAGGCGTCCGCGCTGATGCTGATCGAGACGTCGATGGACGCGATCGCCGACCGGCTGCCGCGCACGCGCCAGGCGATGGACGTGATGGCGCGGCAGTTCAACGCGACCTTCACCCATCACTGGATGCGGATCATCGAGTTCCTGAAGCTGCATTATGTCCTGACCCGGCGGACCGATACCGACTTCTGGCGCGACAATGTCGCCGCCGCCTCCATTCCCGACGCCTTGCAGGAGCGGCTGGAACTATGGCGGCACCATTCGCCGGGACCGCAGGATTTCGACCATGCGCGCGAGGTGTTCTCCTGGCCCAGCTACCAATATGTCCTCCACGGCATGGGGTTCGCCAGCAGTTTCGCGCCGGTCGACCCGGCTTCGCCCGATGCGGGGCTGGCGCAGCGCTTCGTCGCGCGGAACGGGCGCGCCAAGGACGAATTGCGCGCTCGGGCGCCGCGGCACCGCGACCTGTTGCGCGCGATCCGCGAACATGGTCTTCAGCGGGTATGACCGATCCCGTTCCGCTATCCGCATCCGCGCATGCAGCACTCCGCTATGATCGTCATGCGGCGGGGGCGGGGCGGCGTTTCGCGCGGCTCGGCCTGTCCGAAATCGCCTTTGCCGCCGCCGATATGCCGCTGTGCCTGGCCAAGGACGGGCAGACCGGGCGTTTCAACCTGATCGCGCTGATGTCGCTGGTCGAGCCCGCCAATCTCTTCGTCTTCGGCGGCGGGTTCCAGGCGACCTATGTTCCGCAGGCGGTGCTGCTCGGCGGCTTCCGCCTGCACGGTGCGGGCGTGGAGGGGCTGGCGGTCGATCCCGCCGATCCGACGCTGGGCGCAACCGGCGAAGCGCTGTTCGACGGGGGCGTCGCGACGCCGCTGGCCGCGCGGATCCGCGCCGCACTCGACGCGCTCGTCGCCGATGTGCAGGCGGCGCAGTCGCTGGTCGATTCCTATGCCGCGCATCATTTGATCCGACCGCTGTCGCTGTCGGTCGCGCTGGAGGGTGGTTCGGGTCACGACCTTGCCGGACTCTACACCATCGACGAGGCGGCGATGCGCGCGCTGTCCGATGCGGCGCTGGGCGCGCTCCACCGTGCCGATGCATTGGCCCCGGCGGCGGTGATGACGGCATCGCTGGCGCAGACCGAGCGGTTGCGGCAATTGCACAATGCGCGCTTCACCCCGGTCATCCACGGGCTGACCCTGGGCTAGCGCACCGGATTGTCTGGTTTTTGCGCGTTGTCCGGGTGTAGGAGTGACGGATGGCCCTTCACCGCTCGGACATCCCCGGCATCCGCAGATGGACGCCCGCCCGCTACCGCGCGCTGTTACGCAAGCAGGGGCCCAGCTCGGTCCAGTTCCGCACCCGCCTCGCCATCCTGATCGGCGCGGTATCGATCGGCCTGGCGGCAAGCGCCTTCGCGCAGGCGGCGGATATGGCGGGGGAGATATTCGGCCATCTCGCCAAGCGCTGGCACTGGGCGCCGCTGGTCGTCACGCCGCTGCTGTTCGCCGCCCTGGTGTGGATCACGCGGCGGTTCGTGCCGCTCGCGCGCGGCTCGGGCATTCCGCAGGTCATGGCGGCGCAGGCCGATCCCGAAGGCGCGACGCATGGCCTGGTGTCGATCCGGACGGTCGTCGGCAAGGCGGGGCTGACCCTGGCGGCGGTGCTTGGCGGCGCCTCGGTGGGGCGCGAGGGGCCGACGGTGCAGATCGCGGCCGCGATCATGGGCCTGACCCACCGCATCCTGGGCGTGCCGTTGCGCGGGGCGGTGCTGATCGCGGGCGGTGCGGCGGGTGTCGCGGCGGCGTTCAACACGCCGCTGGCGGGGCTGCTGTTCGCGATCGAGGAACTCGCCTCCGCCTATGAGCAGAAGGTCACGCTGCTGGTCATCGCCGCGATCGCCATCGCGGGCATGATCGCGCAGTCGGTGCAGGGCGATTACGTCTATTTCGGACTGATCGGCGCGCATATGCCGATCGTCACCGCGCTGGTCGTCGCACCGCTGGCGGGCGTGGTCGGCGGGCTGGCAGGGGGCGGCTTCGCGCGGCTGATGCTGGTGATGGCGACCGGGACCAACCGAGTTACCCGGTGGAGCAAGGAACGCCCGATCCTGTTCGCCGCGCTGTGCGGTGGCGTCGTCGCGGGACTGGGCGTCGGCACCGGGCTGACCTGGGGCACCGGCTATGGCGCGGCGCGGGCGATGATCGTCGGGGTCGACGCACCCCTGTGGTTCGGCCCGGCCAAGTTCGTCGCGACGCTGGCGACGGCGGTGGCGGGTCTGCCTGGCGGGATCTTCGCGCCGTCGCTGGCGGTGGGCGCTGGCGTGGGCAATCTGCTGCGCGCGGTCTTTCCGGGCTCGCCCGCCTCGGCGATCGTGATCCTGGGCATGGTCGGCTATTTCGCCGGCGTGGTCCGCGCGCCGCTGACCGCCGTGATCATCCTGTCGGAGACGACCGCGAGCCGGGGCCTGATGCTGCCCATGTTCGCCACCGCCTTCATCGCCGATGGCGTCAGCCAGCTCGTGTGCCGCGAGAAGCTCTACCACGGCCTCTCGCGCACCTTCGCGGCGCGGCGAGCCGAAGCGGTGGCCTAACCGACGATGCGGAAGCCGTAGGTGTAGGACCGCGCCGCGCCGCGTACCCGGACATTGTCGATCGTCACGCCGTAGGCGATATTCCTTCCAAGCCCCGCGACCTTCCACTGGATATTGTTGGGGACGCCGTATCCCAGCGTGTCGAAGCTGACGCCCGATACCGCAAGCGCGGTTCCGTCCGGCGCGATGACGCGGATCGTCGCGGCGCTGTAATCCACCGCGCTGTTGTTGCCGATCCGGTTGGGATCGATGATCGCGGAAAAGGACGACAGGGCGGAGGTGTCGAAATAGCGCGCCGGATAGTCGCCCTGCGGATAGGCGACGAAGTCGGGCAGCGCGGCGGCGTTGACCGCGGGCGGGTTGGCCTGGCCGAATACCTTCAGCGAGGTGGCGTCGGTCCGGTTGCCGCCGACCGTGCCCGCGACCCGGCCATAGGCGATGCTGGTCAGGAAGGGCGACAGGATCCAGCGACGATGGCCGACATTGTCCGCGACGATGTTGCGGATTTCGGTCATCCAGCCTGCGAAGATCGTGTCGGTCGGGCTCAGCGAGAGATAGGGCGAGGGGACCGAACCGTAGAGGTTGCTCGACCCGGCGCCCGCCGCGCCGCTGGCGCTATAGCATTTCCAGCTCGTCGGCGGCGTGTGGCTCAACTGGCCGTTGGCCGCCATCATCAGCGCCGATTCCATCGCCTCGGCCTGGTCGGCATCGGAATAGCTGACGGGCGGCAGCTTATGCAGCGCACGGATGCCGTTGATGATCGCCAGCGCCTCCGCGCGCACGTTCGTGCCCAGCGTACCGGCCTTGCAGTTCGCGACATCGGGCTGGACCGCGTAGCTGGCCGCGATGCCCGCCGCCCATTCCGTCGGGATGCTGGCGGTCGGCGTCGGGCTTGCCGTCGGTGTGGGGGTCGGCGTCGGCGTCGCTGTCGCTGTCGGGGCGGGCGCGGGAGTGGCGGTCGCTCCCGGAACGACGGTCACATCCGCCGTGGTGGTCGAGGCGTCGCCTCCGCCGCACGACGCGAGCAGTGGCGCGGTCAGGATCAGCGGCAGCAACGCGCGCCAGGCAAAGGTCGAATCGGGCCGCATAGTCCATCCCCGCGCGTTGGCAGGAGGCCTCCGCAAGCGACCGGATCATAGAGGCGGAACGTTAACGATGACTGTAAAGTTAATGACGGTAGCGCAACGGCTTACCTATGGTTCGCCGCCAGGGTGGGGCCGCGCGAGAGCCGGGTCAGCGCGATGCCCGCCAGGTTCTGCGTCCGTTTGACGTGCCGCAGCCTGAGCCTGGGCGGGCGGGGCAGGGCGAGCCATCGCTCGTGCCAGGGGCGGCAAAGCGTCGGGATACGGGCGGTGCCGTTCGCCTGCGCGATGACGGCCAGCGCATCGCCCAGCAGGATCGCGTCGGTCACGCCCCGCTCGACCGCCCACTCGGTCGCGGCGATCAGTGCGAGCCATTCGGCCGCCATCGCCGACCCCGCGCCCAGGTCCCGCGCGACCCGCGTTTCGCCGCCCAGCACCACCGCCCATTCCATGCCGGAGGGGCGGTGGCCGCCGTCGAAGAAGATCTTCACGGTCTGGCGGCGATGCTGTGTGCCACCGCCTCGGCGGTCTTGATCCCGTCGACCGCCGCCGACAGGATGCCGCCCGCATAGCCCGCGCCCTCGCCCGCCGGGAACAGCCCGCGCGTGTTCAGGCTGTGCCCGTCCTCGCCGCGCGTGAAGCGGACCGGCGACGATGTGCGCGTCTCGACCCCGGTCATCACCACGTCCGGGTGATCGTAACCGGCGATCTGGCGACCGAAGGCCGGGATCGCCTCGCGCATCGCCTCGACCACGAAATCGGGCAGGCACTCGGCCAGGTCGGTCGGCGTCACGCCGGGGCGATAGGAGGGGGTGACCGAGCCCAGGCTGGTCGAGGGCCGCTTCGCCAGGAAGTCGCCGACCCGCTGCGCCGGAGCCTTGTAGTTGGAGCCGCCCGCGACATAGGCGCGCTCTTCCCAATGGCGTTGCAGCGCTAGGCCCGCCAGCGGATCGCCGGGAAAGTCGCGCTCGGGATCAATCGCGACGACGAAGCCCGAATTGGCGTTCCGCTCGTTGCGCGAATACTGGCTCATGCCGTTGGTCGCGACGCGCCCCTCTTCCGAGGTCGCGGCGACCACCGTGCCGCCGGGGCACATGCAGAAGCTGTAGACCGTGCGCCCGTTCGAGCAGTGATGCGAGATGTGATATTCCGCCGCGCCAAGGATCGGGTTCCCCGCCTGATGCCCGAAGCGGGCGCGGTCGATCCACCCCTGCGGATGCTCGATCCGCACGCCGATCGAAAAGGGCTTGGCCTCGACATGGACGCCCGCCGACTGCAGCATGGCGAAGCTGTCGCGCGCGCTGTGCCCGATGGCGAGGACGACATGGTCCGCCTCCAGATAGCCGCCGCCGTTCAGGTGAAGTCCGCGCACCCGCCGCTCACCCGATCCGTCCGTCTCCACGTCCAGCCCGTCGACGCGGGTGGAGAAGCGATATTCGCCGCCCAGTTCCTCGATCGTCGCGCGGATGCTCTCGACCATCGTCACCAGGCGGAAGGTGCCGATATGCGGATGCGCCTCGGTCAGGATCTCCGGGGGCGCGCCCGCCTTGACGAACTCGGTCAGCACCTTGCGGTTCAGATGGCGGGGATCCTTGATCCGGCTGTAGAGCTTGCCATCGGAGAAGGTGCCGGCACCCCCTTCGCCATATTGGACGTTGGATTCGGGATTGAGCACGCTCCTGCGCCACAGGCCCCAGGTGTCCTGCGTCCGCTCGCGCACCACCTTGCCGCGCTCCAGGATGATCGGGCGGTGCCCCGCCTGTGCCAGCACCAGCGCGGCGAACAGGCCGCAGGGCCCGGCGCCGATCACGACCGGCCGCTTGGCACCCGGCGGCGGGGCGCCGGGCAGGTGGTAGCGGGTGTCGGGCGTGCGCTGCACATCGCGGTCGCGGCGGAACCGCTCGAGCACGGCGGGCTCGTTCTTGAGGTTGACGTCGACCGAATAGACGAGCTGGATGTTGTTCTTGTCGCGCGCGTCATGGCCGCGCCTGGCGATGGAGAAGCGGACCAGTTCGCGCGGCGTGACCCGCAATCGGCGACAGATGGCGGCGGGCAGCGCCTCGTCCGCGTGGTGGAGAGGCAGTTTCAATTCACTGAGGCGGATCATCCCGCGCGCCATACAGAATTGCGCGCCATCCCGCCATCGCTCGCGTGTCAGTCGCCCGGGGTCAGGACCAGTCGCTTCTGGATGAGGCCGTCGCCCGTGCGATAGGTGCGGAATCCCATCGCCTCGTAATAGCGCAGGCCCATGTCATTGTCGGCGCCGATACAGGCATCGACCCTGGGCAGGCCCGCCGTCACCGCCGCCGCCCGCGTCGCGGTGAACAGCGCGGTGCCGACGCCCCGGCGATGCGCTCGCGGGCTGATATGCGTGCCGATGATCCCCCAGCCGGACGGTACGTCATAGCGATTGCCGGGTGTCGCGCGGACCAGCGACTGGAAACCCAGCACCACGCCCTCCGGGTCGAGGGCGACGCTGCAACGAACGCTGTCGCGATTCGCGATATAGTGCGCCAGCGTGAAGTCCGGATCATGCGGCCGCATCCGGCCGGTCGATTCGATGATCTCCCGAAGCACATCGCTCATCGCGGTGGCGTCCTGTTCGACGGCGGGACGGATCAGCATGGCCTGGCGCCCTGATGTGCGCTGTCGTCCGTTCCCGGCCGCCGCGCGACGGGCGCGGGGGGCGGGGATGCTGCCATGACCTCCGACCGCAGGGTTGGCCAGTCATCGCCGAACCAGTATCCGCCGCGTTCGGCGCGCAGGATCGGGTCGTCCGCCGTCGCCACATCCACGATCGTGCCGCGCCGCTGTTCGGGCACGTCGTAGAAGGTGCGGACGATCGGCGTCGTCGGCGTGTCGCCTTCTTCGACGACGATGCCCAGCCGGTTGGAATGGAGCCGGACCAGCGCGCCGAAGGGCTGGATGCCAAGGCTGGCGATCAACGCCCGCAGGATGACGGGATCGAAATGCCCTTCCCATTCGAGCATCCGCGCCAGCGCCTCGTGTGGCGACCAGGCGCGCTTATAGGGCCTGATCGACGTCACGGCGTCATAGACGTCGCAGACCGCCGCCAGCCGGACGAACGGACCGATCGCATCCCCGGCCAGCCCGGCGGGATAGCCGGTGCCGTCGATCCGTTCGTGATGATGGCGGCACACCGCCAGGATGCGCGGGTCGAGATCCGCGATATCCAGCAGCATGTCGTGCCCGAGGTCGGGGTGACGCCGCATCTGCGCCAGTTCGGCGGGGTCGAGCGTGCCCGGTTTGTCGACGATGGCGCTCGCGATCCGTACCTTGCCGATGTCGTGGAGCAGGCCCGCCATTCCGGCGACGCGGATGTCCGCCTCGCTCATCCCCAAATGCCGTGCCAGCCCCATCATCAGCGTCCCGACCGCGACCGAATGGATATAGGTATAGCGATCCCGGTCCTTCAGCCGCGTCACCGCGATGATGGCGGCATTGCCCCTCATGGTCGCCTCCGCCAGCTCCTCGACCAGCGGCGTCAGATCGGCGCTGCACACCGCCCGGCCCAGCCGCGCCTCGTCGAACAGCCGCGCGATGACCGCGCTGGCCCGCTCCGCCATGGCGGCCGCGCGTTCGAGGTCCGTCGGCGGCTTGCGCCGATGCGCCCGCGCCGGGCGCGCGACCGACGAGTCCGCACGGACCGTGTCGGCCATCATCGGTTCGACAGCGGCGATGCGTGCGGGACCGCGCCCCTTGTGCAGATCGATGGTCAGATGCCGCACCGATTCGCGGATCCTGGCACAGTCCGCATCCTTGGTCAGCAGGAAGGACTGTCGCCAAAATGGACTGTCCATCCACGAACAATGGAGGGCGTGGACGTACATGCCAAGCGTCGCCTGCTCCCCCCTGATGCGGATGTACCGATCCTTGGTCGAACCCTGTGTCATGCACCAAGCCTAGCGGACCCACGTAAAGACTTGGTTTCTCGATACGGGTTGATCTGAAATCCTGCTGATTGCTTAACGAGCTGAAATAAAGACATATTGTCCATTATGGGCATAAAGCCGCGTGCGGCGTGCCATCGATCGGTTTCCCAAACGACGTCCGTTTCGCCTCACCCGCCACCAGATGAGAATCACTAGCGTTTGCATTGACGGTGCGAGTGTTTCGCATTAGCGGCGGCGGCAAAGGGGAAAATCCATGTCGCAATCGTTCATCGCCCTGTCGTGCGTAGGCTTCCTGGCGACCGCGCCGCATATCGCATCCGCCGAGACGGCACCGCCCTCGGCCACACCATCGCGCACGCAGGATTCAACCGGCCAGCGCGACATGGTCGTCGTCACCGGCCAGCGTGCCGCCACCCAGGCGCTGGAAAGCCCCAAGGCGACCGCGCCGCTGCTCGATACGCCGCAGACCATCACGGTGGTCAGCGAACAGACCATCCGGAAACAGAATCTCCAGACGCTGCGCGACGTGTTGCAGACGATTCCGGGCATCACCTTCGGCGCGGGCGAGGGTGGCGGCGGTTATGGCGACTCGATCAACCTGCGCGGCTATTCGGCGAACAACGACATCACCATCGACGGCGTGCGCGACAGCGCGCAATATAGCCGGACCGACCCGTTCAACCTGCAACAGGTCGAGGTCTATAACGGCGCGAACAGCGTCTTCAACGGATCGGGATCGGTCGGCGGCACGATCAACCTCGTCTCCAAGGTGCCGACGGCCGAGACGCTGACCATCGCGCAGGGATCGGTCGGCACCGACAATTATTATCGCGGCGCGATCGACAGCAATGTCCGCGTGTCCGACCTCGTCGCGGTAAGGCTGAACGGCGCCTACCATCATAACGACGTGCCCGGCCGCGACGTCGAGAAGATGCAGCGCTGGGGAATTGCCCCCTCGGTCACGATCGGCATCGGCGGTCCGACCAGCCTGACGCTCGCCTATGTCCATCAGGAGGATCGCAACACGCCGGTCTATGGCATCCCCTATTTCGACAACGGCATCGTCGACGGCTTCGTGCCGGGTGCGCGGCGCGACGCCTATTTCGGGATCGCCAATCTCGATCGGCAGGATAGCACCGTCGATCGCCTCACCGCCACCTTCCGCCACGCGATCGACGAGCATTGGAGCGTGCGCAACCTGACCCGCTGGCAACAGGTGACGCAATACAGCGTCACCTCCGCGCCGCAGGGCACCTTCTGCCTCGCCTCGACGGGGCTCCAGCCGATCACCGCGACCCCCGGCGCGACGGTGGGCGCGGCCTGTCCGGCCAATGTGCCGCCCGGCTATTATCTGCCATCCGGCCCGCGCGGACTGGTGCGCGACCAGCAGAACCAGATGCTCTACGACCAGCTCGACCTGCGGCATGAGGCGGGGGCCAAGGGCGGCTTCCACAATATCCTGAACGTCGGGCTTTCGGGGATGCTGGAGAATTACCGGATCACCACGGCCTCGCTGCTGCGCAACAGCAACGGCAGCGCGGTTTCCCCGCTGCCGCTGATCGATATCGCCAATCCGAACACCAATTATGCCGGGCCGATCAACCTGACCACGACGGCGCAGTCGCGAAGCGAGACCCGAAACCTGGCGGTCTATGCGTTCGACACGCTGGAGCTGAACCGCTTCTTCGAGCTGAACGGCGGCGTCCGTTGGGAATATCAGGAGGCGAGCTTCCGCGCGCTGCCGCTCAACATCGTACCGCCGGGCTCGACCGCGCTGACCGCGCTTCAGGCCGCACCCCAGATCAGCCGCGAGCGGCTGTTCTCCTGGCGGGTGGGTGGCGTCTTCCACCCGGTCGAGAATGTCAGCCTCTATGCGGGTTATGGCAATGCCAAGACGCCGTCCTCCTCGACGGTCCGGCTGGGTTGTGGCGTGCCGTCGACCGCGACCGCCGCGAACCCGTGTGCCGTCGCGCCCGAAACCGCCAAGAACTACGAGGTCGGGGTCAAGGCCGGATTGCTCGACCGCAGGCTGGAGCTGACCGCCGCGGTCTTCCGCAACGCGCGGACCAATTACCGCGTCCCCTCCAACGATCCCGCGCTGCCCGCCGGGTTGCAGGTGCTCGACGGGCGGAGCCGGGTCGACGGCGTCGCGCTGGGCCTGTCGGGCGCGATCACCCCGGCCTGGACGATCTTCGCCAACTATACCTATCTCGACGGCAAGGTGCTGCAGAGCATCTCCAACCGCGACAAGGCGGCGGGTGTCGCCGATCCGCAGGCGGGCAGCCAGCTGTTCCAGACCCCGAAACATTCGGGCAGCCTGTTCACCACCTACAAGCTACCCTTCGGTCTGGAGGTCGGCTACGGCCTGACCTATCAGGGGTCCTTCGCGACCAATGCGCCGATCGCCGCCAATCCGGTGCAGTTCCATGTCGACGACTATCTGATCCACCGCGCCTATCTGGCCTATACCATCGCGCAGCGCTGGACGATGCAGTTGAACGTGCAGAACTTCACCGACGAGAAATATGTCACGGGCGTGCGCAACAACGTCAACGCGACGACCGGCGTCGTCACCGGCGGCTGGGCGATCCCCGGCGACCGGCGGCAGGCGACGCTCAGCCTGTTCTATAATTTCTGACCGGGCTAGGTTGACGCCATGCTGATCGTCCTCCCCGATATCCTCGACGCCGCCGGAGTGGGGGAGGTCCGTCGCCTGATCGATGCGGGCCCCTGGGCGGATGGCAACGCCACCTCGGGCCCGCAGGCGGCGCTGGCCAAGCGCAACGACCAGTTGCCCGAGGATTCGACGGCGGCGGTCGGCGCGGGGCGGATGGTCCTCGACGCGCTGGGGCGATCGCCGCTGTTCGTGGCGGCGGCGCTGCCGCTCAAGGTTTATCCACCGCTGTTCAACCGCTATGCGGGGGGACAGGCGTTCGACGTGCATGTCGACAACGCCGTCCGGCTGAAACGGGGGAGCGATTTCCGGATGCGCTCCGACCTGTCGCTGACCCTCTTCCTGGAGGATCCCGCCAATTATGACGGCGGCGCGCTGGTGGTCGAGGATCTGTACGGCGAGCAGCGGGTCAAATTGTCGGCGGGCAGCGCGGTGCTCTATCCCGCCTCCAGCCTCCACCGGGTCGAACCGGTGACACGCGGCACGCGGGTGGCGTCGTTCCTGTGGATCCAGTCGATGGTCCGCGACGATGGCGAGCGCCGAATCCTGTTCGACCTCGACCGCGCCATCCAGCGGGTCGGGGCGGACAAGGGGCAGGGCGACCGGTCGGTGGTCGAGCTGACCGGGGTCTATCACAATCTCCTGCGTCGCTGGGCCGACGCCTGACGCGCGTCACCCGGCAAAGGCCACAGCCTTCGCCGGGTGACGATCGTCCGGTTTTCAGAAACGCCCGCGCAGCGTCACCCGGACATTGCGCGGCGCGCCGGGCATGGTCCACACATCGGCATAGCTGCTGGCGATGTAATAGACGTCGAACAGGTTCTCGAGATCGAGCCGCACGTCGAAGCGCGGGGTGACCGCCCAGGTCGCGTCGGCGCGCACGATCGTATAGCCGGGCAGGCGATAGCCGCTGGCGAAGGGATCACCGTTGCGTGCGCCGACATGGGTGACCCCGCTGCCCAGCGTCACCACGCCCAGCCGCTGGTGCAGGTCGAGCGCCGCCAGATGCCGGGGCACGTTGGACAACATGGTGCCGATCAGCGCCGGATTCCTGTCGTTGCGGACGGTGGCGTCGGTATAGGTGTAGGTGGCCGTGCCGGTCAGCCCCCCAGTCAGGTGCCAGTCGGCGACGGTCTCGACGCCGCGCGACCGCTGTCGTCCGATCTGGGTCTTGACGAAGGGGTCGGTCGCATTGGGGTTCAGCACGTTGCGCTTGGTCATGGTGAACAGCGCGGTCTGCCCGGTCAGCGCGCCGCCGAAGAGGCTGTATTTCGCGCCGATCTCGGTCGAGACGCTACGCTCGGCATCGAAGCTGCTGATCCCGTCCGACGGGTTGAGCCGCAGCGACTGACCCCAACTGGTGAACAGCGAGACATGGCGGTTCACCGCCCAGGTGAGCGCGGCGCGGGGCGTCACGCCGCGATCGACGGTATCGAGCCGCAGGTCGCCGCGAAGATAATTGGTCATCGTCTCGCGGAAACTGTTCCACCGCGCGCCGATCAGCGCGGTGACGTCGCCGAACCCGATCAGATCCTGCGCATAGATGCTCTCGCTGCGGAACGAGGCGTAGCGATGCGCGAACGGCGTCGGGGTGGGAAGCGGCTGGCCATAGACGGGGTCGAAGGCGTCGATGGTCAGGATTGGCGCACCGGGGCGGCCCCGCGCCTGATCCATGCGGAAATCCATGCCATGTCGCACCCGGTCGACGCCGATGCGCAGATCGTGGGTCATGCCCAGCCAGTCGAGCTTCGCGGCCAGTTCGGCGCGCGCGGTCAGATCCTGCCAGCGGAAATCGTGGAAGCGCCGCGATCGGCCGATCGTCCGTCCGTCCGCCTGCACCCCGCGCGCGCCGAAATCGACCTGGGTGGAATAACCGGTCAGCAAGCCGTCGCGGTTCGACAGACCGGCCTCCAGTGAGATCCGGTCGGACAGCGCGGCAAACATGCTGCCCTGCTGCCACAACATGCGCTGGGTCATCCGGCCATCGGCGGGTTCGCCCAGAAAGGTGTCGCGGTCCATCGCCCGCGCGTCGCCCCGGATCGCCGCGACGCCGCGATCGATCGGCGCACGGTTGCGCATGAATTCGGCCTGGTAGAGGAACCGCAGATCCTGGCTGGGCGTGAAGGACAGCGACGGCGCGAGCAGTAGCCGGTCGGTATGGACATAGCGGCGGAAGCTGTCGCCCTCCTCGCTCACCCCGATCAGCCGCGCCGACACGGTGTCCGACAGCGGACCGCTCACGTCGCCCGTCGCGCGCAGCCGGTTCCAGCTGCCATAGCTCAGCGAGACCTCTCCCTGGCGGGTGGCGGTCGGCGTCTTGGTGACGATGTTGAGCGACCCGCCCGGCTCGCCCAGCCCCGACAGCGCGGCAGCGGCGCCCTTCAGGAATTCGAACCGTTCGACCGTCGCGGCATCGACCGGCGCGTTGAACCCCAGGTTGCTGTTGAAGCGATTGATGAGGATGTCGGGGCCGCTATTCTCGTTGCCCGCAAAGCCACGGATCGAATATTTGTCCCACAGGCCGCCAAAGTCGTTCTGCCGCGCGACGCCGCCCGCCAGATCGATCGTGTCGTCCAGCCGCGTCGCACCGACCCGGTCGATCAGCGCCCGGTCGATGACGCGCAGCGACTGGGGATAGCGGCGGGGCGGCGTATCCGTACCGGTGATGCTGGCATTGGCATCGCGCAGTCCGTTGACGACGACATCGGCCTGATCCTCCGCAGGCATGGCGTCGGCGCTCCTGCTCTGGGCATGTGCGGCCGGTGCCAGCATCATCCCGGCCAGCATCACGGCGCGCCCTATCGCCAATCCCCCCATCGACCACCCCCATCAAACGATTTCGGCGGCGCAATATCGATAATGATAATCCTTCGCAATGACGAACTGCGGGGTACGGTTGGGGATCGGTGTCATGCGCCTGCCACAAGCCTTCGCCACGGAACGGCGATGGCGGTCGAACTGCCAGCAACGACGGGATGAACGGATGACGAAATTTCGGCGAGCCTTGCGGCAGGTGGCGGTGCTGGCGGTGGCGATGCTGGTCCCGGCGATGGCGTGGGGTCAGCCGCTCAAGGTCATGACATTCAACGTCCGCTATGCCTCTGACGAGGGGGAACAGCGTTGGGCGGTGCGACGGCCCGTGCTCGTCGAATTGCTCCGTCGCGCCGCGCCCGATCTGATCGGCACGCAGGAACTGCTGCGGCGTCAGGGGGACGACATCGTCCGCGCGCTGCCGGGATATCGCTGGTTCGGGCGCGACCGAAGGGGGCGGCATGACGACGAGCATATGGGCATTTTCTATCGTACCGATCGGCTGACACTGGTGCGGCATGGCGATTTCTGGCTGTCCGACACACCCGAGGCGGTCGGTAGCCGGAGCTGGGGCACCGACCTGCCGCGCATGGCGAACTGGGCGGTGTTCGAGACGAAGGAGGCCAGGCCCCGCCGTTTCCTGTTCGTCGACACCCATCTCGCCCATCGTGACGAGGATGCCGAGGCCCGCGACCGCTCGGCCAAGCTGATCCTGTCGCGACTGCCGGTGCTCGCGCAGGGAATGCCGGTGATCCTGGCGGGTGACATGAACGCCCGGCCCGACACGGCGGCCTATGGGACATTCGCGGGGGCGCTGACCGACGCCCGGGGCAGCGCCAGGCGGCGTGAGGGGCCGGAGATGACGTTCCACGACTTCACCGGCACGCCCGATCGCCGGATCGACTATCTCTTCCTGCGCGGGTTCACGGCGGACACCGTCACCACCGATAGCTATCATCGGGGGCGGACCTATCCGTCGGATCATTTCCCGGTCGAGGCGCTGGTGGCGTTTCCCGAGCACGAGGCGCCTTGACCGCCCTCATGCCTCCCCCGGAGCGGGGAGGAGCGTTTGCGATAGCGTTATCATTTTGACGATCCTATGCTCCGTCGACGGCCGATGACGGCGCGGAATCGCGTGCCGCAGGCGAAGGAGAGGGATGGGATGCGGAACGGGCTTTTGCGTGTCGGCGCCGTGCGGCGCGCGGGTGTGGCGATGCTGTTGGGGACGGCGGCGGCCTGGCCGGTGCTGGCGGAGGCGCGGCCCCGCATCCTGACCCCGATGAGCGCGCATGCCGTGCTGCAACGCGACCGTCCGATCATCGTCGAGGGGATGGGCGATGCGGGCGAGCGCGTGACCGTGGCGCTTGGCGACCGGACCGCGCAGGCGACCGCCGACCGCCAGGGCCGCTGGCGCGCGACCCTGCCCGCCATGGCGGCGACCGCCACCCCGCTGACCCTGACCGCGACCGGCAAGGACGGCGCGGCCGACAGGATGGACGACCTGCTGATCGGCGATGTGTGGCTGTGTTCGGGCCAGTCCAACATGGAATATCCGACCAAGCAGGCGCTGAACGGCGAGGGTCTGGTCGGCGGCTCGGCCAACGACCGGATCCGCCTGCTCGACGTCGCGCATCATGTAGGGCTGTCCGCCGACGAGACGCTGAAGACGCGTCCGGTCTGGGCAGCGGCCTCACCCGCGAGCGTCGCCAATTTTTCCGCCGCCTGCTATCTGATGGTCAAGGATCTCGCCACCAAGGCCGATGTGCCGATGGGGGCGATCGATTCGAGCTGGGGCGGGACCAAGATCCTGCCCTGGGTTCCCGGCACCGATGCGCGCAAGCTGCCCGGCCTCGCCGCCGATGCCGATCTGCTGGCGCTCTACGCCCGCGACCACGCGGCGGGGCTTCGCGCGTTCGGGGATCGCTGGGGCGAGTGGTGGCGCAAGGCGAGCGGCACCGCGCGCGGGGCCGAGCCCTGGAACGCGCCCGATCGGCTGAGCTGGCAACCGGTGCCCAAGTTCAGCCCGTGGGAGGAATGGGGCGTGCCCGCGCTGGCCGACTATAACGGGCTGGTCTGGTTCCGGCAGGGCTTCGACCTGCCCGCCGCGCCGACCGGCGATGGCGTCATCGAGCTGGGCGGGATCGACGAGCTCGACACCGTCTGGGTCAACGGCGTGGTCGTCGGCGCGACCTTCGGCTGGGGCGATCGGCGGCGCTATGTCGTGCCGCGCGCCGCGTTGAAGCAGGGGCACAACGAAATCGTGGTCGGGCTGGGCGATACCTATGGTCCGGGCGGAATGTTCGGTCCGGCGGAGAAGGTGCAATTCACACCCGCCGGCGGACAGCCGATCCCGCTCGGCGCCGGATGGCGCTATTCGATCTACAAGCGTGACGACCAGAGCTATCCGCGCAGTCCCTGGGAAAGCCATGCGGGGCTCGGCACGCTCTATAACGGCATGATCGCGCCGCTCGGGCCGATCGGGTTGAAGGGCGTCGCCTGGTATCAGGGGGAATCGGATGTCGGACTGGCCAGCTATGGCGACCGGCTGGCGGCGCTGATGACCGGGTGGCGTCGCCAGTTCGCCGACCCGAGCCTGCCCTTCCTGATCATTCAGCTCGCCGATTTCGGCGCGCCGCCGGTCAAGCCGGGTGACAGCGGCTGGGCGGCATTGCGCGAGGCGCAGCGGCTGGCGGTGCTGCGCGACGATCATGCGGCGCTGGCGACGGCGGTCGATATCGGGGTGCGGACCGACATCCATCCCGCCGACAAGAACGAGCTCGCCAAGCGGCTGGTCTTCGCGCAACAGCATCTCGCGGCGGGTGACCGCGCCAACGCGTCGGGGCCGATGATCGCCTCGGCGACACGGGGGCAGCAGGGCGAGGTGGTGCTGCGCTTTGCGGGCGTGCAAGGGGCGCTGCACGCGTGGAGCGCCGCGGCACCGATCGGGTTCGAGTTGTGTGATGCCAGCGCGTGTCGTTATGCCGATGCGACGGTCAACGGGTCGGAAGTCCGACTCGCGGATGCCAAGCCCGGCGATGTCCGCGTCCGCTATGCCTGGGCGGATGCGCCGGTGATCAATTTCTACGACGAGGCACCGCATCCGGTGGTGCCGTTCGAGATGGCGATTGCGGGGAACTGACCGAAGCGGCCCTCACTCTTCCCATCTGCCCGCTGCAAGCGGGTGGGAAGGGCGAGGGGGGTTCGGGTGGACACGGAAAAACACCACCACCCGATGCGTTCGCTCGATCAACCCCCACAAAAGGCGCTTGAAATAAAATTCCATCCAGTTGAAAGATAGCAACGACCCGAGCGGAATCGGGCGAAGCGTTGAGGAGAGAGCATGGCCGTGCCGCCAGAAGGCATTTCGCGCGCCAACCTGGCCCCGTTGCAACTGCATGTTCCCGAGCCGAAATTCCGGCCGGGCGATGCGGTCGACTTCGCCAGTGTCGAGGTTCCGCCTGCCGGTGCCCAGCGCCGCCCGGACACCGCGGCGCCTGCCGACAGCTTTCATGAACTCGCCTATACGCTGGTCCGCGTGCTGGATGACGAGGGCAACGCGGTCGGGCCCTGGGATCCCAAGCTCTCGCCCGATGGTCTGCGGCGGATGCTGCGGCACATGGTCCTGCTCCGCGCCTTCGACGAGCGGATGTTCCGGGCACAGCGCCAGGGAAAGACCAGCTTTTACATGAAGGCGCTGGGCGAGGAGGCGGTTTCGGTCGCCGCCGCCCATGCGCTCGACTATGAGGATATGTGTTTCCCCTCCTATCGCCAGCAGGGGCTGTTGATCGCGCGCGACTGGCCGCTGGTCGACATGATGAACCAGATTTATTCCAACAGCGCGGACCGGCTGGGCGGCAAGCAGTTGCCCATCATGTATTCGGCCAGGGAAGCCGGTTTCTTCTCGATCTCGGGCAACCTCACGACGCAATATCCGCAGGCCGTCGGCTGGGCGATGGCTTCGGCGGCGAAGGGCGATACCCGCATCGCCGCCGTGTGGTGCGGTGAGGGCTCGACCGCGGAGGGCGATTTCCACTCGGCCTGCACCTTCGCCGCCGTCTACCGCGCGCCGGTGGTCATGAACGTCGTCAACAACCAGTGGGCGATCTCCAGCTTCTCCGGTTTCGCGGGCGCGGAGGCGACGACCTTTGCCGCGCGGGCGATCGGCTATGGCATTGCGGGCCTTCGGGTCGACGGCAACGATGCGCTGGCGGTCTATGCCGCCACCCAATGGGCCGCCGAGCGGGCGCGGACCAACCAGGGTGCGACGCTGATCGAGCATTTCACCTATCGTACCGAGGGTCATTCGACGTCGGACGATCCCACCCAATATCGCTCGGCGGGCGAGCCGACCGCCTGGCCGCTGGGCGATCCGATCCGGCGGTTGAAGGATCACCTGATCGGCCTGGGCGAGTGGGACGAGGACGCCCATGCCGCGCAGGATCGCGAAGTCGCCGAGCAGGTCCGCGCCGCGCAAAAGGCCGCCGAGGCGAACGGCATCCTGGGCCATGGCCTTCACCAGCCGCTCGACAGCCTGTTCGACGGCGTGTTCGAGGAGATGCCCTGGCACCTTCGCGAGCAGCGCCAGCAGATGCTCGACGAGGAAGAGGCCAGCGGACGGCCATGGGCGCGCAAGTGACCCCCCGCCCGCGCCACCCCGGCGAAGGCCGGGGTCCAGTCGCCGTGTCTTCGCGACCGCAGGGCATTGCGCGCCTCCTTTCGTCTCGTAACTGGACCCCGGCCTTCGCCGGGGGGGAAGATCATTCATGAGCGATCTGACCACCGAAACCGCCCCGGAAACGGGCGAAACCACCCGCATGAACATGATCCAGGCGATCAACTCCGCCATGGACGTGGTCATGGCGCGCGACCCCGACGTGGTCGTGATGGGCGAGGATGTCGGCTATTTCGGCGGCGTCTTCCGCGCCACCGCCGGCCTTCAGAAGAAATATGGCAAGACCCGCGTGTTCGACACGCCGATCACCGAATGCGGCATCATCGGCGTCGCGGTCGGCATGGGCGCCTACGGCCTGCGTCCGGTGCCGGAGATCCAGTTCGCCGACTATATCTACCCCGCGCTCGACCAGCTCGTGTCGGAGGCGGCGCGGCTGCGCTATCGTTCGGCGGGGGAGTTCACCGCGCCATTGACCGTGCGCTCTCCCTTTGGCGGGGGCATTTTCGGCGGCCAGACCCACAGCCAGAGCCCCGAGGGCATCTTCACCCATGTCTCCGGTATCAAGACGGTGATCCCGGCGACGCCCTATGACGCCAAGGGCCTGCTGATCTCGGCGATCGAGGACAATGACCCCGTCCTCTTCTTCGAGCCCAAGCGCATCTATAACGGTCCGTTCAACGGCCACTGGGATCGCCCGGCGGAGAATTGGTCGAAGCATCCCGGTGGCGAAGTGCCGACCGGATACTATAAGATCCCGCTGGGCAAGGCGGCGACGGTGCGCGCGGGCGAGGCGGTGACGATCCTGTGCTACGGCACGATGGTGCATGTCTGCGCCGCCGTGGTCGCCGACATGGGCGTGGATGCCGAGATCATCGACCTGCGCACGCTGGTGCCCCTCGACATCGAGGCGATCGAGGAGTCGGTCAAGAAGACCGGCCGCTGCATGATCGTGCATGAGGCGACGCGGACCGGCGGTTATGGCGCGGAGCTGTCCGCGCTGGTCCAGGAACGCTGCTTCTATCATCTCGAAGCGCCGATCGCGCGCGTGACCGGCTTCGACACGCCCTATCCGCACAGCCTGGAATGGGCCTATTTCCCCGGCCCGGTCCGTATCGGCCAGGCGCTCAAGACCTTGTTGAAGGACGCCTGACATGGCTCGTTTCACCTTCCGCCTGCCCGATATCGGCGAAGGCATCTCCGAGGCCGAGATCGTCGCCTGGCACGTCAAGCTCGGCGATCGGGTCGAGGAGGATCAGTCGGTCGCCGACATGATGACCGACAAGGCGACGGTCGAGATGGAGTCGCCGGTATCGGGGACGATCGTCGAACTGGCGGGCGAGGTCGGCGACCAGGTGCCGATCGGCTCGGCGCTGATGGTGATCGAGACCGATACGGTCGAGGAAGCCGCGTCGCCCGCGACCGGGGAATCGGTGCTGGAGGCGGAAAATCCTGGCGTCGAAGAAGTCGCCACGCCCTCTCCCCTTGTGGGAGAGGGCCGGGGTGAGGGGGCGCCGCAAGCTGCGCCCTCTGCTGAATCCCCCGTGGCCACCCCTCACCCCGACCCTCTCCCACAAGCGGAGAGGGAGCAGAAGAAGGTGTTGGCGTCTCCGGCCGTCCGGGCGCGGGCGCAGGACCTGGGCATCGACCTTGGCAGCGTGAAGCCCGCCGAGGGCGACCGGGTGCGCCATTCGGATCTGGACGCGTTCCTGCGTTACGGTTCGGGGCAGGGCTATACCCCCGCCCGTGCGCCCCGCGCGGACGAGCAGGTGCGCGTCATCGGGATGCGCCGCCGCATCGCCGAGAACATGGCCGCCTCCAAGCGCGCCATTCCGCACTTCACCTATGTCGAGGAAATCGACGTCACCGCGCTGGAAGAGACGCGCGCGCAGTTGAATGCGGGGCGCGGCAACCGGCCCAAACTCACGCTGCTGCCGCTGTTGATCGTCGCGATCTGCAAGACCCTGCCCGATTTTCCGATGCTCAACGCGCGTTACGACGACGAGGCGGGCGTGGTGAACCGTTCGGGCGCGGTGCACATGGGCATGGCGACGCAGACCCCTGCCGGGCTGATGGTCCCCGTCATCCGCAACGCCGAGAGCCGCAATGTCTGGCAGTTGGCGACCGAGATCGGCCGTCTCGCCGACGCGGCGCGTACCGGCGGCATCGCCAGCACCGACATGGGCGGCGGCACGATCACGCTGACCTCGCTCGGGCCGCTTGGCGGGATCGCGACGACGCCCGTCATCAACCGGCCCGAGGTCGCGATCATCGGCCCGAACCGCATCGTCGAGCGACCCGTGTTCCGTTCGGACGGGCGCGGCGGCGAGACGATCGCGCGCGCCAAGCTGATGAACCTGTCGATCAGCTGCGATCACCGGGTGGTCGATGGCTATGACGCGGCAAGCTATGTCCAGGCGTTGAAGCGGTTGCTCGAAACGCCGGTGATGCTGTTCGCGGATTGAGGCCTGGGGCGGGGCGTGGTGTCGGGGCGTGGCCTTCGACTTCGCGCGGGCTGAACGGATGTCGGGTGCACGCTTGAACCTATCCGCCAGGTGCGCGTCCTACCCCTGACAGGAGGATTGGGATGCGCGGCATGACGGCGGGATCTGTGCAAGTTACCTCGGACGGCGTCGTCGACGGCATGATCGGCGGCGACGTCATCGTCGCATCCGGGATCCGGGCCATCGTCAAGGGGATGGTCGCAGGCGACGTCATCGTCGAGGCCGGTGCGGAGGTCCGTATCACCGGCATGGTCGCAGGCCGCGTCGTGAACCACGGCGGGCTGGTCGACATGCGGGGCATGGTCGCGGGCTGAGCCCTGGCTTGCCTTCCCGCCGCGAAATGTGGTCAGGGGCGGGCATGACGACCGACCGCACCGCGCGAACCGGCCTGTTGCTCGGCATCGGGGCCTATATCAGTTGGGGCGTTCTCCCGCTCTATCTCAAGCTGCTGAAGGGCGTGCCCGCACTGCAGGTGCTGGCGCACCGAATCCTGTGGTCGCTGTTGCTGCTCGCGGTCGTCGTGCTGATCGCCCGGCGCGGGCCCGCGATCCGGGCGGCGGCGCGGGGGCGGACGCTGCTGCTGCTCTGCGCCAGCGCCGCGCTGATCGCGATCAACTGGCTGATCTATATCTGGTCGGTCCAGAACAACCATGTGCTGGAGGCGAGCCTCGGCTATTTCATCAATCCGCTGGTCAATGTCGCGCTGGGCGTCGCGTTGCTCGGCGAGCGGATCCGGCGCGGTCAGACGATCGCGGTGGGGATCGCCGCGCTCGGCGTCGTGGTGCTGGCGGTCAGCGACGGCGGGGCGATCGGCATTTCGCTCGCGCTCGCGCTGTCGTTCGGCTTCTACGGCTTCGTCCGCAAGATCGCGGCGATCGATGCGCTGGGCGGACTGACGGTCGAGACGCTGTTGCTCGCCGGTCCGGCTCTGGCGGTGCTGTTTCACGCCAACAGCACCGGGACGGCGGCGTTCGGGAGCGACCGGCACCTCGACATGCTGCTGATCCTGGCGGGGGCGGTGACGGCGGCGCCGCTTCTGATGTTCGCGGCGGCGGCGCGGCGGATGCGCTACGCCACGCTGGGGCTGTTGCAATATATCGCCCCGACGCTCCAGTTCGCGCAAGCCGTGCTGCTGTTCGGCGAGCCGTTGAAGCCCGTCCACATCGTCACCTTCGCACTGATCTGGACCGGCTGCGCCCTCTACGCGTTCGACAGCGTGCGCGGCAGCCGGACACCGGTTACGGCGGAATAGGTCCGCGCCTCCGTGCGAAGCAGGACCTATCGCCGCCCGCTCTGCAACCGCGCCACCGCCCGCCGGAGTACCGAGCGTGGGGTCACGCGCGTGCTCGCGGCGGTGACGCGGTTGAGCAGGCCCGACACCATCACCGCCTGTCCCCGGTCGAGCGCGGCGAGGCCGTCGCGGACCACCTGTTCGGAGTCCGAGGCGAAGCGGGTGAAGAGCGGCGTCTCCGCCATGCCCGCGACCTCCGCGAACTCGGTCCTGGTGGGGCCCGGACATAGCGCGGTCACGGTGATCCCCCGCGCCTTGACCTCCTCGTGCAAGGCTTCGGAGAAATGGAGCACGAAGGCCTTGGTGGCGTAATAGACCGCCATATAGGGCCCTGGCTGGAAGGCGGCGGTCGACGCGATGTTGAGCACGGCGCCGCGCCCGCGCGCCAGCATCGGCGGCAACAGGGCGTGGGTCAGCGTGACCAGCGCGCGGACGTTCAGGTCGATCATTCCCGTCTGCGCGCCGAGGTCGCTCTCGGCGAAATCGCCCAGCGCGCCATAACCCGCATTGTTGACGAGCGTGTCGATCGAGAGCCCCCGGTCGGCGATCCCCTCGAGCAGCGCCTTCACGCCCTCCGGCTTTCCCAGATCGGCGGAGACGACATGCACCGTCACCCCCGGTCGCTGCCCCAATTCGGTCGCCAGCGCCGCCAGACGATCGGTCCGCCGCGCGGTCAGGACGAGCGTGACCGGCTTTTTGGCCAGTGCGCGGGCGAATTGGGCGCCCAGTCCGGCGGAGGCGCCGGTGATCAGGATAGTGTCGGTCATCGCCGCGCTCCCAAAAGGGGGGGCGGCTATCCGTTCAGCCAGCCGCCGGTGAATCCTGCCCTTTGCAATCCCCGTTGCAGATGGGGGTTCCGCCGCATCGTCTTCCAGATCAGGCCGGTGCGCTGATTCTCGATCATCGCGACGATCGGTCCCTGGTCGATCCCCAAATAATCCTTGTCGACCCAGCCGATGCCGGGGACGATCCGGCCGTGTTTCAACGGCTCGGCCGTATCGGTCAGCGTCGGGTTGAACGCGTCGAGGAAGCCGTATCGACCGTAGATGCCATTGCCATAGCGATCATGCATCGCGCGCACGGCCGGAACGGCGATCTCGGGCGCGAAGGCGATCGACGCGGCGGCGGCGGTCGGCGCGAGCGTGCCGTCGTCGCGCTCGCCGGGGCCGCGCGCCGAATAGCTGAAGAAGCGGCAGGGGGTTTCGTCGATGACCCGGGTGAAATCACCGGGACCGTCGCAGGCGGTCAGGCCCCAGATGTCGGCGCCATAGCCGCGCCAGCGCCCCGCATTGTCGATGGCATATTGGCGCTGGGCATAGGCGGCGCGGCGGCTGTTCTCGAAATAGTCGATGCCCTTGGTGGCCATATAGCCGTCGCGGATGCCTTTGAAGTCGACCCAGACATGGCTGTATTGATGGCCGAAGAGCGGCGCGAAGTGGAGATGCGGCTCGCCCCGCTGCGTCGTCCAGCTCGGCTCGAACCGGCTGGTCCAGGCGGCCCATGTGCCTTCGGGCAGCGGATGGGTGGGGGACCCCAGCGCGAGCAGATACAGCAGCATGCCTTCGTTATAGATATCCCAGTCGGACGGGATGAACCCGCTTTCCGGATGCCATCCCATGGCGAGCAGCGGTGCGCGCGGGGTGATCCAGGTCCAGTCGACCGCGCCGTAGATCCGGTCGGCCAGCGCGCGTATCCGGGCTTCGTCGGGATGCTCGCCGTCGAACCAGCTCTGCGCGAACAGGACGCCGCCGAGCAGCAGTGCGGTGTCGACCGTCGACAGTTCGCAGCGCGCGAAGCGCTGCCCCTTGGTCACGCCGAGAAAGTGGTAGAAGAAGCCCTTATAGCCGCTGAACCCCGTCTCGCCCGGCCCCTGCGGCGTGTCGGCGAAGAATTGCAGCGTGGTCAGCGTCCGCGCGCGCGCCTCCTCCCGCGTGATCCAGCCATTGACCACCCCGACCGGATAGGTGGTCAGCGCGAAGCCCACCGCCGCGATCGAGGCGAAGGACGGCGTCGGCCAGCGATCTGGGGCGAGGCCGGTCTGAGCGTCCGTCGTCTCCCAGAAAAAGCGGAAGGTCCGCTCTTGCAGGTCGCGGATCAGGTCGGGCTGCGCAGGCGGGATGAGCTGCGGCGGCGCGATCCGCTCCCCCGACCGGGTACAGCCCGTCGCCAGCGCGGCAAGGCTCAGGCCGCCCAGGCTCAGGACGCGGCGGCGATCGTACATGGCCTCTCCTTGCTTGCGGCCCGATCCGGTCGGTCGTCAGAAGCGATAACCGACCCGGAACTGGATCCGACGCGGCAGGGTCAGCAAATTGGTGCCGACCCGCGCGGGCTCGAGCGGATCGGTCACCCCGCCGCCCGGCGCGGGGGTGTTGTTGAAGAACTCGTCGAAGCCCGAGAAGTTCTTGTTGTCGAAGGCGTTCAGCACATCGACCGCCGCCTCGAGCTGATCCTCGCGACCGAAGACACGGAATTTCTTCGCCAGCGTCAGGTTGACCTCGCAAAAGGCGAACAGCCCCTTGATGCAGTTCTTGGCCGGATAGGCGGCGGTGAAGCGGTTGAAGCCCGACTCCGCGCCATTGGTCCCGTCGGTGACCTGATAGGCCGAGCCGCTGCCCAGCGTGGTCAGCGTCGAGAACTGGAAGCCCAGCGGCAGGTCGACGATGCCCGAGATCACCACCCGGTGCCGCTCGTCCCCGCGCGTCGGGCGCCAGCCATAATCGTCGGGCGTCACCGCATCCAGGCTGAACAGATCGCCGCCATTCTGCTCCGACTTCGACAGGGTATAGGCGATGTTGACTCCCCAGCCGGAGGCCTGGGTGTAGGTCTTGTCGAGGGTGAAGAAGATCGCCTTGTACCGCGTATCCAGCCCGTCGAAGCCGATGATCGCGTTGGAATAGCCGAAGGGGATGACCGGCGCGGTATTGCAGCACGGGCCCAGCCCGTTGAGCGTCCGCGTCGCGAAGATGTTGGTATAGCCGTTGCGTCCCCGCTGGTACGAACCGGTCAGCGCGGCCTGGAAGATGCCGACCTTTTGCCGCACGCCCAACGACACCTGATCGTTGACCGGCGGGCGGGCATTGTTCTTCACCGCGAACAGCTCGGGCAGACCGACCTCGGGATTGGTGTTGATCAGCGTCAGCAGGCCCGCGCGGTCGGCATAGGCGCTGTTCCACCGCACGGTCGGCAGGCCGTTGCGCGGGCTGCCGTCGGCGGAGAAGCGGAACACGCCGATCGGATTGATCGTGCGGCTCAGTTCGTCGACCGTGTTGTTGAAATTGTTGCGGTCGTAATAGCGGCCCGCGCCGCCGAAGATGACGGTCGACTGATCGTCCTTGATATCCCAGGAGAAGCCGAAGCGCGGCGCGATCGCACCGGCAAAGGGTTTCCGCTTCGTGCCGTCGGTGATGTAGTTCTCGGGATCGAAATAGCTGGTTCGCGGCAAGGCGCGCAGCGCGGCAGCGGCGGCGGCGGGGGTGCGATACTGGTTGTTGAAGCCGTTGGTCTCATAGTCCCAGCGGACGCCGACATTGAGCTGCAACGTCTCGGTTACGTCCCAATCGTCCTGGACGTACAGGCCGACCTGCGTGTTCGAGCCGTAGATGCGGCCATTGCCCAGCCCCAGCCGCGCCTCGGCGGGGAAGGCGAAGTTCAGATTGTTCTGCGGCTCGCGGCGATAGGTGTAGCGCGGCTGGATATAGGCCTGGTTGTTGAACTCGATATCGGTGATCTCGACGCGTGCGCCCATCTTGAAGACGTGGTTGTCCAGCCCGCTATAGGTGAAGTCGTCGCGGATCGTGTAATTCTGCTGCACCTCGCGCCGGGTCGAATCCTTGCCGCCGAAGACGATGACCGCGTCATAGTCGTAGGAGGGCAGGCCCGGGTTCAACGATGTCGGGTTGAACGCGTAATAGAGATAGTTGGCGTTGAATTCGT
This sequence comes from Sphingomonas sp. Leaf21, assembly GCF_916858675.1. Lineage (GTDB taxonomy): Bacteria > Pseudomonadota > Alphaproteobacteria > Sphingomonadales > Sphingomonadaceae > Sphingomonas. The sequence goes on from NZ_CAKASM010000019.1 coordinate 50,979, forward strand.
TGATGAAGTTGTCGCCGTTATAGGTCCATTTGTAGAGATAGGTGTCGACGGTGTTGAGCTTGTTCTCCGCCGCCTCATAGGCGACGTTCCCGCCAAAGCCCTGGATGTCGCTTTCGGTCCGGCGGCTGTACGACAGGTCGAACACCTGGCGATCATCGGGGGTGAAGGTCAGCTTGCCGAAATAGAAGTCGCCCCGGAACGGGCTGACATAGGCGCCCTCGAACTCGCTGAGGCGGCGGCCCGAAAATTGCTCGAACTCGGCGATCGCGGCGGCGGAGCCGGTGCTCTGCACGTTGAATGCGCGGTCCTGGTCATTGCCCTCATAGGCGCCGAAGAAGAACAGCTTGTCCTTGATGATCGGGCCACCCAGCGAGATGCCATATTGCTTGCGGGTGAAGGCGGGCTTGGGCCGGTCGTTGACCTCGTCGAGATAGCTGCGTTCGGTCAGGCTGCGATTGGTGTATTGGCCGAAGATCTCGCCGTGGAATTCGTTGGTGCCCGACTTGGTGACGGCGGTGATGATGGCCGAGCCCGCCTGCTCATACTCCGCCTTGTAGTTCTGGGTGAGGACGCGGAATTCCTGGACGGCGAGCTGGCCGAAGGGATTGCCGCGGCTGTTCTGCTGACCCGCCACGCCACCCTCGCGCAGCTTGTTCTTGAGCGAGACGCCGTCGATGAAGACGTTGACCTGGCTGGCGGTCGACGCGCCCGAGGTGAAGCTCTTGTCGGTCTCGCTGTCATTGTAGCGGACGCCGGGCGCGAGCGCGGCGAAGGTCAGGAAGTTGCGGTCGGTCTGCGGCAGGGTGCGGATCTGCGCCTGGCTGACATTGGTGGCGATCTCGCTGGTGCGGGTTTCGACCAGGCGACTGCCGGTGACGACGACTTCCTGGCCGTTTCCGGCCGAAGCGCCGCCGGCGGCGATCTCGCTACCCGCGCCGGCCTCGCCCGCCGCCGCCGCCGCGCCGAGGCGCAGGTCGAGTGTCGCGGACTGGCCGATCGAGACGGTGACGAGCTGGGTCACGGTCTGGCCGTCCGTGGCCGTGGCGGTCACCCGATACTGGCTGGGGCGAAGGCCGCCGAGCACGAAATTGCCCGCCGGGTCGGCGGTCTGACGGAAGGTCTGGTTGGTCGCGGTGTTGACCGCGACGATCTGCGCGCTCGCACTGCCCGCGCCATCGGCCCCGCGAACCTGTCCGCGGATCTGCGCGGTGGTCGTCTGCGCCGCCGCCGGGGCGCTCAGCACCGCCGCGCCGCCCAGGATCGTCGAACCTGCCAGCGTTGCACGCAACGCAGCCGTCATCATCGCCTTCATGCCGTTTCCCCGACTGCCGGTCGTCGACGCACTGCCTCGCCGTCCCGGTCATTGCCTCGGGCGCCACCCCCGAAAGGCCCACGTCGCGAAGGCGCGGGGCGGGTCGGCGAGGTGGGGAAGGGGCGGCCCGCCTCCGGGCCGCCCGGCATCCTCTCCCGCCAAGAAGCCCGCCGGCTCCCGATGTCCGATGCCGACCTGTGCCGACCGATCATCATGACATGCCCGTCATCTAGTCCCGTCATCGGCACGGGCTCAAGCGTCTGTCGGCACAACCGTGATCGAAGACCGTGCGGTGTGACTTTCGAGCAACGGGTATGGTGCTGGCGTTGATGTCGCGACGCGGGCTAATAGAAGGGCATGACAGTCGAAATTCGCCATGACGGGCCCGTCGCGATCCTGACCCTACGGAATCCGCCCAATAATCATCTGGGGCTGGGAACCATTTCGGCGCTGGTGGGTGCGTTCGATGCAATCGAATCCGATCCCGCCATTCGCGCGATCCTGCTGCGATCCGAGGGTCGGGTATTCTGTGCGGGCGCGGATTTGGTTAACGCCAATCCCGTCGCCGACCCGCTGCCCGAGGGCGAGCGCAGCCCCTTCTATCTGGCGGCGGCGCGATTGTTCGGCGTGGCCACGCCGGTCGTCGCGGCGGTGCAGGGGGCGGCGGTCGGTGCCGGACTTGGCCTGACGCTGGTCGCAGATTTCCGCATCGCCTCACCCGAGGCGCGGTTCGTGGCGAACTTCGTCCAACTCGGACTGCATCCCGGCTTCGGCATTTCGGCGGTACTGGAGCGCGTCATCGGGCGCCAGCGTGCCGCGATGATGCTGCTGACCGGGCGGCGTATCGCGGGCGAACAGGCGGAGCGCTGGGGCCTGGTCGACGAACTGGTGCCCGCGGAGTCGCTCTACGACACCGCGCTGGCACTGGCGCATGAGATCGCGGCGGCGGCGCCGCTCGCGGTGGCGTCGACCCGCCGGACGCTGCGCGGCGACCTGCGCGCGCTGGTCGAGACGGCCACCGATCATGAACTGGCCGAACAGGCGAAGCTGATGCGGACCGAGGACTTCGCCGAGGGCGTCCGCGCGGTGACCGAAAGGAGGCCGGGCCGGTTCGTCGGCCGGTAAGGCCGATCTTCCGTTCAGGCCGAACGGCGGTCGGGACGACCCCTATCGCGCCGCCAGTTCCGCCTTGCGCGCGGGCAGCGCCGCCAGGATCGCGCGACGTTCGTCGGCGGGCTTGGCGCTCCAGTTGGAGATTTCGCGGATCGTCCGTGCGCAGCCCAGGCACCAGCCCGTCGCCTTGTCCATCGTGCAGACATTGACGCAGGGGCTGGCGACGCTCGGCGACTGCGGCTCGACGAAGCTGATGATGTCCAGCGACATGATCGGATCAGATCCCGAACGACACCTTCAGGAAGTCGGGGATCGGGCCGTTCCAACCCGTGTCGTCCGCCACCTCGTCACCGCGCGAACGGCGGCGATCGCGGCGCGGCGTGTCGTCGTTGCGCGGCGCACGCGGTTCCTCGAACCGGGACTCCTGCCGACGTGGCCGCTGCGTGCGGGCAGGGGGCTCCTCGGCCACGACCTCGGGCTGCGGCGGCGACGTCTCGGTCTCGACCGGTCGGGGCGCGCGATCGCGGCAGGTCCGGCGGGCGGGGCGTTCCTCCTCGGCGGGAGCGGGAAGGTCGAGCCGATCGATCTTCTGACCGGTCAGCTTCTCGATATTCTCGAGATTTTCGGCATCGTCCGGCGCCACGAAGGTATAGGCGACGCCCGTCGCGCCGCCACGCCCGGTGCGGCCGATGCGATGGACATAGTCATCGGGATGCCAGGGCGCGTCGAAGTTGAACACATGGCTGACGCCCTTGATGTCCAGCCCGCGCGCCGCGACGTCGGAGGCGACGAGGATGTTGACGTCCCCGCGCTTGAACAAATCCAGCTCGGCCAGCCGCTGCGGCTGTTCCATGTCGCCATGGATCTCGCCCGAGCGGAAGCCGTGCTGCTTGAGCGACTTGTTGAGTTCGCGAACCGTCGTCTTGCGGTTGCAGAAGATGATCGCGGTGCGAACCTCTTCCTGCTGGAGAAGCTGGCGGAGCCGCTTGCGCTTCTCGAACGACTGCGCCGCGACGGGCACGATCCACTGCTTGATGTTGATGTTGGTCGAGGCGGGACGCGCAACCTCAATCGTCTTCGGGTTCTCGAGGAACTTGTCGGCCAGCTTCTTGATCGGCGGGGGCATGGTCGCCGAGAAGAGCAGGGTCTGGCGCTGCGACGGCAGCTTGGTGCAGATCTCCTCGATGTCGGGGATGAACCCCATGTCGAGCATCCGGTCCGCCTCGTCGATGACCAGCATCGAACAGCCGGTCAGCAGGATGTTGCCACGCTGGAACAGGTCCATCAACCGGCCCGGCGTCGCGATCAGCACGTCGACGCCCCTTTCCAGCGCCTTGACCTGGTCGCCCATCGACACGCCGCCGATCAGCAGCGCCATCGAAAGCTTGTGGTTGGCGCCGTATTTCTCGAAATTCTCGGCGACCTGCGCGGCCAGCTCGCGCGTCGGCTCGAGGATCAGGCTGCGCGGCATCCGGGCACGGCTGCGGCCATGCGCCAGGATGTCGATCATCGGCAGCACGAAGGAGGCGGTCTTGCCCGTCCCGGTCTGTGCGATACCGATGATGTCGCGCATCATCAGAACCGACGGGATGGCGGAGGCCTGAATCGGCGTCGGCTCGGTATAGCCGGCGTCGTTGACCACCTTCAGAAGTTCGTCGGAGAGGCCGAGATCGGCAAAGCTCATGCAGTTTTCCGAGATATGGCGGGAAGGGAATCGTCCCGCGCTCGCCCAGCAGCGTCTCCGCGCTTGCGGATTTGGCGCCGAAAGTCAAGTTTTGCCGAGGTCGACGCGCCCGGACTAGCGTGCCGGAACGAGGGAGCGGAAGCGTTCGATGTCGCAGGTCCGGCCCGCCCGCGTGCGGATCGGATCGCGATCGGCGCAGATCTGTCCGTCGGGGCCAGGGCGGATATAGAAACTGGAATAATAGTCGATCTGCCGACAGGCGCGGGCGAGACGCGCGCGCACCCGCTTGCCGCCGGTCAGGACGATGTCGATCGCGCCCTCCTCGGCGGGCAGCGCGCCCGCCAGTTGTTGCGCGGCGATGCAGCGGGGGCCCTTGCGCTCCTTCCAGCGTGTCGGCGCAGGCGGCGGGGCGGTACGCGGCACGCGGATCACGACCCGCTCGCGGATGACGACCTGCGCATAGCGGACGGCCGGAATCGGATCCGTCGCCCCGAGCAAGGCGGGCGTCGTCAGCGTCAACGACGCGATGGCGGCGAGGTTTCGATAGCGGCGCAACATGTCAGCGGAGCTGTTCATAGGGCGCATCGTTGAACGCTTCATGAACCTGCTTTAGTCGGTGCCGCCATGCATTCCGCCCAGACCGCCCTGCTGCAAGCCCTGTCGCCGATCCTGGGGGACAAGGGCATCGTCACCGATCCCGCGCTGATCGCGCCGTGGGAGATCGACTGGCGGCGTCGCTTTTCGGGCCATGCGCCCGCGATCCTGGCACCCGCCGATACCGGGCAGGTGCAGGCGGTGCTGCGCGCGGCGGTCGAGCACCGGGTGCCGCTCGTCCCGCAAGGGGGCAACAGCTCGATGGTCGGTGGCGCGACGCCGCCGGACGACGGATCGGCGCTGATCCTGTCGACCCGTCGGATGAACCGCATTCGCCGGATCGATGCGGATGCCGCGACGGTCGTGGCCGAGGCCGGCGTGATCCTGGCCGATCTGCATTCGGCCGCCGAGCGGGAGGGGATGCGCTTCCCGCTCACCCTGGGGGCCAAGGGCAATGCGACCATAGGCGGGCTGGTCTCGACCAATGCGGGCGGTACGCAGGTGTTGCGCTTCGGCACGATGCGGGGGCTGACCCTGGGCGTCGAGGCGGTGCTGCCCGACGGCACGCTGTATGACGGGCTGGCCGCGCTCAAGAAGGACAATCGCGGCTACGACCTCGGACAGCTGCTGATCGGTGCCGAGGGGACGCTGGGCATCGTCACGGCCGCGGCCTTGCGGCTCGCGCCCGCGATCGCGGCCAGCGCGACGGCCTGGGTCGGGCTGGCCGATCCCGCCGCCGGACTGGCGCTGCTCCGGCGCTTGCAGGCGGCGACCGACATGGTCGAGAGCTTCGAGATCATGCCCGCCGAAAGCCTGGCCGCCGCGGTCGCGCACCTCCCCGGTGCGCGCAGCCCGCTGGACCGCGATCACCCCTGGCACGTCCTGATCGAGGCGGTGAGCGGCGATCCCGCCGCCGATCCGGCCGCGATGCTGGAGGGGCAACTCGCCAGGGCGCTGGCCGAGGGCGTCGTCGCCGATGCGGTGATCGCCGCGTCGCAGGCGCAGGGCGAGGCCTTGTGGCTGCTCCGCCATTCGCTGTCCGATGCCGAGCGGGCGCTGGGTCCGGCGGTCCAGCATGATATCGCGGTGCCGGTCGAGGCGATGCCGCGCTTCATGGTCGAGGCGGCGGCGGCATGCGACGCGCGCTTCCCCGGCACCCATGCCTCGGGCTTCGGCCATCTGGGCGACGGCAACATCCATTTCCACGTCCGCGCGGCACCCGGCACCGATCGCGACCGATTCTATGCCGAGCAGGCGGCGACCATCAACTGCTTCGTGCATGACCTGGTGATGGCGGCGGGGGGCACGATTTCGGCCGAACACGGCATCGGTCAGATGAAGCGTGACGAGCTGGCGCGCCTTTCGCCCGAACGGGTTAGCGCGATCCGCGCCATCAAGACGGCGCTCGATCCGCACGGTCTGTTCAATCCCGGCAAGCTCGTCGCTTGCGCATAAGGCTTCGGCCCCATAGACACTGGCGTCCGACACGCGGCCGGGGGGCTCGCGTGGACTGAGTTTTTTGGAGATCATCATGGCCAGCGCGCCGTCCCTTCCCCTTTTCTACAACGGCCTCGAGCCGCTTTCGAGCGAGGCTCACGCCAATTTCAAGGTTCGTCCGCAGGAGACGGCGCCCTTCCTGGTCGGGCAGCATGCGATCCCCGTGACCGTCGATGAATTCCCGCTGGTGCAGCGTTTCATGCCGATCGTCTTCTCGGTGGGCGAGCAGCCGATCCCGCTGGCGCTGATGGGCCTGAACGAGGGCGTCAACGTCTTCGTCGACGACGAAGGCCGTCTGACCGAGACGAACTTCTACGTTCCCGCCTATATCCGCCGCTATCCCTACATGCTGGCCAAGCTGCGTCCCGAAGCCGACGAGCTGTCGCTGTGCTTCGACCCGACCTCGCCGACGATCGGCGCGTTCGACGATGGCGATGCGCTGTTCGACGGCAGCCAGCCGAGCGAGCTGACCAAGAACATCCTGTCGTTCAACGAATCGTTCGAACAGGCGGGCGCGCGTACCCAGAACTTCATGACCGAGCTGGCCGAAATGGGTCTGCTGATGGACGGCGAAGTCTCGATCCAGCCCGAAGGCGCCGACCAGCCCTTCGTCTATCGCGGTTTCCAGATGATCAACGAAGAGAAGCTGGTCGACCTGCGCGGTGACCAGCTGCGCAAGATGAGCCAGTCGGGTATGCTCCCGCTGCTCTATGCGCACCTCTTCTCGCTGTCGCTGATGCGCGACATCTTCGCCCGTCAGGCGCAGTTGGGCAAGATGCCGCAGCCGCAACTCCAGCCGCTGGGCTGATCCGATGCGCGGACAGCTCGCCGCTGGTTCGCGCTACAGCCATGTCGCGATCGTCTTCCACTGGACGATCGCGGCACTGGTCGTCGCCAATCTTGCGATCGGCCTGCTCCACGAAAGCCTTTTGCGGGGCACGATGGGGCTTCACAAGTCGATCGGCCTGACCGTGCTGGTGCTGACCGCCGCACGCGTCGCCTGGCGACTGGGGCATCGCCCGCCGCCGCTGCCCGCCGATGTGCCGCCCTGGGCGCGGGGCAGTGCCCATGCGCTTCACGCGACCCTCTATCTGCTGATGATCGTCATGCCGCTGACCGGTTGGGCGATGGGTTCGGGCCGCGACGTGCCGCGCCCCGTCAGCTGGTTCGGCCTCTTCGACGTGCCGCCGCTACCGATCGGCAAGGCCGCCGCAGGGTTCGGGCACGAGGCGCATGAGCTGCTCGGCTGGCTGATGCTCGGTCTTGTCGTCATCCATGTCGCGGCCGCGCTGCGCCACCATTTCCTGCTGCGCGACGGCCTGCTCCACCGCATGAGCTTCCGCGCCCGCTGATCCGCCTCGCATCGGTGAGGGGGCAGGACGAAGCCCTGACGCAGATGGGGGATTCGACGGGGTGATCCCTCGGGCGGCGATCCGCTTTCCCGCCAGCCGTTACGAAAAAATGACGAATTGCTTGGCCGGGGGTTGAACCAAATAGGCCCTTTCTTATTTATACCCTGTACGACGTCGTGTCCCCCCTTTCGCGATGTCGTATGACACGCTTTCAGCGTGTCTCCTCCCTGAACCTTGGCCACCTCGCGCTCTCCCCCTTGCGCGAGGTGGTTTTTTATTCGGCGGCGAGCGTGGTCGGCAGGCCCAGCGCCTCGGCATGCAGCGCGACCACGATGCCGCGCACCAGTGCCACCGTCCGGTCGAAGCCGGGCCCCGGTGCTTCGAGTGCATCGTCGAGATAGAGCGATCGGTCGAGTTCGAGCTGGATGGCGTGGATTCCCCGCCGTGGCGCGCCGTGGCGCTGCACGATATGCCCCCCGGCATAGGGCGCGTTACGGGTGACGGGGATCCCCACCGCGCGCGCCTCCGCCTCGACCCGGCGGACGAAGCGGGTGTCGGCCGTCTGGCCATGCCGGTCGCCGATGACGATGCGCGGCACCATGTCGGCGGCCCCCAGCGACGGCATCGAATGCAGATCCAGCAGCACCGCGACCCCGAACCGGGCGTGCGCGTCGAGCAGCGCCCCGGCCAGCGCGTCATGATAGGGCCGATGGTCGGCGACGATCCGAGCGACCATCTCGACGTCGGTAAAACGGCGGTTCCAGATGTCGCCATGCCCGCCGATCCGTCGGGGGACCAGTCCCAGGCCGCTTCGCAGCTTGGGTGAGGGGCGCCCGGTGGGCCGAGCGCCCAGATCGATGACCGGATCGCGCTCGCCTTCCTCGCGGTTGAGGTCGATCCAGGCGCGGGGCAGGGCCTGGATCAGCGTGACCTCGTCCTGCCGCGCGGCAACCGCGACCCGATCGATCAACCGATCCTCGAGCCCCATGATCGCCGGGAGAGGGATGCGCAGCGCCGCGATCAGCGCGGGCGGATAGAGGCGACCGCCATGCGGGACCGAGATCACCACCGGGCCGGACGCCGCCGCGCCGAGGCATTCGAAAGAGGCGCCGATGTTCGCGCTGGCCATGATCGGGACCCTAGGTCGCACCGGGAAAGGGCGCAACGGTCTGGATATTTTAACCTGCCATTCGTTAAACCGGCGACCAAGATGAATCGGGATCACACCATGTTTCACATCCTGCTGGCCGAAGACGACGCGGTCATGCGCGAATATCTGACCCGCGCCCTGACACGCTCGGGCTACCGGGTGTCGGCGGTCGATCGCGGCACCGCCGCCTTGCCGCTCCTGGAGAGCGAGCAATTCGACCTCCTGCTGACCGATATCGTCATGCCCGAGATGGACGGCATCGAACTCGCCCAGCGTGCGGCGGCGATCGCCCCGGACCTGCGCGTGATGTTCATCACCGGCTTCGCCGCGGTGACGCTGAAGGCCGGGCAGGCGGTGCCCAATGCGCGCGTCCTGTCCAAGCCCTTCCACCTGCGCGATCTGGTGATGGAGGTGGACCGACTTTTTCACGCGGATTCGGTCGACGGCGCAATTTAGGGGTTGTCAGCCCCGAACAACCTGCTAATTGGCCCACCTCCGGCGGGCGTGTAGCTCAGTGGTAGAGCACTGTGTTGACATCGCAGGGGTCGCAAGTTCAATCCTTGCCACGCCCACCATCGAAAACCCCGCTAGGCCAATGGCTTAGCGGGGTTTTTGGTTTTCAGGACTCCGAGTTGCGCGTCACGGTTTTGCGTGCCTTTTGCGTGTCATGCCGAGTGGAACATCCGGGCGTACGGGGGCCTCGGAGGCGCTAGGGCGGCTGCGCCAACGGGTGGGGACCGGCAGCGATGGCGTGAAAAACGATCGGCCATCACACCCATCGCCGCCGTCCATCGGGACCGACTTGCGTGGGTTTTGCGTGGAGCGGCGTCGATATCTTCTGCCCCAGATCGGCGGTAATGTCCCCCAAAGCGCGCTATGTTTCCGCATCGACCTGCGTCCAACCGGATCCCAGTTGTCGTTGCCTGATGGTTGGAAATGGAGGTCGCTTGTCCAAGGACAAGCAGACTCAGTTCGAGCATCAGACCAACCGCGAGATCGAGGTGATGAGGTGCTCGTGCAGATTGCAATGCCGGGGGGGCAAGCCATCGCAGATCGATTAACGAGATGCCAAAATGCATATTTTCACGTGCCTCGGTGGGAAACCGATTATTTTCCGCCGGCATGACGGCGCAAATCTCAGCCGCCTGAGCCAAATTCGACAGTCTGGAAGCGACCGGTCGTCACGTCCGGCGCCGCCTTCCATCGGGATCGACTTGCGTGGGTTTTGCGTGAAGCGGCGTCGCCATCTTCCGGGCCAGCTCGGAGGCAATGTCCTCCAGCCCCTGTCGGGTCTCGGAGAGATAAGCCGGGCTGAAGATCACGTAGCGCCGCGTCGATGGCGGCAGCACCACGTGCCCCAGCGCCAGCGGAATCTCCTGCTGCGAGACGCCGCGCTGTGCGATCAGGGTCGCCATGCTGTGGCGCATCAGCTTGGGGCCGAAGCCGACCGGCACCCCGAACCGCCTTGCCATGACGCTCCACGCCTTTTTGACGTCTGCCACGGGCCGCTGAACCACCCAACGGTCCTCATCCTCCTCTGCCACGCTCTCGTGACAGACCAGCCGGTCGTCCGTCGCCTCCAGCCAATTTGCCAGGAGCGGCGTGACCGGCAGCGCTGGTCGGTACTTCCGCGTCTGAATCCGCCCCGCCGGGTTGAGGTCGAGCACGCTGGCGTCGCGGTGCCATTGCTGCCGGTCGGGCCGCACCGAGATATCGTAGAGCGCGTCCGGCCGCGCCAGCGTGCAGATCGCACCGATCAGGTAGCGGCGCAGTGGCATCAGTCGTGCCGGATGCGCCGGGCTGAGCTCCGGGTCTCCTTCCGTCGTATAGTCGAGCATCTCGGCGATCTGGTCGAGCGATAGGCGGAAGTTGCGCTCCGGCGTCACGGCGGCGCGGGGCAGGTGCTTCAGTTCGGGCACCGCCTCCATACGCTTCACGTTGAACCGCAAGGCTGCCTTCAGCTGGATGATGCTCTCCTCGACCGTCGACTTCGCCCGTTTGCGGGTCGACACGGTCCATTCCCCGGTCTCCGGGTCACGCCGCCGCTGGGTCACGGGATCGATCTCGGTCCCCCATTTTCGAAAACGCATCAGCCATTCGGCGTCCAGCACCGTCGGCAGCACGGGTTCACGCAGTACACCGATCGCGATCTCATGGTCGATGAACCGGTTCACCAGTTTCAGCCGGGCACGGATTGCATCGGCGCTGGCCTGCTCGGCACCGTGCAGCATCCAATAGTCCGTCATCGCCTGATGGACCGTGTAGGACGCCTTGTCGTCATCGGCAGGCTGGTGGAACGCCAGATAGTGACGGTCGAGCACCTCGATTGCTAGGCGAAGATCAGCCGTGCCCGTGCTGCGTCGCTGCATTCGGCCGGAGATCGGGTCGTACCAGCAAATGTAGAGGTTCGGGCTGACAACCTCGCCGCCCTTGCCCCGGAGGTGATCGAGGTGGAATTCACCCCGGCGGTAGAGAACCTTCGGTGCCGGCACTGCGCTTTTTCCTTCAGGATTTCGCTTCGCGCCTTTCCGAGCAGGTTCACTGCACCCACCAGGGTAAGGAGGTCGAGATCCTCCGACTTGAGGTTGATGCCCCGGTCCGTCTGGATCGCACGGGCGATCTTGCGGTCGAGCCGCAGGATGGCGTCGGCGGTTGCCGCGTCGATCATGTCCTGGGGGAGGACCGGGCCGGTCCCCGGCGTCATCGCGACGGTGCCGCCGGCGTCCGCGTCGATGCTCATCATGTCTTTTCCTTCCTGACGTGGGTAACCCCCACGTGCAGGGCCTTCTTCTCACCCGAAGTGGTCGTCGGTGACCTTCAGGCGATCCGCGATCTCGCGTCGCGAGACAGTGACGCCGACATCGGCGGCGATGACCGGCCATTCGGCCAGCGCGCCGCGCGTTCGGTCGATGATCCGGGCGATGACGCGATCCGACAGGCCATGGCGGCGGCCCAGCGCGAGAACATGCGCGCGGGTCGGGTTGCGGCCCTCGCCTTCGACCGCGAGATAATGCTCGCCGCCCGGACCGACCGAGAAGGTCAGGTCATAGGCCGGGGCGAGGCGCCACTCACCGCTCGGTCCCATCAGATAGCTATGCTGCCGGGTATGGTCGTCGCGATTATGCGCCAGTACGTTGAAGACCATGCGGCGGAAGGCTTGTTCGACGTCGCCGGCATGGCGGGTGATCGCCATGGTCGCACGCAGGAATCCGTCATAGTCGAGGCTCGGCATCTCGGACGGGGCTTCGGCTGCCCCGGCGAGCGATACCATGTGCAGCCGGCGTCCGGGGGCCGGTCGGTCGAAGCGGCGCGTCGCGAAATAGCCAGGCCCGTCGCGCTCGGGCAGGACGCGGGATTCTGCGATCGTCAGGCCGGCGGCACGGGCCATGCGCGCATAGGCTTCCTCAACCGGGCCGATATCGACGGGGTCGCCGGTCGCGCGGAACTTGACGATCCAGGCGTCATGGCCGTCCGCGGCCTCGCCGACGCTGATCGCGCCGTCGGGGGCGAAGCCGACATGGACCTTGGGACGAGCGCCGCCCGACGCGCCGCCCAGCGCCGCCAGCGTGTCGACCAGTGCGCCCTCGTCCCCGGCGAGAAGCAACCGCGATTCCTCGGCCAGGGCATCGAGGTCGATCGTCCCGATCGCATCGTCGGGCGTGGTGGCTGGCTGATAGACCAGCGCGCCACGGCCACCGGCGCCGATGATCGCCAGCTGATCGACCGGGTTCAGCGTGTCGAACTGGACGTTGACCCTGGCGAGGCGACGCCGCAGCAGCAGCCGTCCCCAGGCATCGGGCAGGCTGTCCGCCAGGAAGCCGTGCAGTCCGCCGAACGATCGGCTCCGCGCGGCGTGCAGGCCCGGCTCGGGAGGATAGAGCAGCGGGGCGACGGGCAAGCCGCTGCGGATGACGTCGGGCGACCATTCGAGCTGGGCGACGCCACCGGCCATCACGACCCGGCCCGCTTGCGCAGCGGGCGCGGAATCGTCGAACGCCAGTGCGAGCCCCAGCGGTGCCCCCGGCCTCAGCTTCACGACGTGGCCCTCGACGCGGCCCGGCGGCGGCGCTTCGGCGCGGTGCGTTCGGTTATCCGTTTTTGCTCCAGCAGGGCATCCATCGAACTGGCCACCGGCTCCGGAAAGAGGACGAACAGATCCTGCTCGCACCGCAGCGCCACGGCCGCGCGGACGAGGTCGTCGATCGACGCCTTGCCCTCGGCCTCCAGGCGCCGCCAGGTGCGATAGGAGACGCCGGCGCGAGATGCGGCATCGACCTGCGTCAGGTTCATCGCCAGGCGACGATGCTGTATCCTCCGGCCAAGATCGGCCGCGATTTCGCTAGGTGTGTGCAGCATCGTCCAAATATGGCCTTTATGGTTACTCTCGGCAAGCTTCCTGGCCATATCTGGACGCTTATGGGCTTGCGAATAGTTAGATGGCGTTGTCGAGCTCGGTCGAACGATCGGGCCAGACGCTGCCTGCAATCGCCTCGGCGTCCTGGGCAATCTTGTAAGGACGCCCATGCTTGATGAGTAGGCCGTGATGGCGGAGTCGTTCCAGATGCCAGTTCAGCGCACCTTCGCGCGGCATGCCATCGGTGTTGCCGATCGCTTTGATCGTCTTGAGATTGGGGATGGCACCGATGTGCTCCTCACGCTTCTGCCACAGAGCATGAGCACTGACTGCTTTGCCTGCCCTGGCGTCGGTCAGCGCGCAGATCAGTTGCCACATGGCATAGGTTCCGTCCTCCAGCGTGACGGCGGGTTCAATGACTTCATCGTCGGGCTCCTCGTTCGCCTCATCCACGGCTTCCGGGGAGAGGCGATGGGTGACGTCTTCGAACATCCCACCCGGCCGCCGAACCAGGAAATGCTTACCCCGGTGCGAATCGTGGAAGTTCGATTTCGCGAGGCGCACGATGACGACCTCGTCGGCACTCGCCGCTAAACCGGCATCAAGGACCGGCTTGGCCTCGAATGGCGCAGTCTTCTTGCCCTTGGCGGGCTTGTTGCCGCGGAACCGAGGACCCTGGGCCAGACGCACCTCGATGGTTGTGCGCGGCGCAGTTGTCCACAGCGCGACACCGCGTAGGCGGGCGGCAGCATCAATATCCGGATCATTGGGGTCGAACCTAGGTGCCTTGGGCGTATGGCCGATGATGATCCAGAAGATATCGAGCGCCTGGCACAGGCGGTTCATGTAGAAGAAGAAGTTGGTGACCGCATCTGCCGCATTGGAGTCGAAGCCCGCCATCGATGTCGCCGAATCCATGACGACGCCGAGGATCCGGTCTTCCGGCCGCTCTGCCCCCTTGTTCCAGTCGGTGATGAAGACGCGAATGGCCTTCATCGTCTCGGACGGCCCCCATGCGCCGTCCGAGGAGAAGAGGCTCGGATTCGGACGGTCGAACTCCTCTTCGGTCATGCTGATGAAGGGCATGACGTGGATGCGCGAGCAGACCTCGCGCGCGAGGTCTGAGTAGCCCCTAGATTTCTGGACGCCTCGGGTCCTAATTTTGAGGACAGGAGGCGACGATGGGGAAACCCAATTT
>NZ_CAKASM010000020.1 GCF_916858675.1 Sphingomonas sp. Leaf21
AGCTCGTCAGGCTCATAACCTGAAGGCCGCAGGTTCAAATCCTGCCCCCGCAACCACACCACACACAGCCCGCCCCATCCAAGGCGGGCTTTTTCGCGTCCAGACACCGCGCCAGCCGTCCGATACCGAGCCTTCGACTGAGGGGCGCGACGGCGTCCGCTCCGAACACGGGGCCCCCGCCTGCGCGGGGGATCACGCTTGGCGGTGGTGAACCGTGTTTGCTCGCCGACATGACGGCTGGTTCACGGCGGAATCGATCGGATGTCGGATCGTTTGTGTGGCCGGACACCCTCTGTCGGGGATGACGAGCTATAGCTGACGTAACGCCTTGGCTGGGCGGGCACGCAGGACCGGGAGTGTACCGAGCAGACCGATCGCCATGGTCACGCCCGCGCCGAGCGCCAGCACGGCGGCGACGAGGGACCAGTCTGGCAGCCAGTCGAATTCGAAGACGCGGGTGACGACGAACCAGCCCCCGGCGGTTCCCAGGATCAGCGCCGTCACGCTGACCGCGCCAACCAGCAACGCATATTCGATTGCCTGGCTGAGCAGGATCTGCCGACGGGTGGCGCCGAGGACCTTGAGCAGGACGGCGTCATAGGTGCGAGCGGCACGGGCCGCCGCGATCGCGCCGAGCAGGACGGCCAGGCCGGCGACGACCGCGACACCGGCTGCGGCGGTGATGGCGGTCGCGACCTGACGGACGATCTCCTGCACCTGGCGCAGGACCGATCCGACCTCGACCACCGACGTCGAGGGAAAGCGTGGCAGCAGCGCATCGGTGACGGCCGATGCCTTGGCGGCGGGCATGTCGATCGTCGCCGCCAGATTATGCGGCACGTCGCTCAGCGCTCCCGGCGAGAAGACCATGACGAAATTGAAGCCGAGCGTGTCCCACGCGATCCGGCGGAACGAGGCGATCCGTGCGGTCCGCTCGATCCCCAGCACGGAAATGGTCAGCGGATCGCCGATCCTGAGATTCAAGGCACTGGCCAGTCGCTCGTCGACGGAAACCAGGCTCTGTCGTGCTTCGGTGGCGGACCACCAATGCCCGGCGGTCAACGTGCTGCCGGGCGGCAGGGTCGATGCGAAGGTCAGCCCGCGCTCGCCACGTAGCGCCCAGGCGCCTTCGGGGATGGTCGTCAGGTCGGCGACGCGGGTCCGGCCATAGCCGGTGATCGTACCCCGCATCAGCGGTACGGTCGCGATCCGCGCGCTCGGCACCAGCCTGCGAATGATCTGTCGGAATTCTCCCGCGCGCTCCGGTGGTACGTCGAGGGCGAACAGCGTCGGCGCGCGGTCGGGGATCGACTGTCGGATATTGCCGTCGATGCTCGTCCTTATGGTTGCGAGGAGGACGAACAGGGTAAGCCCCAGCCCCAGCGCGACGACGAGCGATACGGTCCGCGCGCCGGGGCGATGCAGCGCGGACAGAGCGAGCCTGGCGAGCGGCTGGCGCGGGCGGGGGGCACGCGCGGCGATGCCACGGATCAGCGCGCCGATGCCGAACAATATGGCAAGGCTTGCGACGGTCGCGCCGAGAAAGGCGGCGGTAAAGGCTGGGCGCTCGGTCGTCACCAGCGCCAGCACCGGGATCGGCACGCCCGCCGCCAGCGCCCAGGCGATACCCCGCCAGCCGCCGCCCGAACGTCGGTCGAGGGCACCGCGAAGCAGCGCGGCCGCCGGTATGCGACCGGCCGCCGTGAGGGGAGGTGCGCAAAAGGCGAGGGCGATCAGCAGCCCATAGGCACCCGCCAGCAACAGCGGGCCGGGCACGATGACCAGTCCCGGCGCGACCGGCAACAGCCGGGCCATGGCCGCTCCGGCAACAGGCACCGCGAGGACCCCCGCCGCGATACCTAGCCCGATGCCGGTCGCCGACACGCTGAGAAGCTGGAGCAGATAGATGCGCGCGACCATGCCCGACGTCGCACCCAGGATCTTGAGCGTGGCGATATTGTCGCGTCGCGCCTCGAGATAGGAACTGACCCCGTTGCCGATGCCGATCCCCGCGATGACCAGCGCGGCGAGCCCGACCAGCGTCAGGAATTCGCCCATCCGTGCGATGAAGCGGCTGGCCCCCGGCGAGGCGCGGTCGCGGGTCTTGCTCTCCCATCCGGCGGTGGCGAAGCGACGTTCGAAGCCACGGGCGATGCGGGCGGGATCACCCGACGCGGCGATCCGGTATCGCGTGTCATAAAGACTGCCCGGCTGGATCAGACCCGTCCGGTCGAGTCCGGCGCGCGACAGGATCGCGACGGGCCCCAGCGTAAAGCCCTCGCCGAGCCGATCGGGCTCGTCGCCGATGATGCCGCCGATGCGGAAGCTGGCGGTGCCGAAGCGGAGCATGGCCCCCGGTGCGACTCCCAGACGCTCCGCCAGCGCGCGGCCTATCCACACCATGTCGTCCGCCGGTGCCGTCACCGTCCGCCCGTCGGCCAGCGTCAGTCGGCCATATAGGGGATAGGCGCGGTCGACCGCCTTGAGCTGAATTGGTGCGGTCGCCCCGCTGGCGGTCACGGCCATCGACTGCATCCGGACGGTTTCCGATACCCGACCGCTCGCCGCCATCGCCGACAGTTCCGCGGGATCGGCCAGACGTTGCGAGACCGAGAATTCGACATCACCGCCGAGCAGGCCGCGTCCGCGTGCCGCCAGTTCCCGATCGATCGCCTGACCCAGACTGCCGATCGCGGCCAGCGCGCCAACCCCGAGGAAGAGGCAGAGCAACAGCAGGCGCAGTCCCCGGAAGCGCGCGGACAATTCGCGTCGCGCCAATCGCCAGGCCAGCGGCCAGCCGGTCATGCGACGATCCGGCCATCGGCCAGCGCGACGACACGGTCGCAGCGTTGTGCGAGTGCGGAGTCGTGGGTGATGACGACCAGCGTCGCGCCGGTCGCGGCGCGTCGCTCGAACAGCAGGTCCATGATCCGGGCGCCGGTCGCGGCGTCAAGATTGCCGGTGGGTTCGTCGGCGAAGACGATGCGGGGGCGGGGGGCCAGCGCGCGGGCGATCGCCACCCGCTGCTGCTCGCCACCCGACAATTGCGCCGGATAATGGTCAAGCCGGTGCGACAGCCCGACCGCGGCGAGTTCGGCCTCGGCACGGGCAAACCCGTCGCGGTCGCCCGCCAGCTCCATCGGCACCGCGACATTCTCACGCGCGGTCATCGTCGGAAGCAGGTGGAAGGCCTGGAGAACGATCCCGATCCGACCCCGGCGCGCAACGGCCAGCCCGTCCTCGCCCATGGCGACGAAATCGATCCCCGCGACCATGACCTGGCCGGAGGTCGGGCGCTCCAGTCCCGCCAGGATCGCCATCAGCGAGGATTTGCCCGATCCGGAAGCGCCGAGCAGCGCCAGGCTTTCCCCCTCGGCGACGGCCAGGTCGACGCCCTTGAGGATCTCGACCGGGGCGGCACCGCCCAGCGTCAACCTTACATCCGACGCGCGGATGACCATATCGGGTGCGATCATGTGGCCGAGGATTCCGAAAGAGACGATGTCGAAGACGCCTTATGCGGCCGGTGCCGCACTTATCCAAGCGGCGTTGCTATCCGCCTGCCAGGCGCCGCGCGACGATGCCGCCGCCGTATCCAACATCGCCGAACCGGCCCCCCGTCCGACACCGAGCGCGAAGGTCGCGGTGACGGGGCCGAAGCGGACGGTCCTGGCGTTCGGTGACAGCCTCTATGCGGGTTACGGCCTGCGTCGGGGCGAGAGCTTGCCGGACGCGATCCAGGCGCGTCTAGGGGCGCAGGGCATGAATGCGACCGTGGTCAATGCGGGGGTGTCGGGCGATACGACCGCCGATGGCCGTCGCCGCCTGGCCTATACGCTGGATCGACTGAGCCCCAAGCCCGACCTCGTGATGCTGGGCCTGGGCGGTAACGACGTGCTGCGTCAGCTGAGCCCGGCGGAAACGCGCGCGAACATGACCGCGATGCTCGACGAACTGGCCAAGCGTCGCATTCCGGTGTTGCTCACCGGGATGATGGCACCGCCCAATCTCGGTCCCGACTATGCCGCGCGCTTCAACGCGATCTGGCCCGATCTCGCGCGGGGGCATGACGCGGTGCTCGATCCCTTCATCCTTCAGGGCGTCCTCGGCAACCGGCAGCTTATGTTGCCCGACGGCGTCCACCCCAATGCGCGCGGTGTCGACCGTGTCGCCGACCGCATCGCCCCGCTGGTCGAGGCGCGCCTGAAGTCGCTGCCCGCCGAGTGACGGCGACCTGCCGGTTACAGCACCTTTGCGATGGCGTGATCGAAATGCGCGTCCATCAGCGCGGTGCTGGCATCGGCATCGCGATCCGCAATGGCTTCGGCGATCTGCTGGTGACGGTGGAGAACCTCGGCACGAGCGGATTCGGTATCGCGCGTGTCCCAGGCGCGAGGGACGGCGACGGTCATCAGCGGCGCGAAGGATCGCACGATCTGCAGGAACAGCATGTTGCCGCTCGCCCGTGCGATCGCTTGGTGAAAGACGATGTCGTGCTGGGTCACCTCCTCGATGGTGGAGGCCGCCTGCATGGCCTTCGCCGCGCCGACGATCGCACCGGCATCGTCGCCGCTCCAGTTGAGCGCGGCGAGCCCGGCGGTGCGCAGCTCCAGCGTGCGCCGAACCTCCCAGACTTCGCCGACCGACACCTGCGCGGTCGAGACCGCATGGTCGAGCGAGGTGCCCATCACCGATCCGTCGATCGCCCCCACGCGCGCGCGGCGACCATTGCCGACATCGATCAGGCGAAGCGCCGCGAGCGCGCCGAAGGCCTCGCGCATCACCGCCCGGCTGACGCCCAGCTCTTCGGCGAACTTCGCCTCGCCGGGCAGGGTGTCGCCGACCTTGAGGTCCTGATTGCGGATATGGTCGCGGATCTGCCGGACGGCGCGGTCGACGAGCGAGCCGCCATCGGCCATGCGGATGGCCGGGGTCATGCCGCGACGTCCATCAGGCGCACGCGGGTCGGCGCGACACCATAGCGGCGCGAAAAGGCGCGGGTGAAGCTGGCATTGTTGGAATAGCCGCAGCGATAGCCGATCGACGATACCGGCAGATCGGTCGCGATCAGCAATTGATGCGCCCCCTCCAGACGGCGGGTCGCGATCGCGTCTGCCACGGTCGAGCCGAAGACCTGTCGAAAGCCGCGTGTCAGCTTGGCGCGGTTGAGTCCGCAGGCCCGCGCGATGCCGTCGAGCGTCAGCTTCTCCTGCCACCGTTCGTCGACCAGCCGTCGCGCGGCCGCGAGGCGCGCGGCATCGCGCTCGGACAGGTCACGCGTTCCCGTCGCCGCGATCAGCGCCCCGGCGCCCAGATGGGTGAAGGTCGCGCATAGCAATTCGATACTCTTGGCGAGCCGCAATGCCCGGCGAGCGGGCTCCGCCAAGGGACAGTCGCGGATCGCAACGGCCAGCAGGGCGAGGTCGGCGGGCAGATGCCAGGTCCGGCACGGTGCGGGCACCGATCCGAACAACCGGTGACAGGCATCGGCGGTCACCGCCAGCACGACCACCGCGTCTTCGGCATCGTCCATGTCCGTGCCGATCCGGATCACCGGCGCATCGCCCAGGCGGAAGCAGAGGACCAGCGCGCCTGGTGGCAGATCGACCATCTCCACCGCGCCGCCGCCCACGAAGGACAGCATGTCCGGCGAAACGTCGATCCGTTGCTTCAGGGTCATCCCATCCTCCCTTGTTGCCGTCACGCTGAACCTTTCAGATAGGTTCGTCAACAGCATTTCGTGGGGCCGTTCGCATCGCCATGCCGAAACCCGCGACGGCCAGGACACCGGTCGCGACGCCGACGATCGCCAGCGCGGACCCAAGTCGAGCCTCGCCACCGAGCCAGCCGCTGATCGCGGTGACGAGCGAGGGCGCGATGCCGAAACCGATCAGCCCGGCGAAGGCGATGAATGCGCCGATGCACAGCCCGCGCAATTCGTTCGGGATCAGGACGGTCAGCGCGACCGAGGTGATGAGGCCGGTGATCGCGCCGCAAAGCGACAGGACGGCGAAGGCGATGCCAAACCACACCGTGTCCGGTGCGACGGGAAAAAGGGCGGCGGGAACGCCGATGATGGCGGCCACCACCGCGCCGAGGAGCAGGCTGCCGCGTCGCTTGCTCTTCTGTCCGTAATCCGCGGCGAATCCGCCGAGCAGCGTGCCGATGAAGCCGCTGCCCAGGACCAGTGCCCCCATCCATCCGGCGAAGTCGGCGGGTTGCAGGCCGAAGCGGCGGGTCAGCACCGGTGCGGCCCAGACCAGCGCGGCGTTGTCGGCCATGACGACCGCGACCTGACCGACGAACAGCGGCGCCAGGAACGCCCGGCGCGCCCATAGCTCACGAGCCATGACGCCCAGGGGCGCACCGCTGGCGGCGGTGACCTCCTGCCGCGCGGGCTCGCGCAAGAGGGCGAGCGGGAGGATCAGGACAAGCCCCGCCAGACCCATCGCGACATGCACGCCCCGCCATGGTGTCAGCGCGCCGATCGACGGCATGGCTCCACGCTCGATCAAGCCGAACAGCGTGCCGCCGACCGCGAAGGCGGCGGCGATGCCGATGATCTTGCCCAGATTGACCAGCAGCATCGCCCGCCCGCGCTGCTGCGGCGGACACAGATCGGCGGTCAGCGACAGCGCGCAGGTCAGTGCGCCGGTCGTGCCGGTCGCGGTGAGGACTCGGGCGAGGAACAATATGGTCGCGCTGCCCGCGATCGCGGTCAGCATCGTGCCGAGCGTCCACAACACCGCCAGCGCCAGCAGCAGCCGCACCCGGTTGAACCGGTCGACCAACAGTCCGATCGGGATCGAGCAGACGACCAGCGCCACCGCCGCGCTGACGCCCTGGATCACGCCGAGCATCGTGTCGCTCAGGTGGAGTTCGGCCTTGGCGCTTTCCTGAACCGTGCCGAACGATCCCATCATGGTGAACCCGATCGCCATCGCGAGCGTCAGCGCGAGCAGCGAGGGCAGGGCGCGCGTGGCGCCGCCGCGCGGGGCGGTCATCACGGCGGCGGTCACAGCGCGAAGATCTTGCCGGGGTTCATCAGATTGGCGGGATCGAGCGCGCGTTTCAGCACGCGCATCGTCTCCACCGCGTCGCCCATCTCGGCGACCAGCCAGTCCTGCTTGCCCAGGCCTATGCCATGTTCGCCGGTGCAGGTGCCGTCCATCGCGATCGCACGCTCCACCAGCCGCCGGTTGATCGCCTCCACCTCGGCGAATTCGTGAGGGGCGGCGGGATCGATCGCGAAGATCACGTGGAAGTTGCCGTCGCCGACATGCCCCAGGATCGCCGCGGGCACGGTCCCCGCGTCGATGTCGGCGCGGGTGGCCAGGATGCATTCGGGCAGGCGGCTGATCGGTACGCATACATCGGTGGTCCAGCCGACCGCCCCCGGCCGCACGCCGACCGCCGCATAATAGGCCTCGTGCCGCGCCTTCCACAGCCGGGCGCGTTCCTCCGGCTTGTTCGACCAGGCAAAGGCGCCACCGCCATTCGCCTCCGCCAGCGCCGCCACCGTCTCGACCTGCTCGGCGACCCCGGCCGGGCTGCCATGGAATTCGAAGAACAGGGTCGTCACCTCGGGCAGATCGAGCTTCGACCAGCGATTGACCGCCGCCATCTGCCGGTCGTCGAGGATCTCGACACGGGCGAGGGGGATGCCGCACTGGATCGCCTGAACGACGGTGTCGACCGCGCCGTGAAGCGTCTCGAATCCGCAGACGGCCGAGGAGATCTGCTCCGGTATCGGATGCAAGCGCAGCGTCACCTCGGTGATGATGCCGAGCGTGCCCTCGGACCCGACGAACAGCCGCGTCAGGTCGTAGCCCGCCGCCGACTTGCGCGCGCGCGTGCCGGTGCGGATGACGTTGCCATCGGCGGTGACGACGGTCAGCGACAGGACCGCCTCGCGCATCGTGCCGTAGCGTACCGCGTTGGTGCCGCTCGCGCGGGTCGAGGCCATGCCGCCGATCGTCGCATTGGCGCCCGGATCGATCGGGAAGAACAACCCGGTGTCGCGCAGATCGGCGTTCAGCGCCTCGCGTCGACACCCCGCCTGAACCGTACAGTCGAAATCCTCGGGCCGGATCGCCAGCACCGCGTCCATGCGCGACAGGTCGATGCAGACGCCGCCATGGATGGGCAGGGCATTGCCCTCGATCGAGGTGCCCGCACCGAAGGGCACGATCGGCACCCCCGCCGCGACGCAGAGGCGGACGCAGTCGGCGACATCCTCGGTCGAGCGCGCGAAGACGACCGCTTCGGGAAGCGCTTCGGCGAAATGCGCCTCGCTGGTGCCGTGCTGTCGGCGGATGCTCTCGCCGAGATCCAGCGACGGGCCGAAGCGATGCTCGAGCGTCGCGACGAACGTCTCGCTCAACGGACGGCGAAGGGGGCGGGGGGTGTGTTCCATGTCAGAAACGGACCGTGGCGCGCAGACCGACGCGGCGGCGCGGCGTCTGGACGGCGAGGTTGGAAACCAGCGGCGCGGGCAGCCCGGCGCGGCGAAGGAGCGAGGAGTCGAGATAGGTCTCGAGATATTTCTCGTCGAACAGGTTGGTCGCGAACAGCCCGACGTCGAGCGGACCGCCCGACCAGGTTAGCGAGGCGTTGACGAGGTGATAGGGGGCCAGCACCGGCACCGAGGCGGCGTCGAGCGAGGCGCCGGTCCGGCTGCCCTTGGCGACGACATTGGCGTCGAGGACCAGCGCCTGATCGCGGTGGAAGGGCAAGCGGACATTGGTGCCGACGGCATAGTTTGCATCGGGTACGAACAGGATGCGGTCGCCGGGATAGGCATAGCCCGTCGTCGCCCGGAATTCGCCGGCGTCGGTCACCCGCGCGTGGAGCAGCGTCGCGTTGGCATAGAGCCGCCACAGCCGGGTGACGTTGAACGACAGTTCCGCCTCCGCGCCATAGCTTTGCACATCGCCCGAATTGAGGTTGATCGCGACGAACCCGACCGGCTGGCCGGTCGCGGGGTTCAGGATGGTCGAGGGCGCCAGCGCGTTCGCGCCGATGAAGTTCTTGTAGTCGTTGTAGAAGGCCGCGACATTGGCGGTCAGTCGGCCGTCCAGCGCGGATGCCTTCGACCCGATCTCATAGGTCCAGACGGTGTCGCCCTTGTAGATCAGGTTCGGCGCGCCCGGACCGTTCTGCCCGCCGCCACGCGCCCCGCGCGCGACCGAGGCATAGGTCATGAAATCGGGCGTCCAGCGCTTGGTCAGCGTCGCGCGCGGCTGCCACTGATCGGCCTTGTAGGCGGCGGGAAGACCGGCGGTCGACGCGCTCAGCCGCTGATGGTCGTATCGCAGGCCGACCGCCAGATCGAGCCCGTCGCCCAGATCCAGGAAGCCGGTGCCGAACAACGCGATATTCTCGTTCTCGGCGGTCGCCGACGACGGCACGGTCAGGTTGGCGGGCACGACGGTGGTGGTGCCGCTGCTGTCGGTATTCGACTTGGCGTAGAAGGCGCCGATCAACGTCGTGAATCGGCTGCTCCATTTGGTGTCGAAGCGGACCTCGCCCGTGTACGTCTTGAGCGTGCGGTTGCTGGTCGAGCGGAAGAAATCGAACGGACTGTAATCGGCGTCGCCCGCGCCGCTATAGTCGGACTGGTTATACGCGCCGATCGCGGTGATCGTGGTCTTCAGGCTGTCGACGTCGAACTCGCCCTTCAGGTTGGCCGCATAATAGTCGATCGTGGCCAGGCTGCGCTGGTTGGTGCGGCCGTCCAGCGTATAGTCGCGCGGACCCTGCACGTTGAAATAGGGGGTCGCGCCACCGAATACCCGGTCATAGCTGCCGTTCAGGGTGAAGCGCGCCCAGGACGCCGGGACGAAGCGGAGCGTGCCGTTGATGCTCCTGGTTTCCAGCGGGTTCTGATCGCCGCCCGCCAGCAGGTTGCGCTGGAACCCGTCCTCGGTGTGATAGGCCGCACCGATCCGGAACTGGAGCACGTCCTTGACGATCGGGCCGGAGACGCTGCCCGAGACCGAGGCGTAGTTGTCGCCGCCCGCCAGCGCGCCGTCGATACGGCCCTGCCATTCGTTGGAGGGTTGGCGCGTGACGACGTTGATCGCACCGCCCAGCGTATTGTTGCCGAACAGCGTACCCTGCGGACCGCGAAGCACTTCGACCCGCGCGACATCGACCAGTGGCGAATTGAGGTAGGTCGTGTTCGGCTGATAGATGCCGTCGATGAAGATGCCGACGCCCGGCTGAACCGTGTCGATCAGCGTGGTGCCGATGCCACGGATCGAGACGAAGGCGCGGCCCACCGAGTCCGAATTGATGTTGAGACCCGGCGTATAGGCCGCGACGTCGCGTACCACGACCAACTGCTGCTGCTTGATGGTGTCGCCGGTGATCGCGGTGACGGCGATCGGCACGTCCTGCAGCCGCTCCTCGCGGCGGCGGGCGGTGACCACCACGTCGGAGGCGGGCGTGTCGGCGGCGGTCCGGCTGTCGGTTTGCGGATCCCCCGCCGTTCCCCGGTCGGTGGATACGGCCCCCTGAGGATCGCTCGTCTGAGCGGCGGCCAGGGCCGGGATGACGAGGGCGAGCGCGGTGGACAGCGCGAACAGCGAACGACGCATGCAGAACCTCTCCGACTATGGTGGATCGTGGTCGTCCACCTGTCAGATAGCTATGCCGTCTTTCAGACCTATATGAAAGGTCGGCCGACTATGCCGATCGGCTCTCGCACTTGGCCTACCAGCAGGAATAACCGCCATCGGCCAGTACGATGCTGCCGGTCATCAGGCTGGCGGCGTCGCTGGCCAGGAAGTGGACGATCGACGCGACTTCGCGCGCCTCGCCGAGCCGCGCCTGCGGCGTTCCGTCGATCCAGCGGCGATACATCTCGCTCGATCGGTCCGCGAAAGCGTTGAGCGGTGTCGCGATATAGGTCGGTGCGACCGCGTTGACGCGCACGCCCCGATCGGCCCATTCGGCGGCCAGGCTCTTGGTCAACTGGTGTACCGCCGCCTTGGACGCGTTGTAATAGCTTTGCGGTTGCGGGCGGTTGACGATGAACCCCGACATGGAGCCGATATTGACGATCGCGCCCTTGCCCCTGGCCAGCATGTGCCGCCCGAAGGCCCGCGCGCACCAGAAGGTGCCGTTCAGATTGACGTCGAGGACGTTCAGCCAATGCTCGTCGGCGACCTCCTCGGCGGCGGTCTCGCTGCGCGCGATGCCGGCATTGTTGACGAGAATATCGGCGCCGCCCAATCGGTCGGCGATGGCGCTCACCTCGGCGCTGCGCGTGACGTCGAGCACCACCCCCTCTACGTCATAGCCCTTGTCGCGCAAGTCGGTCAGGCCGCGTTCCAGGATCGCCTCGTCGCGGTCGGCGATGGTCACGCGCGCACCGAATTCGGCCAGCGCATCGGCACAGGCCAGGCCGATTCCCTGGCCGCCGCCGGTCACGAAGGCGGTGCGGCCATCCAGGCACAAACGGTTTGCGTACATCGGGGCGCTCCTCAGGGCAGAAAGTCGGCGGCGGCCATGCGCGGCTCATGCACCACGGCATCGGCGGCGATCCGATAGACCTGGCGGGTCTCCCGGTCGAACGGCGCCCAGGGCAATGTCCCGTCACGCGCGAAATCGACCCATAGCCGGTGGGTGCGATCGGCCAGCGCCTGTGGCGGGTTCTCGCCGAGCAGCCCGGTCGGGCCCGTGGTCGAGGCGAGCGAGTCGAAGACGAACGGCAATTCGACGGCATGGCATGCGCCGAGCTCGCCGCGAAAGGCGGGCGACCGCCAATCGAACTCATAGACATGGGTTCGCCCGCGATGCTCCTCGGCGAACCGCCGTGCGGGCCAGCGGAAGACCAGATCGCTCATCGCCTCGGTCAGGGCCATCCCCGCCGGGCGGTGCCGCGCGCCATAGGCATTGAGGACGCGCCACGCCTTGGGCTGCGACCGGCGCAGCACGAACCACGCAAGCAGGCGACCGATCCTGGCGCGGACGCCGCTCGGCACGAGGTAGAGGTTCATCTCCTCCGCATTGCTGCCGATCAATATGTCGATCTCCGCGCCCGCACCCTTGCGCAGCGCATCGAGCGGCGGCTCGGGCAGGACGTCGTCGCCATGGACGGGCACGAACCGGCTGATGCCGAACACGGGTTCGCGGCCCTCCGCATCGCGAAGGTCGATCCGCGCGGTCGGGGCGGATACCGTCTCCACGGCGGCGAGCATGTCCTCGGTCGATATCGCGGCGAAGCCTTCGCGGGTCGGCGCGATCCGCAGAAGCTTGGCGAGCCTGTCGACCAGTCGGCGCGCGACCGGGATCGGGCGGGTCATCGCGCCGTGTCCGCTCTGGATGATCGCACGCCGGAACAATTCCTTGGCCAGAGGAGAGGTGACCAGATCGGCGATGGCCATCGCCCCCGCGGACTCGCCGAACAGCGTGATATTGGCTGGATCCCCGCCGAATGCGGCAATCTCCGAGCGCACCCAGGCGAGCGCCGCAAGCATGTCGCGCAGTCCCAGATTGGTAGGAATGCTGGGGATCGGCAGGAAACCGTCGACCCCCATGCGATAATTGATCGCGACATAGACGATCCCGTCACGCGCGAAACTGGCGCCGTTCTGGACGCTCGCATCCTTGCTGCCCACGATGAAGCCACCGCCATGCACGAACACCATGACCGGAAGGCCGGTCCGGTCGTCGGCCGGACGCAACACGTTCAGCGTCAGATAGTCGTCACCCTTCACCCAACCGGTTCCGATCAGCGGCGCGGCGTCCAGCCCCGGCGCGGCGCGCGTCACCTGCGGTGCGTTGGCGCCGGGCACTATATCGGTTCGCACGTCGCCCCACGGCGCGGCAGGGGACGGCGGCGCGAATCGCTTCGCCCCGACCGGCGCGGCGGCATAAGGGAGGTCGAGAAAGTGGCGCACGCCGTCCTTGACCGTCCCATGGACGGGGCCCCGCGTGGTTTCGACGCGATCGTGATCGTTCAACATGCGCCGAACGGTACACGCTCATCGCGCTATCGGAAGAACCCGCCCCTTTGCCGGTCAGCACATTCTGCTTGCCGTTCCGCCTCATGGGTGGCGGCAACACGGGTATCGTCATCTGGAGGCGCGACCGGGAATCGAACCCGGGTGCAAGGATTTGCAGTCCTCTGCGTCACCACTCCGCCATCGCGCCTCGATGCGTGGGAGGCGGGCGTTTCTGCGGTTTTTGATCCGCTGTCAACCGCGAGTAGGCCGTCGTCCTCAAAAAGTACGCCCTTTTGTCGATTCGGACCGGCTTGAGGCCAAGCGCCCCATGGGCTGGAGAAGCAGGGCACCGACCTCAAGGCGCTGCCAAATATCAGGGCTCCGCAGACCATCGGCGGAGTCTTGGAATATGACGCGCGCCGCCTGCCCGGATCGGCCATCGGGCGTGGCCCAGTCGAGACGCGATGGCGAGAGGGGCGCCTGATCGGCTTTGGTCAATCGGCCCCTTTTTGGGACAATTCAATTGATTAGCCGCTGGTCTTGATCCCGTGTGGTCGTGCAGGAGGCCTGTCCTAATAATCGCTTGGGAGGGCGAGATGGCGAGCGGCGGAATTGAGCGCGAGACGCGGCTGGATATCATCCGCGGCTTTGCCATGCTCGTCATCGCGATCAACCATGTCAGCGTAGCCTTCCGGATCTACGGCCTCGAATATATCGACATCCCGACGCCAACGCATCTGGGCTACTCTTCGTCGGCGGCAACGTTCGTCGCGATGTCGGGATATATGGTCGGCTTCGTGTACAGTCGGAGGCGGGATGGCGCCCGAGCCGTATTGCAACGTGCGCGCAAGCTGTACGTGTATAATCTCCTATTGTTCTTGGCGACATTGCCGCTCCTGGCCTTGATGAGCCCCCATGAGGCCTCGTCCTGGCATGCGGAAACGTTGCAGGAACGGCCATGGCTCGGGCTATTGCAGTTTCTCACGCTGTTGCGTGCGCCGGCGCTTCTGGATGTGCTCCAGCTCTACGTCATATTGATGATCTTGACCCCTGCCGCGCTGTGGCTCCATCGGCGATCTGCGACGTCACTCGTAGCATTGTCGGTTGGGGTCTGGGCCTTATGCCAGCTCGCCGCCGCGTTGCGGCTGTTCGATCCCAAGATATTCGAATGGAACTTCAATCCCGCCGCGTGGCAGATCGTGTTCTTCTTGCCCATGGTATTTGGTTCAGCTCGGGGGCATGAAATCACGTTCCGATATTTTCACCGCAATTGGATCGCTGTCGCCGCGCTTTTCACGGCGGTGATTGCATTTGCGCTGCTCAAGGTTTTGCATGTCGAGCAGGCGATTCCCGATTACGCCCTTCTAACGTCCAAAGGTAACATGGGAGCTCTGCGTCTTATGCACGCGGCGCTGATCATGTTCTTTTATGGCGGTCTGCTGGCGCTCGTCCCCGCCCTTTCGAAAATCGCGCCGTTGCGAGCGCTCGCATGTATCGGGCGGCATACTTTGCCTTGCTATGTCGTAAGCGCGTGGCTGACCTACGCGCTGGCTGCGGTTTGGAGCCGATATAGCGGTGCCTACACGACCTATCTGCTGGCGGCGGCATTTTCCGCCTTCATGACTTTCGTCGTCGCCTCATTGGCCGATGCCCGACGTAAGCGCAGAACCGCTTCGGCGATGATGTCCTGATCATGCCCGCGTGGCTGCGGATGGTCATTCGCGCACCCTGCTCAGCGCTATGATCCGGTCGATCTCGCCAAATTGCGGCAGGCGCACTAACCAGTCCGCTTGGCGGATATGGCCTTGCGCGATAGAAGCGGCGGGAACCAATTTAGTGTATTGCACAACTAAAACGGCTGTGCGACAGGGATGAGCCATGATGACGACCAGCACTGACTCCTCGAATTTCAACGCGATGCGGCACGCGATGGTGGCTAGCCAGTTGCGCACCACCGCCGTCAGTGACCAGCGGGTCGTGGCCGCGATGGCGCGCCTTCCGCGCGAGGACTTCACGCCCGAGGCACTGCGCCCGGTCGCCTATCGCGACGGCACGCTGGACCTCGGCCACGGTCGTGCGATCAACCTGCCGATGGCGACGGGTCGCCTGCTGACCGAGGCCTATCTGGAGTCCGGGGATCGCGTGCTGCTGATCGGCGCCGCCACCGGCTACACGGCCGCGCTGCTGTCCGGCATCGTCGCCGATGTCGTCGCGGTCGAGGAGCAGCCCGAACTGGTCGCCGCCGCGCGCACCGCGCTGGCGGGCGAGAGCAATGTCACGCTGGTCGAAGCGCCGCTGACCGCGGGCCACGAAGCGGGCGCGCCATATGACGTGCTGGTGATTGACGGCGCGGTCGAGGACCTGCCTGCCGCCCTGGTCGAGCAGGTCAAGATCGGCGGCCGCATCGTCACCGGTCTGGTCGAGAACGGCGTCACCCGACTGGCCAGCGGTCGCCGGACCGAAGGCGGCCACGGCGTCCGCGCCTTCGCCGATGCCGAATGCACCATCCTGCCGGGCTTCGCCCGTCCTCGCGTCTTCCAGTTCTGAGGGACCATGCGCCTGCACCTGACGTCTTCGCTCACCTCCGGCGTTCTGATCGGCTCGGCTTTGTTGCTGGCCGGAGCGGCTTCGGCGGAGACATTGCGCGAGGCGATGGTGCGGGCGTACCAGTCAAACCCGGCGATCACCGGTCAGCGCGCGGCGCAGCGCGCCACCGATGAGAATGTCCCGATCGCGCGGGCCAGCGGCCTGCCGTCGCTCCAGTCGCAGGCGCAGATCACCGACAATATCGTCGTCGCGAACAACAACTTCCTCAACCCTGAACGGCTCGGGACCGGCGCACTGCAATTGTCGGTGCCGCTGTATCAGGGCGGGGCGGTCAAGAACGCGGTGCGCGCCGCGGAGACGCGGGTCGATGCCGGGCGGGCGCAGCTTCGCGGGGTGGAGGCCGATCTCTTCACCAATGTCGTTGCCACCTATATGAACGTCATCCGCGACGAGGCAATCGTCAATCTCAACACGGTCAACGTCAATGTGCTCCAGACGAACCTGCGCGCCTCGCGCGACCGGTTCCAGGTCGGCGATCTGACACGTACCGACGTCGCGCAGTCGGAGGCGCGTCTGGCGCAGGCGCGCGCACAGCTTCAGTCGGCCCAGGCCAATCTGATCTCCAGCCGGGAGAATTATGTCGCGGTGGTCGGCGTCGCGCCGGTCGGTCTCGAACAGCCGCCCGCGCTCCCGATGCTGCCCGCTTCGCCCAATCAGGCGGTGGCGGTCGCGCTCGACCAGAATCCGCAATTGATCGCGGCGCGCCGGTCGGCGGACGCCACGCGCTATGACATCGGCGTCGCGCGTGCCAACCGACTGCCCCGGATCGCGGCGGTATCGAGCGGGAATTACTTCAACTATCTCGGTTCGCTCAACGTGCCGAACGTCCCGACATCGGGAATCAACGCCACCGTCGGCGCGCAGCTGACCCTGCCGTTGTTCCAGGGCGGCCGTCCTGCGGCGCAGGTCCGCCAGGCAGAGGCGCTGCGCGGCCAGGCGCTGGAGAATGCGACCGGCACCGAGCGGCAGGTCGTGGCGCAGGTCCGCTCCGCCTATGCGGTGTGGCAGTCGTCGCAACAGGTCATCCAGTCCGCCGAGTCGGCCGTCCAGGCCAATTCCTTGTCGCTGGAGGGCGTGCGCGCGGAGAACAGCGTCGGCACGCGCACGGTGCTCGACATACTCAATGCCGAGCAGGAACTGCTCAACAGCCAGGTGACGTTGGTGACCGCCAGGCGTGACGCCTATGTCGCCGGTTTCGCGCTGATCGCCGCGATGGGCAATGCCGAGGCGCGGGACCTGGGGCTCGACGGCGGCGCGCTCTACGATCCGGTCGCCAATTATCGGCGGGTCCGCAACAAGATCAGCGATTGGGGCGGGGACGGCGAGCCCGAGCCGGTGGCCGGTACGACGGCGGGAACACCCGCGCAAACCGCTGCAATCACACGTCCTCTCGACGCAGATGTGAACGCGCCTGTTGACAGGAGCCCCGCATTAACCACAGGTGCATCGGCACCGAGCCGGCAATGACGTCGGCAGGGGTCCTGGGGGGCTTCAATGGGGATTGCGGTCATGGGTGATGTCAGCGCCGAGCCGTCGATGGAGGAAATTCTCTCCTCGATCAAAAGGATCATCGCCGAGGAGGGAGAGGTGCCTGCGCGTCAGCGTCGCCAGCCGCGCCCCGTCCCCGCGCCGGTCGACGAGGGCGAATCGCCCGAGGTGCTGGAGCTGAGCGACCCGATGCCGCTCCGCATGAAGGTTGAGGCCGCCGCCGCCCGTGCCGCCGAATCGGCGCTTCGCCCGATGGTCGAAGCGGCGATGGCTCCCGCGCCGGAGCCGGTCCAGCAGGTCGCCGCGCCGCAGCCCGCCCCGGTCGCCACGCCCGCCCCGACGGCCCCGGCCGCCAAGGTCGAGGCACCGTCCAATGTCATTAGCGAAGAGGCGATCGTGTCGCCTCGCGCGGCTCAAGCCAGCCGTGGTTCTCTGGAGGCGCTCAGCCGCATGATGGTCAAGCCCGAACCGAGCAGCGACGGCACCCTGGAAGGTCTGGTCCGCGAGATGCTCCGTCCCATGCTGCGTGAGTGGCTGGACAGCAATCTGCCGTCGATGGTCGAATCGATGGTCGCCCGCGAAATCGCACGGATCACGCGCGAAGGGCACTAGGCCCCCCGATCGACATTCAACCATGCCTGTCCATCCCTCGCCCCTCCTAGAGGGGAGAGGGTTGCGCAGACTTGGTCTTTGCGTAGCAAAGGCCTAGTCGGAGCTGGGTGAGGGGTGAAGCGCTCGAAGAGCGCGCGAGCCTTGAGGCTCGCTCAACCCCTCACCCAAGCTGCGCTAGCCAGCACGCTGGCAAGCTTCGCTAACCCTCTCCCCTGTCCAGGGGAGAGGGGAGAATAACCTGAATGTCGATCCGGCCTAAGTCCTTCATGACGCCGCGGTTCCGTCGTTTCGGGGTAACGTCCGGGCGCAGGACGGAACCGTGCGCGCCGCGCTGGGTTCGGTGGTCATGACGGTCACGCCAGAAACGCCCGATGCCGAAAAGTCGACGCGTTCGCACGTGTCGTCGCCTCCCATCTCGGATGCGCGCCAGCCGCATTCGGGGCAGTCGGACATCTTCTTTGCGGCGGTGAAGACCACGCGGATGCCGATGATCGTCACCGATCCGCGTCAGCCCGACAACCCCATCGTCTTCTGCAACGAAGCGTTCAGCTTCATGACCGGCTATTCCGAGGACGAGATTCTCGGCACCAATTGCCGGTTCCTGCAGGGGCCGGAAACCGATCGCGAGGTCGTGGCGCAGGTGCGTGCGGCCGTCGAACGACGCGACGAGATCGCGGTCGAACTGCTCAACTATCGCAAGAACGGTTCGACCTTCTGGAACGCGCTGTTCGTCTCCCCGGTCTATGACGATGCGGGCGAACTGGTGTATTTCTTCAGCAGCCAGCTCGACATTTCCCGCCGTCGCGAGGCGGAGGATGCGTTGCACGAGGCGCAGAAGATGGAGGCGGTCGGCAAGCTGACCGGCGGCATCGCGCACGACTTCAACAACCTGTTGCAGGTCATCATCGGCTATTCCGACATATTGGAGGCGCGGATCAGCGATACCGACCGGAGCGGGCGCCGCGCGGTCGAGGCGATCGGCGCGGCGGCGGCACGCGGCGCGACGCTGACCCAGCAGCTTCTCGCCTTCGCGCGCAAGCAGGAACTGCGCGACCGGCTGCTCAACTTCAACCAGTTGATCGAGGATTTCCGGCCGATCCTGAACCGCACGGCGGGCGAGGCGGTGATATTGCGCCAGCGGCTGGAGGAAAATCTCTGGAATTGCCGCATCGATCCCGTCCAGGCGGAGATGGCGCTGCTCAACATCGTGACCAATGCGCGCGAGGCGATCGGTCGAACCGACCATCGCGGCGAGATTACGATTTCGACCCGCAACATGATCCAGTCCGCCGACAAGCCCGACGGTCCCGCCAATCTGGACGCCGGGGAATATGTCGTCGTGCGGATCGCCGATGACGGTCCGGGTATCGATCCGCAGATCGCCGACAAGATCTTCGACCCCTTCTTCACGACCAAGGAGATGGGGAAGGGGGCCGGTCTGGGTCTGGCGATGGTCTATGGCTTCATGCGCCAGTCGGGTGGCCTTGCGGCGGTCGAGCCGGGCGATTCCGAAGGCGCCGTCCTGTCGCTCTATTTCCCGCGCGCGGCTGGCGTGTCCGAGCGGCGGCCCCCGGCTGTCCAGCCCGCGCGGAGCGGCGGCGCGGAGCGGGTGTTGATGGTCGAGGATCAGGACGATGTCGGCGATCTGGGCAAGTCGATGCTCGAGGATCTCGGCTATGACGTCGTCCTGACGCGCAGCGCTCGCGAGGCGCTGGACCATCTGGCGCGCGACGGCGACTTCCAGTTGCTGTTCACCGACATCCTGATGCCGGGCGGAATGAACGGCGTCGCGCTGGCGCAGTCGGTGCGGCGCGACTATCCGCGTCTCGGCATCCTGTTGACGACCGGCTATGCCGACGAGGCGATCGACGATGGCGCCAGGTCCTATGAACTGATCCGCAAGCCCTATCGCCGCGCCGAGCTGAACGAGCGGATCCGCGCGGTGCTCGACCGGCCGGGCGCGAGAACCTGATAGCATCTGGCGTCCCAGCCTCAGGCTGATTAAGGCAGCGCCATGACTGAGCTGCCCAAGACGTTCGACCCCGCCGCAATCGAAGCCCGCTGGTACGGCCATTGGGAGGAAAAGGGCCTGTTCCGCCCCGACCGCCCCAATGCCGAGCCCTGGACGATCGTCAACCCGCCGCCCAACGTCACCGGCAACCTGCATATCGGCCATGCGCTGGACAACACGTTGCAGGATATCCTCGTCCGCCATGCCCGGTTGAAGGGCAAGGACGCCTTGTGGGTCGTGGGGACCGATCATGCGGGCATCGCGACCCAGATGGTCGTCGAGCGTCAGATGAACGCGCAAGGCCAGAAGCGCACCGACTTCACCCGCGAGCAGTTCGTGGAAAAGGTCTGGGCCTGGAAGGCGGAGAGCGGTGGCACGATTACCGGCCAGCTTCGCCGCCTAGGCTGTTCGATGGACTGGGCCAATGAGCGCTTCACGATGGACGAGGGCTTCAGCCGGGCGGTGCTGAAGGTCTTTGTCGAGCTGCACGCCCAAGGCCTGCTCTACCGCGACAAGCGGCTGGTCAACTGGGACGCGGGGCTGGGAACCGCGATCAGCGACCTGGAGGTCGAGACGCGCGAAGTGAAGGGCAGCTTCTGGCGGCTGCGCTATCCGCTCGCCGATGGTTCGGGCTTCATCGAGGTCGCGACGACGCGCCCTGAGACGATGCTGGCCGACATGGCGGTCGCGGTCCATCCGGACGACGCGCGCTACACCGCGCTGATCGGCAGGCAGGTGCGTCTGCCGATCACCGGTCGCCTTATCCCGATCGTCGCCGACGAACATGCCGACCCGGAATTGGGATCTGGCGCGGTCAAGATCACGCCCGGCCATGACTTCAACGATTTCGAGGTCGGCCGTCGCGCAGGGATCGAGGCGCGCGACATGCTCAACATGCTCGATGCCAAGGCGCATATCTGCCAGACGTCTGACGGACTGATCCCGGACGCGTTCCTGGGCCTGTCGACCGCCGAGGCGCGCAAGGCCGTGGTCGCGCGGCTGAGGGACGAGGGCGTCCTGATCCCGCATATCGACAAGGACGGCGAGGAGCATGACGCCGAGCCGCGCACGATCCAGACGCCGTTCGGCGATCGGTCGGGCGTGGTGATCGAACCCTGGCTGACCGACCAATGGTATGTCGATGCCAAGACGCTGGCCCGGCCCGCGATCGAGGCGGTCCGCTCGGGCAGGATCAAGATCGTGCCGCAGGCGTGGGAGAAGACCTTCTTCAACTGGATGGAGAATATCCAGCCCTGGTGCGTCAGCCGCCAGCTCTGGTGGGGGCACCAGATTCCGGCGTGGTTCGCCGAGGATGGCCGCGTGTTCGTCGCCGAGACCGAGGAAGAGGCGCAAGGCCAGGCGGGTGAGGGCGTCGCCCTGACCCGCGATCCGGACGTGCTCGACACCTGGTTCTCGTCCGCGCTCTGGCCCTTCGCGACGCTTGGCTGGCCCGACGCCGGGGACAAGACGCTGGCGGGGCGTTACCCCAATGACGTGCTGATCTCCGGCTTCGACATCCTGTTCTTCTGGGATGCGCGGATGATGATGCAGGGTATGCACTTCATGGAAGATGTGCCCTTCAAGACCCTGTATCTCCACGGGCTCGTCCGTGCCGCCGACGGCTCGAAAATGTCGAAGTCGAAGGGCAACACGGTCGATCCGCTGGGCCTGATCGACCAATATGGCGCCGACGCGCTGCGCTTCTTCATGGCGGCGATGGAGAGCCAGGGCCGCGACATCAAGATGGATGAACGCCGGGTCGAGGGCTATCGCAACTTCGCGACCAAGCTGTGGAACGCGGCGCGCTTCGCCCAGGCGAACGGCATCGGCGCGTCGACCACGCTGGAGGCGCCGAACGCCAGCCTGGCGGTCAACAAGTGGATCATCGCCGAAACCGTGAAGACGGTGCAGGCGGTCGATCTGGCGCTTGCCGATTACCGCTTCGACGGCGCGGCGAACGCGATCTATCAGTTCGTCTGGAGCCGTTTCTGCGACTGGTATCTCGAACTCATCAAGCCGGTCCTGCAGGGCGGCGAAGAGGGGGGTGAGGAGACCCGCGCGGTGGCGGGCTGGGTGCTCGACCAGATTCTGGTCCTGCTCCACCCGTTCATGCCCTTCATCACCGAGGAACTGTGGCATGCCATGGGCGCGCGCGATCACGATCTGATCGTCGCCCAGTGGCCGATGGCGGATGCCCGCGCGCTCGATCCGGAGGCCGAGCGCGAGATCGACTGGCTGATCCGTCTGGTAAGCGAGATCCGTGCCGCGCGAACCGAACTCAACGTGCCGCCGGGCGCGCGTCTGCCGATGCATGTCCGCGAGGCCCATGCCGATACGCAAGCGCGACTGGTCCGTCAGGCCTCCGCGCTGGCGCGGCTCGCCCGTGTCGAGGCGGCCGAAGGCGAAGCCTCGGTTGGTGCGGCGCAGGTCGTGGTGGACGAGGCGACCTTCGTCCTGCCGCTCGAGGGCGTGATCGACCTCGACGCCGAACGCCAGCGCCTGACCAAGGCGATCGCGGCGGTGGAGAAGGAGCGCGACGCACTGGGCGGACGACTGGGCAATGCCAGCTTCGTCGAACGCGCCAAGCCCGAGGCGGTGGAAAAGGCGCGATCGGACCACGCCGACAAGATGGCGGAAGCGGCCCGCCTCCATGCGGCGCTAGGCCGCCTGGGCTGACCAAATTCCTCCCCATCGTCAGATGGGGAGGGGGACCGCGCCCGTAGGGCGTGGTGGAGGGGCGAGGGGCAAAGCCCCTCCACCATCGCTTCGCGATGGTCCCCCTCCCCAAGCAAGCTTGGGGAGGATTGGGGTCAGCCCTGTTCCCCGAGCCGCCTCAGTCGCCGGATTCTGGGCTCCCGCTGTAACTGTGCCTCGCGCCGGATGACCTGACGCAGCTCGTCGCGCTTCTCGTGGATCGACGCGATCACCGGTCCCATCGCGACGCCCAGGTCGACCAGCACCGCTTCCGACAATTGCAGCGAGCTCTCCAGTGTCTCGGGCACCGCCTCGCTGACGCCCGCGCGGTAGAGTTCGGTCGCGTGCGCCATGTCGCGCGCGCGCGCGATGATCGGCAGTTCGGGCACCGCCTCGCGGATGCGTCGCGCCAGTCGAACGGTCAGGACGGGATCGTCCATCGTGAGGATCAGCGCGCGCGCGGCGGGCAGGTTGAGCCGGTCGACCAGCTCGGCGCGGGCGACATCGCCGAACAGGACCGGATAGCCCGAGCGTCGCGCCTCGTTGACCGAATCGATATCCGCCTCGACCGCGACATAGGACTGGCCATGGACGGTCAGCATGTCCGCGATCATCTTGCCGACACGCCCGAACCCGATGATCACCGTACGCCCGCCGTCATTCTCCGTCGGGGGCGTGGCGGGGCCATCGCCGCTCCGCGCCTCGATCCGCCGCGACATGACCCGTCCCGCCTTGGCGAGCAGCGGCGTGATAGTCAGCCCGATCGCGGTCACCGTCTGCCAGAAACTGGCGGTAGACGGCAGGATCAACTGCGCCTGCGCCGCGGTCCCCAGGACGATCAGCGTGGTTTCGGACGGGCTTCCCATCAGCAACCCGGTTTCCGCCGCGACGCCGCGCCGGGCATGGGCGACGCGGAGCAGGAGATAGGTGACGATCGCCTTCGTCGCGACCACGCCGACGACCGCGAGCAGCAGCATGTCCCAATTCTTCGCGATCAGGCGCAGGTCGAGGCTCATGCCCACGGTGATCAGGAACACGCCCAGCGCCAGCCCCTTGAACGGGGCGGTCATCACCTCGACCTCCGAATGATATTCGGTCTCGGCGATCAGCAGACCGGCGAGCAACGCGCCGACGATCGGCGACAGCCCCGCCGCCGTGGTCGCGACGCTGGCGACGATGACGACCAGCAGAGAGGCGGCGAGGAACAGTTCCGGGCTCTTGGTCCGCGCGGCCTGCGCAAAGAGGCGCGGCAACACGAACTTGCCGCCCAGATACATGGCGACGACGGTCAACCCGCCGCGCAGCGCGACGCCAGCGATGCCGACCCACCCCTCGTCCGATGCGGTGGGCGCCATCGCGCCCAGTGCGAAGATGATCGGGACCAGCGCCAGATCCTCGAACAACAGCATCGCGAATGCACCACGCCCGACCGGACTGGTCGTGCCGACCAGCGGCAGCACCAGTGCGGTCGACGACAGCGTCAATGCGAGGCCGAGCCCGATCGCTCCCGCCCAGCTCTGGCCGAGCAGGTGGAGCGCGACGCCGATCAGCGTCGCCGAACTGATCAGCTCCGCCGCGCCGGTGCCGAAGACCAGCCGACGCATCGCCCATAGCCTGCGAAAAGAAAGCTCCAAACCGATGGAGAACAACAATAATATGATGCCAAACTCAGCGAATGGCTCGATCGACTCCGGATTGGAGATCGTCAGATAGTAGAGCCAGGGCGCATGGGGGACGAGCGAACCCAGTCCTGCCGGGCCGACCAGCAGTCCGACCAGGATAAACCCGATCACCGGGCTGACCCGAAAGCGCGCGAATGCCGGGATGACGATTCCCGCCGATCCCAGAATGACGAGCGCGTCGGAGAAGCCTTGATTGTCGAGCCGTAATGCCATGGCGGCAGACTAACCCGGCTTCGACGCGCTTGTCAGGTCGTTAATCGGATTAATCGCCGATGGGACGATCGGTCCACTGACGGCCGGACGCGGCTGGCACTAGGGGGCGGCGATGACCGAACGTCGCTCGTCCTTCGCCATACTCCTCCTGCCACTGCTCGCACTGGCGGCCTGCGGCGACGATGGTCGTGCCGATCGGTTGAAGCGGGCGGGGCCGAACCCCACGCTGGACGCGCTGATGCGTGTGGCCGATGCCGACGCGGGGGCGCGGACCTTTGGCCAGTGTCTGGCGTGCCATACGATCGGCAAGGGTGAGCTGGATCGCGCCGGGCCCAATCTGCACGGCATCATCGGCAAGCCGGTCGCGGGGGGCAGCGATCGCTTCGGCTATACCGCCGCACTGATGAAGGTCGGCGGGCGATGGGACCGCGCGACGATGAACCGCTGGCTGACCTCGCCGCAGCGCTTCGCGCCGGGGACGAAGATGACCTTTCCGGGGCTGCCCGATCCGCTCGCCCGCGCGGATGTAATCGCCTATCTGGAGCGCGAGGGGCGCGAATAGGCGGTTTCCGGTCCGCCGCCCGTATTCCGTTCAGCCCGAGCGAAGCCCAGGGCTGCGCGAAACCTCTCCCGGTTCCGTAAGGCAAGCGAATCGCCTGGCCTTCGACTTCGCTCGGGCTGGACGGGGGGAGGGGCGCGCATTGGGGGGAGGCGGTCGAACGGATCGTCGGGAACGAAGAAGGGGCCCGGAGACAATGCCTCCGAGCCCCTTTCTCACGACTAGCGGCAGGATTACTGCCAGTTGCCCATCGCGGTTTCGAGGTTCACGCGGATCGCCTCGAAGAACTGCTCGGTGGTCATCCAAGGCTGATCCGGGCCGATCAGGATGGCGAGGTCCTTGGTCATCTGGCCGTTCTCGACGGTCTGGATGCAGACCTTCTCGAGCGTCTCGGCGAAGCGGACCACGTCGGGCGTGTTGTCGAACTTGCCGCGATACTTGAGGCCGCCGGTCCAGGCGAAGATCGACGCGATCGGGTTGGTCGAGGTCGCCTTGCCCTGCTGGTGCTGGCGATAGTGACGGGTGACGGTGCCGTGCGCGGCCTCCGCCTCGATCGTCTTGCCGTCCGGGGTCATCAGCACCGAGGTCATCAGGCCCAGTGAGCCGAAACCCTGTGCAACCGTGTCCGACTGCACGTCGCCGTCATAGTTCTTGCAGGCCCAGACGAATTCGCCGTGCCACTTGAGCGCCGAGGCGACCATGTCGTCGATCAGGCGATGCTGATACTCGATGCCCGCCGCCTTGAACGGCTCGGCGAATTCGGTGTCGAACACCTCCTGGAAGATGTCCTTGAAGCGGCCGTCATAGGCCTTCAGGATCGTGTTCTTGGTCGACAGATACACCGGCCAGCCGCGATTGAGGCCATAGTTCATCGACGCGCGCGCGAAGTCGCGGATCGAATCGTCGAGATTGTACATGCCCATGGCGACGCCGGCGCTGGGGAAGTTGAACACCTCCTCCTCGATCGTCTCGCCATTCTCGCCTTCCCACTTCATGGTCAGCTTGCCCTTGCCGGGCACCTTGAAGTCGGTCGCCTTATACTGGTCGCCGAACGCGTGACGGCCGACGACGATCGGGTGGGTCCAGCCGGGGACGAGGCGGGGGACGTTCTTGATCACGATCGGCTCGCGGAACACCACGCCGCCCAGGATGTTGCGGATCGTGCCGTTGGGCGACTTCCACATCTTCTTCAGGCCGAATTCCTCGACGCGCTGCTCGTCGGGGGTGATCGTCGCGCACTTGATCGCGACGCCGTACTTCTGCGTGGCGTGCGCGCTGTCGATGGTCACCTGGTCGCTGGTCGCGTCGCGGTTCTCGACCGACAGGTCGTAATAGGCGAGGTCGATGTCGAGATACGGCTTGATCAGGCGTTCGCGAATCCATTCCCAGATGATCCGGGTCATCTCGTCGCCGTCGATCTCCACGATGGGCGTATTTACCTTGATCTTCGCCATATGCGCATCCTTCAGATTAGGCAGGTTTGACCCGCGTCTAGGGGAGGGGGCGCGGCGGATCAACCACCGCTGGCGACCATGGTAGGGACCGGGGCGAACCGAAAAGATTGTACGATGGCCGGTGGACAGGTAGACAGGCCTAATGCCTTCGCTCGAAAAGCCTCCCGTCGCGACCACCACCGTCAAGTGGCGCTTTCCCGCCGTCCATCCCGAAGGGCGCAAATATGTGCTGATCGGGGCGGGCCTGACCCTGCTCGCGACGCTCGTCACCAAGGTGCTGTTCTGGCCGTTCGTCGGCCTGTGTATCTGGATCGCGGCCTTCTTCCGCGATCCCATCCGTACCACGCCGCAGGGTGACGACCTGATCGTCGCGCCCGCCGATGGCCTGGTCACCATGATCCAGCGCGTTCCCATCCCGCGCGAACTGGTCGGCGAACTGGGCGAGGCGCCGCTGGTCCGCGTGTCGATCTTCATGTCGGTCTTCGACGTGCACATCAACCGCACGCCGGTCGCGGGCGTCATCCGCCAGGTCGTCTATATCTCGGGCAAGTTCCTGAACGCCGATCTCGACAAGGCGTCGGACGAGAATGAGCGCCAGCATTTCGTGGTCGAGGGGCGCGATGGCCGCAAGATCGGCTTCACCCAGATCGCAGGGCTCGTCGCACGGCGAATCGTCGGTTTCGTCAAGCCCGGAGACATGGTCGCGGCGGGCCAGCGCGTCGGCCTGATCCGTTTCGGTAGCCGGGTCGACGTCTATCTGCCCGACGACGTCACGCCGCAGGTCTGCCTGGGCCAGCGTTCGGTCGCGGGTGAGACGGTGCTGGGCCGCGTCGGCGGCAAGCCGATGGTCGGTGTCGCCCAGTAAGCCTTCGGCAAAATGGCCATTTCCCCCCGCTTCGCGCGTCGCGCCACCGCCGACGGCCAGCCCCCCCGGGGGCTCCCCTTGCGCGCCATCGTGCCCAATGCGGTAACCGCGCTGGCGCTGGTGTCGGGCCTGACGGGCGTCAAGTTCGCCATTGCCGGATCCTGGGAGGCGGCGGTGACAATGATCATGGTCGCGG
This sequence comes from Sphingomonas sp. Leaf21, assembly GCF_916858675.1. Taxonomy (GTDB): domain Bacteria; phylum Pseudomonadota; class Alphaproteobacteria; order Sphingomonadales; family Sphingomonadaceae; genus Sphingomonas. Next base: position 27,335 of record NZ_CAKASM010000020.1, read on the forward strand.
CGGTCCTCGATGGTCTGGACGGCCGGATCGCGCGGCTGTTGCGTGGCGAAAGCCGGTTCGGGGCGGAGCTGGACTCGCTGTCCGATGCCATCTCGTTCGGTGTCGCACCCGCGCTGATCCTGTACCTCTGGTCTCTCGAAAATCTGCCGCGTATCGGGTGGATCTGCGCGGTGCTCCAGGCAGTGTTTTGCGCGCTTCGGCTGGCACGGTTCAATTCGCAGCTCGATGTGACCGACCAACCGCGCAAGACGGCGGGCTTCTTCACCGGCGTGCCCGCGCCCGCCGGGGCAGGGCTTGCCATGTTGCCGCTCTATCTTTGGTTCTGGACGGGCGAGCCGATCTTCGGTTCACCCTATCTCGTGGCGCCCTGGGTCGCTTTCGTCGCCCTGCTGATGGTTTCCAGCGTGGCCACCCTGTCCTGGACCTCGTTCCGCCTTCGCCGCAACGTGCGGTTCGAGGCCCTGGCGATCATCGTCCTGGTCGGCGTGGCGCTGATCTCGGCACCCTGGCATGCCCTGACCGCCCTGTGCCTCGTCTATCTCGGCAGCATCCCGTTCACGATGCTCGCCTATGCCCGGCTCAAGCGGCAGCGCGGCGGCGTGCCAGCGGCGCGGGGACCGGCGAACCCGCCGCCCAGCGCCTGACGGCGATGCGACGCTCGGCGACGACCAGCGTCGCCAGCGGGGTGAAGGCGGCTTCGGTATGGCCAGTGGCCAGATGCACGATGCGGCGCCATTGCGGCGCGATCATCATCGCGATCGTAGCGATGGCGGCGACCAAGGCGCCCGTAAAAATCAGAACACTCACCACGATCATCATGATGCCCGCCTCCTGCCGAATGTTGCGGTTCGGCCCATTAACCAAACCGTAACCATTGAAAAATTTGATCAGTTCCGTCGCTGCCACCGTGACAGCATGTCGAGTCGTGCCAAATTCGCGACGTTTCGCCCTCGACTCGTCGCAATCAAGCGGCGTTCTCTGTTGTGAGCCCTTTATGTTCCGCTGATGTTCTATCGTCAAGTGGGTTTGGAACAAAAGCGAACGCGTCAGCGGGCTTGCCTTCCGTCGATCGCTGGGCTAAGCGCCCGCCCCTCAACACCGCATGGGAAGCATCATATTCTGGTGCGCATGGGCTTCGCCCGCCGCGTCATCCGCTTCCCAGAGGACTAACCGGAAGGAATTACTTATGGCGGCACCCGTCGTCACCATGCAGCAGCTGGTCGAGACCGGCGCGCACTTCGGCCACCAGACCCACCGCTGGAACCCGAAGATGAAGCCCTACATCTTTGGCGACCGCAACGGCGTCCACATCCTCGACCTGTCGCAGACCGTGCCGCTCTTCGCGCGCGCTCTGGAGTTCATCAGCTCGACCGTCGCTGGCGGTGGCAAGGTCCTGTTCGTTGGCACGAAGCGCCAGGCGCAGGAGCCGGTCGCCGAGGCCGCTCGCCGCGCGGGCCAGCATTTCGTCAACCATCGCTGGCTGGGCGGTATGCTCACCAACTGGAAGACGATCTCCAACTCGATCAAGCGCCTCAAGACCCTGGAAGAGCAGCTCTCGGGCGACACGCACGGCCTGACCAAGAAGGAAGTGCTCAACCTGACCCGCGAGCGCGACAAGCTCGAGCTGTCGCTCGGCGGCATCCGCGACATGGGCGGCGTTCCGGACGTGATGTTCGTGATCGACGCGAACAAGGAAGAGCTGGCGATCAAGGAAGCCAACACGCTGGGTATCCCGGTCGTCGCGATCCTCGATTCGAACGTCTCGCCCGACGGCATCGCTTTCCCGGTTCCGGCGAATGACGACGCCAGCCGCGCGATCCGCCTGTACTGCGAAGCCGTGGCGATCGCCGCGACCCGTGGCAACAACGAGCAGCAGCGCCGCAGCGGCACCGACTTCGGTGCGATGGCCGAGCCGCCCGTCGAGGAAGCGCTGACCGTCGCGCCGACCGAGACGGCCGAGCAGGCTGTCGAGGCCGAGCGCCAGATCGACGCGTAATCGCGTGAACATGCCCCGCGGTGCGGGCGGGGCGATCATCGACCGGACGGGGCAGCCCTTCGGTCGGTGACATCGGCTTGACATGCAAGCCGTGCTAAGGGCCGCCTCCGATGGGGCGGCCCTACCCGCATCCCCCTTTTCAGACAGAGGAATCATACAATGGCCGATATCACCGCAGCGATGGTCAAGGACCTGCGCGAAAAGAGCGGCGCGGGCATGATGGACTGCAAGAAGGCGCTGGCCGAGGCGAATGGCGACATGGACGCCGCGCTGGACTGGCTGCGCACCAAGGGCCTCGCGGCCGCGCAGAAGAAGTCGAGCCGTACCGCCGCTGAGGGCCTGGTCGGCGTGGCCACCAACGGCACCGTCGGCGCCGCCGTCGAAGTGAACTCGGAAACCGATTTCGTCGCCAAGAACGACCAGTTCCAGGCGTTCGTCCGCGACGTGACCGCGATCGCGCTGAAGTCGGGTGACGACATCGAGGCGTTGAAGAACCAGGCGATGCCGCAGGGCGGCACCGTCGCCGAAGTGCTGACCAACAATGTCGCGACGATCGGTGAGAACCAGTCGCTGCGCCGCGCCAAGCGTCTGGAAGTGTCGAAGGGCGCCGTCGTGTCCTACGTCCACAACCAGCAGGCGCCCGGCATGGGCAAGATCGGCGTGCTGGTCGCGCTGGAGTCGGAAGCCGCCGACGAGACGTTGCAGGCACTCGGCCGTCAGCTCGCGATGCACATCGCCGCCGCCTTCCCCAAGGCGCTGAACGAGGAAGACCTGGACGAGGCCGAGATCGAGCGTGAGCGCGCGATCGCGACCGAGAAGGCCGCCGAGTCGGGCAAGCCCGCCGACATCATCGCCAAGATGGTCGAAGGCTCGATCGCCAAGTACCGCAAGGAGCACGCGCTGGTCAGCCAGCTGTTCGTGATCGACGGCAAGACCAAGATCAGCGACGTCGTGGCGAAGGCCGGCAAGGACGCCGGTGCCGAGATCAAGCTGGTGGACTATGTCCGCTTCCAGCTGGGCGAGGGTATCGAGAAGGAAGCGTCGGACTTCGCGGCCGAAGTGGCTGCGGCTTCGGGTGTTCCGCAGAAGGCGTAAGGCCGAGCATCGTCCCGTGGTGGGACGGTGATCGAAATGGGAGCGGCTGCCGAGAGGTGGCCGCTTCCTTTGCGTTTGGGGTGTCGCCAAATCCTCCCCATCGTCAGATGGGGAGGGGGACCGCGCCCGCAGGGCGTGGGGGAGGGGCATGGCCGGTCCGTCTCGCCCCTCCGCCATCGCTGGCGCGATGGTCCCCCTCCCCGAACAAGATCAGGGGGGAATTGGCTTGCCCATGAAAATCCCCGCGACCTGCCGCTGCGTGGTTGCCCGTGGCCCGGTCGCCGCCTAAGGTCCGCGCCACTTCCATGACCAAGATCCGAGAACCGATGACGAGCCCGCGCTTCAAACGTATCCTGTTGAAACTTTCGGGCGAAGTCCTGATGGGCGAGGGGGGGCTGGCGATCTCGCCGGAGATCACCGCGCGTGTCGCGCAGGAGATCGCGGACGTCCGTGCCAAGGGTTACGAACTGTGCATCGTGGTCGGCGGCGGCAACATCTTCCGTGGCCTGTCGGCGGCGGCCAAGGGGTTCGAGCGGGCGACCGCCGACTATATAGGGATGCTGGCGACGGTCATGAACGCGCTCGCGGTCCAGAACGCGCTGGAGCAGATCGGCGTCGACACCCGCGTCCAGTCGGCGATCCCGATGGCGAGCGTGTGCGAGCCGTTCATCCGCCGTCGCGCGGAACGGCATCTGGAAAAGGGTCGCGTCGTGATCTTCGCGGCGGGCGTCGGATCGCCCTTCTTCACCACCGACAGCGGCGCGGCGCTGCGTGCGGCGGAGATGAAGTGCGACGCGCTGTTCAAGGGCACCAGCGTCGATGGCGTGTACGACGCCGACCCGAAAAAGGTGCCGACCGCCACCCGCTACGATACCGTCAGCTATTCCAAGGTGTTGTCCGACGACCTGAAAGTCATGGACGCCTCGGCCATCGCGCTGTGCCGCGACAACAATATCCCGATCGTCGTCTTCAACATCCGCGAACATGGCAATTTCGGCGCCGTGCTAGGCGGCGAGGGCGTGTCGACGATCGTCCAGAATCAAGGAGCGTAATTCATGGCAGCCTATGACAAGTCCGACCTCGAGCGCCGTATGCAGGGCGCGGTCGAATCGCTGAAGCATGATCTGAACGGCCTGCGTACCGGCCGCGCCTCGACGGCGCTTCTCGATCCGGTCACCGTCGAGGTCTATGGCAGCCATATGCCGCTGAACCAGGTCGCCACCGTCTCCGCACCCGAACCGCGCATGTTGTCGGTGCAGGTGTGGGACAAGTCGAACGTTTCGTCGGTCGAAAAGGCGATCCGTTCGGCCGGGCTGGGCCTGAACCCGATCAATGACGGCCAGACGCTTCGCCTGCCGATCCCCGACCTGACCGAGGAGCGCCGCAAGGAACTGGCCAAGCTGGCCAACAAATATGCCGAGAGCGCGCGCATCGCGGTGCGCAACGTGCGCCGCGACGGCATGGACAGCCTCAAGACCGACGAAAAGAAGGGCTTGTTCGGCGAAGACGAGCGCAAGCGTCACGAGACCGAGGTGCAGAAGCTGACCGACGCGACGATCGCCGATCTGGACGCGGCGGCGGCGGCCAAGGAAAAGGAAATCCTGGGCAAGTGAGTCCTCCGGCCGCCTCGGCCCAGACGGCTCTGGGGTCGCTGGTGGCCGTGCCCGATACGGGTGCGGTCCCGCGTCACGTCGCGATCATCATGGACGGCAATGGCCGCTGGGCCAAACGCCGTCTGCTGCCCCGCTTCGCCGGTCACAAGGCCGGGGTCGACGCCGTGCGCCGCATCGCGCGCGCGGCACGGGCGCTGGGGATCGAGGCGCTGACGCTCTATGCCTTCTCCTCGGAGAACTGGCGGCGTCCCGAGACCGAGATCAGCGACCTGATGGGCCTGCTGCGCATATTCCTGCGCAAGGACCTGGCCGAGCTGGTGTCGGACAATGTCCGTCTTCGGGTGATCGGCGACTATCACCGCTTCCCCACCGATCTGGTCGCGATGATCGACGACGCGGTCGCGCGGACGTCGCAGAACACCGGCCCGATCCTGGCGATCGCATTGAACTACGGCGCGCAGGCCGAGCTGGTCGAGGCGACCCGGCGGCTGGCGCTGAAGGTCGCCGCGGGCGAGATGGCGGCGGATGCGATCACGCCGGACGCCATCGAGGGCGAGTTGCAGACCAACGGCCTGCCGCCGCTCGATCTGGTGATCCGTACCTCGGGCGAGCAGCGGCTGTCCAATTTCCTGCTGTGGCAGGCTGCCTATGCCGAACTGCTGTTCGTCGATACGCTCTGGCCCGATTTCGACGAAGCGGCGCTTGCCGATGCGGTCGCGGAATTCGGCCGACGGCACAGGCGTTTCGGCGGCCTGTGACCGATCCTGAACTCCCGGCGACCGGGGCGCCCGAAGCGGCCCCGGTCAAGAGCATGTCCAACCTGACCAAGCGGGTGCTCGCCAGCATCGTGATGATCGCGGTGGCGAGCCTCTGCCTGGCCCTGGGTGGCTTGGCCTTCTGGCTGCTGGCGGTCGTCGTCGCGCTGTTCATGATGGCCGAGTGGTCCGACCTGCTCAAGGTCGACCGCCAGCGCAAGCGGCTGGCGCAATTCTCGCTGTCGGTTCCGCTCGCGATCATGGCGCCGGGACTGGCGGCGGGGCCGGGCTTCTTCGCGCTCGGGTTGATCGCGGGGGTCTTCTTCTTCCTGACCATCATCTCGCGTCGCCCCGATTATGGCGCGGGTGCACTCTATGTCGGGCTGCCCGTCTTCTCGTTGCTGGCGATCCGGCTGCACGACGATGGCCTGGCGCTGTCGCTCTGGGCGATGGCGCTGGTCTGGGCATGCGATAGCGGGGCGTTCTTCGTCGGGCGGCAGTTTGGCGGCCCGAAGCTCGCCCCGACGATCAGCCCGGCCAAGACATGGTCGGGGCTGATCGGCGGCGTCGTCGCGGCGACGCTGCTCGCGATCGTGATGCACTGGGCCCATGGATTGCCGCTGCTGCTGGTCGTCGCGACGCCGTTCCTGGCGGTGCTGGCGCAGATGGGCGACCTGTTCGAAAGCTGGATGAAGCGCCGGGCGGGCGTGAAGGACAGCGGCAACGTGCTGCCCGGCCATGGCGGCGTGATGGACCGGCTGGACGGCATCGTGCCCGTCGCGCCGGTCGCGGCCTTCCTGATCTTCGTACCGGGCCTGTTCTGATGCGTAGCGTGACGATTCTGGGGGCCACGGGTTCGGTCGGCACCTCGACCCTCGACCTGATCGAGCGTGAGCCCGATCGCTACCGGGTGCGGGCGCTTACCGCCAATTGCGACGTCGCCAAGCTGGCCGCCGCCGCACGGCGGACCAATGCCGAACTGGCGGTGGTCGCCGACGAACGCTGCCTTCCCGACCTGCGCGCGGCGCTGGCGGGGACCGAGACGCGGGTCGCGGGCGGGCGCGCGGCGGTGATCGAGGCGGCGGCGCTGCATGCCGACTGGACGATGGGCGCGATCGTCGGCTGTGCGGGGCTGGAGCCCGCCATGGCGGCGATCGCCAATGGCGGCACCGTGGTCCTCGCCAACAAGGAGCCGCTGGTGTCGGCCGGCGAAGTGGTGTTGGCGGCGGCGGCGAAGGCGGGCGCGACGCTGCTCCCGGCCGACAGCGAGCACAACGCGATCTACCAATGTTTCGACTTCGCCCGGCCCGAGCGGGTGCGGCGGATCGTCCTGACGGCGAGCGGCGGGCCCTTCCGCGAATCGACCACCGAGGACATGGCCCGCGTGACGCCCGAACAGGCGGTGGCGCATCCCAACTGGTCGATGGGCGCGAAGATCTCCGTCGACTCGGCGACGATGATGAACAAGGGCCTCGAACTGATCGAGGCGGCACGGCTGTTCCCCGTTCCCTCCGACCGGATCGAGATCGTCATCCACCCGCAATCGGTCATCCATTCGGCGGTCGATTATGTCGACGGATCGATGCTGGCGCAGCTCGGGCCCTCCGACATGCGTGTGCCGATCGCGCACTGCCTCGCCTGGCCGGACCGGATGCCGACGCCGATGGCGCCGCTCGACCTGGTGGCGCTGGGGCGGCTGGACTTCGCCGCGCCCGACCCGGTGCGCTTTCCGGCGCTGAGGCTGGCGCGTGCCGCACTGGAAGCCGGGGGGGCGGCGCCCGCCATATTGAACGCCGCGAACGAGATCGCGGTCGCAGCTTTTCTCGCACGACGCATCGGCTTCCTCGAAATTGCCGCAATCGTCGAACATGTTCTCCATCGCTACGACCCGGCCCCGCCGGAATCGCTCGACGCGGTGATCGCGATCGACGCGGAGACGAGGGTGATCGCGGCCGAGCGCGTTGAGGATTGCGTCGTTTGATCGAAACCCCCGGCCTGTTGCTGACTATCCTGGCCTTCGTCCTCGCTCTCGGTCCGCTCGTGTTCGTTCACGAGATGGGCCATTATCTCGCCGGTCGCTGGTTCGGGGTGAAGGCCGAGACGTTCTCGATCGGATTCGGTCGCGAGATATTCGGGTTTACCGACAAGCGCGATACGCGTTGGAAGATCGGCTGGCTGCCGCTGGGCGGCTATGTGAAGTTCGCGGGCGACATGAACCCCGCCGGACAGCCCGACGCCGCCTGGCTCGCGCTGCCGCCAGAGGAGCGCGCCCGCACCTTCCAGGCCAAGCCGGTCTGGCAGCGCGCGATCATCGTCGCGGCGGGCCCGGCGATCAACTTCTTCGCCGCGATCCTGATCCTCGCCGGTTTCGCCTATGCTTATGGCGAAGTGGTGATCCCCCCGGTGGTGGGCCAGATCGTGCCGGGCAGCGCGGCTGCTTCGACGACGCTTCGTCCCGGCGACCGGGTGACCGCGATCGGCAACCGCGACGTCACCGACTTTGCCGACATCGCGCGCTATGTGCAGATTCGCGCGGGCGAAACGGTGACCATCGCCGCCGAGCGTGGCGGCCAGCGCTTCACGACCAAGACGGTGATCGGCGTCGAGGAACAGCGCGACCGATTCGGCAACAGCTATCGCATCGGGCGACTGGGTCTGATGGGATCGGGCGCGGTCGACCTTCGGCCGGTCGGCCTGTTGCGGGCACCGGTCGTCGCGGTCGAGCGGACCGGCGAGATCGTGCGGATGATGGTCGAGACGCTGGGCCAGGTCATCACCGGCCGCCGCTCGGTGAAGGAACTGGGCGGTCCTTTGTCGATCGCCAAGGTGTCGGGCGAGCAGATGTCACTGGGCCTCGACGCCTTCGTGTTCTTCGTCGCGCTGGTCTCCATCAATCTTGGGTTCATCAACCTGTTGCCAGTGCCGATGTTGGACGGCGGTCATCTTCTCTTCTATGCGATCGAAGCGGTGCGACGACGTCCCCTGGAGCCGGCGGCGCAGGAATGGGCGTTTCGCGGCGGTTTGATCGCGATTTTGACCCTGATGCTGTTCGTCACGTTCAACGATCTTGGCAATTGGGGCGTGTGGCGGAATATCGCTGGCTTGATCGGGTGACGACGATGGGGCAGGGCGCGTGGACGACAGGGGTCGGTTCGACTTTTCTGGGGTGGGTTTGGTGACAGCAATGACGGGTATGAAGACTGTGCGCGCGGGCGCCATATTGCTGGCGGGCACGATGCTGTCAGGCGTCCCCGTCTGGGCGCAGACCGCTACCCCCGCGCCCGGCGGTGCCGCCGCCACGCCGACGGCGGCGGTCGCGCCCGCTCCGGTGCGGACGATCAAGACGCTCCGGGTCGAGGGTGCGCAGCGCATCGAGCCCGAGACGGTGCTCTCCTATACGAAGCTGCGCGTCGGCATCCCCTACACGCCGGAGACGCTCGACCAGGCGCTGAAGGATCTCCAGGCGTCGGACCTGTTCGCCGACTTCTCGATCTCGGGCGTCGAGTCCGGTGACATCGTGCTGCGCGTGCGCGAGAACCCGATCATCAACCGGGTCATTCTGGAGGGCAACAAGCGCCTGAAGGAAGACAAGATCAAGAAGGAGATCAAGCTCGCGCCGCGGCAGATCTTCACCCGCACCGCCGTGCGGCAGGACGTGGCGCGCATCGTCGAGCTCTATCGCCGCCAGGGCCGGTTCGGCGCGGTGGTCGAGCCCAAGATGGTCAATCTCGACCAGAACCGCGTCGACGTGGTGTTCGAGATCAGCGAGGGCCCGAAGTCCAAGGTCCGCCAGATCAACATCATCGGTAACGAGAAATTCTCCGACGACGAACTGCGCGGTGCGATGTACACCAAGCAGTCGCGCTGGTTCCGCTTCCTGTCCTCGGCAACCAGCTACGACCAGGATCGCCTGGCCGCCGACCAGCAGAAGCTGCGCGCCTTCTATCTCAGCAACGGCTATGCCGATTTCCGCGTGACCAGCGCCGTCGCCGAACTGACGCCGGACAAGAAGGACTTCATCATCACCTATGTGGTGGAGGAAGGTCCCCGCTACAAATTCGGTGACGTGAAGGTCGACAGCCAGATCCGCGACTTCGACAACGAAAAGCTGGCCCAGTCGCTGCCGATGAAGAAGGGCGACTGGTACAACGCCAAGCTGATCGAGGACTCGATCGACAGCCTCAGCCAGACGGCGGGCCTGTTCGGCTATGCCTTCACCGACGTGAACCCCGACTTCCAGCGCGACAAGGAAGCGCTGACGATGTCGATCACGTTCAACATCGCGGAAGCCAAGCGCACCTATGTCGAGCGGATCGACATCAACGGCAACACGCAGACGCAGGACAAGGTCGTCCGCCGCGAGATCCGCGTGGCCGAGGGCGACGCCTTCAACAGCTTCCAGGTCCGCCGCAGCCAGGACCGCATCAACTCGCTCGGCTATTTCCAGGAAAAGCTGGAGATCAAGCAGAACCCCGGTTCGACGCCCGACCGCATCGTTCTGGAAACCAATGTCGAGGAACAGTCGACCGGTTCGCTCCAGCTTTCCGCCGGTTACTCGTCGCTCGAGCGTTTCATCATCCAGGCGAACATCACCCAGCGGAACTTCCGCGGCAAGGGCCAGGAACTGCGCGCGGGCGTGAACTATTCGGCCTATTCCAAGTCGATCGAACTGGGCTTCACCGAGCCCTATGTCTTCGACAAGAATATCGCGCTGGGCGTCGACGTGTTCCGCCGCGACTATAACTCGTTCAACTATCTGGGCACCACGCGCCAGACGACCTACAGCCAGGTGTCGACCGGCTTCCAGGTTCGTGCGGGTGTGCCGCTGACCGAATATTGGTCGCTGTCGGGTCGCTACGGCCTAACCTATGACGAGGTCGGCCTGGCCTCGTCCTTCTTCAACGCCGACGGCACCTGTAACTACCAGACCGCTGGCCGCTATCTCTGCGACTCGATCGGTAATCGCTGGACCTCGTCGGTCGGCTATTCGCTGATCTATGACAGCCTGAACAGCCGCCTGCGTCCGACCGCCGGTCATCGCTTCTCGTTCAGCCAGGATTTCGCGGGCCTTGGCGGCGACGTGAAATATATCCGCACCCGTGCGGAAGGCGCGAAGTTCATGGGCCTGGGCAAGGGCTTCGTCTTCTCGCTGCTGGGCGAGGGCGGTTACATCCACTCGCTCGAGGGCAGTCGTGGCGCAGGCATCGATCCGGTCCGGATCGTCGACCGCTTCTATCTGGGCGAGCCGCAGTTCCGCGGCTTCGACATTCGCGGCGTCGGTCCGCGCGTCCTGCGCGTACCCTATGTCATCGGCGCGGATGGCAGCCAGTCGAAGCAGACCGATCGCGACCAGATCGTCGACGACTCGCTGGGCGGCCGCGCCTACTACCTCGCCCGCGCCGAACTCGAGCTTCCGCTGGGTTCGGGTGCGCGCGAAATGGGCCTTCGCCCGAGCATCTATGTCCAGGCGGGCAGCCTGTGGGGCGTGACCCGGCCACTGCCGTCGCTGAACTTCCCGCAGGCGCGCGACGCCAGCGGCAAGTTGCTGTTCAACAAGGACGGTTCGCCGACCCTGGCCCCGGCGCCGCTGGTCGACGGGCAGGGACGTCAGATCTATCAGGTGCCCAGCACCGCCGACGCGACCATTGCCAACCTGCAGACCACCTGCGCCACCGGCTATTCGTCGACGGCGGGCGGGGCCTGCACGGGCACCACGACCAATATCGCGCTGCAGAACACCAGCTATGCCGTCGAGGAATTCTACGGCGGCACGTGGAAGCCGCGCGTGTCGGTCGGTATCGGTGTGAACTGGAATTCACCGTTCGGACCGCTGCGCATCGATCTGGCCAAGGCATTGATCACGCAGCCCGGGGATGACCCCAAGCTCATTACTTTCAACATAGGGACGCAGTTCTGATGAAGACGATTTCGAAGCTTTTCCTTGCAGCGGCCCTGGTCGCCCCTGCGGCGACCGTCGCCACCACCGCGCAGGCGCAGGTGAACGGCGTCGCCGTCGCCGATCCGCAGGGCGCGATCGCCGGTTCGCGTGCCTGGACGGCCGCCCGTCAGCAGATCGAGACGACCTACAAGGCGCAGCTCGACCAGGCCGAGACCCGCCGGACCGCGCTGGGCCGCGAGCTCCAGCCGCTGGTCGACGCGTTCCAGACCGCGCGTGCGGCCCCCAACGCCAATGAGGCGTCGCTGCGCACCCAGGCGCAGGCGATCCAGACCCGTCAGCAGGCCGCCGAGCAGGAACTGGCCCGCCTGACCCAGCCCGCCGTCCGCGCGCAGACCTATGCGGTCGAGCAGATCCAGGCGCGCCTGGGCGAAGCGGTGCAGAACGCCGTCCGCGCCAAGAATGTCAGCCTGCTGGTCAGCCCGCAGGCGGTGCTGTTCATGCAGCCGACCGCCGACATCACCTCGGCGGTGACCGCCGAGCTCGACAAGCTGGTCCCGACCGTCAGCATCACCCCGCCCGCCGGCTGGCAGCCTGGCCAGCAGGGTCAGCAGCAGGGTGCGGCCCCCGCCGCCGCTCCGGCCGCCACCGCCCCGGCGCCCGCGCGTCGCCAGAACAGCGGCCGGTAATCTCGTCGTGAGCGAGACGGAGAAGACCATCATGGGCCCGCTGGACGTCACGCGGGTCATGGCGGCTATCCCGCACCGCTATCCGATGCTGCTGGTCGATCGTGTCGAGGAGCTGATCCTCGACACGTCGATCCGCGCGGTGAAGGCGGTGACGATCAACGAGGGCTTTTTCCAGGGCCATTATCCCGGCCGTCCGATCATGCCGGGCGTGCTGATCGTCGAGGCGCTGGCACAGGCCGCCGGTGTCCTGGGCGTCGAAAGCCTGGGCCTCGCCAACTCGGGCAAGCTGGTCTATTTCATGTCGATCGACGGCGTGAAGTTCCGCAAGCCCGTGGAGCCCGGCGTCCTCCTCCATCTGGAGGTCGACTTCGTGTCGAAGCGCACCCGCGTCTGCAAATTCGCCGGTGTCGCCAAGATCGACGGTGTCGTCGTGGCAGAGGCCAATTTTACCGCGATGATCGCCGATCCGCCCGCAGTGGCGTAATCTCGGGCGCAAGCGACCGTCACGGCTTTTGACTAACCTGGCGTGGTCCGCTATGGGCCGCGCCTTGGCGCTTTAAGGCTGGTCGGAACCAGCCATTTCCGGAGCATTATCATGAAGACCGACACGCATCCCGACTATCACATGATCAAGGTGCAGATGACCGACGGCACCGTGTTCGAAACCCGCTCCACCTGGGGCAAGGAAGGCGACACGATGCAGCTCGACATCGACCCGCTGGCGCATCCGGCCTGGACCGGCGGTCGCGGCACGATGCTCGACACGGGCGGTCAGGTCGCGCGCTTCAACAAGCGTTTCGGCGGCGGTCTCACGCTCCGCAAGTAATCGTCTCGCTCACCCGAGCGGACGTCGAAATGGCCCGGTGCTTCGTGACGAAGCGCCGGGCTTTTTTCTTGGACTTTATCTGTAATCGGGATAGCGACCCCTATACGTCTCATTAACCGAGAAATTATAACCTTCCCTTATGTTTGCCGCCGAATTCGAGACCGTCGCCACCAGCGGTCGCCAACGCCAGGCGGCGGCGGCGGACGCGTCGGGCGGCGACGGCGCCCGTGACGGTTTGGCCCGCGCGCTATGCCGCGTCGTCGAAATCTCGAGGGAGGGGGCCCGCCTCCAGACCTATATCCCGCTCGTTTGCGGATCGCTCATCTGCCTGCATCTGCCCGATACCGAGGGGGTGCTGGCGCGCGTCGTCTGGGCGTCGGACTTCTCCGCCCGCTGCCAGTTCCGCAAGGCGCTGTCGGCCGAGCTTCTCGAAAGCCTGTCGTCGCGAAGCTGGGAGAGCGCCAAGGGCTGGCTGGCCAGTCGTCGGGAGTTCGGCTAGGCATCGGGGAAAGCCGTAACAATTGGAACGATCTTGACCCTCCCCGCCATGCCCGTGACCGCCTTGCCGCGCGACGACGACAGCATCGCCGCCGTCAGCGTCACCGAATTGTTCACGATCGGCATCGGCCCGTCGAGTTCGCACACGGTCGGCCCGATGCGCGCGGCCAAGGCATTCGCGGTCGAGATGCTCGATACCGGCCTCATACCCGAAAGGGTCCAGGCGGAGATGTTCGGCTCGCTGTCGCTGACCGGGCGGGGGCACCATAGCGACCGCGCGGTCCTGCTGGGACTGGCGGGTCAGACACCCGAGACCGTCGATCCCGACGCGATAGAGGGGCTGCTCGCCGACATCGCGGGTTCGGGGGAAATCCTGCTCGACGGGCGCCATCGCCTCCGCTTCGACTATACGGAGGATCTGCTCTTCCGCCCCGGATTCCTGCCCGCGCATCCCAACGGCATGGTGTTCACGGCTTTCCTGCCCGATGGCAGCAGCGTGATCCGGCGCTTCTATTCGATCGGCGGCGGCGCGATCCGGATGGAGGGGGCCGAGCCGATGCGGACCAACCGGCGGCTCGCCCATCCCTTCGCATCGGGCGCCGAACTGCTCGAGCGGACCGCCGAAACCGGGCTGTCGATCGCGCAGATCGTCCGGGCCAATGAGGCGGCGTGGCGCGAGGACGGCGAGACCGACGCGTTCCTCGATCGGGTGCGCGATGCGATGTGCGGCGCGATCGAGCGCGGTTGCGCGGCCTCTGGCATCCTCCCCGGCGGCCTGAAGGTTCAGCGACGCGCGCAGGCGATCAAGCAGAAGTTGCTCGACCGGGGCCCACGCACCGACCCGAGCCTGGTATTCGAGTGGGTCAGCCTATGGGCGCTCGCCGTCAATGAGGAGAATGCGGCAGGGGGCCGCGTCGTCACCGCGCCGACCAACGGGGCGGCGGGGGTGATCCCGGCGGTGATGCGCTATTACGAGGCGTTCGTTCACGGCGCGACGCGCGACGGCGTCCGCACCCTCTTGCTGACGGCGGCGGCGGTCGGGATGCTCTACAAGAAGCGTGCGTCGATCTCGGCGGCGGAGATGGGGTGTCAGGGCGAGGTGGGCGTCGCCTGTTCGATGGCGGCGGCGGGGCTGGCGGCGGCATTGGGCGGCTCACCGGCGCAGGTCGAGAATGCCGCCGAGATCGGCATGGAGCATAATCTGGGGCTGACCTGCGATCCGATCGGTGGGCTCGTTCAGATTCCCTGTATCGAACGCAACACGATGGGCGCGATAAAGGCGATCAACGCGGCCTATCTTGCGCTGCACGGCGACGGGCGGCACATCGTCAGCCTGGATCAGGTGATCGAGACGATGCGCCAGACCGGCGAGGACATGAAGTCGCAATATAAGGAGACGAGCCTGGGCGGGCTCGCGGTCAACGTCGTCGAGTGCTGATCACTTCGCCGCCCAGCGGATCGCGTTGGTCAGGATGCGGCGATATTCGGGATCGTCATACAGCCCCGGCTCATGGCCCATCGCCGAATAGAAGACGTGCCCCTTGGTGCGCGGATTGACCCACATGATCGGATGGCTGCTGCCCATGCGCAGCGTTTCGCCGGGCCGGTAGCTGCTCTCGTCCACCTGGGCGAGCACCGTCATCCCCTGCCTGGCCGGATCGCGGTCGAAACTGTACCATTCGTCGCGTGCGGTCCACGGGCTCTTCACGCCCGCCATGACCGGGTGGCGTGGCTGGACGATATCGACGCGGGCGGGCTGGATGTGATCCTCGCCATTGGGGTGGCCGGTGAAGGTCGCGCCGATGATCGTGTCGACATACCAGGGCGCCTTGTGGCTGTTGTCGCCCGCCGCGTGCAGCGCGACGATGCCACCGCCCCGCGCCACGAACCGGGCGAGCGCGGCCTGTTGGTCGGGCGTCATGAAGTCGCCGCTGGCACTGTTCAGGACCACGACCGAAAAATGCGCGAGCTGGGCGTCGTTGAAGACCGCGGCATTCTCCGTGGTGAAGCTGGGATGGCCGAGGCGCCTGGCGATGTCGGCAAGGACGGCGTTGCTGTGCGGGATATGCTCGAAATGCCGCCAGCCATTGGTCTTGGAGACGATCAGTACGCCGCGATGGATATTGGCGGGGAGGGTGGGGGCGACGGTATCGACCACCTTGGCGGGCAGATGCGGGTCAGACGGCGCCTGCATCACCGCGACCATCGCCATCATCACCAGCGTTTTCAGCATCATCCGTCTCCCTTTTTCCGGGAGCGTAGCGATGCGGGCGAGAGAGGCAAATCATTCCTCCCCTGCAAGGTAGGGGGACCATCCGAAGATGGTGGAGGGGGGCTTCCGCACTGGACGACCTATGAGGCGAGCCCCCTCCACCACCGCTTCGCGGCGGTCCCCCTCCCCGTACCGGGGAGGATCAATCCGCCGCGATCGGGCCGTCATGCGGCTTGGGCCGCCGGGTGAACCAGGTCAGCGCCGCGAGGACGATGCACAGCCACGCCGAGACGTAGAAGATGTCGGTCGATGCCAGCAGATAGGCCTGGCCGACCATCTGCCGGGTGACGGCGGCGGCGGCCTGGACATCCGTCATGCCCAGATGGCTCAGCCCGTTCCTCGCCATCTGCCATGCCGAGCCCTGGCCGATCGCGTCGGACAGATGGGCCTGGTGCATCGCCTCGCGCCGGTCCCACATCGTCGTGGTCAGCGATGCGGCGAAGCTGCCCGCCGTAATACGCGCGAAGTTGGAGATGCCGGTGGCCGACGGAATCCGCGCCTGCGGCACGCCGTCCAGCGCGATGGTCAGCATCGCGAGGAAGAAGGTGCTCATCGCGATCCCTTGCACCATCAGCGGCAGGACGAAGTCGCCGAAGCTCGCCTGGGTGTTGAGGCCCGAGCGCATCCAGTAGGACACGCCGAACGCCGCGAACGCGATCGTCGCCATCAGGCGCGCATCGACCTTGCCCGACAGGCGGGCGACGACTGGCGTGAGCACCACCGCGACCGCACCGCTCGGCGCCGCGACCAGCCCCGCCCATGTCGCGGTATAGCCAAGCTGCGTCTGCAACCAGAGCGGCAGAAGCAGCGTGTTGGCGAAGAACACCGCGTAGCCGAGGCAGAAGGCGAGCGTCCCGATGCTGAAATTGCGCCCCTTGAACAGCGACAGGTCGACCGCCGGATTGGCGTCGGTCAACTCCCAGATCAGCCAGGCGACGAAGCCGACGATCGCGACGACGGTCATGACGACGATCCGGGTCGAATGGAACCAGTCGTCATTCTTGCCCAGGTCGAGCATCATCTGAAGCGCGCCGACCCAGACGACCAGCATGATCAGGCCCACCTTGTCGATCGGCAGGTTGCGGGTCGGCGTCTCCCGGCTCGACAGCCCGCGCCAGCACACGCCCGCACAGAACAGGCCGACCGGCACGTTGATCAGGAAGATCCAGCTCCAGTGATAATTGTCGGAGATGTAGCCGCCCAGGATCGGGCCCATGATCGGCGCGACCAGCGTGGTCATCGACCAGATGCCGAGTGCGGTCGAGCGCTTCTGCGGCGGGAAGATCGAGATGAGCAGCGCCTGACTGCCCGGAATCATCGGGCCGGAGACGGCGCCCTGCAACACGCGGAAGCCGATCAGCGAGGACAGGTTCCACGCGATGCCGCACAGGAAGGAGGCGATGGTGAACAGCAGCACCGACACGCAGAAGGTGCGCACCACCCCGAATTTGCCCATCAGCCAGCCGGTCAGCGGCACCGCCACGCCATTGGCGACGGCAAAGGCGGTGACCACCCAGGTCGAATTGTCCGAACTCACGCCCAGATTGCCCGCGATGGTGGGCAGCGAGACGTTGGCGATGGTCGAGTCGAGCACCTGCATGAAGGTGCCCAGCGCCAGCGCGAAGGCGACCAGCGCCAGCGCCGGGCCTTTCAACGGGGCGGGGCCATCGCCTCCGCCCGCCTGAGCCGGGGTGCCCGCCATCAGCGGTTGGCCGCGATGATCTGCGCGATCCGGGCTTCGACCGCCGGGTCGTTGGCGTCGGTCGCCGGGGTGCGATAGGCCTGGGTCGCGGCGGTGCCGATGCGCGGGCCGCCCTGGTCGGCGGTGTCGACGGTCACGGTCGCCGACAGGCCGACGCGGAGGGGGTTCTGGCGAAGCTCGTTGGCGTTCAGCCCGATGCGGACCGGCACACGCTGGACGATCTTGATCCAGTTGCCGCTGGCGTTCTGCGGCGGCAGCAGCGCGAAGGCGTTGCCGCTTCCCGCGCCCAGACCGATGACCTTGCCGTGATAGACGATCTTGCCGCCATACATGTCGGCGACGATCGTCGCGGGCTGTCCGATGCGGATATCCTTGAGCTGGGTCTCGCGGAAATTGGCGTCGACCCACAGACGGTCGAGCGGCACGACCGCCATCAGTGGCGTGCCGGCGGCGATCTGCTGTCCCACCTGCACCGTGCGCTGGGCAATGACGCCGGTGATCGGCGCGATCACATGCATGTGATTGCGCGTGATCGCCGCCCGGCGATAGGCCGCGATGGCGGCCATGACGGCAGGATTGGTCCCGACATTGGTGCCCTGCACGGCGGTCTGGGTCTGCGCGGCCTGGGCACGGGCGAGGTTCAGGTTGGCGGTCGCGACCTTCACCGCATCGGCGGCGTGCGACAGTTCCTCGCCCGACACCGCGCCCTCGGCGGCGGCACCACGGCGACGTGCATAGTCGGCACGGGCTTGCGCCAGTTCGGCCTGCGCCTGGACGATCGCGGCACCGCTCTGGTTGACCTTGGTGAAGTCGGCGCGGGTCGAGCGCACCGCACGCGCCAGCTCGGCGGCGGCGGAGGCCAGGCCGACATCGGCGGTCGCGGGATCGAGGTCGAGCAGCGGCGCACCAGCCTTCACCGTCTGGGTGTTGTCGGCATGGATGGCGAGCACCGTACCCGGATCGCGCGCGGTGATCGAGACGACGTCGCCCGCGACATAGGCGTCGTCGGTCTCCTCCTCCGGCTTGGCGAGCAGGAAGTGGAACACCGCCCACACGATCGCTGCGACCACTACGATGACCCCCAGGATGATCAGGCCGGTCCTGCGCGCCTTGGGCTTGCCGCCCTGCGGAGCCTGGGTCGTCGGAGCTGCCGGGGTCGGCGAGGGGGCGGCGGCTTCGGTGTCGCTCATTGCGTGATACCTTGCGAGGAAGAGGAGAAACCACCGCCCAGTGCGACGGCCAGGGCGATGCGCGCCTGGACCGCGTCGGCGGCAAGATTGGCGTCGGCCTGATCGGCCTCAAGCTGGCGGATGTCGGGGTCGATCAGCCCGAGCTGCGATTGCAGGCCGCTCGACACGCGAATGGCGTTGAGGCGTCGCGTCTCGGACAGGCCGCGTACCACCTCGGCCTGACGCGCGCGTTCGGTGGCGAGCGTCCGGCTTCGCGTCACCGCATCGGCGGCTTCGCGCACCGCCCCGACGATACGGTCATTGTAATCGGCGGTGGCCAGATCCAGCGCGGCGGTCGCACCCGCCAGTCCGGCGCGAAGGCGTCCGCTGTCGAAGATCGGCAGGTGGATGGCCGGGCCTGCCCCGGCGGTGCCCGCATCGGCGGTGAACAGATTGCCCAGCCCGACCGCCTGGAAACCGGCGAGCGCCGTCAGGTTGACATTGGGGAGGAACGCCTTGCGCGCCACCTCCTGCCCCTTGGCGGCGGCATCGATCCGGGCGAGCGACGCGGCGATGTCGGGCCGTCGCGACAACAGGTCGGCGGGCACCGTGGCGGGGATGGGCAGCGCCGCATCGAAGGCGATCCGGGTCGGCGTGATCGTCGCGGGATAATCGAGCCCGCGTCCGGCCAGCGCCGCCAGCGCGTTGCGGGACAGCGCGACCTGCGCCTCCGCGCGGGCGAGCGCCACCCGTGCCTGCGACAGCAATGTCTGTCCGCTGGTCGCGTCGATCTGGCTGGCGAGCTGGTGGCGGATCCGCGACTGGATCAGCGACAGCGAGCGGGTGCGGGTGTCGATCGTCTGACGCGCGATCGCCGCCTGACGCTCGGCGCGCGCCAGTTCGACATAGGTCTGCGCGACCGATCCGGCGAGCGCGAGCCGCGCCGCCGTCACGTCGAGCGCCGCCGCGCGGGCGGAGGCGCGCGCCGCGTCGATCGCGGCAGCCTGTCGCCCGAATAAGTCGATCGTCCAGTTGAGATTGGCCTGCGCCTGGCCCAGCCACTGGGTGGTCCCGGCATAGGGCGGCGGAATCGTATAGCGTCCGGAAATCCGGCTGTATTGTTCCTGTGCGTCGAGCGAGAGGTCGGGGCCGTTATCGGCCCGGCGCGTGGCGAGGACCGATTGTGCCTGACGAAGCCGCGCCAGCGCGACGTCGAGCGAAGGATTGCCTGCCAACGCGTCGCCGACGATCCGGTCGAGCTGCGGATCGCCGAGCCCCCGCCACCAGTCCGCCGAGACGAGCGGCGCCTGCGCACCGCCGAGGCCAAGGCGCTCGGGCGAGGTCCGGGTAACGGCGGGATGCGCCTGCGGCACCGAGCAGCCCGCGAGCAACAGCCCGGTCAATGTCGCCAAACGCTTCACGCCACCGTCTCCAGCTTGTTGCGCAGTCGGAGCAGATAGCCGACGAAGCGCGCGACATCCTCGCCCGACCAGTCGGCGAGCCATTCGTCCCAGCTCGCCAGCACCTTGTCCTTGCAACGATCGGTGACGATCTTCCCCTGATCGGTCAGCGACAAACGGACCACGCGGCGATCCGTCGTCGAGCGCGACCGCTCGACCAGCCCGCGCTCCTCCAGCGTATCGAGAATGCGCGTCGTCGCCCCGGTGTCGTGGCACAGGTGCCGCGCCAGTTCGGCGCAGGTGCTGCCGACCTCATAATGAAGCGCCATCATCGCGCTCCACTGGATATGCGTGACCTCCTCATCGGCGAAAACGGGCTCCAGCGCGATGCGCGCCAACTGGTGTACCCGCTTCGTGAGATAGCCGACGGAGCGTTCGGGATCGTAGGGATCGTGATGGCTTGGCGTCATTTCGCTGCATTGGCAATCATTGCCTAGGCAGTCAATGTTGTTCGCGATGATGAAGAATTTGTCATTCCGGGGGCGGCGGCGTGACGTCGCGCACCGCCCCCGTGCCCGGGTCAGCGCGTCTCCTTCGCCACTTCGATCGCGGCATTGGCGGCGAGGATATAGGCGGAGGTGGTCGCGACCGTGTATTCGTTCTCGAACCACAGGAACGGCCAGTCGGTCTTGAGCTCCGGGAAGTCCGGCTTCACGATCAGCACGCCAGGCACCAGTCCGCCGGGAATGAAGCCATAGTCGGCACGGTTATGGCCATAGCCGATCAGCTTCGACGCGGCGCCGACCGTCGATACCAGCGACAGATTGTTGGCCGGATGCCGCCCCAGCACATAGTCGATGGCGTTGAGCGTATAGTCGGTGCCGACGATCTCCGGGAACGCCTTGTGCAGCAGGAACGCGGTCGAGCCGAACTCGACGACCTGATGCGACCCGGCCCAGCTGCCTTCCGCGATCGGCACGCCGAACGGGTTCTTGGCGGCCTCCGCATCCATCTTCGCCTTGGCCTGGCGGACCAGTGGGACGAGTGCGGCGCGGTACTTGGCATCCATGAACGGGATGGCCCGCACCGCCGGAGCGCCGACCCAGGCGAAGCTCTTGGCGATGACCGGCATCAGCGCGCGCAGGCGATCGGCATAGAGGCGGTCGCCCTTGCTGGTGATCAGCATCTCGACGGTCGCGCCCACATTGGCGCTCTCCGCCGACCAGGGCTTGCCCGAATCGTCGCGGCCGTCGCCCGACTTGATCGGCCCCTTCTGGAACCGTCCCCACAACACCTTGGCCGCGTCCCACGCCTCCGCCGACATGGTGGGATCGCTGTCCGCCAGCGCCCGCGACGCCGCCGCCAGCGCACCCGCGACCGCCAGATTATTGGCGGGAAGATCGGTGGTGAAGGCCCAGCGGTCATCCTGCGCACCCGACGATCCGCCCTTCCGCTCGGCGATACCCAGCGAGGCGTCATAGGTCAGATTGTCGGTCTGGGACCCGGCATCGCCCAGATGGGCATATTGACGCTGAACCGGATCGACGATGCCGACGATCGCATGGCCGAACACCTTGTATTGGGCGAGCAATTGCAGCGCACCGTGGCGGATCTGCTGGAGTGCGTCCGGCTTGCCGTCGGGCTTGTGGCTCTCGACGGCGCGGGCGGCTTCGTCCACCGTCGTCTCGTCCCAGTCGAGCCCATAGAGTTCGCGGCCCCAGGCCAGGTCGCGGACGACGGCGGCGTTCTGCGGCGTCTGGATGTCGTAATCGCCCGCATCCTGGAACCCGCCGACGTTCAGGCCCGGAATATGCTCGCCGGGCTTGAACGGCGAGTCGAGGTTCGGGCCCATCCGGTATCCGTCGAAATGGATATGGTTGGGGGGCGCCTGTCGCGCATCGTCGAGATGGCTGGGCGCGGACCAGACGCGATATTGTTCGCGTATGCCGACATGGTCCATCTGTTCGGCGATGAAGGTGTCGAGCGAGGTCTGCCAGATCCGGTCATAGGCGTCGGCGGCGATGCGGAAGGGATTGGTCGTCCGCCCGCCATAGGCGATCGCGTAGATGCCCGGATCGCGCACGCTGGAAAAGTCGAACGCGCCGTAATTGTAGCGGAGCCAGCGTCCGCGCGGCGTCACGGCGGCACGCAGCACCGGCTGGCGCGTACCATCGGCGGCCAGCTTGACCAGCTCGGCCTCGGCGGGTGCGGCGCCGTGCGGATCGGTTTCGATCAGCGCGATCTTCGAGCGCCCCGGCGTATAGCCCGCCTGGTTGAACGACACGACCGGTGCGCGGACCCAGTCCTTTACGACATTGGGGCGGACATGCCAGACGACCGCATTCTGACGGGCGCCGGGCGCGATCAGCGACCGCACCACGAACCAGCCATTCTGCGCCCGACTGCGTGCGTCATAGAGTTGGAGCGGACCGGCGTCCGAGGTGATCGTCACGCGGGTCAGCGGATCCTCGGGCGAGAGCGTCACCGACTTGCCGCCCGATGCGAGCGGCATCGGATCGCCCGAGCCGTCCTTCGCCATCGGGCCGGTCGCGTGACGCGGGAACAGCCCGGGCGCGCTGTCCATGAGATAGGTCTTGCCGAAGTAGCTGGTCGGCAGGAAATCCAGGTTGAACCCCGCCTTTCCCGCCAGCGCGGCTGGAAGCGGCTGGTCGAGATCGACCGCGATCCGGAACCCGTCGCCCTCCGCCGTGACCTTCACGCTATAGGCCAGGCCCTGATCCTTGTAGGTCGATCGGACGACGACCTGATTGGGCTCGGCACCGCGCGTCCGGCTGACGAAGGCGGGGACCGGATCCCATTGCTCGGGCGTCGGGTTCAGGCGGACCGCGCCGTCGGTCGCGATCCGCTCGCCATGCAGGACGATCTGGATGCCCGCATTCTTCTCGTCGAAGAAGATCGGGCTGAACTGGTTCTGGTCGACCATCACGGTCAGGCCCTGGGTCTCCAGCGTCTCGGCCGGCGTGACGGTCAGCGACTGGGCGCGGGCGGCACTCGCCCCCGCCAGCAGACTGGCCGAGCCTAACAAGGCGAACCCCAAATGCTTCAGCATAACCTCTCCTGTAGTAGCGCTATCATTTTTGGCTGGAGAAAGGGCGGTCATACCGACGCGGCACTGGGCTCTTCCTGCCATGCTTACGGGACGGTTACCGCCTCCGCTGCGCGCGCAATCTGTGCCAAGGCTAGCGATTAAACAACGAAAAAATGGTGTCTTTATTTTGTGGAGGTCGCAGGGACGGCTGGCAGGGATATCGTTGCCGCGAGCGCCGCTCCGCGATGATGTAACGCTCACATGGCGGCGGGCATGTCAGGATAGGGCCACGCCCCACCGATAATTCCAACGACCATTCCCCCGCGAAGGCGGGGGCCCAGTGTTCCAGGCCGCGAACCGCAGTCCTGCTGGTCACCGGACCCCCGCCTGCGCAGGGGAACGGGAGCGGTCGGACTTTTCCAAGACAGGTCAGACCCCGCCTTCGTCGGCGAGGGACGGATCAGTTGGTCGATTTGTAACGCGGCTGCACCCGGCCCGCTTCGTCGGCGGCCTGGCGGATAAGCTGGACGTTACGCTTGATCGAGGCGGCGAGCGTGGTGCGGATCGCTTCGTCCGCATCCGAGCCCGCAGGAACCTCCCGGAGCAACTGAAGCCATTCGCCGATCGCCTGATCGTGCTGCCCCTTAAAGTCCTTTTCCATCGCGAAATAGAAGCGAGCGCGGGCATCGCGTGGGTCGAGTGCGAGCGCCTTGCGAAAGGCATCGGCGGCCTGCGTCGGCAGTCCGACACCGTCGGACTTGGTGGTCTGCATCAGTGTTTCGCCGAGCGCCGACCAGGCCGTCGACTGGTTGGGATTGATCGCCAGCGAGGCGCGATAGGCGGCCGATGCTTCCTCGAAACGACGCTTGGCGAGCAGCGCGTCGCCCAGTTCCTTCTGCGCGGCGGCGTCGGTCGGTGCCTTGGTCGCCGCGGCCTGCGCCTTGGCGGGATCGAGCGCGGGGGTGGGGCGCTCGACGAAGACCGGCGTGGCCGTCGGCCGCTCGGCCGGACGACGCAACAGCGACGCGGCGATGAAGGCCAGGACGATCAGAACGAGCAGTATGCCTGCGATGACGAGGAGCTTGCGGCGTTTCATGGGTCGGTCCTGGCAGATGATAGTCACCGTCTCCTATCGCTCGATTCGCGTTGACGGAACGTAAAGGCCGCGAATGGTGCCGCGAAGGCCTGTCTTATCTTGAAACAAAACCGGGTAAGGCACTGGCGAACCGCCATATTGTCGAAATTTTTACCGGGTGCGATTACGCTGCCGACGACGATATACATCATGGCAGAGCAAAACATGACACGCTCGGATTTTGGTTTCGAAGGACGATCGATGCCGAAGGTCAAGACGGTCCTGCTGACGATCGCTGCGGCGCTGGTCAGTGCGACGTCGGCCCAGGCGGCGCCGGGGACGATCACCTCGGTCGCGAACGACGATTACAGCAAGCAGTCGACTCCGCCTGCGGGATCGACGGTGGTGGATTTCAACAACGGGTTGCCCAACGGTTTCTCGTTGCAGGGCGGCCAGATCGCGAGTTCGTCGTCCTGGGGTGGTTGGAATTGGAATTATCTGGCCCCCGCCGGGGACAACACCAAGTTCCTGGTGACTGCGGCGAACGGCACGACGACGCTGAATGCCGACAGGAATTTCGGCTATGGCGGGATCGCGCTGAACTGGGGTTCGATCGATAACGAGAACCGGTTGGATATCCTGGATACGATGGGCCAGGTCATCCGCACGCTGACCGGTACGGACGTTTCCGGCGGTCTGTTCGCGAGCAGCAACCGGTATGTGACCTACACGCTCGACCCCGCTTCGGGTCAGCAGATCGGCGGGCTTCGTTTCATGTCGCCCAATTCGATGGGTTACGCCTTTGAGGTGGACGATGTCTCCTTCTTCGGGGCGACGCCGACCTCGGTGCCCGAACCGGCCTCGATCGCGCTGTTCGGCGCGGGCTTGCTGGGACTGGCGGGGCTGGCGCGGCGTCGGCGGGTGGCGGCCCGCCTTTCGTAATTACCCGGCTCGATAGGATCCGTATCGGGACGGCAGCAACGGTGACCGGGCGGCGGCGGGGGCCAAAGCGCTTCTGTCTTCAGGTCATCGGCATGGACCGGATCGGTTTTTATCACTTGGCAGGGAGATTGATGATGGCAGGTTTCATGAAAGCGATGGCGGCGGCGGGGGCCCTGGCGGGTGCGCTGGTCGCGACGGCGGCGGGTGCCGACTCGCTGACCTCGGTCGCTGGCGATCAGACGCCACGCGCCGGTTCGGTGACGGTCGACTTCAACGGCACCAACGGCAACACCACGCTGCCGAACGGCTTCTCGCTGTCGGGTGGCCAACTGGTCACCGGATCGGCCAATGGCTGGAGCCAGCCGCTCGGCGACAACACTCAGTATCTGATGGTCAATGGCGGGCAGCAGGCCACGCTCAAGTCGACCGGCCAGGGCTTTGACGGCGTCAGCCTCTATTGGGGTTCGGCGGACTCGTACAACACGCTGTCGGTCCTCGACACGATGGGCAACGTCATCCGTTCGATCACCGGCCTGGACTTCGCCGCACCGGGCGCCAACGCGCCGGGCAGCAATTTCGCCGACCCGAAGTACAACCAGTATGTCACCTACACGCTGGACAGCCTGACCGGCCAGAAGATCGGCGGCCTGAAGTTCGCGTCGGGCCAGACGGCGTTCGAGCTGGACAACGTGTCCTTCTTCAACACCGCGCCGACCTCGGTTCCCGAGCCCGCCACGCTGACGCTGTTCGGCGCCGGTATCGGCGGCCTGCTCGCGGCATCGCGTCGTCGTCGCAAGAAGACGGCCTGATCGCATCGGCCATGCCGGTCCGGACGGATCGGCGGAACAGGGAAAGGGCGGCCTCGCAGCCGCCCTTTTTCGTGTGCGACGGCCTCAGGCCGAGACGGTCTTCATCGCCTCCATCTCGTCCATCAGCCGCGCCCTGCGGCCATAGACATATTCGAACAGCGGGCTGGCCATCATCGTCGTCACGATCGCCATCAGCACCAGCATCGAGAAGAGCGTCGGGCCGATGATGCCCTTTTGCAGGCCGATGTTGATGATGATCAGTTCCATCAGCCCGCGCGAGTTCATCAGCGCGCCGATACCCATCGCGGTGCGATTGTCTTCACCGCAGAGCCGCGCCGCAAGGTAGCAGGCGCCGAACTTGGCCGCGATCGACGCCGCCAGGATGCCCAGCGCGATCAGCAGCAGCGAGCCCGAATTGACCATGTCCATCCGGGTGTTAAGCCCCGAATAGGTGAAGAACATCGGCAGCAGCAGGACGACCGCCAGCGGCTCGACCTTCTTCTTCAGCTCGGTGACGAACAGCCCGCGCGGCATGAACACCCCCAGGATGAAGCCGCCGAAGATGCCATGCACCCCGATCGCATCCATGATGAAGGCGGACGTGCAGAAGGCCATCAGCGTGATCGCCAGCACGTTCATGCTCATCTCGCCGCGCGCCTCGACCGCGCGGCCAAGCGGCGCCAGGATGCGACGGCCGAACAGCAGCAGGAAGCCGACATAGACGAAGGCGCCGCCGATCGCGAGGATCGCGACCCCGCTGCCCCCGCCGAAGGTCGCCAGCACCACCGCCAGCACGCACCAGGACGCGGCATCGTCGAACGCACCCGCCGCCAGCGACAGCGTGCCCAGCGGGCTGTTCGCCAGCCCCCGCTCGTTGATGATCCGCGCCAGCATCGGAAAGGCGGTCAGCGCGATACAGGCTCCGGTGAAGAGCGTGGCATTGGCCTGGCTGATCCCCGGCGCGAACAGGCCAGGCACGGTCAGCAGCAACGGCGTGATCGCCACCGCGATCAGGAACGGCGCGATGACGCCCGATGCGGACACCGCCATGGCACTGCGCGCCTTGGACTGGAAATGGTCGAGCCGCAGCGTCAGGCCGACGAGGAACATGTAGAGCGCCACGCCAAGCTGCGCGCCCGCATAGAGGACGTTGCGCGTTTCCTTTGGAAACAGCGCGCCCTGCAGGTCGGGAAAGAGCAATCCGAGCAGCGACGGGCCGAGGATCACGCCCGCGATCATCTCGCCGACCACCGGTGGCTGCGCCAAGAAGCGTTGCGCGAACCAGCTCACCGTCCGGCAGGCGAGCAGGATCACCGCGAGTTGCAGGAAGAAATGGATGCTGTAGTCGCCCGGCGCGTAGCTCGCCGCCGCTGCCGCGGTCGCGGGGCCGTGCGGCGACAGGATGCCGGTTGCGGTGTGCCAGAAACTGTCGATGGCGTCGTTCATCTGATGCTGATCCCCCCCATCGCGCTCCATTTGGCGAGCGCGACCGGCGAATAGCGCGATATGTCGGCCGATCTTGCAACGGGTTTCGAAACGCGTCTGGCCGATTTCGCGGTGGAGCGGGGAAACTGTGCTTCCGGTGCTACAATGTAGGTACGTGCCTACAAACGTGGAGGTTGCGACGCCGTGTTTCCGGTCCAGCGGGGCCCCGGAAAGGGAGCGTAGCGGTGCTGCTGGCGAATCAAACGGTGCTGTTAGCGTCCCCCGTTGGGAGGGGGAGTGGCGGCGCTGGGGAGGGGGCAATCGAGAGCGAGGCAGCCTTCGATCTGGCCTGGGACCTGCCACTTTCCCTCAACGTGAGGAACGGCATCGGTCCGCCCCGCTGCGTTCATCGCGGCGAAGGCCGGGGTCCCGTTTCTCCCGCGCCGCGCCCCGACTGGATCCCGGCTTTCGCCGGGATCGCATCACGGTCACCCTACTGGCCGCCGCCAGTCCTTCAGGCGATGGCGGGCAGGCGGTCCAGATGCTTGTCGAGCGTCAGGGGATAGTTGCGGATGCGGACGCCGGTCGCGTTGTAGACCGCATTCGCCACCGCCGCGCCGACGCCGCAGAGGCCGAGTTCCCCTACGCCCTTGGCCTTCATCGGGTTCGCCTTGTCATCGGCCTCCTCGAGGAAGATCACCTCCTGATGCGGGATGTCGGCATGGACCGGCACCTCATAGCCGGCCAGATCGTGATTGACGAAGAAGCCGAAGCGCTTGTCGACCGCCAGTTCCTCCATCAGGGCCGATCCGACCCCCATCGTCATCGCGCCGATGACCTGGCTGCGCGCCGATTTGGGGTTCAGGATCCGCCCCGCCGCGCACACGGCGAGCATCCGCCGCACCCGCGTGACGCCCGTATAGGCATCGACCCCGACCTCTACGAAATGCGCGCCGAAGGTGGAGAGCTGATAGCTCTTGTCGAGATCGCCGAACTCGATCCGGTCCTCCGCCGAGAGCGGTCCCGCAGAGGCGGCATCGCGGAGCGACACCGAACGGTTGCCCCCGGTCACCTTGCCATCGGCGAAGGTCAGGTCGGCCGAGTTGAAGCCAAGCCGCTGTGCCACCGCCTCGCGCAGCTTGACGCAGGCGGCATAGACGCCCGCCGTCGCATTGGCCGCACCGAACTGTCCGCCCGACCCGGCCGAGACGGGATAGGCGCTATCGCCCAGCCGGACGTCGACCGCGTCCATCGGTACGCCCATCATCTCGGCGGCGGTCTGTGCGATGATCGTGTAGCTGCCGGTGCCGATATCGGTCATGTCGGTCTCGACCACGACGCGGCCATCCTTGCCGAGCGTGACCCGCGCCGCCGACTTCATGTTCATATGGTTGCGGAAGGCGGAGGCGACGCCCATCCCGACCAGCCAGCGGCCGTCGCGCACCCGGGCGGGCTTGGCGTTGCGTTGCGACCAGCCGAAACGCTGCGCGCCCTCCTCGAGGCAGCGGACGAGTTGCCGCTGCGAGAAGCGGCGATCGGGCTTTTCGGGATCGACCTGGGTATCGTTCTTCACGCGGAAGGCGACAGGGTCCATGCCGAGCTTCTCGGCCATTTCGTCCATCGCGATTTCCAGCGCCATCATGCCCGGCGCCTCGCCCGGCGCGCGCATCGCATTGCCCTCGGGCAGGTTCAGCACCGCCAGCCGCATGGAGGTGAGGCGATTGGGCCCGGCATAGAGCAGCTTGGTCTGATTGACCGCCGTTTCGGGACCGCCGCCGGGCTGGTCGCCCGAACCGCTTTCGTGCGCGATCGCCTGGATCGTGCCATCCTTGGCCGCGGCGATGCGGATGCGCTGGGTCGTGGCGGGGCGGTGGGTGGAGTTGTTCGCCATCAGCGGCCGCTGCATCGCGACCTTGACCGGCCGTCCGACCGCCCTGGCCCCCAGCGCCGCCATCACCGCATCGGCGCGCAGGAACAGCTTTCCGCCGAACCCGCCACCGACATAGGGCGAGATCAGCCGCACCTTCTCCTTGGGCACCCCCAAGGTCTTGGCCAGGTCGCCGCGTCCCCAGGCGATCATCTGGTTGGAGGTCCAGACGGTCACCTGATCGCCGTCCCACGACGCGATCGAGGCGAAGGGCTCCATCATCGCATGGCTGTGGTCGGGGGTGGTGTAGGTCGCGTCGAGCTGCACCGGGGCGGCGGCGAAGGCACTCTCGAACGTGCCGACGCGGTCGGGCTTGCCCGGCTTTCCGTCCTTGCCGCCGGTCAGCGGCGCGGTCTTCAGCGCCTCGGCCAGGTCATATTGACCCCTGGCACGGTCGTAATCGATCCGCACCAGCCCGGCGGCGGCGCGTGCCTGTTCGAACGTCTCGGCGACGACGATCGCGACCGCCTGGTGATAATGGTCGATATCGGGGCCGCCGAGCAGCTTGACCGTGTTGAAATTACCCTTGGCGAGCGGCCCCGCGTCGTTGGCGGTGACGATGCCGAGCACGCCCGGCGCGCCGCGCGCATCGTCGAGGTTCATCGAGCGGATCCGCCCCTTGGCGATCGCCGCGCCGACGATCCATCCATAGGCGGCATTGGGCGCCTCGCGATGATGTTCGAAGGCATAGGCGGCGGTGCCGCTGGTCTTGCGCGGGCCGTCGATACGGTCCTGTGCGCGGCCGACCACCGTCATGCGGTCGATGGGATTGGTGCCCGCGGGCTCGGTGAACTTCATGCGGTCCTCGCCTCGCTGATCGCGGCCGCCAGCGTCCGTTCGACGAGCGGCACCTTATAGGCATTGTCCGGGGTCGGACGGGCATCGGCGAGCAACGTCGCCGTCACCGCCCTGGCCCCTTGCGGCATCGCGGCCTCCGCCGCCTCGACCCGCCACGGCTTGTGCGCGACGCCGCCGACCGCGACGCGGCCGCTGCCGTCCTTCTGCACGACCGCCGCCACCGAAACGAGCGCGAAGGCATAGGAGGCGCGGTCGCGTACCTTCTCATAGATATGCGTGCCGCCGATCGGGCGGGGCAGGGTGACCGCGGTGATCAGTTCGCCGGGCTGCAACGCGGTTTCGATATGCGGCGTGTTGCCGGGCAGGCGGTGGAAGTCGGCGATCGGGATCGCCCGCGTCCGCCCCTCGGGGTTCACCGTCTCGACCACCGCGTCCAGCACCCGCATCGCGACGTTCATGTCGCTGGGGTTGGTGGCGATGCAGTCGCTGCTCGCCCCGACGACAGCGAGCTGTCGCGAATAGCCGCCAATCGCGCTGCATCCGCTGCCGGGCTTGCGCTTGTTGCACGCCATGTTGGTGTCGTAGAAATAGGGGCAGCGGGTCCGCTGGAGCAGATTGCCCGCCGTCGTCGCCTTGTTGCGCAACTGGCCGCTGGCGCCCGCGACGATCGCGCGGGAGAGGACGCCATAGTCACGCCGCACCCGCTCGTCGGCGGCGAGCGCGGTGTTGGTGGCGAAAGCGCCGATGCGAAGCCCACCCTCCTTTGTCTTCTCGATCCGGTCGAGCCCCAGATCCTGCACATCGATCAGATGGGTCGGCGTCTCCACCTCGATCTTCATCAGATCGAGCAGGTTGGTGCCACCCGCGAGGA
Organism: Sphingomonas sp. Leaf21; assembly: GCF_916858675.1. Classification (GTDB taxonomy): domain Bacteria; phylum Pseudomonadota; class Alphaproteobacteria; order Sphingomonadales; family Sphingomonadaceae; genus Sphingomonas. Next base: position 58,142 of record NZ_CAKASM010000020.1, read on the forward strand.
ACCTGGCGCCGGGCCGCGCGGCGGCGCGGGCGGCGGCGACGGGATCCTTGGCCCGTTCATAGGTGAACGCCTTCATGCCTTGCCTCCCGCGACGTCAGCCATGGCGTCGGCGATGTTGGAATAGGCGCCGCAGCGGCAGATATTGCCGCTCATCCGCTCGCGCATCTCGGCGCCGCTCGCCTGGGGGCGTGCGGTCAGGTCCGCCTGGACATGGCTGGGGATGCCGCGCTTGATTTCGTCGAGCACCGCCACGGCCGAGCAGATCTGACCCGGCGTGCAGTATCCGCATTGATATCCGTCATGGCGGACGAAAGCGGCCTGCATCGGGTGGAGCTTTTCGGGCGTACCCAGCCCCTCGATCGTCGTGATGCTGTCGCCCTCATGCTGGAGCGCCAGGCTGAGGCAGCTATTGATCCGCTCGCCGTTGACGATGACCGTGCAGGCGCCGCACTGGCCATGGTCGCAGCCCTTCTTGGTGCCGGTCAGGTGAAGATGCTCGCGAAGCGTATCGAGCAGCGTGGTGCGCGGGTCGAGCGACAGGGTGCGCGGCTTGCCGTTGACCTTCATCGCGACGTTCATCGCGGCGGGATCGGGCGGCATCGTCGTCTTCCCCATCTGTGCGTCGAGCGGCGCGGACGCCGCCATCGCGGTGGCGGCACTCCCCACGATCACGCCGCGCCGCGACATGGAAACCTGTCCGTTATCGGCCAATGTCCTGGCTCCTCTCAACCCCGTTTCGGATGATCCGACGCCCACGACCAATGACGGCAACCCCGAAGAAAAGGGCGCGATGGCGGCGATCGTCGAATGTCCCGACTGGCTTAACGCGCATAAGTGGTTTTGGTGTCGCGAAAATCTATCATGGGATAGCAGCGGGGAAGGGAGAAACCCGCCGCCCCGTCGTTCGGCCTGTGACAGAAACAGGGCGACGCGAAGGGTGCGACGTGGTAGCCCGATCCACCGCCGGTCTGACGATCGCAAGCGATGGCGGCTGAGAGACATCGTGCTCCCGCTTGTCGCGTCGGAGCCATGTGATGTCCCGTCTTTCCCGCCAAGCGACCCGCCCAGCGAATCGCCGATCCTTCTCCTCCGCGCTGGATCCGCTGCCGACCGGATCGGCGCCGCGTACCGCACCGCCTTCGCGCCACGAGTTCGACCAGGCGCACCGTGCGCTGATGAACGGTATTCGCGTGGTCGAGGAGCGGATCGCCCCGCTCTGGGCCGCGCCGTCGGGCGACATGGCGGAGGATCGCCGCACCGTCCGTGCCCGCGTGACCGCCAATGGTTTTCGCGAACTCGACGTGTTGCTCGCGCATTGGATCGGCCTTGTCGCCAGGCGACCCGTGCGGATGAACGAGATCGGCGAGTGGCGCGAAGCCGAACCCGAATATCCGGGCGGCTTCACGACGACCGATATTTTGGGCCTTGCCGCCGAATATCGCCGGATCGCGCCACCACTATTTGGGGCGGGTGGTTGCGAACTGGCCGCCTGATCCCCATATTGCTGACGCTTTAGTCGCACATCGACGGTTATCGGCGCTTTGCGGCCCCTTTTCCTTCTTTCCCTGCTGTCGAGGCCCCATTGGGCCCGCCGGTCCCCGGCAGACCCGTTATCGAAGGAAATATCATGAGCCAGAGCGGCACCGTCAAATTCTTCAACGCCGACAAGGGCTATGGCTTCATCACGCCGGACAATGGCGGCACCGATGCCTTCGTCCACGTGTCGGCGGTCGAACGCGCCGGTATGATCACGCTGCAGCAGAATCAGCGTGTCGGCTATGAACTGGAACAGGATCGTCGCGGCAAGATGGCGGCGGTCAATCTCACCCCGGTCGATTGACCGGCAGGCGGGCGGGATCGCATTGCATGATCCCGCCCGATCGATCGTCCTGCCCGCCGACTATCCTCCATCGGAAAGGCTCCGTCATGCGTGACTCCGAAATGTATCTGCAGCGTGCCGCCGATTGCCGTCATCAGGCCGACGCCTCCGACCTCGCCAATGTCCGCGACCGTTGCCTGCGGGCCGAGGCCGCGTGGTCGGCGATGGCGCAGCGTTCGCTCCGGACCGAGGCTGCGCGCGACGCCCGCGCGGTCGCTCCGATCCCGGCGGAAACCCACTAAGCCACTCCCGGTCCCGCCGCGAGGTTCGATGCCCGCCGCTGAACCAAGGCGGCGGTTGTTCCGCGTTCGGGCGAGGCGGATGATTGCGGTAGCGATCCCATAGCCGGTTGAAGCCGGACGCATCCCCGTGCACAGAGGGGCCTCATGCGGCGGATAGCCGAAGGGGAGGGGATTTTCGATGCGTCTCGCAATGACTTGGGCCGCCATGGCGCTGGGAATGGCCGCGCCCGTCGCGGCACAGACCGACGCCGTTCCCCGCATCGTCACCAAGGGCGGACGACACGCCCTGATGGTCGATGGCCGCCCGTTCCTGATGCTCGGCGCGCAGGTCAACAATTCGAGCAACTACGCCGCCGCGCTGCCGCAGGTCTGGCCGATGCTCGACCGGATCCATGCGAACACGATCGAGATCCCGGTCGCCTGGCAACAGGTCGAACCGGAAGAAGGTCGCTTCGATTTCAGCTTCGTCCAGACGCTGCTCGATCAGGCGCGGGCGCATGACAAGCGCGTCGTGTTGCTGTGGTTCGGGACGTGGAAGAACACTTCGCCCGGCTATACGCCCGACTGGGTCAAGCTGGACAATCGCCGGTTCCCGCGCATGAAGACGCGGACCGGACAGGACCATTACGCGCTGACCCCGATGGCGCGGACCACGTTGGAGGCGGACAAGCGCGCCTTCGTCCAGTTGATGGCCTATTTGAAGGCGCACGACCCGCAGAACACCGTCATCATGGTCCAGCCGGAGAATGAGGTCGGCAGCTACCGCAATCCGCGCGACTATTCGGCGGCGGCGCAGGCGCTGTTCGAGAAGCCGGTGCCCGACATCCTCGTCCGCAAGCTGGGCAAGCGGCCCGGCAACTGGCAGGCGGTGTTCGGCACGCAGGCGGACCGGGCATTCAACAGCTGGTACACCGCGCGCTACATCGATGAGATCGCGGCGGCGGGCAAGGCGGTCAAGCCGCTGCCCATGTATGTCAACGCCGCGCTAGCCGGTCCCTCCAACGTTCCCGACCCCGATGGCGTGGCGAGCGGCGGTCCGCAGCAGGATGTGCTCGATATCTGGAAGGTCGCCGCGCCGTCGCTGGATGCCGAGGCGCCCGACATCTATGACCGGGCGAGCAAGAACGTCGCGCTCTATATGGACGCCTTCGCCCGGCCGGATAACCCGCTATTGGTGCCCGAGATCGGCAATGGCCGCGAGTTCGCGCGCTATTTCTACGAGGCGCTCGGGCGCGGCGCGATCGGCTTTGCGCCGTTCGGCATGGATGACACCGGCTTCTTCAACTATCCGCTGGGCGCCAAGACCCTCGACGCCGCGACGCTCGACAGTTTCGCGGGGCCCTACGGCGCGCTGTCGGCGGTGATGCGCGAATGGGCGCAGGCAGCGTTCGAGCATCCGACCTGGGGCGCCGCCAAGCCCGATGACGGCAGCGATCCCGAAACGGTGATGGGCGACTGGCGCATTCGCGGCGAATTTGGTCAGTGGCAGTTCGGCGAAAAGAGCTGGAGCTGGCTGAAGTCCGAACCCGCGCCGTGGAAGGCGGAGCCCATTGGCGGCCTGGCGGTCGTCCACGTGTCGCGCGACGAGTTTCTGGTGACGGGCGATCATGTTCGCATCCGCCTGGAGCCTGCCAAGCCAGATACCAGGGCGATGGTCGTCCGTGTGGAGGAGGGGCATTTCGCCGACGGTCGCTGGACGATGGACCGGGTGTGGAATGGCGACCAGACCGATTACGGGATCAACATCGTCGATAGGCCGGTCGTGCTGAAGGTGACGATGGGCCGCTACCGCTGAGCGACGCCAACTCTCGGCCGACGTCCGGACAATTCGCTTTCCATAGCGGCTTCAAGTTCTTAGCCTTCCCGTTTCATCAGAAATGGAAACGGGAGTATCCATGCAGCGTCGCCAGTTCCTCGCCTCCGCCAGCCTGACCACCGTCGCCGCCGCCTTTCCAGGGGTGGTCCGCGCGGCGGAGGGCGCGCGCGATGCGGACCTGCGCGCGATGCTGGACCGGTTCTTCTATGCGCGGCTGGAGGACAGTCCGGAACAGGCGACCTCATTGGGTCTCGACACCGGGCCCCGTGCGGCGCTGAAGAGCCGGCTGGGCGATGTGTCGCGCGCCGGTGAGGCGCGGGGATTCGCCCGCGCCCGGCAGGAGCGTGCGGCACTGCGGACCATTCCCCGCGCCGCGCTCGGCCCGGCGGCGCGGCTGGACTATGACATCGTCACCTACAGCCTCGACCGGATGATCGCTGGCGAGCGCTTCACCTATGGCGACAGCGCGGGCCGCTATGCCCCCTATGTCCTGAGCCAGCTTTCGGGCGCCTATCGCGACGTGCCCGATTTCCTCTCCAGCCAGCACCGGGTCGCCAATGCCGCCGATGCCGATGCCTATGTCGCGCGTGTCGAGGCGCTTGCGGGCGCGATCGATGCCGAGACGGCGCGCCAGCGCGAGGATGCCGCGCGCGGCGTGTTCGCGCCCGACTATATCCTCGACACCACATTGGGGCAGTTGGCGGCGGTGCGCGACAAGGCGCCGGAGGCGACCGGCCCCGCCACGGATCTGGCCGCCAAGCTGAAGGCCGCACAGCTTCCACCCGACCGCGCGGCGACCGTCGCGCGACTGATGCGGGAGCGGGTCTTCCCGGCGCTCGATCGCCAACGCGCGCTGGTCACGGAATTGCGCGCCAGGGCGGTGCATGATGCGGGCGTCTGGCGGCTGCCCGACGGCGCGGACTATTACACCGCCGCCGCCGAGGCCGCGACGACGACCAGGATGACGGGGGACGAGATCCATCGGCTGGGTTTGGCACAGGTCGGTGAGATCGGCGCGCGCCTCGACGGGCTGTTGAAGGCGCAGGGGCTCAGCCAGGGCAGTGTCGGCGATCGGCTGGTCGCGCTCAACAAGCGCCCCGACCAGCTCTATCCGAACACCGATCCGGGCCGCGAGGCGCTGCTCGAGCAACTGCGCGCGCAGCTCGCGGCGATGACGAGCCGCCTGCCCGAACAGTTCGCGACCCTGCCCAAGGCACCGGTCGAGATCCGCCGCGTTCCGGAAGCGATCCAGGCGGGAGCGCCCGGCGGCTATTACCAGTCCGCCTCGCTCGACGGGACGCGGCCCGCCATCTATTTCATCAACCTTCGCGACACCTTCGACCGGCCCAAATTCGGGCTCGCCACGCTGACCTATCATGAGGCGGTGCCGGGCCATCACCTCCAGGTCATGTCGGCGCTGGAGAGCCAGGACATTCCGCTGATCCGGCGGCGGGGTTTCTATTCGGGCTATTCGGAAGGCTGGGCGCTCTATTCCGAGCAACTGGCTGACGAGATGGGGATGTATGACGGCAATCCGCTGGGGCAGATCGGCTATCTCCAGTCGCTGCTGTTCCGTGCGACACGGCTGGTCGTCGACTCCGGTATGCATTCCAAGCGCTGGAGCCGGGAGAAGGCGACCGACTATCTGATCGCCACCACCGGCATCGCGCGGGGACGCAGCCAGGGTGAGATCGACCGCTATACCGTCTGGCCGGGTCAGGCGTGCAGCTACAAGATCGGGCATACCGTCTGGACCCGCCTGCGCGACGCCGCGAAGGCCAGGGCGGGGGCAGGGTGGGATCCCAAGCGCTTCCATGAGGTCCTGTCCCTCGGCGCGATGCCGCTCGACGTGCTGGAGCGTGTCGTCGGCGAGCGCATGGCGTAGCCGCTTTTTCCCGTCTCCCCGAGGAAGCCTTCGGGAAAGTCGCGGTGTCGCCAAACCACCAGGCCACCGCCCCGGCGGAGGCCGGGGTCCAGTTGGGGAGATTTTCGACATACCACGGACGCTTCGCCAAACTGGATCCCGGCCTTCGCCGGGATGGTAGTGAGAGTTAGGCCGGATCGACATTCAGCTTATTCTCCCCTCTCCGCTCTACGAGGGGCGAGGGAAGGACAGGCATAGTTGAATGTCGATCGGCTCTAGCAAGAGCGCTATCATGAGTAGCCCCTAGATTTCTGGACGCCTCGGGTCCTAATTTTGAGGACAGGAGGCGACGATGGGGAAACCCAATTT
>NZ_CAKASM010000021.1 GCF_916858675.1 Sphingomonas sp. Leaf21
GACGCCGGTGCCGCCGTCTCGGGCCGCACCCGTCGCGCCCGTACCTGTTCAGATGGCGGCGGCGGCGCCCACCGCCGAGCCCTCCTCCGCATCGCGGGTCGTCGCGGCGGCTTCACCGATGCGGACCGTCCAGCCCTTGCCCAGCGTGGCGGCGGCGCCGACTCCCGTGGTCGCGCCGACTCGTGCCGCCGAAGCGCCGCAGCCGGTGGCGCTGGCCGCGAATACGCCGCCCCGCCCCGTCATCCAGCCGCTGCCTGCGACGCAATCGACGCCGACCAGCCCGACGCCATCGAGCAGCGGCGCGTCGACGGCGATGGTGCAGCCGCTACCCGTCGAAAAGCCCGAACCTGCGCCGACGCCCGTGGTCGCGACGGTGCAGCCGGTGTCGACCCAGGCGCCAGCCGCGCTTGCCGCGACCGGGTCGGACCGCGACGTTGCACCCGTCACGCCGCCCAGGCGGACCGAGCGCAAGCCGTCGCTCGCCGCCGCCCATGCGGTTCGCGAGGATTCGGTGCTCGCGCGGATCGTCGCCAATCTTTCGATTCCGGCCTCCGAACTGGGTGTCGAGGGGCCGGAACGTCCCGTCGCCGTCGCGGCGAACGTACCGGTGAACAACGCGACGCAACGCGTCCTGGCCGAGGCACGCGCCAAGGCGGAGCGGGACGAGGCGGCGCGCGAAAAGGCCGCCGAAGTGGTAGAGACGGCGCCCCGCGCGCCGACCGCTGCGGAGCGGAAGGCGGCAGCGGCCAAGGCGGCGGCCGAGAAGAAGGCGCTCGCCGCGAAGAAGGCGGAGGCGGCCAAGAAGGCGCTGGCCGACAAGGCCGAAGCCGAGGAGAAGCGGCGCGCCAAGGCCAATCCCGAGCGGATATGGGTCCAGGTTGCGGGCGGCGCGAACGAGGACGATCTGCCCAAGGCCTGGGCGGCGACCAAGGCGAAGGCGCCGACCGTCTTTGCCGGGCATAAGGGGTACAAGGCTCCGCTCCGCGCGACGCACCGCGTTCTGACCGGTCCGTTCAAGACCGATGCGGAGGCCCGCGCCTTTATCAACCAACTGGCGAAGAAGGGCGTTTCGGCGTTTCCGGTGACCAGCGAGGCTGGGCAGGCGGTGACGCGGCTCGACGCGAAATAACCGCGCCCGTGACCCGCTTCGCCCCCTGGGCCTCCTATCCCGAGCAGAGCCGGGGGCGTCGCCATGGCGAAGCCCAGGGACTGGAACGGGGGCCACGCGATGCGTTTCAACGCGATCGCGACCGGATCATCCACTCGATCAGCTTCCGGCGCCTGCGGCACAAGACGCAGGTGTTCATGGCCCCCGATGGCGATCATTTCCGCGTCCGGCTGACCCACAGCCTGGAGGTGGCGCAGATCGGGCGGACCATCGCGCGGACGCTTGGGCTGAACGAGGATCTGACCGAGGCGCTGTGCCTGGCGCATGACATCGGCCATCCACCTTTCGGTCATGCCGGTGAGGATGCGCTGAAGGCCGCGCTCGCCGATCATGGCGGCTTCGACCATAACGGCCACACCCTGCGCACCCTGACCGAGATCGAGCGTCCCTATCCACGCTGGGACGGGTTGAACCTCAGCTGGGAGACGCTGGAGGGGCTGGCCAAGCATAATGGGCCGGTCCGTCATCCCGGCTGGGCGCTGCGCGAGGCGGATGCGGGATTCCCGCTCGATCTGGAGAGCCATGCCTCGCTGGAGGCCCAGGTCGCGGCGCTGGCGGACGATATCGCCTATGACAATCACGACATCGACGACGGGCTTCGCGCCGGTCTGTTGACGCTGCACCAGATGCTGGCGGTGCCGCTGGTCGCGCGCGGCTGGGACGCGGCGCGGGCGAAGTTTCCGGATGTCGCCCCCAAGCGGCTGGCCAGCGAACTGATCCGGTCGCAGATCGGGGTGATGGTCAATGATCTGGTCGCCGAGACCCGGCGGCGCATCGCCGAAAGCGGCGTTGGCGACGTCGCGGACGTCCGTGCGGCCGGACGCGCGCTGGTCGGCTTCTCCGACGCGATGCGGGTCGAGGAACGCGACCTGAAGCGGTTCATGTACGCCAATCTCTACCATCACCCGCGTCAGCTGGCGGCGGCGGATGCGGCGCATGGCATCGTGCAGGGGCTGTTCGCCGCGTACCGCGCCGATCCGACGCGTCTGCCCGAAGAGTGGCGCGATCGCCTACCCGAGGGGGAACCGCAGCGGAGCCGCCATATCGCCGACTTCATCGCGGGGATGACCGATCGCTATGCGGTGCGGTGCTATCGCGAGATTGTCGGGACGATCGACCTGCCTGACGGATTCTGAGGCTTTTCCCCTCGCCCCGCGATGAGGGGAGGGGGAAGGGCGTGCCAGGCCCCCGGAAAAATGGGGTGACCTCGCGGCCACCCCATTTGCTTACTTCTTGCCGCTCTCGCCCGAAGCGTCCGATACGGCGGACCCAGCCGAGCGCAGATCCTTGCCTGCGCCGTTGACGGTGTTGCAGGCAGACAGCAGCAATATGGCGCTCAGCGTGGCACCCAGTGCGATGGTCTTGGTCATGACGATCTCCTTATCGGGAACGGGATGAAGGTGCGGCGGACCCGATACGCCGGCCCGCCGCAGACACTCAGTGCAGCCGGCGGCGAGTGGCCGAGGTCGCACCGAAAGCGGAGGCGCCCGCGCCGACCAGCAGCGCGATCACCAGCAGGAACGAGGTCTTCGCGGCGGCCCCGGCGGCGGCGTCGGCGGCGGTCTTGGCCGACTGGACGGCTTCGTTCTTGGCCTGGACGAAGTCGGCCTTGGCCTTGTTCACCTGCGCCTGGGCATCGGCGCGGCTGATCTTGCGCTGGGCCGCGACGATGTCGACCACGCGCGATTCGGCACGGGCACCGTCGGCCCCGCCACGCGCCATGGCGGGAAGCTGCTTGGCGATTTCCTTCTGCGCCTGCTCCGGGGTCATCTGCGCCGGATCGGACGGCGTGTCCGACAGATACTTGGCGGCCTCCTGACGGACATCGCCCGCATCCACCCCGGCCAGCTGCGCGGCGCGCGGCGCGGCGGCACCGACCGTCGAACCGGCCGCGCCAGCGACGCTGCCCACCGTGCGGAACGCTCCGCCGATGATGCCGCCCACCGCCGACGTCAGCATGTACAGCGTCAGGATCAGCGTGACGCCCCAGACGACCAGGCCGTGAACCAGCGCATCGAACCGCTCGGTCACCCCCGACACGCGTGCCGCGGCATAGCCACCCGCGCCAAGCGCCACGACGGTGGTGATGAGCCAGTAGAGCCCGGCCCCGATGCCGAATCCGGTCGCGCCGGGCGTGCTGCCCTCGACCGGATCGACCATCGACAGGCCGATGCCGGTGCCGAGAATGCCCATCACCAGCTGGACCGCGACGGCGATCACCACCCCGGCAAAGATCGCGCCCCATGACACGCGACGGGCCGCACGGGCGATTGCGCCTTCTTCGAATGGCGTCATGCCGTTTGCTACGCGCGTTGCCATATTCACTCCTGTTATCGTTCTTGTTGCAGATATCGGGCGGGTGGGTCGTCGGATCAGTCGCGACGGCCGTGGATCAGCGCACCGATCGCATAGCCCAGCACGGCCGCACCGACGGCCCAGGCGGCGGCGCTGTTGCCGCGCACCGCGTCGGCGGCCCGGCGCCCCTCTCGCGTGGCGAGGTCGCGCGACCGCTCCAGCGCGTCGCCGGTCCGCTCGCGGGCTTCCTCGATCAGGCTGGGGGTCGCGTCGGCGATATTCCCGGCGACCGACTGCGCGCGGCCGTACAGGTGCTCGGCCCCGCCGACGACCTGATCCTTGACGCCGGCGACCTTCCAGTCGCGGCTGTCGACGACGTCGCCAACGGCCTTTTCGACCTTGCCGCCCAGATAACGCGCGTCACCGCGCAGTTCATGCTTGTTCATGAGCCTTGCTCCTTCGCAAATTTTGAAATGAAGAGGGGGGCGCCTCAGGGCGCGATGCCGCATCCCGCCGCCGCCTTGCCGACCTCCAGCGCGATGCGCGGATCCTTGATCTCGCCAGCGACCCGAATCAGATCGCCCACGGTCAATTGGCCGGGATTGGGATCGTCGCGGCGATAGGCCGCTGCCGCGTTGCCGAGTTGCTGCAACTGCCCCAGCGACAGGTTGCGTTCCAGCCGCTGACCGACGCAAGTCGAGCGTTGCGCGTCGAGGCCATAGCGTTCGAGACCCGTCGCGATCCGCGTCGACGGTGCGGCACAGGCGGTGATCAGCAGAGTCGCGGCGATGGCGGCGGTCGTTCGGGCCATGCATGTTCTCCATGCGACCGGCTGCACCATGCGACCGATACGGGCCCATTAAACTTATAATAGGTTAGTCTGTTCCTCGGTCGGTTAAAACGTTTCGCTTTTGTCATGTTCGAACGCAAAACGGCCCGCCCTTCCGCGTGGAAGGACGGGCCGTTTCAGACCCGCAGGCGATGGGGTTTTAGCGGGCGCTGGACTCGATGCCCGCACCCAGCGCGCCGCGCGCCTCGTCGGTGGTGAACGCGACCTTCGTGTTACCGGCGGTGCCGGTCACGCGGTGGCCCTTGACAACGAAGCGGAAGGGCTCGCCACCGGGATAGCGATGGCCCTGGATCACCGCCTGGCCGTTGGCGTTCGTCCGGGTGTAGACATAGGTGCTGCCTTCATGGACGAAGGTCTGCTCGCCCTCGGCCGCGACGGCGCCGATGGCGGGAACGGCCGCAAGGGCGGCGGCCAGGATCAGGATGGTCTTGCGCATGATCGAAACTCTCTCGCTGTTGGCGTGGAGCCGGATCAGGTCCTCTCGCGCGTTTTTCGCGCTTAACTTTCGTATACCGAAATATTGCGTTGCAGCATGACCGGCAACTGCAAAGGGCTGTATGCTGGATGCACGAAGCGCAATCGGACGTCGGCGGCTCGCAAGCCATGATTTGAAGCGCGGGTCCGATTTCGCTAGAGCGCAACGCTTTGCTACCCCGATCGGACGATGTGATGACGCTTTACACCCGCTTTGCCGCGCATATCGATGCGGCGCTGGACACGCTGGTCGCCACCGGCACGCTGCCCGGCGGGCTGGATCGTCGCAACGTGACGGTCGAGCCGCCGCGCGATACGTCGCACGGCGACCTGGCGACCAACGCCGCGATGGTGCTGGCCAAGCCCGCGGGCACCAACCCGCGCGCGCTCGCCGAAGCGCTGTCGGTCGAACTGGGCAAGCTGGACGAGGTGGCGAGCGTCTCGGTCGCGGGGCCGGGCTTCCTCAACATGCGGCTGACCGATGCGGCGTGGCGCGACGAACTGGCCGCGATCCCGCAGGCGGGGGCCGATTATGGTCGCTCGACGCGGGGGCAGGGCGTCACGGTCAATATCGAATATGTCTCGGCCAATCCGACCGGACCGATGCATATGGGCCATTGCCGCGGCGCGGTGGTGGGCGACGCGCTCGCCACGCTGCTGGAGTTCGCGGGGCACAAGGTCATCCGCGAATATTATGTCAACGACGCGGGCGGCCAGGTCGACGTGCTCGCCCGCTCGGCGCATCTGCGCTACCGCGAGGCGCTGGGCGAGACGATCGTGATTCCCGAGGGGCTCTATCCCGGCGAGTATCTGAAGCCGGTGGGCGAGGCGCTCGCGACCGAATTCGGCGATCGCTACGTCTCCGCCCCCGAAGCCGAATGGCTGGTCCTGTTCCGCACCCGCGCGGTCGCGGCGATGATGGCGATGATCCGCGAGGATCTGGCGCTGCTGGGCATTCATCACGACCTCTTCTCCTCGGAGGCCGAGTTGCAGGCGGCGGGGAAGCCCGAGGCGGCGGAAGCCGAGCTGCGCTCTCGCGGTCTGGTCTATGACGGCGTGCTGGAGGCCCCCAAGGGCGAGACGCCCGAGGATTGGGAGCCGGTCGAACTGCCGCTGTTCCGCTCCAGCCAGTTCGGCGACGACCAGGATCGCCCGATCAAGAAGTCGAACGGCGCCTGGACCTATTTCGGCGCCGACCTGGCCTATCACTACCAGAAGGCGCAGAGCGCCGACCAGCTCATCGACATCTGGGGCGCGGACCATGCGGGCACCGTCAAGCGGATCGTCGCGGCGGTCGAGGCGCTGACCGGCGGCAGGACCAAGTTCGACGTGAAGCTGGTCCAGATGGTCCGTCTGCTGCGCGGCGGCGAGCCGGTGAAGATGTCGAAGCGCGCGGGCAATTTCGTGACGCTGGCCGATGTGGTGCGCGAGGTCGGCAAGGACGTGGTGCGCTTCACCATGCTGACCCGGCGGTCGGACGCGCAGATGGACTTCGACTTCGCCAAGGTGGTCGAGGCGTCGAAGGACAACCCGGTCTTCTACGTCCAATATGCCCATGCGCGCATCGCGTCGCTCAAGCGTCGGGCGGCCGAGGCGGGGATCGGCCTGGACAATGGGGGCGGCGCGGCTGACCTGTCCCTGCTTGATACGGAAGAGCTGGCGCTGGTCCAGCTCGCGGCGCAGTTCCCGCGCATCGTGGAGACTGCGGCGGCGGCGCGTGAGCCGCACCGGATCGCCTTCTATCTCTATGACTTGGCGGCGGCATTCCATGCGGCGTGGAACGTCGGCAACGATCGCCCCGATCGTCGTTTCCTGATCGTCGAGAATGCCGGGGTCACGCGCGCACGTCTTTTCCTCAGCGATGCGATCGGGCAAATCATTCGTAACGGTTTGGCGCTCATGGGTGTCGAAGCGGTTTCGGAGATGAAGTGATGGCGAACGAGATGGACCTGCGCGGCTATGACCAGGAAGAGGATCGCCTCCCCTGGCTGGAAACCGTCGAGCCCGACGAGCCCGAGGGGGTCGGCATCGGCAAGGTAGTCGCGCTCGTCATCCTGGGCCTGGCGATCCTCGCCGCGATCGGCTTCGCGCTCTACAAGTGGCAGGCCCACCGCGCGGCGGCGGATGGCGACGGCGCGGTGATCGCCGCGCCCGAGGGCGATTATAAGGTGCGTCCGGCCGATCCGGGCGGGCTGAAGGTCAAGGGCGAGGGCAACACGGCGATCGCGACGAGCGCGGGCAAGCCCGGCGGCAATGGCGCGATCGACCTGCGCGCGGTGCCCGAGGCGCCGATGAACGGCACCCGCGTCGTGCACAAGCCGACCGAGCCCGGCGGCGGTCGCAATGCCGTGGCGCAGGTGCCCGAATCGGGCGGCAAGCTGGTCGCCCCCGCGCCGGTCACCGCCGCGCGGGCGCGCGTCGCCGAACCGACCGGCAACGGCGCGATGGTACAGCTGGGCGCCTATCCCAGCGAATCGTCCGCCAACGCCGCCTGGGATCGCTTCTCCAAGCGCTTCTCCTATGTCGGTGCGCTGGGCAAGGTGGTCCAGCCGGTCGCCTCGAACGGCAAGACCCTTTACCGTCTGCGCGTGAACGCCGGTTCGGCCAACCAGGCCGCCGATATCTGCGGACGCCTGCGCGTGGCGGGCGAAAGCTGCTTCGTCGCAAGCTGATCGATCACGCTCCCCGCTCGCTCCGGCGGGCGGGGGGCCGGAGCCTGTTGCCATGATCCCCGTAATCTTCGGCCTGTCGGGCCCGGTGCTGACCCCCGACGAGCGCGCCTTCTTCGCCTCGGTCGAACCGGCGGGTTACATCCTGTTCAAGCGCAACATCGTCGACCGTGCGCAGGTTCGCGCGCTGACCGACGCGCTTCGGGCGCTGGCGGGGCGTGACGATCTGGCGATCCTGATCGACCAGGAAGGAGGGCGCGTCGCCCGAATGGGGCCGCCCGAATGGCCCGCTTTCCCGGCGGGGCCAGCCTTCGCGAGACTCTACGACAAGGCGCCGATGTCGGCGATCCAGGCAATGCGCGCCAATGGCCAGGCGCTGGGCCTGATGCTGCGTGAGGTCGGCATCACGGTCGACTGCGCACCGCTGCTCGACGTAGCGCAACCCGACACGACTGAGGCGATCGCCTGCCGCGCCTATGGCGCCGAGCCGATGCAGGTCGCCGCGCTGGGCCGCGCGATGCTCGAAGGGCTGGCCGCGGCGGGGATCGTCGGTGTCGTCAAGCATATGCCGGGCCATGGTCGCGCGCTGGTCGACTCGCACCACCTGTTGCCGACGGTGACGGCAAGCGACGCGGCGCTGGAGGCCGACCTCGAGCCGTTCCGCACGCTCTCCGACGCGCCGATGGGCATGACGAGCCATATCGTCTTCGAAGCCTGGGACGCCGATCGCCCGGCAACGCTCTCGCCGGTGGTCATCGATCGGATCATCCGGGGGCGGATCGGGTTCGACGGGCTGTTGATGACCGACGACATCGACATGAAGGCGCTGAGCGGCACGGCGGGCGAAAAGGCCGCCGGTGCCCTGGCGGCGGGCTGCGACCTGGTGCTCGACTGCTGGGCGCGGATGGACGAGATGGTCGAGATCGCCGGACGCGTGCCGCCGATCACCGACCTTTCACGTGCGCGGCTGGACCGCGCCATGGCGAGCGTCGGGGCGGGGGAGGGCGACTGCGCCGACCTGATCGCCCGCCGCGACGCGCTGCTCGCGCTCACCGACTAATTCCTCCCCGGGCTTTGGCCTGGAGAGGGGGACCGCCACAGAGCGATGGTTGTGGGGCGAGGGGACATGCCCCTCCACCACGCCCCTCCCTGCGTTTCGCGCAGGGAGGAATACGCACACCTCGCCAATCCGGTCGGGCCGAGCTAGAGTCCCGTCGCATGACGGGGGAACAGCTGACGCTCGATCTGGACGGGTGGGAAGGGCCCCTGGACCTGTTGCTGTCGCTGGCGCGGTCGCAGAAGGTCGATGTGCGCCGCATCTCGATCCTGGCACTGGTCGAGCAATATCTCCGCTTCGTCGACCGAGCGGGTCGCCTGCAACTGGAACTGGCGGCGGACTATCTCGTGATGGCGGCATGGCTCGCCTATCTCAAATCCGCGTTGCTGCTGCCCCGGCAGCCCGAGGAAGAGCCCGATCCGGAGGAGATGGCGCTGCGGCTGCAACTGCGGCTCGAACGGCTCGCCGCGATGCGCGAGGCGGGGGCGCGGCTGATGGCACGCGACCGGCTGGGCCGCGACGTGTTCGCGCGCGGCGCGCCCGAGGGGCTGGCGGTTCAGCGCAAGGCGATGTGGCAGGCCGAGCTGTACGACCTGATCGCCGCCTATGGCCGGATAACCGCGCGCACCCGGCCGGTGATGCACGTCGTCGCCGACCGTCAGGTGATGACGCTGGAGGCCGCGCTGGAGCGGGTGTCGATGCTGGTTGGCAGCCGGATCGACTGGTCGGCGATCGAAAGCTTCCTGCCCGACGGAAGCGAGCGGCTGCGGCGCTCGGCGCTGGCCTCCAGCTTTCTGGCGGTGCTGGAACTGGCGCGGCAGGGCAAGGTCGAGCTTCGCCAGGCGGCACCCTTCGCGCCGCTGATGATACGGCGTCCGGTATGAGCGGAAACGACCCGACCGTCCGCGCGGTGGAGGCGGTGCTGTTCGCCTCGCCCGAGCCGATGGGGATCGATTCGATCCGCGCGCATGTCGGCGTCGCGCGCGGCGGCGGCGACATTCGTTCGGCGCTCGACACGCTGGAGGCCGAATATCGCGGACGGGGCATCGTCCTGGCGCGTCGGGGGGATCGCTGGCACTTCCAGACCGCGCCCGACCTCGCGCATCTGCTCCGCCGCGATCGAGAGGAGACCCGCCGCCTGTCGCGGGCGGCGATCGAGACGCTGGCGATCATCGCCTATCACGAGCCGGTAAGTCGCGCGGAGATCGAGGCGATTCGCGGCGTCGCCATTTCCAGGGGCACGCTCGACGTGCTGATGGAGGCGGGCTGGGTCCGTCCCGCCGGACGGCGCGAGGTGCCGGGGCGGCCGCTCCTCTATGCGACGACGCCGGGTTTTCTCCAGCATTTCGGGCTGGCCAGCAGGCGGGACCTGCCGGGGATCGAGGATCTGCGGGCCGCCGGATTGCTCGACCCCGTCGACCTCGCGCTGGAGCGGCTGGGGGAGGACGAGCCCGATGCGGACAGCGACGCTGGCGAACGGGGCGATTGACCGCTTTCCTTTGCGTCACGGCCACGTCACAATGCCCCGGCACGGCCTTGTCTCATCAACATGGTGCCGTCCGCATCGCTCGACCATTGCCGCTGGCGGTGCCAAGGCTTAGATAGACCATAGATTCCTAGGAGACGTGCCATGGGCAGCTTTAGCCCGATTCACCTTCTCGTCCTCGCGGTCGTCGCGATCCTGCTGCTCGGCGGCGGGCGTTTCTCCAATCTGATGGGCGACGTCGCCAAGGGTGTGAAGAATTTCAAGAAGGGCATGGCCGAGGAAGACGAGAAGCCCGTCAAGCCGTCCGCGCGGATCGAGGCGCAGAAGTCCGCCGAGCCCGCGTTCGATCGCGACGGCGAGCGCGTGCGCGACGATCGTTGATCCGGTTCGCCTTCTAACACCGGATCTCCATGTTCAACATCGACTCGAGCGAGTTCCTGCTGGTCGCCATCGTGGCGCTGGTCGTGATCGGTCCCAAGGATTTGCCCAAGGCGATGCGTGTCGTCGGTTATTGGGTGGGCAAGGCGCGCGGCGTCTCGCGCCAGTTCCGCCAGGGCTTCGACAATATGGTCCGCGAGGCCGAACTGGAGGAGATGGAAAAGCGCTGGGCGGCGGAGAATGAGCGCATCATGCGCGAACATGCCGCCGACGCGCCGCCCGCTCCATCGCTCGACGAGGCTCACGCCGCGCCCACCGAGACGCCGCACGCGACGCCAGCGTATGAGGGTGTCGTCGGTCAGCCGGACCACGCGGATCATAGCGACCGGCAGGTGATGGTCGAAAAGCCGGTGGTCGCACCGGCGCCCGCCGACGTCGTTCCGCCGACCCCGCGTCCGAACGAAGGCGCGGCGTCATGAGCGACACGCCCGACGAGATGGACGCCAGTCGCGCACCCTTGCTCGATCATCTGATCGAGCTGCGGCGGCGGCTGCTCTACTGCATCATCGCCATCGCGCTGGGTTTCGGCGTGTCGATGTATTTTTCGGAGACGATCTTCGGCTTCCTGGCCAAGCCACTGCTGGCGGCGGGTCAGGGCACGCTGGTCTATACCGAGATTTTCGAGGCCTTTTTCGTCCAGGTGAAGGTCGCCTTCTTCGCCTCGGTCATGATCGCCTTTCCGGTGATCGCCAACCAGCTTTGGCAGTTCGTCGCGCCGGGGCTGTACCGACAGGAAAAGCGCGCGCTGCTGCCCTTCCTGCTGGCGACGCCGGTGCTGTTCCTGATGGGCGCGGCGATGGCCTACTATGTCGCCATCCCTATGGCGCTGCATTTCCTGCTGGGCTTCGACGGCATGGTCGGGGGCGTCAAGCGCGAGGCATTGCCCGCGATCGGCAACTACCTGTCCTTCGTGATGCAGTTCCTGTTCGCCTTCGGGCTGGCCTTCCTGCTGCCGGTGCTGTTGATGTTGCTCGAGCGTGCGGGGATCGTGACCCGCAAGCAGCTCATCGGGGCAAGGCGCTATGCGATCGTCGCGGCGACCGCGATCGCGGCGGTGCTGACCCCGCCCGACCTCATGTCGCAGGTGCTGCTCGCGGTGCCGCTCATCATCCTCTACGAGCTGGCGATCATCGGCATCTGGTTCACCGAACGCGCGCGGTCCAAACAGGCGGCGCTCGAGGAGGCCGACGCGGACGCCGACCCGGCGGTGTGATCGGGGGGAAAGACCAGGGAGAAAGGCCTCGGCGGGAGTCGGGGCCTTTTTTCTTTGGAGGCCACGCCCCCAGACCCCAAAACGGAAAAGGGCCCCGACGCTGTCCGTCGAGGCCCTTTTGCCTGTCAGCCGGGTGAGGGGCTTACTTGGCGTCGTCCGCGGTCTTGGCCACGGTATTGCCTGCCGAGCTCACGTCGCGGCCCATGCCTTCGACGGTGTTGCAGGCGCTGACCAAAAGCGCACCGGCGACGATCGCCAGACCCATGAGCTTACGCATTCTCTGTCTCCTCTACGAAATCCGTCTCGGCCAAATGCCTCAACGCGACATTCGTTCCGGTGCTGTCACGGCTGGAGAGAGATATGCCCTGAAAAGATTAAGGCCTGGAAGCGTCACCGGGGGGGGGGAGGGTGGACGCTTCCAGGCCTATGGCTTGGACAGCGAGAGCGGGGGGGCATAAGTTCGCTATCCGAAGAGCAGAACACCCTGCCGAGGCAGGGGTTCCCGTCTTTTTCGCTGCCGGTGAATCTTTTTTGAAATCAATCGCGTCCGACGATCGGAACGCCGATTTCATAGGCGCCGGTCAAGGGATCGTGGTGCAGCGGCGCGCGAAGCTGGCGCGCGAGGCCCTCCATCACGCGGCCATAGCGCTTGCCGATCAAGTGGCGAAGCTCGTCGGTTTCCACCAGGGCGCGCGACACGACACGAACCACGCCGCGGCCTTCCTGTTCGGTCGGCTTGATCGCGACGCGGATCTGCGCCGCCGGATCGCAGTTCATCGCCAGCTCGATCGTCTCGGTGACCAGAAAGGCGACCGCCACCGCGACGTCCTGATTGACCAGCAGCGGCGCGACGTCGAGCGAGATGCCGATACCGGACGCGTTCTCGGGCGCGGTGGCGCGGATATTGGCCGCCAGCTCGCCGATCATCGTGCGCAGGTTCAGTCCGCGATTTTCCTCCAGCTCCGCGAAATGATGGCGATGGACCACCGCCAGCGCGTCCACCCGCCGCTGGATCGAGGAATAGGCCGCCATCGCCTCGGGCCCGGTCGCGCCGCGTGCGTGGAAGTTGATGAGGCTGGAAATGACCTGGAGGTTGTTCTTGACCCGGTGATGCACCTCGCGCGTCAGCTTGGTCTGGCGGACCAGCCCCTCGGCCAGGCCGGCCTCGTGCGTGGCGACGGTGCGGGTGATCGCCTCGAAGGTGTCCGCGAGGTCGCGGATCTCCTGCGCGGGGGCGGCCTCGACCCGGCTGATGTCGAGGATCTCGCCCGGCTGATAGGTCGCGACGATGCCGCGCAGCTGGCGCAGCGGGCGGATCAGCAGCCGGTCGACGACGATCCATCCGATCAGCACCGCCGCGAGCCACATCAGAAGCGGTAGGGCAAGCGCGACGATCAGCGACGAGGTGATCGGCGCGCTGGGCGCAGACGTGCGGAGCACGAGGCCAGCGATGCCGAGTTCGGTGCGGATCGACTTCATCCGGTCGAGTGGCCCGCGCTTGTCGAGTTCGACCAGCGACAGCGATTCGCCATCGAGTTCGAGCGCGGAGGCGATCGGGCTGCTGTGGTTGTTCTGCTGGATCAGAGACTGGAGGAAGGGGAGCGGGAAGAAGGCGCGCGCCTGGGCACGGCCGCCCTGGTGCGTGACCGACAGGACCAGGCCGTTGCCCGGCAGGATGTCGGCGCCGATCGGCGATCCGTCGACGGGGACGGGGAGCGCGGCGGGCAGGGGATCGCCACACAGCGTCCGCCCCGAGCGATCGGTAATCAGGAAACGCGCGCCGGTCAGCGACTGTTGCGCGAATACGCCCTGTGCCCGCGCGCAGCTCGGCATGTCGAGCGGATCCTGGCCCATGGCGCGGACCGCGACGCGCAACGCGGTCATGTCGCCCATCAACTCCGCGGCGAGGGCGCGCGCATCCTCGTTGGCGGCGATGCGCAGTCGGCCATTGGCCTCGCTATCGGCCAGTCGGGTGGTCTGCAACGTGGCGAAGACCGCGATCGCGGCCAGGATGAGCAGCGTGCTGCCGAGCACGAGCACGAGCTTCGCGCCCGTGGTCAGGCGGGGCGGGGCGGGACGGAGCCGTTCAACGACTTCGGCGTCTTGGGGGAGGGCATTGGCCATACGGCCGGACGTCAACCCAGCTTGCTGAGAAGGTCAAGCATCTCGTCGGGGATCTTTTCGGCGACCGTCTTCTGATACGCCTGGCGAAGTGCCGAGCCCGCATCCTTCTCGCCACCCTTTTGAGGAGCGGATGACGGCGTCTTCTTCGTCTTGTTGCCCAAACTCAAAATATCCCCCTGCAACGACCCACTAAGCGGGGCAACCGACGTGGTGATGCGCCATGGCGCCGCCGATCGGCGTGACGCCAGAGCCATAGTTGATGTGGCGATGAAACCAAATTCGATCTTGTTGGTTCCCGATGCGATACGAAAAAACCGATGGGCGGATCGATCCGGCTCGACCAGCGGGGATTTCAGGGAACGGCATTGAAAACCGGCGCGGGGGCCAGCACATGAGTCACCGCGAATACCTCAGGGAGTGATTATTACCCATGTCGCTTGGACAGCAGCTTGCGCCCCATCTTCCCTTTCTGCGGCGCTACGGCCGGGCCCTGACGGGCAGCCAGATGCACGGCGACAAATATGTTCGCGCGACGCTGGAAGCGATCGTGGCGGCCCCCGACCAGTTTCCGCGCGACGTCGATCCGCGGCTGGGTCTCTACCGCATGTTCCAGGGCATCTGGTCCTCGGCGAATTATGACGAGCTGGATCGCGAAGGCATCGATGCCGACGGCAATGAGGGCGTGGCGCGGGCGCGTCTGGCCCGCATGACGCCGCTCTCGCGCCAGGCGCTGCTGCTGACCGCGATGGAAGGCTTCACGCCCGAGGATGCCGCCTATCTGATCGATGTCGAGCCCAGCGAGGTCGAGGCGCTGGTGTCCGAGGCGCTGGCCGAAATCGAGAAGCAGACCCGCGCTCGCGTCCTGATCATCGAGGACGAGCCGATCATCGCGATGGATATCGAGACGATCGTCCGTGACCTGGGTCATGAGGTGACCGGCGTCGCCGTGACCCGCGACGAGGCCGTGGCGCTGGCGATGGAAGACCGTCCCGGCCTGGTGCTGGCGGACATCCAGCTTGCCGACGACAGCTCGGGCATCGACGCGGTCAAGGACATCCTGGCCGAGTTCGAGGTGCCGGTGATCTTCATCACCGCCTTCCCCGAGCGTCTGCTGACGGGCGAGCGGCCCGAGCCGACCTTCCTGATCACCAAGCCGTTCCAGCGGTCGACGGTGAAGGCCGCGATCAGCCAGGCGCTGTTCTTCGATCAGACGACCATTCCGGCCGAATAAGCGCATATCGGGAAGCGCATCGGTTTCGGACCCAAAACGGTTCCCGGACGTTGAGGCAGACATGGCTGATCCCAATGAACCCATTCATGTCTCCAAAGAGGAAGCACGGGCAGGAGCGACGCCGCATGTCACGCGGTACGTCCTGCCCATTTCGCTCGTCCTCGTGATCGTGATCTTCGCCTATCTGGTGTTGCGCTGACGCTTGGACAGTCGATTAGGGCTCTGGCACGACTGGCTATTTCTGAGACCCTACCTTATATTTTGAGGCGGCCGTGTGTTCGGCAGCTTCCGATGATCGGATTTACATGACGCAGCCACTGACGCGGGACGAGATCGAGGACGACGCGACCGAGGCGCCCGTCGAACACGTCGCGCTGGATGATTCCGAGTTCAAGACGGAGTTGGCCCGTGTCATCCCCCATCTCCGCGCCTTCGGCCGCTCGCTTTCGGGTAGCCGGGATCTGGCCGACGATCTGGTGCAGGAAACGCTGCTCAAGGCCTGGGCGGCACGCAAGCGCTTCCAGGCGGGCACGAACATGCGCGCATGGACCTTCATCATCCTGCGCAACCTGTATCTGTCCCAGATGCGCCGCGCGCGCTTCAAGGGCGAGTGGGACGATCTGGTCGCCGACCGCATCCTGGCGGCACCGGCCAGCCAGGACCGCCATGTCGAACTGGGCGATATGCAGCGGGCGTTGATGCACCTGCCGCAGCCCCAGCGCGAGGCGCTGATCCTCGTCGGCGCGGGCGGTTTCGCCTACGAGGAGGCGGCAGAAATCTGCAACGTCGCGGTCGGCACGATCAAGAGCCGCGTCGCACGCGGTCGGGTCGCGCTGGAAGCGATCCTGACCGACGGTGCGCTGCCCTCGCGTCGCCTGCACGAGACCGACACCAGCAAGACCGCGCTCGACAGCATCATGGGCGATGTCGACCAGCTGAGCGGCGGCCGATAGGAATTTTTTCGTTCGTTTATGGCGATGGCCGTCGCGATCCCCGATCGCGGCGGCGTTTTTGTGTCCGAAGCCGGTGACCCACCGCCCGACGGGACAATAAGGGCATCATGTCAGGATCGCCGCGGCGTGCGATCCAGTCGATCGAGCAGACGCACCCAGTGATCCGGCAGCCGCATCGGCTTCGAGAAGGCCGAGCGCAGGGTGCTACCGATATTGTCCGTGCGCCGGGGCGCGCGAACGATGCGGATCTCGCCGCTGCCAGGATCGGTGCTCGTCATGGCAACATAACCATGCAGCCCTTGACAAGTTTCCTCTCTTCTGAACCGGCGGGCCAAAGCTGTTGAAAATCTTTGGTCGACCGCGCCCCACGGGGTACAGCTGATGCGATGACCAGCTCTTCCCCCTCGCTGTCCGACGCGGTGGCGCGCGCGCGCCGCCATTCCTCCTTCCTGGCGATGGTGCTCGATCGCGAGCCGGAGATAGAGGCGGCGGCACTGGCCGGTCGGCTGGTCGACCCGTGGGAGCTGGACGGCGACCTGCCCATCGGTACGGCGCTCCGTCGCGAGCGGCGCGCATTGGCGCTGACCGTCGCGCTGGGCGATCTGGCGGGCCTGTACGATCTGACGGGGGTGACCCGTCGTCTGACCGATTTCGCCGACCGAGCGCTCGACCGGGCCATCCGGGCGGCGATCGAGGAGCGGACGCCCGGTGCGGAGCCGGTCGGCTTCACCGCCATAGCGCTCGGCAAGCAGGGTAGTCGCGAACTCAACTATTCGTCGGACATCGATCCGATCCTGCTGTTCGACCCGAAGACACTGCCGCATCGCCCGCGCGAGGAGCCGGAGGAGGCGGCGGTCCGCATCGCGAAGCGGGTGGTGGAACTGCTCCAGGCGCGGGACGGCGATGGCTATGTCCTGCGTGTCGACCTCCGCCTTCGGCCCTCGCCCGAGGCGACGCCGATCGCGATCCCGGTGGAAGGCGCGATCGCCTATTATGAAAGCCAGGCGCTGACGTGGGAGCGCGCGGCCTTCATCCGCGCGCGCGCGGCGGCGGGGGATATGGCGCTGGGCCAGCGCTTTCTCGATGCGATCCGGCCGTTCGTCTGGCGTCGCGCACTCGATTTCGGCGCGGTCGGGGAGATCCGCGACCTGACCCGGCGGATCCGCGACCATCATGCGCAGGGTCAGGCCATGGGCCCCGGCTATGACCTGAAGCGCGGACGCGGCGGGATACGGGAAATCGAATTCTTCGCGCAGATCCATCAGCTGATCCATGGCGGGCGCGATCCGGCCCTGCGCGCACCCGCGACCCGCGATGCGCTGGCGCGGCTGGCCGAGGCGGGGCGGATCGATCCGGTCGAGGCGGTGACGCTGTCCGATGCCTATGTCCTGCTGCGTACCATCGAGCATCGGGTGCAGATGATCGACGATCGCCAGACGCATCAACTGCCGCTGGGCGACGGCATGGCGCGGGTGGCGCGGCTTCACGGCCTGGCCGACGGGGACGCGTTGATCGCGAAGCTGGCGCCGGTGACCGAAAGGGTCGGGCGGCTGTACGACGCGCTCGACGCCGACGAACGGCCGCGCCTGCCGCATGATCCGGTGCTGCTCGACGCGCGACTGACGGAGGCCGGGTTGCGCGATACCGAGGCGGCGGCGCGGCGGATCGCGGCGTGGCGGGGCGGCGACTATGCGGCGCTGCGCAGCCCGGCGGCACGCGAGGCGCTCGACGCGGTGCTTCCGACGCTGGTCGAGGCGTTGCGCGAGGCGCCCGATCCGGACGCCGCGTTGGTGAAGCTGGATGCGCTGTTCGAACGAATGACCAGCGCGATCAACATCTTCCGTCTGCTGGAGGCGCGGCCCGGCCTGGCCAGCCTGACGGTCGCGATCCTCAGCCACGCCGCGCCGCTATCCGCCGAGCTGGCCCGGCGGCCGGCGCTGCTCGATGGCCTTATCGATGCCTCCGCCTTCGAACCCCTGCCAGCCGTGCGCTTTCTCGAACGGGCGATGCGTGGCGGCGAGGCGGGGCAGGATTATCAGGACCGGCTGGACCATGTCCGGCGCGTCGTCGGAGAGCTGCGCTTCGCACTCGGCGCGCAGATCGTGGCGGGGCGGGCCGATCCGCTCGAGGTGGCGGGCGGCTATGCGCGCGTCGCGGAGGCGGCGGTGGGGGTGCTGGCGCAGGCGACGGTCGATGAGTTCGTCACCGCGCATGGCCGGGTGCCGGACAGCGAGCTGGTCATCCTGGCGCTGGGTCGGATGGGTGGCGCGGCGCTGACCCATGCCTCCGACCTTGATCTCATCTATCTGTTCACGGGCGATTTCGCGGCGGAGTCGGACGGCCCCAAGCCGCTGGGCGCGACGCTTTACTACAATCGGTTGGCGCAGCGGGTGACGGCGGCGCTGTCGGTGCCGACCCAGGCGGGTCCGCTCTACCCGGTCGATACCCGGCTTCGGCCCTCGGGCACGCAGGGGCCGCTGGTCGTCTCGATCGACAGCTTCGCCCGCTACCAGCGCGAGGATGCCTGGACCTGGGAGCATATGGCGTTGACCCGGGCGCGGGCGATCTTTGGCTCGACGGCGGCGCGCGAGACGGTCGCGGCGATCATCGGCGACGTCTTGCGCGGAAACCGGCCCACGCGCGATGTGGCGGGCGAGGCGACCGCGATGCGCGCCGAGATGGCGCGGCACAAGCCGCCGCAGGGACCGCTCGACATCAAGCTGCTGCCTGGCGGACTGGTCGATCTGGAATTCGCGGTGCATCGCGCGCAACTGGTCCACCGCACCGGCTTCGACCCCGATCTGGCGCGCGCCATCGCGGCGCTGGTCGAGCAGCGGCTGATGCCGCCCGCGATGAAGACCGCGCATGACGTGCTGACCCGCGCGCTGGTCGCCTTCCGGTTGTTGGTCCCCGACGGCCAGGAACCGCCCGAATCGACCCGCCCGCTGATCGCGCGGGCGATGGCGCTGGCGGACTGGAACACCGTGGTTGCCACGCTGGGGGCGACGCGGCAGGAGGTCTCGCGGATATGGCAAGGAGACGGCGATGCAGCAGGGTGACGCGATTCCGGCGGTGACGGTGAAAACCGCGAACGACGAGACACTGGCGCTGGCCGACGTGTCGGGTCCGCTGGTCGTCTATTTCTACCCCAAGGACGACACCAGCGGCTGCACGCGCGAGGCGCAGGACTTCACGGCGCTCACCGATGCGTTCGCCGATGCGGGCGTTCGGGTCATCGGCATCTCGAAGGACAGCCCCGCCAGGCATCGTAAGTTCACCGAGAAGCATTCGCTCACGGTCGAGCTGGCGAGCGACGAGGCTGGCGCGGCGTGCGAGGCGTTCGGCGTCTGGGGCGAGAAGATGCTGTACGGCAAGACCTATATGGGGATCGAGCGCGCAACCTTCCTGTTCGGTCGCGACGGGACGCTCGTGCAGAGCTGGCGCAAGGTGAAGGTGCCGGGCCATGCCGCGGCGGTGCTGGAGGCGGCGCGCGCGCTTTGACGACGGGGTCGATCGCCGAAGCCTGCGCGGCCGTGCTGCGCGAGGGCGAACCGCTTGCCAAGGTGAAGCTGGCACGCCGTGTCGCGCGCGACTGGCGGCGGGGGATGCTGGCGCATCGGTTCGACACCGCCATGCCGGATTCGCCCGGGCGGCCCGACCGGCCGGAACTGCTGCCGCCCAACCGGATGCCGAAGCGGGGGCGCGGCGGTTCGGAAAAGGGGCGGATCGCGCTGCTCCATGCGCTGGCGCATATCGAGTTTTCGGCGATCGACCTGGCGTTCGACGCGGCGGGGCGGTTCGGCGGGCAGTTCCCACGCCGCTTCGTCAACGACTGGATCTCGGTCGGCGCGGACGAGGCGATGCATTTCGCCGTGCTGCACCGGCGGCTGCGCACGCTGGGTTCGGGGTACGGCGCGCTTCCCGCCCATGCGGGCCTGTGGGAGGCGGCGGAGGCGACGGCGCATGACGCGATGGCGCGCCTGGCCATCGTACCGATGGTGCTGGAAGCGCGCGGACTGGACGTCACGCCCGAGACGGTCGCGCGGTTTCGCGGGGGCGGCGACGAGACATCGGCCCGCATCCTCCACCGCATCTTCACCGACGAGATTCGTCATGTCGGTTTCGGCGCGAAATGGTTCGGTTATCTCGCTGCGGGGCACGATATAGAGCCAGCGGCGCATTGGCAGATGTTGGTCCGCCGCTACTTCCGGGGCGTCGTTAAGCCACCGTTCAACGTTTCGGCGCGCGAGTCAGCCGGTTTGACGCGGGATTTCTACGAACCTCTTGCGGACATGGAACCCATGACGGCACAAGCTGACCGTCTGTAACGCGGTGGGGCTGCGAAACAGGATTGGATGGGACAAGCCGGCAAACCCGACTGCGGGGGCGCTCGGCATACAGATGTCGGGGTTCGATGAAGCAGCTTCAGTTTTCGGGTAAATCGATTGCTTCGCGCGTCCGATCCGTCCTTGCCACCACCGCCGTCATCGCAATGACCGGCAATGCCGCGATCGCGGCGTCCTCCGCACCGGTCGCGCCCACGGCGCCGCATCAGGCCCCGGCCGCGGTCGGTGGCGAATTCATCCCCGCCAACAGCGCCGAAGCCTCGGCCGATCTGCGCACCGACCAGCAGTTCCGCACCATCTTCCAGACGTGGAAGAAGATGGACACGCTGCAAAAGGGCGTGATCGCGATCCCGTCGGTCCATCCGGTCGAGAAGCTCCAGTTCACCAGCAATTTCGGCATCCGCTCGGACCCGTTCCGGGGCACCGCCGCGATGCATGCCGGGGTCGACATTCCCGGTCCGGTCGGCACGCCGATCTACGCCACCGCCGATGGCATCGTCGATCATGCGGGTTGGCAGGGCGGATATGGCAATCTGGTCGAGGTCAATCATGGCAAGGGCATCGCCACCCGCTATGGCCATCTCTCCAAGATCCTGGTCGCCGATGGCACCCGCGTGACGCGCGGCCAACTGATCGCGCTGATGGGCTCGACCGGCCGTTCGACCGGTCCGCACCTCCATTATGAGGTCCGCATGGACGGTCATGCGGTCAACCCGATCCCCTTCCTGACGACCGGCGACTATCTGACCGCGTCGCAGGATCACGCGATCCACCAGATACCGGTGTCGACCGACGGCCCGGCCGCGCAGGACTGATACACCTCTTTCGCTGCGGCTGAAGCCCCTCTGTCGGGCCTTCGGCCCGCCACCTCCCCAAGCAAGCCTCGGGAGAAGGAAGGTTTTCCAAATCCTCCCCAAGCTATGCTTGGGGAGGGGGGCCATCGCAAAGCGATGGTGGAGGGGCAAGGGCCCGGCGGGGATTGCCCCGTTCGCCCCCCGCGCCTATCTGACCTTCATGGCCACCAGCATTTCCGAAATCGCGCTGACCCCGGCCGCCGCGGCGCGTGTCGCGACGATCGCCGAGCGACAGCATAAGCCCGCCATCCTGCGCCTGTCGGTCGAGGGCGGCGGCTGTTCGGGCTTCCAGTATAAATTCGGCCTGGCCGATGCCCCAGCCGAGGACGACGCCGTCGCGCTGACCGATGGCGTCACGCTGGTCGTCGACAGCATCAGCCTGGACCTCGTGCGCGGTGCGCAGGTGGATTATGTCGAATCGCTGGGCGGCGCGGCGTTTCAGGTGAAGAACCCCAACGCGGCCTCGGGCTGTGGTTGCGGCACCAGCTTCTCGGTCTGACGTGAAGATCACGACCTATAACGTCAACGGGATCAAGGCCCGTCTGCCACGGCTGCTCGAATATCTGGGCGAGGCCGACGCGGATATCGTCTGCCTTCAGGAACTGAAGGCCAGCGACGACACCTTCCCCGTCAAGGATATCGAGGCGGCGGGCTATGGCGCGGCCTGGCATGGCCAGAAGAGCTGGAACGGCGTCGCGGTCCTGGCGCGCGGGGCCCAGCCGCTCGAGCGTCAGCGCGGCCTGGCAGGCGAGGACGAGGACGAACATAGCCGCTACCTCGAATGCGATGTGAACGGTCTGGTCGTCGCGTCGCTCTACCTGCCCAATGGCAATCCGCAGCCGGGGCCGAAATTCGATTACAAGCTGCGCTGGATGGAGCGGCTGGCGTCGCGTGCGCGTGCCCTGCTGGCGGAGGAAGTCCCTGCGGTGCTGGCGGGCGACTATAATGTCATTCCCAATGACGACGACACATTCTCGGTTCCCGCAATGGCGAGCGACGCGCTGATGCAGCCCGAAAGCCGCGCCGCCTATCGCCGGTTGCTCGCACAGGGGTGGACCGACTCGCTGCGCACGCGGGCGCCCAGGGGCGGTGTGTGGACCTTCTGGGACTATCAGGCCGGGTCGTGGCAACGCGATGCGGGGTTCCGGATCGACCATCTGCTGCTCAGTCCGCAGGCCGCCGACCGGCTGGTCGATGCGGGCGTGGACAAGAGCTATCGCGGGCGCGAAAAGGCCAGCGATCATGCCCCGACCTGGGTGAAACTGCGCGACGCGTAAGGCGCGGGTTCCTGCCGTTCCCATGGTCCATCCCGGCGAAGGCCGGGATCCGGTTTCGGCACTGGCGGGATATACCGGCCCCCGGCTGGTGATGGGGTGGGGCAAGTTCCTCGCCCTTCGTCACCAGCGACGTCCGGTAAGCATCGCCGATCGCTTGGCATCTCGCCTGTCCCGCGATCCATCTCCCCTTGTCGCGGAGCGGTTAAAAGGGTTTATCGGCGGCCTGAGCAGACTTGACCGAGACCCGCCGATGCGCCGTGCCGCTCCTCTCTTCGTGATGGCCCTGACGCTGGCCGCCTGCCAGCAACGCGCCGGGTCGATCGACGACCGGGTGGCGGAGGCGGAAGCGCAGGATCGCGCGCGGCAGGAAAAGACGGCGCGCGACGCGGTCGCGCAGACCGAGGATCAGGTCCGGGTCAGGATGCTCGAACAGCGTATTTCCGCGCTCGAGGCGCAGGTTGCCGCGATGCAGGGCGATCGGAAGCTTCTCGACGCGCAACTGGTCGAACAGCGGCTGAACCAGATCGAGGCGCGCGATGCGGGCGGTCCAGCGCCATCGCCGTCCCCGGTCGCCCCGCCGGGGGGCAAGACGGCGGCACCGGCTCGCGCACCGGCGGCGTCCGCGACACCCGCCGCGCGCAAACCACTGGTCCTCGACCTGCGATAGCGGCGCGGCGGGGGAAGGGCGCTCCGGCACGGTGACCGGAGCGCGCGCGAAGGCTTACTTCTTCAGGTGCGCCGAGATGAACTTGTTCATCTCGAACATGGTGCACTTGTCCTTGCCGAACACCTTCTTCAGCTTGTCGTCGGCCAGGATTTCCCGCTTGTTTTCAGGGTTCTGCAGGTTGTTGGCCTTGATGTAATCCCACACCTTGCTGATGACCTGGCTGCGCGGCAGCTTCTCGTTGCCGACGATCGCGCCGAGTTCCTCGGACGGCTGGACCGGCGCGTGGATGCCGGTGCCCGTGGTTGCGGTGGCCATGTGTTTCCTTCCCTTAATCCTTCTGCGTCCCGGCCTTACCGGCGGGCCGCGCGTGAATCACGCCTTTTTGAGCGCGTCCGCCTTGTGCGCCGCCTTTCCGCCGTTGTCACTCTCTACTATGTATTGCGGCTCATCCTTGGACGCGCGGACCGTGTGGCCCTTGATGCTGGTGTCGGTCGTCTGTTTTTTTACGACCTTGCCCTCGGCGGTCCCGCCATGGCTATTCCATTCGACATGATCGCCTTTTTTGAACTCGGTCATCGTCGCTCTCCCGTTCGTTCTGATCGGCATCAATCCTCGCGCGCGCTGGTTGGTTGCACGGGGCGGCGCGACGCGGCATCAGGGCGCCAGCCCAAGGAGACAGGAACACCATGAAGACCCGCGCCGCCGTCGCCTTCGAAGCGAAGAAGCCGCTCGAAATCGTCGAACTCGATCTGGAAGGCCCCAAGGCCGGTGAGGTGCTGGTCGAGATCATGGCGACCGGCATCTGCCACACCGACGCCTATACGCTGGACGGGCTGGACAGCGAGGGCATCTTCCCCAGCGTGCTGGGCCACGAGGGTTGCGGGATCGTGCGGGAGGTGGGTGCTGGCGTGACCAGCGTGGTGCCGGGTGACCATGTCATCCCACTCTACACGCCGGAATGCCGCCAGTGTAAGTCGTGCCTGTCAGGCAAGACCAATTTGTGCACCGCGATCCGCGCCACGCAAGGGAAAGGGCTGATGCCCGACGGCACGACCCGCTTCAGCTACAAGGGGCAGCCGATCTTCCATTATATGGGCTGCTCGACCTTCTCGAACTTCACCGTTCTCCCTGAGATCGCGGTGGCGAAGATCCGCGAGGACGCGCCGTTCGACACGAGCTGCTATATCGGTTGCGGCGTGACGACGGGCGTTGGCGCGGTGGTCAACACCGCCAAGGTGCAGCCGGGCGAGAATATCGTCGTCTTCGGCCTGGGCGGCATCGGCCTCAACGTCATCCAGGGCGCCAAGCTGGCTGGCGCGGGCCGGATCATCGGCGTCGACATCAATCCGGCGCGTGAGGAATGGGGGCGCCGTTTCGGCATGACCCACTTCCTCAATTCCAGGGGGCTGAGCCGTGAGGAGACGATCGCCAGGATCCTCGAACTCACCGACGGCGGCGCGGACTACAGCTTCGACGCGACCGGCAATACCGAGGTGATGCGCACCGCACTGGAGGCGTGCCATCGCGGCTGGGGCACCAGCATCATCATCGGCGTGGCCGAGGCGGGCAAGGAGATCAGCACGCGGCCGTTCCAGCTGGTGACGGGACGCAACTGGCGCGGCACCGCGTTCGGCGGCGCGCGCGGGCGGACCGACACGCCCAAGATCGTCGACTGGTATATGAACGGCAAGATCGAGATCGACCCGATGATCACCCATCGCCTGACGTTGGAGGAGATCAACAAGGGCTTCGACCTGATGCACGCAGGGGAAAGCATTCGCAGCGTGGTGATCTTCTGATGTTCAGCCATGTCATGCTGGGGGCCGACGACATCGCCGCGGCCAAGCGCTTCTATGATGCGACGCTGGGCGTGCTGGGCGCGGCGGAGGGGGTGATCGATCCGCTCGGGCGACTGGTCTACAGTCACAAGGGCGCACGCTTCCTGATCTCGAAGCCGATCAATGGCGAGCCCGCCACATATGCCAATGGTGCGACGCTGGGGTTCGTGATGGACTCGCCGGAACAGGCCGATGCCTGGTACGCGGCGGGCCTGGCGAACGGCGGCACCGCGATCGAGAACCCGCCCGGTATCCGGGAGGTGCCGGTGGGGAAGGTCTATCTGGCTTACCTGCGCGATCCGACCGGCAACAAGCTGTGCGCGCGGCATCTGGTGGAGGCGGCCTGATGTATACCCATATCATGGTCGGATCGAACGACATCGCGCGGTCCAAGGCCTTTTATGACGCCCTGTTCGGCGCGCTCGGCGGGCAGGCGGGAATGCAGAATGGCGACCGGATCCTGTACCGCCACAATGGTGCGACCTTCATCGTCACCCGCCCGATCGACGGCCAGCCCGCCACTCCCGCCAATGGCGGCACCATCGGCCTGGGCGCCGCCGATCCGGCGCAGGTCGCGGCGGCCCATGCGGCGGGCGTCGCCCATGGCGGTACGGCGATCGAAGGGCCGCTGGGCGAGCGCCAGACGGGGCTCGGGCCAGCCTATCTGGGTTATCTGCGCGATCCCGACGGCAACAAGCTTTGCCTGGGTTGTCGCCTGCCCGCCGCATGAGCGACGACTATATCCTGACGCTGGCGTGCCAGGACCGGGTCGGCATCGTCGCCGCCGTGTCGGGCGCGCTGGCGGGGATCGACGGATTCATCCTCGACAGCCAGCAATATGCCGATCTGGAGACGGGGCGCTTCTTCCTGCGCATCGTCTTCACCGGCCAGGGCGCGCGCTTCCCAACGTCGGTCGAGGGGGTGAGGGCGGCGCTGGCGGACCCGGCGGCGCGGTTCGGCTTCGACTGGCATCTGGCGCCTGCCACCGAGCGACCCCGGATGCTGATCGCGGTGTCCAAGGGCTCGCACTGCCTGAACGACCTGCTCCATCGCTGGCGCACCAACACGCTGCCGGTCGAGATCGTCGGCGTCGTCTCCAACCACGATAGCTTGCGCCCGCTGGTCGAATGGCACGGCCTGCCCTGGCACCACCTGCCGGTCAGCGACGCCAACCGCGCCGAGCAGGAGACCGCGATGCTGGCCCTGATGGACGATAGCGGGGCCGATTATCTCGTGCTTGCCCGTTACATGCAGGTGCTGGGGGAGCGGCTGGTCTCGGGCCTTTCGGGGCGGTGCATCAACATTCATCACAGCTTCCTGCCCGGCTTCAAGGGGGCGCAGCCCTATCACCGGGCCCATGCGCGCGGCGTCAAGCTGATCGGCGCGACCGCGCATTTCGTGACCGCCGACCTCGACGAAGGGCCGATCATCGAACAGGCGGTCGAGCGGGTCGATCACCGCGCCAGCGTCGACGACCTGATCCGCATCGGCCGCGATATCGAGGCGCAGGTACTCGCCCGCGCCGTCGCCTGGGTGGGCGAGCGGCGGGTCTTCCTCAATGACAACCGGACGGTGGTGTTCCGATGACGATCGAGACGATTTCGACCTCCAAGGCCTTTGGCGGCGTGCAGGGCGTCTATGCCCATGACAGCGCGGCGACGGGGACGCGAATGACCTTCTCTGTCTTCGTGCCGGCGCATGAGGATGGCGAGACACTGCCCATCCTCTGGTATCTGTCGGGCCTGACCTGCACTCATGCCAATGTCACGGACAAGGGCGAGTTTCGGGGCCCTTGCGCCGAACACCGGGTGATCTTCATCGCGCCCGATACCTCGCCACGCGGGGAAGGGGTGGCGAATGACGACGCCTATGACATGGGGCAGGGCGCGGGCTTCTACGTCGATGCGACGGAAGAGCCCTGGGCGAAGCATTTCCGTATGCGAACCTATATCGAACAGGAACTGCCCGCACTGATCGCCGAGCATTTTCCGGTCGCGGACATGGGGGCACAAGCGATCACCGGTCATTCGATGGGCGGCCACGGCGCGCTGACCATCGGGCTTCGCAATCCGGATCGCTTTCGCAGCGTGTCGGCCTTCGCGCCGATTGTCGCGCCGTCCCGGGTGCCATGGGGCGAAAAGGCGCTGGGCGGTTATCTCGGTTCGGACCGCGCCGCGTGGCGGCAGGCGGATGCCGTCGCCTTGATCGAGGATGGCGCGCGGGTGCCCGATCTGCTGGTCGACCAGGGCGATGCCGACCAGTTCCTGGCCGAACAGCTCCGCCCCGAACTGCTGGCCGAGGCGTGCGAGAAGGCGGGCATCGCGCTGACCCTCCGGATGCAGCCGGGCTATGATCATAGCTACAACTTCATCGCGACCTTCATGGCCGATCACGTCGCCTGGGCGGCGGCGCGGTTGCGGAAATGAATCCCCACGCCCGTTCAGAGTAGTTTTTGCACCCCGACAAACGATCCGCTATCGCCCCGGCTTTGGTATGAAGGACTTACTATGACCTGCGCGCATGGCGACCCGGAGGATGGCGATCTGATCGGTCAGGACGGCAAGATCGCCGTGCCGGACCATGTCGCCGACGCCATCCGAACGCTGATCGCCTGGGCCGGGGACGATCCCACGCGCGAGGGGCTGGTCGACACGCCCAAGCGGGTCGCACGCGCCTGGCGGGAATATTGCGCGGGCTATGGCGACGACCCCGCCGTCCACCTGTCGCGGATCTTCGAGGAGGTCGGCGGCTATGACGAGATCGTGCTGCTGAAGGACATTCCGTTCCAGTCGCATTGCGAGCATCACATGGCGCCGATCATCGGCCGCGCGCATATCGCCTATCTGCCGCGCAACCATGTCGTCGGTATCTCCAAGCTCGCTCGCGTCCTGCATGGCTTCGCGCGCCGGCTGCAGGTGCAGGAACGGCTGACCGCCGAGGTCGCCGACTGTATCTGGGACAATCTGAAACCGCTGGGCGTCGCGGTGGTGATCGAGGCGACCCATGCCTGCATGACCGCGCGCGGCGTCCGGACGCCGGGCGTGTCGATGGTGACCAGCCGGATGATGGGCGTGTTCCGCGATGACGAGCGCAGCCGCAAGGAAGTGCTGTCGCTGATGGGCCTGAGCGGATGACCGTCCGCACCGTCCTGGTGACAGGTGCGGCCAAGCGGCTGGGCGCAGCCGTCGCCCGGCGGCTGGCATCCGACGGGCATCGGGTGGTGATTCACTATAACGGTTCGGCCGATGCGGCGGCGACGCTGGCGGCGGAGCTGGGCGCGGTGACGGTACGGGGCGACTTGGCCGATCTGGACGGCGTCGATACGCTCTTCGCGCGCGCGCGAGCGGCGGCGGGCGGGCCGATCGACGGGCTGGTCAACAGCGCCTCGGCCTTCGTCTTCGACCGTCCGCCACAGACCGACGCCGCGCTGATGGCGACGTTATACGCGATCAATGCCGCCGCCCCCGCGCTACTCGCATCGGCACTGGCGCGACAGGACGACGTGACGGACGGCGCGGTCGTCGACATCCTCGACCAGAAGCTCGCCAATCCCAATCCCGACTTCTTCGCCTATAGCTGCGCCAAGTTCGCGCTGGCGGGGGCGAACACCATGCTGGCGCAGGCGCTGGGTCCGCGCATTGCCGTCAACGCCGTCGCGCCCGGCCTCACCCTGCAAAGCGGCGACCAGAGCGACGCGGAATTCGCCGCGGCGTCGGTCAAGAACCTGCTCGCCCGCCCGATCGGCGCGACGGCGGTCGCGCAGGCCGTGTCCTTTCTGCTGACCGCGCGCGGCGTTCGTGGCCAGACCCTGTATGTCGATTGCGGGCAGCGCTTCTGCCGCCGCGACGGAGACGTGATGTTCGAGGGGCGGGCATGAGCGCGACCTATACGATCCTGCTCGACGAGATGACGGTGGCGATGCATCTCGGCATCCACCCGCACGAGGTCGCGCCACAGCCGGTCAGCCTGTCCGTGGCGATGACCGTCACCTATCCCGCCGCGCCGAGCGCCGACCGGATCGAGGAGGTGCTCGACTATGACTTTCTGCGCGAGGGCATATTGGCGATGGCGCGGGGGCCGGGCTTCGCGTTGCAGGAAAGCCTGTGCGAGGCGGTGGCCGCGCTCTGCCTCGCCGATCCACGCGTGACGGCGGTGAAGGTCCGCTCGACCAAGACCGGCATCTATCCCGACGCCCGGATCGGTTGCGAGATCGAGCGGACACGCTGACCCTGTCACCAATTCGTCATCGATCCTTCATCAATCTGTTGCGAACCTCCATGCCGCTGGCCTAAGCCGCGATCGCGAAACGGCCGGGGTCAAGCAGGTGAACAAGTCGAGACGTCATGCGGCGCGCCATGGCACCGCCGCCGCGCTTCTGCTCGCGCTGGTGCCTGTGCCCGCTGCCGGGCAGACGATCCAGGAACTCCAG
The DNA here is from genome assembly GCF_916858675.1 of Sphingomonas sp. Leaf21. Classification (GTDB taxonomy): domain Bacteria; phylum Pseudomonadota; class Alphaproteobacteria; order Sphingomonadales; family Sphingomonadaceae; genus Sphingomonas. The sequence continues at coordinate 29,370 of NZ_CAKASM010000021.1, forward strand.
CGCCAGATCGACGAGTTGAAGGCGCAGATCAAGACGCTGACCGAGGCGCAGCGGGCGGCGGCGATCCCGGCGGCCCCCGCACCGGCCGCCATTTCCCCGCCGTCGGTCGTCGCGTCCGCTCCTGTGCCCGAGCCACAACGGGTGGCGACCATGCCCCAGCCGCCCTCGTCGCGGACTCCCTGGTATGAGCGGTTGAAGCTACGCGGCTATACGCAGATCCGCTATAACGGCCTGCTCGACAGCGCGGATGCGCCGGGCCCGAACGGCTCGCGACTGCGCTCGGTGCATGACGCCTCGATCAACGACGATGGCGGCTTTCTGCTTCGCCGGGTTCGGCTGGTGCTTCAGGGCGATGTCACCGACCGGTTGCAGCTCTATTTCCAGCATGACTTCGGCGCGGCGGTGAACAACCAGTCCAGCAGCGAGCGGCGCGAGAATTTCGGGCAGCTCCGCGATGTCTATGTCGACTGGTTCCTCGATCCCGAACGTCGCCTGCGCCTGCGCTTCGGCCAGTCCAAGGTCCCGTTCGGCTGGGAGAATCTGCAATCCTCGTCCAACCGCCTGACGCTCGACCGGTCGGACGCGATCAACAGCGGCGTGCCGGGTGAGCGCGATGTCGGGATCAACGCCTATTTCACGCCCGCACCGGTCCAGGCGATCTGGGACCGGTTGGCGAAGAACAAGCAGAAGCTGTTCGGCAATTACGGCGCATTCGGCGTGGCGCTGTACAACGGGCAGGGGACCAACCGGACCGAGCGCAACGGCGTGTTGATGAAGGTGGCGATGGCGACCTGGCCCTTCGCGCTCGACGGGCTGGGGCCGCTGTTCCGGGGGCAGGTCCTCGAGCTGGGCGGATCGGCGATGTTCAACCGCTTCCGCCCCGAGCTTCGCAGCGGCGGGGTCAGCCCGATCGACTATGGCGACGACCGTGTCGCGTTCCACGCCATCCTCTATCCGCAGCCCTTCGGCATCCAGACCGAGTGGACGGCGGGCGTCGGGCCGCAATATGACGGCCAGACCGGTATCGTGCGATCGCGCCGCCTCGGCGGGGGGTATGTCCAGTTGATGGCCGATATCGGCAGGACGCCGGTCGGCCGCGCCATCCCCTATGTCCGCTGGCAACGCTATCGCGGCGGTTGGAAGGCCAATGTGGATGCACCGCGCATGGAGACCGACGAATGGGAACTGGGCTCCGAGATCCAGCTTGTCGAGGCGCTCGAGTTGACCATCGCCTATGCCCGGATGGAGCGGCGCGAAGCGGATGCGCGACGCATCGGCCGCGCGACGGGCGACCTGATCCGGACCCAGTTGCAGTTCACCTATTGAGCCGGGTCCGTCCCGCCACGAAGAGCATCGATCGGCTCAGTCGCCGCCGCCCGGACTGTTGAAGTCGATCCGGATGCGCACCCATTCGCCGACCATCACCTTGCCGCCGACGCGGGGTGCGCGGACGCGGAATTGCCAGGCGGCTTCCCGCATCGCGCGTCCCAGCCCCGAGCCGACCGGCGATTCGCCCAGTATCCGGCAATTCTCGACCCGATAGTCGGGGATCGTCTTGCAGGCGATCAGCGCCCAGCTCCCCGGCGGCGGCGCGCTGTGCAGATAGCCGTTCAACTCGGCATTGCTCGGGCGGTGCGGATACCATTCGGCATTGTAGAGCCGCTGTCCGCCCGGCCCTTCGCCGGGACCATAGGCCGAGGCGCTGTCCTGCCCGCGATCGTCGCCGTCGCTCGACCCGACGCCCTTGCCCGATCCCTTGGGTAGCGCGGCGATGTCCCCGGCGTTGAACAGCGACTTGTCGCCCCATTGCCAGGGCGTCGGTGCGGACTGGTCGGCCTGTTTCTCGGTCGGCGGCTTGGGGGTGACGGGCTGTTTGGGTGTCACCGGCGCCTTCGATCCGCCCGCCGCCGCCGGCTTGCGCGTCACCGTCCGGGTCTTGGGCACCGGCGCGCCGGCCTCCTGATCCGAGGGCGATACGGAGAAGCTGTTGAGCGAAGAGGACTTTTCCGGCTCGATCAGCTTGGGCGCGAGATGGAAGAGAAGCCAGGCCAGCAACAGGTGCGCCAGCACCGTCAGCGTGATCGACGCACCCCGCTCGCGAAGCTTCTCGCGATAGCGCTCCGGGATGAAGGCCCACCGGCCGGGTGCGGAGGAAGGGGCGCCGCCGTTCATGACCGGAACACCGCCGCGTCAGACCATCGGCCCGCCACCGCCCCTGCGCGGGAGGACATGAACCAAGCTCCGACCGCCGCCATGTCGTCGACTTAGCCGAGAAGGGCGGCGGTCGGACGCATCAGGCCCGATTGGCGGCGGACAGCACCGCGCGAACGCTGGCGGTGGCGATGTCGGTGTCGATCCCGACGCCGAAGACGATCCGGCCATCGGCGGTCCGTGCCTCGACATAGGCGACGGCCTGCGCATCGGCGCCGTGGCCGATCGCATGCTCGTTATAGTCGACCACCTCCAGGTTGGGGCCCGTGGTGTCGGCGAGCGCGGCGATCACGCTGGAGATCAGGCCGTTGCCGCGACCCGAAATCGATCGTTCCTCACCGTCCACCAGCACGCGACCGATAAACGTCCGCTGGCCCGCCGAGCCGCTTTCCTCATAGTCGCGCAGCACAAACCGGTCGCCGTCGCGCGGCAGATAGGTCGCCTCGAACCCGCCCCAGATATCGGCGGCGTTGAGTTCGCGGCTGGTCGCGTCGGCCAGTGCCTGGACATGGCGGCTGAAATCGGCCTGCAGCCGCTTGGGCAGCTTGAGCCCCTTGTCCTGTTCGATCACCCAGGCGACGCCGCCCTTGCCCGATTGCGAGTTCACGCGGATCACCGCTTCGTAGCTGCGGCCCAGATCGGCGGGGTCGATGGGGAGGTAGGGGACTTCCCACAGGTCGTCGTTGCGCGCCGCCTGCGCCGCGAAACCCTTCTTGATCGCGTCCTGATGGCTGCCCGAGAAAGCGGTGAAGACCAGGTCGCCCGCATAGGGGGTGCGCGGATGGACGGGCAGGTTGGTGCAATATTGCACCGTGTTCACCACCTCGTCGATGTCGGAGATGTCCAGGCCGGGATCGACCCCTTGCGTGTACATATTGAGTGCGACCGTCACGAGATCGCAATTGCCGGTCCGCTCGCCATTGCCGAGCAGGCAACCCTCGACCCGGTCGGCCCCCGCCATCACGCCCAGTTCGGCCGCCGCGACGCCGGTGCCGCGATCGTTATGCGTGTGGAGCGAGATGACCACCGAATCGCGGTTCGGAATGTTGCGGCCGAACCATTCGATCTGGTCGGCATAGACGTTGGGCGTCGCGCATTCGACGGTGGCGGGCAGGTTCAGGATCAGCGGATGGTCGGGCGTCGGCTTCAGCACGTCCATCACGGCGGCGCAGACCTCGACCGAGAAATCCAGTTCGGCGGTCGAGAAGGTTTCCGGACTGTATTCGAAGAACCAGTCGGTATGGGGACGCTTGGCCGCCTCGTCGCGCAGGATCTTGGCGCCCTCGACCGCGATCTGGCGCACCTCGTCGCGGGTCATGCCGAACACGATCTTGCGCCAGGCCGGACTGACCGCGTTGTAGAGATGGATGATCGCGGCGCGCGCGCCCTCCAGGCTCTCGAAGCTGCGCTCGATCAGGTCGCGGCGCGACTGGGTCAGCACCTGGATCGTCACGTCCTCGGGGATGCGGTCGCCCCGGATCAGGCCGGAGATGAAGTCGAATTCGGTCGCGCCCGCGGATGGAAAGCCGACTTCGATCTCCTTCAGCCCGACCTTGACGAGCAGGTCGAACATCCGGGTCTTCTTCTCGGCGTCCATCGGATCGATCAGCGCCTGGTTGCCGTCGCGCAGATCGGTCGACAGCCAGCGCGGCGCCTTGGTGATGCTACGGTTCGGCCATTGCCGGTCGGGCAGGGCGATGGTCGGGAAGGGGCGGTATTTGGTCGAAGGATCGCGGAGCATGATCGTCGGGTCTTCCAGCATTCTCGGCCGCGTCAGGCCAGCGCGCGGCGGGGATTGGCTCTTGGGTTCATTCAGCCCTTAGGGAAGTCGCGCATGGCCACGCCGATCCTCCCCTAAGGGCGGATAAGTCGAAGCGAACGAAGCAGCAGCGCGGCGATCATGATGGCAGGGGTCATGCCGTGTCGGGGCGGCCTTGTCCATATCGAGAATGATGACGCGCGCCTGACGACGGCGGCACAAACGAACGAGGCCGCTCATTGTGGAAGCGGCCTCGCCGTGTCGGGATCGCCCTGATAACCAACCTTCGATCATCCTTGGCACCACCCCGGCGAAGGCCGGGGTCCAGTTGTCCAACGATCGGAGCGTCTTACCGATGTCGGCCCAACTGGATCCCGGCCTTCGCCGGGATGGTGTAGGGGAGTGGGAACGCGAAGGCGTTACTGCGCGGTGAAGGCGGCGTTGATCGTCAGGTCGACCTCGTCGCCGACGACTGGCACATAGGTGCCGACGCCGAAGTCCGAACGCTTGATCTTCCCCGTCGCGCGGAAGCCGATGTTCAGCTTCTTCGACATCGGGTTGGTGCCCGCGCCGAAGAAGGTCGCGTTCAGCGTGACCGGCTTGGTCTGGTCCTTGATGGTCAGGTTGCCGGTGATGACCGCCTTGTTGCCCATGACCTTCACGCCCGTCGAGACGAAGCGCGCGGTCGGATAGGTGGCGGCGTCGAAGAAATCCTTCGACTTCAGGTGGTTCGCAAACGGCGCGGCGGTGACCGAGAGGTTGTCGATCTTGAAGGTCACGTCGACCTTGGCGGCCTGTGGGCGGGCCGGATCGATGGTCAGCGTGCCTTCCGACGCGCCGAACTGCCCCTCGAGCGTCGAGAAGCCCATATGATTGAGCGACCAGGTGACCTGGGTATGCGCGGGATCGACGGCATAGGTGCCCGCGACGACGCGCGAGGCGACCGGCGCGCCGGGCTGGGTCTGCGCGATGGCGGCGGGGGCGGCGAGGACGAGCGCCAGGGCGACGGGAACGACGAAACGCATGGGTAAACTCCCTGTTGGACCAGGCCTTTGTGGTCGGTGCGCACTAGGCACGTCAAAGGCCAGAGTTGCAACGATGCGTTTCCTGGTTGGGGTGGGGAGGGAGGTCTCTGCGAGGCCCCGTTGCCCTCCCCCATCCCCTCCCGCCTGCGGGAGGGGAGCGGTTTGGGGCGGCGGTTTCGCTTTCCTCGAAGCCGCAGGCCAGTTTCGGCGCTGGACGGTTCCGCTCGGCACGCCCCTCCCGTAAACGGGAGGGGATGGGGGAGGGCTACGGTGTCTCACCGAGCCCACCCCCCAGACGATCAATCAGTTCTTCGCCTTGTCCACCAGCTTGTTCGCGCCGATCCACGGCATCATCGCGCGCAATTCGCTGCCGACCTGTTCGATCGGGTGACGCTTGGCGGCGATGCGGCTGGCCTTGAGTTCGGGCTGGCCGGCGCGGTTGTCGAGGACGAAGTCCTTCACGAAGCGGCCTGACTGGATGTCGGCGAGGACGCGCTTCATTTCCTTCTTGGTCTCTTCGGTGATGATGCGCGGGCCGGTCTTGATGTCGCCATATTCGGCGGTGTTCGAGATCGAGTAGCGCATGTTGGCGATGCCGCCCTCATACATCAGGTCGACGATCAGCTTCAGTTCGTGAAGGCACTCGAAATAGGCCATTTCGGGGGCGTAGCCCGCCTCGACCAGCGTCTCGAAGCCCGCCTGGACCAGCGCGGTCGCGCCGCCGCACAGCACGGCCTGCTCGCCGAACAGGTCGGTCTCGCACTCTTCGCGGAAATTGGTCTCGATGATGCCCGAGCGACCGCCGCCGACGCCACTGGCATAGGCCAGCGCCACGTCATGCGCATTGCCGCTGGCGTCCTGGTGGATGGCGATCAGGCAGGGCACGCCGCCGCCGCGCACATATTCGCTGCGCACGGTGTGGCCGGGGCCCTTGGGCGCGATCATGATGACGTCGATGTCGGCGGGCGGCTCGATCAGGCCGAAATGCACGTTCAGGCCGTGCGCGAAGGCGAGCGCGGCGCCGGGCTTCATGTTGCCCTTCAGGTCCGCGTCATAGATCGCGGCCTGATGCTCGTCGGGGGCCAGGATCATCAGGATGTCGGCCCAGCCGGCGGCTTCCTTGTTCGACAGGACCTTGAAGCCCGCCGCTTCCGCCTTGGCGGCCGAGGCCGAACCGGGGCGCAGCGCGATCGCGACATTCTTGACGCCCGAATCGCGCAGGTTCTGCGCATGGGCATGACCCTGCGAGCCGTAACCCAGGATGGCGATGTTCTTGTCGGTGATCAGGTTCAGATCGGCATCGCGATCGTAATACACACGCATTTCAACTTCCCTTTCGAAATAGGCGGGCCCCGTCGGGCCTCATGATAGTCTGGAAATTTTGGAGGGTCAGGCCGCTTCGGCGCCGCGGGAAATCGCGGCGATGCCGGTGCGGGCGACTTCGACCAGGCCGACTTCGCCCATCAGCTCGACGAACTTGTCGATCTTGGCGATGCCGCCGGTGACCTCGAACACGAAGCTGGCGATGGTCGCATCGACCACTCGGGCGCGATAGACCTCGGCCAGGCGCAGCGCCTCGATCCGGCGGTCGCCGGTGCCCGACACCTTCACCAGCGCCAGCTCGCGCTCGACATGGTCGCCCAGCACGGTCAGGTCGGTGACCTTGTGGACGGGAACCAGCCGGTCGAGCTGCGCGATGATCTGCTCCATCACCGGCGGCGAGGCGCTGGTGACGATGGTGATGCGGCTGACGGCCTTGTCGGCGGTGATCTCCGACACGGTCAGGCTCTCGATATTATAGCCGCGCGCGGTGAACAGACCCGCGATCCGCGCGAGGATGCCCGGTTCATTGTCGACGATCACCGCCAGCGTGTGGCGTTCCACCTGTTCGGCCTTGATATGCATATCTAATCTCTTCCTCCCCGGAACGGAGTGGCAGGTGGATTGCCTCCCAGGCAATCCAGATCATGCCGGGGGCATGATCGACCTGCCACTGGGACCATGCGGAGCATGGTGGAGGGGGCCCTCCACCCATGCTGTCCTATGCGGCGATCCCCCTCCACCGTGCCGCTTCGCGTCACGGTCCCCCTCCCCGCGGGCGGGGAGGAGCTAAGAGTTACACCAGCGCCTTGGCCTCGTCGTCCATGGTGCCCGATACCTCGTTGGCCTGTAGGATCATGTCGGTATGCGCAGCCCCCGACGGGATCATCGGGAAGCAGTTGGCGAGTTTCGCCACGCGGCAGTCGACGATCACCGGTCCGTCATGGTCCAGCATCGCGGCGATGCCGTCCTCCAGCTCGTGGCGATGTTCGATCAGGATACCCTTCCAGCCATAGGCCTCACCCAGCTTCACGAAGTCGGGCAGGCTGTCCGAATAGCTTTCGGCATAGCGGCTCTCATAGGTCAGTTCCTGCCACTGGCGGACCATGCCCATATATTCGTTGTTCAGGATGAAGATCTTGACCGGCAGGCGATATTGCGTCGCCGTCGCCAGTTCCTGGATGTTCATCTGGATCGAGGCTTCACCCGCGATGTCGATCACCAGCGCACCCGGATTGCCGAGCTGCGCGCCGATCGCGGCGGGCAGGCCGTAACCCATGGTGCCGAGGCCACCGCTGGTCAGCCACTTGTTCGGCTTTTCGAAGCCGAAATGCTGCGCGGCCCACATCTGGTGCTGTCCGACCTCGGTCGTGATGATCGGCTGGCGCGCCCTGGTGGCGTCGTACAGCGCGCGGATCGCGCGCTGCGGCATGATCGCGTCGCCAGTCTCCGGGAAGGAGAGGCAGCCGACCGCGCGCCAGCCCGCGATGCGACGCTGCCATTCGGTCGTGTCCGGCCTGGGATGCTGGCGCGACTTCCAGATGCGCACCGCATCCTCCAGCGCGTGGCCGACATCGGCGATGATGGCCAGATCGACGCGGACATTCTTGTTCACGCTCGACCGGTCGATATCGACATGGACCTTGCGGCTGTTGGGGCTGAACGCGTCCAGCCGCCCGGTCACGCGGTCGTCGAACCGGCTGCCCAGTGCGACCACCAGATCGGCCTGGTTCATCGCCATATTGGCTTCGTAGGTGCCGTGCATCCCCAGCATCCCCAGCCACTGCGGGTCGCTGGCCGGGAAGGCGCCCAGGCCCATCAGGGTCGAGGTGACGGGCGCGCCGGTGATGCGGGCCAGCTCGCGCAGCAGCTGCGACGCGGCCGGACCCGAATTGATGATGCCGCCGCCGGTATAGAGGATCGGGCGTTCGGCGGCCGCCAGCATGTCGACCAGCTGCTCGATCTGGCTCTGGTCGGCCTTCACCTGCGGGCGATAGGTCTTGTGACGGATCGGACCCGGCTTCTGGTAGCGGGCGGTGGCGACCTGCACGTCCTTGGGAATGTCGATCACGACCGGACCGGGGCGGCCCGAGGTCGCGATGTGGAACGCCTCATGCACCACCTCGCCCAGACGCGCGGGGTCCTTCACCAGATAGTTGTGCTTGGAACAGTGGCGCGTGATGCCGACGGTATCGGCCTCCTGGAACGCGTCGGTGCCGATCAGCGCGGTCGGCACCTGGCCGGTGATGACCACCATCGGGATCGAATCGAGCAGCGCGTCGGTGATGCCGGTGACCGCATTCGTCGCGCCCGGCCCGGAGGTGACGAGCACCACGCCGGGCTTGCCGGTCGAGCGGGCATAGCCCTCCGCCGCATGGGTCGCCGCCTGCTCGTGGCGGACGAGAATGTGGCGGATGCGCCCCCCGTTCTTCGCCGCCCTGAACATGGCGTCGTAGATCGGCAGCACCGCACCACCCGGATAGCCGAAGACGACCTCCACGCCGAGATCGCACAGCGCCTCGACCAGGATATCGGCTCCGCTTTTCTCGGTCATCGTCTTCGTCCTTCTGCGTCCGTGCCCACTGACGGGGCGTGTCGGGAATGGCGCGGCTACAAGTTTAAAAAGTGCGCGTCAACCGTCATGAACGCAATAAAGTTTCTATTATGCTGCGGCGCACATCAGGGGCGGTGTCGGAAATCGCTGCCCAGCCTGGCCCCGGCTGATGACGAAACCAGGTGAATTGCCTTTTGGCATAATGCCTTGTCGCGAGCGCGCCTGCGGCCTCCGCTTCGGCGCGGGTCATCCGGCCGTCGAGCAGCGCGGCGGCCTCGGGAACGCCGATCGCGCGGCGGATCGGGGCATCGGCGGGCAGGTCCTCCCGCGCGAGCAGGGCGGCGGCCTCGTCCAGCCCGTCGTCCAGCATTTCGCCAAAGCGCCGGTCGATCCGGGCGTTCAGCCATTGGCGATCGGGCAGCAGGATGACGGCGGACAGGGCGATGCGGTCGCCGACCCCGCCCTCTTTCCGCGCCTGCCATTGGTGCAGCGGTCGACCGGTCGATCGCACCACCTCCAGCGCGCGCGCGACGCGGGTGGTATCGGCGGGGTTGAGGCGGGCGGCGGCGTTCGGGTCTTCGCGGGACAGCGCCTCGTGCGCGGCGGCGACGGGCAGGGCGCGGACCCCGGCCCGGACGGCCGGATCGATCTCGGGCACCGGCGCGATGCCCTCGAGCAGGGTCCGCATATACAGGCCGGTGCCCCCGACCAGTATCGGAAGCGATCCCGCCGCCACGCAGTCGTCGATCGCCGCCCGCGCTTCCGCCGCCCAGCGCGCGGCCGAATAGCCCGTGTCCGCGCCGTCGACATGGCCGAACAGCCGGTGCGGCGCCTGCGCGTCTTCCTCGCGGGACGGTCGCGCCGTCAGGACGGACAGGTCGCGATAGACTTGCGCCGAATCGGCGTTGATGATCGTGCCGCCGGTCGTCTTGGCGAGATCGAGCGCCAATGCGGACTTGCCGCTGGCGGTCGGCCCTGCAATGAGCGCGACCCTGGGACCGTCAGGGGAGTTCGCCATGTTCATCGCCACGCTGATAGCAGCCGAATCGATCGCCGAGCGCGATATTTCCGACGCGGTCGGGAAGATGGCGCCGCTGTGCGAGGTCGCGGACTGGAACTGGATCGACGAAGGGCGCGCGGCGGACATATTTTTCAACGCCGACCCGGAATATGCGAGCGGCGTGCTGCACGGATATTTCGCGACGCCCGAGCATCGCACCGATGTGGTGATCCAGCCCGCGATCCATCGGCAGAAGCGTCTGCTGGTCGCCGACATGGACTCGACCATGATCACCGTCGAATGCATCGACGAGCTGGCCGATTATGCCGGGATCAAGGATCAGGTCGCCGAGGTGACCGAGCGGGCGATGCGCGGCGAGCTCGACTTCGCCGCCGCGCTCGACGCGCGCGTCGCGTTGCTCGAAGGACTGGACGAAGGAGTCATCGCGCGCTGCCTGGCCGAGCGGGTTACGCTGATGGCCGGGGCTCGCGCGCTGGTCCGCACGATGAAGGCGCGGGGCGGTCATGCGATCCTGGTGTCGGGCGGCTTCACCCGCTTCGCCGAGCCGGTCGCGGCCGAGATCGGGTTCGACCGGGCCATCGCCAACGTTCTGGAGATCGCGAACGGCAAGCTGACCGGCACGGTGCGCAAGCCCATCGTCGGATCCCACACCAAGGAGCAGACGCTGCTCGCCGCGCTCGACGAACTGGGGATCGGCGCGGCGGAGAGCATGGCTGTCGGCGACGGCGCCAACGACCTCGCGATGATCCGCCGGGCGGGCCTCGGGGTCGCCTATCGCGCCAAGCCGATCGTCGCGGGCGCGGCGGCGGCGCGGGTGGACTATGGCGACCTCACCGCGCTGCTTTACGCGCAAGGCATATCCAGCGCGCACTGGATCACCGCCTGAATCGACGGGACAGGCACGCAGGACCGGCCGACCCACACGCCATTCCCCCCTTGCAGGGGAGGAATGGGGCGCGAGCAGCCTGCCTGTCCTTCCCTCGCCCCTCGTGGAGGGGAGAGGGGAGAATAAGCTGAATGTCGACCGGGCCTTTAGGGAACGACCACCACGCAGGGCTGGCCCGAGCGGCTGCACGCCGCCTGTGCCTCGCCGCGACTGGGGTAGCCCCCGGCCTGTAGTCGGGTAACGCCGCCCGTCGTCACATAGGAGGGTTGTGCGCCACCAAGGCGACCGCGAACCCGTTGCCACAGCGCGCTCGCATTTTCCCTGTCACGGAACGCGCCAAGCTGGATGCGCCAGGGGCCTTCGCTTCGGCGGACGGCGGGCGGCGGTGCCTTGGCGACGCGCGGCGTGGCCGGGCGCACGGGCTTGGGTTCAGGCGCTTCCCTAACGGCGGGGGCGCCCGGCATGGGATAGCGCGCGCCGGGCTTGCCAGTATCCGGCGATACCGTGCGGGTTGCGGCGACCTCCACTGGTTTGGCACGCGAAGGCTCGCTGCCGACCAGGACACGAGCTGGCCCGTTCGGCGTCGGGGTAGGCGTGGCGGCCAGTCTGGCGCGATATTGCTGGACCAGCTGCGTGCCCTGCTGCCGGTCGGCGGGGGTGATATACTGGTCCATCTGCGCCAGCGTTTCGGAGGCGGATTGCAACCCGTCCTGCGATGCCATCGTCATCAGCGCATAGGCGCGGGGATAGTCGCGCGTCACGCCGTCGCCATTGAACAGCATCGTGCCCAGCACCAGCTCGGCGCGCGGCTCGCCCCGCGCGGCGGACTTTTCCAGCCAGGGGAGCGCCTCGGCGCGCTTGCCCGCCTGGAACAGTGCCAGCCCGTAATTGTCGGAAGCGGGGATATGCCCCTGCAACGCGGCCTTGCGGAACCAGCTTTCGGCCAGCCCGGCGTCTACGGGCACGCCGCGTCCCAGCTTATACGCCTGGGCAAGGTTGAACTGCGCATCGGCTTCGCCCGCCACCGCGGGCCCGCGCCATTCCTCGACCGCCTGCCGGTAATCGCCCCTGGCCCAGGCATCGACGCCCGCCTTCACATCGGCGAGCGCGGGTGCGGCGGCAAGGCAGAGAGCAAGGGCGGTGAACCCTGCGCCGACGAGCGGGAACCTGCGCGACATCTTCTTCCCCCAACATGGTGCCCGCCTTCCATGCCCCGGCCCCGGTCGCGGGTAAAGCGGGCTTGGGTAAAGCCTTGTCGATCCTTAACCATTCTTTAGACGGTTGACCCCTAAATCTCTGACCAAATCGGGGAGATTGGGGACCTGCACGTCAGGCGGTTCTGCGATCCGGCGCGTCCTGTGACGGCCGGAATAGCGAGCTTGCGCGTGCGTTTCCCGGCCGCCCGTCCAGATCGGATGACCAATATGACGACGTTCCGCACGCTTCTGACTTCCAGCATCGGGACGCTGATCGTCGGGAGCGTGTTGTCGGGTTGTGCGGCCACGGCGCCCCGTCTCGGCCAGGCTCGCGACGGAGCGAACGGCACCGATCCGAGCCACGCGACCGCCGCGCTGGCGGATCGGACGCGGCGCGTCCTGGCGCAGCATGACGGCGATGGCGCGGTGATATTGGCCGAGCGGCTGGTCGAGACCGAACCGCACCAGGCGGCCTATCGCGCGCTTCTCGGACAGAGCTACTTGCGGGCAGGGCGCTTCGCCTCCGCGCGACAGGCCTTTACCGATGCGTTGCAGCTTGATCCTGCGGACGGACGATCGGCACTCAACCTGGCGCTCGCGATGATCGCGGGCGGCAACGGGGCCGGCGCGCGAGCGCTGCTGACCGAACATGCCGGGGCGATCCCGGCCGCCGACCTGGGGCTGGCGATGACGCTGACCGGCGCCGCATCCGATGGCGTGCGGATCCTCACCGCCGCGGCGCGGGAGCCGGGGGCGACCGTCAAGACACGGCAGAACCTCGCCTTGTCGCTGGCGCTGTCGGGGCAATGGGACATGGCCCGGATGGCCGCGTCCGCCGACATGGCGCCCGCGGATGTCGAACGCCGGATGCAGGAATGGGCCGCCTTCGCCAGCGCCGCCAGCCCGGCGGACCAGGTCGCCTCGCTGCTCGGCATCGCGCGCGTCGCCGATGGCGGCCAGCCGCTCGTCCTGGCGCTCAACGCCGCCCCCTCGGCGGCGGTGATGCAGGATATGGTCCAGGCCCTGCCGCAGCCGGTCGCTGCGCCTGTCGATCGGCCGCCCGCTGCCACCCGCATCGTCTTCGCCGCGCGGCAGGAGGTGGTGCAACCGCTGTCACAGGCGCCGATGCCGATGGCGACACGACCAACGATGCTACTCGCCCGCGCGGTCGCGACACCGGTCCCGGTCGCATCCACGGATGCCGAGGCGACCCGCGTCGCGCGGCTGGCGCCCGGCCTCGTCACCACGCCGACGCTTCTGCGCCGGGCCGAGGAGCGCCGCCATCTGGTGCGTCCGTCAGGCGACTGGAATGTGCAGATCGGCGCGTTCGGGGAAGAGGATGGCGCGCAGAAGGCATGGTCGCGGCTCGTCCAGCGCTTTGCGGGGCTGTCCGGCTATGTGCCGCAGAGCGGGACGGTCGACGGGCCGGACGGCCCACTTCATCGCCTGTCGGTCGGCGGGCTTGCGCGCGCGGAGGCCGACACGCTGTGCCACCGTTTCCGCGACGCTGGCGGATCCTGCTTCGTGCGGCGCCAGGCCAATGACCGCATGGCACAGTGGGCGCGCCCCGGCATCGGGCTGGCCGCGCTCTGATCGCCTAGACGGCGTCCCCGGCGGCGCGGCCGCTCGCCCAGGCCCATTGAAAATTATAGCCGCCGAGCCAGCCGGTCACGTCGACCGCTTCGCCGACGAAATACAGCCCCGGCACCGACTTCGCCTCCATGGTCCGTGACGACAACCCCGCGGTCGAGACGCCGCCGACGGTCACCTCCGCCTTGGCATAGCCCTCGCTGCCATTGGGATGGAACGGCCAGTCGGCCAGCCGCGCCTGCGCCGCCGCCAGCGCCTTGTCGGTCGCGGCGCCCAGTTCGACGGGCAGCGCAAGCCGTTCGGCCAGCGTCTCGGCCAGCCGGTCGGGCAGATGCTGCGCCAGCGCGCGCCGGGGGCTGGTCCGCGGCGCCGAGCGCTTCGCCGCGATCAGCCAGTCGGGCGCGCAATCGGGCACGAAGTCGATCCCGATCGCCTCGCCATGGCGCCAATAGGACGACAGCTGAAGGATCGCCGGACCCGAAAGGCCGCGATGGGTGAACAGCGCCGCCTCTCGAAAACGGATCCTGTCCGCTCGTGCCACGACCTCAGAGGCGACGCCCGACAGCGACCGGAACAGCGTTTCCTCGCCACCCAACGTCAGCGGCACCAGCGCGGGGCGGGGCTCGACCACCTTCAGCCCGAACTGGCGGGCAAGGTCGTAGGCGAGGCCGGTCGCGCCCATCTTGGGAATGCTCGGCCCTCCGGTCGCGACGATCAGGCTTGGCGCGGTCGCCGTCGTGCCGCCGCGCGTCACGCGAAATACGGTGCCGTCATGCGTGACGGAGTCGATCGCAAGGCCGAGCGCGATGTCGACCACCCCTCCCGATCGGCCCGCACGGTCGCACTCATCGAGCAGCATCGCCACGATCTGTCGCGCCGATCCGTCGCAGAAGAGCTGCCCCAGGGTCTTCTCGTGCCAGGCGATGCCATGCGCCTCGACCAGCTCCAGAAAGTCGCCCGGCGTGTAGCGTCCGAGCGCCGACTTGGCGAAATGCGGGTTCGCCGACAGGAAGCGATCGGGCATGGTGCCGATATTGGTGAAGTTGCACCGCCCGCCGCCGGAGATCAGGATCTTCTTGCCCGGCGCATCGGCATGATCGACGACGAGCACCCGCCGCCCCCGCTGCCCGGCGGTCGCCGCCGCCATGAGCCCCGCCGCGCCCGCGCCGAGGATGATCGCGTCATAGGATTGCATCGGTGCGCTTTAGGGGGGATCTGGCGGCAGGGATAGGTGTGCCGGTGGACGGCCTCCTGCCCGCTCGCGTCGGGCGTGCGCCACGGGGGGGTGCTCTGCGAGACACCTTTCCCTCCCCTCGATCCCCTCCCGCCTGCGGGAGGGGAGGAAGAAGGGGGCGGGGCTGGCGAATGTCCCTGCCGCTCGCCACGCGCACGCCCCTCCCGCAGGCGGGAGGGGATGGGGGAGGGGCGGTCCACGGGGGGTGTGCTCTGCGAGGCATCTTTCCCTCCCCTCGATCCCCTCCCGCCTGCGGGAGGGGAGGCAGAAGGGGGCGGGGCTGGCGAATGTCCCAGCCGCTCGCCACGCGCACGCCCCTCCCGCAGGCGGGAGGGGATGGGGGAGGGGGCGGGCCACGGGCGGTGCGCTCTGCGAGACACCTTTCCCTCCCCTCGATCCCCTCCCGCCTGCGGGAGGGGAGGCAGAAGGGCGCAAGGCTGGCGAATGTCCCTGCCGCTCGCCACGCGCACAGCCCTCCCGCAGGCGGGAGGGGATGGGGGAGGGGGCGGGCCACGGGCGGTGCGCTCTGTGAGACACCTCTCCACCCCCTCGATCCCCGCCCGCTCGCGGGTCAAGAGGAAGAACGGGTCAGGCGACCGTCACTATCTCCAAGGCATCCACCTTGCCGCCGAACGTCACCGTCTCGCCCTCCATCGCGCCCATCAGCGCACGGGCCAGCGGAGCGGCATAGCCGATCCGGTCATGCGCCGGATCGGCCTCGTCATGGCCCACGATGGTCAGGGTCCGGGTCTGGCCGTTCAGCCGGAACGTCACCACGCTCCCGATCCCGACCTCACCCTCTTCCGGAGGCGGTGCGATCTCGGCGGTTGCGGCGCGGGTGTTCCAGTAACGCAATTCGCGCTGGAGCCGCGTGCGTTGGTCCTCCTCCGACGCCGTCGCCAGCGCCGCCTCGACCTCCGAAACCCTGGCGCGGGTCAGCGCCAGGCCCTGCGGCGTGACCAGATTGGGGCCGGGCGGGATCGGCAGCTCGAACTTGGGTTCGAGATGTTCCTCATCGGATTCACGGCGAAATGCGACACTCATCGGGGATCAACGCGGCTGGACATGGCGTGGCTCCATGACCGTCGGATCGTTTCGCCGCAAGCACCGGATGGGTGGTTGAGTTTTCCGCCAATGGGTGTATAGGGCCTCGCTTTCACGGAACGCAAAGATTCACCCGTGCCGCATGGGTGTATCCGCCAACTAAGAGGGATGGGTCCCTTGGTTCGGCGGTACGCGCTCCTTTTTCTGTTGGAGTCCCCATGCCTTTCTCTGCTCTGCCGCCGGTATTGTCGGCTGCCCTTTCCGCGCGCGGCTATACCGCGCCCACCCCGGTCCAGGCCGCCGTCATCGAGGATGACGCGCAAGGCCGCGACCTGATCGTTTCCGCCCAGACCGGCTCGGGCAAGACCGTCGCCTTCGGCCTCGCGATGGCGAGCGAGTTGCTGGGCGGCGGCGATCACCTGCCGCAGCCGGGCGCGCCCATGGCGCTGGTCATCGCGCCGACGCGCGAGCTGGCGCTGCAGGTCAGCCGCGAGCTGGAATGGCTCTATGCCGGGGCGCGTGCGCGCATCGCCACCTGTGTCGGCGGCATGGACGCCTCGCGCGAGCGCCGCGCGCTCAGCCATGGCACCCATATCGTCGTCGGCACGCCGGGCCGTCTGCGCGACCATCTGGAGCGCGGCGCGCTCGACCTGTCGTCGCTGAAGTTCGTCGTCCTCGACGAGGCCGACGAGATGCTCGACATGGGCTTCCGCGAAGACCTCGAGCAGATCCTCGACGGTACGCCGTCCGAGCGGCGCACGCTCCTCTTCTCGGCGACCATGCCGCGCCCGATCGTGCAGCTCGCCAAGCGCTACCAGACCAATGCCAAGCGGATCGAGACGATCAGCGAGGACAAGGGCCATGCCGACATCGCCTATCAGGCGGTGACGGTCGCCCCCGCCGATATCGAGGCCGCCGTCGTCAACCTGCTGCGCCTGCACGAGGCCGAGGTCGCGATCCTGTTCTGCGCCACGCGCGACAATGTCCGCCACCTCCACGCCAGCCTGGTCGAGCGCGGTTTCTCGGCGGTCGCGCTGTCGGGCGAGCATTCGCAGAACGAGCGCAATCATGCGCTTCAGGCGCTGCGTGACGGCCGCGCGCGGGTCTGCGTCGCGACCGACGTCGCGGCGCGCGGGATCGATCTGCCGGGCCTGACGCTCGTCATCCATGTCGAAATCCCCCGCGATGCCGAGGCGCTGCAGCACCGGTCGGGCCGTACCGGCCGCGCCGGTCGCAAGGGCACCGCGATCCTGATCGTGCCCTATCCGCGCCGTCGCCGTGTCGAGGGCATGCTGCGCGGCGCGCGGATCGAGGCCGAGTGGCGCCGGGCGCCGACGCTGGAGGAAATCCGCGAGCAGGACCGCGAGCGTCTGCTGACCGCGCTACTGGCGCCGGTCGAAGTCGATGACGCCGACCGTGAACTGGCGACGCGCCTGCTCGCCGAGAAGTCGGCCGAGGACATCGCCGCCGCGCTGGTCCGCGCGCACCGTGCCGCGCTGCCCCAGGCGGAGGAACTGGTCGAGGGCGATGCGCCGCCGCCGCGCGAGCGTCGCGAAGGCTTTGACGACACCGTCTGGTTCCGGATGAATGTCGGCCGTCGCCAGAATGCCGATCCGCGTTGGCTGCTGCCGCTGATCTGCCGTCGCGGGCACATCACGCGCAACGAGATCGGCGCGATCCGCATCCAGCCGACCGAGACGCTGTTCGAGGTGCCGACCGCGCTGGCGTCGCGCTTCGTCGCCGCGCTCAAGCGGACCGAGGCGGATCAGGCCGAGGACGATATCGCGATCGAGCAGGCCGATGGTCCTCCCGCCGGTGGTTCGGGCCATGGCGGTCCGCGTCGTGGGCCCGGCGGCGGCAACCGTCCGATGGGCGGCCGTCCCGCCGGTGGCCCCGGCGGCGGTCCGCGCCGCTATTCGCCACGCCCCACCCAGGGCGCCCCACGCGGGCCCCGTCGCGGCTGACCCAAATCCTCCCCAAGCTTGCTTGGGGAAGGGGACGGCCGGGCGTAGCGCGGTGGTGGAGGGCGGGGCCCCTCGCTGACGTTGCAAGCCCCACCACCCCTCGCTGACGCGAGCGGTCCCCCTCCCCATCGGGGATGGGGAGGAATTGGGGTATCCCAGACACCGCCACGCGCAAATTTTCCCCAAGCTTGCTTGGGGAGGGGGACCGCCGGGCGTAGCGCGGTGGTGGAGGGGCGGGGCCCCTCGCTGAGGTTGCACGCCCCACCACCCCTCGCTGGCGCGAGCGGTCCCCCTCCCCATCGGGGATGGGGAGGAATTGGGGTATCCCCGACACTGCCACGCGCAAATCCTCCCCAAGCTTGCTTGGGGAGGGGGACCGCCGGGCGTAGCCCGGTGGTGGAGGGGCGGGGCCCCTCGCTGACGTTGCAAGCCCCACCACCCCTCGCTGGCGCGAGCGGTCCCCCTCCCCATCGAAGATGGGGAGGAATTGGGGTATCCCTGACACCGCCACGCGCAAATCCTCCCCAAGCTTGCTTGGGGAGGGGGACCGCCGGGCGTAGCCCGGTGGTGGAGGGGCAGGGCCCCCTCGCTGACGCGAGCGGTCCTCCTCCCCATCGGAGCTGGGGAGGATCTTGGGGTTAGAGAATTTCCCGCCCGGCCTTCCACAGACGCAGGGCGCGGCCCTGGACGGGGAAGCCGTCGAACGGCGTATTGCCCGCCGAGGCGAAGGCCTCGCCCGACACCATCCATGGCGTTTCGGCATCGAACAGCATCAGGTCGGCGGGCTTGCCCGGCTCCAGCGTGCCGGTGTCGAGCCCCAGTACCTTGGCCGGATTGGCGGCGAGCAGCGTGAAGAGCCGGGGCAGCGTGATCCGCTCGTCACGCACCAGCATCAGCGCCAGCGGCAACAGCGTCTCGGCCCCCGCCATACCCGCTTCTGCGTCGACGAAGGGCAGGCGCTTGGCCTCGGGGCCATGCGGGTCGTGGCCCGACCCGATCACATCGACCGTTCCGTCGGCGACTGCCGCCAGCGCCGCCTGCCGATCGCTTTCGTCGCGCAACGGCGGCGAGAGGCGGGCGAAGGTGCGGAAGTCGGTGATCGCGATGTCGGACAGGTGGAGATGCGCGGGCGTGATGCCGCACGTCACCTTCACGCCGCGCCGCTTGGCCGCGCGGATCAGGTCGAACCCCGCCGCCGTCGTCACCTGCCGGATATGCAGCTTCGCGCCCGTCTCCTCCGCCAGCATCAGGTCGCGCGCGATGGCGAGCGCCTCCGAAATCGCGGGGGCGGAGGGAAGGCCGAGGCGACTGGCCGTTTCGCCCTGGGTCGCGACCGCGTCGGCCGCCAGCCCGCCATCCTCGGCATGGACGATGACCGTCAGGCCCAGATCGCCCGCATAGGCGAGGACGCGGTGCATCACGCCCGAATCGGCGATCCAGCCCCGTCCGGTCCCGACCGCCTTGGCCCCCGCCGAGACGCATACCGCCATTTCGGCCAGGTCCGTCCCGGCCAGCGAGCGGGTCGCCGCCGCGATCGGGTGAATCCACAAATCGGGCCGCCCGATCAGCGCGGCGCGCTGCACCACGCCGGGATCGTCGAGCACCGGCGACTGGTCGGGCATCAGGCCGATGCGCACGATCCCGCCTGCCCGGAACGCGGCCCGGTCGACCTTGAAGACGCCGAGATCGACGATACCGGGCGCCAGCATCCTGCCGCCGCAGTCGATGATGGTCGCACCCTTCGGCGCATCGCCGGTCCCGGTGATGACGCCGTCCTCGACCAGCAGGGTCGATCCGCGCGTTTCTCCGCCGACCGGGCAGATCAAAGTGGCGTTGGTGAACGCGGTGATGCTCATGCCCAACCCTCCAGCTTGCGAGCCCGGCGGGTCAGCACGTCCAGGCACGCCATGCGCACCGCGACGCCCATCGCGACCTGCTCGGTGATCGCCGATTGCGGGCCGTCGGCCACCTCCGAATCGATCTCGACACCCCGGTTCATCGGACCGGGATGCATGACCAACGCACCCGGCCTGGCGCGCTTCAGCCGCTCCGCCGTCAGGCCGTAGCGCATCCGATACTCGCGGGTGGAGGGGATATAGCCGCCCGCCATCCGCTCGTTCTGGACGCGCAGCATCATGACGACGTCCGCATCCTCGATCGCCTCGTCGAAATCGGTGAAGGGGGTGACGAACATCCGCTCGATTCCCTTGGGCATCAGCGTCGAGGGCGCGCAGACCCGTACCTCGGCGGCCAGCGCGGTCAGGGCAAGAATGTCCGACCGCGCGACCCGGCTGTGCAATATGTCGCCGCAGATGACGACCTTCTGCCCCGCGACGCTGCCCCGGCGACGGCGGATGGTCAGCATGTCGAGCAGCGCCTGCGTCGGATGTTCGTGCCGGCCGTCGCCCGCGTTCAGGACCGGGCAGTCGACCTTGTCGGCGATCAGGCGGACCGCGCCGCTCGCCATATGACGGATCACGATCACGTCGGCGCGCATCGCGTTCAGCGTCATCGCCGTGTCGATCAGCGTCTCGCCCTTCTTCACGCTGGACTGCGCGGCGTGCATGTTGACCACGTCCGCGCCCAGGCGTTTCCCCGCGATCTCGAAGGACAGGAGCGTCCGCGTCGAATTCTCGAAAAAGGCGTTGATCTGGGTCAGGCCCGCCAGCCTGGTGTCCGGCGTGTCGGTCGCGCCGCGATCGAGCCAATGTTCCGCCTCGTCGAGCAGGAACATGATCTCATGCGGTTGAAGGCCGTCGATGCCGGTCAGATGCCGGTGCGGGAAAACGGCGCCACCCTGAATGAGCGTGCCGGGGCGATGATCCGAGGTCTGCATTAAAGCCGCCGGGTAGCGAGGGAGGCGGCCATGGGCAACCCAATTCCTCCCCAAGCCGTGCTTGGGGACGGGGAGGACGGGGGTTTCCCGACTGCCGCCGCGCCCAAATCCTCCCCATCGAGGATGGGGAGGATTTGGGTTACGCCATTGTCAGCGCGTCGATCGCGGCTTGCAGGATGTGCGCGGCGGCGAGGTTGTCGATGCGTTCGGCGCGTTTGGCGCGGCTCATATCCTGTTCGATCATCGTCCGCTCGACCGCGACGGTCGACCAGCGTTCGTCCCATAAAAGGATCGGCCCCAGATCGGCGCAGTTGCGGGCGAAGGCGCGGGTCGATTGCGAGCGCGGGCTCTCGCTGCCGTCCAGGTTGAGGGGCAGGCCGATGACCAGGCCCCGGCAGCCCTGCTGCGCGATCGTCGCGACAAGCTGTTCCTTGTCGTGCGTGAACTTGGTCCGGCGGATCAGCGTGGCGGGGCTGGCGAAGCTCCACCCGGCATCGCACAGCGCGGTGCCGATCGTCTTGGTCCCGACGTCCAGCCCGATCAGCCGCCCGCCGGAGGGAAGGGCATCGCGGAATTCGCTACGGTCGGTGGTGATCAGGCTCATCGAAAGGCTTTCAAGCGGCGCTCCGCATCGGCGCGGACGTTCGCCCAGAACAGGCTATAGTCATAAACGTGATAATTGTTGCCGGGCAGCACATAGGGACCGACGCTGGGGCCCTCGCCGATGCTGAGGATACCGCGCCCCTGGCACCTGGCCGAAACCTTGCCCGCCACGATCGCCGCGGTCGTCAGGTCGGAAGAGGGAAAGAGCGTCCCCAGATTGGCGGTCGCTGGCGCAACGCCGCCGGGCGTGCCGGTCAGCGGATTGGTGCACAGCATCGCCGTGTCCTTGCGAGGCGTGCCGGTATAGCCGTTGGTCTTGTCGAACACGTCGAGGATCAGTGACGGATCGGCGGGCTCGCCGAAGCTCTGCCAACTGAGGATGCAGCCCGCCTGATCGGGCGTCGCGCAGGGCGGCAACCCCATGGCGGGCAGGTCGGCCGTCATCGAGATCGGCCAGCCCACGACATAGGCCGCGACGATCCGCCGCTTGAGTGCCGGATCCTTGGCCACCCGGTCGGTCAGCAGCCGCGACAGGTGCAGCGCGCCCTGGCTATGCCCGGCCAGGATCAGCGGGCGCCTGGGATCGACCTGTCGCAGAAAGGCGGTGAAGGCGGCGTCGACATCCTGATAGGCGAGGTCGAGCGCGCGCTCGGCATCCGCCATGCTGGTCAGGAAGGCGCCGAACGTCGCCTGGCGGTAGCGGGGCGCCCAGATATCGCCCGACCCGTTGAACGCGCTCGCCTGCCCGCGCAGGAACAGCTCCGCCCGGCCATTGGTCTCGGGATCGTCGAGCGGGGCGTTCCAGTGCGCCTTGCTGATGTACGATGTCGGGTGGATGAAGAACACCGCCGCGCCCCGGCCGGGCTGGCCCGGGGTATAGCCGGTCGGCGTCCACAAGGCGGGGTTGCCCGAAATATCGGGCCGGGCCAGCCACATCTTGCGGTCGCCATATTGCTCCGCGCGCGTCGCCGCCTGTTGCCGGAACGACTCGGACGGGACGGTCGACCAGCGGAGCAACTGGTTGCCGAACAGCCGGTAGGCGAAGGCGGCCGCGATCGTCAGCACGATGAGCGCCGCCACGACGTAAAGGAATTTGCGCGCCAAATCATCACTCCGTTGTGCAGTGCAGCAAATCGGCGAGGCCCGCAATTGCTCTCCATGATGCCCCGCTTGTCTCCGATGCAATCGCCGGAATGGCAAAAGCGTTGCGCGAAGCCGCGCGGCGATGCTAGCCGCAAAACCATGTCCGTAGATACCGCAACCGTGAAGAAGATCGCGAGCCTTGCCCGCATCGCGATCACCGAGGAGGACGCGACGCGCCTCGCCCCCGAGCTTGGGAACATCCTGGGCTGGATCGAGCAACTGGGTGAGGTCGACACCCAGGGGGTCGAGCCGATGACCGCGGTGATCCCGAACCAGCTTCGCCTGCGCGACGACGTCGTCAACGACGGCGGCATCCGCGACCTCCTCATGCAGAATGCGCCGCAGGCCGAACATGGCTTCTTCACGGTGCCCAAGGTGATCGAATAATGACTGATCTCACCACACTCGGCATCGCCGCCATCCGCGATGGCGTGCGCGACGGCCAGTTCAAGGCGCGCGAAGTCGCCGAGGCCTTCAATGCCAAGGTCGCGGGCGCCGACGCGCTCAACGCCTTCCTGGTCAAGACCCCCGACCACGCCCTCGCCGCCGCCGATGCGGCCGACGCGGCGCGGGCCGCTGGCGAGACGCTGAAGCCGCTGGCGGGCGTGCCGATCGGCATGAAGGACCTGTTCGCGACCAAGGGCGTCGCGACCACCGCCGCCAGCAAGATCCTGGAAGGCTTCGTGCCGCCCTACGAATCGACGGTTTCGCAGAATCTGTGGAATGCCGGTGCGGGGATGCTCGGCAAGCTGAACCTCGACCAGTTCGCCATGGGTTCGTCCAACGAAACCAGCGCGTTCGGCAATGTCATCTCCCCCTGGCGCCGCCCGAACGACACCGCTCCGCTCGCCCCCGGCGGCTCGTCGGGCGGGTCGTCGACGGCGGTGTCGGCGGGATTGGCGCCAGGCGCGACCGGCACCGACACCGGCGGCTCGATCCGCCAGCCCGCCGCCTTCACCGGCATTTCGGGCATCAAGCCGACCTATGGCCGCTGCTCGCGCTGGGGCACGATCGCCTTCGCGTCGTCGCTGGACCAGGCCGGGCCGATGGCACGCGACGTGCGCGACTGCGCGATCATGCTGGAGGCGATGGCGGGCTTCGACGCGAAGGACGCGACTTCGCTGAAGCTCGACGTGCCCAACTGGGAAGCCGCGCTGTCGGCCGACCTCAAGGGCAAGCGCGTCGGCGTGCCAAAGGAATACCGCGTCGACGGTATGCCCGGCGAGATCGAGGCGCTGTGGCAGCAGGGCATCGACTGGATGCGCGACGCGGGCGCCGAGATCGTCGAGGTCTCGCTGCCGCACACGAAGTACGCGCTGCCCGCCTATTACATCATCGCGCCAGCGGAAGCGTCGTCCAACCTCGCCCGCTATGACGGCGTGCGCTACGGCCTGCGCGACCTGCCTGAGGGCGCGGGGTTGCAGGACATGTATGCCGCGACCCGCGCCGCCGGGTTCGGCGACGAGGTGAAGCGTCGTATCCTGATCGGCACCTATGTGCTGTCGGCGGGCTTCTACGACGCCTATTATACCCAGGCGCAGAAGGTCCGCGCGCTGATCGCCCGCGATTTCGAGCGTGCGTTCGAGAGTTGCGACGTGCTCCTGACCCCGACCGCGCCCTCGGCGGCGTTCGCGCTCGGCGAGAAGCAGGCCGATCCGCTGGCCATGTACCTCAACGACGTGTTCACGGTGCCCGCCTCGCTGGCCGGGCTGCCCGCCATGTCGGTGCCGGGCGGACTGGACAAGGACGGGCTGCCGCTGGGCTTGCAGGTCATCGGCAAGGCGCTGGACGAGCAGGGCGTGCTGAACGCCGCGCTGGCCATCGAGCAGCGCGCGGGCTTCACTGCCCGTCCGCAGGCCTGGTGGTAAGCGACCGCGCCTTCTCGGCCCGCAACATCGCCGTGTTGCGGGAGGCGCAGGGCGCCCTGAACGTCGCGTTCGGGGCGATCCTCAGCGCCTATGTCGGCGTATCCTTGAGCAATATCGACAATCATCCCTTCGACCATCACACGCTGGCGCGTTTCTTCCTCGGCGTGGCGGGCTTCATCCTGTGCCTGTGCGTGGGCAACAGCGTGATCCTGCGGGGTGAGTTCCGGTTGGGCATCGCCTTTCTGATGCTGGGCGCGGGGGCGGCCTATGTGGGGTTGATGGAGGCGCGGCATCTTGGTTTCGAAACCGCGATCCTGCGCATCCTGTCGACCTGCTGGATCGTCGCGCTGCTGGGCAGCAACGCCGTCCTGACGGCGATCAACTATCTTCATCATCGAGATCGAACATGAGCGAATACCGCATCCAGGGCGCGACGGGGGAATGGGAGGTCGTGATCGGCCTGGAAGTCCATGCCCAGGTCACCTCCAACGCCAAGCTGTTCTCGGGCGCGGCGACCGCGTTCGGGGCGGAGCCGAACACCCAGGTCTCGCTGGTCGACGCCGCGATGCCGGGTATGCTCCCCGTGCCCAACATGGAGTGCATCCGCCAGGCGGTGCGCACCGGCATGGCGATCGATGCGCGGATCAACACATGGTCGCGCTTCGACCGGAAGAATTACTTCTACGCCGATCTGCCGCAGGGTTATCAGATCAGCCAGCTCTACCACCCGCTGGTCGGCGAGGGCGCGGTCGAGATCAGCCTGGACGAGAAGAACCCCGACGGCCCGACCAAGTCGATCGGCGTCGAGCGAATCCATGTCGAGCAGGATGCGGGCAAGCTGATGCACGATCAGCATCCGACGCGCTCCTATGTCGACCTCAACCGCTCGGGCGTCGCGCTGATGGAGATCGTCAGCCGCCCCGACATGCGCTCGCCCGCCGAGGCCGGGGCTTATCTGCGCAAGCTGCGGGCGATCCTGCGCTATGTCGGGTCGTGCGACGGCAATATGGAAGAAGGCTCGATGCGGGCCGACGTGAACGTGTCGGTCCGCAAGCCGGGGGACGAATTCGGGACGCGCACCGAGACGAAGAACGTCAACTCGGTCCGCTTCGTCATGGCCGCGATCGAATATGAAGCCAAGCGCCAGGTCGCGGTGCTGGAGGATGGCGGCAAGATCGTCCAGGAAACCCGCCTGTTCAACGTCGAGAGCGGCACCACCCGTTCGATGCGATCGAAGGAAGATGCGCATGATTACCGCTATTTCCCCGATCCCGACTTGCTCCCGCTGGAGCTGACCGACGCCTTTGTCGAGGAATGCCGCGCCAGTCTGCCCGAACTGCCCGATGCCAAGCGTCGCCGCTATGAGGCCTTGGGTCTGACGCCGTACAATGCGGGCGTGCTGACCGCCGAAGTCGAGACGGCGCGCTGGTTCGACGGGCTTCTCGACGCGCTTGAGGGCACGAGCGCCAAGCCCGCGCAAGCGGCCAACTGGGTCGCGGCGGAGCTGTTCGGCGCGCTCAATCGGCTGGGCAAGGACATTACCGAGAGCCCGGTGTCGCCCGCCCAGGCGGCCGAGCTGCTGGCGCTGGTTGCCGACGGCACGCTGTCGGGGAGCCTGTCCAAGCAGGTGTTCGAGATCATGCTGGAAACCGGTGACGGTCCGAACACGATCGTCGAGGAGCGCGGGCTCAAGCAGACCAGCGATACCGGTGCGATCGAGGCGGTAATCGCCGAGGTTCTGGAGAAGAACCCCAACCAGCTCGGCCAGTATCGCGCGGGCAAGGAGGCGCTGTTCGGCTTCTTCGTCGGTCAGACGATGAAGGCGATGGGCGGCAAGGCCAATCCGGCGGTGGTCAACGACCTGCTCAAGAAGGCGCTGGCGGGGTGATCTAGCGCCAGTCGACCTTCTTCTCCCCTCCTGCAGGCGGGAGGGGGCGGGGGAGGGCAGGGCGCCTCGCGGAGGGCGTCGCCTGTGGTGTTCCCTCCCCCATCCCCTCCCGCCTGCGGGAGGGGCGTGCTTGTGCGGGCGGTGTGTGTTCTCGTGAGCTTCGGGCTTGGCTGACGGCCTCCGGCAATCGTCAACGTCCCCGCAAACCTCTCCCCTCCCGCAGGCGGGAGGGGGCGGGGGAGGGCAAGGTGCCTGGCAGAGGGCGTCGCCTGTGGTGTTCCCTCCCCCATCCCCTCCCGCGTGCGGGAGGGGCGTGCTTGTGGGGACCGTGTGCACTCTTGTGAGCTTCGGGCTTGGCGGACGGCCTGCGGCAATCGTCGGCGCCCCCGCAAACCTCTCCCCTCCCGCAGGCGGGAGGGGATGGGGGAGGGCATCGGCGTCTCACCGAGCCCATCGCCCCCTATTGCGCATCGAGATCCTGGTTGCGCACCACGCCGCCGGTCCCGCCGACGCCATCATGCTCGCCGGTATTGGTGAAGGTCACCGGCTCCTCCCCGCCCTCGCCACGCTTCACCGCGTCGGAACGAGCCTCCACCGCCTGCTCGATATCGCTCCGGGGATCCTCGCGCGGTGGGCTGTCCGGATTGCCCTCGGGCGCCTCGCTGGGCGGGCTGTCGGGGTGGTTTTCGGGATTGCTGGCCATCGTCATTCCTCAGATCTGAAGCGGTTGCTGCGTACCGGGGTCGCCAGGGCCAACACCGGGCGCGGGCTGGTCGATATCGGGGCCGGGGGGCACGATCTCGGGCGGCGGGGTGTCGGGCTGCGCCGGCTGGGTCGGCTGCGGGCTTTCGGGCGGGGGCTGGGTCGCCATTCTCGCTCTCCTAATCATGCTGGGGAGGGGATAAACGCGCGAGGACAGGCGATGTTGCCTGTTGTCCCTTGCCGAAGCCGCCCATGGTGATATAGACGCGCGCCCATCGGCGGTGTCCTCGTGCGGGCGTGGCGGAACTGGTAGACGCGCTGGATTTAGGTTCCAGTATCGTAAGATGTGGGGGTTCGAGTCCCTTCGCCCGCACCAGTCCCCGGTCACAACGGGGCGACAGCCACACGGAATTTCTCCAGATTGAAGGCCTTTAGATGCAGACTGTCGAGACGCTGAACGAGGGGCTGAAGCGCGCCTACACGCTCACCATCACCGCCCAGGATATCGAGGGCAAGGTCGATGCCGAGCTGAAGCGGATCGCTCCGCAGATGAAGATGCCCGGCTTCCGCCCCGGCAAGGTTCCCGCGAACCTGGTTCGCAAGATGCATGGCCCGGCGCTGCTGCAGGACGCGCTCAACACCGCGCTGCAGGAAGGCGTGCAGACGCTGATCGCCGAAAAGGGCCTTCGTCCCGCGATGCAGCCGCAGGTCGAACTGGCCGAGGGCTATGAGCCCGGCCAGGACGCCAAGCTGACCGTATCGCTCGAGGTGCTGCCCAACGTCCCGGCTCCCGCGATCGACTCGCTGAAGCTCGAGCGCTTGACCGTGCCGGTCGCCGACGAGGCGGTGGACGAGCAGCTCCAGAAGTTCGCGGACCAGCAGAAGCGTTGGGACGATGCGGGCGACAAGGCCGCCGCCGAAGGCGACCAGGTCACCGTCGACTTCGTCGGCAAGACCGCCGACGGCGTCGCCTTCGAGGGCGGCTCGGGCGAGGACATGGCGGTCGAGATCGGCGGCGGTCGCCTGATCCCCGGCTTCGAGGAGCAGCTCGTCGGCGTGAAGGCGGGTGAAGAGAAGCAGATCTCGGTCACCTTCCCCGAGGACTATCCCGCCAAGGACCTGGCCGGTCAGCCCGCGACCTTCGACCTGACGATCAAGTCGGTGAAGACCGCCGGTGAGGCGAAGATCGACGACGAGATGGCCAAGAATCTGGGTCTCGAGAGCCTGGAGCAGCTGCGCGGCCTGCTGAAGGGGCAGATCGAGCAGGAGCATAACGGCCTGACCCGCACCTATATGAAGCGCAAGCTGCTCGACCAGCTCGCCGATGGCCACGACTTCGAAGTGCCGCCGTCGATGGTCGAGGCCGAGTTCTCGCAGATCTGGGCGCAGCTCGAGCATGAAGCGACCCATGAGGAGGATCCCGAGGCCGCCAAGGCCGAGATGGAGAAGGAGCGCGAGGACTATCAGAAGATCGCCGAGCGCCGCGTCCGTCTGGGCCTGCTGCTCTCGGAGATCGGCCAGGCGAACGGCGTCGAGGTGAGCGCGCAGGAAATGAACCGCCTGATCGCGCAGGCCGCACAGCAGTACGGCCCGGAAGATCGCCAGCGCTTCATCCAGTATGTCCAGCAGGAGCCGATGGCCGCCGCCCAGCTGCGCGCGCCGCTCTATGAGGACAAGGTCGTCGACTTCCTGTTCGGCAAGGCCGAGATCACGGACCGCGAGACCACGCGTGAGGAGCTGGAAGCTGCGATCGAGAGCGAGGACGGCTTCGCGTCGGGCACCCATGTCCACAATCATGATCACGACCACGATCATGACCACGGCAAGAAGAAGCCCGCCAAGGCGAAGGCGAAGAAGGCGGAAGTGACCGCGGACGCCGACACGGCCGAAGCGACCGCCGAGGAAGCGCCGAAGAAGGCGACCCGCGCCAAGAAGGCGGCTCCGGCCGAGGCGGAGGAAGCCCCGGAAGCGACCGAAGCCGCGCCCGCCAAGAAGCCGCGCGCCAAGAAGGCGGCGGCTCCGGCGGAAGGCGAGGCCGCTGCCGAGACCGCGGAGGCCGCTCCGGCGAAGAAGCCGCGCGCGAAGAAGGCCGCGCCGACCGAATAAGGTCGATGCCGGACCTCGGTTCGTGACGAACAGGGAAGGGCGGTCGCGCAAGCGGTCGCCCTTCCTGCATTGTGATCCTTCCCGGTACGGGGAGGAATAGGGACACGCTCACCGCTGGCCCCTAATCGAACGGGCTGTCCCGCCCGGCCATGTCGGCGCATAGGGATGTGGGTCTTGACGAGGATATGGCGTGAACGAACCCCGGATCGCGGTGCTGTTGCCCTGTTACAACGAGGAAGCTGCGATCGCGCAGACCATCGCGGGGTTCCGCGAGGCGCTGCCGTCCGCGACCATCTATGTCTACGACAATAACAGCCGCGACCGCACGATGGAGGTCGCGCGCACGGCGGGGGCGGTCGTCCGGTCGGAACGGATACAGGGCAAGGGCGCCGTCGTTCGGCGCATGTTCGCCGATATCGACGCGGACATCTACGTCATGGCGGATGGCGATGCGACCTATGACGCCGCCTCCGCCCCCGATCTCGTCCGCCGGGTGGTCGAGGAACAGCTGGACATGGTGGTGGGCCAGCGGATCACCGAGGCCGAACTCGCCTATCGTCGCGGTCATCGCTTCGGCAACGCGCTGCTGACCGGGATGCTGGCCAAGCTGTTCGGGCGCAGCTTCACCGACATATTGTCGGGCTACCGCGTCTTTTCGCGCCGCTTCGTGAAGAGCTTCCCCGTCCTCTCGGTCGGGTTCGAGATCGAGACCGAGATCAGCGTCCACGCGCTCGAGCTCAAGATGCCCTGCGCCGAGATCGCCACACCCTATTATGCCCGTCCCGAGGGATCGGCATCCAAGCTGAGCACCTATTCGGACGGCTGGCGGATCCTGCGCACCATCATGAAGCTCTACCGGATCGAGCGACCGATGTGGTTCTTCGGCGCGATCGCCGCGCTGTTCGCGGGTGTCGCGCTGCTGCTCGCGGTGCCGCTGATCTTCACCTATGTCGAGACGCATCAGGTGCCGCGCTTCCCGACCGCGATCCTGTCGACGGGGCTGATGCTGCTGGCCGGGCTCAACCTGTTCACCGGGCTGATCCTCGACACCGTTGTGCGCGGGCGGCAGGAGGTTCGGCGGCTCGCCTATCTGGCGCTGCCTGCGCCCGGGAACGGCCGCTGAGCCGATTTTCGGCCGACGATCGCATATTCGCTGCAGGGCAACATCGTTGGTCGTCGCCGGGGCTTGAATATGCGTCGCCATCACGCGACATAGAGGCTCTTCTGGGCATAAGAGAGAATTCCATGCACAATCCGTTCGAGACCGGCGATTTCGCGAGCCCGCTGGCGCATGCCGGTGTGGGGCTTCGGCAGACGCAGGCCGGTCTGGTTCCGATCGTCATCGAGCAGTCGAACCGCGGCGAACGGTCGTTCGATATCTTCAGCCGTTTGCTTCGCGAGCGTATCATCTTCGTCACCGGCGGTGTCGAGGACGGCATGGCCTCGCTGATCTGCGCGCAGCTGCTGTTCCTTGAGTCGGAAAATCCGAAGAAGGACATCTACATGTACATCAACTCGCCGGGCGGTGTCGTCACGGCGGGGATGGCGATCCATGACACGATGCAGTATATCCGTCCGCGCGTCGGCACGCTGTGCATCGGCCAGGCCGCCTCGATGGGCAGCTTCCTGCTCGCCTCGGGCGAGCCGGGTATGCGCGTCGCGACCACGAACAGCCGCATCATGATCCACCAGCCGTCGGGCGGGGCGCAGGGCATGGCGGCGGACATCGAGATCCAGGCGCGCGAAATCCTGCGTATGCGGCATTTCCTGAACACGCTGTACGCCAAGTACACGGGCAAGCCGCTCGAGGAGATCGAGCGCGCGATGGACCGCGACAAGTTCATGAGCGCCGAGGAGGCCAAGGAATTCGGCCTGATCGACCAGGTGTTCGACAAGCGTCCGGCCCCCGCCGACGACGCGGCGACGTCCGCATAAGACGGGCCGTTCGCGATGAACGGTTTATTTCGATTGTGACTTTATCGGGGTGCGGTACGATGCGCACCCCGGCAACGGTAGCGCACCGGTATCGGGTGCGAGAGGTGATTGATGGACAAGGTGAGCGGTGGCAACTCGAAAAGCACCCTCTATTGCTCGTTCTGCGGCAAGTCGCAGCACGAGGTGCGCAAGCTGATCGCGGGGCCGACCGTCTTCATTTGCGACGAGTGCGTGGAGCTGTGCAACGACATCATCCGTGAGGAGACCAAGTCCGCACTGGTTTCCAAGAAGGATGGTGGCGTGCCGACGCCGCAGGAAATCTGCAACGTGCTCGACGACTATGTCATCGGGCAGAAGCAGGCCAAGCGCGTCCTGTCGGTCGCGGTGCACAACCACTACAAGCGCTTGAACCACGGTGCGAAGGGCGCCGACGTCGAACTCGCCAAGTCGAACATCCTGCTCGTCGGTCCGACCGGCTGCGGCAAGACGCTGCTCGCGCAGACGCTGGCGCGCATCCTCGACGTGCCCTTCACCATGGCGGACGCGACGACGCTGACCGAAGCCGGCTATGTCGGCGAGGACGTCGAGAACATCATCCTCAAGCTGCTCCAGGCGTCGGATTACAATGTCGAGCGGGCGCAGCGCGGCATCGTCTATATCGACGAGATCGACAAGATCAGCCGCAAGGCCGAGAACCCCTCGATCACGCGCGACGTGTCGGGTGAGGGCGTTCAGCAGGCGCTGTTGAAGCTGATGGAAGGCACGACCGCCAGCGTTCCCCCGCAGGGTGGCCGCAAGCATCCGCAGCAGGAATTCCTGCAGGTCGACACGACGAACATCCTGTTCATCTGCGGCGGCGCGTTCGCGGGTCTGGAAAAGATCATCGGCGACCGTCTGCAGGGCAAGTCGATCGGCTTCGGCGCCTATGTCGCGGCGCCCGAGGAAAAGCGGACCGGCGAATATCTGCGCCAGACCGAGCCGGAGGATCTGCTCAAGTTCGGCCTGATTCCCGAATTCGTCGGCCGTCTGCCGGTCATCGCGACGCTGGAAGATCTCGACATCTCTGCGCTGGTCAAGATCCTGTCCGAGCCCAAGAACGCGCTGGTGAAACAGTATCAGAAGCTGTTCGAGATGGAGAATGTCGAACTCGACTTCACCGACGATGCGCTGACCACGGTTGCCAAGAAGGCGATCGAGCGCAAGACCGGCGCACGCGGGCTTCGCTCGATCCTGGAGGGCATTTTGCTCGACACCATGTTCGACCTGCCCGGCATGGACGGCGTCGACGAGGTGATGGTCGACAAGGACGTGGTCGAGGGCCGCAAGGAACCGATCCGCGTATATGCCGAGAAGGCAAAGAAGAAGGACGACGCGGCGGCCTGATCGGCACCGTGATCCAGGGATGATCGAACGGGCGTTCCTTGCCGGGAGCGCCCGTTTCGCGTTGGGGACATGCGATGATGACGATGCGTGAGGCGGTGGTCGGCGACCGGGCGGCAGTCGCGGCGATGCTGGGCAGGGCCTTTGCCGACGATCCGGCCATGTCCTACATCTTCCCCGATCCGACCGACCGTGCCGCGCGACTACCGCGTCTGTTCGCGCTGCTGTTCGACAGCGACGCTGTGGGGATGCGATTGGTCAGCGAGGCGGCGGATGCGGGCACCTTCTGGCGACCGCCGGGGCTGGCCGAAGTGCCGATGACCGCGATGTTGCGTCAAGCCGTGCCACTGCTGGCCACGCTGGGCACCGCGCTGCCCCGCGCCCTGCGGCTGTCGCACGCGATCGAGGCGCATTTTCCGGACGCGCCCTTCTGGTATCTGCATATCGCCGGGGTGGATCCGGCCCGACAGGGGCGGGGGCTGGGCGGTGCCTCGATCCGCGCCGGTCTGGCGCGGTGCGACGCGGCCGGTGTTCCGGCTTATCTGGAAACCGCGACGCAGAGCAATGTCGGGCTGTACGCACGACTGGGCTTCGAACTGGTCGATGAATGGTCGGTGCCCAAAGGCGGGCCACGCTTCTGGTCGATGATGCGACCCGTGCCCTAGGGCCGATCGACATTCCACGATGCCTGTCCTTCCCTCGCCCCTCGTAGAGGGGAGAATAAGCTGAATGTCGATCCGGCCCAGGGCCGCCCCGGCACGGGGAGGGTAACCGGACAGGAATTCGCCAGGGGCGATCGCTATCCGGAAACGGGCGAGACCTTTCCCCGCGAGCCCTGGTTCGCCAACCGACAGGCGGAGGCGTGCGGGATCGTCCTCGATGCGGATGGCAAGATCGTCTGGAGCCGCGCGGACATCGACGGCGATCCGATCGTCGTCGTCCTGACCGAGCGCGTATCGGACCCGCATCTGGCCGGGCTGCGCGCGGACGGGGTGTCGTATATCTTCGCGGGCAACGAGACGATCGATCTGGCGTCGGCCGTCGATCGGATCGCGCGGGAACTGGACGTGAAGACGCTGTTGGTCGAGGGCGGCGGCACCGCGAATGGCGCGTTCCTGCGGGCGGGACTGATCGACGAGATCAGCGTGGCGATCTGTCCCGCGATCGACGGCGCGGCTGGGGCGCCAAGCCTGTTCCACTCGGGCGAGGCGGATGCCGACGGGCCAGCACCGCTGACCGGGTTGACCCTGACGCGGCATGACATCCTGCCCGGCGGCGAAATCTGGCTGTGCTACAGGGTGGAGAATGCGGACAAGTGATGGCATGGTCGCAACGATTGCCATCGGCCGAAGGAGCCAATCGGCGGGTTGGCGCATTGGCATAAGCGAACGTGACGAGATCGTCATGCCGTGAGGAGGAGGCCAGACAAGGGATGAGCGAACCCGACGCCATCGTGACCGCCGGACAGAAGCGCGCATTGCTCCATCGCCTGACCTTGCCGTGGTGGACCCTCGTCTTCCCGCTGCTGGGGCTGCTCGCCATTGCCGTGTCGCTCTACAAGATGGGAACGGTCGGCGTGGTCGTCGCGGCGTTCATCCTGTTCGGATGCGTGCTGTCGGCGGTGCATCAGGCTGAGGTCGTCGCGCACCGGGTCGGCGAGCCGTTCGGCACGTTGGTGCTGGCGGTCGCGGTGACGGTGATCGAGGTGTCGCTGATCGTCAGCCTGATGCTGTCCGACGCGGGCGACGCCTCCAGCCTGGCGCGCGACACGGTGTTCGCGGCGATCATGATCATCCTGAACGGTATCGTCGGCCTGTGCCTGCTGGCGGGCGGGGTGCAGCATGGTGAGCAGCGCTTCTCGCTGCGCGGCGCCAGTTCGTCGCTGAACGTGCTGACCGCGATGGTCGTGCTCTCGCTCGTGCTGCCCAATTATGTCTCGTCCGCGCCGGGGCCGACCTATGCGACCTCGCAGCTGATCTTCGTCGCGATCGTCAGCGTCATTCTCTACGGGACCTTCGTCATGGTGCAGACGGTGCGCCACCGCGAATATTTCCTGCCCGCGAATGAGGATATGCCCGCCGACGCGCATGCCGAACCGCCGACCGACGCGGCCGCCTGGGCCGCGCTGGGGATGCTGCTGGTCGCGCTGGTCGGGGTTGTGCTACTCGCCAAGGGGCTGTCGGGGATCGTCGAGGCGGCCATCCTCGACGCCGGGCTGCCGCTCGCGATCGTCGGCGTGGTGATCGCGGCGCTGGTGCTCGCGCCCGAAAGCCTGGCCGCCTATCGCGCCGCCAAGCGCAACCGGCTCCAGACCAGCCTCAACCTGGCGCTCGGCTCCGCGCTGGCGACGATCGGGCTGACCATTCCGGCGGTGGCGATCGTGTCGCTGACCCTGGGGCTGCCGCTGGCGCTGGGGATCGGTGCCAAGCAGATGATCCTGCTGGTCCTGTCGCTGTTCACCATCACCCTGACGCTCGGAAATGGCCGCACCACCGTGCTGGGCGGGGCGGTGCACCTGGTGATCTTCGCGGCCTATCTGTTCGTGACCGTGGTGCCCTAGGGCCGGTCGACATTCAACTATGCCTGTCCTTCCCTCGCCCCTCGTAGAGGGGAGAGGGTTGCGCAGACTTGGTCTTTGCGTAG
>NZ_CAKASM010000022.1 GCF_916858675.1 Sphingomonas sp. Leaf21
CGGCTGGCGACCCTGGGGCGCGCGGGCATCGGTCGCGCGGGCATGATGCGTGGCGCGCGGGCGGGCCGGATCGCGCGGGCGATCGACGCGCGGCGCGGGATCGGCGCCGATCGCCTTCACCCGCTGCGACTTGATCGTCTCGGCCCGCTTCACGAAGTCGGCGGGAAGCGGCACGACGGTGATCTTCTGCCGCGTGAGCTTCTCGATATCCTTCAGATACGGACGCTCGTCCTCGGCGCAGAAGGCGATGGCCAGACCCGAACGCCCCGCACGCGCGGTGCGGCCGATGCGGTGGACATATTGCTCGGCGACGTTGGGCAGTTCGAAGTTGAAGACGTGGCTGACGCCCGGAATGTCGATGCCGCGTGCGGCGATGTCGGTCGCCACCAGCACGCGGGTCTGGCCCGAGCGGAACTCGCCCAGCGCCCGCTCGCGCTGGCCCTGGCTCTTGTTGCCGTGGATCGCGTTGGCGGCGATGCCGTTGCCCGCCAGCAGCTTCACGACGCGGTCCGCGCCATGCTTGGTGCGGGTGAAGACCAGCGCCAGCTCGATCGCCGGATCGGCCAGCAGGATGGTCAGCAGCGCCTGCTTTTCCTGTTGCGTGACGAAGGTCACCGACTGCTCGACACGCTCGGCGGTGGTGGCGACGGGGGTCACCGACACGGTCGCCGGGTTGTCGAGGAACTTGTCGGCCAGGTCGCGGATCGCCGCGGGCATGGTGGCCGAGAAGAACAGGGTCTGGCGCTTGCGCGGGATCATCTTCACGATGCGGCGAAGCGCGTGGATGAAGCCCAGGTCGAGCATCTGGTCGGCTTCGTCGAGCACCAGGATCTCGATCATCGACAGGTTCAGGAAGCCCTGCTCGACCAGATCGATCAGACGGCCGGGCGTGGCGACGAGGATGTCGACGCCGCGCGACAGGTCCTGGCGGTTCTTGTTCAGGCTGGTGCCGCCGAAGACGGTCGCGACCGCCAGCTTGGAGAATTTGGCATAGCCCTTCGCGTTTTCGGCGATCTGGCTGGCCAGTTCACGTGTCGGGGCCAGGACGAGCATCCGGCAATGGGTCGGCAGGACGCGCTTGTTCGCCTCGACCAGCCGCTGGATCGAGGGGAGGACGAAGGCCGCGGTCTTGCCGGTGCCGGTCTGCGCGATGCCGAGCAGGTCGCGGCCTTCCAGCAGCGTCGGGATCGAGTCGCGCTGGATCGGGGTCGGCTCGGAATAGCCCTTGGCTTCGAGCGCACGGACGAGCGGCTCGGCGAGGCCGAGTTCGGAAAAGGACATGGAATAACTTTCTGACATGGCGCGCGAGTCACGACAGGCCGCAAGCGCGGGCCGGGGTTGATGACACCCCGCGTGACAAGGGAAGCCTGAAGACAGGGTCGGGGCGGAGCCGGGACCAGATGGTCCGTTCACGCTGCGAGTGGACGCCTCGACGGTCGGCCATGTGCGCTAACGCTTGCGGAAAGTCAAGTTTCGGGCAGGATCGCGTCGCGGTCGCGTGACAACCGTGGGCGGATGGTTACATCCGATACCAGTTAGCGAAGAGGAGTCCTGCATGAAACTCGCCAGTCTCAAACATGCCAATCCCGGACAGGGGCGCGACGGCAAGCTGGTCGTCGTGTCGAGCG
This sequence comes from Sphingomonas sp. Leaf21, assembly GCF_916858675.1. GTDB lineage: Bacteria > Pseudomonadota > Alphaproteobacteria > Sphingomonadales > Sphingomonadaceae > Sphingomonas. The sequence continues at coordinate 1,629 of NZ_CAKASM010000022.1, forward strand.
ACCTCGCCTGGTATGCGGATGCGGGGCATATCGTGCCGACCCTACAGGCCGCGCTCGACGATTGGCAGCGGCACGCACCCGCGCTCGCCAATCTGGCGACCGATCTCGATCACGGCGCGATCCCGCGCGAGCGCTTCCATGAGCATGACGCCGCCTCGCCGCTGCCGCGCGCCTATCAATGGGCCGATGGTTCGGCCTATGTGAACCACGTCGCGCTCGTCCGCCAGGCGCGCGGGGCGGAACTGCCCGAGAGTTTCTGGCATGATCCGCTGATCTATCAGGGCGGGTCGGACGGATTTCTGGGCCCGCGCGATCCGATTCCGCTGGCCGACGAAAGCTGGGGCTGCGACCTGGAGGGCGAGGTCGTCGTCGTCACCGGCGACGTGCCCATGGGCGCGAGCCGCGAGGAGGCGCTGGCCGCGATCTGGCTGGTCGGGCTGACCAACGACGTGTCGCTGCGCGGGTTGATTCCCGGCGAACTCGCCAAGGGGTTCGGCTTCTTCCAGTCCAAGCCCGCCTCGGCCTTTTCGCCGGTCTTCGTCACGCCCGAATCGCTGGGCGACTGGTGGCGGGATGGCAAGCTTCACCGCGTGCTCAAGGTCGATCTCAACGGCCAGCCCTTCGGCCGGGCGGATGCGGGGCAGGACATGACCTTCGACTTCGGCACGCTGGTCGCGCACGCCGCCAAGACCCGCGCGCTGGGGGCGGGGACGATCATCGGATCGGGCACCGTGTCCAACCGCGATGTCGATGGCGGGCCGGGCAAGCCCGTGGCCGAGGGTGGTGTCGGCTATAGCTGCATCGCGGAAGTGCGGATGATCGAGACGATCCGCGGCGGCGAGCCGGTCACGCCCTTCCTCAGGAAAGGCGACACGGTGCGAATCTGGATGGAGGACGACCGCCACCACCCGATCTTCGGCGCGATCGAGCAGACGGTGGCGTAACCTATTCCTCCCCATCTCCGATGGGGAGGGGACCGCCGCGAAGCGGTGGTGGAGGCGCGGGGCCCGACGGTCCGCTTTCCTCCAGCGTTCGGTTGCCGGGCGACCGCACGGCATCGCCCCACCACCACCCGGCTATGCCGGGCGGTCCCCCTCCCCAAGCAAGCTTGGGGAGGATGGGGTCGCGATCGGGCAGAGGGTGGCGAAGCCCATTCCTCCCCATCTCCGATGGGGAGGGGGACCGCCGCGAAGCGGTGGTGGAGGGGCGGGGCCCGGCGGACCGCTTTCCTCCGGCGTTCGGTTGTTGGGCGACCGCATGGCATCGCCCCACCACCACCCGGCTATGCCGCGCGGTCCCCCTCCCCAAGCAAGCTTGGGGAGGATTGGGTCGCGATCGGGCAGAGGGTGGCGTAGTTTATTCCTCCCCATCTCTGATGGGGAGGGGGACCGCCGCGAAGCGGTGGTGGAGGGGCGGGGCCCGGCGGTCCGTTTTCCTCCGGCGTTCGGTTGTTGGGCGACCGCATGGCATCGCCCCACCACCACCCGGCTATGCCGGGCGGTCCCCCTCCCCAAGCACGCTTGGGGAGGATTGGGTCGCGATCGGGCAGACGGTGCCGAAGCCATTCCTCCCCAAGCTTGCTCGGGGAGGAATTGAGGGGTGGTCAGGCGACCAGCGCGTCGATCGCTTCGGCCATATCGATATCGCGCGCCGACAGGCCGCCCGCGTCGTGCGTGGTCAGCATGATGTCGACCCGGTTCCACACATTGGACCATTCGGGATGATGGTCCGCCTTTTCCGCCAGCATCGCGACGCGGGTCATGAAGCCGAACGCCTCGTTGAAGTCGGTGAAGACGAAGCGGCGGCTGATCGCGTCGCGCCCCTCGTCCCAATCCCATTCGGGCAGGCCGTCGAGCGCCTCGTCCCGGTCCAGATCGTTCAGCCGCTCCACCATCGCCGTCCCCTTGCTTCTCTTGTTCTTTTGACAGCCACAGCGGTATGACGACGCGCATGAGCGGGCAAGACGGGATCGGCGAAGCGCCTACGGCCGAAGCGATCGAGGCGATCGCGCGGGACGTGATCGCGCGCCTGCCAGCGGCGTTCGTCGCGCATCTGGGCGATGTCGTGCTGATCGTCGAGGAATTCGCCGATGAGGAGACGCTGGCGGCGCTGGGAATCGCGCATCCCCTCGACCTGACCGGGCTCTATCACGGGCGTCCGGTGGGCGAGAAGAGTTCGATGGATTCGGGCGGCCTGCCCGATCGCATCCATCTGTACCGACGCGCGATCCTCGACGAATGGGTCGAGACGGGGGTGCGCCTGGACGATCTGGTGGCGCATGTGACGATCCACGAGATCGGCCATCATTTCGGCCTGTCGGATGACGATATGCACGCGTTGGAAGACGCGGTGGATATGTCGCCCAAGTGATCCTGTCGCTGTCCGATGTCGCTTGCGCGCGCGGCGGGAGGCTGTTGTTCGCGCACGCCTCGCTCACCCTGTCGGCGGGGGACGCGGCGATCGTCACGGGCCCCAACGGCATCGGCAAGTCCAGCCTGCTGCGCCTCGCCGCCGGGCTGATCGCTCCCTTCGAGGGACAGGTCGCGCGGCAGGGGCGGATCGCGTTGATGACCGAGGATCTGGCATTGGACAGCGACCGATCGCTCACCGACTCGCTGCTCTTCTGGGCACGGATCGATGGTCGGGGCACGGCGCGGGAACGGGTGGCGGCGGCACTCGCGGAGGTCGGGCTCGCCGCGCTGGCGGAGATTCCGGTCAGGCTGTTGTCGACGGGCCAGCGGCGTCGCGCCGCACTGGCGCGGACGCTGGCGGCCGGAGCGGCGCTGTGGCTGCTCGACGAGCCCGCCAACGGGCTGGACGCGAGCGGCGTGGCGATGCTCGAACGCGCGGTGGAGCGCCACCGGGCGGAGGGCGGGGCGGTGTTGCTCGCGACGCATCAGGCGCTGGCGGTGCCCGGTGCCACGACTGTCGCGCTCGACATGCTGGTTCCGGCATGAACGCGCCGCTGACCCTCATCGCGCGCGACGTGCGGCGCGGATATGCCGGGGGTGGCGCGACGCTGACCTGCGGCTTCTTCCTGCTCGCGGTGGTGCTGTTTCCGTTTGCGATCGGCCCCGACCGGGTGCTGCTGGCCCGGATCGGCCCCGGTGCGATCTGGGTCGCGGCGCTGCTCGCGGCGCTGCTGCCGGTCGAGCGACTGGTCGCGCCGGATGCCGAGTCGGGCTGGTTCGACCAGATCAGGGTCCACGGCCTGTCGCTGCCGCTGGTCATGGCGTTGCGCATGTTTGCTCACTGGATCGCCTTCGCGCCGCCGCTGATGCTGGTGGCGCTGATCGCGGGTGGGCTGTTCGGACTGGATGGGATGCGGCTCGGTCGGGTCGAGCTGGCGCTGCTGCTGGGGACGCCGGGCCTTGCCGCGCTGGCGGTGGCGACGGGCGCGCTGACCGCGGGCTTGCGCGGCGCCGGAGGAATGGCCGGGCTGTTGCTGCTGCCACTGGCGCTGCCGCTCTTGATCTTCGGGGCGGGGGGGGAGGATCTCGGCGCGGTCAAGCTGTTGGCGGCGGTGTCGCTGATGCTGGTGGCGGGGGCGCCCTGGCTGGCGGCGGCGGCGATCCGCTCGGTACGCGATTGAGCCTGTCGGTGACGATGCGGGACGATGCCACGACGCGGATCGCGCGCGCCTTCGACGCGGCGGCGGCCTATGACGCGCATGCGGTGGTCCAGCGCCGGGTAGCGACCTGGCTGGCCGAGGCGATCGTGGCCGCCGCACCGCCACGCCCGCGCGTGCTGGAGGTGGGGTGCGGCACCGGCTTCCTGACCGGCGCGACCATGCCGCATCTGGTGGAACCCGACTGGCTGATGACCGATATCGCGCCCGCGATGCTGGCGCGCGGGCTGGCGGCCAATCCGGGCGCGCGCGGGCGGATGATGGACGGCGAGCACCCCGATCTGACCGGGGAAGCGCCGTTCGACCTGATCGTCAGCAGCCTGGCAGTGCAATGGTTCGGCGATCTGGCGGGCGGGTTGCGGCGGCTCGCCGGGTTGCTCGCGCCGGGTGGGCGGCTGCTGGTGACGACGCTGGTCGAGGGGACGTTCGCGGCCTGGCATGAGGCGCATCGGGCGGAAGGCTATGTGGCGGGGAGTCCGGTCTATCCCTCGATCGCCGTGCCGGACTGGCGGATCGAGATGCGGACGTTCGAGCAGCGGCACGACTCGGCGGCCGCGTTCATGCGGGCGCTCCGGGCGATCGGCGCGGGAACACCGCGCGAGGGGCACCGCCCGATCCCGCCGGGGGCGATGCGGCGGATTGCCCGGCGGTTCGAGGCTGGCGGGGCGGTCGCGACCTATGAAGTGGCGCTGATCGAGATCCGTTCCCCGACACCCCGCCGAGTCTGAGCGGACGGGCGTTGGGGAGGCAGGAGAGCCTTACCGGCTCCACCGTGCCCAGATGGCTGTCGGCAGTACCAGCCCGCGCGCTTCCTCGCGCACGCCCAGTTCGCCGCATTCCACCTTGCCGGGCAGGTCGGCCATCACCTGTCGCATCATCTCGCCGATCGCCATCGCCGACATGCGCACCGCGTACACCGTGAGGAACAGGAAGCGCGAGTCGGCGTCCAGCAACTGGCGGCAGTTCGCGATCAGGCCGGGCAGGTCCTCCTCGAGCCGCCAGACCTCACCCTCCGGCCCGCGTCCATATTTTGGCGGGTCGAGCAATATGCCGTCATAGCGCCGCCCGCGCCGCACCTCGCGCGCGACGAACTTCGCCGCATCGTCGATGATCCAGCGGACCGGCGCATCGCCCAGCCCCGACAGCATCGCATTGCTTCGCGCCGCCTCGACCGATTTCTTGGAGGCGTCGACATGGACCATCCTGGCCCCCGCGCTCGCCATCGCCAGCGTGCCGACGCCGGTATAGCCGAACAGGTTCATGCACTCCGGCTCGGCCAGCCCGTCGACCTGCTCGCGCATCCAGCTCCACACGGGCGCCATGTCGGGGAAGAAGCCGAGGTGGCGGAAGGGGGTGTTCTGCGCGGTGAAGCGCACCTCGTTCCACTTCAGCGGCCAGCCGTCGCGTGGCACCGGCTCGGCGAAGTTCCAGCGGCCGCCGCCATCCTCGTCCGAACCCGGCACGAACTCGGCCGCCGCGCGCCAGTCCTGGGTGGCGGGCGCCCACATCGCCTGGGGTTCGGGGCGGATGAAGCGGAACCGGCCATAGCGTTCCAGCTTGCGGCCATGGCCGGAGTCGACCAGCCCGTAATCCGCCCAGGGCTCGCCGGTCATCGTTTCGAGTTTCATGGACAGCGCGTTAGCGCAAACCATGCCCGTCGATAAAGGCCGTCACCGCCTCGAAGGTGCCCGGCAGCGTCGTATAGCGTTCCTCGCGCTCGAACAGGTCGCCGACGCGGCGGGGGAGCGGGGGGCGGACGCCGGTCGCGCGCTCGACCGCGTCGGTGAACTTGGCGGGGTGTGCGGTGGCCAGCGTCACGATCGGGGCGGTCGTTTCGGCGGCGCGCGCGGCCGATAGCGCGATGGCGGTATGCGGGTCGAGAACCTGCCCCGCCTGTTCGCAGGCCCAGCGCATCGCGCGGCTCATATCGTCGGCGTCGACCCGCGCGCTGGTGAAGAGCGGTGCGATCGCCTGGCTCTGCGCATTGGTCAGCCGCATCGCGCCCGACGCCTCGAAGCCCTTCATCTGGGCGGCCAGCGCGGCGCCGTCGCGGCCGTTCGCGTCGAACAGCAGCCGCTCGAAATTGGAGCTGACCTGGATGTCCATAGAGGGCGTCGCGGTCGCCTGAACCTGCCCCTTGGAATAGTCGCCCGAGGATAGGGCGCGGTGCAGGATGTCGTTGACGTTGGTCGCGACGATCAGCCGCTCGATCGGCAGGCCCATGCGCGCCGCGACATATCCGGCGAAGACGTCGCCGAAATTGCCGGTCGGGACCGAGAAGGCGATGCGCTTGCCCGGCGCGCCCAGCCGGACGGCGGCATAGAAATAATAGACGACCTGCGCCATCAACCGCGCCCAGTTGATCGAGTTCACCGCCGACAGCGTATGGCGATCGGCGAAGGCGCGGTCGTTGAACATCGCCTTCACCAGTGCTTGCGCGTCGTCGAAATTCCCCTCGATCGCGATGTTGTGGACATTGGGGGCGAGTACCGTCGTCATCTGGCGACGCTGGATCTCCGTCACGCGGCCTGCCGGGTGCAGCATGAAGATGTCGATATTGGCGCGCCCCGCGACCGCGTCGATCGCCGCCGAGCCCGTGTCGCCGCTGGTCGCGCCGACGATGGTCAGCCGGGTGTCGGTGCCGCGCAGGAACCGTTCGAACAGCAGCCCCAGCATCTGGAGCGCGACGTCCTTGAACGCCAGCGTCGGCCCGTGGAACAGCTCGAGCAGCCACTGGTCATGGTCGAGCTGGACCAGGGGCGTGACGGCGGCGTGCGAGAAACGGCCATAGGCGGCGTCGCACAGCCCTTGCAGGTCCTCCGGCGTCAGGCTGTCGCCGACGAACGGCGCCATGATCCGCGCGGCGGTCTGCGCATAGGACAGGCCCGCCAGCCCCTCGATCTCGTGCGGAGTCAGGCTGGGCCAGGTTTCGGGGACATATAGCCCGCCGTCGCTGGCGAGACCGGTCAGGGTCGCGCCCCGGAAGTCGAGGACGGGGGCGGAGCCACGGGTACTGTGATAGCGCATGATGCGCCGGGGCTTAACGGGGTGGGCGCCCGGTCACAACCGCTCGATTGCGTCGAGCGACGGCCAAAACATAGATAATTGCGGCAATCGCCGCGAACAGGAACCATTGAATGGCATAGGCCAGATGGTTGTTGGGCACCCCGTCGATATCGGGGCTGGCATTGGGCTCCAGCCCGGCGGCGGGCGTGTCGGCGACCAGCAGCATCGCCTGCGGGCGGTGGTCGAAGGCCGACTGGATCAGCGAGCGGCTGTCGGGGGCATGGGAGACATAGCCGGTGACCGGGCCCCCCGACCAGTCGATCTCCTTGCGCGGATCATGGGTGGTGCCGAGCTGTACCTGAAGCGATCCCTGTCCCACTGAGCCCTGTCCCACTGAGCCCTGTCCCACTGAGCCCTGTCCCACTGAGCCCTGTCCCACTGAGCCCTGTCCCACTGAGCAGGTCGCGATCAGGCGGAACCCCGCCGCGCCCGCGCCCGCGCGGCGGATCGTCACCGGCGGGCGGCAATCGGCAACGGTTCGGCGGAAGAGCAGCCGGTCGTCGGGGCGGAGGGGAAAGGCGATGGGCGGTCGCGCCGGATTGGCGGCGAGCTGCGCCAGATACGCCTCCTTCCTGGGCAGCCGGTCGAGCAACTGCCACAGGCCCAGCGCGATCATCAGGGCGACCGCCAGCCCGACGATCACGCTCGGCAGGATGGGAACGCGCCTCATGCGTCCTCGTCCGGGCGGACCACCGCGCCCTCGCGCGCCTCGTTGCGATATTCCGCCGCCATCAGCGCCCCCTTGGCCAGTCGAAGGCTGTAGATGACGCCGATCGCGGTCAGCGGCAGCCAGATCAGCATATGCAGCCAGAGCGGCGGATGAAGGGTCAGCTCGACGACGATCGCCGCGATGGTGATCACCGTGCCGAGGATCAGCGTCAGGAAGGCGGCGGGGCCGTCCCCGACGTTGAAGCGGGTGAAGTCCAGCCCGCAGGCGCTACAGCGATCCGCGAAGCTCGCCAGATGCCGGGAGAATAATGGCCCCGCAAACAAATGGGGCTGGCCGCAACGCGGACACAGCCCCTGAAACGCCGCTTGCGCGATAGTGGGCGGGTTGGGGGTGGGAGGCGTCGGCTCAGCCACTATGAACCGGCGCGCCCCAGCCACCCCAGACATAGATGGTGACGAACAGGAACAGCCACACCACGTCGACGAAATGCCAGTACCAGGCCGCCGCCTCGAACCCGAAATGCTGGCGCGGGGTGAAGTCGCCGCGATAGGCGCGGATCAGGCAGACGATCAGGAAGATGGTGCCGACCAGAACGTGGAAGCCGTGGAAGCCGGTCGCCATGAAGAAGGACGCGCCATAGTTGATCCCCTTGAAGGGGAAGGGCGCATGGACATACTCATAGGCCTGGATCGAGCTGAAGATCAGGCCGAGCACGACGGTCAGCCACAGACCCTTGAGCACGCCGTCGCGATCGCCGACGCCCAGCGCGCCCCACAGGCCCTTCTTCTCGCCGCCGCGCTGGTTATGGATCAGCGCATGATGCGCCCAGGTGACGGTGGTGCCGCTGGTCAGCAGGATCAGCGTGTTGAGCAGCGGCAGCTTGAAGGCGTCGATGACCTCCAGCCCCTTGGGCGGCCAGGTCGCGGCGATGGCGGCGGCACCCTCGGCGGCGCGTTCGACCTGCCCGTCGACGACGCTCATCGCGGTCGGGAAGAGCGAGAAGTCGAAAAAGGCCCAGAACCATCCGACGAAGAACATCACCTCCGACGCGATGAACAGGATCATGCCATAGCGGAAATGGAGCTGCACCACCGGGGTATGGTCGCCATGATGCGCCTCGCGCACCACGTCCGCCCACCAGCTTCCCATGCAGAACAGCACCGCCGCCAGGCCTGCCAGGAACGCCCAGCCGCCACCCTGGACGCTGTGCATCCACATGATCGCGCCCGAGGCCATCAGCAGCGCCGACATCGAACTGGCGAGCGGCCAGGGGCTCGGCGGCAGGATGTGATAGTCGTGGTTCTTCGCGCCAGCCATGATCCCGTCCCTATATTTTGCTATTTTGGGGGCAGGCTAACCCGCTTTTCCCGCCGAATCCACCGGGTAAAATGTGTAGGACAGGGTGATGGTCTCGATGTCCTTCGCATCCGGGTCGTTCAGGATCTTGGGATCGACGAAGAAGATGACCGGCATACGCACCGTCTCGCCGGGTTTCAGCGTCTGCTGGGTGAAGCAGAAACACTGGATCTTGGTGAAATAGCGCCCGGCCTGATCGGGGGTGACGTTAAAGGTCGCGGTGCCGGTGATCGGCACCTTCGCATTGTTGGTCGCGGTGAAGAACACCATGTCGCGTGCGCCGATATCGACGGTTTCGTGCGGATTTTCGGGCTTGAAGGTCCAGGCGAGCCGTGACGAGACATTGGCGTCGAAATCGACCCGGACCTGGCGATGGACGCTGCCCGGCGCCGCCTGTCCGCGCTGGGTCGTGCCCTGATAGCCCGTCACCTGGCAGAACATGCGATAGAGCGGCACGCTGGCCCAGGCGAGCCCGGTCATGAACACCACGCCGACCAGCGCGAACACCACCGTGCGAGCCTGGCGCGTCAGGGTCATCCGTGCATCCCCGCGCGGATCTTGGACAGGGTGATGAAGAAGATCAGCACCACCAGGAAACCGAGCAGCAGCGCCATCACGGTGGCGCGGGCGCGCTGCTTGGCGCGAATGCGATTCGAATCGTCGGGCGTCATGCCCAACGATCCACCACCAGCGCGCCGAAGAGAAGGAAAAGATACAGGATGGAATATTTGAACAGCCGCTTTTCGGGCTTCATCGCGTCGTCGGGCTGCGTATGCCGGAAGGCGACGATCGCGGCATAGGCGCCGAACAGCGCGGTTCCGGCCGTGGCGATCACGCCATAGATCGACCCCGTCAGCCCCAATGGCCAGGGTGCGACGGCGGCGATCGCCATCGGAATGGTGTAGAGCCCGATCTGCGCACGGGTCACCCGCTCACCCGCGACGACGGGCAGCATGGGCACGCCCGCATTGGCGTAATCGGTCTTCACGAACAGCGCGAGCGCCCAGAAATGCGGCGGCGTCCACAGGAAGACGAGGCTGAAGAGCAGGAAGGGCAGCAGCGCGATCTGCCCCGTCGCCGCCGCCCAGCCGATCAGCGGCGGAAACGCGCCCGCCGCACCGCCGATGACGATATTCTGCGGCGTCCGGCGCTTCAGCCAGACGGTATAGACCAGGACGTAGAACAGGATCGACACGGCCAGGATCGCGGCGGCGACGTAATTGACCGCCAGCCCCATCAGGATGACCGAGAAACAGGAGAGCCCGACGCCGAAATGCAGCGCCGATTCGCGGGTCATCCGTCCGGCGGGCAATGGGCGCTTGGCGGTGCGCTTCATCAGCGCGTCGAGGTCCGCCTCATACCACTGGTTGAGCGCGCCCGCCGCACCCGCGCCCAGCGCGATGCACAGGATCGCGGTAAAGCCGATGACCGGATCGACGGCATTGGGCGCCGCCAGCATTCCGCAGAGTCCGGTGAACACCACCAGCGTCATGACCCGCGGCTTGGTCAGGGCGAGGAAGTCGCGCCAATCGGCGGGGACGAAGACGGAGGAGGGAATGCTGGACATGGAAGCCCCGCATATAGGCGCTGTGGGGAGGGGGAGCAATCGAAGCGGTTGTCTTGAAAGGATACCCCATTTGCCAGAAGCGCACCCCCTCCCGCAGGCGGGAGGGGGACGGGGGGAGGGTAAGGGGTCTCACAGAGGGCAACGCCCGTGGCCTTCCCTCCCCCATCCCCTCCCGCTTGCGGGAGGGGCGTGAGGCTCAGCGGCGTCAGGCCTGCTTCAACGTCGCCATGTCGATGACGAAGCGATACTTCACATCGCTCTTCTGCATCCGGTCATAGGCGGTGTTGACCTCGTCCATCGCGATCATCTCGATATCGGCGGTCAGGCCATGCTGGTGGCAGAAATCGAGCATCTCCTGCGTCTCGGCGATGCCACCGATCAGCGACCCCGCAAGCGAGCGGCGGCGGAAGACCAGATTGCCGACCGAGGGCGACGGGTGCGGCGAATCGGGCACGCCGACCAGCGTCATCGTCCCGTCGCGCTTCAGCAGGACCAGGAACGCGTCCAGGTCATGCGGTGCCGCGACCGTATTCAGGATGAAGTCGAAGCTGTTCGCATGTGCCGCCATCTGGTCGGCGTCCTTCGACACGATCAAGTCCTTGGCGCCCAGCCGACGGGCGTCCTCGGCCTTGTTCGGGGAGGTCGAGAAGACATAGACCTCGGCGCCCATCGCGGCGGCGATCTTCACGCCCATATGGCCCAGGCCACCCAGCCCGACGATGCCGACCTTCTGGCCCGACCCGACCTTCCAGTGGCGCAGTGGCGAATAGGTGGTGATGCCGGCGCAGAGCAGCGGCGCGACGGCGGCCAGGTCGGCGGCGTCGTGGTTGATCTTCAGGACGAAGCTTTCCTTGACCACGATATGGTCCGAATAGCCGCCAAAGGTATGGCCGCCCATCACGGGGTCGGGTCCGTTATAGGTGCCGACGAAGCCGGTCGTCTCGCAATATTGCTCCTCGCCGTCATGGCAGGACGGGCAATGGCCGCAACTGTCGACCATGCAGCCCACCCCGACCATGTCGCCGACCTTGTACCTGGTCACCGCATCGCCGACCGCGGTGACCCGCCCGACGATCTCGTGACCCGGCACGCACGGATATTGGGTGCCCGCCCATTCGCCGCGTGCCGTGTGCAGATCCGAATGGCAGACGCCGCAATACAGGATATCGATGGCGACGTCGTCGCTCTGCGGATCGCGCCGCTCGAACGAGAAGGGCGCGAGCGAGGCGTCGGCCGACTGGGCCGCATAGGCCTTGGCGGGAGTGGGCATGGAAGCTCCTGTGGAATCTTGTGAGGCGACCGGACGATCGCGGCGCTCATATGGGGCCGCCCGGGTCCGATGCCAGAGCCGCCGCCGCGCAAGATTTCCGATCGGAGCTGATCGGGAAATTGCCCGCAATCAGTATGTTATATTGTCTCAACTCAGCCCGGAAAGCCCTTATCCGCCCAGAAAGCCCTGATCCCATGTCGCGCTGTCGTAATTGCCGATATTGGGGAGGACGGTGCGCAGGCCGTTCGAATCGACCCCGAACCAGCTCGCGAGCGTCGCGGCATATTGGTCGACCGACATGGTCGGCAGCAACCGGCCCTGGCCGACATCGTCGCCGGTCCCGGTGCCGACGATCGGCGCCTTGCCATAGAAACGCTGCCCGCGCACCGCGCCGCCGACCAGGAAGTGCATCCCGCCCCAGCCATGATCCGATCCATCGTCGTTCGATTGGAGCGTCCGGCCAAAGTCGGAGGCGGTGAAGCTGGTCACCTGCTCCGCGACACCCAGGGCGACGGTCGTGTCGTAGAAGGCCTTCATCGCCGCCGACACCCTGGCGAGCAGTCCGGGATGCTGCGCGACCAGATTGTCGTGCAGGTCGAACCCGCCGATCGAGACGAAGAAGACCTGTCGCTTCAGCCCCAGCGTCTGGCTGACCGAGATCATCCGGGCGACCATCCTGAGCTGGTCGGCAAGGCCGTTGTTCGAGGGGAAGAGCGGGAAATTGGCGGCGGGCGCCCCGGCGAGCGCGCTGCCGAGTCGGGCCTGGATGTCGAAGGCGCGCTTGCTGATCCGCGCATGTTCGCTGGCCATCGCGAAACCCGACTCGGTGGTCATCAGGCTGCGCAGCGTGTCGAGCGCGGAGGACGAGCCATAGAGGGTGCGGCTGTTGTTGATCAGCGGGATCGGGCCCCCGGTGCCCACCGCATATTGGATCGCGCTGCGCCCGGTCAGATAGACCGCATTGCCGCTGGTGTTGATGCAGGTGAGCGCCGCCGTGCCGTTGCCGCCCTGGAACACGTCGCCGATCCGCCCGCCCCAGCCGCTGGTTGCGCCCTCGGGGTTCGATGCCTGGAAAAAGCTCTGCTGATCGTTGTGGCTGAACAGCTTGGGCGGCAGCTTGACGGTGCGATTGGTATATTGGGCCTTGGTCGTCGGCTCGACGAGGGTGCCGACGTTCAGCGCGACCGCCATCTTCCCCGCCGCGAAGAGCTGGCTCATTTCGGGCATCGAGGGCGAGAGCGCATAGGCGCGCCCGCCGGGCAGCGCGACCGCCGGGTTCAGGACCGTGGCCGCCAGCGCGTCGCGCTGATAGCCGATATTGGCGCGTGCGGTGCGATAGGCGGCAAAGCTGCTCTCGTCATAGGGGACCAGCGTGTTGGCATAGTCGTTGCCGCCATAGAGGAAGACACAGACCAGCGCCTTATAGTCCGAGGCGGTGGCGGCGGCGGCCTCACCGATCGCGGCCAGGCTGGTGACGAAGGGGGTGGCGGTCCCGGCCAGGCCGAGCAACGCACTGCGCTTGAGGAAGGCGCGACGGGACTGGTCTTGCGTCATGATGCTCACCGCAGGGTCAGATAGTCGGGGGAGGCCATGGCCAGCAGGACGGCGATGCCGACCCGGTTGACGGGGCCGTTGGTCGCGGTCGCCGACACGGTGTCGACCGCCGTCCGGATCGCGGTGACCGTCGTGGCGGAAAGCTGTCCCGCCGCCAGCACCAGATTGACCTCGTCGACCAGCGCTTGCGAGTCGGCGGCCTTGGTCAGGATCGCGCTGTAATCGGCCTTCACGTCGCCGGTGCCGTTGGCGATCAGCCCGTACATGTAATTGACATAGGCGACGACGCTTTGCTCGTTGGTGATCTGGAACTCCGGCGCGACCAGCCCGGCGGCCGCGATGCTGGTCCCCGGCGGGGTGTAGCCGGGCCGGTAGAAGTTGAAGACCGAGGGGCTGTGCCCCTTGGCCTGACCCAGCCGGGTCGAGGGGTTGGACGTGTCGCCGATCGCCCAGGCGCCCGATGGCGAGTTGACCGCGAACGCCCGCGCCCATCCGGTCAGCCGCAGGACCGGCTCGCGCAGCTTGCCCGCCGTCGCGGCGGTCGGCAGCGACCGGGCCTCGCTGTCGAGCAGGATCGCGCGGATCACTGCCTTCATGTCGCCGCGCACGCCCTGGCCATTGTCCGCGAAGCGGCTCGCGACCCGGTTGATATAGGCGGGCGAGGGGTTGCTGGTGACCAGCCGCTGGATCAGCTGCCGCGCGACGAAGGGCGGTATGTTGGGATGCGCGAAGATGGTGTCGAGCGCCGACGTCACGCCCGCCATCCCCCCGCCGGTCACGGTGGTGCCGAGGAAGCTCGACGCGCCGGTCTCGTTGATTGCGGCGTTCATCACCAGTGGCTGGCGATAGCGTGCGGTGGTCGTGCTGTCGCTCGTCGCGGGCGACAGGCCGGTGAAGATGCGCGCCAGGCCCGACACATCGGCTTGGCCATAGGTCTCGATCGGCTGCCCGCCATTGGTCTTGACCGAGCCGTCCATGTTGAGCTGGTAGAGGCCCAGCGTGAAGAGCTGCATCAGCTCGCGCGCGTAATTCTCGTCGGGTTGCAGGCCCGTGGTCGGGTTGGCCTTGCGGTTGTTCAGAAAGGTCAGATAGGTCGCCATCGCGAAATTGGTCGTGATCGCGCCGAGCAGGTCGCGATAATTGCCGAACGCATTGTCGAGCAGCAGGTCGACATAGGCGGCCATGCTGAACGCGCGCCACGCATCGGTGACGCCGTCGATGCCGACGACCAGTATATCGAGCAGCGCCATGCCGATCCGCTGGCGAAGCTGGTCGGGCTCGACGATCATCTGCCGCCACATCGACGGGTCGAAGCCCGCCAGCGTATTCCTGTTGGCGGCGGCGTCATAGCCGTTGGCGGTCATCCAGTCCCAATGGGTGGTCGCGCGGGGCAGGGCGAACTGATCGCTCAGCCAGCCGTCGTAGCCGCGCGAGACGACCGTATCGATCATCGCTCGCGTGGCGCCCATGCTGGCCTGTGCGAGGAAGCGGCTCGCCTCGGTGGCGGTGGGCGCGGCGTTGACCACCACGACCGTCGTCGTGCCGCCCGATGCCGAAGAGCCGCCGCCGCTCGCGCCGCCGCCGTCGCCGCAGGCCGCCAGCGCGAGGAGCGGCACGACGCCGGTCGCGCCGTCCGCCCGATCGACCGGCGCGACCGCCGCCATGTCGACGGTTGCCGCATTCGGCACCGCCCCGTCTTCCAGCACCGTCATGATAGGATACCCGCCCGCACCGACCAAATGTCGCCCCGGTGTCAGGATGCGCCGACGTGGCTAACGAATCATGAATCCGGCCTTCGCTCCGTCGCGCTTTCGGACCCGTCTGGCGGGGGCGGCCCGACGGAATGTGGCGGGCATAAGAAAAGGGCCCCGCACCAGAGGTGGGGGCCCTTTCCGTCGCGAGGGGTGGCAGGGATCAGTCGATCCGCGGCAGCGTCTCGAACTGGTGATAGGGTGGCGGGCTGGACAGCGTCCATTCCAGCGTCGTCGCACCTTCGCCCCAGGGATTGTCCCCGGCGGGCTTGCCCGCGACCAGCGACCAGACCAGGTTGACGAAGAAGAACACCATGCCCAGCGCCATGATCTCATAGCCATGGGTCGCCAGCTTGTTCCAGTCGGCAAAGGCCGCCGGATAGTCGGGAATGCGACGCGGCATACCCTGCAGCCCCAGGAAGTGCATCGGGAAGAACAACAGGTTCACGCCGACGAAGAACACCCAGAAGTGAAGCTGGCCGAGCAGCTCGCTATACATCTTCCCCGACATCTTCGGGAACCAGTAATAGAAGCCCGCGAACAGCGCGAACACCGCACCCAGCGACAGGACGTAGTGGAAGTGCGCCACGACATAATAGGTGTCGTGCATGTAATCGTCGATGCCGCCATTCGCCAGCACCACGCCAGTCACGCCGCCGACGGTGAACATGAAGATGAAACCGATCGCCCACACCATCGGCGTCTTGAAGGTGAGACTGCCGCCCCACATGGTCGCGATCCACGAGAAGATCTTGATACCCGTCGGCACCGCGATGATCATCGTCGCGGCGGTGAAATACATCTTGGTGTTCACGCTCAGGCCGGTGGCGAACATGTGGTGCGCCCACACGACGAAGCCGACCACGCCGATCGCGACCATGGCATAGGCCATGCCGAGATAGCCGAAGACGGGCTTGCGGCTGAAGGTCGCGATGATCTGGCTGACGATGCCGAAGCCCGGCAGGATCATGATGTAGACTTCGGGGTGACCGAAGAACCAGAAGAGATGCTGGTACAGGATCGGGTCGCCGCCCCCGGCGGGGTCGAAGAAGGTCGTGCCGAAGTTGCGGTCGGTCAGCAGCATGGTGATCGCCGCCGCCAGCACCGGCAGCGAGAGCAGCAGCAGGAAGGCGGTGACCAGCACCGACCAGACGAACAGCGGCATCTTGTGCAGGGTCATGCCCGGCGCGCGCATGTTGAAGATGGTGGTGATGAAGTTGATCGCGCCCAGGATCGACGACGCACCCGCCAGATGCAGCGACAGGATCGCCATGTCCACCGATGGACCCGGCTCGCCGAAGGTCGATAGCGGGGCGTAGGCGGTCCAGCCGACACCCGCGCCCGACCCGAAGAAGGGCGAGGCGAGCAGCAGCGTGAAGGCGGGGATCAGCAGCCAGAAGGACACGTTGTTCATGCGCGGGAACGCCATGTCGGGCGCGCCGATCATGATCGGCACGAACCAGTTGCCGAACCCGCCGATCATCGCGGGCATGACCATGAAGAAGACCATGATCAGCCCGTGCGCGGTGATAAGCACGTTCCACAGGTGGAGCGACTGGTCGAGGCTCTGCGCGCCGCCGTGCAGCAGCCCGGCCCAGATGCCGAGATACTGGATGCCGGGCTCACGCAGCTCGGCGCGCATCAGGCCGGAGATCGCCCCGCCGATGATCCCCGCGACGATCGCGAAGATCAGATAGAGGGTGCCGATATCCTTGTGGTTGGTCGACAGGAACCAGCGCGCGAAGAAGCCGGGCTTGTGATCGGCGTCATGGTGCGCGTGGTTATGGTCTTCATGACCGACGAAAGCCGATCCGGGGTGAAGTGCGGTGTCGGTCATGGCTTATTGTCCAGCGTTGCCGGGGCCCGCCGGATTGCCGGTGGCGCCTTGCGCGGAAGGGGGGGAAACGGCGGGGGTGGCCAGATTGTCGGCGGGGCCGGTGACCGCCTCGGCCGCATTGGCCTGGGTCGCTTCGACCTTCGAACCCTCGGCACCCGGCTGCGGAATGACCGAGGCGGAGGGGGCCGTCGAGCCGGGCATCTTGCCGCCCTTGGCCGCGATCCACGCCGCGAACTGCGCCGGGGGCACCGCCTGCACCGCGATCGGCATGAAGCCGTGGCGCGCGCCACAGAGCTCGGAGCATTGCCCGAAATAGAGGCCGGGCTTGTCGATGGTGAAGCTCGTCTCGTTCAACCGGCCGGGCACCGCGTCCAGCTTCATCCAGAAGGCCGGGATGGCCCAGCTATGGATGACGTCGTTCGACGTGGTGATCAGGCGGATCGGCACGCCGACGGGCAGGACGATGCGGTTGTCCACCGCCAGCAGGCGCGGACCGTCGGCATCGGTGCGCGCGCGCTCGCCGGGTGACACCTGATCCTTTTCCTTCAGCATGTTGGCGGTGATCTCGATCCCGCCATGATCCGGATATTGATAGGTCCAATACCATTGGTTGCCGATCGCCTTCAGCGTGACGGCACCGGCGGGCGCGGGCTTGAACTGCGCCTGCAGCAGGCCGATCGAGGGGATGGCGATCAGGACCAGGACCACGACGGGGCCGAGCGTCCACAGCACCTCGACCAGCGTGTTGTGGCTGGTCTTGGACGGCACCGGATTGGCCGCGCGGCGATAGCGGAAGGCGACCCAGACGAGCAGCAGCAGGACCAGGATGCAGATGATCGTGATCACCGGCATCAGCACGTCGTTGTGCATCCAGTGCGCGAACACGCCGTTCTTCGTCACCTGCGGCTGGAGCCCGATCTTGCCGTTGATCGGCAGGCCGACCTGGGGATCGATCGTCGTCACCGGTGCACCGTCCTGCGCCAGCAGCGGGCTGGCCGGGGCGGCGGTGGCGGGTGCGGCGGCGGTGGTCGGGGCGGTGTTGGACACCCCCGCCGGTTCGGCCGCGGCCTGCGGGGCGGGGGCGGCGGCCGGCGGCGCGGCGGGAGTCGCGAGCGCGGCCCCCGACAAAGCGGCACAGCCCAGCCCGGCGGCGATCGCCAGCGCCTTCATCCGTTTCGGCATCCTCATCCTCCGGGGTCCGGACATGCGCTTGACCTCGCTCATCCCGCTCTCGTCTCCCATCCTCCCTCGTCGGTCCGTCGGTCATCCGACGGGCCCTTGACGGGGCCTCATGTCGTTTTTGTCAGTCGACTATAGCACGGGACCGCGCCCCCTCAACCCTTGGCGGTGCGAAGCGTCATTGCACCGGTCGAGGGGCGATTCTATGAGGCCTGGTCATCTGACCGATGCCGGAGTTGCCCCATGACCGATGAAGACGTCCTCGCCGAGTTCCGTGCCGCCGAGGCGCTGCTCGAAGGGCATTTCATCCTGTCCTCCGGATTGCGCAGCCCGCGCTATCTGCAATGTGCGCGTGTCCTGATGGACCCGGCCCGCGCCGCGCGGCTGTGCGAGGCGGTCGCCGCGACGATCCCGGCGGAAATCCGCGACGGGATCAGCGCCGTCGTCGCCCCCGCGATGGGCGGCGTCATCGTCGGGCATGAGATGGCGCGTGCGCTGGGTGTGCCGGGCATGTTCCTCGAACGGCCGGAGGGAACCTTCCACCTGCGTCGCGGCTTCCGGCTGGAGCCAGGGCAGAAGGTGCTGATGATGGAGGATGTGGTCACCACCGGCCTGTCGAGTCGCGAAGCGATCGCCGCCATCGCGCGCGAGGGGGGCGAGACGATCGCGGCGGCTTCGCTGGTCGACCGGTCGAACGGCAAGGCCGATCTGGGCGTGCCCTTCTTCCCGCTGATCCGACTCGATGTGCCGAGCTACAGCCCCGACGATCTGCCCCCCGAACTGGCGGCGATCCCCGCGATCAAGCCCGGGAGTCGCGCGGCGGCATGACCGAGCATCTTCGCCTGGGTGTGAATATCGATCATGTCGCGACCGTGCGGAACGCGCGCGGCGCGGGCTATCCCGATCCGGTGAAGGCGGCGCTGATCGCCGTGCAGGCGGGCGCGGACGGCATCACCGCGCATCTGCGCGAGGATCGGCGGCACATCACCGATGACGACATCGCGCGGCTGTCGGCGGAGCTGACCGTTCCGCTGAATCTGGAGATGGCGGCCACGCAGGAGATGCTGGCCATCGCGCTCAGGCATCGCCCGCACGCCGCCTGCATCGTTCCCGAAAAGCGCGAGGAGCGCACGACCGAGGGCGGTCTCGACGCCGCCGGGCAGCGCGAATGGCTCGGCCCCATGGTCGCGACGCTCGGCGAGGCGGGGATCCGCGTCTCGCTGTTCATCGAGCCCGATCCCCGCCAGATCGAGGCGGCGCTGCACCTGCGCGTGCCGGTCGTCGAGCTGCACACCGGCCGCTATGCCGAGCTGAACGGCCCCGAGCGGACCGACGAGCTGCGTCGCCTGTCCGACGCGGCGGCGCTGGCGGCGAAGAACGGGATCGAGGTTCATGCCGGGCACGGCCTGACCTATGACAATGTCGCGCCCATCGCCGCGATCCCGCAAGTGCGCGAGCTGAACATCGGGCATTTCCTGATCGCGGACGCGGTGTTCGTCGGCTTGCCGGAGGTGGTCCGCAAGATGCGCGCCGCGATGGACCTGGCGCGGTGAGGGGCATCACCCGATCCTCCCCAAGCGGTGCCTGGGGAGGGAGACCGCCGCGAAGCCGTGCTGGAGGGGCGTCGCCGCTGGCCGTGACACCCCTCCACCACGGCTTCGCCCTGCCACCGCGCCTTGCAGGGGAGGAATGCCGGTGATCATCGGCCTGGGTTCGGACCTCTGCAATATCGAGCGGATACAGGCCGCGCTGGATCGCCATGGCGGACGGTTCGAGGCGCGGTGCTTCACCGACGTGGAACAGGCCAAGGCGGCCAGGCGCCCCTTCACGCGCGCGGGCACCTACGCCAAGCGCTTCGCCGCCAAGGAGGCCTTTTCGAAGGCGGTCGGCACCGGATTCGCGCAAGGCGTGTTCATGCGCGACATCGGCGTCGTCAACGGGCCCGGTGGCGCGCCGACGCTGGTGTTGACCGGCGGCGCACGCGAACGACTTGACGCGATGACCCCGGCGGGCCACGTCGCGCATATTCACTTGACCATGACCGACGATCACCCCTGGGCGCAGGCCCTTGTCGTGATCGAGGCACGACCGGAAGTTTCCGCATGAACGACGCGGTGTTGGACACGAACCAGGGCGCTCCCGCGGACAAACCGGTGAACGCGGCGCCACCGCCCCCGACGCCGGTCGCCAGGAAGAAGGGCACCGACCTGTGGTCCGAGGTCAAGGGGCTGTTCTGGCTGCTGCTGATCGTGCTGGGCTTTCACAGCTTCATCGCCAAGCCTTTCTACATCCCCTCCGAATCGATGCTGCCGGGGCTGCGCGTCGGCGACCGGCTGGTGGTGAGCAAGTTCGCCTATGGCTGGTCCTATATCTCGCCGACCATCCCCAACCCGGTCGCGATCTTCAAGTCGGTCGTCCTTCGCGAGCCCGAACAGAGCTGGAGCGCGCAGCTGCCATTCATCCATGGCCGGTTGTTCGGGTCGCTGCCGACTCGCGGCGACGTGGTGATCGTTACGCCGCCGGGAACGCACAACGACTATATCAAGCGGGTGATCGGCCTGCCCGGCGACCGGCTGGAGGTACGCGACGGCACCGTCATCCTGAACGGCCAGCCGGTGCGGCGCGGCCCGCTCCACTATATCGACATCCCCGTCGACACGAACAGCCCGTGCAAGGCGTCCGATTATGGCGACGAGGCCAAGGTCCGGTCGCCCGGCGGACAATGGGTCTGCCACCTGCCGATCGTGACCGAGACGCTGCCCAACAACCGCCGCTACGACACGGTCGAGCTGGGCTGGAGCCCGGGTGACAATTACGGCCCGATCACCATTCCCGCCAACCATGTCTTCCTGATGGGCGACAATCGCGACCGCTCGGCGGACAGCCGTTTCTCGCTCGCCGAGCTGGGGCTGGGCGGCCCCGTTCCCTATGAGAATATCGGTGGCCGCGCCGAGTTCGTGACCTTCAGCCTGGACGGCGATGCGACGCTCAATCCGCTGACCTGGTGGGGTTCGCTTCGGTCGGGCCGCGCGGGCACCTCGCTCCATCCGGCCAAGGTGGCGGCGGGCCAATGACGGATCCCGCCCCGCTGACCGACGATCCCGCCCCGATCGAGTTTCGCGAAGGGTTCGTCCGGCGGGAGCTGACCCGCGCCGCGATCTGGCTGGGCCTGATCGCCGCGATGGCGGTGACCGTGCTGCTGGTCCAGCCCTTGCTGGTGATCTTCGCCGGGCTGGTCTTCGCCACGCTGCTCGACGGCGGCGTCCGGTTGCTGGGCCGCGTGCTGCCGATCGGGCGTGGCTGGCGGCTCCTGATCGTCGTGCTGGCGGTGACGGCGTTCCTGCTCGGCACCTTCTACCTGACCGGGGTCGAGATGACCCAGCAGGTGACCCAGCTCCGCTCGACGCTGGAGACGCAGGCGGGGCGGCTGAGCGGCTGGCTCGCGTCGCAGGGGCTGATGCCCGGCACCTCGGACATCAACGGCCTGCTCAAACAGTCGGTCGGCTCGATCGGCAAGCTGACCTCCTGGGTCGGCACGGCGGTGGGCGCGGTCACCACCATGTTCATGATCCTGATCATCGGCCTGTTCCTGGCGATGGATCCCGAAGGCTATGCGCGCGGCCTGCAATGGGTGGTGCCGCGCGCCGCGCGCCCCGAATTCGCGATCACGCAGAAGCGGATGATGAGCACGTTGCGCAAGCTGCTCGCCGGGCGGTTGCTGGGCATGGCGGTGGAGGGGGTGCTGACCGGCATCGCGCTGACCGTCGGGGGCGTGCCGATGGCGCTGCTGCTGGGCATCATCGCGGGCGTGCTGGCGTTCATTCCCAATGTCGGGGCGATCATCACCGGCACGCTGATGATCGCGGTCGGCTTTTCGGCGGGAAGCGATGCGGGCTTCTGGGCGATCGGCACCTATGTCATCGTGCAGACCTTCGACGGTTATGTCGTGGTGCCGATGGTCGCCAAGCGGACCGTTGACCTGCCGCCCGCGCTGACCCTGTCGACGCAGATCATGGCGAGCGCGCTGTTCGGCATTCTCGGGCTCGCGCTGGCCGATCCGATGACGGCGATGGCGAAGACCGCGCTAAAGCGCCGGTCGGAGCGCGAGGCGGCGCGCGACGGCGACAGCGCGCGCGCCGAGGCCGATATCGGCTGAAACCGGTTCGGACACCAGATCGTCGCGCCGCCGCCGCGCGGTGACGATCGAATCGAACAGGGCCAGATAGC
This sequence comes from Sphingomonas sp. Leaf21, assembly GCF_916858675.1. Taxonomy (GTDB): domain Bacteria; phylum Pseudomonadota; class Alphaproteobacteria; order Sphingomonadales; family Sphingomonadaceae; genus Sphingomonas. The sequence goes on from NZ_CAKASM010000022.1 coordinate 23,734, forward strand.
GTTCCGCCGAATCCTGTCCGGGCTGCGGCACCGGATCGGGGCGCGGGGCGACCGGGCTGAGCCACTGCCGGAGCCCCGCGACCAGCGCGGCCAGGTCGTCGCGCGGAACGATGGTGCCGAGCGACGGGTCGCTGACGATCTCGTGCACCGCCGGGCTCGAATCGGTGGTGACGACGGGGGTGCCGACCGCCAGCGCCTCGCGCAGCACGCCGGGCACCCCCTCATAATCGGACGGCAGCGCCAGCACCGGGGCGGCGGCCATCGCGGCGGCCGGGTTGGCGACATGACCGGGCAGCGACACCCGATGCTCCAGCCCCAGCACTTCGATCTGCGCGGTCAGCGCGGGGCGCAGGCTGCCCTCGCCCAGGATGGTCAGCCCGATATCCTCGGGCAGATGGGTCATCGCGGTGATCAGCCGGTCCCAGCGCTTCTGCGGCTCCAGCCGACCCACGCCCAGTATCCGCCGACCGGGCGGCAGGATCGCGTCGGACCAGGGCGAGGGCGACGGCGCGGACGGCGGATTGGGGATGACCGCGACCGACAGCCCGGTCGCCGCCCGCGCGGCGCGCGCCGTGGCGGGGGTCATCGCGACCAGCGAATCGAGGAACAGCCGGTGCCGCGCCAGCCATTGCCGCTGGCCCCAGGCGATCAGCGGATGATGGTCCCCCCGATCGACCGCGTTGGACATCTTGCCGACGATCGGCGGGCAGCCATCCGCCAGCCGCAGCCGCGCCCAGGCCGCCATGCTGGTATAGTGATTGCCCGGACAGAAGACGATGTCGGGGCGCACCCGCTCGATCATCGCGGGAAGCGTGGTGCACAGCCCGGCATAGCGCTGATGCCCCAGGGTGACGATATCGACACCGGCGGGCACGCCGTTCTGAAACTGGCCACTGTCCTCGCCGAGGACCAGCGTCACGCGCCGTCCGTGGCGGAGCCATCCCTGGAGCATCCGGGCCAGCGCGGCTTCCGCACCGCCCCGCATCGCCAGCGCATAGGTCAGTATATGATCGGCTGGCATGAGCCCCCATAACGGCTGAAGAGTGGATCGGGTGCCGGGGGTACGCGTAGCTTGTCGCGCAAATATGTCAGATTCAGCCCTAAGCTCGACACAATCGCCCCCCAGAGGTGAATTCTTATTCAGGTGCGAGAAAGCAGTGTTGAGGTTAGCGGGCGCCACCGGCGAACGCCGCCGAGGAATCTCCCTAACGTGCAGAATGAACGAGATGATCCCATGAACCCGCCACAGGCCCTGCCTGTCGGCACCCCGGCATCGGGGGCGCCGGTCGCGCGCGATATCGCCGCGCTGGAACCGCTGAAGACGGTGAAGCGGCGCTGGCCCGCGATCATCGGCGGACTGCTGACGATCGCGATGGTCGTCGGGCTGGGGCACGAGCTGCTCGGCCGCGGCCTGGTGGGGCTCAGCCATTCGGTGCCGACCAACCCGCTGTTCTACATCGTGTTCGTCGGGCTCTACATGGCGCTGCCGATCGGCGACTATATCATCTTCCGTCGCCTGTGGGGGATTCCGACCAGCGGCCTCGCCGCGCTGATCCGCAAGCGGATCGCCAACGAGGTGGCCTTCAGCTATTCGGGCGAGGCCTATTTCTACGCCTGGGCGCGCGCCAATGCGAAGATGGTCGCGGCGCCGTTCGGGGCGGTCAAGGATGTCGGCATCCTGTCGGCGATCGCGGGCAATGCGATCACCCTCATCATGATCGGCCTCGCGCTGCCCGTGGGTCGCGAATTGCTGACGCATGAGCAACTGCATCTGGTCTGGGGATCGATCGCGATCGTCATGGCGACCTCGCTGCCCTTCCTGATCTTCTCGCGGCGGGTCTTTTCGCTCGATCGCAAGACGCTGTGGTGGATCTTCATGGTCCATTGCGTGCGCCTGATCGCCAACTCGCTGCTGGTCGCGCTCGCCTGGCATTTCGGGATGCCCACGGTATCGCTCGGCATGTGGCTGTTCCTGTCGGCGGCACGTCTGCTGGTCTCGCGTCTGCCGCTCGTGCCCAACAAGGACCTTCTTTTCGCCAATTTCGCGATCCTGTTGATCGGGCAGGATCAGCAACTGAGCGAACTGATCGCGTTCACCGCGGCACTGACCCTTCTGGTCCATGTCGTGCTGATCGCGGGGTTCGGTGTGGCGGAACTGGTGCGGAGGGTGCGGGTATGACCCCTAAGACGATGACGATGATGGCGGCGGCGCTGGCCGCGGCATGGTTGCCCCAGGCGGCCCCGGCGCAGGTGCTGGGCAGCGACGCGGCGGCCTGCGCCAGCGGCGGCCCCGCGATCCTGGTGCGGATCGAGGGGCTGAAGGATCGCAAGGGCAATCTGAAGCTGGAACTCTACCCGGCCAATCAGGACGACTTCCTGCAGGACGACGGCGTCCTGGAGCGCGCGGGCAAGACCTTCCGCCGGGTGTCGGTGCCGACCCCCGCGGGCGGCGGGCCGATCGCGATATGCATCCGCGTGCCGCACCCCGGCCGCTTTGCGCTGCTCTTCACGCATGACCGCGACGGCAAGAACAAGTTCAACTTCTGGAGCGACGGGGCGGGCTTCCCGTCCAACACCAAGCTTGGCCGTCGCAAGCCGCCGCTCGCCTACGCGCTGATCGACGTGCCGAACGGGGTGGTGACGACGAACATTCGGGCCCAGTATCTGCGTGGGCTGGGCGGCTTCGGGCCGGTGGATTAAGGGGAAGACGATGCGCATCGTCGACGTCAACGAATTCTATTCGCCCACCGGCGGTGGCGTGCGGACCTATATCGACCGCAAGATGTCGATCCTGGCCGAGATGGGCCATGAGCTGATCGTGCTCGCCCCGGGCACCGAGGACGTGGTCGAGGAGCGTCCCGGCGGCGGCAAGATCATCTATATCAAGGCGCCGCGCCTGATCCTCGACACCAATTACGGGATGTTCTGGGACGGTGCGCCCGTCTGCCGCCTGCTCGACGAGCTGGATCCCGACATCGTCGAAGTCTCCTCGCCCGCCAAGCCCGCCTGGTTCGTCGCCAGCTGGCAGGGGCGTGCGAAGAAGGTCTTCTTCATGCACAACGACAATGTCGGCACCTATCCGGTGCGCTGGCTGGACGGCATCGTCGCGCAGGAGCGGGTGGAGGACTGGTTCAGCTGGTACAGCCGCTACATGAACCGCTTCCTCGACCATTACGACCTGGTGCTGTCCAACGGTCCGGCGCTGGTCAAGCGGCTCGGCAAGCGCGGCGTGCGGGTGGACGAGGGGATACCCCTCGGTATCGAACGGCATTTCTTCTCGCCCGATCACCGGGACGAGCGGCTTCGCGCCGCGCTGCTGGCCCAATGCGCGCTCCCGGAGGATGCGCATCTGCTGCTGGGCCTGGGGCGGCATCATCCCGAAAAGCGCTGGCCGATGGTCATCGACGCTGTCGAGCGGGTCGCCTCGACCCGGCCGATCGGCCTGATCCTGATCGGTGGCGGCGTCGCCAGCCGGACGCTCGAGAAGCGGATCGCCGGCAGTCCGCATATACGGCTGTTCCGCCCGGTCTATGACCGCCCGCGCCTCGCCCGGATCATGGCGAGCTGCGACGCGCTGGTCCATGGTTGCGAGACCGAGACCTTCGGACTGGTCGCGTCCGAGGCGCTGGCCTCGGGGCTGCCGCTGGTCGTGCCCGATTATGGCGGATGCGCCGAGGTCGCGAGCCCGCTCTTCGCCGAGACGTTTCGCGCCCGTGATGGCGCCGCCTGTGCACAGGCGATCGAGCGGCTGCTGGCGCGCGACCAGCGCATGTTGCGCAACGCCGCGCGTGTGGCGGCGGGAAAGGTGTTCAGCGACCGCGACCATGCCGAGGCGCTGATCGCACGCTATCAGCGGCTGCTGGATGGCGACCAGCATCAGCGGGCGGTCGCCTGAGGCCAGGCGGACCTTTCGAAGGGACGGCGCGTATGTCATCATGACACAAATGTCATGGGAGACCGTCGGTGAGTCGTGGCCTCGCAGTCGTGATCGGCATCCTGCTGGCGTCGTCCGGCGCGGCCCTGGCGGCGGACCGTCCTCCGGTCGAAAGCTGGGGCAAGCCCGGCGTCGGCTTCGCCCAATATCGCACCGACGCGGTCGAATGTGCCAAGATCGGCTATTTCCGTGACGTCTCGCAGGACGAACCGGCCAAGCGGTTCATCCGGGGATTCGAGACCGCGGACAACGGCCTGAACGGGGCGGGGTCTCCCAACATCGATGCATGGATCGATTCGGTGCAGCGCGTGCGCCCCGATCGACAGAAGCGTTTGGTACACGCGATCCAGGTCGGCGATGTCGAGCAATGTCTGAGCGATAAAGGCTATCGCCCGTTCACGCTGACAAAGGCGGAAGCGAAGACGCTGGCCCGCTACCCGCGCGGCTCTGAGGAGCGGCATCGCTTCCTCCACGCGCTCGCAGCGCGCTGATCGCTCGCCGCTGCTGGCGTGGGGGTCAGGCCGCCAGGAGATCCACGTAACGCGAGGGCCTGTGCGTCTTCGCCAGCCGGGAATAGGTCTTGTCGATGCTGTCGAGCAGCGCGGGCACGCCGTTGTCGCCCGGATGCACCGCGACTCGCGCCACGGGCGTCGGGCGCAGGCCATGGCGCAGCACGGCGGCGGCGGCGAGCGAACTGAGCTGGCGTCCGCGCGACCGGCTGGCCCAGGTGACGACCGGACCGCGCGCGATGATCCTGCCATCGGCGGGCGTCCAGACACGGAAATGATCCTCGGCGAGGCCGAAGCCCGCGTCACCCAGCGCTGCCCGCGCCTCGTCCGAATAGAGCCAGGCGGGCGCGATGAAGCCGGTCGCGCGGCGACCAATGATATCCTCGATCAGCGCGGTCCCTCGCCGCATCCGCCGCAACGCCTCGTCGCGGGGCAGGCCGACGAACTCGCCCTCGCCCGCCGTCATGTGCCTGGCCTTCAGCGCGGTCCTGGAATCGGTGTGGACCATGTCGTCCTTGTGCGACCAGCCATGGACGAACATCTCGATCCCCATGTCCGCCCAGTCGCGCAGCCGCGTGGCGAAGGGCGTGCCCGGCGCGATCGGTGCGCTGTTCCAATGGTCGGGGATGACCAGCATGGCCAGGCGCGGGCCACCGAGATGGCCCGACAGCCGGTCGAACAGCGCATCGACCGCCCCCTCGAACCGGGGGGACACGTCATGGATCGAGGCGAGAAGGCGTTTCATCGCGCGGATTTATAGACGCTGATCGTCTCATTGCCCATCGGCAGTTTGGCGGTCAGCCGGTAGCCGCCGGCCATCGCCGCCAGGACGCGCGCATGTGCCTCGGGCCGTTCGCCATTATAGGGCGGCCGCATCACGACGACGGCGGGATGTCGCGAGAGGATGCGGGTGATCTCGGCATCCTGGTCGACGCCGGTCGCCCCGGCTTCGCGCGCGCGGCTGAGATGGGCCGGTACGATCCAGCGCGACAGGGCGCATCGCTCGGTCGCGACATAGAGCATGGTGCTGCCCGAATAGACATAGAGGCAGCCCGGCCCCTTGCCGACCGCCGTCGCCAGCGCGGTGAACTGCGTTCCGTCGCCGCGCTCGTGTCGCAATGCCAGCAGCACGACCTGTCCGGCGAGCGCGACGGTCAGCAGCAGGGCAGGGGCATGGCGCCGCCGCCACGCCCCGCTTCCCAGCATCGCGGCCGAGGCGGTGCAGGCGGGGAGGAGGATGGGAAGGCCATAATGGTCGAACCAGGGCCGGAACAGCAGGACGCCGACGATCGCCGCGCCCAGCCAGACGGCAAGGAAGCCGTGCTCGCCGTCGCCCCGCCATGTCCGCTTCAATCCCAGCACCGCCAGCGTGACGATGGGCGAGAGGATCAGGATCATCTGCCCCAGATTGCCCGCCAGTTCGGACAGCGGATCGGGGTTGCGATGGAAGATCGACAGGAAATTGGCGTAGAGGAACGCGTCCCACTGCCCGATCGCGGCATAGACCCCCGCCGCCAGCGCCGTCGGGATCAGCGACACCGCCACCAGCCCGATACCGTACAGCATCAGCGCGACCGGCGACCGGCTCCGCCGCCATTCGGACGCGAGCAGCCAGAGCCCGAACACCATCCCCTCGAACACCGCCGAATATTTGATCTGGAGCACGATGCCGACCAGCGCCATCGCCACGATGCCGAGGCTGCGCGCCCGCTGCCGATCCGATTCGAGAATGGTCCAGGCCGCGCCCATCATCAGCAGATTGTAGAAGACCGGCGCCTGCCCCCCCTGCCCGCCGAGAAGGTCGAGCCACAGGATATAGGCGATTCCCGCCGCCATCGCCCCCGCGCCCCAGCCCAGCCGTTCGGCCATCCGCGCGATCAGCCATGCGGTCGCCACCACGCTGGCCAGCGCCATCGCCTGATACGCCCAGATACCCCCCGGGAAACCGAAGGCGGCGGGCAGCGCATAGAGCAGGAAAAGCCCGATCGGCTTGCGGTCCCAGACGTCGACGAAGGGCCATGCGCCCTGCCACATCGAATGTCCGGTGAAGAAATAGAATTCCTCGTCCACATGCACCACCGGATTGCCGAAGGTCAGCGCGCGGGCGGCCAGCGCGACGGCGAGCAGGATCAGGAGTCGGTTCGGGGACGATCTTGGGCGTGAAGACATGGGGTGAATCCAAACGAGTCCCGCCCCTTGCAGCGGATCGTGACGAAAGTTGGGCCTTCCACGCCCATACCTTCCACCCCGGCGAAGGCCGGGGTCCAGTTGCGCTACGAAGACAAGACTTCCCCGCGTGTCCCAACTGGATCCCGGCCTTCGCCGGGATGGTCTCAAAGGTGCAATGTGATCCCGTGAGGAGGAGTGGAGGGTCAGCGAATCGCGGTCACGAAATAATCCAGCGCGGTCGAGTCGCTGACCGCGAAACCCTTGGTCGGCGAATAGCTCAGGCCGCGCACGTCGCGTACCGTCAGCCCGGCGTCTTTCAGCAATGACGACAACTCTTCGGGCGTCAGGAACTTCGACCAGTCATGCGTCCCCTTGGGGATCGTACCCGTCCCCTCGGCGATGGTGATCAGCGCCAGTCTCGACAGCGGCGTGCGATTTGGCGTCGACAGGATCAACAGCCCGCCCGGCGCCAGCGCATCGGCCAGCCCGCGCACGAATCGCGCCGGATCGGCGACATGCTCGATCACCTCCAGCGAGGTAACGAGGTCGAAGGTCTCGCCCGCCAGCCCCTCGACGCTACCCGCGCGGTACTGAATCGCCAGCCCCGATTGCGCGGCATGGGCGGCGGCGACCGCGACATTCTCCGGTGCGGCGTCGAGCCCGGTCACCGCCGCGCCAAGCCGGGCCAGCGGCTCGCACAGCAACCCCGCGCCGCAGCCGACATCCAGCGCGCGTTTGCCCGCAAGCGGGGTGAAGCCCTGCCCATCGGCATCCCAGTGAAGGTCGATCTGCTCGCGAATATAGCGCAGCCGGGGCGGGTTCAGCCGGTGGAGCATCGCGCTCGATCCCTTGGGATCCCACCAATCGGCGGCCATCTTTCCGAAATGTGCGGCTTCAGCCCCGATAATGGTAGAATCGTTCAAATGGCTTGCGTTCGTCATGGGGGCTACCTATCAGGACCGCCGTTTTACCCCAAGGAGATTGGCAAAAACCGCATGGCCCGTATCGTGATGAAGTTCGGCGGCACCTCGATGGCCGGAATCGAGCGCATCCGCAACGTGGCGGCGCGGGTCAAACGCGAGGTGGAGGCGGGCCATGAGGTCGCGGTCGTCGTCTCCGCGATGGCGGGGGAGACCGACCGGCTGGTCGGTTTCTGCCGCGAGGCCTCGTCGCTCTACGATCCCCAGGAATATGACGTCGTCGTCTCGGCGGGCGAACAGATCACCAGCGGATTGCTGGCGATCACGCTCCAAGCGATGGGCGTCCCCGCCCGCTCGTGGCTGGGCTGGCAGTTGCCGATCCACACGGACACGGCGTTCGCGAAGGCACGCATCGGCGAGATCGACACGACCGCGCTCGACCAGAGCCTGGCCAGCGGTGTCGTCGCGGTCATCCCCGGCTTCCAGGGCGTGGCCGAGGGCAACCGGGTGACGACCTTGGGTCGCGGCGGGTCGGACACCAGCGCGGTCGCGGTCGCCGCCGCGATGAAGGCGGAGCGGTGCGACATCTACACCGATGTCGACGGCGTCTACACGACCGACCCGCGCATCGTACCGCGTGCGCGGAAACTGTCGAAGGTCACCTATGAGGAGATGCTGGAACTCGCCAGCGTCGGCGCCAAGGTGCTCCAGACCCGCTCGGTGGGTCTGGCGATGAAGGAACAGGTGCGTGTCCGGGTGCTCAGCTCGTTCGACGACGCACGGGACGAAGACGGACATCGCGGCACGTTGATCGTGGGCGAAGAGGAAATCGACGATATGGAACGCCAGCTCATCACCGGCATCGCGCATGACAAGAACGAAGCCAAGATCACCCTGACCGCCGTGCCGGATCGGCCCGGCTCGGTCGGCGCGATCTTCGCGCCGCTCGCGGATGCAGGCATCAACGTGGACATGATCGTCCAGAACATCGCGCATTCGACCGGATCGACCCCATCCTCGACCGACGTGACCTTCACGGTGCCTTCGGCCGATCTGGCGCGCAGCCTCGACGTGCTGGAAAAGGCGAATGGCGAGATCGGCTATGCCAAGCTGGTCCACGACACGCGGGTCGCCAAGATCTCGGTCGTCGGTGTCGGGATGCGCAGCCATGCGGGCGTGGCGTCGACCATGTTCCAGACGCTCGGCGCGCGGGGGATCAACATCCTCGCCATCACCACCTCGGAGATCAAGGTCAGCGTGCTGATCGAAGAGGATTATACCGAACTGGCGGTGCGTGTGCTGCACACCGCCTATGGTCTGGACGCCGACGCGGCCTGACACCCCCAATTCCTCCCCAAGCGCGGCTTGGGGAGGGGGACCATCGCGAAGCGATGGTGGAGGGGCGAGGGGCGAATGCCCTCCACCACGCCCTGCGGGCGCGGTCCCCCTCCCCGAGCAAGCTCAGGGAGGAATGTGCTCCCATCTTGCCGTCCGCCGCGCTCCACGGCATGGAGCGTCGATGACCGACACCCACATCACCACCACTGGCGAACAGCGCCTGGCCACCCGCATGGCGCGCGGCGCGGAATTCCTCGGCGCCGAGATGGCGATCATGGCGGGCGCCATGTCCTGGGTGTCGGAGCGCAACCTCGTCTCCGCCATGTCGAACGCGGGCGGCTTCGGCGTGATCGCGTGCGGCGCGATGACGCCCGAACTGCTCGATACCGAGATCGCCGCCACCAAGGCGATGACCAGCCGCCCGTTCGGCGTGAACCTGATCACCATGCACCCGCAGCTGTTCGACCTGATCGCGGTGTGCGGCCGTCACCAGGTCGGCCATGTCGTGCTGGCCGGCGGCCTGCCACCCAAGGGCGCGCTGGAGGCGATCAAGGAAACCGGCGCCAAGGTCATCTGCTTCGCGCCCGCGCTGAGCCTTGCCAAGAAGCTGATCCGCTCGGGCGTCGACGCGCTGGTGATCGAGGGGATGGAAGCGGGCGGCCATATCGGCCCGGTATCGACGAGCGTGCTGGCGCAGGAGATGCTGCCCGAGATCGCCAACCAGGTGCCGGTCTTCGTCGCGGGCGGCATCGGCCGGGGCGAGGCGATCGCCGCCTATCTCGACATGGGCGCGGCGGGCGTGCAGCTCGGCACGCGCTTCGTCTGTGCGACCGAATCGATCGCGCACCCCAATTTCAAGAAGGCGTTCATCCGCGCCTCGGCCCGCGACGCGGTGGCGAGCGTGCAGATCGACCCGCGCCTGCCGGTCATCCCGGTCCGCGCGCTCAAGAATGCGGGCGGCGAACTCTTCACCGCCAAGCAGCGCGAAGTCGCCCAGTCGCTCGACGAGGGCAAGGTCGCGATGATGGAGGCGCAGCTCCAGATCGAGCATTACTGGGCGGGCGCGCTTCGCCGCGCGGTGATCGAGGGCGATGTCGAGCATGGCTCGGTGATGGCGGGCCAGTCGGTCGGCATGGTCACGAAGGAAGAGCCGATCGCCGACATCCTGGCGCAACTCATGGCCGAAGCCGCCGCCGCCCTGGTCGCCCGCGCCATCTGATCCTTCCCCTGATTCTCCCTGCGCCGGGGGAAAATTCCGGCCCCCGGATGTACGGCTCGCTTCATCGCAGGGCTTACGACGTGTTAACCTTGATTCGCCATGACATGGCCCAACAGCCGGGGGGCGGGCGTAAAGGGATCAGGGTCATGGCGAGTGTGCGTATTCTATCGGGTGTGGCGATCGGCCTTTCGCTGGCGGGGTGTGCCGCGCGCGAGACCGCCAAGGTCGCGCCGCCGCCGGTGATGATCCCGGCACCGCAACCGCAATATGCCAAGGCGCCACTGCCGCCGGGCGCGACGCCGGGGATGCGCATCCCCGTGCGGCTGCCCGATGGCAATTACGATACCCCGAACCGTTCGCTGACCAGCGCCGCGACGATCTGGCATCTCCGCTCGGCGCTCAACGTCGCCGCACTTGCCTGTCGCGGGCCGGACGAGGGACAGATCGTCACCCGTTACAACACCATGCTCACCGTCCAGCGGATCACGCTGGCGGCGGCGGAGAAGCGCTACTCGGCCGAATACCAGTCGCAGGGGGGCGACTGGCGCGATCGCTATGACGATGCGATGACCCGTCTCTATAATTTCTTCTCGATCACGCCGGTGCGCAAGACCTTTTGCGCCGCCGCCGATCAGGTCCTGTCGGATATCAGTGGCGGCGCCGTCGACGGGTTCGAGGGCGGCGCGGCGCGGCATCTCGACCAGCTGAACGCGCCGTTCGTGGCCTTTTTCCGAGCCTATGACGCATGGCGGTCGGGCACGATGGTGCCCGTCGAGCAAGCCGCCTCACCGCTGAGCATGGCCGCGAGCGCCACGCCCCAGGTCACGCCGCGCCCGGCCGCGCAGCCGGTCCTGTCGAGCCAGCCGGTGCCCGCGGCAAAGCCCTATGCGCCGCCGGTGATCAATCCGCCGAGCCTGACGGTGAATCCGGCGGCGCTCCAGTAAACGCCGCCGGTACATCCAGCCTCTCTGAGAGTGCGGAGCGAGGCTCTCCAGGTCGAATCGACGTCCAAACATGCGCTTCTTCTCCCCTCTCCCCTGTCCAGGGGAGAGGGGAGAAGGTCCCACATGAAGTCGATCGTGCCTAGCCCTCGATCCAGAACAGCGATTCCACCGATCGGTCCAGCGCCCGTGCCAGCTTGAGCGCGAGCAGGGTGGAGGGCTGGAAGACGCCATTCTCCACCGTGTTGATCGTCTTGCGACTGACTCCGATCGCTTCCGCGAGGCCGCCTTGCGTCAGCCCTGCCGCCTCGCGCGCGGCCTTCAGGTCGTTGCCCAGCGTTTCGCTCATCGACTGGCGCGGATTTCCAGCGTGGCGAAGGCGATCAGCGCGGCCATGAGGCCGGCGGTTATCGTGATCCGGCCCAGTGCGATGGCATTCAGCGGCTCGAACGTCGCGACCACGATGGTCGCCGCAGCCGCCACGATCATCGCCCAGAAACCGGCCTCAAAGCTCGATCGGCGGTGATAGCGGGTGGTTTCGTCATTCATCAGGTCGGAAACCGGCCCATATCGACCCCAGCGAAAAGGCAGGCCGGTCAGGTTCAGTGCGGTCGCACCGACCATCACGAACCATGGCAGCAGGCGATTCGGCGCCTCGTTGCCGTTGGTGACCGCCAGGATCGTCGAGGCGAGCAGGCTGAGCGCCAGCAGATAGAACAGGATCGCCCGGCTGCGGCTCCTACGTTCGGCCTTCTCCACGAGATTCATCACGAACTCCTGTACCTGCTGGCTGTAACCTATAGGTGTCATGTAACCCGTAGGTGACAGGCGTGCAAGTGCCTTTCTTCGAGGGGGCGGATGCGTTAACGGACGGTCACCATGACGGTGACGGGAGACCACCAGCCGATCGGCGGCCGCTTCGAGGGGTTCGGGCATCGCTTTCCGGTGCGCGTCTATTTCGAGGATACCGACCTGTCGGGCGTGGTCTATCACGCCAATTATCTCCGCTATATGGAGCGCGCCCGCTCCGACATGCTGCGGCTCGCCGGGATCGACCAGCGTGCGGCGCACGAGGCGGGCGAGGGTGCCTATGCCGTCACCGACATCGCCCTCCGCTATGCCGCCCCCGCGCGGCTCGACGACGACCTGATCGTCATATCGAAACTGATCGAGGTCAGTGCGGTGCGCGTCGTCATTCATCAGACAGTCAGGTGCGGCGCGGTCATGCTGACCGACGCCAGGGTCACTGTCGCCTGGGTCGGCCCGAACGGCCGCCCGCGACGGCAACCCGCCGACTGGATCGCCATCTACCAACGCCTTGTCTGGCAGGGGGACACCCAACACCCATGAATCCCGTCTTCAACATGGATGCCGCCACATTGTCGCCCGTCGCCCTGTTCCTGCAGGCCGATTGGGTGGTGAAGTTCGTGATGATCGGGCTGCTGCTCGCCAGCATCTGGACCTGGACGATCATCGTTGCCTTCTCGCGCAGGCTGGCGCGGACGAAGAAGGGCATGACCCGGTTCGAGCGCGATTTCTGGAAGGCCGAGGATATCGACGCCTTTCACCGGATGGAGCAGGACAATGAACTGCCCTCCGCGCGGGTCTTCTCGGCGGGCGTGCAGGAATGGCGCCGCTCGACCGCGGGCGGGCATATCGACCGCGACGGCACGCGCGAGCGGCTGGCCACCGCGATGGGATCGGCGGTCGCGGGCGAGATCGACAAGCTGTCGGATCGGTTGAACGTGCTGGCGACGGTCGGCTCGGTCGCGCCGTTCGTCGGGCTGTTCGGCACCGTCTGGGGCATCATGCGCAGCTTCACCGGCATCGCTCAGGCGCAGAATTCGTCGCTGGCGGTCGTCGCGCCGGGTATCGCCGAGGCGCTGTTCGCGACCGCGATCGGCCTGTTCGCCGCCATTCCGGCGGTGATCGCCTATAACCGCTTCAGCCACGGGGTGAACCGGATCGAGGCGTCGCTGAACCGCTTCGCCGACGGCTTCCACACCACGCTCAGCCGTCAGCTCGACCAGGCGCGTTGAAAGGGCAAGGGCGATGGCGATGAACCTTCCCTCCCGATCCGGTCGGGGCCGCCGCGCCCCGATGGCGGAGATCAACGTCACGCCGCTGGTCGACGTGATGCTGGTGCTGCTGATCATCTTCATGGTGACCGCGCCGCTGTTGACCACGGGCGTGCCGGTCAACCTGCCCGACAGCCGCGCCAAGGCGCTGGAGCAGGAGCAGAAGCCCGAGCAGATCTCGATCGACGAACAGGGGCGGATGTTCCTCAACGACGATGAGATCACCGAAGCGGACCTGCCGGCCAGGCTGGACGCGATCGCGGCGCGCAAGGACCCCGATGGACAGGTGCCGCAGGTCTATCTGCGTGCCGACCGGGCGCTGGACTATGGCCGGGTGATGCGGGTGATGGGCGAGCTGAACCGCGCCGGGCTCAACCGCGTGTCGCTGGTCACGGTCGAGGGGGCGGGTCCCCGCTGATGGAGCGTGGTGAGCGGATCGGACTGGCCGTCGCGGTCGCAGGGCATATCGTCCTGTTCGGCCTGTTGTCGGTCGGTTTCCTGTCGACGCCGAACCCCGAAAAGCTGAAGGTCACGCCGATCGACATCTCGCTGGTGAAGGATGTCGGGATCGAGGCCGAATCGCCCACCCCGAACCAGGAGCCCGCCCAGTCGATCGCGCCGGAACAGGGCGCGCCCGAGGACGCCGCGCCGCCCGAGCCGGTCGAGGCGGAGCCCGAGCCCCAACCCGAACCCGTGCCGCCGCCCCCGGCTCCCCAGCCCAAACCGCAGCCCAAGCCCCAACCCAAACCGCAGCCCAAGCCCGAACCGGCCAAGCCCGAGCCGCGCCCGGTCCCCAAGCCGCAGCCCAAGCCCGCTCCGGCGAAACCGGCGCCCGCCAAGCCAGCACCCGCCAAGCCGAGCAGGGCGGAGGCCAGGCCGTCGCCCGCCAAGCCCAGCACCGCTGCGCGCGGCACCGGCAAGAGCGAAACCGCGACGGCCAGCAAGCCGCGCGGATCGCGGCTCGGCGACAATTTCCTGAAGGGCCTGTCCGCCGATCCGTCGCCGTCCAAGTCGGAGGCGGCCCCCGCCGCGAAGATCGGTGCGCAGCAGCTCGCCAACATCGCCTCGGCGATCAGTCGCCAAGTGAAGCCTTGCGCCGATCGTCAGGTCAGTCCGGCGCCGGAGGCGAATCGTATCAAAGTCGCGATTCGTTTGCAGATTAATCGGGACGGCAGCCTAGCCGCCGAGCCGCGCGTCGTCGGCCATACCGGCGTCGATGGCGACAACGAACGCTATGTCGATCGAGTCAATGCGCTGGCCATCGCCACGTTCAAGGGCTGTTCGCCGCTACGCGGCTTGCCGCCAGAGCTCTATGACGTACCCGGCGGCTGGCGCGTGTTCACGCTGAATTACAAACTTTCGGGTTGAGGATGATGCTTATGCCCCGTTCCCTGCTGACTCTTCCGCTCACCCTGGCGCTGGCCGCAAGTGCGGTCGGTGCTCAAGACATGCCTGCACCTCAGGCACAGCCCGCGCCTGCCGCCGGGCAACAGCCCACGTTAGCACCTGCCAATGGATCGCAGGAGCTGGTAGTCGATGTCGAGGGCGGCATCTCCGCGCCGATGCCGATCGCCATTCCCGCGATGCCGACCAGTGCGGTCGTGCAGACCGCGGCGGGCACCACCGATGTCGTCGGCCAGCAGCTATCGCAGATCATCGCCAACGACCTGCGCAATTCGGGGCTGTTCACGCCCGTTCCTCCCGCGCAGCTTCGCACCGTGTCCTTTCCGGAAGTGACCGCGCCCGCCTTCGATTATTGGAACGGCACCGGCGCGCAGGCGCTGGTCCAGGGCTATGTCCGCGCCAATGGCGACGGGACGCTGACGGTCGGCTGCTATCTCTATGACGTGCTGGCGCGGAGCGAACTGGCGCGGCAGGGTTTCGTGGTGCCGCCGTCCGACTGGCGGCGCGCGGCGCACAAATGCGCCGATACCATCTATACCAAGCTGACCGGCGAAGGCCCCTATTTCGACAGCCGGATCACCTATGTCTCCGAAACGGGGCCCAAGGGGCGGCGGATCAAGCGGCTGGCGATCATGGACCAGGACGGCGCGAACCACCGCTTCCTGACCAACGGCCAGTCGATCGTGCTGACCCCGCGCTTCGCACCCAATCAGCAGTCGATCGTCTATATGAGCTATGTCGACAAGCGGCCCGCCATCTATGTCTATGACATCGGTTCGGGGCGCCAGCGGCTGGTGGTGCAGAATGCCGCGACGACCTTCGCGCCGCGCTTCTCGCCCGATGGCCGCTGGATCCTGTTCTCGATGGCGCAGGCGGGCAACACCGATATCTACCGCGTCTCGTCGCAGGGCGGCACGCCGCAGCGACTGACCAATGCGCCGGGCATCGACACCGGCGGCAGCTATTCGCCCGACGGCTCGAAGATCGTCTTCGAGAGCGACCGCTCGGGCGGGCAGCAAATCTATGTGATGAACGCCGACGGCTCCAACCAGCAGCGGATCAGCTTTGGCGGCGGGCGTTACGCGACGCCGGTGTGGAGCCCGCGCGGCGACCTCATCGCCTTCACCAAGCTGGGCGGGGCGTTCCGGATCGGTATCATGAGCCCGTCGGGCGGCGGCGAAAAGCTGCTGACCAACAGCTGGCAGGACGAGGGGCCGAGCTGGTCCCCCAATGGCCGCGTCATCACCTTCCAGCGCTCGACGCAAGGGGCGTCGGGCAAGGCGGATGTGTGGATGGTCGACCTGACCGGGGTCAACGAGCGCCGCATCCCGACCCCGCTCGACGGATCGGATCCGGCCTGGGGGCCGTTGCGTCCGTAAGCGTTTACGGTCGGCCGCCATCGGGTCGAACCGAACTCAAAGGGAGTGATAGCCAGTGACCAAGATCAAGACCACGCTCGTCGTCGCCACCATGGCGCTCGCGATCGCCGGATGCGCCAAGAAGCGGCCCCCGGTGCTGCCGCCCGCGCCGGTCGACCAGAATGCGCCGATCGATCCCAATGCGGGTGCCAACGCCAACCCGAACGGCGCGGTCGTCCCCGGCTCCGACGCCGACTTCCGTCGCTCGGTGACGTCGAACACGGTCCATTTCGGGCTCGACCAATATGATATCGATCCCGAGGCGCGCGCGATCCTCGACAGCCAGGCCGCCTGGTTGCAGCGCTATCCCAATGTCCGGATCACGATCGAAGGGCATTGCGACGAGCGCGGCACCCGCGAATACAACCTCGCGCTCGGTGACCGCCGCGCCAATGCGGCGAAGAATTACCTGGCGGCGCGCGGCGTGTCGCCCGACCGGATGAACGTGATCAGCTATGGCAAGGAACGCCCGATCGCGCTGGGCTCGGACGATGCCAGCTACGCGCAGAACCGTCGCGCGGTGACCATCGTCCTGAGCTGACGACCAACGGCCCGGCGGCCCGATCAAGGGGCGCCGGGCCCGATCTCCTGTGGCGCGCAATTCCTCCCCAAGCATGGCTTGGGGAGGATCGGGTCAGGATTTGAACGCGCTGTCCAGCAGCTTCGCCAGCCGCAACCCGCCGCGCTTGATCTGTTCGCGCTCGACCGGGGCCATCGCCTTGATCGCGGCTTCGTCCATGTGCATCTGCGGCGGGGTCGGCTGGCAGGCGTCGCCGCCCATCGCGGCGGCATAGGCGCGCTTGGCGACCGCCCAATTCTCGCGGCTCCACGCCATCACGCCCCCGGCCGACTCGCGGCGCTGCTCGGCGAGCGGATAGCGGCGGACCAGCCTCGGCGGGGTGGAGATCGCGCGCTCGGCCAAGAGCCCGTCCCATACCGAATGCAGGTTGAGCCTGGGCGTCGCATAGATGCCGTAATCGACATGGGTGTCGTTGCCGCCCTTGTCGCCCTTGTCGCCGGCATGCAGCGGCTGATGCAGGTCGCCGACGAAATGGACCAGGAAGGCGAGTGCCATCACCCGGTCCTTACGGCTGGCGCGCTTGTCCTTCAGAACCGCGAGCTGGCGCGGGATCTGCGCCGAGACGCAATCCCCGGTGTCGCACGCGGGCGGCAGGCGGAAGGGCTGGCAGATGTCCACATTCTGATAGTGCCAGCTATAGGCATAGCCGAAGCGCGACTTGCCCGCCTCGTCCTTCAACGGCTTGACGCAATCGGGCCAGACGCTCGCCTCCTCGATCGTGCGAACCGGGCAGGTCGGGGTGTCGAGCTGGGTCTGCGCGCGCAGGATCTGGCGGATCTCGGCGCGGGCATGTGGCGTGACATTGGCCCAGGCGATGGCCGCGACGGTCTGATGGCCATATTCCCAGTAGGCGGCGGCGGGGGAGGCGAGGAACAGGCCCGCCAGCATCCCGATCAGGATACGCAAGTGCTTCATGCCACGCCCTTTATCCCTCATCGGCATAGATCGCCACCCGATGTTCGCCGGTGCCGGTCGCGCGGCCGCGATACATGCCCGCGGTCGTCATGCTCCAGGCGATGCTGCCATCGGGCGCCGCGACGATGGTGCCGCCCGTGCCGCCCAGCGTCCTGACCTCGGCCAGTACGGCGTCGGCGGCGGCCTGCACGTCCTCGCCGGTGAAACGGCGGCGCGCCGCGATCTCGTGTCCGACGCCGACGCGGATGAAGACCTCGCCCGAGCCGGTGCACGATACCGCGCAGGCGCGGTCGTCGGCGAAGGTGCCCGCCCCGATCAGCGGCGAATCGCCGATCCTGCCCCAGCGCTTGGCCGTCACGCCCCCGGTCGAGGTCGCGGCGGCGACATGGCCCTGCATGTCGCGGGCCACCGCGCCGACGGTGCCGTATTTCATGTCGCTGTCGAAGGCGTCGCCATCGCGCGACAGCAGCTCGTCGAGCTGGCGACGACGCTCGTCGGTGTGGAACCAGTCGGGGTCGACCTGCGGCAGCCCTTGTTCGACCGCGAACCGATCCGCCCCCGGCCCGGCGAGCAGAACATGGGGACTGGCCTCCATCACCCTGCGGGCGAGCGACACCGGGTTGCGGGTCCGGGTCGCGCCGGCGACCGATCCGGCGCGGCGGTCGCGCCCGTCCATGATCGCGGCGTCGAGCTCGATGGTGCCCTCATGGGTGAAGCAGGCGCCGCGCCCCGCGTTGAAATGCGGATCGTCCTCCAGCACGCGGACCGCCGCCTCGATCGCGTCCAGCGCGTGGCCGCCCAGCGCCAGGATCGCCGATCCGGCGGTCAGCGCCGCGTCGAGCGCCGCGCGCGCACCGGCATCCTGTTCGGGCGTCAGGACGTCCCGCGTGATCCGGCCCGCGCCGCCATGGATGACCAGCGACCAGGAAGCGGGCATGACGAAACTCCGATAAAGCGCAGGGGATATGCGGCGCCCCTATCAGATCACGGCCTGCCTGGCATCCCCCGGGGGCGGAGCCCGATCAGCGGACGAAGCCAGCGTACCTCGCGCCCGATCCGGTAGAAGGCCCAGCACCCCGCCACCGTCGCCGCGATCAGGATCGCCGCATCCAGCCATAGCGGCAGCCCCGCCCGGCGGAGATGGAAGGCGACGAGGATGATGATCGTCTGGTGAATCAGGTAAAAGGGAAAGACCGCCTCGGTCAGCGTCCGACGCCACGGATGGTCGCGGTTCCAGAAGCGCTCTGCCAGGCCGATCAGCGCGACGACCGCCATCCAGCCCTGCACCGCACGCGCACCGGCAAAGACGATGCCGAGGCCCGGCGGCGCGCCCGCCAGCCCGGGCCAGCGCCATTCCAGCCCCGCCGCCACCGCATAGCTGGCGAGCGCGATGGCGCCCGCGACCGCCCAGCCGCGGCGGAAGCTGTCCAGCACCCGTTCCGACCCCGCCATGCCGAAGCCGAACAACAGCGCGGGAAAATAGATCGCATGCGCCAGCCAGTCGTCGATCAGGCCATGGGTTTCCGACTGGCCGGGGAAGAATTTGATGTCGACCAGCAGCAGCCAGACCAGGGGCAGCACCGCGCCGCCCCAGCCGCCGAACAGCCGGTCGAACCAGGCCTGCGCATGTCTCGCGATTCGGGGACCCAGCGCCAGCATCGCCGCGACCGCCATGGTATAGGCCCAGAGATAGCCGACGAACCACAGATGGTTCCAGGCGGGCGTTGGCACCACGCCGCCGATCGCGCGAAAGCCCAGCCAGTCGTGCAGCCAGAAGGACCAGAAGGATTCGGGATAGCCATATTTGCTCGCCAGCTCGGCCCAGATCTGTGGCGGCACCAATATGGCGATACCGAAGATCAGGGGCACGAGCAGCCGGATGCTGCGGCCGCGCACGAAGCTGAGGATCGTCGGGTGCCGCACCGCCAGCGCGCGGGTGGCATAGCCCGACACGACGAAGAGGAGCATCAGCCGCCACGGATTGCTCGCCAGCATCGGGATCGCGACCCAGGGCAGCCGCGCGAGCTGGACGTGGAAGCCCCAGGGCACGAACACCATGCCGATATGATAGAGGATCAAGATGGCGAAGGCGCCGACACGCAGCCAGTCTAGGCCGTAATGGCGGGGGATCGGGGCGGCGGCGGTCATGAATCTCGGTTCTGGTACAGCACTGACTTTGAACCGCAACGCGCTTGCGCGTATAGTGGGCCCATGTCCATTCGTCCCTGGCGCGACATCGTCCGCCGCCAAAGCCGTCAGATCATGGTGGGCAACGTGCCCGTGGGCGGCGACGCCCCCGTGACCGTGCAGACCATGACCAACACGCCGACCAGCGATCCGGTCGCCACGATCAACCAGATCCGGCGCTGCGAGGAGGCGGGGGCGGACATCATCCGTGTCTCCTGCCCCGACACCGATTCGACCGCGGCACTGGCCAAGATCACCAAGGCGGCGCGGGTTCCGATCGTCGCGGATATCCATTTCCACTATAAGCGCGCGCTGGAGGCGGCGGATGCGGGCGCGGCCTGTCTGCGCATCAATCCGGGCAATATCGGCTCGTCGGAGCGGGTCGCGGAGGTTGTACGGGCCGCCAAGGCCAATGGCTGCGCCATTCGAATCGGGGTGAACGCGGGTTCGCTGGAAAAGGATCTGCTGGAGAAATATGGCGAGCCTTGCCCGGAGGCTTTGGTCGAATCGGCGCTTGACCATATCAAGCTGCTCCAGGATCACGATTTCCACGAATATAAGGTCGCGGTGAAGGCGTCCGACGTCTTCCTGGCGGTCGCCGCCTATCAGGGGCTGGCCGAGGCGACCGACTGCCCGCTGCATCTTGGCATCACCGAGGCGGGCGGGCTGATCGGCGGGACGGTCAAGTCCTCGATCGGCATCGGCTCGCTGCTCTGGTTCGGGATCGGCGACACCATCCGCGTCTCGCTGTCGGCCGAGCCCGAGGAAGAGGTGCGCGTCGGCTTCGAGATATTGAAGGCGCTGGGCATCCGCAATCGCGGGGTTCGTGTCGTGTCCTGTCCGTCCTGCGCGCGCCAGGGCTTCGACGTGATCCGCACGGTACAGGTGCTGGAGGAGCGGCTGCAGCATATCCGCACGCCCATGTCGCTGTCGGTGCTGGGCTGCGTCGTCAACGGCCCCGGCGAAGCGCGCGAGACCGATATCGGCGTGACCGGCGGCGGTAACGGCAAGCACATGGTCTATCTGTCGGGTCTGACCGACCACACGGTCGAGGATGCCGACATGGTCGACCATATCGTCAAGCTGGTCGAGGCCAAGGCCGCCGAACTCGACGCGGCGGACGTTACCAAGGCGGCGATCGCGGCGGAGTGATTCGGTCGCCTTGGGGTCGGGCGGTTCCTGTTGCCTCTCCCAGGGCCGATCGACATTCAACCATGCCTGTCCATCCCTCGTCCCTCGTAGAGGGGAGAGGGGAGAATAAGCGGAATGTCGATCCGGCCTCACGGCGTTTCGCGGACCTTCGCTTGCAGGGGCGGACGTGATGTCGTTACGTCCGGTGGCATGACCATCATCCATATCGCCGCCGCGTTGATCGAGGATGCGTCCGGCCGCGTTCTGCTGGTCCGCAAGGCGGGAACGCGGTTCTTCATGCAGGCGGGTGGCAAGATCGAACCCGGCGAGGATGCCGCGACCGCGCTGTGTCGCGAGCTCGAGGAGGAAATCGGCCTGGTCGTCTCCCCGGCCGACCTTCGACCGCTCGGGCATTTCGACGCGCCCGCCGCCAACGAGCCCGACCACCGGGTCGACGCGCATGTCTTCCATCTGCGCACCGGGCATGACCCGGTTCCCGCGGCCGAGATCGAGGAGGTGATCTGGGTCGATCCAGCCGCGCCCATCCCGCTTCCCGTCGCACCGTTGACGCGGGATCATATCCTGCCATGCTGGCGTGAGATGGGGACAGAGCCCAGATCCGGTCGACGTTCATTCCGCTCTGTCTTTCCCTCTCCCCTGGAAAGGGGAGAGGGTTAGCGGAGCTTGCCGGCTTTGCTGGCTAGCGAAGCTTGGGTGAGGGGTCGAGCGAGCCGCAAGGCTCGCGCGCGCTCCGCGCGCCCACCCCTCACCCAGCTCCGACTAAGGCCTTTGCTCCCGCAAAGACCAAGTCTACGCAACCCTCTCCCCTCTGCGAGGGGCGAGGGAAGCAAAGCGGGACCCGCCTAGCCCGGACGAATGATTACAGCCGCAGTCCCAGCCGCACCCCCGCGCCCATGTCCGGCGCGCCCTTGCTGACCCCGGCGCTGCCCTGCACGCCCAGCGACAGGCGTCGTGACAGCGCGGTGTCGACGCCCGCGCCGACCTCCTGCCGATCGGCGATCTGGTCGCTGACCCGTGATGCGTAATTGTACGAGACATTGACCTCGCTTCCCTTGCCGACGCGCAGGGCCAGGCCGCCCCGCGCGCTGGTCACGTCGCGCAGGCGATAGCCATCGGGCTGGCCGATGAAGCTGTGCCCGACCGCGGCGAAGGGGGTGACCTTGCCCGGCACCGCCGCCTCCGCGACGACCGAGTAATCCGCCTTGCCGGTCCCCAGCCCGCGCGCGGCGGACGCGGTCGGCAGCTTCGCGGTTCCGGTCAGCGCGAGTGCCAGGCGATGCGGGCGCGGCTCGATGAGCTGGACCGACGCGCCGACCACGGCATCGCCCAGGCCGCTGCGCTTCACGCGGGTGGCGGGGCGGGTGGGATCGGTGAAGATCGGCAGGCCCAGCGGCCCGCCCGGCGCGATGACATTGCCCGGCGCGTCGACCTGCACGACGGGTAGCGCGGCGAAGACCGTCACCCGTTTACGCTTGGCGCGAAGCGTGGCGGTGGAACTGGCGCTGCGTACCTGCTGGCCGGTGCCGTATTTGCCCGAGGCATAGTCGGCGCCGATCGACGCGGTGACCTGTGCCCCGGCGGGCGCCGCGATCAGCATGGCCAGACCGGTTGCTGCGAGGAGCGTCTTCATACCCTTTGTCCCTTGGTGTCCTGATTGAACGGGCAACGGATGCCGGGCGGGGTTTAATCCGACGCGCCCTCCTTTCTCGGTCGGAGGGGGGAATGGGCGCCATGAGATGCGGAACCTGGCGAGGGAGTCCTCGCCTTTCGCCGTCGCGGCCGGTATCGCCCGGTTCATGAACGCGCGTCCCTCTCCCGTCATCGCCTTCGGCGCCGCCGCGCTGGGGATCGCGATCTATTCGGTGATGGATACGCTGATGAAGCGGCTGTCGATCGACAGCGGTGCGTATAGCGCGGTGCTGTGGCGCTCCTGGGTCGGGGTGGCGATCACGGCCGCGCTGTTCCTCGCCAGGCGCGGACGCTGGCCGGGGCGCGAGGCGCTGACCCTGCATGTCGCGCGTGGTGCGACCGGGGGCGCGTCGGTGCTGCTGTTCTTCTGGGGGCTGGCGCGCGTGCCGATGGCGCAGAGCATCGCACTGACCTTCCTGTCGCCGTTGATCGCGCTGTTCCTGGCGGCGGTCGCGCTGGGCGAGAAGGTCCGCCGTGCCGCGATCTGGGGTTCGCTGATCGCGGGCGCGGGCGTGCTGGTGATCGCGGGCGGCGAGGTACGCGCACAGGCCTCGACCGAGGTCGTGCTCGGCTCGCTCGCCATCCTGGCCGCCTCGATCCTCTATGCCGTCAGCCTGGTGTTGCTGCGGCGGCAGGCGCAGGTCGCGGGGCCGACCGAGGTCGCGTTGTTCACCATGCTGGTGATCGCCGTGCTGATGACCCCCGCGGCGCCCTTCGTTTCGCACTGGCCCGCCATGGGGCAGTGGCCCGCGATCCTCGCCGCCGCGTTGCTGGGCAGCCTGTCGGCCTTGTTGCTGGCCTGGGCCTATGCGCGGGCGGAGGCGCAGATACTGGCGCCGGTCGAATATACCGCTTTCGTCTGGGCGGCCTGTCTGGGCTATGCCGTCTTCGGCGAGCGCGTGTCGCCCTTCACGCTGGCCGGGGCGGCGCTGATCATCGGGGGATGCGTCGTCGCGGTGCGGCGGCCGGGGCCGGGACCCCAGAGCGAGGCGGGATTATGAGCATTACCATCCGGGCGGCGGCGCGCGCCGATACCGCGACCATTCTGCGCTTCGTGCGCGAACTGGCGGCGTTCGAGCGCGAGCCCGATGCGGTGGTCGCGACCGAGGCGATGCTGGAGGCGGCCTTGTTCGGCGAACGGCCCGCGGCGGAGGCCGTGATCGCCGAGCGCGATGGTGTGGGCGTGGGCTTCGCGCTGTTCTTCGCCAATTTTTCGACCTGGACCGGGCGGCAGGGGCTGTATCTGGAGGATCTCTACGTCACCCCCGCCGCGCGCGGTGCCGGGGTTGGCAAGGCGCTGTTGATCCACCTTGCCGGGCTCGCGGTCGATCGGGGCTGGGGGCGCTTCGAATGGTCGGTGCTCGACTGGAACGCGCCCGCGATCGCATTCTATCGCGCCATGGGGGCGGAGGCGATGGACGAGTGGACCGTGCAACGTGTGTCGGGCGCGGCGCTGGCGCGGTTGGCGGGACGGTAGGTTCGACTTCGCCCAGCGTGAACGGTGGGCCTTTATCCGGCCTCCGTTCAGCCTGCGCGTCGGTCGAAGGCCACGGCCCCGTCCTCTCCCCATGGTCCGGGACTGCCCTCCCCCAGCCCCTCCCGCCTGCGGGAGGGGAGCGAGGCGGAGGAACAAAAAAACGCCCCGGTGCACCGGGCACCGAGGCGTCTTTCGAACCATCCGAGTGGTTCAGGCGCGGCCGGGCACGTCGTGGTCGTGCGGCTCTTCGCCCTTCTGCTTGGCGGCGTCATAGCGCTCGATCGCCTCGACGACGATGCGGCGGGCTTCGTCGCGGTCGCCCCAGGTGCCGATACGCACCCACTTCTTCTTCTCCAGGTCCTTATAGTGGGTGAAGAAGTGCTCGATCTGCTGGAAGACGATCTCGGGAAGATCGTCGCGGCCGCCGACGTTCGAATAATAGGGGAAGGTCGAATCGACCGGCACGCAGACCAGCTTCTCGTCGCCGCCGGCTTCGTCTTCCAGGTTCAGGACGGCGATCGGGCGGGCCCGGACGACGCAGCCCGGGATGAAGGGCGAACGCGCGACGACCAGCGCGTCGAGCGGATCGCCATCGGGGCTGAGCGTGTGCGGCACGAAGCCGTAATTGGCCGGATAGCGCATCGGCGTGTGCAGGATGCGATCGACGAACAGCGCGCCGCTCGCCTTGTCGAACTCATACTTCACGGGTTCGCCGCCGGTCGGCACTTCGATCACGACGTTGAGGTCGTCGGGGGGATTCTTGCCGACAGGAATGAGGTCGATACGCATCGGTCAGTCTTTCTTTGCCAAACAGGCCGGAAACGCGTTCCGGTGGAAAAACAATGGCGGGCGCGATAGCGCAACCCGCCACGGGGAGTCGATAGAGGACGGTAACGCTCCCGTCCGGATGAGATCAGCGTGCGGTCAACAAACGATCGAGCCCGGTCTCGCCGGTTCCGACCTTTTGCAGACGCGGGTAACGTGGGCCGCCGGTATAGGCCAAAGTCACTTCACGAATGCGGTCCTGGCTCTTTATCACCAACTTGATGGGCATGGCCGGATCCTTGGCCGCCACGATCGCGGCCTTCAGACGGTCACCCGTATAGCTTTCGCCGTTCACTGCCTGAATTTGCGTGCCCACGTCGATCCCCGCCTTGAACGCGGGACTGTCCCAAATTGAACTGGTCACGTCCCCCGCGGTCGAGACGACCATGCCCAGCGAGTAGCTGACATCGGTGCGGCCCTTCTCCGATTGCTTGAAGGTCGGGGTCGGCTCGGGCGTGTAGACCAGCTTGTAGCCGTTCATCGCGAAGCCCTGGATCGGCGCGGGCTGGCCCGTCTCGGTCAGGCGACGGCGCAGGAAACCGGCCCAGTCATAGGGCACGATGGCGTTCAGCGTGTTCGCGATATCGTCGAAATTATAGGTGACCTCGCCCCAGTCGCCGTCGCGGATGCCGAAAAAGGCCCTGGCGAAGTCGTCGATCGACTTGGTGCCGTTCGACTTCTGGCGGAGCATCGCATCGACCTCCATCCAGACCATCAGGCCCTCGTTGTAATAATCCTCCGAGCGCTGCCAGCTGGTCCAGCCCTTGGGCTTGCGCGACGAGATGATGGGGTCGTTGGTGGTGTCGAGCAGGTCGCGCCACTGACGCGCGGGGGCGGTGTCGTAGATGCCCAGGATCGACGCATACTGGTCCAGCGTGTCCTGCTTGGACACCAGCCCGGCGCGCGCCTGGAGCACATAGCCCCAGAATTGCGTCTGCCCCTCATAGACCCACAGCATCGAGTTGCGCATCGGCGTGCGGAAATCGGGGGTCCAGAGATCGGCGCCACGGCGGAACTTGCCGTCCCAGCTATGCGTGAATTCGTGCGGCAGCAGGTTGCGACGGCCCGGCCCCGAATCCCAGTCGGTGAAATAGCCCGGCGTCACGCCATTCTCCGACGAACGGTGATGCTCCAGGCCGATACCGCCGAGCTGGTCGCTGATCGACAGCAGGAATTCGTAATGGTCGTAATGCTGCGCGCCGAAGGTCTTGACCGCCTGATCGACCAGGCGCTGGTGCGCGGCGATCTGCTCGGGCTTGGCGGCGAGCTCGGCCGCGTTGTCGGCGAAGACGTTCAGGTTCACGCGCGGGCTGAGCGGGAAGACCTTGCCGTACTTGCCCGCCAGGACCGGCGAATCGACCAGGATCTCGTAGTTGGTCGTGTCGTAGGTGTAGGTCGAGCCCGACGCCTTGGCCGGGACCGCGCCCGCCGCCGTCCAGCCGGTGGGGAAGATCGCGGTCATCTGGATCGGGATCTGCCGCGTGTAATAGCCCGCCGGGTAGAGGCTGAGCGAATTGGGTTCGAGCGAGATCATCGTCGGGGTGACCGCGATCCGGCCCTGGTCCGGCTTGGTCGCCGACAGGAACTGGAACTCCAGGTCGAGCTGCTTCGCGCCCGACGGCACGTCGATATGGAAGGCGAAGACGTCGACGGGGTCGCGCGTCCAGGGCAGGATGCGGCCATTCGCCCTGATCACCAGGCCCGCCAGCTTCTCGATTTCGCCACGCGGATTGTGCGCGCCGGGCAGCCATTTGGGGAAGAGCAGCGCCATCGGCCCCGCCTTGGCGACCGGGATCGTCTCCTTCATGCGGAAGATGCCACGGTCGGTATCGGTGGCGTTCACGACCAGCTTGATCGTGCCGGGATAGGGCGTGTCGACCGCATCGGGGATGGTGTCGACGAAGGGCAGGGGGCCGGCGGGGGCGGAGTTGCCGGGGGGCACCTGGGCCAGCGAGACGGCGGCGGTCGACAGCAGGGATGCGACGATGAGGGCGCGGAACACGGGACGGATCATGGAAAGCCTTTTGCGGCGGAAGGAGATGCGATCAGGTTAGGCACCCGATAGGCCAGCCGTCCAGACCCTTTTCCCGAACCGGGACGGGGATGCGGCTATCCGCCACCGCCCCCGCCGCCCAGCACGTTGACGGTGAAGGCGATGACCCCGAGGTTGAAGATGAACGCCGCGAGGCACTGGCCGGTCACCACCCGCCGCATCCGCCGCGACGCGATCGACACGTCCGACGTCTGGAAGGTCATGCCGAGCGTCACCGAGAAATAGAGGAAATCCCAATAGTCCGGCTCGGCCGTGTCGGGGAATTGCAGTCCGCCCGCATCCCCCTTCTCGCCCGCGCTGTAATAGAGGTGCGCGTAGTGCAGCGCATAGACGATGTTGGAAAACAGCCAGGCGAGGATCAGCGTGACGACGACCAGCGCGATGGTGACGACGCTGTTGCGCCCGCGCAATTCGCCGCCGACCGCGATCAGGATGACGAACAACACGATGCCGCAAAAGACCAGCAGCACCGCGCGATTGGCATCGTTCTGCGCCGCCCGCCGTCGCATCTTCGCCGCCTGCCCCTGACGAAGCAGCGGCACCAGCGACAGGAGGAACAGGAAGGCGGCGAGATCGAACCCTGCCAGGATTCCGCGCGTCAGCCCGAGCGACGGCACCAGCAGCGCCCCCGCGACCAAGAGGATCAGCGCGAAGGCCAGGAATCGCGGCGGCGCGATCCGGTCACCGATATGCGCCTTCAGGCGCTGCCAGCGGGTGGTGGTCATGCGCCGGGTGTAATCCGGTCGCCCCCCGCTTGGCTATCCTTCCCGCTCCCCTGGATGGGGGGCGACGCGCGTCGGCGCTGCGCCTCAGTTGCGCAGGCTGTCGGGCACGATGCCGCCATTTTCGGCGAGCTTGGCCATCACCGCGCGGTGCAGCGCGATATTCTGTTCGGCCGAGCCGTCCTCGGCGGCGTGGACGCCCAGTTCGTTGGCCAGTTCCTTGCGCGCGGCGAGGCTGGAGTCGAGATCGAGCAGCTTGAGCAGATCGACGATCGAGCTCTGATAATTGCCGCCGCCATTCTTCATCGACGCCATCTCGCTCAGCACCGCGCCGACATCGACCGGCTGCGCGGCGGGTTCGGGAGTCGGCGCGGGGGCTGGGGCTGGCGCGGGCTGCTGTGGCGCGGCCTGGGTCGTGGTGGGTGCGGGCGCCGGAGCTGGGGCCGGATCAGCGGGCCTGGCCGCGCCGTGATGGAAGATCTTGCCCAGGATATTGCCGAAGATGCTCATGATGCCAGTTCCTTCCTCGTTTCGCCCGGCGGCGATTGTCAGCGTTCAAACGATGCGATCGGCATTCGGGTCCGGATACGAAGGAACGTCCCGCGTCACGGCGCGCTTAGACGGCTAGTCGAACAATTCTAGGAGCTTACTGGCATGAGCATTCGCGCAACCGCCCTCGGCGCCGCCGCCCTTCTGGCCCTTGCGGGCTGCAATCGCAGCGAACCGCAGGCACAGAATTCGATGACGGCCGATACGATGTCGACCAACGGCATGGCCGAGGGCAATGCAATGGCCGACGCCACGTCGGCCGCGCTGCCCGCGTCGCAGGTCTTCGCCAATGCAGCGGCAGCGAGCGATGCGTTCGAGATCGAGACGTCGAAGCTGGCGCTGACCAACGGCGCCTCGGCCTCGGTCAAGAGCTATGCCCGCAAGATGATCGACGCGCACACCGCCTCGACCGCCAAGCTGAAGACGGTGGCGGGCACCACCACCCCCGCGATCACCCCCGATCCCGCGCTCAACGCCCAGCAGCAGCAGACGCTCGACCAGATGAAGGGGCTGAACGGCACCGCCTTCGACCAGGCCTATATCGCCGCGCAGACCGCGGGGCATCAGCAGACGCTCGACACGCTGAAGGCCTATGCCGCGACCGGCGACTCCGCGCCGCTCAAGACCTTCGCCACCGGCCTGATCCCGACGGTGACCGCGCACCTCAACATGGCCAAGGGTCTGAAGGCCTGACGCCGGGGTGCCCCCTCTCCGTGACCGGCGGGGAGGGGGCATAGAGATGGATCAACGCCGCCACCGTTCGATCATGACATGATCGCGCATGGCCGATTCTCCATCCCATGCCGCCGCGCTGATCATCATCGACATGATCAACGACCTCGATTTCGAGGGCGGCGAGCAGTTGCGACCCCCGGCCGAGGCGGCCGCCGAGCGGATCGTCGCGCTTCGCGGCGAGGCGGACGCCGCCGGGGTGCCGGTGATCTACGTCAACGACAATTTCGGCCATTGGCATTCCGAGCGCTCCTCGATCGTCGAGCATTGCGATCGGGCGGACAGTCCGGGCCGCGCGCTGATCGCCGCGCTGCGCCCGCGTGACAGCGACTTCTTCGTGGTGAAGCCGCAATTTTCGGGCTTCTACGCCACCAATCTGCCCGTGCTCCTGCCGCAACTGGGCGTCGGTCGGCTGATCCTGACCGGCGTGGCGGCGGACATCTGCGTCCTGTTCACGGCGGCCGATGCGCATATGCGCGAATATGACCTGTGGGTGCCGGGCGACACGGTGGCGAGCGAAAGCGATTCGCATCGTCGCTGGGCGCTGGAGATCATGCGGCACAGCATGTGTGCCGAGACCTGTCCCAGCGACGAACTCGCGCTGGCGGATTGGCTGGCGCGCGAGGCGTGATCGCACTCTAGCGCACGGCGCTCCGCTACCCTAGATAGCGCCACTTCTATGGCACGGATCGAAACCCCCAAGCGCGTGCGCGGCACGCAGGACATCTTCGGCGACGAGCAGCGCCGTTTCGCGCATGTCTTGGCGCGGTTCGAGCATGTCCATCGCCTCTACGGCTTCCAGCGTCTCGACCTGCCGGTGTTCGAGGACACGCAGGTCTTTGCGCGCTCGATCGGAGAGACGACCGACGTCGTGTCGAAGGAAATGTACACCTTCCCCGATCGCGGCGGCGACATGCTGACCCTGCGTCCGGAGTTCACCGCGGGGATCGCGCGCGCCTATCTGACCGAGGGGTGGCAGCAATATGTGCCGCTCAAGCTCGCGACCTCGGGCCCCGTCTTTCGCTACGAGCGCCCGCAAAAGGGGCGGTATCGCCAGTTCCACCAGATCGACGCCGAGATACTGGGCGCGGCCGAACCGGCGGCGGATGTCGAGCTGCTCGTGATGGCCGACCAGCTGCTCCACGATCTGGGCATCGCCGAGGGCGTGACGCTTCAGCTCAACACGCTGGGCGATGCGGAGACGCGCGACGCCTGGCGCGCGGCGCTGGTCGCGCATTTCGAGGCGCATCGGGGCGAACTCTCCGAGGACAGCCTGGTGCGGCTCGACAAGAACCCGATGCGCATCCTGGATTCGAAGGATCCGCGCGACCGGCCGATCGCCGACGCGGCGCCCGATATCGACGCCTATCTGACGCCGGAAGCACGCGGCTTCTTCGACGCGGTGACGGCGGGGCTCGACGCGGCGGGGGTCGCCTGGACGCGAAACGCGCGGCTGGTGCGGGGCCTGGACTATTATCGCCATACCGCGTTCGAATTCGTGACCGATCGGCTGGGCGCGCAGGGCACGGTGCTGGCGGGCGGTCGATATGACGGACTGGTCGAGTCGCTGGGCGGTCCGGCGACGGCGGGCGTGGGCTGGGCGGCGGGTGTCGAGCGGCTGGCGATGCTGCTCGACGAACCGGCGCGCCCGGGCATCGACGCGGTCGTGGTGCCGATGGGCGCGGCGGCGGAGTTGCGCGCGACGGGGGTTGTCGCCGCGTTGCGCCGCGCCGGGCTGGCGGTCGACATGGCCTATAAGGGCAATATGAAGCGTCGGATGCAGAAGGCGGATGCGCAGGGCGCGACCTATGCGATCATCCTGGGCGACGACGAACTGGCGGCGGGGGAGGCGGCGGTGAAGCGGCTGTCCGACGGCACCCAGACGCGGGTGGCGCTCGGCGATCTGGCGGGAGCGCTGGCGCGCGCATGACGACCATCTCCGCCGAACGCATCGCGCAGATCGAGGCGCGACGCGACGAACTGCAGGCGATGATGGCGACCGGCGACCTGCCGTCGGACCGCTTCGTCGCGGTGTCGAAGGAATATGCCGAGCTGGAGCCCGTCGCCAACGCCGCCGCCGAGGTGCGCCGGTTGCGGCAGGAAAGCGACAGCCTGACCTATATGACGCAGGACGGCGACGACGAGCTGCGCGAGATGGCGGCGGAGGAACTCCACGCCAACCGCACCGCGCTGGTCGAGGCCGATCGCAGGCTGGCGCTCGCGCTCCTGCCCCGCGATGCCGCCGACGAGCGCGCGGCGATGCTGGAAATCCGCGCCGGAACCGGCGGCGACGAGGCGGCGCTGTTCGCGGGCGACCTGTTCCGCATGTACCAGCGCTATGCCGAGCGGCAGGGCTGGCGGGTCGAGGTGATGTCCGCCTCGGTGCCCGACACCGGCGGCTATAAGGAAGTGGTCGCCTCGGTCGTGGGCGCGGGCGTGTTCGCCAAGCTGAAGTTCGAAAGCGGTGTCCACCGGGTGCAGCGCGTGCCGGTGACCGAATCCGGCGGGCGCATCCACACCTCCGCGGCGACCGTCGCGGTGCTTCCCGAAGCGGAGGAGGTCGACCTGCAGATCGACGACAAGGATCTGCGCATCGACATCTACCGCTCGTCGGGCGCGGGCGGGCAGCATGTCAACACCACCGACTCGGCGATCCGCATCACCCATATCCCGAGCGGGCTGGTGGTCATTCAGCAGGACGAGCGCTCGCAGCACAAGAACCGCGCCAAGGCGATGAAGGTGCTGCGCACCCGCCTCTACGAAGCCGAGCGCGAGCGGCTGGCGGCGGAGCGCGCGGGCACGCGGCGATCGATGGTCGGCTCGGGCGATCGGTCGGAGCGGATTCGGACGTATAATTTCCCGCAAGGGCGGGTGACCGATCACCGGATCAACCTGACCCTGCACCGCCTGCCCGAAATCCTGGAAGGCGAACTGGACGAACTGATCGGCGCGCTGCTGGCGGAGGATGAGGCCGAACGGCTCGCCGCGCTCGATGGGTAAGGGGTGTTTCTCTGCGCGCCTCCCCATGCCGCTCCGGCGAATGCCGGGGTCCGGTTCCCCAGCCATATGAAGAGTGCGACGGGCTTTGGCGGCTCGCTCCTCGCCGCCGGACCCCGGCCTTTGCCGGGGTGGACGGATGGCGCGGCATGACGCAGCCGGGCGACGCCCGCACCGCGCTCGCACAAGCGGCGGCGCGTTTCGGCTTCTCGCCGACCGCGCGGCTCGATGCCGAATTGCTGCTCGCCCACGCCATGGGGATCGAGCGCAATGCGCTGCTGCTCGATCCGACGCGCGCCGTGCCCGAGGCGTTCTGGCCGCTGGTCGAGCGACGCGCGCGCGAGGAACCGGTCGCCTATATCATCGGCACGCGCGGCTTCTGGACGCTGGACCTGATGGTCGGGCCGGGAGCGCTGGTTCCGAGGGTCGATAGCGAGACGCTGATCGCCGCCGCGCTCGCCCATTTCGGGGGACGCCAGCCCGCGACGCTTCTCGATCTCGGCACCGGACCGGGCACGCTGTTGCTCGCGCTGCTGGACGAATGGCGGGGGACGAGGGGATTGGGGGTGGATCGATCGGCGGCGGCGCTGGCCTATGCCGTCGCCAATGCCGCCGCCTGCGGGCTGGCCGAGCGGGCGCGGTTCGCGCGCGGCGACTGGGCGACGGCGCTGGTGGGGCCGTTCGACTGCATCGTCACCAACCCCCCCTATATCGGGACGGCCGAGCCGCTATCGCCCGAGGTGCGCGATTACGAGCCGGGCTCCGCGCTGTTCGCCGGTTCCGACGGGCTGGACGATTATCGACTGCTCGCCCCCGAATTGCGCCGCCTGCTCGCCCCCGGCGGCGCGGCGGTGGTGGAGATCGGGCACCGACAGGCCGCGCCGGTGACCGCGCTACTCGAGGCGCAGGGCCTTGCCGTGAGCCTGCATCATGACCTGGGCGGGCGACCACGTGCCCTATTGGCACATTGAACAATCGCGATGATGCCCCATATTTCACTTGAAGGACATAGGTCCGACCCGCTAGAGCGGGCGCAGGGGCACGCGAACATTCGGCATTCCCACCCTTATTTCGGGGCACCGTTTTTCGGGATCGTCGATGTCGGGCCGATGCCCATACCCTTCGTCATGCAGTCGCTGCTGTCCGGCGGCCGTGGCAAGCGCCCATTGGGCGCCAGAGCTTTGCATCGTGCGAGACGCGCGCGGTGCCGGGAAAAGTGGACCTTGTTGGTTTGACGACTAAGGACGAACAGCTTGATCAATAATCGGCAGGCCGGCCGCCGTCGCGGTCGTGGCGGCAACAACAATGGTGGGCAGCGCCCGGGCAATCCCGGTCGGCCCGACAATGGCAATCGCATCGACAATCGCGCGCGGGGCAACGCCAACCAGCTGTACGAGAAGTACAAGAATCTGGCGGCCGAGGCTCAGCGTCAGGGCGACCGGGTCAACACCGAATATTATTGGCAGTTCGCCGATCACTATTTCCGGGTGTTGAGCGAAAGCCGCTCGCGCTTCGAGGAGCAGAACCAGCGTCGCCAGCCGCAGGAATCGCGCGACGACCAATATGATGACGGCTTCGACAATGATGCCGAGGATTATGGCGACGAAGGCGATCCGATCCGCCCTGGCGAGCAGCAGGGCGAGGCGGAACCGCGTCGTGAACGCCAGTATCGCGACAATGCGCCGCGCGAGAGCCAGCAGCGGGAAGAGCGTCCGCGCCGCGATCGCGACGATCGCCCCCGCCGCGAAGACCGCCGCCCGGCACGTGCCGAACAGCCGGTCCTGACCGAGGAGTCGCAGCCCGCCGCCGCCGAGGCGCCCATGGCCCAGACCCCCGCGCTTCAGACCCCCGCGCTTCAGACCGAAGAAGACGCGCCGCGTCGTCGCGGTCGTCCGCGCCGCGAACGCACCGCCGAGGTACAGGATCAGGCCGAGCCCGCCAGCTTCGACGCCGATCGCCTGCCCCCCGCGCTCAGCGCCGCGCCGGAGAGCGACGCACCCGCCGAGGACAAGCCGCGCCGTCGCCGTATCCGCACGGTCGCACCCGTCGAGCCGGAGGCGGCAGCGGGCTGATCCGCGCCGTCCGGCCGGACGCCTGACACGAAAGGGCCGGTTCCCGCCTCACGCGGGGACCGGCCCTTTTGTCGTCTCGTGCAATCGATCGGATCGGCTCAGCGCCGGTCGACATCCTCGTCATGGCCGGTCCCCGAACTCAGGAAGACCAGCCCCATCAGCGCGCCGGTCAGCATCACCATGCCGCCGATCCCGCCGATCACCCCCAGGATCGTCACCCAGTTGAGCGTGCCATAGACCTGCGCGAGCACCGCCAGCGAAAAGCCGACCGCGACGGCGGCGGCCAGCGTCATCCATGCCATGATGCGACGGAACCGCGCCCAGGCGAATGCCGCCTTTTCGGGATCGTCCAGGCCGGATGGGGGAGGAGTCATCCACCCGATTATGGGTGCCGTTCGCCGTCGGGGCAAGTCGCGGCTTGCCCTGGATCAGGCGGTCCGCTCGACCCGGCGCCGTGCCATCCGGCTCCAGACGCCGGTCAGGATCGCATTGATCTCCAGCCGGATCGGATGACGCAGGCCATAGATGACCGCGCCCCAGGCGAGCACTCCCGCGATCGCCGACGCGGTCAGCAGGCCCAGCCCGACCGTCTCGGGCGGCGCCACCCAGCGATAGACCGCCAGGAGCGGTGCGACGGTCGCCAGCGTCCCCATCAGGCTCTGGCCATAGACGACCAGCATCCCGCGCCAGCGAAACCCGGTCAGCGGCTTCATCAGCGCGGCATAGAGCAGGAACCAGATCAGCCCATAGAGGATGCGCGACGCCGCCGCCCATTCCAGCCCGATCGACGCGCCGAGGATCAGCAGCCCGATCGATGCAATGGTGTCGAGTGCGTTGACGACCACCAGCCGCCGAATACGTCCCAGCAGGATCGGCAGCTCGAAATGCAGCGGGATGGCCGCGAAGAACAGTTGCCCGATCGCGATCCAGCTGAGGAGGTGGGCGACGCCGCCCCAGCGCGGGCCGTAAAGCAGCAGCACGATCGGCGTCGCGGCGGTCGCCAGGAACGCCATGGCGGGCCAGGTCGCGCCGCTATAGGCCGCGACCACCCGCTGATAGGGCGCGGCCAGATCGGCGCCCGCGTCGCGCAGCCTGGCGAAGGCGGGGTAGAAGACGCCGTCGACCGCGCCGCTGACCAGCATCTGCAACTGCGCGCCCAGGCTGGAGGCGCGGCTGAACAACCCGACGGCGGTCAGGCCCAGGACGCGCCCCACGACCAGGTCCGGGCTGCGCGAGCTGATCGCATCGCTGATATAGAGGAGCGAGCTGTTCGATCCGAAGCGCAATATGGGCCCCAATCCGCGCAGGCTGGGTGGGAAGGGGGGCCGGATGCCCGATCGCCACTGCCCGATCAGCGCGCGCGCGACCTGCTGTCCGACCGCCGCCCAGGCGAGCGCGAAAGCCGAATATCCTGCCCAGGCCAGCCCCAGCGACAGCGCGGCGTTGACCACCGCCGCACCGACGCTGACCAGGAACATCGAATAATAGTCCATCCGCCGCTGCAGCATGGCGCTCGGCACGATGCCGAAGGGGACGATCAGGTAGGAGCTGGCGATGATGACCAGCAACGGGGTCAGTCGCGCATTGTCGTAGAAGCGCGCGACCGGCCAGGCGAGCGCCAGGATCAGCAGCCCGATGCCCAGTGCGAAGATCACCGAGACCGAGAAACAGGTCTTGATCTGCTCTTCCGTCAGATTGCGCTCGCCCGCGACGAAACGGCGGATGCCGAAATCCTGCAGCGCCGACACCATCATCGCGGCGGAGAGTGCGATCGAGAACAGGCCCATTTCGGGCGGCGACAGGAAGAAGCGCGAGATCAGCACGCTGACGATGAACTGGATCGCGAAGGCGATATATTGCGCGCCGATCGACCAGAGCGCGGCGCCGCGCACCGATGCCGCACTCATCGCCGGACTCCGTGCCGTGCCAGCGCCGCCGCCAGCCGGATACCGGCGGCCGGACGATGATGGCGTACCAGCCGCGCGACCGCCCGCCACAGTCCGGCGACCGGGGGAACCTGGCCCCGGCGCACATCGTCGAGATGCGCGACGATCAACGCCGCGCCATCGCCCGCCAGCGCGTCGGGGGCGTAGAGGATGCCGCGTGTCACATCGGCCCGGATGCGCGCGGCGACACCGGGGCGTCCGAATGCCGCGTCCATGGTTTCGATCGGCGGCAGCGCGTCCCACCCCTCGGTCGGATCGGGCCGCCCCGCCAGCCGCTCGGCCCGCGCCAGCCGCGCGACCGACGCGCCCAGATGCTGCGTCAGGATATGTCGGGTCGACACCTGGGTGGTGGAATAGCGATAGAGCATCAGGCGATCGGGCAGATTGGCCATGCGCGTCCGATCGACCAGCCGCAGCCACAGGTCGTAATCCTCGCAATGCCGATAGGCCGGGCGATAACCGCCGACCGCCTGCAACAGATCGCGCCGCATCATGACCGAGGGGTGGCAGAGCGGCGATCGCGACGCGAGCGCTTCGGCCAGTTCCGCATGGTCGGTCGGATGTACCACGCGATGATCCCGGCGCGGCGCACCGGTCTCGGTGATACCCTGGATCTGCGTACCGACGACGCCGTGGTCCGGATGGGCGTCGAGAAAGGCGAGCTGGCGCGCGAAGCGTTCGGGCAGCGCGATGTCGTCGCCGTCCATCCGCGCGATATAGTCGCCACGCGCGGCAGCGATGATCCGGTTCAGGCTTGCGATCAGTCCACGGTTGGGCTGGCGCAGCACCCGGATACGACAGTCCAGAGCGGCATAGCGGTCGATGATCCTCGGCGAGTCGTCGGTCGACCCGTCATCGACCAGCAGCAGTTCGAAGTCATGGAAGCTTTGCGCCAGCAGGCTGTCCAATGCCGCCGCCAGATAGGCCGCATTGTTGTGAACGCTGAGGGCGACGCTGATCCGGGGGGACGTCATGCTGCTATGCTCAGTCCCTAGGGGGCGGTGACTAAGAAGCTCTTAAGGCGGACCGCGGCGCGATGCGATTCCCGAATGGCACAAAGGTTCCGCGTGCCGCTGAGGGCCTGGGAGCCGGTATCCCGCTCGAAAGCCCAGCCTTTTTGGATTTTTACAGAAAAATGGCGATTTTTGTGTTGACCGGTTGGGAGGGTGGGCCTAGAGGGGTTTCACCGCAGCGGTGGTCGCTTAGACCGCTGGTTGCAGTCACGACAGACTGGCACACTGGTCGCCCTGGGAACGGGGGGAATTTGGTGTTGCCGGTGTATTGTTGTCGGCTCTTTGACATAGTTGATTGATGAAGGGACATGCGGGCGGCGGCTTGGCGGTTGTTCGGGGCATTCAAGGTGCCTTGAGATCGTTAACAAGCGGAAAGCCAGTTCGTATGTCTCGTTACATATCCACTTGAATA
>NZ_CAKASM010000023.1 GCF_916858675.1 Sphingomonas sp. Leaf21
CTCGATATACGCCATGCCAGAAGATTACACTGCCGAGATGCGCACGGGAATCAGGATCCGCGTTTTCGGACGGTTTCTGTTCCCAATCAGGAATGAGGTGCCATCGGCGTTTGCAGGCCGTGTCCCCCGGCGCATAAGGTCTGCGTCGGGGACACAGAGGTTAGGAATATATGGACACCCGCATAGCATCACTTGATGATGCGGCAGCTATGAGCCGAGTTCTACGCGAGATAATCGCGCATACAGGTCGAGAACGGCCCAACGATGAAGCGTTCGTGACCCGGCAATATCTCGCCAACCCGGCCAGTATTCGTTGCACGGTCGCGATTGACAACGAAGGGGTTGTTCTCGGCTTTCAGTCCTTGGTTCGAGCGGAAGCGGATAACCGTTACGACGTTCCGGCGGGCTGGGGGATCATCGGCACCCACATCAGCCCGCGCGTGCACCGACAAGGCGTAGGGAGCGCGCTGTTTCGATCTAGCCGGGAGGCGGCAGAACAAGCGCGATTGGAGAAGATCGATGCCTATATCGGCGCTGATAACCCATCGGGCCTTCGCTACTATGAAGCGATGGGCTTCCATACCTACCGTGCGCCAGAAGGCATTGTGCAAAAGGTCTACACGGTCGGCTAACACCACCCGGCACGCCCCTTTTCCGATACTCGATCCCATGCGAGGCGGGATCGCAGAACCTTGGGGTGTCATTCCGCCCCCAACAGCAACAACCACCAGCAGCGCATTTTTCAACAGCCCCGATCGTTTTCGGGACAGCGGCGGACGGCAGCTCACAGTTGAACCCGCCGTTCGGCGAGGCCCCGTATTTGGCTGTTTTGTCCCATGCGCCGTAAGGGCGGCCCCTCGCCCGAGCGAGGAGCCGACAGGTCAAATCTCGGTGTTCTCGGCGAGGGCAAGTGCGTCTTCCACATCGATGCCGAGATAGCGGACCGTGTTCTCGATCTTGCTATGGCCGAGCAGGATCTGGACAGCTCGCAGATTGCCGGTTGCCCTGTAGATGATTGATGCCTTCGTTCGGCGGAGCGAGTGCGTACCGTATTCACTTCGCATCAGACCGACCCCTGTCACCCATTCATCGACAAGCCTGGCGTACTGGCGAGTGCTGAGATGCCCATCACGATCGACTCGACTGGGGAAGACGTAGTCGTCCACCGTGCCGCCCCGCCGCTCCAGCCAAGCCAGCAGGCTGGCGCGAGCATCTGGAAGTAGCTCGAACTGAACCGGTCGGCCTGTTTTCTGCTGCATGACAATCGCTCGCGTTCGGACTTGCCCGCTGCTGACAAGGTCGCCGATCCTCATCTGCACCAAGTCGCAGCCTCGGAGTTTGCTGTCGATCGCCAGATCGAACAGCGCCCGATCTCGCAGGCGTCGACGCTGATTGAGATAGAACCGAATTTCCCAAATCTGCTTCGGTTTGAGGGCACGCTTCGCACCGACGGTTCTTCCGGCATTCCAGACTTGCCGCTTTGTGACGGTGCGCTCGGTTTCAGGCATCTCCATGATCGTTCTCCAATGGCCAGATCGGCCATCGGAAGAACGCTTGCGGGTATGACGGTCTCGTATTGCTCGGGGGCCTATGCCGACCAAAATATGCCGTTTAGCCATGTCGCAGCGAACGTCCGAATCTGCCAGAAGCCGCCGTCCAATGACGGATTTTCCAGCGCCCAAGGAATGACCGACATTGGGGACTTTCCTGCTAGGCGGCTTTGAGGATCGGAAGGCGCGAAAGCCGCCGGTGCGCTGTGTCAAAACCGTTCGGTTGTGACACTATGCCCGAGCCGTGGCGATGCTCGAGAGATCGGTTGTGGGGTCGATCTGCACCCCAGCTTCCTTTCGTTCGGAATAGCGATCGACGAGCTGGCCAGTGTGCGGGCGCAGCAAGATCGTGAAGCGCACCAGCTCTTCCATCACGTCGACGATCCGGTCGTAGTAGCTGGACGGCTTCATCCGGCCGGCGTCGTCGAACTCGTTGAACACCTTGGCGACGCTTGACTGGTTCGGGATCGTCACCATCCGCATCCAGCGGCCTAGCACGCGCAGCGTGTTGACGCTGTTGAACGATTGCGATCCGGCCGACACCTGCATGACAGCGAGCGTCCGGCCCTGCGTCGGTCGCATCCCGCCCATCGACAGGGGCAGGTGGTCGACTTGCAGCTTCATGATGCCGGTAATCTGGCCGTGCCGCTCGGGGCTGCACCACACATGCCCCTCCGACCACATCGACAGTTCGCGCAGCTCGTGGACGGCCGGGTGATCGTCCCCCGTCACCTGATCGGGCAGCGGCAGCGTGGCGGGATCAAAGATGCGCGTTTCGCAGCCGAAGAATTGCAGCAGGCGGGCCGCTTCCTCGACACACAGCCGCGAAAAGGACCGTTCCCGCAGGGAGCCGTAGAGCAGCAGGATGCGCGGGGGAGGATCACCGGCCCCCAACCCGAGGGCGGGACGGTCGAGCGCATAGCGGCGATCCAGCGCGGGAAGATGGTCGGGGTCGGAGAGCGTTCGGAGCGGCATTACAGACTAAGCCTTATGGCAAGCGCGGCGAGTGTCACCAACAGCACGGGAATCGTCAGCGTTGCGCCGACCTTGAAGTAATAGCCCCAGCCGATCCGGATTCCCTTCTGCCCGAGCACGTGCAGCCACAGCAAAGTCGCGAGCGAGCCGATCGGCGTGATCTTGGGGCCGAGGTCGCACCCGATCACGTTGGCGTAGATCATCGCTTCCTTGACCGCGCCCGTGGCGTGCGTCGCGTCGATCGACAGCGCGCCCACCAGCACGGTCGGCATGTTGTTCATTACCGATGACAGCAGCGCGGCGATGATGCCGGTCCCGAACGACGCGCCCCACACGCCGCCTTGCGCGGTGCGATCGAGCAGGCCGGCAAGATGATCGGTCAGCCCCGCATTCCGCAGGCCGTAGACGACCAGGTACATGCCGAGCGAGAAGATCACGACCTGCCACGGCGCGCCGGCCAGCACCTTGCGCGTCTGGATGACGTGGCCGCGCGCGGCGATCATGAGCAGGAGGACCGCACCGGCAGCGGCCACGGCGCTGACCGGCACGCCGAGGGGTTCGAGCAGGAAGAAGCCGGCGAGCAGCAGGGCGAGGACGACCCAGCCTGCCTTGAACGTCGCACGGTCGCGGATCGCGTCAGCGGGCGCGCGGAGCTGCGCCACATCATAGCTCGCCGGTATGTCGCGTCGGAAGAACAGCAGCAGCGCGACCAGCGTCGCGGCGATCGACGCCAGATCGACCGGCACCATCACTGAGGCATAATCGGCAAAGCCGATCCGGAAGAAGTCGGCCGACACGATGTTGACGAGGTTGGAGACAATCAGCGGCAGACTGGCGGTATCGGCGATGAACCCCGGAGCCATCACGAACGCCAGCGTCGCCTTGTCCTTGTAGCCTAGCGCCCGCAACATCGCGATAACGATCGGCGTCAGGATCAGCGCCGCGCCGTCATTGGCGAACAGCGCGGACACCGCCGCGCCGAGCAGTACGATCAGCACGAACAGCCGGCGACCATGCCCCCGCCCCCAGCGCGCGACATGGAGCGCCGCCCATTCAAAGAACCCGGCTTCATCGAGCAACAGGCTAACGATGATGATCGCGACGAACGTCGCGGTCGCGTTCCAGACGATGCCCCACACTACCGGCACGTCGGAGAGCGAGACGACCCCGATGAGCAGCGCGATCGCCGCTCCGCCCAGCGCGCTCCATCCGATGCCGAGGCCCCTGGGTTGCCAGATGACGAGCGCGAGCGTGACGACGAAGATAGCGAGCGCGAGCAGCATCAGGCGATGCGCTGACCTGCGGCGTCCACGACCTTTTCGCCGTCTTCCTTGGCAAACGCACCCTGTTGTGGCTCGGGCAGCAGATCGAGGACCGCTTCGGAAGGTCGGCACAGCTTCACGCCGAGCGGCGAGACGACCAGTGGCCGGTTGATGAGAACCGGATGCGCCATCATCGCGTCCACCAACACGTCGTCCGACAGCGCATCGTCACCAAGGCCCAGCTGCGCATAGGGCGTGCCCTTCTCGCGCAGCAGAGCGCGGGGCGTGATCCCGGCGCGCTCGATCAATTCGACCAACAATGCCCGTGAGGGCGGCGTTTTCAGATATTCGACGACGTGCGGCTCGATGCCGGCATTGCGGATCATCGCCAGCGTGTTGCGCGACGTGCCGCACTCGGGGTTGTGATAGATCACGATATCGACGGCCACGGGGCGTCCTTTCAGCAGCAGGGGGTAAGTTCGGCCAGAAGCGGCGCACACAGTTCAGGCGAACCGGCGCAGCAGTCCTTGACGAGGAACAGCATCAGCGCGCGCAGCCCGTCCAGATCGGCCCGGTAGATGATCGACCGGCTATGCCGTTCGGAACAGACCAGCCCGGCGCGGGCGAGAATGGCCAAGTGCGCTGACATCGTGTTCTGCGGCACGTCGAGCTGGCGGGCGACTTCGCCGGCGGCGAGGCCGTCCGGTTCATGGCGCACCAGCAGGCGGAACACATCGAGCCGCGTGCTTTGCGCGAGCGCGCCCAATGCAGAGATAGCCGACTTGTTTTCCATATATCCAGTTTAGAGGATATATGGAGCGACAGGCAACCCGGCCATTTCGGCGAAACCAGACCCGCAATGCCTTCCGGTTCGGAACAGGATATTAGGCGTAGCTCGCGCGCCGGCCTTTCCCGAAGACCAGCAGCATGATTGACTTGGATGACCCCCAGGCCGTCAAGGAAGCCGCGCCAAAATCGCCAGCGTCGCCTTCGTGGCCTTTCAAGACCAGTACGCCTCACCCCGCCAACTGACGATTAGGCTCCGGACTCAATCAACACCAGAAGGTGATGACGGCGGCGAGGACGACACCGGCCATGTAGTTTGTGGCGAGCTTGTCGTAGCGGGTGGCGATACGCCGCCAGTCCTTCAGTCGGCACCATAGTCGCTCGACGAGGTTGCGAGCGCGGTAAGCGTCGCGATCGTAGGGGATTGGGGTTTTGCGACTGCGGGTTGACGGTATGACGACTTCTGCGCCCTGGGCCTCAACCGCGGCGCGGATGGCGTTGCTGTCGTAACCCTTGTCGGCGATCAGTCGGTCGAAGCGGCCTGACGCCGCTTCGATCAGCGCCGGCGCCATTGTCATATCGGACAGATTGCCAGGTGAGATCAGCAGGATACGCGGGCGCCCGGCCGCGTCGGTCAGCCCGTGGATCTTACTGGTACGGCCGCCGCGCGATGTGCCGATGCCTTGGGCGAAGGCCCCCCTTTTGCGCCTGCCGCCGAGCGGTGGACCTTGATGCTGGTCGAATCGATCGCGACCGAGCCCCATACTCCGCTATACCCGGTCAGCGCTTCGAACACCGCGAACCACACACCTTGCTGGCTCCATCGGTGGAAGCGGTTGTAGATCGTCGTGTACGGCCCGTACTCGGGCGGACAGTCGCGCCAGCGCGCACCACTCTTCAGCATATGCACGATGCCTGAAATCACCCGCCGGTCGTCGACCCGTCGCGCCCCGCTACGGCCTTGCGGCAGCAACGGTTCGATCTTCGCCCACTCCGCATCGCTCAACCACGTCAACTGCCGCGCCATCCAACGCCTCCGTTCCATCCAGAAGCCTTGAATCAACACAAACGCCTGATCGCAAGTTGATTGAGTACGGAGCCTAGTCACCTGAATCCGAAGTTCGCCTCATTGTTTTTTGGCAGAAGCGTTTGACCGAGGCGAGGATATCATCGGCCGATTTGACCCATTTATAGGGCCTGGGTTTCTCGTTGTGGGCGGCGATGAAGGCGGCGATATCGGCTTCGAGTTCGGCCGTTGATCGGTGGACGCCCCGCTGCAATTGCTTTCGCGTCAGCTCGGCGAACCAGCGTTCGACCTGATTGATCCACGATGCCGATGTCGGCGTGAAGTGCACGTGCCAGTGCGGACGCCGGGCAAGCCAGGCCTTGATCCTGGGCGTCTTGTGGGTGGCATAATTGTCCATCACGAGGTGGACCTCGGGACCTTCGGGCATGGCCGCATCGATCTGCCTGAGAAAGTCCAGAAATTCGGTGGCGCGATGCCGCCTGTAGCATTTGCCGATGACCGCGCCGGTGGCGATGTCGAGCGCGGCGAACAGCGATGTCGTGCCATTGCGAACGTAGGTGTGGGTGCGCCGTTCGGGCACGCCCGGCGCCATGGGCAGGACCGGCTGCTCGCGATCGAGCGCCTGGATCTGCGATTTCTCGTCCACGCACAGCACGACCGCGCGGGTCGGGGGCGACAGGTAAAGGCCGACGATGTCCTGTACCTTGTCGACGAACAGCGGATCGCTCGACAGCTTGAACGTCTCCGACCGATGCGGCTGCAAGCCGAACGCATTCCAGATCCGGCGGATCGTCGTGTGCGACAGCCCAGCCTCGGCCGCCATCGAACGGATCGACCAATGGGTCGCATCCCGGGGCGTGGTGTTCAGCGTGCGCTCGATCACTTGTGCGACTTGCGCATCGCTCACCGTACGAGGCCGGCCCGCCCGATACTCGTCGGTCAGCCCCTCGACGCCGGCTTGCGCAAAGCGACGCCGCCACTTGCCAACGGTATGCTCGTGAACCCCGAGGCGCTCGGCAACCTCCTTGCTCTGCAGCCCGTCCGCACACAGCACAACCATCCGGCAGCGGTCCGATAATGAGCGCGGGGCCTTGTGGCGCCGCACCTGCGATTCCAGGAACGCGCGATCGGCCGCGCTCAATACCAATACGTTCGCCTGACGACCAACCATCCGTGCCTCCCGCCTTCGCGTAGAGACATGCAATGTAGCTTACTTCAGTTCCAGGTGATTAGGACATGGTGTCAAAATCGGTCGGTTTTGACACCATGTCCTAATCGCTCAGCTCCGTAGGGGCTGTACCTCTTTGATAAGATCGATCAGCAGGCGCAGCCCGGTCGGAAGGTGTCGGCGTCCAGAATAGTAGGCGTGGAAGCCGCTGCCTGCGCTCGCCCAATCCTTCAAAATCGGTTGCAATGCTCCGCTGTCGAGGTGGGGGCGAAGAGCGGCCTCCGTCGCGTAGATGATGCCCGAGCCACACAGTCCAAACGCGATGGCAGCGTGGCTGGCATCGACAGTCAGCGGGCCGGGTGTCGCAATGGCGCATTCGCTACCGCCGCGCTCGAACTCCCATTGATAGACCTGATCGTTCCCCAGGCGGATGCCGACGCATCGATGGTTTTGCAGGTCCTGCGGATCAGTCGGGGCACCGAAACGGGAAAGGTATGCCGGTGACGCTGCCGCGATCCAGCTTAGGTCCGGAGACAGCCGTTGTGCGATCATGTCCTCGGGCACCGTGCCGCCATAGCGGATGCCGGCATCGAAGCCGCTGCCGACGACATCGATCATCCGATTGCTCACGCTGATATCGATTGCGACCTCTGGATAGCGGTCCACGAAGATCGGCATGACCGGCTTGAGCAACAGCTCGACGGCATCCTCAAGAACGTTGATTCTGACGCGGCCTGCCGGGGCGTCGCGATACCGGTCCAGGGTCTCGCCCGCCGCAGCTATGACCTGCATG
Organism: Sphingomonas sp. Leaf21; assembly: GCF_916858675.1. Taxonomy (GTDB): domain Bacteria; phylum Pseudomonadota; class Alphaproteobacteria; order Sphingomonadales; family Sphingomonadaceae; genus Sphingomonas. The sequence goes on from NZ_CAKASM010000023.1 coordinate 7,562, forward strand.
GGAGCTTCGATGGCGGCACGAAGCTCCTCACCCGCTGCGGTAAGAGTGACGCTGCGCGTTGTCCTGTTCAATAGCCGAACGCCGCGACGCCCCTCCAGTGCCGTGATCGCGTGGCTAAGGGCAGAGGTAGTAACGCCCATTGAGGTCGCCGCCCGACGAAAGCTGCCGTGCTTGGCAATCGCAAGGAAATAGGCGAAGTCCGCTAGGTCTGCTCGGCTCAGTTGCATGACGACCCCCTACACCATTGTTGAGCATCGTTCATCGGCTCGTTGCGGGCGGGGCTGGTAATGCTGGCGTGTACAGCACCTTAGATTGTGGTCCGAGACGCTCGTCATCGTGACGATCGGCTGATTGGAAGGGCGGCAACCATGATGAGGATCGGCATGTGCCTCGCCACGCTGCTGCTGCCCGTGGGCGCGCAGGCGCGGCAAGGAGCGACTGACATGAGCATCGAACGCAAAGCGGACATGAAGACCGTCGACGGTCCGGCGGAGTATTTTACCGGCAAGGCCACCATCACCGGTCAATTCCAGCGCGATGAGCCGTCGCGCGTTTCCGGGGCCATCGTTCACTTCGAGCCCGGTGCGCGTACCGCGTGGCACACCCACCCCGCCGGTCAGACGCTGATCGTGACCGAGGGCGTTGGCTGGACCCAGATCGCGGGCGGGCCGAAGCTGGAGTTTCGTGCGGGTGACATCCTGTGGTGCCCCGCCGAACACAAGCATTGGCATGGCGCCACGCCGCATGAAGGCATGACCCACGTCGCCATCCAGGTGTCGGTCAACGGCACGCCCGTGACGTGGATGGAGAAGGTGACGGACGAGGAATATCTCGCGCCGCTCGGCACGGAGTGATCGGATGCCGCACGTCATCGTGAAGCTCTGGCCCGGCAAATCCGACGATCAGAAGCAGCGTCTGACCGAGACCATCACCCGCGGCGTTATGGAGACGCTTGGATATGGCGAAGACACGGTGTCGGTCGGGTTCGAGGAGGTCGCTCCCGCCGAGTGGACGCCCAAGGTGTACGACCCCGACATTGCTAGAAAGTGGGCCACCCTGACGAAGCAGCCCGGCTACGGCGAGCAGCCAGCCGGACGGAGGAAAGAACGATGATCCTGAACGAAACGTTCGCGCTTTTCGATGGCGTCGTGATCCCCAAGCTGGGGCTCGGCTCCTGGCGGATAGATGACGCCGCAGTGTCACATGTCGTTCGCGATGCCGCAGCGATCGGCTACCGCCACTTCGACACGGCCCAAGCCTATGAGAACGAGCGCGGTGTCGGCGAAGGGCTGCGTGCCAGCGGCATTCCGCGCGACAATCTGTTCGTCACCACCAAACTCGTGGCAGAGTCCAAGCGGTACGCCGATGCGAAGAACCGCATCGATGGTTCGCTTCAGGCGCTCGGATTCGATCATATCGACCTGATGCTGATCCACAGTCCGCAGCCGTGGACCGAGTTCCGCGAGGGCGGCGATTTCGACGCCGGCAACCTTGAGGCGTGGCGCGCGCTGGAAGAGGCGCAGCAGGCCGGAAAAATCCGTGCGATCGGCGTGTCCAACTTCGAACGCGCCGACCTCGACAACATCCTGCGGCATGGCTCGGTGAAGCCCGCGGTCAACCAGGTGCTTGCGCATGTCGGCAATACGCCGTTCGATCTCATCGACTATTGCCGTGAGCAGGACGTGCTGATCGAGGCATATTCGCCGGTCGCACATGGTGCGGCGCTACAGCATCCCGTGCTTGTCGAGCTGGCGGCAAGGTACGGCGTCGGCGTAGCGCAACTCTGCATCCGCTACTGTCTGCAACTCGGACTGCTCCCACTGCCCAAATCGACCAACGCCGATCACATGCGCAGCAATGCGGCCGTCGATTTCGAGATCGGCGAGGACGACATGGCGATGCTCACAGGCTTGTCGGACGCCATCGACTACGGCGAGGCGAGCGCCTTTCCCGTGTTCGGCAAGTCGCGCCAGACCGCCGGATCGAACGCGGCCGCCTGATCGGCCGACTCTTCCCCATACAACCGGAGAGGTTCTCTCATGTCTGATCATCATCGTTTCGCCGGCAAGGTCGCCTTCATTACCGGTGCCGCCAGTGGCATCGGCCGTGCCACGGCCATCGCCTTTGCGGCCGAGGGCGCGCGCATCGCCATCCTGGACCGCACCGAGGACGCTCTGGCCGAAACGGCCGAGGCTGTGAGGAAGGCGGGGGCTGAAACCCTGGTCATCGCCTGCGACGTGTCCCAGCCCGATCAGGTCGAGGCGGCGGTCGGCCGGGTGGTCGAGATCTTCGGACAGCTCGACATCGCCTTCAATAATGCCGGCGTCGAGAACAAGGCTGCGCCTGTCCACGAGATCGAACTGGCCGAATGGGACCGCATCCTCGACATCAACCTGCGCGGCACCTTCATCTGCATGAAGCACGAGCTGGCGCAAATGGTGCGTCAGGGCAGAGGTGTGATCGTCAACACGTCCTCAGGTGCCGGCGTCCGCGGGGTGGCGGGTGGTGCCTCCTACACTGCATCCAAGCACGCGATCATCGGCCTGACCAAGGCCGCGGCGCTCGATTATGCCAAACAGAACATCCGCGTGAACGCGGTGCTGCCGGGCAATATTGAAACGCCGATGATGGATCGTTTTACGGATGGCGACATCCAGAAAGCGATTGATCTTGAGCCGGTCGGGCGCTTGGGCAAGCCGGAGGAAATTGCGGAAGCCGTTCTCTGGATGAGCGCTGATCTGGGCGCGTTCGTCACCGGCGCCGCAGTGTCCGTTGATGGGGGTTGGTCTCTCTGACCCGCACCATCCGATCGACGGTGGCTGATCTAAAAGATAGTGCCGGTGTCAAAACCGGACGGTTTTAACGCTCCAGACCCGACCACGGTTTGCCAGTGGTTTGCGCGTGCCAAAACCCCGGTTCAGAATGTCCGCTCTTAAGATCGGCAACTTACCTCGGCTACGTCTTCCTTTGGGTCGCTAGCCGACCGGCAGGCGATGCGCCGGAAGCCGCTATACAACTGAGCCGCAAGGAACGGCGGATTTGTCCCAAAGCATGGTGAAATGGCTCCTCGCCTACGGCGAGGAGCCATCGGGTCAGATCTCAGTGTTCTCGGCAAGGGCAAGCGCGTCTTCCACGTCGATGCCGAGATAGCGCACTGTGTTCTCGATCTTGCTATGACCGAGAAGGATTTGAACGGCACGAAGGTTGCCGGTCGCTCGATATATGATCGAAGCCTTCGTTCGGCGAAGCGAGTGCGTTCCATACTCGTTTCGCATCAGGCCGACACCGGTCACCCATTCATCGACAAGCCGTGCATACTGGCGGGTGCTGAGATGCCCGTTATGATCAATTCTGCTGGGAAAGACATAGTCGTCCACTGCGCCGCCCCGCCGTTCAAGCCACGCCAGCAGGCTGGTCCGGGCGTCTGGAAGCAATTCGAACTGAACCGGCCGACCGGTTTTCTGTTGCATCACGATCGCACGCGTTCGGATCTGCCCGCCGCTGACAAGGTCGCGGATCCTCATCTGCACCAGATCGCAGCCCCGGAGTTTGCTATCGATCGCCAGGTCGAATAGCGCCCGATCTCGCAAGCGGCGGCGCTGATTGAGGTAAAATCGGATTTCCCAGATTTGCTTCGGTTTCAGTGCGCGCTTCGCGCCGACGGTTCGTCCGGCATTCCAGACTGGGCGCTTTGTCGCGGTGGGTTCGGTTTCAGGCATCTCCATGATCATTCTCCGATGGCCAGAGTGGCCGTCCGAAGAACGCTTTGGCGCCTGATAATCAGGAATGCCCCGAGGCACCTGCCGACCAGAATACGTCGTTTGCGGATCAGGCTCTGAACGGCCGATTATGCCGGGAGCTGCCGATGGACCTCGCGGAAACGGAATGTCCGCAGGCTAATCTCAGACATCTGGCTCGGCTTTCTCGCGAGTTGGACCCACCCGCGAAACCGGTGCGGTTCGAAGCGTGTGGCCGGGGAGAGCAATCGTGTGCCGACTAAACTGTGCGGTCTCGCCACGGCGGGGCTCTTAGGGGCCATCCGGGGCAACAACGGACCAGGATTGCTGGCGGTTCGGAACGGCCGGTGCTGGACAGGAATTGGAGCCGCTTCGTTTTACCGCGTTCTGATTTGTAAATCGCCTACGATGCGTGCCGACAACCGAGCCGATAAGCCGCGCAGGTGGTGACACTGCACCGGCGATAGAACAACTCACCTCATTATTGATCGTCTGTGTTGCCGCCCCGCCTTTCGACAGGTTTTCAGGCGGTTTCGGAGTGTATGTGCGCCAAAGATAGGCCATAAGGATTAGCATAAGAACGATACATATTACCACCGTGTATTTAGACGCCACGTAGGTGCGCTCCCCACGTTTCACCCTCTTCCACTCATCCTTTAGCAGCTCCTTGGATGCCTCAACGTATTCCTCTTCTGCAGCCTTAATGTTGGTTGGTGTCAGGTTCGCGTTAATTGCTGCCAAACTCTCGAAGGCTTCCATGCTTTTAAGAAGCGCCTTCGCGGGCTTCTCGGTCGGATTGATCCGCAGTATGATTCCGTGGCTCGCCTCGTTAAGGGCCTTGTAGCTATCTATTATCGCTGTCGTGTTTGGAGCACCGGGTTGGGCTCGCGCACGAATGGCGTCAGCAATGGCGTTAATCTGAACGAGATAAGCGATCATGCACTTTCGCAGATCATCGATCCACGCCTGCCTGAACTCGGAAATCTTCTGCTCTTTGCCGATTATGAGGCCAAGTATCGACACAAAGCCCGCGATAATCGCGGCTCCTACCGCCCCGATACTGATATCGTTCATTGATCCCGTTCTGTTCCCTATTGCGTAAGCCGCATAGAGAATGCGAGGTCTGCCGCTACAAGGCAAGAAGGCCAGCGGCCTTTCAGAGCGGGGGCGCAAAGTGGCCGAACGAATAACCTTCCATTTCGAAGGCGCGCAAGCGGACGATCACCGCATGAACTTTTATGAAGCAGCGCGTTTTCAGTATGGTGCAGCGCGGCTTTTAGTGAAACTCGCACAATTTCGGGCGACCGGAAAGTTCGTCGCCAACATCAGCGATAAAAGCAACCATAACGTCGAGTTGGTAGCCCAAAGTGGCGGATCGTTCAACTACAACGTCGAAGAAACCAAGCCTGCCGCAGACGCATTTCTGAATATCGCACTCTCTGACTTAGTTGCCTATGTTGCCGAACGAGTCATCGAGAAGCTTGATGAAACTACGATGGCGAAAGTTGTATTGCCTGCTTTGGACTATGACGAGGATGAAGCCGAGGATGATGGTTTAGAGGTGACGGAGATCGATGACATGGCGGAGGCTGTGTTAGCAGGCGACAAACTGACGGCTTCCCTTTCGCCTGAAACATCGAAGATTATCAAGCGTCGTGTCGCTGAGGTTTATCGCGAGCGACGATTAGCCGCCGCTGCCAAAGCCATTGGGAAGATTACCGAGGACCAGAGTCAAAAGCTGTTGGCGATGGCTGCGCCCCTGATCGTTGAAATGGGAACCGCACTGCGAAAGAGCGCGAACACGCTCGAAATCACGACGCAGAAAAGAGGGCCTGTTAGATCTGTTCTCTTCCTCGACAGAAAAATGGCTCGGGAGATCGAAACGGCGGCGGTGGATCGTGTTATCACTCCGATCCTTGGCGATATCACACAATTCAATAAAGAGAATGGATGGGGTAAGCTGCGTATCGAGAACGGCGCAAAGATGATCAGTTTTAGCATACCATCGGACGTTCTTCCTACGATCCGGCAGACCCTTATTGACAACATGAAAAAGGACTTGGTTTACTTTAAGACCTACTTCGTTCGAGATCGCGCGAAGAAGGTTAAGCGCCTTATTGTCGTCGGCATCCTGCCAACACCTGCTTCCTAGACGCGCTACTAGGCTCAGCACGCGGTTCTTTGGCTTACGCCGCCAGACTGCCATGTGCAGGGCCTGCAAAACCACATCGGTTGTCTGACGGCTTTGCAACGATCATCCCACCACGCGGCGGCAGTACAGATTTAGTACGACCGCCAGATAGGCGAAGCATTCCATCGTGCGGATATAAGTGATGTCCGTCACGCAGGCGGCAGCAAAAGCGACGGCGCTGGGGGAAAGCTCACATTGACCTGACGTTCGTCAAAGATAGCATAAGGTACTCAAGGCGACAGCCCAGACCACACACTACCAAGATGGCGCGTTTTGGCGAATCGTCTGCCGCAGCGTGCAGTCGGGTCGCGCGCCTCCCCCGCCATCAGGTGAATGGTATTGGTGGCGCGACAATGCCAAATGTCGGCTCATGACAAAACATGCCGTTCAGCATGATACTCGGGAACGGCAGCAAAGTCCCACAACACGCCATTTGGGATGACAACGTATCTTTACAATCCAAGCGTTTCGGGGCGGCGGATCCAAGTCGCTTTCGAACCCAAGTTGGAACGCTGCGATGGGTCGCGAAAGCGCTCATCCGGCGGGGTGGTCATCGACATGGTAGAACTTCGGATTGCGCAGCCAATCGTCAATGGCCGAGGCGCGCCAGCCGACGCAGCGGGTGCTGAGTTGGATGTTCTTCGGAAAGGTGCCGTTGGCCATCTTGCGGTAGAGCGTGGATCGGCAAAGCCCGGTCTGGTCGAGGACGGCCCTCAGGCGCAGGATGCGGTCGGGGTTGGTGGACATGGCATCACCTCGCGGTTCTTGGGAAGGGAGCCGCCAAAGTCCTGCTTTTTCATCATCGGCGGTAGTGCCTGAGCGAGGCCCCGATTGGTCTGTCGAGGGACATCGAGACAGCAGAGTGCTGCCGTCTCCTGCGATGGCGCAGGACCGGGCTCTACGCCGCTGGCGCGGCGCCGAGCCGTGCCGTCTCGGCCCATGCGGGTTGCGATCCCTGACGGGTGACGGTGCGGCCTCCGCAGCGTCAGCAGGCAGCGCGGGGTGCCCCCACGCTGGTGTACGCGCCGGGCGCGTCTGGCGAGGGTGGGCGTCACGGCCCTGTAGTCCCGCCGCGGCGTGCTGCAACCTGCTGCGCCGGTCCTCCACGTACGTTTCGGCCCCTTGGGTGCAGCCCGCCTCGTATCGGCGGGACTGTCGGTCCGCTCCTGCCGCCCACCCTCGCCATTCCGGCCGGGCTGCGGTGGTTTTCAAGGAGTGAGGATCATGTCCAGGACCATCGACCAACGTCAGAGCCTTTATGCCGAGGTGACGGCCCGCGTGATTGCCGAGCTGGAGGAAGGACGGCTGCCCTGGGTGCAGCCCTGGGACAGCGCAGCCTGCGCCTGTACCATGCCGGCAAACGGGGTGACTGGCCGGCGCTATTCCGGGATCAACGTCCTGATCCTGTGGGCCAGGGTCATCGAGGGCGGCTACCGTTCGCAGCGCTGGCTGACTTACCGCCAAGCTCAAGCGGCAGGTGGCAATGTCCGCAAGGGCGAGCGCGGCACCACTGTCTGCTATGCCGACCGCTTCACGCCGAAGAACAGGGACGATGGGGGCTGTGACGACGAGCGGGACGCACGCACGGTTGCCTTCCTCAAGCGCTTCACCGTCTTCAACATCGACCAATGCGAAGGCCTGCCCGAAGCGTTGACTCGAACGTCGGAGGTCCGGCCCGAGATCGAGATCCTGCCCGAGGTCGCAGCCCTTATCGAGGCGAGCGGCGCGGACGTGCGGATCGGCGGAGACCGGGCCTATTACCATCCGGCCGCCGACTATGTCGCGGTGCCGCCGGTTGCGGCGTTCCATGCGCCGATCAACTGGTATCGCACCGCGCTCCACGAGCTTGGCCATTGGACGGGTCACCAGACGCGTCTGGACCGCGACCAGATGGGCGCATTCGGGAGTGCCAGTTATGCCCGCGAAGAGCTGGTTGCCGAGATGGCGAGCGCCTTTGCGTGTGCGTCGCTGGCGATCCAACCGACGGTGCGACATGCCGACTATATCGGCTCATGGCTCGAGGTGCTGCGCCACGACGACAAGGCAATCTTCCGCGCCGCAAGCGCCGCCAGCAAGGCGGCGGACTATCTGCTCCGCTTCGCAGTGGATGAGGGGCGGCCGTCATGATGCGGGGTCGGCGATTGCAGGCGCGCTTACGCGCCTGGAGCGCGCTGCCGGACCGTGACCGTGCGATCTTCGCCAGCGTGCGGATCGACGGGCTGGATTATGACGAAGCGGCGTGCCGCCATGGCTGCACCGCGCGGGACGTCGAGCACGTGATCGCAAGCGTCCTCATCGCCCTCATGGAAGCGGAGGAAGACGCTTCGCCATGAGGCGACCGCCGGCATTAACCCGGTACAAAGGATGTACGCATACGTAACGGTTCGCTAGGAATAGCATCATGCGCGACGACGTTGCTCATCTCCCGGACAAGAAGCGCCGCGATCTCGACCGGATCGTGGAAGTGCTGTTTGCCGAGTTCGAACAGGCAACGTCGCTGTCGACGCAGAAATGGCGACGGCAGGGCCGCATCCTCAAGGTCATCCTCTACGGCTCCTATGCGCGCGGTGATTGGGTCGATGATCCGATCGGCGGCTACCAGTCGGACTATGACATCCTCGTTGTCGTCAGCGACGAGCGGCTGACCGAGCTGGGTGAGTTCTGGGCCAAAGCCGACGACCAGTTCGTCCGCGAAGTGACGATCTCCAAGCGCATTTCGGTGCCGGTCAGTTTCATCGTCCACAGCCTTGCCGACGTGAACAACCAGCTGACGCAGGGTCGGCCATTCTTCATCGACGCCATCGAGCAGGGCATCGCTCTGTATGAGGTTGAGGACTACCCCTTCGTCACGCCCCAACCGCTGGAGCCAAAAGCGGCGCAGGCCGAGGCTCGGAAGCACTTCGAACAGTGGTTTCCAAACGCGGCGATGCGCCTGGACCTGGCTCGAACCGCGATCGAACGCGGGTATTTGAAGCAAGCGGCATTCGACCTGCACCAGACAACGGAACATCTGTACCACTGCCTGCTGCTGACCCTGACGCTGTACAGTCCGAAGTCGCACAAGCTGAATTTTCTGCGCAGCCAGGCCGAGCCACTCGTGCATGAGCTCATTGCCGTATGGCCGCGTGACACCAAGTTCGCGCAGCGCTGTTTCGAGTTGCTCCGTCAGGCCTATGTCAACGCGCGCTACTCGCCGCATTACAAGGTGACGCCGGCCGAGCTCGAATGGCTGGCCGAACGGGTCGAACTGCTCCAGCAGATCGTCAAAGAGACTTGCGAAAAACGGCTCGCGCAAGCCTGACGTTCGTCAGCTCGCGCTCGCATCATCGGCAAAGGCGCGCCGTCCACGCCGCGTCCAGATCAGGCGGTAGCGATCGCTGTCTTCGCTGCGCAGCCTGCTCGCCACGTCGACGAGCGCGCCATAGATCAGAGCGCGGTCGTCGTTGGTCAGATCGATGAGCCCCGCCTTGGCGATAAGGCCGCCCAGCTCGATCAACTGGCGGGTGCGCTCGCGCCGCTTCACTTGCCACTCGCGTACGTCATGCCGCGCCCGGCGCAGCTGGAGCCGGGCTCGGAGAACTGATGTCCGTCGCAGGGCTGCTGTCACCACGGCGAGCGCTTGGGCGTGCGCCGGATTTCGCGCGAAAGAAGGCCGCGCCGCGCGTCCGCTGCGCCTCCCTTCCGCGCTCGTCTGTCGATTCCACCGCAAGCAGTAGCGCCCCTGCCAGTTGCTCGATCGGCAGCGCATCGGCGCCGGTCGCGATGACCAGCTCGCCCAGGTGTTCGCGCTTACGGGCCTTCAGCTGTCTGGCCTTGTCATCGAGCGCTTTGAGATCGGCGTCATAGTCGCGGGGTTTGCGCATGCGGTCATCCTTCCGTTGTGGGGCAAAGATAATCCAGTTATCGGGGCATTCGATCAGCTGCAATGCGCCGGGATGACTTGGGACAACCGCTTCCCGAGATAGATGAAATCTTCGAAGGGCGCGCTTATACGTCGTGCCGACGTCGCTTGTGTAGTGTAAATGGATTGCCGCCATGGCGATCTACCATTTCTCCGCCAAGATCATCTCGCGCGCGAACGGCTCCTCGGCGCTGGCGGCTGCCGCCTATCGCTCCGCCTCGCGGCTGCACGATCAGCGGCTCGATCGCCACCATGACTTCTCCAACAAGGCCGGCGTCGTCCATTCCGAAGTGCTGCTGCCCGATGGTGCGCTCGAGGCGTGGCGCGACCGAGAAGCGCTGTGGAATGCGGTCGAGGCGGTGGAGGTCAGGAAGGACGCCCAGCTCGCCCGCGAGGTCGAGTTCGCCATCCCACGCGAGCTCGATCAGGCGGAAGGCATCCGGCTGGCGCGCGACTTCGTAAACCGCGAGTTCGTTGCACGCGGCATGGTCGCTGATCTCAACGTGCATTGGGATGTAGGCGCCGATGGCGAGCCCAAGCCTCATGCCCATGTCATGCTGGCCCTTCGCGAGGTGAACAAGGAGGGCTTCGGCAAAAAGAACCGCGACTGGAACCGCACTGATCTGCTCGAGGCCTGGCGCGAGCGCTGGGCAGGCCACGTGAATGCCAGGCTGGCCGAACTCGACATCGACGCACGCGTCGATCACCGCAGCCTGGAAGCGCAAGGGATCGACCTCGAACCCCAGCATAAGATCGGTCCGGCCGCGTCGCGCATGGTCGAGCAGGGGCTCAGCAGCGAGCGGTTCACCGAGCACCACGCCATTGCCCGCGCCAATGGTGACAAGATCCTCGCCAACCCGGCCATCGCCTTGGATGCGATCACCCGGACGCAGGCAACCTTCACCACTCGCGACCTGGCGATGTTCATTCATCGCCATAGCGAGGGAAAGGAGCAGTTCGACCAGATGATGGCAGCGGTCCGATCCTCACCTGAACTGGTCAAGCTCGGCAAGGATGGACGTGGCCAGGAGCGCTTCACGAGCCGCGACATGGTCGACACCGAAACGCGGCTGCAGCGCGCCACGGTAAGGCTCGAGGCCAGCCGTCGCCATGGGCTGAGTGATCAGCATCGCAGGCTGGCGCTGGTCCGTGCCGAGATGCGAGGGCTGACCCTGTCGGCTGAGCAGCGCAGCGCCTTTGATCACGTCACCAGCGGCCGAAGTCTGGGCGTCGTCGTCGGCTATGCCGGAACCGGCAAGTCCGCGATGCTGGGTGTGGCGCGTGATGGCTGGGAGAGCGCCGGCTATCGGGTCCAGGGCTTGGCACTGTCAGGCATTGCCGCCGAGAACCTCGAGGGCGGCTCGGGCATCGCCTCGCGCACCATTGCCAGCCTTGAGCATCAATGGGGGCAGGGGCGTGAACTCCTGACCGACAAGTCGATCCTCGTCATCGACGAGGCTGGCATGATCGGCACCCGCCAGCTCGAGCGGGTGATCGGCGAAGCGGAGAGGCGCGGCGCGAAGGTGGTGCTGGTCGGCGACCCCGAACAGCTCCAGGCCATCGAAGCGGGCGCGGCGTTCCGCAGCGTGGCTGAGCGCCATGGCAGTATCGAGATTACTGACATTCGCCGCCAGCGTGAGGACTGGCAGCGCACGGCGACGCGGCAGCTCGCCACCGAGCGCACTGGGGAAGCGCTTGGCGCGTATCAGCAGCACGACGCGATCCATGTCGCCGAAACGCGTGAGGCCGCCCGGGTCGATCTGATCGACCGTTGGGACCGGCAACGCCAGGCCGAGCCTGACGCCAGCCGTATCATCCTCACCCACACCAATGACGAGGTGGTGCTGCTCAACCAGGCAGCGCGCGGGCGATTGCGCGCCCGACAGGAACTCGGTGATGATGTCACCCTACAGGTCGAGAAGGGCGAGCGGCACTTTGCCGCCGGCGACCGGGTGATGTTCGGCCGCAACGAACGCGGCTTTGGCGTCAAGAACGGCTCGCTGGGTCGGATCGAAAGCGTCACCGCAACCCGCATGGCGGTGATGCTCGACAACGGCACGCCCGTGTCCTTCGACCTCAAAGATTATGCCGCTGTCGATCATGGCTATGCTGCCACCATCCATAAGGCGCAGGGCATGACCGTCGACCGGGTGCATGTGCTGGCGACGCCGGGGCTCGATCGGCACGCTGTCTATGTCGCGATGTCACGGCATCGTGAGGGTGTCGATCTCCACTATGGCCGGGATGATTTTGCCGACCATGACCGGCTTGCCGCCACGCTGTCGCGCGAGCGGGGCAAGGACATGGCGTCGGACTATGCGAGAGAGCCTACGGCCCAGGTGTCGCGCGCCTTTGCGGAGCGGCGCGACATCCGCGATCAGCACGACACACCGGCGCCGAAACGTAACATGTTCGATGGCCTGCAGTTGCGCAGGTCGCCTCCAACGCCGTCGCTCGATCCCGTCACGCCGCCCTCGCCGAGCAAGCCTGTCATCGCGGCACAAGCCCGCGCGTCCGAGCTTGGCGATGCCGTGGCCCGCCATGGTCGCATCGTCCAGGCCATGCGGCACGCGCAAAGCATCGGTGCGCCATACACACCGGAGCAGCGTCACGAATTGCGGACGAGCCGAGCGTTGCTCGACACGTTTGCCCCGCAAGCTTCGCAGAATCTCGAACGGGCCATGGCGTGTGATCTGCGTCTGATCGGGGAAACCGCACAGGGACGCACGACAGCAGCGATCCGAGCCATGCAGCTCGAAGCCGAGATGCGCGACAATCCTGCGCTACGCGCCGATGTCTTTGTCCAGCGCTGGCAGGCGCTCGAGCGACAGCGGCGTCTGCTAATGCGCGATCATGAGGAGACGCGAGCCAACCGGGTCGCAGACCGGATGATGGGCATGGCCAAGGGCCTCGAGCGTGATCCACAGGTCGAGTCCATCCTGCGCAATCGCAAGGCGCGGCTGGGTCTTGGCAACAATGCCGGCGCCAGCGTTGGCCGGGAGCTTGAGCAGATGATCGGGCGAACCCGCAGTCGTGGTCTCGGCATCGGGATGTAGTGCTAGTGCGGGGCAGCTCGTGCCGCCCAGAATATCCTCGAGTGCAGACGGTCTGCAATCAGGCAAAAACGGGTGGAAGCACGAACCCGCTGCGCGGGAGGGCGTGCGGGGCACGGTTGAGGTGATGTAACGAGCGTTGCGCGCCGGTTGAGCGTTTCGGGAGGCAGGCAGAGCATGGGGGCTCCACCAGAAGGAGCCCTGCCATGACCACACTCGTTCCAATTGCCGTCAGCCCGCTGCGCCAGCGTCTCATCGACGAGATGGACATACGGCGCTTCGGGCGCGAGACACAGCGCAACTACATCCGCGATGTCGGCCGGTTCGCGACATTCCTGGGGCGTTCGCCGGACACTGCAACGGCAGAAGACGTCCGGCGCTTCCAGATCGAGCAAGGCGAGCTGGATGTCCCGGCGCCGACCATGAACGCCATCGTGTCGGCACTGCGGTTCTTCTTCACGCAGACGCTCGACCGGCCGGACCTGGCGCGCAAGCTGGTCCGGATGCGGCATGAGCGCAAGTTGCCGGTGGTGCTGAGCCGGGACGAGGTAGCGCGGCTGCTCGACGCGACCACATGCCTCAAGCATCAGGCGGCGCTGTCGGTCGCCTATGGTGCGGGACTGCGCGCGGCCGAGGTCGCCGCCCTCAAGGTCCGTGACATCGACAGCGAGCGCATGCTGCTCCGGGTCGAGCGCGGCAAGGGCGGGCGGTATCGCAACGCCATGCTACCGACCGGACTACTGGCGTTGCTACGAGAGTGGTGGCGGGTCGGTCGGCGGGAGCGCGTGTTGCACGTCGACGGCTGGTTGTTCCCCGGCCAGCACTACCTCAAGCCGCTCAGCACCCGGCAGCTGCACCGCATCGTCGTGGAGGCAAGTGTGGCGGCGGGTATCGGCAAGCGCGTCGGGCCGCACACCTTGCGGCACTGTTTCGCGACCCACCTCCTCGAGGACGGGATCGACGTCCGCATCATCCAAACGCTGCTGGGGCACGCCAAGCTGGAAACCACCGCTTATTACACCCAGGCCGCCACGCGGGTCCTGCGCAACGTGACCAGCCCGTTTGAACGGCTTGCAACCACTGCTGCGGAAGGGAGGGTACCCAAGGGCTGAGCGGCGTTGCGCGCCTCACTCGAGGTCGCCGACATCTTCCGCGCTGCCGGTCCTGCGTACCGGGCCGCCCGCGCCGGGCACCTCAGCCTCGACCAGTTGAAGGTCATGTCGGCGATAGAGACTTGCCGTACCGCCATCATGGGCGGGCACGTCGAGGCCTGCACCGACTGCGGCCACTGGCGGGTCGCCTATAACTCCTGCCGCAACCGACACTGCCCGCGGTGCCAGGGGGCAGCCGCGCGCACGTGGCTCGCCGAACGCGAGGCCGACCTGCTCCCGGTCGGCTACTTCCATGTCGTCTTCACGCTGCCGGCCGAGGTCGCCGACATCGCGCTCCAGAACAAGGCGGCGATCTACGGCCTGCTGTTCCAGGCGGCGTCCGAGACGATGACGACCATCGCCGCCGACCCGAAGCACCTTGGCGCCCGCATCGGCATCACCGCCGTGCTTCATACGTGGGGCTCGGCGATGACTCACCACCCGCACATCCACATGATCGTGCCGGGTGGTGGCCTGTCGCCTGACGGCAGCCGCTGGGTGTCATCGCGCCCGGCGTTCCTCCTGCCGGTCAGGGTGCTGGGCAAGCTGTTCCGCCGTCTGTTCCTCACCCGGCTGATGGCGCTGCATGATGCCGGGCGGCTCGCGTTCTACGGCAGCCTCGCCTACCTCGGTGACCGGCGCGCCTTCCTGCGGCACCTGGCGCCGGTCAGGAAGAAGCGCTGGGTTGTCTACGCCAAGCCGCCGTTCGCCGGGCCGGAGACGGTGCTCGCCTACCTGTCGCGGTACACCCACCGCGTCGCCATCTCGAACAGCCGGCTGCTGCGCTTCGACCAAACCGGCGTCACCTTCCGCTACAAGGACTACCGTCGGGGTGGCGCCGACCGGCAGCAGGTCATGACCCTTGCCGCCGACGAGTTCATCCGCCGCTTCCTGCTCCACGTCCTGCCCAAGGGCTTTCACCGCATCCGCCACTACGGTCTGCTCGCTGGAGCCACCCGCAAGGTCGTGCTCAGCCACGTCCGTCAGCTGCTCGGGGTGGCACCGCCGGCCACGGTCGATGCGCCGGCCGAGCTGGATGACACTCGTCCGGCATGTCCGTGCTGCGGCGGGTACATGGTCGTCGTCGAGACCTTCGAACGTCAGCGCCACCCCCGCGCGCCGCCATCTGCTGCGCGGTCACCCGAGAGACTGGCGTCGTGACCCGGCACGGCTTGGCAGCACCCCACTCCGCGGCTTCCGTGCTTGCGGTGCCGATGCCACCTGCGCAGATCGCCATCAGCGGGGTGGCTACCTCGCCCCAAGCCGAACTTGCCGCGCTGGTGAGCCCGTCATGGCGACCTAAATACAGACCGTCCGCATCCAGGATCCTGCCCGCAACTGCCGTGCCGACCAACGCACGAGCAGGCCAAAACCCGAATTCCCCATAGGTCATGCTTGTGGCCCGCGGGTTCGGGCTTCCAAGACTTTCGTACGCCTGCCGGCATCCGAAACCCTTCAGGATTGCGGCACAGCCGCTTTGGGCCGGAAGGATTGCGTTCCCAGCCGTTCGTTCACCAGCCGTCAGACGGTAGCTACGCGCCATAACTTTCGTCATTCAAGTTGATTGGCAGCGCTTCCGAAGCTGCCGTTTACCCGAACTGCTGGCTAACGTCAGCTACTGGTCAAAAGCGCTTATCCCCCACCAGGTAGATGACCGCATCGAAATGGGCTGCCAGACCGCTGCCGCCTCATTGAAAGCGGCATCCATGAATAGCCGTCTACTGCGGACTTTCGGGCAGCAGCGTCACTTGATCCATTGCGCGAAGTCTAGTGACTACGAGGTTTCGCCGAAGAGAACGATCCGTATTGGCTCAAACTCATTGTTCTTTGATGAGTTGACTCGTCCGGGTTGGAAGCGTCAAATTTCACCGTGGCTGAAAGAACTCAGAACTTGGCGCTGCGACTGATACGGCAGGGCGTGGAGCCGGCGGACGCTGTGCGTGCGGGCGTTGTCCTGAGCGACTTACCTTCGCTAGCCGGAGCAAAGATCGCAGCTGGGCCGGTTGGCGGTGGTACGCCAAATTGGGCGGACTTCTTGGGGCTCACGGAAGGGCAGAAGGCTGACCTGTTCCAGCATTCAAGCTACGGGCTGGTCTTCGTCAGGGCGGCGGAACGCTGGTTCGCTATCGCTTTTGGGCTTGGCCATGCGAAGCTTGACGCCGCAGCCATCGAGCAGGACTTCGGCCTCCGCGTGGTTCTTAATGCCGTCGACCATCGCAAGCTGAAGAGTGCAGATGTCCGCACACCAGACGCGAACACGCTGAATCGTCGATCGCAGGCGAGTCGTGGCGCCGAGCGAACGGTGTTCGAAATCGACCCCGAACGGGACATCGTCAGAGGCTTGCTCGGCGAACCGAAGGACAAGGCATTTGCGACACGTATCAGCGGGAGCGACAGCTTGTCGGTTCGCCGCAAGGCGGCGGTGGGTGACTTGCCGACGATCTGCGCGAGGGCATTCGAGCTATACAACGAGGAGGCGTACAAGGCTGAGTTCGGCTGGATCGACCACATCAGGCATGTTCGTGATCAAGGAACGCTCGCCAAGCTCGAAGCAAGCCTTGTCGATACGATGACGGGAGCGCTCGTAAAAAACGCATCCGAAGTTGATGAGGTCAGCCTGGCCTTTCCTGCCATGTACGATCCAGACAAGGGTGGATCGGTCACCTTTCGTGGTTACGGCTCGCGTCTGGTCTATCCTGATTTAGAGGTGGCGCATTACCTTCAGGGCCTGAAGGACAAGGGCAAGGCCGCCTACACGGCGGACATGCTCGACAGCCATTTCGTCCAGGAAGTCGACGACGACGGGACATCCGCCGGTTCATCTTGGAAGATGCGGGATTGCTTAGTCTACGAAACGAAGCTGGAAGGCTCAACATACACCTTGTCCGGAGGGCGCTGGTACAAGATCGACAACGCCCTCGCGGAGGAGGTCGAGGCGTACTTCAATGATGTCGCCAAGGTCGACTTGCCGGCGGCTGCCGCCGGAGACAACGAGAAAACTTATAATGCTGCGCTAGGAAAAGCAGGCGGTGACTTGTTGTCGTTGGACGTCCAACTTGTGAAACCGAGTGATGCTTCCTCGCCGATTGAGGTATGCGATTTCCTTTCCAAGAGTGGCGCGCTCATCCATATCAAGGACAAATCTGAGTCTTCGAAGCTCAGTCACTTGTTCAACCAAGGCTTGGTGTCGAGTGTCGTGTTGAAGCGTGACGGCAAGTTTCGCGACGCGGTTCGAGCAAAGATAGTGGCTCAGCCAGGCGGGGCCGTCTTCAAAGACATTATCCCGGCGGCCGACCAGCCGTTCGATACCTCTAAATTCACGGTAGTTTTCGGCGTGCTGGTCAACTCCGCACCGGGCAAGGACCTGAAGCTGCCATTCTTCAGCCTGATCTCGTTTCGTCATGCCGCGAGGCGGATTGCCAACGAACTCGGCTACGGCGTGGCTTTCGCGTGGATTAAGAAGCCAGGTGTGGGTGCCGGGAAGAAGAAGGCGAAGGCAGTTGCGCCAGACGCACCAGTTTGATGCGCGCGATCGAGACATTTTATGTCCTAGCCTTCTCTAATGAAGTGGCGGCTCGCCAATCGAAGCGAAACGCGGCTGCATACCGAAATTATTGATGCCGTGGGCCACTTTGGGATCTCGCTGACAAAGTTGAATGACCGGCAGGTTTCGGGGAAACGCGATGAGTCCGCTAAATGGCTTGGATTGGGTTGGCCGGGAACGCCGGGGATCGCCACATCATTAATTTGCCATCGTCGCGCGTTCCCGGCACAACAGCGGTCAAATCATGGTCACGGAAGCAGATACCTGTCGCAAGCTGATCGTCCCCCGCCTGCAAGCTGCCGGCTGGGACGATGCGCCGTGTGCGATCCAAGAACAGCGTACTTTCACCGATGGTCGCGTGATGTTCGTTGGTGGTCAGCCACGGCGCGGCCAGAAGAAGCGCGCTGATTACATTCTGCGCTATCGGTCCGATTATCCTATTGCCGTTATCGAGGCGAAGGCCGGCTATCGATCCGCGCAGGACGGCGTGCAGCAGGCGCGTGACTATGCAGAGGTGCTGGGTCTGCGTTTCGCTTACGCCAGCAACGGCCACGAAATCATTGAAATCGACATGGCGGCAGGGACCGAGTTTGTTCGCTCGGACTTCCCGACGCCGAGCGAACTATGGGCGCGGCTATGTGATCGGCTCGATCTGGCCGAACCGGCAGCCGAGCGTATTCTTGAGCCTGGCTTCCCCGACGCGGACCGGCCGCTGAGATACTATCAGGAGATCGCGGTCAACCGTTCGCTGGAGGCAATTCACGGTGGTCAGCGCCGCTTGCTGCTTAACCTGTGCACCGGCGCCGGCAAGACCGCGGTCGCCTTCCAGATTTGCTGGCGGCTCTGGTCGGCCGCCTGGAACAAGCGTGGCGACCACCGCCGACCGAAGATTCTGTTCCTGGCGGATCGCAACATCCTGGTCGATGATCCGAAGGACAAGACGTTCACGCCATTTGGTGACGCGCGGTGGAAGCTCGGCGCAGGCGCGGTCAGCCATGGCCGGGACATCTACTTCTCTACCTATCAGGCCATCGCGGCGGACGAGCGGCGCCCCGGCCTCTACCGCGAGTTCGCCCGCGACTTCTTCGACCTTATCGTCATCGACGAATGCCACCGCGGCAGCGCGCGATCCGACAGCAGTTGGCGCGAAATCCTCGAATGGTTCGAGCCCGCCTATCAGATCGGCATGACCGCCACGCCGTTGCGCGAAGAGAGCCGCGACACGTACCGCTATTTCGGCGACGCGCTCTATACCTATAGCTTGGCACAGGGCATCGCCGACGGCTTCCTAGCCCCATACCGCGTACACCGGATCGTCACCGATCTTGATGCCGTCGGGTGGCGACCCAGCGCCGGGGAGCTTGACCGGTTCGGCCGCGCAGTGCCCGACGAGGAGTACCAGACCCGCGATTTCGAGCGCACCGTTGCGCTCCGCGCACGCACCGAAGCCATCGCCCGGCACCTAACCGATTTCCTGAAGAACACCGATCGCTATGCCAAGACGATCGTCTTCTGCGTCGATCAGGATCACGCCAGCGAGATGCGTGCCGCGCTGGTGCGGCTGAACGCGGACATGGTGGCGCGGCACCCCGATTATGTCGCCCGCGTCACCGCCGACGAAGGCGACATCGGCAAAGCAATGCTCGGCCGCTTCCAGGATGTCGAGGCGGACACGCCGGTCATCCTGACGACCTCGCAACTGCTTACCACCGGCGTCGATGCCCCGACCTGCAAGAATGTCGTGCTCGCGCGGGTGGTCGGCTCGATGGCCGAATTCAAGCAAATCATCGGCCGCGGCACCCGGATGCGGGAGGATTACGGCAAGCTGTGGTTCTCGATCCTCGACTATACCGGTACCGCCACCGAAAAGTTCGCCGACCCGTCCTTTGACGGGGAGCCGAGCGCTGAAACCACTACCGAGATCGACGAAACGGGCGAGATCGTCACGACGGAAACGGTCGAAGACGAAGCGCCGGCCAGAGAGGCTCCCGATCAACAACCGAGCGGTTCCACCAACGTGCCGCCGGACGACGAAGACGATGGCCTTCCCCGCAAATTCTACGTCGACGGCGGCGAGGTCGAAGTCGTCGCGCACATGGTCTACGACCTCGACGCTGAAGGCAAACGCCTAACCTGCCGCAAGCTCACCGACTGGACGGGCGAGAAGGTGCGCACGCTGTTCGCCACCCCGGCGGCGTTCCGGGCTGAGTGGGCGATGCCGGACAAGCGCGGCGCCGTGATCGACGCGTTGGCCGAACGCGGCATCGATCTTCACGCCCTTGCGCAGGAAGCCGGGCGCCCGGACGACGATCCGTTCGACCTGATCTGCCACCTTGCCTGGAATGCCCCGCTCACCACTCGGGCGGAGCGCGCGCGCCGGGTGCGCGACACCGATCTCTTCGGCAAATATGGCGATGATGCCCGCGCGATCCTCGATGCGCTGCTCGATCGCTATGCGGGCGGCGGTGCCGAGGAACTGGTGCTCCCTCAGGCACTGAAGGTGCAGCCGGTCTCAGATTTCGGCAATCCCAGCGAAATCGCGCGCCGATTTGGCGGCCCGCAGGCGATGCGGCAGGCCGTCGACGCGCTCAATCAGGCACTCTACGCGGCTTGACTTTCACTGCTCCACCGCCAATGTAGCAACATATCGTCAAGTGCCAGGAGGGCGTCATGAGCATCACCAGCGTTACCAGCCGGGAGTTCAATCAGGACGCCGCTCGCGCCAAGAAAGCGGCGCTGAACGGCCCCGTTTTTATTACCGATCGCGGCCGTCCCGCGCATGTCCTGCTGTCGATCGAGGAATATCAGAGGCTGACCGGCAAGGGCAGAACGCTGGCCGATGCGCTGGCCGATTGGAATGGCGGCGATTTTGATTTCGATCCGCCCAAGATGGATTTCGTATCGCGTCCGGCTGAATTCGACTGATGTTCTTGCTCGATACCAATGCCCTCTCTGCGCTGCGCCGTCCGAACCAGGGCAATCCGAATGTCCTTGCCTGGGCCGGGCGGATCAACCTGGCCGATTTCTTTCTCTCCACGATCACCGTGTTCGAAATCGAACGTGGCATCCTGCTTCTGGATCGCCGTGATTCCGTTCAGGCCGGCACGTTGCGCGTGTGGATGGACGATCGCGTGATGGCCGATTTTGCCGACCGCATCCTCCCGGTCGACATTCCCGTTGCGCGCCGTTGCGCCGCGCTGCACGTGTCCGATCCACGTCCCGAGCGCGACGCGATGATCGCTGCCACCGCCCTTGTCCACGGCCTCACCGTCGTAACACGCAATACCGCCGACTTCATCGCAACCGGCGTTCCGCTCCTCAATCCTTGGGAAGATCCCGCCTGATGGCCCGCGCGCCGCGTACTACTACCCCGCAGACCACCGCCCAACGTCTCGACACCATCGTGAAGTCCGCGCGCAAGATCATGCGCAAGGACAAGGGGCTAAACGGCGATCTCGATCGACTGCCGGTGCTTACCTGGGTGATGTTCCTGAAGTTCCTCGACGATATGGAGCGCGTCCACGCCGACGAAGCTGAACTGGCAGGCCAGCCGTTCCATGCAGCCATCGAGGCGCCGTATCGCTGGCGCGACTGGGCGGCGGACAAGGACGGCATCACCGGGCCGGACCTTCTCGCCTTCATCAACGCCGAGGAAGCGACCCGGCCGGATGGCTCCACTGGCCCGGGCCTGTTCACCTATCTTCGCTCCCTGCGCGGCACCAATGGGGGGCGCGACCGGCGCGACGTGATCGCCACCGTGTTTCGTGGCGTGCAGAATCGGATGGAAAGCGGCTATTTGCTGCGCGACGTGATCAACCTCGTCCACGGCATCCAGTTCGACAGCTCGGAAGAGATGCACACGCTCGGCCGCCTGTACGAAACGCTGCTGCGCGAGATGCGCGACGTGGCCGGCGACAGTGGTGAATTCTATACGCCCCGCGCCGTCGTGCGCTTCATGGTCGAGCGGATCGATCCGAAGATCGGCGAGACCGTGCTCGATCCCGCCTGCGGTACCGGCGGCTTCCTCACCGAGTCCTATGCTCATATGGCCGCCCAGGCGGACAGCGTGGAAAAGCGCCGGCAGTTGCAGGCTGGTTCGCTGCTCGGCGGCGAAGCCAAGCCGCTACCCTATCTGCTCGTGCAGATGAACCTGCTGCTCCATGGGCTGGAGGCACCGGACATTGATCCGGGCAACGCGTTGCGCTTCCGCCTGACCGAGATCGGCGAGCGCGAGCGGGTGGACGTGATCCTCTCCAACCCGCCCTTTGGCGGCGAGGAAGAGGCGGGCATCCTCGGCAACTTCCCCGCCGATCGCCGCACTTCAGAAACCGCCTTGTTGTTCCTCCAGCTCATCATGCGGCGGCTGAAGCGCAAGGGCAGAGGGCGGGCAGCGGTCGTTGTGCCGCATGGCGTGCTGTTCGGTGACGGCGTCGGCGCGCGGATCAAGGCCGATCTGCTCGAACAGTTCAACCTGCATACCGTGGTGCGCCTGCCCGAAGGTGTGTTCGCACCTTATACCGACATCGCGTCGAACCTGCTATTCTTCGACACCACCGGGCCGACCGGCGAGATCTGGTTCTGGGAACAGCCCGCGCCGGAAGGCCGCAAAAAATACAGCAAGACCGCGCCGCTCCAATCGGCCGATCTCGCCGACCTCATCGCCTGGTGGGACGTGCGCGGTGAAGATCCGCGCGCCTGGAAGGTCAGCGCCCCGGCGTTGATCGAACGCGACGGGGCCGGCGCGGTGCGCACCGTCAACCTCGACCAGAAGAACCCCAACACCAAGGCGGTGGAGGACCACCGCACGCCCAGCCAGATCGTGGCGGCGGCGCTGGAAAAGGAAGTCGAGGTACTGGCGATCATGGAAGAATTGCGCTCCCTAGTAGCGGAGCGCGACGCGGCATGACCTGGCCGATGGTGGCGCTGGGGGAGGTCGCTCGGCAGCGTAAGTCCTTCATCACGATTGATGACGAGGCTACGTACAAGCGTTGTCGCGTCCAGACTGGAGCCCGTGGGGTTGTGCTTCGCGATGCGGTTCCCGGAAGTGAGATCAAAACGAAGAAGCAGCAGGTTTGCCGATCGGGTGATTTCCTCGTCGCAGAGATAGACGCCAAGGCAGGTGGATATGGGCTGGTTCCTGAAACTTTGAATGGTGCAGTCGTAAGCAGCCATTATTTTCTTTTCGAAGTCGACGAGGGCCGTCTCGATCGAGAGTTTCTTGGCTGGTATTCCCGATCGAACCAATTTTTCAGTCAGGTTCATGCAGTCGGCTCAACGAACTATGCGGCAGTCCGGCCTGCGAACGTTCTTAGCTATAGAGTCCCCGTTCCTTCCCTCGCCGAACAGCGCCGGGTGGTGGAAAAGTTGGATGCGGCAGCGAACGCGATCGAGGTGCGGTCGCGTGGAGCTGCCTGCGTCGATGCTGAAATCGACGCGATGCTGGCGGCCGCCTTCGCCCGCATCATCGCCGACGCGCCGCTCCGTCCCATGTCTGAAGTGGCCCCGCTGGTCCGTCGTCCCGTGCGGATTGATCCTGATGCGGTGTATCCTGAACTAGGGGTCCGTTCCTTTGGCCGAGGAACATTTCATAAGCCGCCGCTTACCGGCATAGATGTAGGCAGCAAAAAGCTATTTAGCATTATGTCCGGCGATCTCTTGTTCAACATCGTTTTCGCTTGGGAGGGCGCGGTTGCGGTCGCGCGCGATGAGGACGAGCAGCGGGTGGGGTCGCATCGATTTCTGTCATGCGTTCCTGCATCTGATTTGGCGACCGCCACTTTCCTACGCTACTGGTTTCTCAGCCCCGCGGGACTGTTGGCTCTTAATCGCGCATCTCCCGGGGGAGCTGGGCGAAATCGCACCTTAGGAATCAAGGCGCTCGAAAGCGTCGCTGTCCCCGTCCCGGCGCTCGACTTACAGCACTGGTTTGACGGCCTGCAGGCCAAAGCTCGATTGGCGCGTTTGGCCCAAACCGCTGCCGCGGCGGAACTTGCGGCCCTGCTTCCCGCCATGCTTCATCAGGCATTCGGCGACAGCGCTCGCACCGTCTGAACCGGGGAACAGCATTGGCAAAACTCAACCGCAAGCAGATCAATGACGAGGTCCGCCAGATACTCGATCAGCACCCCGGCGGGCTGCGTTGGGCCGAGATACTCAAGCTAATCGCCGCTGCGCATCCGGAGACGCCTTCGAACAGCGTGCGCGGCGCGACGCATCTGCTGTTCCAGAGCGCCGATGGCATCGTCAAGATCGCGCGCGGCACCTATCAGCTCGCCAAATATGCCGACGCCGAGGCGGTCGACGCCGTGGCGCAGGACGAGGCGGTTGCCGCCATCCCCGTACCTATCGACACTCCCGATTGCACCGCCGCATCGGTTTCCGAGCAGGATTTCTACGCCAGCTTCGCCGAATGGCTGGAGGAGAATGACGAGGTCACCGTGGCGGGAGCGCTGGGCGGCAGCAGCCTGGGCGGCAAATGGGGCACGCCCGATGTGATTGGCGTGCTGAAGCCGCGCGCGCAGGACATCTTCAAGTTCGAACCGCAGATCGTCACTGCCGAGATCAAGGCCACACCTGCCCAGCCCGTTGTCGCCTTTGGCCAGGCGGTCGCCTATCGCCTGTTCTCGCACAAAAGCTACATTGTCGTGCCGCGCACCACGAGCAGTGACGACATGAACCGCCTAACCTCACTGTGCAGCATCCACGGCGTCGGCTTGGTCGTGTTCACCCTTGACCGTGACCTGCCCGACTACGCCGTCATCGTTCTTCCCGCCGTCGCCAGTCCCGACATGTTCTATGTCAACACTATGCTCGATCGCCTAAAGGCGAGCGAACCCGGGCTACTGAACCGGCTGTTTTGATCCGCCAAGTGGGCATCGACCCTTCGGCCTGTGCCGTATGCAGGCCTTAAACGGGGGGTATGAAACTGAGAACGAGCACCGGATTATTGAAAGGAGGGCATTGGGTCCTTCCCACTCCACCACGACTCACCATCTCGGCGGAAGGCTCACGCCGCTTCAAATAATCTCACATAGAGTGTGGGGAAAAATGTGGGGCAATCTACTGCTCTACAAAAAGTATTGTTTGTTCTCAGTTTGTTAAATGCGGGCTAAAGATTCCTCCCGCTCCGCCAAAAGTCATTGATTTCATTGGTTAAATTCCGGCTTTCGATCCCACAACCCAAGTCGCAACCCAAGTTCGGCGCCGGACCGGCGCGAATTGCTACGGCCTTTCGCGTCTCAAGGGGCGGCGGTTTGCCGCGGAACGAGATCCAATAAGGCGAACGAGGACGACATTGGGGCGAGACCTGTAGGCGGTGGCCCGATCTTTCGTGCCGCTTTTGATCGCGGAGCCGCAGCGGCAGCAACCGGCTCGACGCTCGAAGGGCATTTCGCGGACGCCAGGCGAACGCTTCTTCAGCCGCGCCGTCCGAGCTGGTCAATTCGCGTGGTCTCGCCCCGGCCTCGGTCCAGCAGCGGTTCGCGGCTGCCGTCGACGCTTCGCTTCCCCTGCTTTACCTTGGATTGATATTGATCCGTAACAACCAGATTTAGGGGATCGAACGCACGGCGGAGCGATGAAGGACATGGACGGCAGATTCGAGACTCTTACAGAGCGCCAACGGACCTATCTCCGCATGGTCCATAATCTCTGTAGTTCGCAGGAGATCGCCTTCCATACCGGCGAAACCGAGTCCACCATCAACGGCCAGATCAAGAAGGCGTGCCGGAAGCTCGGCGCCCACGGACGCATCGAGGCCGCCCGTCAATTCCACGACTATGAGCGCCGGGTCCAGCTTTTAGACCCCGGGGGTTCTAATTATGCGTCTCGACCGCAGCCGCTTTGGCCGCTTCCGTGGGTGATGCCGAGCAGGGCCGGGACCCTCAACGTGATGACGCGGCAGCAGGTGATATCATGGGCGCTGATCGTCTCGATCGGTATTCCCATGGCCGTCACCGTTGCCGCGATGCTCATCATCGCGATCTCCTTCCTCCTCGGCACCCACGCATAGCCGGGCGATGCGCCCAAGGAGGTTTCATGAACACGTTGTCGACATCGAGCCGTCTCGCCGCGGACGAACTGCGCCGCGCCGAACATGCGATCGTGCGGGCGACCCGCGATACCGCGCAGTTCCTCGTGACCACGCTCGACATCACCGAGACCCAAGGGCTCGCGCCCGGCTTCAACCACGCGACCGCGAAGGCGACGGTGAACGCCTTGTCGGCGCTGGTCGAAAGCCAGCATCAGCTTGGCCTGCGTGCCCATCACGCCATCGAACGGGCCGGCACGGCGCTCGGCCTCACCGCTACCGACTGGGGCACGGGCGATCCCAAGCCGGCCACCGGCACCGAACCGGAACACGCCGCCGCCTGACCCGCGGGCGGCAGATGGGGAGAGCATGAGTCCGTCATGACGGGATCGTTCCTCCTCGCGATGGCCTATGACGTCACGCTGGTCGCGGTCTGCACCTACGCCTTCGCGCGGGGTGGTCGCCCGGAGCGATGGGGAGCCTGCATCAACCTCGCCGGCGCTTTGCTGTCGAGCGCGGCGCGGTCGTCGGGGATCGCGACATGGGCACCGATGGACGGGGTGATCCTCGCGATCGATGCCGGCGTGGCGTTCGCCTTCTACCGCCTCGCCACGACGACGACCCGCTTCTGGCCGATCTGGGCGCTGGGTTTCGCACTCGGCGACATATTCGCCAGCGTCATAGGCCGCTTTCTGCCGGGCAGCATGGCGATCGGGTATGTGAACGGACTGGGCATCTATGCCTATCTCGCCCTGTTCGTTCTCGCGCTCGGCTGCGTGCGGCTTCCGGCGGATGCCGATGAAATCACACGATCTGGAGTAAGGCCATCATGCCACTCGCGGACGAACAGCGCATCAGCGTCAGACTCGAACTGCCACGATCCGTCGTCGAAGCCGTGATCCTCGCCGCGAGGCGGGACACGGGCGACGAGGCGGACGAACGCGACGGGCTGGCGCGCATCATCCTCAGGAACCGGCAGCGCCGGCAGGACAGCTTTCCATCGGTCGCGTTCGGCGAACCGGCCTGGGACATGATCCTCCAGCTTTATGTCGCCGACCATGCCGGGCGACCGATCGACGTGTCCAGCCTGTGCGCCTCCACCGGCGTGCCAAAGACTTCCGCCCTGCGCCATCTCGACCGGCTGGTGGAGGGCGGGCTTGTCCGCCGCGTCCCCGATGCCGTGGACACGCGGCGCGTCTTCGTGCTGCCGAACGATGCATTGCGCGAACAGGCCACACGCTGGCTCGACACCGTCAGGCTTGCGATCGAGATCGGACCGTCCTGACCCGCCGCATGACGGGACGGCGAGCGCTCCCGCCATGCCTCACGGGCGGCGTCATTCGTCCCTGAATGACGGCTGCTCCCCGACTGCCCGACGCACCGCTCGCCCGGATCGCGCCGGTGGAGACCGACGATGGGAAGACCGGTTCCGCACGTCTCGCACGCGCTCGACTTCTACCGCGATGCCCGCCGCTCGCGCCTCTGGGTCGATCGCACCGGGCTGGACGCCCTGTTCGCCACCCGCCATCCCCGCGCGACCGGCCATGCCGTCCCGCTGGTCGAACGGCGCGTCATGCGCGCCGATCCGCCGCTGATCCTCCTCGTGGCGGATGCCGGCCGACTGCCGCTGCGGGCCAACCGCCTGCGATTTTGCCGATCCGGGGGCGCACGCCGACCCGCTGCTCGGCCTGTTCTGGCCCGCGGCGGACGATCCCGCGATATTGCCCGTTCGCGCATCCGCCGCCCCCCGTCCTGGACCGGATACCTTCGACCTGCTGAAGCTTCCGGTCGCCGCCACCATCCTGCGCGAAGGCGCACGCGAACGAGCGGTGATCGCCGATGGCCCGCGTCACCTTCGCCTCGAAACCAGCGGCGACAGCCTGACCCGCGGCCCGGTGCGGCTTCACTACGACCTCACCGACTTCCACCGCCTCCGCGCGCGGCTGCTCACCCTCCATCGTCTCGAAGCCGTAGTACGGCTGGGCCGGCTGCCAACCGGCCTTTATGAGCGTGATCCGCTCGCGCTCCGGTGGATGAACGCGCTGGCGGCATGGACGATGAAGCAGGAAGGCGCCTCCCAGATCGAGATCGCCATCTCGCTGTTCGGAGCGGCGAGCGTCGATAGCGAAAGCATGGAACGGATGCGCAAGCGGGTCGCGCGCCTGCTCGACCTTGCCACGCGCCGGATCGCGCTGGCGCATCGGCGGTTTCTTGGCACCGCCCCCGAACCGTCGATCAGCGCGGAACAGGATCGCGCTTGACACGCCCCCTGTGTTCCATGTTTGTTCCGATAATGCCCTATGAGGGGTCGGTTCCGGCTGAGGGCGGAATGACACCCTAAGCGCCGGCGTCCTTGGGCCAAAGGTATTCGCCAGTGAGGAGGATGTGTGCCCATCCGAGCGGCGAAATATGGGCGAGAAGATGGTCGGGGGTATCGAGCCCTTCGCGGCGCCGGGCCTCAACGGCATGGCCAAGGTGCAGGGTGTTCCAGTAGACGATGATGGCGGTGAGCAGGTTGAGGCCGGCGATCCGGTAATGCTGCCCCTCCGTCGTGCGGTCGCGGATTTCGCCCTGACGGCCGATGCGCAGGGCATTTTTCAGCGCATGATGTGCCTCGCCCTTGTTGAGGCCGACCTGTGCACGGCGCTGCATGCCGACGTCGAGTATCCATTCGATGATGAACAGCGTCCGCTCGATCCGGCCCACCTCGCGCAGCGCGGAGGCAAGATCGTTCTGGCGCGGATAGGAGGCGAGCTTGCGCAAGATGCTGCTCGGCGCGACCTGTCCAGCGCTCATGGTGGCGGCGCAGCGGAACAGATCGGGCCAGTTGGAAACGATCAGCGCCTCACGCGCCTTGCCGCCCACCAGCGGGCGCAATTCGCTCGGCGTCGCGGCAGGGTCGAACACGTACAGTCGTTTGGATGGGAGGTCGCGGATGCGCAGTACAAGGCGGTAGCCGAGCATCGCGCTGATCCCGAACAGATGATCGGTAAACCCGCCAGTGTCGGCGTACTGCTCTTCGATCCGTCGCCCTGCCTCATTCATCGTCAGCCCGTCGAGTAGATAAGGTGCTTCGCTGACCGTGGCTGGAATGGTCCGCGATGCAAACGGCGCGAAGCGGTCGTTGACGTGGGTATAGGCCTTGATGCCGGGATCGTTGCCGTAGCGGGCGTTGATCGTATTCATCGCTTCGCCCTGCCGTGCGGCGGGGAAGAACTGGCCATCGGCCGATGCGGATCTGCCCATACCCCAGACCTGGGCCATCGGCAGCGCCCCTTGCGCCGCGACCACGTTGGCCAGCGCCTGGTCGATCGCCTCGCTTTCGACGTGCCAGCGAGCGAGACGGGAGAGTTGCCAATAGTCGTGAGTGTTGGAAGCCTCTGCCATCTTACGCAGGCCCAAATTCAGGCCCTCGGCGAGCAGGACGTTGAGCAGGCCGATCCGGTCTCCGCACGGCACGCCGGTGCGCAGATGCGTGAAGGCATCGGTGAAACCCAGCGCGGTATCGACTTCGAGCAGGAGATCGGTGATGCGGACGGGCGGCAGCCGGCGATACAAATCGAGCACCAGATCCTCGATCCCATCCGGCGCGTCAGCGGTGAGGCGATCAATGCGCAGCGTGCCGTCCTCGATGCTGCCTTTCGGAATTGTACCGCTGCGCGCGGCGCGACCGAGCCGGGCAAGGCCATCGGTGAGACGCACCTTGCGGTCAGCCAGCCAGACATACGGGTCAGACGGGACCGCTAGCTTCGCGGCATGCGCGACCGCCGTCGGCACGAGGACGTGGCGCAGGTCACCATACCGATGCGAGCGATCGAGCCATATGTCGCCCGAGCGCAGCGCGTCGCGCAAGTGGAACATGACCGCGACTTCCCGGAGGCGGGCATCATCATCGCCCTTCGCCCGCAATTGTCGCCGCCATTTGGAATGCGGGCGCAAGAAATCGTCGGCCGCCGGAACTGCGCCCTTGGTAGCGATGACGGTAGCCGCGTCCAGCAAAGGCCGTGCAACCGCCGCAGCTTTGAGGTCGAGGCATCGCAGCATGCGCGGGGCATACCGACGGAAGCGGTGATACCCCTGATCAACATGGGCCAGCGGATCGTCGCCCAAGGTGTCCGTCAACGTCTTGGCCGTAGCGACGAGGCTCGTGAGCCGTTCCCATCCCGCCCCGCGCGCGACCGCATCTTCCAGCGACGCGCCGTCGCCATGCGCTTCGAGCAATGATTGACCGAGTGCAGTGAAGCCGTTCAAAGTCGCAGTGGTAGCGCCTCTGGTTTCTACGACCCGCGCGTCATGCAGTTGCTTCGCGTCGCGCCAGGTGCGGCCAACGATCCGGTCATGTGTTTCGATCACCGCATCCGCCATCGCAGTGACCCATTCAATGACGCAGACCGCCATGATAGCGCGGCGCCGATCGGCGCCGAGGTCGCGCAGGCCATCGGCGAAGTAGCGCTCGCCCTGCCGGCGTAGCCGGGCGACGCGATGCGGTGGAACACCGGCAAGTAAACCATCATTGAGGTTCATCGCGCGCAGGAACTCGAGTCGGTCGAGCAGCCGGTTCGCCGCGGCGGAGTTGTTGCCCGGCTCAATCCGGCGCAGCCAGATGAAGCGGCTGATCGCCCCCGGCAGCATCTCGGTAGTCAGTCTGTCGAGCCCATCACAGGCGACGGGATCGAGACGGGCCGCGATCCGCTTCTCGATCCGACGTTCGGCGGCGACGAGCGCGTCCGCGCACAAACGCTCGATTGTCGTGATCGCCGGCAGGATGGTCATGGTTTCACGGCAGCGGGCAATGAAGGGGTCGGTACATAGAACGGACCCAGATATACGCTAAGCGCCGGCAGAGCCGATTAGGCGTGCGGAAACACCTGATTGTCGTACATAGGTGACGACAAATGGGTTTCCCGTCATTTCGCCCGTAGAAGGCCTTATCATGGGACTTTGCCGCCTATCGCCTCCGTTTCGGAATGGCAACTTCCGCTTGAAGCCGATATCCTACCTCCAAACAACAAGACGCAGCCTTTGGGGAACTTTGGGCGGACACAGAATTGGCTGCCAAAGAACCAACTCTGCAAAATGTCGTGGTTCAGCGGAACATACAGCAGTCAGTCACTAATCTGGCCACGGGCCTGTCGGGAGCCATGGCGTTGGCGTAAGCGCTCGACGGAGATGATTGAGAAAGGCGCCGACGCGCCTACTACGGCCATTTCTTTCGCCCAGTATCGCGACCACGTCAGCTCGCGGGCACTCCCAGTCGGGAAGAAGGTGAACAAGGCGCCCATTTGCTACATCATCGGCCACGTCCCACTGCGATCTGAGTATAATGCCTTGGCCTTGCAAAGCCCAGTCGCGGATGACCGATCCATCGTTGGCTGACAACGCCGGGCGAATGCGGATGATCGACGATTCATTGGGTGGTTTATGGAAACGCCACATCGTGACGTCCTCATGATTTTCCTGAACGACGAGGCATCGATGCCTGACCAGATCACCGAGAACGGCCAGTCCCGGCGCGTTGGCCAAATAGGCCGGGCTTGCGCATAGGATGCGCCCATTGGGGGCAAGTGTGGTCACGATGCTGCTCATCTGCCCACGCTCGCCAATATGGATGGCGATGTCGCAATCGTGACCCAGCCGCGCGGCAGGTGCGTCGCTCAGGTCGAGCATGGCGGTGATATCGGCGTGGGCTCTGGCAAAGCTGTCGAGAGCCGGCGCGACATGGCGGCGCCCGAAGCCGTAGGGGGCGGCAACGCGCAAGTGGCCGCGAATGGTCTGGCGCCGTTCGGATAATTCTTCACCAAGGGTTTCCAGCGTTTCAGCAACCATCAGCGCGCGGGTCAGGACTAGTTCGCCCTCGTCGGTCAGGCTCAGCCGCCCACTGCTGCGCTCCAGCAGGCGCACGCCCAGCCTTGCCTCCATCGCTTTGAGCCGCTGCGTGACAGCAGGCGGCGTGACATTGAGTTGACGTGCGCCCTCGGCCAGCGAGGATGCGCTGGAGATAACGGAGAAGAAGGCGAGGTCGTCGGAGTTCAGCATTAAGGCTAGAGTTAACCCAAGATGCATTTCTCGTAAATTGTGAAACGAGGTGAAAGAGCCCACAGAGGTATCATTCTTAGGACGCCTGCCGTGACAATTCCTGCTTCCGTGATCCAGAACCCAGTTCTGACCGATCTGCAAACGCCCTCTCTGGTGCTGGACGCTGCGCGAATGGATCGGAACATCGCTCGCTTGCACGATCATCTCGCGCCCTTCGACGTGGTTTTGCGACCTCATCTTAAGACGACCAAATCTATCGATGTAGCCAGGCACCTAATGGACAGTCCGCGAGGCCCGGCGACTGTGTCCACGCTTAAGGAGGCTGCCCGCTTTGCCGAAGCGGGCGTGCGAAACATGATCTATGCGGTTGGAATCACCCCGGACAAGCTGAAAGCCGTCGATGCGCTGCGGCGGCAGGGCGTTGATTTAGCCGTGGTGCTGGATTCACCCGAACAGGCCGAATTTCTGACCTCTCACGCGAGGGACACTGGCATAGCAATCGCAGCGTTAATCGAGATCGATTGCGACGGGCATCGCTCAGGGGTGCGCCCAGACGCCACCGCCCGCCTGATCGCCATCGGCGAGACTTTGTCCGCAGGAGGCGCCCTTCGCGGTGTGCTCACCCATGCTGGTGGCAGTTATGGCGCACGCGGCCGGGAAGCCTTGCGGGCGTGCGCGCAGGCGGAGCGCGATGGCGTCGTGTTGGCTGCGCAGACGTTGCGCGATGCCGGTTTCACCTGTCCGGTGGTCAGCATGGGCTCGACGCCGACGGTGCATCATGTTCAAGACCTGTCCGGGGTGACCGAGGTCCGCGCCGGTGTCTTCGTGTTCCACGATCTCGTGATGGCTGGCATCGGCGTATGCGATGTGGACGATATTGCCCTCTCCGTGCTGACCACCGTGATTGGGCATCAGCGCGAGAAAGGCTGGGTGTTGATAGACGCTGGTTGGATGGCCATGTCCCGCGATCGCGGCACAGCCAACCAGGACGTGGATCAGGGCTATGGACTGGTGTGCGATGTCACGGGGAGGCTACTGGCCGACATCGTCATGGTCGATGCCAACCAAGAGCATGGTATCATCGCAGTGCGGCCTGGATCGAACGCGGTTCTGCCTGACTTGCAAATCGGCGATCGCCTGCGCATTCTGCCCAACCACGCTTGTGCGACCGGCGCGCAC
Organism: Sphingomonas sp. Leaf21; assembly: GCF_916858675.1. Classification (GTDB taxonomy): domain Bacteria; phylum Pseudomonadota; class Alphaproteobacteria; order Sphingomonadales; family Sphingomonadaceae; genus Sphingomonas. The sequence goes on from NZ_CAKASM010000023.1 coordinate 40,383, forward strand.
CATGACCGCTACCACGTGGTACGGGGTCCCGGTGACCGCATCGAGGCCGAATGGCCGCGTTTCGGAGGCTGGTGATGGCCATCCCGTTGCTGCCGGTTCCTGTCGTCACCGATGGGGCTCCCCAACCCGCCGGGCATTATCCCCAAGGCATGATCGCCCATGGATGCGTCTATATTTCCGGGCAACTGCCTATTGGCCTCGAAGGCACAAGCTTTCTGAAGGGTAGCTTCGACGAACAGGCGCGACAGGCGATCGCCAATTTGCTTGCCATCGCGAAGGCTTCGGGGAGCAGCGCGGCCCAGTTGATCCGCGTGACGGTGTATATCGTGGGGGTAGAGAATTGGCCTCGCTTCAATGCCGTCTATACCCAAATGCTGGGCGATGCGTGCCCGGCGCGGACGGTCGTTCCCGTCAACGACCTGCATCATGGGTATCTAGTGGAAATAGACGGTATCGGCCTTGTCGGCTCGCAGGATGACTCGGCCTGAACATAGGCATCGAACGGACCTGGTAGCTGAGTGTCTCACCAACCGTGAGGTTGACGTGGTGTTGCGAGACGGTTGCAGCCCACCCAATCCAAAAGCGGGGCAGATTTGGGAACGGTCTTAGGGCCAATTGTACGGCTACTTAGTCAGACGGCAGGGATTGGTTAGAGCACCGGACCAATTCACAATATGGATCGGCGGGCGCTGCCAAAGACTTAGCGAGTTTCCATGTTCCGTATCGATAGGCGAAACCTTCTGGCTGGCGCAGCCAGCATCCCACTGACAGCTATCACTCCGATCGCTTTCGCCAAAACCGGCTTCTCCCCCGATCTACGTTTGCGTCCGACCGTGCATACTGGTGCTGAACGCTGGTCCCTACGCGACCGCATGTCACATTATGCTGTTCCGGGTGTCGCTATAGCAGTGGTCCGCGCGGGCCGGGTCGAGGCGTTGCAAGGGTTCGGCACACGTATCTCCGGGATGAATGCGGAGATAGATGCCGACACATTGTTCTCGGTGGGTTCAGTAAGCAAACTGACGAGCGCGGCCCTTTGCCTCCGACTGGCGGCGAGTGGTATCCTCGATCTCGACGGGGATGTGAATGGCTACCTCAAACGGTGGCGGGTTCCCGCCGGATCGAGAGGCGACGATCGCGCCGTCACGCTGCGGATGCTGCTATCTCATACCGGCGGATTCAATGTCCACGGCTTTGCAGATTATGCCCCCGGCGTTCCCCTTCCTACACTTGTACAGACGCTGAAAGGCGAACCTCCCGCGATGAACAAGGCGCTCGCGCGGATTGATCCGGCGGGTAGCCGGTCGCGCTACTCCGGCGGCGGCTACATGGTAATCCAGGCGGTGATCGAGGACGCGACCGGCGAAAGGTTCGATGCGGTAGCGAAGCGGTTATTATTCGGCCCACTTGGGATGCAGCGCAGCCGGTTCGAGGCCGCGCCGGTTCAAGACATTGGCAACATTGCCCATGCGCATAATCGGGATGGAGAGCCCGCAGCCCTTCCGCGCGGTTGGCAGAGTTTTCCCGAACTCGCCGCGTCCGGCCTGTGGACCACCGCCGGCGATCTGGCCCGCATGATCGTGGCGCTCGGCGCAAGCTATCGCGGGCGAGGCAGATTCATACCGCAGGAACTGGCAGTGGACATGATGACCGCCGTGACACCCGGCTTCAACGGATTAGGGCCTCGGCTCGCTGGCGAGGGGATGGCGCGCATCTTCCATCATGCCGGCGCGAACGACAGCTATAAGGCTTATGTAGAGGGCAATCTTGCATCCGGCGACGGACTGGTCGTGCTTACCAACGGGGAACGGGGAGACGTTTTGGGCGATGAAATCCGCAACGCTGTCTCTGACGCCTATCACTGGCCCGGAGACTGGTCCGTCGCGCTTCCCGCCGTCACACCGGTTGCCTCACTTCTGGATAGTTATGTCGGCACATATCATCGCCGCCCAGATCAAGACCCACTCATTACAGGGTTTCTGGACACCGGCTTCAGCGCGGACACTATCGAGATTGTAAGCGCGAACGATGGCCTTTCCATCAAGTCCAAAGGAAGGGATCGGAAGCTTGTGCCGATCGACAGCTCGGATTTCGTCATGCCGGACGGCTATATACCGGCAGCGACTCTCATGTTCAGGTTCGCTCGCGCCGCTGACCAGAAGGTCAGCCACCTGCGTGCTATCGCAGGCGCTGACGTGCTGGTCTTCGACAAAGCATAGCCAGAGATAGGGCAGCTATGCCTTTCCCGAAACGGTCGCATCTCGACGGGAAAAAGGGGGTGGATTGGGTAGCGGAAAACACTTGTTTGGCGACACCCCCGACCTGTGCCTTGCCCCAACCACACGCGCCTCTACCCATAACAGTCGACAAACCCTGTCGCTTTGATAGGGTGTGCGAGAACGTAGTTTCCGGGGTTTGTCGTACATGCTGGTCGGATATATGCGGGTTTCGTCGGCCGACGATCGCCAGACCGTCGATCTTCAACGCGATGCGTTGGTCGCAGCTGGCGTCGATCATCGGCACCTCCATACCGACAAGGCATCCGGCGCGCGCGACGATCGGCCGGGGCTGAAAGCATGCCTCGACTATCTGAACGCGGGCGACACGCTGATCGTATGGAAACTCGACCGGCTCGGACGCTCGCTGCCGCATCTGTTGACGATCGTCACCGACCTGAAGGCGCGCGGCATCGCATTCCGGTCGCTGACCGAACAGATGGACACGTCCACGCCGCACGGCGAACTGCTGTTCTCGTTGTTCGGCGCATTGGCGCAATATGAGCGGGCGCTGACACGCGAACGGGTGATGGCGGGACTGGCCGCTGCCAAACGCCGGGGACGCCAAGGCGGTCGCCCACCGATGATCGACGCCGAAACGCTTGAGCGGATCACCGCCGCGCTGGATGGCGGGGCCAGCAAGGCGTCCGTCTGCCGGACCTTCAAGGTGCCGCGTTCGACCCTGCTCGGCACGCTGGCCCGGATCGGCTGGACCCCGCCCGCCAAGGTCTGATCCGATGCCGCGTCGTGCCGTTTTGTCGGATGAACAGCGCGCGTCGTTGCTCGCGCTGCCCGACGATGAAACCATACTCGTCCAGCACTGGACGTTGAGCCACGACGACCTGGCCGTCATCGTGCGCCGGAGGCGGCCGCATAACCGGCTCGGTTTCGCTATCCAGCTTTGCGCGCTGCGCTATCCCGGTCGCCTGCTCCGCCCCGGTGAACTGATCCCCGCCGCCCCGCTCGCGTTCGTCGCCGAGCAATTGCAGGTCGCGCCCGAGGTGCTGGCCGATTACGCGACACGCGGCCCGACCCGGTACGAACAACTCGATGCGCTGCGCGATGCGTTCGGGTTTTCGCCACTCAGCCGGCCGCTGCGGACGACATTGCAGGAATGGCTCCTGCCGATCGCGCTGACGACGACCAGCGGGGCCGGGCTGGCGCGGTTGCTGCTGGGCGAGTGCCGGCGACGGCGCATCATCATGCCGGGCATCAGTGCGGTCGAACGGATGGTCGCGCAGGGGTTGCTCGATGCCGAGCGCCATGTCGCCGAACACCTCACCCAAGGGCTGGATGCCGGTCAACGCCATCTGCTCGATGCCCTTCTCCTGCATCATGCCGGTACGAACATGAGCAGCCTCGGATGGGTGCGACAGCCACCCAGCAAGCCCGGTCGCAAGACGTTCGCCGTCATCACCCAGCGGCTCGCGCTGCTCCGCGATATCGGGATTGATCCCGATATCGCCACGGGCATCCATCCCGAACGCCTGCGACGGCTATGTCAGGAAGGGGCGCGGCTGACCGCGCAACATGTCCGGACGCTGCAAGCGACGCGGCGTCGCGCAATCCTGGTGGCGACCGTACTCGAAACCATCGTCACGCTCACCGACGATGCGGTGCTGATGTTCGACCGTCTGCTGGGCCAGATGTTCCGGCGCGAGCAGAACAGCGCGGACACCGCGCTCAAGCGCGACCGACGTACCATCAACGGAAAAATCCGGCTGCTCGCCCGGCTCGGCGACGCCCTGCTCGCCGCCAGGGTGTCGGGTGGCGATCTCGCCGCTGCGGTCGAGGCCGCGATTGGATGGAACGATCTTGGCCGTGAGGTCGATGAAGCCCGCAAGCTGATCCGCCCCGATGCCGTCGATCCCGTCACGATCGCCGCGACCCACTACCCCGTTCTCCGGCAGGTCGGTCCCTCGTTCATCGCATCGTTCATGTTCGGGGCGGTGCCGGCCTGCCATGCGCTCGCGCGAGCGGTCGCGATCATCCGCGACCTTCATCTGGGTCGTTTGCGAAAACTGCCGTCCGATGCGCCGGTCGGCTTTATCCGGCAGGCTTGGCGTCGGCGGATCGGCCCCGGCCTTCCCAATCGCCGGACCTATGAACTGTGCGTGCTGGTGGAGCTTCGCGACCGGCTGCGCGCCGGAGACATGTGGGTCGAGGGAAGCCGGCGCTATCGTGCCGTCGAACAACAGCTCATTTCCGGTCCCGTCTTCGCCGCCATGCGCGCGGCCGGTCCCCTGCCGATCCCGGCACCGGATACCGCCGGTGTCTGGCTGGCGGAACGACGCGCCCGCCTTGCCCGTCGATTGGCGGAGGTTGAACGGAAGGCGGAAACCGATGCGCTGGAAGACGTGCAACTAAGTCTTGGCAGGTTGCGGATCTCGCCGTTGAAGGCCGTCACGCCCGAGGAAGCCGACAGCGCGCTTGCGCCGCTCTATGCCCATCTCCCCACTATCCGCATCACCGACCTCCTTGCCGAAGTCGATCGGTGGACCGGATTTAGCCAGTGCTTCACCCATCTGCAAAGCGGGCGTGTCGCCGATGAACCCCGCTCGATCCTGACGGCAGTGCTCGCCGATGCGACCAATCTCGGCCACACGCGCATGGCGGAAGCCTGCAATCTCGTGACCCAGCGCCAGCTTGGCTGGCTGGCTTCATGGCATCTGCGCGAGGAAACCTATGGCCGCGCGCTCGCCCGGTTGGTCGATGCCCAGCATACCGAGCCACTAGCCGCCCTGTTCGGGTCCGGCACCTCGTCCAGTTCGGATGGTCAGAACTTCCCGCTCGACCGCCGCGGCCAGGCGACTGGTGCGGTCAATCCGCACAAGGGGGCGGAGCCTGCCGTCTCCTTCTACAGCCATGTCTCTGATCGCTACGCGCCGTTCCATTCCACCGTCATTTCGGCGTCGGCGAGCGAGGCAGCGCAGGTGCTCGACGGGCTGCTCCACCACGGTGCCGATCTGCATATCGAGGAGCATCACGTCGATGGCGGGGGCGTGTCCGACCATGTGTTCGCGCTATGCCACCTGCTCGGATTCCGGTTCGCACCGCGCATTCCGAACATCGCCGCGCGCCGTCTCCACCTGTTCGACGGGATCGAACCCGGCCCCGATATCGCGCCGCTGGTCGCGGGCAGGATCGACGAAGGTCTAATTGCTGCGCACTGGGACGACGTGCTGCGCCTGGGAACCTCGATCCGCACCGGCGTCGTGAGCGCGTCGATCATGCTGGAACGGCTTGGCTCCTATCCGCGCGCCAATGGCTTGGCCCTGGCGCTGCGCGAGATCGGCCGCGTCGAGCGCACACTGTTCACGCTCGACTGGATCGAGCAGCCCGAACAGCGGCGTCGCGCGACGCGCGAACTCAACAAGGGCGAGGCCGAAAATGCACTGAAACGCGCCATCTTCTTCCACCGGGTCGGCCGTATTCGCGACCATGCACTGCAAGCCCAGAGCCATCGCGCGAGCGCGCTCAATCTCGTCGCGGGTGCCATCGTCCTGTGGAACACGACCTACCTGCAAGCCGCCCGGATGCATCTCGCCAACCTCGGTCGGCCGGTCCCGCCGGATCTGCTGCAACACCTTTCGCCGCTCGGTTGGCAGCACATCAACCTCACCGGCGATTATCTGTGGACCGATCCCGATACGCCATCATGCGCCCTCAGACCGCTTCGTCAGACCCGCGCCGTCGAAGGACCGGCAAGATCTTAGCGTATATCTGGGTCCGTTCTATGTACTGACCCCTGGTGGCGCTTGGCAAGGACGGGCGGGACCAGGAGCGGTTCACCAGTCGCGACATGATCGCGACCGAGGCGCGGCTAGAGAAGGCTGGCGACGAGTTGGCGGGCCGCGGCGATCATGGTGTGTCCGATCGGCAGCGAACCGGCGCGCTGGAGGCGGCCGAGGGGCGGGGATTGGTACTATCGGGCGAGCAGCGCGACGCCTTGGACCATATCACCGGGCGCGACGGGTTGGCGTCCGTCGTCGGCTATGCGGGCACAGGCAAGTCGGCGATGCTGGGCGTCGCGCGCGAGGCTTGGGAGCGCGAGGGCTACCAGGTGCGCGGAGCGGCACTGTCCGGGATCGCGGCCGAGAACCTTGAGAGCGGGTCCAGCATCAGCTCGCGCACGATCGCCAGCCTTGAGCATGGCTGGGCGCAGGGTCGCGACCAGCTTGGGCCGAAGGACGTGCTGGTGGTGGACGAGGCCGGCATGATCGGCACCCGCCAGATGGAGCGGGTGCTGGCCCATGCGTGTGACGCCGGGGCCAAGGTCGTGCTGGTGGGCGATCCCGAGCAGTTGCAGGCGATCAAGGCGGGCGCGGCGTTCCGGTCGATCACAGAGCGGCACGGTGCAGCCGAAATCACCGAGATTCGTCGGCAGCGCGAGGACTGGCAGAAGGAAGCGACACGGGCCTTTGCTACCGGCCGGACGGCCGAGGCGCTGGACGCCTATGCCGCGCACGGCATGGTCCATGCGGCCGACACGCGCGAGGCGGCACGGGCCGAGCTGGTCGATCGCTGGGACCGGGATCGTCAGGCCGAGCCGGACAAGACCCGCATCATGTTCACGCACACGAACGCCGAGGTGCGCGAACTCAACCGGGAAGCGCGCGAGCGGGTGCGGGCGAGCGGCGAACTGGGCGAGGACCGGACCGTCGCGGCCGATCGGGGCGAACGCGATTTTGCGGCCGGGGACCGGATCATGTTCCTACGCAACGAGCGGTCGCTGGGGGTCAAGAACGGCACGCTCGGCACACTGGAGCGGATTGAGGACGGGCGCATGGGCGTCCGTTTGGACGGCGGACACAGCGTCGCCTTCGACCTCAAGGACTATGCCGCGATCGATCACGGCTATGCGGCGACGTTCGGCAAGTCACAGGGCGTGTCGGTCGATCGCGGGCACGTGCTGGCGACGCCGGGCATGGATCGTCACAGCAGCCACGTCGGGATGACGCGGCATCGCGACGACGTGCAGCTCCACTACGGCCGCGACGACTTCGCCGATCAAGGCCGGCTCGCGCGCATGCTGTCGCGCGACCGGTCGAAGGATATGGCCGGCGACTATGCTCCGGAGCGCAGTAGCCAAGACTATGCCCGCGCCTTCGCCGACCGGCGCGAGATCCGGTTCCCGGAACTCGCGCGCCAGATGGTCGAGAAGGTTCGCGACAAGGCGCGCGGGATGTTCGCTGGATTCAGGCCAAAGCCCAAGAGGGAGCAAGGGGGGGCGAATAACACCGGTGGCATGTCCGCCCTTGGCGACCGAAGCCGTGAAAGGGGGGCGATTAACACCGGGGACAGATCGGGGCTGGGCAACCGGAACCCCGAAAGGGGTGCGATTAACACCGCCGCCTTGTCTTCGCGTGAGATGCCGCAAGAACAGGCAACGGCGATCCGGCGCTATGCGCGCGCCGTTGCCGATATCCACCGTATGCGTGAGCAGGGTCTGCCGGTCTTGCCGCATCAGGAGAGCGCATTGCGGCGAGCTGGCGAGGGAGTGGATGGCAGTGTTAATCGCCCCCATGCTTCGCATGACCTCGCATCAGCGCTGGCGCGTGATCCGAACCTGATCGAACAGGCGGCGAGCGGCGACACGGGCGGTGCGGTGCGGGCAATGGCCGAGGAGCAGCGTGTCCGCCTTGATCCGGACGCGCGCGCAGATCGGTTTGTCGAAGGCTGGCAGGCGATGCAGCGCCAGCGTGTCGGGCTGGAGCGCTCCGGCGACACCGCAGGTGCCGAGCGGTTGCAGGCGCGCATGGAGAAGGCGGCAGGCGGGCTTGCCCGCGATCTCCAGCTTGAGTCCGCGCTTCGCCGTCGTGCGCCTGAACTGGAGATCAGGATCGAGCGCGAGCGGTCGATCGGCGACGCGCTGGCGCGGTCAATCGAACCGCGCCGTGACCGTGACAGGGGCATGAGCCGGTAGAGTTCGTGCTTTCGGATAGGTTCGTGCTTTCGCGCGGGAAAGAGGGGCGACATGGACGAGGACGATCACGAACGGGATGCGGCAGCGGAGGCGTTCGAGGGCGTGCGCGGTGAGCTGGCGTTACTCCGGCGGGCGATCGAAGGGATCGCTGCCCGTGACGACCGGCCCGATCCGCCCGACTATAGCGAGACGCTGGGGCAAATTACCAAGCTGGCGACCGCCACCTACCAGCGCGCCGAAATCCTGAAGAAGGCAGCGGAGGAAGAGACGGTTGCGCGGCAGGTCGCAGCCCGGATCACTGGAGCCGTCGCCGAGGACCGGCAGGCGGTGAAGACCGCGGCCGGCGAGCTGCGCGACGCGACGCGTGCCTTACAGGGGGTAACCGTGTCAGCACGTCGCGGTGACGAGCAGAACCGCTGGCTGGCGTGGACGGCGATCGGCGGGATTGTCGTCGGCATGATCCTTTGGGCGGTGTTCGCTGGCATCGTCGCGCGCGCCATGCCTGAGAGCCTTCAATGGCCGGAGAAGATGGCGGCGCGCACGCTCGCCATGCCCATGTGGGAGGGCGGCCAACGCATGATGCGAGCTGGCGACGCGCAGGCGTTCGCCAACGTCACCGCCGCGGACCGGCTGGTGATCGCCAATCGCGAGGTGGTGGAGGCGTGTCGAAAGACGGCGCTCAGGCAAAAGAAGTCCGTGCGATGCACGATCAGCATCACCGCAAGCGAGCTGTAAAACGATCATAAGCGAGCTGTACGCCGAGATGGATACAGCTCACAAAAAAAGTATTTGCAGCTCGCTTGCATCCTTTGTCCAGCTCGGGCATTTTAGGGGATACAGCTCTGGTGAAAATATGAGCGAGCTGTTCGCTCTAAACCGATAGAGCTGTGGAGAAGTGGAATGTTGGAAGTTCGAGTCCCTGCCATGCGCGGGAAGATGGGTTCGCGTACCTATTACAGCTGCCTCATGCCCATGCAGGGGGTGCCGCAGTTCTTTAAGTTCACCAACTGGGTAGGCATCAGCCCCGAAGATCGGGAGCAGCGTGTCCTCAACGACAAGAGAGTCCCAGACCTCGCCGCGTATATCGCCGAGAATGAGGAGGATTATCTTTTCTCTTCAATCACCGCGTCCTACAAAAGCGAGCCGCGGTTCGAGCCATTCGCCGAAGGACTGGATATCGGTATCCTTGTCCTGCAACTCGGCGACGAACTCATCATCAACGACGGCCAACATCGGGCAGCCGGTATCGTTAGAGCGATTGAGAACGGCGTTCCGATCAACCGCGATGCCATCTCGGTATTGTTGTTTCCGTGGGAGTCGACGGGTCGAGTTCAGCAGATGTTTTCGGACCTCAACCGCTACGTGCAGAAAACGTCGAAGTCGCTCGACATTCTGTTCGACAAGCGGGACGACATCGCTGCTGCCACCCTTGCAATGATCGAGAAGGTGCCGGTTTTCCGCGAGCTGACAGACAAGGAAAGCGTTTCGCTTAGCGTCAAATCCACCAAGCTGTTCACCTTGGCAGCGCTCTACGATGCCTGCGTCGAGCTGCTGAAGGGGCGTGAGAAGCAGGACATCGTGACCAACGCGGGTCTGCTCGCCGATTACTGGAACGCGATCGCGGCGCACATGCCGGAGTGGTCAAAGGTGCTGAACGGTCAGAAGTTGGCGATCGAGTTGCGCCAGGAGAAGATCGTATCTCACTCTACCGTCCTGCGGGCGCTGGGCGGTTTGGGCGTCGATATCTTGGATCGGCCGGATTGGCAGGCGCAGCTTGCGGCGCTCGGCAACATCGATTGGTCGAAGAAGAACCCGGAGTGGGAGAATGTCTGCGTCGTGTCCAATTCGGTGGTGTCGAACCGCCAGGCACGGGCCGCGACCAAGGCGTTCATCAAGGCCAAGATCGGTCTGTCTCTCACTGACGGCGAGAAGAGAGCGCTGCCCGACCAGGCGGTAGCCGCCTAACTCGCCGGCTGATGTGGATGAAGAGGGAGGCGGCACAGCCCCTCCCTCGTTTTCAAGGGATAGACGTTATGGGCAAGAAGGTGATCGACGCGAAAGCGGACGCAAAGGGCAACATCACTGCTGTAAAGCTGAGCGGCAACAGCGGGTTCACCCCTTTGGAGACGGCGATGCGCATGGCCGATAAGGGGCAAATCGATAACGCGCATTCGGTTAACAGGGCGGGGGCGAAACCCCACCTGCGAACTAATCCCAACAGCCAAACCAGCGATAATCTCGATGATATGGCGGGGGATAAGTAGAGTGTTGCGGCCGGTGTCACAAACATTCGGTTGTGACACCGGCAAACTACTGGTCGGCTTAAACGGCCGATCGATTATTGCAGAAAATCTACGAGGTCGTTCTCCCGTTCCGTCCGATATCGGTGCCGTAACACGTAACGGATAGGCGAAATCGATTTCTCTTTGGTCTCCCGAATAAGTCGGCAATCTTGGACCTGATCCGCTAAACCTGGGTGTCTAGTGCGAGCGCCGTGCGCCGAGATCGGCTGGTTCAGCGATCGATAGAATGGACTAAATGTCGGGCTTGTTGTTCAGCGCCGACCAAGCCTACTCTCGTTCCGGGGAGATGAAGGCATGTCGAGACGACTGAGGCTGACGCGCTTCGCCGACGTATCGCTGGATGATCCGTTCTTTGATAGCTTGAAGGCGGGCTACGACGAATTTCCACGTTGGTTTGCCAGCAAGGCCAATGAGCCGCTCTACGTCGTCGACGACGGTGAGAGCGTCAGTGGCATGATCTATCTCAAGCGCGAAGACGGGGTCGTCGAGGACGTTGTTCCCCCGCTGCCCGCCGAAGCTTGGCTGAAGGTAGGCACGCTGAAGATCGACGGCGCTGGCACCAAGCTCGGCGAACGGGCCATCAAGAAGATCCTCGACACGGCCATAGCCCGCGGGGCGAACGGCGTCTACGTCACCGTCTTCGAAGTGCATCAGGCGCTCATCGCGTTATTCGAGCGCTACGGCTTCCGCCACTGGGGCACCAAGACGACCGGCAACGGTGTCGAGCAGGTCTACGTCCGCTCCCTGGTCGATCACGACGACGCCCCGCTGATGCGCTACCCCTTCATCAGGGCCGCCGGTAAACGGTATTGGCTCCTGGCGATCAAGCCGGAGTTCCACACCCAGCTGCTCCCGGACTCGATCCTCAACAACGAGCCTGAGGAGATCGTTCGCGACGTCTCCCATGCGAACACCATCCATAAGGTATACGTTGCGCGGCTGGCGCTGCAGCGGATGTCGACGGGCGACCCGGTGATCTTCTACCGGACGACCGATCGGCCGGGTCAGGCGAGGTTCCGCTCCGTGGTGACCTCGGTGTGCGTGGTCGAGGAGGTTCGCCAGCGACGTGACTTTGCCGACGTTGATGCCTTCCTGGCCTATACGAGTCCCCGCAGCGTCTTTTCTGAGGCCGAGCTGCGGGAATTCTACGAGACCTGGCATCGGCTGTCGGTCGCCAGGATGACCTACAACGCCGCCTTCGGGCGGCGGACAATCCGGCAGAACCTACTGGACGAGGGCCTCCTTAACCCCCAACAGCGCCCGGACTTTATCGAGCTGTCTCAAGCGACCTTCGATCGGATTCTCGAGCTTGGAGAGGTGGATGCGCGTATTGTTATCGATTAGGCCGGTGCACGTGGAGAGCATTCTGAGCGGCGTGAAGCGGTTTGAGTTCCGTCGCCGGATGTTCACGCGGCGCGACGTGCGCTCCGTGCTGATCTACTGCACCATGCCGGTGGGCCGGCTGGTCGCTGAGTTCGAGATCGCCGGCATACTGGAGGACACGCCCGAGGGGCTGTGGGCCAGGACGTCGGAGGCGTCGGGCATAACGCGCGAATTCTATGACGCCTACTTCGAGGGACGTGATCGCGCCTTCGCGCTCGCGATCGGCGAGCTCAACGTGTTCGAGACGCCGATCGCACCGGACGAGATGATCGACGACTTCACGCCTCCGCAGTCCTACCGCTACGTGCCACCGCAACGGCAGCTGTCGCTGCTGTGAGATGACGGGGGCTGCCTTATACGGCTTCATCGGCCTGCAGTCTTCGGGGCCAGGCAGGTTACCGCCGCCATAAGGCCGCGTAACTTAGGTTTCTGCGCGATCTGCCGTGCGATCCGATCGCCGAAGCAGCCGTCGAGTGTCAGCCCATAACCGCCCGAACGGAAGCGCAAGTGGCCAGACATATCCGCAAGCTTCTCAAAGATCGGCCGAAAGCCGTTGCCGTGACCGCTGTCGCGCGCAAAGCGCGAGACCCCGGCCTCGACCATGGCGAGCAAGGCCGCGCCATCGTCGCTCAGGCTCGCATGGTCCGGGTTGCGGGTCAGACTGCGAAGCGCGCCGATGCCAGTGTCCGCCACGACGAATTCAAAGCGCCCGGCCTCGGCGGAAAACATCGCCACGCCACTGTCGATCGCCTCGGAATGATCGATCACGTTGCCGATAAGTTCGCCCATGGCCGCGACAAGAAGTGCTGGCTTCACAAAGCCCGCAGCAAGCGCCGCTTTATGCGCATCGATCTTGAAGCCGTTGAGCGTCGCTTCCCCCACCAGGCCTGATCCTTGGATCAGGCCGCGGCGGCCATCGGGGGCCAGCCATTGCTGCTGCTCGCTCGCCAGTGCGGACAGAATCGGCGCAAGCGAGCCGCGTTCAAGCCAATCCTGCCCATGCAAATCACCGATCGAAATCCCGGACTCCAAGTGTGCAAGCTCGACGGCCGGTCCCAGTGTTTCCGCCCGGAAAACAGCTCCGCCGAGCTGCGGCACACTGCCGCGCTGTCGTGCGCGGCCGAGACCGTCGACAACGCGATAGTCGAAGCGTGGAGCCAGGAGGTCAGGCTGCAAGCTTGAACTTCGGCAATAGAGTGCCGAACCAATCGCGCGAGACACGAATATTGTTGGCGAGCAAAGCGTCCAGCCTTTCGTCGGCGGTAGTCATTTGCTTTATCCAGCGACGCTGTCCCTCATTGTCGACCCAAGCGACCTCGCGATGCTGCGCCTTCTCGAAGGGCGACGTATCTATGAAGATGACGTTGTAATATTCCGCCAGCAATCCGACCACCGGGAGCCCGCCCCTCAGGACAAGGTTGAGCCGCCGGCCCACATTCTGCGCGAGTTCGATCAGCCAAGCAGCGTGTTGCATCATACGGTTCGGAGTCTTGCCGCAGGTCGTGAACTCGTAAGCGATGTGCGTGACCTCGGGATGCGCGACGATATAGTCCGTCCAGCGCGCAAAATCGCATTCCGTCCGGCCATTCACATGAAGGGCTGCCGGCTGCCCTTCGGACACGATTTCGTGATAGCAGACGGCGATCCGCCGCATGGCATGGAGGTCGTCCCAGCGCGGGCGATCGACCATCAGACTGAAGTTGGGAACTGTAACCATCGACACCCCCAGGCGTCGGAAGTTTGCAACGGCCTTGAGGCGACCGCGCCGCTCAAGGCGCCACCAGCCTTCGACTTCCTTGTCCTGCGCCACGCCGGAGAGGAGGATTTCGGTAGCCGGATCAATCTTGAAGGTTTCGGCGATGCTTTCGCGCGTGTCGAATCGGCAGTCGGCGAAACGGTTGAAGAAACGATACAATGGCACAGCGACAGCGCTTGCCGGCACCGGCGCTGCAAGCGCACTGCCATGGAAGAGCATGGTGAGATGTTGGGGCAGATCGGGCCGTGCGAGCGGTGCAGCCAGAGGCGTTTCGAGAGCAAGCCCGTGCACTTCTCGAATGCGATCGGCGAACGTCAATGCATGAGGACATACGGCCGGACAGGCATCGGGCTTGCGGCAGCAATGGTCCAGGCAGTTGAAACCGGGCCCAATAACAGTCTGTCCGCCACAGGTCGCTTGGTCGGGACAACCAACGCACCCCAACGACATAGCAGCGCCAGGCTTACTCCAGTAACTCTTGAACGCTCGCTCCTGTTGGGACATTTCACTGAACCTCTAGCTAAACGAAACCTCGAAAACGCCACTGATTGGATCGGCTGCAACAATGTCGGCGCGGGCGATGTTGCACCCTTGTGCAATCGACTGAACAAGAGCCTGGCTGGGGCTGCAAACCTCGAGCACGGCCGAAACGCCACGGCGTCCGATCAACTTGCCGCCTTCCATCCGCACCGCGACCGTGTCACCGACCGCAAGGTTGGCATCGCCAAGTGCTTCGGCTTCGTAGCGGCTGGCGGCATGGTCCGGCGTCTTGCTGAAGAGGTCGGGGGTATTGGCCTCAACCGCCGCCTTGTCCCAGCATTTCTCGAAGGTCTTTCTCGTCTTTTCCTTGAAATCAGCTCCCATCCTCACTCTCCGCAAATATCGGCCTGTAAGTCTTGGTACGCCCACGCGACTGTTCACATAGCAAACCCATACTCGACAATGAAGCCAAGCGGTTGTTCCAAGCCGTTGCCTTGACTTGGCTATTCTCAATTTCCATCAATTGAACAGCGGTCGTCTCACCCTCGCGATTGACGAGATCGAAGGTCAGCTGCTGCATGGGATCAAGTTTGCCGACGTACCGGCAGCGCAGCATCGTCCCGTCATCACCGACGACACAGACCATGAGCACATCGCCGCGCGGATGGACGAGTTCGACAAGCTCATCGATCACGTCAGCATTGGCATTGGCAACCGCCGGATAGAAGTTCGACTTGCGGCCGCGCACGAATGTGCGGAAAGCAAGCACCGACTCCCGCAGATAGCTAGCGGTCGCGACCTCGATTCGACTGAAATCGAGAAACAGAGGCTCGGGCGTTGCCGGTTCGTCGCCGAGCGCCTCAATCAGCCGCACATAAAGCTGCCGGCCGCTCGGCGCCCCTGAGAGGATCGTCACACCTGCAAATTCAGCAATATCGAAAATCATAGCTCACATTCTCACGCGTTACACATGAGATATATGAAAAGAGGGATTCGAGTCAAGCTTTGCTAAGCCGTCCTAGCTTTGGATGGGCTCGCTGCGCTGGTGCATCGTGCAAGGGAAGTTGAGTAACCAGTGCGCGCGGCCAAGCCAGATCGTCTGTAACAGGGCTACGTGTTGCCAAAACGGTCCGGGCAGAACCTGCACACCAAGATGATGAGTTGGTATCAAAACCGTCCGGTTTCGACCGAGCGGCGCGACAGCGCATTTCCGCCGGCTTGCAGGTGTCAGAACCGCGTGTCGATAAAAGCGACTTCCGACAGGCTGAGGTCAAAAGGTCTACCTTTTAGCTTCCGCCTCATTGCGCACAGCCTCTTAAAAACGAGGGATTTTCGGAGAGCGGGAGCTGGGAGGCCGTTCGAGGTGTAAGCAGGGCGATCCAGCCTCCTGAAACTGTCTCTTGTTTGGGCGCCTCAAATCTGTGCATGCTGAAACGAGTTTCAGGAGGCGGCATGCTCGTCGGCTATGCGCGGGTCTCGACCCGCGACCAAAATCCAGCAGCGCAGATCGAAGCCTTGAAGGCGATCGGCTGCAACCGCGTATTCGTCGAGAAGCTGTCCGGAGCAAACCGCGACCGGCCAGAGCTGAAAGCCGCTCTCGACTACATGAGGGAAGGGGACACGCTTGTCGTCTGGAAACTCGATCGCCTGGCGCGCTCCGTGCGCCAGCTCGTCGAAACATCGGCTGACCTAGACGTGCGTGGCATTGGCCTCCGCGTCCTGACCCAGCAGATCGACACCACATCGGCCGGCGGTCGTCTCATCTTCCACGTTTTCGCGGCCGTGGCCGAGTTCGAGCGGGAGCTGATGCTCGAGCGAACCCATGCCGGCCTTGCAACGGCGCGCGCCGCCAATCGTCGCGGCGGCCGGCCGAAGGCTCTTGATGAGGCGCAGATCCGCCGGGCAAAAGCGATGCTCGCCGATCCGATGATAACCGTCGAGGAGGTAGCGCAGCAGTTAGGCACCGCTCCGTCGACGCTTTACCGACATATTCCAGGAGGCCGCAGCGCGGTCATGGGCGGAGCGGCATGAGCCAGGCATTGAAGATCAAGTCGAACGTCGTCACCCTCAAGACCGCGCGTCCAGAGGTTCGGCCGGTCCTGCCCGCGCTGCCGGAAAGGGCAGGGCGCTACCCCGAGCTGCGCTACATGGGATCGAAGGCGCGTCTACTGCCGTGGATCCATAGCGTTCTCAACGAGCTGGATTTCGAAAGCGCGTGGGATCCGTTCTCCGGGACCGGCTGCGTCGCCTATATGATGAAGGCGATGGACCGGCGCGTGATCGCGTCCGACTTCCTCAACTTTACCAGCACCGTCGCGCGCGCGACCGTCGAGAACAACAGCACTCACCTTGACGGAAAAGCCATTGCGCGACTGATCGATCGAACGCCGTCGACACATCATTTCATCGAGAAAACCTTCAACGGGGTTTTCTACACGAAGCCCGACCTGCAATTCCTTGACCGCGTGTCGGGCAATATCGGCCAGCTTCAGGATCCGCATCAGCAGGCGCTCGCTTATGCCGCCCTGTTCCGGTCTTGTCTCAAGCGCCAGCCCCGCGGTGTATTCACGATCTCGGGCGACCTGTCGCACTATGACGATGGGCGGCGCGATCTCCGGCTGTCTCTCGAGGAACATTTCCTCGAACAGATCGAGGTCTATAATGCCGCCGTCTTTGACAACGGGCGGAAAAATGCGGCGATCCGGTCGGACCTCTTCGATCTGCCCAGGCGGAAAGTCGATCTCGTCTATCTCGATCCGCCTTATGTCCCGCGGTCTGACGACAACTGCTACGTCAAGCGCTATCACTTCCTCGAGGGGCTGTCCTGCTACTGGCAGGGCCTGCCGATCGACGAGAAGACGAAAGTGAAAAAGATCGCCAAGCGGTACACGCCGTTTAGCTATCGGCGCACGGCGGTCGAAGCGTTCGACCGCATGTTTGCCCGCTTCGCGAAAAGCCAGATCGTGCTGTCTTACAGCTCTAACGGCTTCCCTGATCTCGCACAGCTCGAGGCGCTGATGCGAAAGCATAAGCAGACCGTGCGTGTATTTGAAAAGCCGCACCGCTATCACTTCGGCACGCATAAGGGCGTCGAACGCGCCGCCGTGACCGAATATCTGATTGTGGGAAGCTGATGCAGGTTCGAGATCAGACGCTGGACGAGATCAAGGCCAGTCTTAGTCCACTCACCGTCGAGTGGATGGATGACGCTGCGCGGGAAGCAATGGCGCTTCTCGCCGAGTTACCGGTCAAAGACACCTATGACCGGAACGACGTCGCAGCGATGCTCGATCAGGGTTTCGACCGCGGGATCCTGTGCGCCCGGCTGTTCCTGATGCTGTCCAAGGACGCGATGACGACGGCGCTCTCGAAGGAGCTGCCGGAAGGCTATGGCGCGAAACGCTACAAGGCCGATCGCGAGACTTTTCTGGATGCCCTCGATCGGCTCGGACTACCCGATAAGATGGCGGCCACCATCAATTACCAACCGATATGGAGCGATATTCTCAAGGAGCGGCTGCGATCGGGGCGCGGATCCGCCATCCAGGGCCAGAAGCGGGGCAGGGGGCTTGAGGACTTCACAGAGGTTCTGGTCCGGGAGGTATTCGGCGACGCCTATGAGACACGCTGCACCTTCACCGGCGCAGACGGTAAAACCGCCAAATGCGATATCGCCATCCCTGATAAAAACCGCCCCCGGATCGTGATCGAGGTCAAAGGCTATAACGCGACCGGCTCGAAAATGACCGATATCATCGGCGACCTTGATGCCATCATCGACGCCAAGCGGCACGATACGACGCTCCTGTTCGTGACGGACGGGTCAACCTGGGCTGCACGCCTTTCCGATCTCCGGAAGATTGTCGACCGCCAGAACCAGGGCAAGATCGCCCGCATCTACACGACCAAGATGCAGGCGGATTTCCTCGCCGATCTCGAGGGGCTGAAAGGCTCGATGGGGCTCTGATATGTCCCGCTCTCGACCTCAAGCATGTTGAACGCCCTTGCCCGGATCCTGCTGACAAGTTCCGCCATCGCGCCGGTCGGCCTCACTTATGCATGGGTCGCCTACACACAAAATGACCTTCGTGCGGCGCTTTATATTGCGATCGGGAGCCTTGCGACGGTAGCGATCTGCCTGATGATGCTTCGCTATGCCAAAAAGAACCTCGAAATAACGTCGTTTCAGGCAAGCGAGGTTGAGGCTGCCGATCGAGAGAATATGGGCTTTCTCCTGTTGTACCTCCTGCCACTCTTTACATCACAGTTTAATACCTTGAACTGGCAGCTCTGGATTCCAACCCTTGGTATATTCGCTATTATAACGGCGACCGGGTATAACTATCACTTCAACCCGCTACTCGGCATCCTTCGATGGCATTTTTACAAAGTGAAGTCGCGGGAGGGCGTGACATATGTCCTGATTACCAAGAAGCAGATACGATCAGCCGCCAATCCCATTTCGGTCGGGCAACTGACGGAGTATATTCTAATCGACCTGGAGGATGCCTGATGGTGAACCTGTTTGCCCTGTGTCGACCGAGCGGGGTTCTCGAAGTGAAGCGTGTCGCATTGGCCCAGCCGGTTCAGGCAAAGGTCGGCGGGATATTCCAAGGTCAGGCCATTAATTTTCTGCAAAACGTCAACGAAGAGGTCGAGTTTTCCGGAGGCTGGAAGCCGGACGATGACGAAATGCTCGTCATGAATCCTCCGGCAGAAGCAGCGGTTATCGCCGCGGCGCAGACAGCCAACCCGATCAGCCTGCCCGAGATCGACGCATCGAATTTCATGGCGGAAGGGATCCGCGGTCTTTTCATCATTGATGGGGCTGGGCCGGCGCAGCGGGTTTTGATCCAGGCCTTTTCCGCCCAGCAGCTTCTTTCACGCCGGTTTACGCTGTTTCAGTCGGGTAATTCGTTCAAAGAACTCACCGAACCCGGCTTCACGCTTGACAACGGCATTGTGGCGATACTCGAGGCCGGAAAACTCAAATTCAAGAGCTTCCACAGGGTTCGAGGTATCTTCGATCTCCAACAATTCTATCGCGAGGCGACCGACCAAGACCTCGATACATTCAGTCAGCACAGCAGTCTCGAGATCGCCGACGTGGCAGCTTTCAAGGTAGTGGCGGATCAGGGCATCCGAAAACTTGTTCACGCGATAACGAAGGCCGACGTCCTCAATAACCATCAGGTCGCGATCATCGCTCAGAAGGCGGCCGGCCTTGGTATCAACGTTGTCGTTCAGAACGGAAAGCTCGTCGTGCCAGCGGATCGCAAGTCGATAAAAGACTTGTTCCGCTTTCTGGACGACGGTATCTATCAGGCTGCTTTGAGTTCATCACGCTATGTGACCAATTCAAAGCGGCTCCTGCCCTGACTGCAACAAACGTCGCCATCGTGCAGTCTAAATTCACCGGATCGGGGGCGGCATATAGAATGAATTGACATAGGTATGCCCTGCCCGCGTGAGTAGCGGCGGGTGCGAATGCCGCTCCCGCCGCCCCTAGGTTAGTGCTTCATGCCTGACATGTCGTGGCCGGCATGGTCACCATGCTTGCCGTCCTTCATGCCAGCGCAGCAGTTGCCCTTCTTGCCATCCTTGTCCTTGCAGCAGTCTGCGCCGTCCTTGCAGCATGCCGTGTCGGCGCAGCAGGAACCGGCCGCGAACGCGACACCGGGAATTGCCAGCGCCAGAGCGGCACCGATCAGCTTGAACTTGGTCATCAGTAACTCCGTCGATTGAATGTGTGTTCGTTGGGATAATCACACGGTTCGCGGAGGGGGCGTGGCAGGAGGAACAGGCATGCCTGCAAGTCCTGCAACAGGCAGGGGGCGGAAAGCCACACGTACGGGAGGGGCGGCGTCTACCGGTGCCAATGCATCAGGCTGAACTGCTACGCAGGGTGTCGAACAGGTCGCTTGGGGAAGTGCTTTCCCAGGCTTGGGCTTGCCCTCACAGCCGGTCATCTCAGACGCAACCGGTGCGGCGTTGGCAACCGCCTCGCAGATCGGCCCTAGGCGCATGACCAGTACAACCGCCAGTACGGCCAGAGCCGCAAGACGGAGGATACCGGCAAGACGGGGCAGTCGGCGTTCCATGCTCGCTATCGGCACTGACAGGTGATCAATGTCAATGCATGAGTGAAGAGTGATGTATGCCGCGTCGAAGGCTTCTCAAACTCACTTGGGGACAGGTTGGGGTCGGTTCCGGTTGAGGGCGAAATGACACCCTAAGCGTCGGCATCCTTCGGCCAGAGGTATTCGCCGGTGAGC
>NZ_CAKASM010000024.1 GCF_916858675.1 Sphingomonas sp. Leaf21
CCGATGTCGACCCCGTCACCCACAGCCCCGTGGTGCTCGCCGCCGATCGCGCGCGCGCCGCCGCCGCGCTGATCGGTCCGACCGCCACCGACCGCCTGACCCTGTCCACCGCCTCCGCCGCCGGTCGGCGCGGCGCGGTCGTCTCCCTCGTCTTTTCCGGTGAACCCCGAAGGAAGTCCCCATGATCCTGTCCCTGTTGCTGGCCGGTGCCGCCGGTTTCCAGGATGTCGCCGCGCTCGACGCGGCGGTCGCCGCCTTTACCGGCCGCCCGGTCGGTATCGAGGGTGGCGCGCGCGCGCCCGTCGATGCGCGGTTGCGGCTGGCGCAATGCCCCACCGTCGCCATGTCGTGGCGGACCGAGGCGCATGATGCCGTCGTCATCGCCTGTTCGAGCCCGCAATGGCGCATCTTCGTACCGGTGCTCGCAGCGCCGCGCCCGGTGGCGATCGCCGCCGCCGCCGCCGTGCCTGCGGTCGCGGTCAGGCAGGAGCCGGTGATACGGCGCGGCGATCCGGTAACGATCGAGGCGGGATCGGACGGATTTTCGATCACGCGCGACGGAATCGCGATGGCCGACGCCGCGCCCGGCGCGCATTTTCCCGTGAAGATCGAGGCTACTCGCCAGCCGATTCAAGCGGTTGCGCTGTCGAGCGGTCGTGCCACCCTGCCCGGCTGGACCGAATGAACGCATTCCTGCGGGTTCGGTGAGGAATTCCGCCTAAAGAAATGCACCAAGCGGTCGTTTCCATGGATGTCAGCGAAACCGATAGGTGCGGGCATGGTGGAAATAACGACTTCAAGGCTGAATGCCGGAGACACGAGGGTCGCGCGGATCGCGCCGTCCCGCGTGGCGGCGACTCCCGAGGCAGGTCCTGCCCCGGCGAAGCTCACCCCCGGCGACACGAGCGCGTTGAGCGGCCTGTCCGCCGCGATGGCCTCGCAGCCCCCGGTCAATGCCGAGCGCATCGCCCAGATCAAGCGGGCGATCGCCGAAGGCAATTTTCCGATCCTCCCGGCGACCATCGCCGACCAGATGATCGCCCTGAAGCTGAGCTGGAACAACAATGACGCGGCGTGACGCCCTGATCCGGGTCATCGAGGCCCTTCACCGCGAGATCGCGGCCCTGAAGGTCAATGACGTTGCAGGCCTGGAGCGCGCGACCACCGAAAAGCTGGCCGCGATCGAGGAGGTCGCCGCGCTGGGCACCGGTCCCGCCGGTCCCGAGCTGCGCGAACTGGCCGACGAGGCCAACCGGCTGAACGAGACGTGCCGCATCTATGTCAACCTGATGGCCGCCAATGTCCGCCGCCGGTTGCAGACCCTGACCGGCGATGCCGGGGCGGGCTATCGCCCGATGATGCGCGCCTTCGCCTGATTGCCGCCTTGCCGCGGCAAGCCCTTGCCGCTTTGCCGGACAGTCGCTTGCCGCGCCGTATCCCACCATCGTCGCGGAACCTGGCACGATCCCGCCAACGTGACGCAAAGCCCGGTTTTCCGGGCTTTTTTGTTGCACGATGGCCTGCCGCCCGATGCGGCGACAGGCGATCCCGGAGAATTGGCACGCCCCTTGCTGAATGAAGCCCAAACCAGGGCTTTAACCACACAGCATGACCGTCCAACCCGTTTCCCAAGCCAGAGTCCAATCGGCCATCGCGCTGGCGTCCAGCCGCACGGGGGTCGATTTCGGCTATCTGCTCGGCCAGGCGAAGCTCGAGTCCGGGCTGAACGCCAATGCGCGTGCGGGGACCTCCTCGGCTTCGGGGCTCTATCAGTTCGTCGAACAAAGCTGGCTGGCGGTACTCAAGAAGCACGGCGCGGAGCATGGGATGGGCTGGGCCGCCGACTCGATCGGCCAGTCGGGCGGCCGCTATTATGTCGCGGGCAATGCGCGCGCGGCGGTGATGGGGCTTCGCAACGATCCCACCGCCGCCTCGCTGATGGCCGCCGAACACGCTTCGGACAACAAGGCCGCGCTCGAATCGACGCTGGGTCGCGAGGCGAACGGCACCGACCTGTACATGGCGCATTTCCTGGGCCTTGGCGGCGCGACCAAGTTTCTCGGCACGATGGCGAGCAATCCGCAGGCCAGCGGCGCCGCGATGTTCCCCGCCGCCGCGCGCGCCAATCGTTCGGTCTTCTACGCCGCGAACGGCCAGCCGCGCTCGCTGTCGGATATCTACGACCGGTTCGCGGGCAAGCTCGCGGGAAGCTCGGCCGACAGCGACGCGACGCGCTCCGCCAACCTCCAGTTCGCGGCGCAGGCGCTCGCGATGCAGGGGATGAACGGCGACGCGACCGTCGTCACCGGCAACAACCAAAGCGCCAGCGACGCGCTCGCCTGGGCGACCAGCACGATGAACCAGCTTGGGCTGCGGGGGGGCGGAGCGACCGGCGGCGACAGCGTGCTGCGTCCCAAGCCCGACCATGCGCGGCTGGCGTACATGATGCTTGCGAGCATGGGGGGCTGATCGGATGGGCAAGATTCTCGCCAACGGCCGTACCATGGCCCTCCCCGCCGCGATCCTGCTGCTGGTGCTCGTCATGGTCGTGCCGATTCCACCGGCGCTGCTCGACATCTTCTTCGTCGCCAATATCGCGATCAGCCTGGCGGTCCTGATGGTCGCGCTGAACGCGGAAAAGCCGCTCGACTTCTCGGCCTTCCCGACCGTTCTCCTGTTCGCGACCCTGTTCCGCCTGGGCCTCAACGTCGCCTCGACCCGCATCGTGCTGGTCCATGGCCATGAGGGCGAGAGCGCGGCGGGCCACGTCATCGAGGCGTTCGGCACCTTCCTGATCGGCGGCGACTATGTCGTCGGCCTCTTCGTCTTCGCGATCCTGATGATCATCAACCTGATCGTCGTGACCAAGGGCGCAGGGCGCGTGTCGGAAGTGTCCGCGCGCTTCACCCTGGACGCGCTGCCCGGCAAGCAGATGGCGATCGACGCCGACCTGAACGCCGGTCTCATCACGCCCGACCAGGCCAAGGCGCGCCGCGTCGAGGTGTCGACCGAGGCCGATTTCTACGGTTCGATGGACGGTTCGTCCAAGTTCGTGAAGGGCGACGCGGTCGCCGCGATGCTGATCCTGGCGGCCAACATCATCGGCGGCCTGATCCTGGGTCCGGTCAGCCATGGCATGGGCGTGGCCGACGCCGCCAAGACCTATATCCTGCTCGCCATCGGCGACGCGCTGGTCGCGCAGTTGCCGTCGCTGATGCTCTCCATCGCCGCCGCCGCGATCGTGACGCGCGTGTCGTCCGACAAGGATCTGGCGGGTCAGATCGGGTCGCAGTTCGGCGCGTCCAAGACCTGGCTGCCGGTCGCGGTCATTCTGGGCCTGCTCGGCGTGCTGCCCGGCATGCCGCACCTTATCCTGCTGCCCGCCGCCGCCATCGCCGGTTTCACCGCATGGAAGCTGCGCCAGATCGAGAAGCGCCCCGTCATCGCCGCCGCCGCACCCGCCGCCGAGCCGGTCGACCCCTCGCGCATCGCCTGGGAAGACGTGACCGACGGGATGCAGGTGCATATCGACATCGGCTACGGCCTGGTGCCGCTGGTCGACGAGCGTCGCGGCGCCCCCCTGATGGCGCGCATCACCGGCGTCCGCCGCCAATTGTCCAAGGATCTGGGCTTCGTCGTGCCGCAGGCGCGGGTCCGCGACGACATCAGCCTGGCACCCTATAGCTACCGCATCCTCATCAACGGCGTCGTCGCCGCCGAGGATCAGGTGTCGCCCGACGAGATGCTCGCGCTCGATACCGGCCAGGCCTTCGGCACGCTGAACGGCAAGCCGGTCAAGGACCCGACCTTCGGCCTGCCCGCCACCTGGATCCTGAAGGGCGATGCCGATGCCGCGACCGGCATGGGCTATCTGGTGGTCGATCCGGGCACCGTCATGGCGACCCATCTGAACCACATCCTCGGCTCCAACGCGTCCGAACTGCTCGGCCCCGACGAGGTGCAGGCGCTGCTCGACGGGCTGAAGGAACGCGCGGCGCAGCTGGCCGCCTCGCTCTGCCCGACGCCGCTGCCGCTGACCACGTTGACCCAGGTTCTCAAGGGCCTGCTGGCGGAGAACATCTCGCTCAAGGAATTCCGCCGTATCGCCAGCGCGGTCGCGGTCGCCGCGCAGCGCACGGTCGATGCCGAGGAGATCATCGAGACGATCCGCCCCAGCCTGGGCGCGCTGATCGTCCAGAAGCTGTGCGGCGTGCGCGAGCCGCTTCGCGTCATGACGCTGGACGGCCAGCTCGAAGGGCTGCTGGGCCAGGCGATGCGCGCCGACGTCTCGCGCCGCCATGTCATCGAACCCGATCTGGGCCAGCGGATCACGGTCGCGCTGACCCAGGCCGCCGAACCGCTGATCGCCGAGGCCAAGCCCTTTGCCCTCGTCGTCCAGCCGGGCGTGCGACTGGCGATGCGCAAGCTGTTGCGCACCTGCCTGCCCGACGTGCCCGTCCTCTCCTTCTTCGAAGTACCGGAAGACAAGCCGGTCGAAGTCGTCGCCGTCATCGGCGCCCCCCATCACTCCCAGCAACAGGCGATTGCTGCATGACCTCGCACCCTCTCAGCGGCGCATTCATGGACGCCCAGCCGATCAACCCGGCGAGCTTCGACCCCGCGCTGGTCAATCCGACGATCGCGGACCAGCCGCTCACCTATCGCCCCGCCCCGCGCAAGCCCGGCGGCGACGCGAGCGCGCTGATCCGACAGCATCTGCCGATGGTCCGGCGCATCGCGTGGCATGTCCACGGGTCGATGTCGAACCTGGTCGAGATCGAGGATCTGGTCCAGGTCGGGCTGGTCGCACTGGTCGAGGCCGCCGCCTCGTTCGAGGAACGCGGTGTCGAGTTCGGCCATTATCTGAAAGCGCGCCTGCGCGGCGCGATGATCGACGAGCTGCGGCGTCAGGCGACGACGACTCGCGGCGCGATGCGCCGTCGCCGCGACTATACACGCGCCGTCGCCTCGCTGACCCAGCCCGACGGCCAGGCCCCGACCGACGAGGCGGTGGCACAGAAGCTGGGCGTGCCGGTCGATCGCCTGCGTGCCGAGTACAAGACCGCGGAGGCGGTGCGGATGGATTCGATCGACGATGTCTATTCGGACGATCTGCCCTGGTTCGCCGACGACACGCCCGACGCGTTCGAGCAACTCGCCGAAAGCGACCTGCGCGACGCGCTGATCGCCGCGATCTCGGCGCTGCCCGAGCGCGAGGCGATGGTGATCCAGCTCTATTATGTCGAGGAGCTCAACCTCGAGGAGATCGGCCAGGTCCTCGGCGTCGGCGCCGCGCGCATCTGCCAGATCAAGAGCGCGGCCCATGCCAAGTTGAAAAAGGCGCTCGGCGCGCAGGTGTGATCGACATCGACCGAACGCCCCCGATCTTGGGCGGGGCACGGAATTGCGGTTTCCTTTGATCCCCGTTCCGCCATAAGCCGTCCCCCCTGATCCGGGGGAAGAGCATGTTTGCCCGTCACGAACGCCGCCTCGTCGCACGCTATCTCTGGCCGGGTGCCGGGGGGCGGCTGGTGCTGCTGGTCGGGGCGATCGGCTGTATCGGCGTGGCGATCGGCGTCGCCTCGCTGATACTGGTCCTCGCCGTGATGAACGGCGCGACGGCCAAGCTCGCCAGCAGCGTCGCGCCGGTCGACGGGCATCTCAGCATCACCGCCACCGCGCACCGGATCATGGACGAGGCGGAGGTCGCCGCCGCGATCGCGCGCCTGCCCGGGATCGTCCGCGCCGAACCGCAACGCGAGCTGACCGCCGCGCTCAGCATCGATGGCCGGACCAGCCCGATCCGGCTCCAGGGGCTCTATCCCGACGGACTGGCGCACCATCCCTCGCTCGCACGCATGGCGATGGGCCGCCGCCCCGGTGGTCCCGACAGCATCGCCATCGGCGAGAATGCCGCTGTGCAGCTCGGCCTGCTGCCCGGCATGCCGGTCGCGCTGGGGCGGGTCGAGGTCGCGCCCGACCAGGCGGTGTCGCTCGACCTGTTCGATGCGCGGGTCGCCGGGCTCTATCATGACGACGACGCCGATGGCGGCCAGTCGCCGCTGGTGATCGGGCCGGTCGCGGGGCTTCCGATCCTGAACGACACGGCGGCGGTGTCGCACCGGGTCGCGGTGACGCTGGCCGACCCGGCCGACGAAGCGCGGGTGACGATGGAGATCCGGCGGCGCCTCGGCCCCGGCTATCGAATCACGAGCTGGACGCAGAGCAACCATGCGCTGCTCGCCGCGCTCGCGACCGAGAAGATCGGGATGACCATCGCCGTTGGGCTGGTCACCGTCATCGCGCTGTTCAACGTGCTATCCTCGATGACCCTGCTTGCCCGGTCCAAGCGCCGCGAGATCGCGGTGGTGCGCAGCATGGGCATGTCCGCGCGCAGCGTCGCACGCGTTTTCACCACGGTCGGCAGCATCATCGCGGGCGTCGGTACGATCGCGGGGCTGGCGCTGGCGACGGGCGTGCTGACCCAGCGCGACCGGATCGCGGCCTTCGCGCTGTGGCTGGCCCCGACGCGCGAACGCGACCTCGACGTCTTCCTGTCGCTGCCGATCGGAATCGCGCCGCACGAGGTGGCGATCATCGCAGCCTGCGTGATGGCGGGGGCGGTGCTGGCCAGCCTCTATCCCGCCTGGCAGGCCGCGCGCGTACCGCCCGCCCTGGTGCTGCGCGGCGAATGAAAGGCCCCTCGCCCATCAAGAAGGGGAAAGGATCGCCGCCGATCGACACCGAACGCGAGTAAACCCCGGCGACCCGAAGGCCGCCGGGGTTTGTCCTGCAAACCACGCCGCGCGCCGAGGCGCGGCCGGTTGGCCCCGATACCCGAGTGGGGGCGCGGTGCCGGGGCGCTCAGGAACCGGTGTTACTGACCGAGCAGCTTGAGCACGCCCTGCTGCGACTGGTTCGCCTGGCTCAGCATCGCGGTCGATGCCTGGCTCAGGATCTGCGCCTTGGCGAGCGCGGTCGTCTCCACCGAATAATCGGTGTCCTCGATCCGGCTGCGCGCTTCGGACAGGTTGGTCATGTTGGAGGTCAGGTTGTTGACCGCCGACTGAAGCCGGTTCTGCACCGCGCCGAGACCGGCGCGGATGTTCGCGACCTTGCCGATGCCCAGGTCGAACTGGTCGAGCGTCGCGGTCGACTTCATGACCGGCGGACTGGCGGTGAAATCGATGAGGTCGGTCAACGTCGACTCCGACTTGAGATTGCCGAAGGTCATGTTGATGCCGTCATTGGTGCCCGAACCCGCCTGGATCTTGACCGTGCCGGAGGCGCCCGCCGTGCCGTCGAACAGCTTCTGGCCGTTGAACGAGGTGTTGGTCAGGATCGTCGAGATCTGCGCGCTGAGCGCATCCTGCTCGGCGGTCAGGTTCGACACGTCGCTGGCCGAATAGGTGGCGTTGGCCTTCTGCACGCCCAGTTCGCGCATCCGCTGAAGCATGTTGGCGACTTCGTCCAGCGCGCCCTCTGCGGTCTGCGCCATCGAGATGCCGTCATTGGCGTTGCGGATACCCTGGTTCATGCCGCGGACCTGCGAGGTCATCGAGGCGGCGATGGCGAGGCCCGCCGCGTCGTCCTTGGCCGAATTGATCCGCTTGCCGGTCGACAGGCGCTGCATCGAAACGCTCAGCGCGTCCTGTGCGCTGGTCGACGCGCTGGAGGCGCGTAGCGCCGAGATATTGGTGGCGATAACCGTCATGGTCGTTCTCCAAAGCCGGAGCTCTCCGCCGCCCCCAAGGCGAAGGTCGAGCTGCCACCACGGAAAACGGCCGCCTGTCGCCGCACTTTAGGAAAAAAAGTGCGGCGGGCGACGATTTTTTCGGCAGGCCCCCGCCATCTCTCTGAAATGGCGGGGGTCTTCATGTCATTGCAGGGGCTTAGCCGAGGAGCTTGAGCACCCCCTGCTGCGACTGGTTGGCCTGGCTCAGCATCGCGGTCGACGCCTGGCTCAGGATCTGCGACTTGGCGAGCGCGGTCGTTTCGACCGAGAAGTCGGTGTCTTCGATGCGGCTGCGCGCCTCGGTCAGGTTGGTCATGGTCGAGGTCGTGTTGTTCACCGCCGACTGGAGCCGGTTCTGCACCGCGCCGAGCCCCGCACGCGCGGTCGACACCTCGGCGATCGCGTCGTCGTAATTGCCCAGCGTCGAGGTATCGGTGACCGTACCGGCGGTAACATTCGCCGCGGTGACCAGCGCGGTCAGGCGGGTCAGGTAGCTGCCCGCGCTCGGCGTCGGGTCGCCCGCGCTGGTCGCGGTATAGGCGGTCTGGAAGTCCTTGGACTTGAAGGTCACCGTGTCGCTGGTGCCCGCGCCGGTCTGGATGGTGAAGCCGGTCGCGCCGGCCGCCGAGTCGAACAGGCCCTTACCGTTGAACTTGGTATTGGTCATGATGCTGGCGATCTGCGAATTCAGCGCCTTCTGCTCGGTCTGGATATTGGCGACGTCGCTGGCGGCATAGGTGCCGTTCGACGACTGGACCTTCAGCTCGCGCATGCGCTGCAGCATGTTGTTGACCTCGTCGAGCGCGCCCTCAGCGGTCTGCGCCATCGAGATGCCGTCATTGGCGTTGCGGATGCCCTGCGCCATGCCGCGAACCTGCGCGGTCATCGACGCCGAGATGGCGAGACCGGCGGCGTCGTCGGCGGCGGAGTTGATCCGCTTGCCGGTCGACAGGCGCTGCATCGACACGTTGAGCGCGTTCGACGCCATGGCCGACGCCGAGGTCGCGCGCAGCGCGCTGATGTTGCTTGCGATAACTGCCATGATCGAGCTCCGTGAAATGCGTGGGACGTTCCAGCCTCGGGACCCTTCCCCTGACCCCTCGAACCGTCAGGAGGAGAAACGGCAGCGCAGCGGCAAACTTTAGCCGTCGGACGACAAATCTTGCCGGTTTTCGAATGGAATGTGCCGGAATTCCCCACGCCGCCAGACATACGAAAGGCCCCGCCACCCTTGCGGATGACGGGGCCCTGTTCCCCTCGCCCTCGCAGAGGGGAGAGGGAACACCCGCTTCATCAGCCGAGCAGCTTGAGCACGCCCTGCTGCGACTGGTTCGCCTGGCTGAGCATCGCGGTCGACGCCTGGCTCAGGATCTGCGACTTGGCGAGTGCCGTCGTTTCGACCGAGAAATCGGTATCCTCGATGCGGCTGCGGGCTTCGGTCAGGTTGGTCATGGTCGAGGTCGTGTTGTTGACCGCCGACTGGAGACGGTTCTGCACCGCGCCCAGCTTCGCGCGCGTCGTCGACACTTCCGCGATCGCATCGTCATAATCGCTGAGCGCGGGGACGCCGGGCGTGCCGCCGGTATAGGCGTTGTCGGTGATCACCTTCACCTTCGATGCGGCGGCGGTGAAGTCGGTCGACTGGATGGTCACCTTGTCCGCCGAACCGGCACCCGTATAGATGTCGTAGCCGGTCGCGGCGGTGGCATCGAACAGCGTCTTGCCGTTGAACTTGGTGTTGGCGGTGATCGCCGAGATCTGCTTCTGCAACGCGTCCTGCTCGGTCGCGATGTTGGTCTTGTCGCCCGCCGCATAGGTGCCGTTCGACGCCTGAACCGCCAGCTCGCGCATACGCTGCAGCATGTTGTTGACCTCGTCGAGCGCGCCTTCGGCGGTCTGCGCCAGCGAGATGCCGTCATTGGCGTTGCGGATGCCCTGCGCCATGCCGCGAACCTGCGCGGTCATCGAGGCGGCGATGGCGAGACCCGCCGCATCGTCCTTGGCGGAGTTGATCCGCTTGCCGGTCGACAAGCGCTGCATCGACACGTTGAGCGCGTTCGACGCCATGGTCGACGCCGAGGTCGCGCGCAGCGCGCTGATGTTGCTTGCGATAACCGTCATGATCAAGCTCCCGTGAAATTGGTCGGACGATCCGGCCCTGGGACCCTTCCCCTGACCGCTCGAACCGTCAGGATGGAAAACGGCAAGGCGGCGGCAAACTTTAGCCGTCGGGGGACGAATCCTGCCGGTTTCGTGCGTGGGCGTTGCCGGGTCGGCGCACCACGCATTGGCCGCACATCTTCACGAGCCAATGATACCAAACGCTTTTTTTGAAAAAGGCGCCAGAACGCGAAGACCCCGCCGTCCCTGGGGACGACGGGGCCGAAGCTTGGCGAGGCTTTGCCGGGCTTAGGCCGGATCGACATTCAGCGTATTCTCCCCTCTCCCCTGGACAGGGGAGAGGGTTAGCGAAGCTTGCCAGCGTGCTGGCTAGCGCAGCTTGGGTGAGGGGTTGAGCGAGCCTTCGGCTCGCGCGCTCTTCGAGCGCATCACCCCTCACCCAGCTCCGACTAGGCCTTTGCTACGCAAAGACCAAGTCTGCGCAACCCTCTCCCCTCCACGAGGGGAGAGGGAAGGACAGGCATAGTTGAATGTCGATCGGGCTTAGCTGAGCAGCTTCAGCACACCCTGCTGCGACTGGTTCGCCTGGCTCAGCATCGCGGTCGACGCCTGGGACAGGATCTGCGACTTGGCGAGCGCGGTGGTTTCGACCGAGAAGTCGGTATCCTCGATCCGGCTGCGCGCCTCCGACAGGTTGGTCATGGTCGAGGTCGTGTTGTTGACCGCCGACTGCAACCGGTTCTGCGCGGCGCCCAGGCTGGCGCGAGTGGTCGACACTTCCTTGATCGCGTCGTCATATTGCGCGAGCGTCACCCCGGCGACCGAGGTGGTGGTCGGCGCGGTGAAGGGCGGGCCCGCATTGGTGCCGGTCACCAGCACCAGCTTCGACGTACCGGTGGTCAGCGTCAGGTCGGTCGAGGCGACGGTCACCTTGTCGCTCGCCGTCGCGCCCGTGTAGATGTCGAACCCGGTCGCCGCGGTCGAATCGAACAGCGCCTTGCCGTTGAACTTGGTGTTGGAGACGACGCTGTTGATCTGGCTGGCGAGCGCGAGCTGTTCGGTCGCGATATTGGCCTTGTCGCCTGCGGCATAGGTGCCGTTCGACGCCTGCACGGCCAGTTCGCGCATCCGCTGCAGCATGTTGCCGACCTCGTCGAGCGCGCCTTCCGCCGTCTGCGCCAGCGAGATGCCGTCATTGGCGTTGCGGATACCCTGCGCCATGCCGCGAACCTGCGCGGTCATCGACGCCGAGATGGCGAGGCCCGCCGCATCGTCCTTGGCCGAATTGATCCGCTTGCCGGTCGACAAGCGCTGCATCGACACGTTCAGCGCGCTCGACGCCATGGTCGAGGCCGAGGTCGCACGCAGTGCGCTGATATTGCTGGCAATAACGCCCATGAATAATCCCCTGATGAAGTCTCGGCGATCCCCTCCAGATCCCCTCATGGATCGACCGAGCCGCCAATGAAGAGAACGTCATCGAACCGGCAAACTTAAGTCATCTTCGGAACTATTTTGCCGTTGGGCGGCGAAATCTTGCCGGGTTGGGGTCTATCCTCCCTTTCCCCTCCGCCAGGGGCGAGGGAGGGTATGACGCTACCGCATCACCCACCCCAAAACACGGTCGACCCCGACGTCACGGGGACGCCGGGGTCGATTCGCCGGTCACGGCCGAGGGGAAGCCCGTGGCCGGTAGCGCCGTCAGGATCAGCTCAGGAGCTTGAGCACGCCCTGCTGGGACTGGTTCGCCTGGCTGAGCATCGCGGTCGACGCCTGCGACAGGATCTGCGCCTTGGCGAGCGCGGTGGTTTCGACCGAGAAGTCGGTATCCTCGATCCGGCTACGCGCCTCGGTCAGGTTGGTCATGGTCGAGGTCGTGTTGTTGACCGCCGACTGGAGACGGTTCTGCACCGCGCCGAGCCCCGCACGCGCGGTCGACACCTCGGCGATCGCCGAGTCATACTGGTCGAGCGTGACCGCCGCGACCGTCGTCGTGGTCGGCGTGCCGCCGCCGCCCGCCGTCACGGCCTTCAGCGCCGACGAACCGCCCGACTGGAAGTTGACGGTGTTGATCCGCACCGAGTCGCTGCTGGTAGCGCCGGTCTGGATCACGAAGCCCTTGGTCGTGTCCGCCGCATCGGCGTCGAACAGCGCCTTGCCGTTGAAGGTGGTGTTGCTGACGATCGCATTGACCTGATTCGCCAGCGCGAGTTGCTCGGTGTTGATGTTGGTCACGTCGCTGGCGGCATAGGTGCCGTTCGACGCCTGGACCTTCAATTCGCGCATCCGCTGGAGCATGTTGCCGACTTCGTCCAGCGCGCCTTCCGCCGTCTGCGCCAGCGAGATGCCGTCATTGGCGTTGCGGATGCCCTGCGCCATGCCGCGCACCTGCGCCGTCATCGAGGCGGCGATGGCAAGACCCGCCGCATCGTCGCGCGCCGAGTTGATCCGCTTGCCGGTCGACAGCCGCTGCATCGACACGTTGAGCGCGTTGTTCGCGGTCGTCGACGCCGAGGTCGCCCGCAAGGCACTGATGTTGCTCGCAATAACAGCCATTTTCATAATCTCCGAATCGCCCGACGGTATCGCTGCATCCCCTCGGACCGTCGCGCCGTCGAACCGGAGAACGGCCGCATTTCGGCAGGGTTTAGCCGCCAACCGGCAAAAAACCGCCTAAAGCTTTTGCCGGTTTTGCCGTTTTCGCGGGGGCGCGGGCCCCTATGGGCGCGCCTACGGGCACTTACGCACGTGCCCCCGCGTGCGCCCGGAAAAAACTTGCCGCCGACGTTGCCGCATTAACTGCGGTTTTACCAAAGAGGCCGCATTGGCGAGTCACGAAAGGACTTGTCAGCCGATGCCGTCGATTTTTCCCTCCCCTGCCCTGATTAAGCAGAAATATGCGCTGGTCTCCGCGCTGCGTGCCCAGGGTCTTGCGATCGCCGAACCGGGTGCCGCGCCGCAGGCGGGGGACATGTTCCTGCTGACCCCTGACGACGTCGTCACCCATCCGGCGCGCACCGTGGTCGTCGGCGAGGGCGCCGAGCCCGCGATCCTGCCGATGCAGGATGGCCGCCCGATGACGGTCCTCTATCCCGCCAGCCAGGCCGGTGTCGGCAACAGCTTCGTCCGCGCGCTGGTCGCCGGGCCGCAGATGCCCACCGCCGCCGATCCGGAAAGCCTGGCCCTGTTCACCCTGGCCGAGCGGGTCGCGCAGTCGGACATCACCGTCCTGATCAACGGCCCGACCGGAACCGGCAAGGAAGTGCTGGCCCGCGCCATCCATGCGCAGTCGTCGCGCGCCACCAAGCCGTTCGTCGCGATCAACTGCGCCGCGCTGCCCGAATCGATGCTGGAGGCGCTGCTCTTCGGTCACCAGAAGGGCGCCTTCACCGGCGCCGCCCAGGCGGGCGAGGGCTTTTTCCGCGCCGCCGATGGCGGCACCCTGCTGCTCGACGAGATCGCCGAGATGCCGCTCCAGCTCCAGGCCAAGCTGCTCCGCGTGTTGCAGGAGCGCGAGGTGATCCCGCTCGGCGCGTCGATGCCGCAGTCGGTCGATGTCCGCGTCATCGCCTGCGCCAATCGCGACCTCCAGGCCGAGGTGGCCGCCGGTCGCTTCCGCGCCGACCTCTACTACCGCCTGTCGGTCTTCCCGCTGACCACCAAGCCGCTGGCCGAGCGCCGTCTGGACATTCCCGCGCTCGCCGCGACGATGATCCTGCGCCATGCCGCGAGCCGCACCGTGATGCCGTGGCCGAGCGCGGCGGCGATCGACAAGCTGGCCATGCACAACTGGCCGGGCAATGTCCGCGAGCTGGAAAACGTCATCCAGCGCGCGCTGCTCTTCGCGGGCGGCGCGACGATCGAGCCCGAGCATATCGTGTTCGACCGCCCGATGGTCGCCAACGACACCGACGACATGCCGCTGACCATCACCACGGCCGAGGCCACGCTGGGCAAGGTCGTGCAGATGAGCGAGTTCGCCGCGATCCGCGACATGTTGTCGGCGTGCGGCGGCAACCGGGTCGAGACCGCCAAGCGCCTGGGCATCTCGGAGCGCACGCTGCGCTACCGCCTCGCCAAGGCGCGCGAGCAGGGCGAGGAGATCATCCGCCCGTCTAGCCGGGCCATGATGGCGTGAGCGTCGGTGGTGTCGGCGGCGCGATGAGCGTCGACCGGGTGATGGCGCTGCGTGCGCAGATCCTGGAACGCAATCAGGCGCTCAAGGCGGCAAGCCAGGCCGGTGCCAACCAGGCCGCGCAGGCCGCCTCCACCCAGGCCCCGGCGGCCCCGGCGAATTTCGCCGACACGCTGGAAACCGCGCTGAAGGGCGTGAACGAGGGCCAGCAACAGGCCGCCCGCCTGTCCGAATCCTATGAACGCGGCGAGACCGTCGACATCGCCAAGGTGATGATGGCGCGCCAGCAGGCATCGGTCGGGTTCGAAGCGACGCTGCAGGTCCGTAACAAACTCCTGTCCGCCTATAAGGACATCATGAGCATGCCGGTGTAAGATGAGCACTGCCCTCACCCCCGCATCGACCAATCCCGCCCCGGCGCTGCCGCCGTTGCCGGAAAAGTTCGCCAACCCGCTTCGCCAGATCAAGTCGGTGATGGCGCAGCCCGCCGTTCGCCGTTCGGCGCCGATGGCCGCGCTGATCGGACTGATCGCCGCCGCCGCGCTCGCCTGGATGGCGCTGTCCAGCCCGCCGCAGAAGACGCTGTTCGAGAATCTTTCGGACGCGGACAAGCAGGCGGTGACGACCGCGCTGTCGACCGCGAACATCAAGAGCCGGATCAGCGACGGCACCGGCGCGCTGACCGTCAACGAAGAGGATTACGCCAAGGCGCGGATGCTGCTGGCGGGCCAGGGGCTCCCGAAGCAGGCGCCCGGCGGCTACGCGATCCTCGACCAGTTGCCGATGGGCGTCAGCCGCGCGGTCGAGGGCGAACGGCTTCGCCAGGCGCGCGAGAGCGAACTCGCCCGTTCGATCCAGGAGATCGACGCGGTGGCCGAGGCGCGCGTGCACCTCGCCATGCCGGAGGCGTCGGTCTTCGTGCGCGACCACGCCTCGCCCTCCGCCTCGGTGGTGTTGAAGCTCAACGGCGGGCGCTCGCTGTCCGAATCGCAGGTCCAGTCGATCGTCAACCTCGTCGCCTCGTCTGTGCCGGGGATGAAGCCCGAGGACGTGACCATCGTCGACCAGCTCGGTGGCCTGCTTTCCAAAAAGGGCGCCGAGGGCGGGAATGGCGACGATCGCCGCATCGATTTCCAGCGCCGCATGGAAGAGAAATACCGCACCCAGCTCGTCCAGCTCCTGACCCCGCTGGTCGGCGCGGGCAATTTCACCGCCGAGGTGCAGGCCGAGGTCAATCTGGACGAAACCAGCGCGACCCGCGAATCCTATGACAAGCAGGGCGTGCTGCGGGCCGAGACCGGCAACTGGACCGGCAACCAGAAGGATCCGGCCACCACGCCCGGCGGCATCCCCGGCGCACTGTCCAACACCCCGCCGCCCGCCAGCACGCTGCAACAGCCGCAGCCCGCCAATGGTGCGCCGGGCACGCCGCCCGCCGACCAGAAGCCGGTCGCCGGTGGTCCGGGCGTGAACCCCGAAAAACAGTCCGACAGCTTCCAGCGCGCCTATGACCTGGGCAAGGAAGTCTCGGTGACTCGCGCCGCGCCGGGTTCGATCAAGCGGCTGACCGTCGCGGTCCTGCTGCGCGATCCCGCCACCGGCAAGCGCACCCAGATGGAGATCGGCCAGATTTCCGACCTGGTGAAGTCGGCGGTCGGCTTCGACCAGCAGCGCAACGACAATGTGACCGTCATCAGCCGCAAGTTCGCCGACGCCAGCGTCGATCAGGGTCCGGCATGGTACGACAAGAGCTGGCTGCCGGTGCTGGCGCGCAACGCGACCGCGCTGGTCATCGCGCTCCTCGTCCTGCTGCTCGGCGTGCGTCCGCTGATCAAGGCGATGACGAAGAAGAAGGATGATGCCGCGACCAAGGCGCTGCCGATGGGCTCGGCCGATGGCGCGCCCGGCTCGGCCCGCCTGACCGAGGACGGCGGCGATCCGGCGCTGGCGACCCAGGGTCGTCCCGAGCAGATCGCGGTGCAGGCCCCGGTCACGCTCGACGAGATCGAGCAGTCGACGGTGCTCGACGACCGCATCGGCAAGGTGCGCGGCTTCACCCGCGACAATCCGGCACGCGCCGCGCTCGCCATCCGTGACATGATCCGCACCCCCGAGGTCCAGGCGTGACCGCGGTGGCGGAGGCCGCCCGCGCCTATAGCGGGGTGGAGCGCGCGGCGGTGCTGATGATGCTGGTCGGCGAGGAGGAAGCCGCCGCCATCCTGCAGAAGCTGGACCCGGACGAGGTACGCGAGCTGGGCAAGGCGATGTATTCGATCGCCGATGTCAGCGAGAACGACGTCGGCGCGGTGCTCGACAATTTCGTCGGCTGCGCCCGCGCC
This sequence comes from Sphingomonas sp. Leaf21, assembly GCF_916858675.1. Taxonomy (GTDB): domain Bacteria; phylum Pseudomonadota; class Alphaproteobacteria; order Sphingomonadales; family Sphingomonadaceae; genus Sphingomonas. The sequence goes on from NZ_CAKASM010000024.1 coordinate 16,331, forward strand.
CGTACCTCGATCGCGTTCCAGCCCAAGCCGCTGGTCGAAAATCTGATGAACCGGGCGCTGGGCCCCGAACGCGCCGACAGCGTGCTGTCGCGCATCGTCCCGCCCGAGGCGCAGTGCGAGATCGAGATGCTCGACTGGCTCGACGCCAGCGACATCGCCAAGATCGTCGAGAAGGAGCATCCGCAGATCGGCGCGGTGCTGATCGCCAATTGCGATCCCGGCGTGGCGGGCCAGGTGCTCGAGCTGCTGCCCGATGCGATGCAGCCCGACATCCTCCACCGCGTCGCGCGGCTGGGGCCGGTGACGCCGCAGGCGATCGAAACGCTGAACGCGATCCTGACGCGCCGCGCGACCGGTGGCGGCGGCGGCGGCGGCGGCGCGGGCAACGGCCTGACCATGGGCGGCTCGCGCGAGGCGGCCAAGATCCTGTCGAGCGCGCGCAAGTCGACCGAGCAGCGGGTCATGCCCAAGCTGTTCAAGATCGACCGCGACGTCGCCAAGCAGATCGAAGAAGCGCTGTTCATCTTCGACAACCTGCTGGAGATGGACGACAAGAATCTGGGCGCGCTCATCCGCAACGTCGATGGCGAAGTGCTCATCCGCTCGCTCAAGGGCGCGGACGAGGCGGCGCGCGAACGCTTCCTGGCGTGCATGTCGGCGCGTGCGGCGGCGGGCATCCGCGACGAGATCGACTCGCGCGGGCCGATGAAGCTGTCCGAGGTGCTGGAGGCGCAGAAGGCGATGATCGCGGTCGCGCGCAACCTGGCCAAGGAAGGCACGATCATGATGGGCGGCGGGGAGGACGATTATGTCTGACTTCGTCGCCGGTTTCTCCGCGCGCCAGAATGCGGCGGCGGCGGCGCTGCAACAGGCCTTCGCACCGCCCGGCGCCTTTGCGCGCTCCGACCTGCCCGGCATGGGGCTGGGTGCGGGCATGGGTGCCGGATTGGGCACGGGGTCGGACGCGGGCATGGGCTTCGACATGGGCTCCGGCCCGGTCTCGTTCCGCGCGCGTTCGCCGATGCCCGGCGCGGATCAGGCCGATGCCGACATCCAGGCCCGGCCGCGCCACTTCCACCCCGCCAACCGGGCGGAGGATCCGACCGAAGGCTGGGATCCCTTTGCCGCCTGCGAAAGTGACGAGCCCGCGATCGATCCGATCGCGATGGCGCGCGCCACCGCACATGCCGAGGGCTATGCCCAGGGCGTCGAGGACGCCACCCGCGAGTTCCAGGCGATGACCGAGGCACAGGCCCGCGACACGCAGCTTGTCGGCGGCATCTCCGACGCGCTGTCCTCGCGGATCGACCGCGAGATGATGGCCAACCAGCTCCGCCAGACCGTGATGGCGCTCGTCACCCGGTTGGTCGGGGAAACCGGCATCGACGCCGCCCGGCTGACCAGCCGGATCGAGGGCGCGATCGACCTGCTTGCCGAGGCGCATGAATCGGCGATGCTGCGCGTCCACCCGGACGATGTCGCGGCGCTGGAAGGTCGGTTGCCGCAGACGATCTTCCCGGTCGGCGACCCCAGTGTCGAGCGCGGCGGCTTCGTGCTGGAAAGCGCGTCGACCATCATCGAGGACGGCCCGCGCCTGTGGCTCGATCAACTGGCGGCGGTCATCGACAAGGTGCCGGTCCCGTCATGCTGAGCCGGTTCACGACCGATTATCTCGAAACGCTGGCCCAGGCGGATTTCGCGCCGCGCCCGGCGGTGTCGGGGCGCCTGTCCTCCTATGACGGGCTGTTGATGGAAGCGGTCGGCCTGTCGCTGCCGGTCGGCACCGTGTGCGCGATCGGCGACGCGGGCGGCGAGCGGATCGAGGCCGAGGTCATCGGTTTCCGCAACGGCCGCACACTCCTGATGAATCTGGGCGGCCCCGCGCCGCTTCTCCCGCGCGCGCCGGTGCGCCCGCTCGGCCCTCCGGGCGAGGCGGAGGTCGGCGCCGCGATGCTGGGCCGGGTGGTCGACGGGTCGGGCAAGCCGATCGACGGGCTTGGTCCCATTCGCGGCGCGGGCCGCTGGCCGCTCGCGGGCAAGATGCAGTCGCCGCTCGATCGCGGCCGGGTGCGCGAGCCGCTCGACGTGGGCGTGCGCGCGATCAACGGGCTGCTGACCATCGGCCAGGGGCAGCGGGTCGGCATCATGGCGGGCTCGGGCGTCGGCAAGTCGGTGCTGCTCGGCATGATGGTCCGCGCCGCGCGTGCCGACGTCATCGTCATCGGCCTGATCGGCGAGCGCAGCCGCGAGGTCGCCGACTTTCTGGAGACCAAGGTCGCGGGCGAGGCGCGCGCGCGCTCGGTCGTGGTCGCGGTGCCAGCCAATCATTCGCCGGTGCTGCGCATTCGCGGCGCGCTCCGCGCCACCGCCATTGCCGAGGCGTTCCGCGCCGAGGGCAAGAAGGTCCTCCTCATCATGGATTCGCTGACCCGCGTCGCCCATGCCGGGCGCGAGATCGGGCTGGCGCTGGGCGAACCCGCCTCGGCGCGCGGATATCCACCGTCCGCCATCGCGATGCTGCCCAATCTGATCGAGCGGGCGGGTGCCGATGCGCACGGGCCGGGTTCGATCACCGCCATCTATACCGTGCTGGCGGACGGCGACGACGGCAATGATCCGGTCGTCGACTCGGCCCGTTCGATCCTCGACGGGCATATCGTGCTCAACCGCCACCTGGCCGAGCGGGGCGTCTATCCCGCGATCGATATCGGCCCCTCGGTCAGCCGGGTGATGACCGACATCGTCGGCAAGCCCCATGCGCAAGCGGCGCGAACGCTCCGCCGCCATCTCGCGACCTATGAGGAGAATCGCGATCTGGTGCTGATGGGGGCCTATCGCGCCGGGGCCGATCCCGCGATCGACGCCGCCATCGCCTGCCACCCGGCGGTGATGGAATATATCCGCCAGGACGCCGACGAGATCGTACCGCTCGACCATGCCGTCGAGGAACTGGTCGGCGTGTTCGGCCAACCCGGCGCCTGAACGAAGGAACGACCATGCCCGACCGGCAACAGGCGATGCTGAACCGGCTCCACCGGGTCCGCACGCTGCAACTCAACCTGACCATGGCCGAGGAAACGCGCGCGCAGCAGCGGGTCGCGACCGAGCGCCAGCTCTCCGACCGTATCACCCAGCTCGTCCAGGCGGTCGCCCCCGCCCCCGCGCCGCCGACCGCCGCGTCGGCGCTGATGGCGCGTGCCCATTTCCGCCATCGCCTCAACGAATCGTCCGACGCCGCCATCGGCCGCGTCGCCGTCGCCGAACAGCAGGCGGACCGCGCGGCCGAGCAGACCCGCGACGCCAAGCGCGACCAGACCGCCGTCGAAAAGCTGATCGAGCGTGCCCGCGTCGCCGCGATCCGCGCCGAGATGCGCGCGCTGGAGGACATGCCCAGCACGGGTGCGCGCCGCTCGCAAAATCGGCACGATCCTTGCTGATGACCATGATGTCATGTCAGCCATTGCCTCCCTCCTCACGATCGACGCCCCCCAGCCGCGTCTCGGCCTGACCGCGAAGACACGCGGAGCGGGCCAGCCAGATACTGGAATCGCAGGAAAGTTTTCCGATCTACTGGCGACAGGGGCGCCCATGCCGGACGGGACCGGCCTCATTCCCGTCACCGGCGGGACGGGTGACACCCCCGACAGCGACGCCAAGGCGGCAGCGGATCCCGGCAACGGCTTGCCGACCCCCTTGCCGATCGCGTTGCCGCCCCCCTTGGCGATCGCGTTGCCGGTCGCCGTGCCGGTCATCGCCACACCGCCGGTCTTGCAGACAGCACCACCAGCAGCGCCGCCCTCGACATCCACGATTGCTGTGGCGGTATCGACGGTGGCCGCGGACGCGGTCGCGTCGCCGCTGCCGATGAAGAGCGCAGGGACGTCGGCCAATCCGCCAGAGGCGACGGCGCCCTCCGCCGATTCGACACCACTGGACGAGGGCCAGAGCCCGGTCGCGCGCTCGACGCCAGTACCGGTGCCAATGCCCGTACAGGTGCCAGTGCCGGGCCCGCTTCCGGATACGGTCCCGGTCGCGCAGGCGGCGACACCGATCCTGACACCCGGCGCGCCCAGGCCGATACCGGCGGGCAAGCCATTGGGGGCTGCGGCCGTGCCGCGCCCCGTGTCGCTCGACACGACCGCCATCCTGCCCCGGACCGAGCCACCGGCGATGGCGCCGCCCGCCGCTCCCGCAAGCGCAGCGACGCCGCTGGTTCGGCCGAGCGATACCGCCATGGTCGACGCGCTGGCCCGCACCGCCACGCCGTCGCCGCAGGATGGCGCCACGCCGCTTCCACCCAATGGCCAGGGATTCCGCCTGGTCATGGCGAATCCCCAGGTCGAGGCGGTCGCGACGCCGACCGCCATCCTCCCTGCGCTCCCCAGCGGTCCGCTGACCGTGCGGCAACCCGCGCAGGGGGCACCGGTGATCGGCCTGCTCGCGACCACGCTGCGCAGCCTGTCCGTCCCAGCCGACAAGGCAGACGAGGCGGTCGATCGCCCCGCCTCGCCGATGACGGGTGCGATCGACCCCGCCACTCTGGCCTCCGCCGAGGGCGTTCGGGCGGTCGTGGCATCGACGCCGTCGGGTGATTCGGGGCCGCTCGACATGACCCAGCATCATTGGCCGCAGGCGATGATCGACCGGATCGACCGGATGCGCGAGGACGCCGCGACCGCCGACACCCGGATCCAGCTTTCACCCGATGCGCTGGGCGGGATCGCCGTGGCGATTCGTCGCGACGACGATCACACCCACCTCCACTTCATCGCCGAGCAGGCGCAGACCGCGACGATCCTGGCCGACGCACATGCGACGCTGTCGCGGCTGGCCGAGGACAAGGGGATGCGTCTGGGCAGCATGGCGGTGAACGCGGGTGCGTCCGGCGGCGCCGACCTGGGCCAGTCGGCGCGCGACCAGCGCCCGGCGGCACCGCCCGCGCCCGTCCAGCCGACACGCCCGCGTATGCCGGACGCCGAATTTTCCCGCGACGGGGCGACGGGCACCCCCGCCGCCGCCGCTTCCACCCGAATCGCCTGAGGAACCAAGACATGAGCGACGCGAAAGACACGCCCGAAGCCGAGGGCGCGCCCAAGAAGAAGAAGGGCAAGATCGGCAAGATCCTCGTCATGGCCGCCGGGGTCGTCGTCCTGCTGGGCGGTGGCGTCGGGGCCGGGCTCTATGCCGCCAATTCGGGGCTGATCGGCGGTCATTCGGGCAAGGCGGGTGCCGAGGAGGCCGCCGCCGACGCCAGCCATCCCGGCCCGAAGCTGGTCCCCAAGGCCGAGCAGAAGCGCGCCGGTGAAGGCGGCGAAGGCGGCGAGGGTGGCCATGGCGGCGGCGAGGGCGGCGAAGAAGGCGCGGCGCACGAGAATGTCGGCATGAAGACGCCGATCGGCGACGGCGGCGAGCGCTATGCCAGCAACTATTACCAGATGCCCAAGGACTTCACGTCCAACATGCGCGACTCGGTGCATATCATCCAGGTCGGGCTGGCGGTATCGACGCCCTATGACGACACGGTCATCAACAATCTGAAGACCAACGACCTGGCGGTCCGTTCGGCGATCCTGATGACGCTGGGCGACGCGACCGAGGAAACGGTGTTCTCCAGCGACGGCAAGCGTCAGCTCCAGCGCAAGCTGGTCGACTCGATCAACGAGATTCTTCGCCAAAAGGAGGGATTCGGCGGCGTCGCTAACGTCTACTTTACCAATTTCGTTGTTCAGTGAGACATGGTTAACGCCACCCCTCAGGCCGATCGACGCGAGCGCAATCGGGAACAGCCCATCGCCGACCATGGCGTGCTGGGTTCGACCAAGCTCAACCCGTTCGGCGATCTGCATACGATGCAGCATCTGTCCGCGCGGCTGGCGCGGACACTGAAGGGGCTGTTCGAATCGCTGCTGCGCGAGGAACTGCGCTGCTGGGCGGAGCCGCTGGTCGTCCAGCGCTTCGCCGATTACCGGGCGGAGCGCGGCGAAGGGCTCAGCGCCTGGTTGCCGATGACGATGACCTCGCCCGGCGGGTCGCCCGCCGATGCGCAGGCACTGATCGTCATCGATGGCGGGTTCAGCCTGTCGCTGATCGACCTGTTCTTCGGCGGCACCGGCAACGTCCCCGATCCCCTGCCCGCCGAATTCTCGCACGGGGCCGAGACGATGGTGACCCAGCTCGGCGATATGATGGCGACGCCGCTCCGCAACGCCTGGGAATCGCTGGCGCGCCTCGACTTCCATGCCGGTCGCCCCGAATCCTCGCCCGCGATGCTGTCGGGGATCGAGGGCGAGGATGCGATGATCGTCACCCGCTTCGGCATCGCGGGCCAGACCCGCCGCCCGACCATGCTCGACATCCTCTATCCGGTCAGCGCGTTGAAGCCGCACGGCTCCGCGCTCACCGGCAAGGTCGTCGACAAGCAGGCGGAGGCCGACCCCACCTGGCGCGGCGACCTGACCCGCGCGGTGATGACGGTGCGCTTCCCGGTCCGCTCTGTCCTGGCCGAGCCCGTGGTGTCGCTCAGCCGCCTGATGGACCTGAAGATCGGCGACGTGATCCCGATCAGTTTCGGCCCGGAAGTGCCGGTGATGGTCGGCGGCGACCTGCTCGGCACGGGCACGGTCGGCACCGCCAATGGCCGCGCCGCCGTCCAGCTTACCTCGCTCAACCGGTCCGTCGAAGGACTGGCCCGCGCTTACGAAGGACCCGAAGAATGAACGATATGACCGGGGGCTTCCCCGTCGACACATCGGTCGCGGCCAATTTCCGGCTGCTCCAGGATGTCGACGTCAAGCTGACCGTGGAGATCGGATCGACCCAGCTGTCGCTGCGCGAGCTGCTGGCGCTGTCCGAATCGAGCGTGATCGAGCTGGATCGCCAGGCCAACGAGCTGCTCGACGTGCTGGTCAACGGCACGTTGATCGGCCGCGGCGAGGTGGTGACGGTCGGTGACCGCTTCGGCGTGCGCATGACCGAGTTGGTCAACCCCGACAAGCGCGGCTGAACCACCCCATGCTCTGGTCCTATATCCTCAAGCTGGTCATTCTCCTGCCGCTGATCTGCGGTCTGATGATCGGGTGCCTGTATCTCTGGCGGCGGCTGGAAAGCCGGATGCCGGGGCGGCCCGCGACGCGGTTGATCCATGTGCGCGAGACGATGATGATCTCGCCCGGCCTGCGGCTGGCGGTCATCGAGTTCGAGGGGCGCAACCTGCTCGTGTCGGTCGGGCGCGGTGGCGTGCAGCTCGTCGACAAGGTGGAAGGGAACGGGACCCCGTCGGTGACGCCGAATCCGGTGCCGCCCACCACCCCGCGTCGTCCCGCCGATTTCGTGTCGCGTTTCGCGCCCAAGAAGTTCGACCAATGAGCATTTCCGTGACCCGGCGGGGGACCGGCCCCGCGCTGATCCGCGCGCGCGCCGACCGCACCGCGAAGCGCGGCCTGAAGCCGCTCTGGATCGTGCTGGCGCTGCTGCTGGCGCTGGTCATCGCGATGCCCGCCTTCGCCCAGGCTGCACCGGCCGCGGCACCCGCGCCCGGCGTCGGCGACGCGGTCGACCGCGCGATCGGCCAGCTCGGCGGTGGCGGCAATGGCAGCTCGGGCTCGCTCAGCCTGTCGCTCCAGGTCCTCATCATCATGGGCCTGCTGACGATCCTGCCGGGCATCATCCTGATGATGACCAGCTTCACCCGGATCGTCATCGTCCTCGCCATCCTGCGCCAGGCGCTGGGCCTGCAACAGACCCCGCCCAACCAGGTGCTGATCGGCCTGTCGGTCTTCCTGTCGCTGTTCATCATGGCGCCCACGATCAGCCAGATGAACACGCAAGCCATCCAGCCCTATGCCGAGGGTCGCCTGCCCGGCACCGAGATGATCAAGGCGGCAGGCGCGCCGCTCCACGCCTTCATGGCAAAGCAGACGCGCGTGAAGGACGTGACGATGTTCGCCGAGATGGCGAAGTCGGGCCCCTATGCCAGCCCCAACGACATTCCCTACGCGGTGCTGCTCCCCGCCTTCGTCACGTCGGAGCTGAAGACCGCGTTCCAGATCGGCTTCCTGATCTTCCTGCCCTTCATCGTCATCGATCTGGTCGTCGCGACCGTGCTGATGGCGCTGGGCATGATGATGCTGTCGCCGTCGATCATATCCTTGCCGTTCAAGCTGCTGCTGTTCGTGCTGGTCGACGGATGGGCGCTGACCATGGGCAGCCTGGCGAACAGTTTCGCGACGTGATTCCCTCGGCCTTCGACGTCGCCCAGCCGGAGCGAGGTCGAAGCCCACGCCCCTCACTCCCCACGGGATAAAGACCGCATCATGGACGCCGATTATTTCCTGACGCTGGCCAACCAGACCATGTGGGTGCTGGCGCTCGCCGCCGCGCCGATCCTGCTGCCCGTGCTGGTGTCGGGCCTCGTCATCGGCATGGTGCAGGCCGCCACCTCGATCAACGAGCAGACGCTGTCCTTCGTCCCCAAGCTGATCGTCGTCGCCATCTCGATCCTGATCTTCGGCAGCCTCATCATGGGGCTGCTCAGCGACTTCACCGTCAGCATGTTCGAGCGCATCCCGGACCTGGTCAAGTGAAGGCCCGGGTGAAGTAACATGCTCGGCTTCGGCCTCTCGATCGAGCCGCAGGCTTGGGCGATCCTGTTCGTCATGATCCGGATCGGTGCGGCGTTCATCACCGCGCCGGTGTTCGGCGCGGTGTCGATCCCGCTGCCCGTGCGGGTCAGCCTGGCGGGGGCGATCGCCTTCCTCGTCAACTCGGTCCATCCGGTGGTGCCGCCGCCGGTCATCTTCGCGGTGCCGACGATCATGTCGGTGGTCGCGGAGGCGATCGTCGGCCTCGCGCTGGGTCTCATCCTTCAGGTCGCCTTCACCGCGCCGCTGGTCGCCAGCGAGCTGATCGGCGGATCGATGGGCATCAACTTCGCCGCCACGATCGATCCGCTCAACGGCCGGTCGAGCCAGGCGCTGGGCCAGTTCTTCACGGTGATGCTGACCCTGCTCTTCCTGTCGGTCGACGGTCATCTCGTCCTCGTCGATACGATCGTGAAAAGCTATGACGCACTGCCGCCCGGCCAGGCGTGGATGGCACCGGCGCAGTATCGCGCGATCGCCCTTTTCGGCGGCTATGCCTTTCTCGCCGGACTGTTGCTGGCGCTCCCCGTCGGCTTCCTGCTGCTCTGCCTCAACCTCGTCATGGGGATGATGAGCCGCGCCGCGCCCTCGCTCAATCTCTTCTCGGTCGGCCTGCCCGCCGCGCTGTTCCTCGGCGTCATCGCCATCGCCATCGCCTTCCCCGCCATGGGCGACTATATGCTCGTCATCCTGCGCGAAGGCCTCGCCGCCACCCAGACTCTGGTGCTCGGCTGATGTCGGAGGGCGGCGAAAAGACGGAAGCCCCAACCCAGAAGCGCCGCGAGAAGGCGCGCGACGACGGGCAGGTGCTGCGCAGCCGCGATCTCGCGGCGGCGCTGGTCATGATGGCGGGCATCGCCTGGCTGATCTTCGCGGGGCCGACCCTGCTGGGCGCGTGCAAGGCGGTGATGGCCGCCAGCTTCCAGTTCGACCATGCCGATGTCGAGGATTTCGAACCCTTCCGCCCGCTGATGGAGGCGGGATGGAAGCTCGCCCCCTCGCTCGCCTCTCTGTTCGCGGTGACCATCGTCGCGACCATCGCGTCGCAGGCGGGGCTGGGCTCGCTCCACTTCAATCCCAAGGCGATGGCGCCCAAGCCCTCCAAGCTCAACCCCGCCTCGGGGTTGAAACGGATCCTGGGCTCGCAGGGCTGGACCGAGCTGGGCAAATCGCTGCTCAAGGTCGTGCTGCTCGGCGCGATCGGCGCCTATATGCTGTGGAAATCGTCGCGCACCACCATGGGGCTGGCGCAAAGCGACCTGAACGGCGCGATCGGCTCGCTTGGCGGCACCTTCATCTCGGTGCTGCTGGTGATGGGCATGGGCCTCGTCCTGATCGCGGGCTTCGACGTACCGCTCCAGATCTTCCAGCTCTTCTCCAAGCTCAAGATGACCAAGCAGGAGGTCAAGGACGAACACAAGGAGAGCGAGGGCAATCCCGAAGCCAAGGCGCATATGCGAGCCAAGCAGCGCGAGATGTCGCACCGCGCCGTGCGCGCGGCGGTGCAGGAGGCGCATGTCATCCTGACCAACCCGACCCACTTCGCCGTCGCGCTGCGCTACGAGCGTGGCGAGGACGAGGTGCCGGTGGTGGTCGCACGGGGACGCGGCGCGACGGCACTGGCGATCCGCGAGATGGCGGGCGAATATGCCAAGCCGGTGCTCGAATATCCGCAGCTCGCCCGCGCGCTCTATTACACCAGCCGCGAGGGGCAGGAGGTCCGTGCCGACCTGTATCAGGCGATCGCGGTCGTGCTCGCCTTCGTCTTCGGGCTCAACGCCGGGGCGGGCGGCACCGCGCAGCCGCCGGTCGAGGTCCCGGTCGGTGCCCGCTTCGACGAGAATGGCGCGCCCCAGTCATGATCCGTCGCGTGCCGAACCATTCGTCGCAAACTCCTAAAGTTTCGGGACGGCGCGTCGTTAACGACTGCGAACGCGTGCCGGAGTACCGTCGATGACGACCATTTCCTCGACCTCATCGTCGTCCACGGCGACGACAAGCACGGCGACCCCGACGCCATCGACGACCGACGCGACCAAATCCGCCGCACAGGCGCTGTTCACCTCGCTCCAGACGGGCTCAGGCATCGACCTGTCGTCGCTGGTCCCCTCGCTGGTCCAGGCACAGTTCGCCGCGCGCACCGCCGCGCTGAAGGCCAAGGCGGACACGCTGACCTCGCAGATTTCGGCGACCTCGACCGTGATGAGCTCGATCACCGACTTCGCCACCTCGCTCGCCAGCCTCGCCAAGGGCGGCACGCTCGCCACCCAGGCGACCAGTGGCAATGCGGCGGTGTTCAGCGTGACGACCGCGGCCGGCGCCAAGCTCGCCGGGCTGTCCAAGTCGATCACCGTCAACGCACTCGCCACGGCGCAGACCAGCGTGACGAAGACCAGCTACGACCGCACCGCATCGATGGGCACCGGCAGCCTGTCGATCCAGGTCGGCACCAACGCCGCCGTCACGGTCGCGTTCGACGACGGCACCAGCCCGACGATCGACGATGTCGCGTCCAGGATCAACGCAGCCAAGACCGGCGTCACCGCCTCGGTCATCACCGATGCCGATGGCAAGGCCTATCTGTCCTTCACCGGCGCGACGGGCAGCGCGAACAGCTTCACCGTAACCGCCAGCGAGGGCCAGACGCCGGGCCTCGCGAATCTGGCGGTGGGCGGCTCCGCGACGGGCACCCGGACCGCGGCGACCGCAGGCAATGCGCAGCTGACCGTCGACGGCGTCACCGTCGAGCGCGCCAGCAACACGGTCAGCGACCTGGTCAGCGGCGTTACGATGACGCTCAATTCGGTCTCGACCACGCCCGTATCGCTGACCGGCACACGACCCACCGCCGCGCTGACCTCGATCGTGTCGGACTTCGTCTCGACCTTCAACGACAAGATGACCGAGCTCAACAAGGAGCTGGATCCGCAGACCGGCGACCTGCGCACCGACCTCGCGGCGCGCACGCTGTCGCAGTCGCTGGGCCGCCTGACCACGACCAAGATCGTCCCTGGCGACGAAAGCCTGCCCGGCCCCAAGACGCTCGCCGATCTGGGCGTGGCGACGCAGAAGGACGGCACGCTGAAGGTCGACTCGGTGCGGCTGGCACAGGTGATGGCGCAATATCCCGACGCGGTGGAGCAGATGTTCCAGTCGAGCGGCGACAATATCGTCGGCCTGTCGTCGCAGCTCAACAAGATCCAGCTCGCGGCGACCAGCACGCTCTACGGCCTCGGTGCCAGCAGCAAGCGGCTGAGCGAGGCGCAGAGCGCCAACAGCCTGGCACAGAGCGACCTGACCGACGACCAGAGCGCGACCCAGGACCGGATGACCGCGCAATTCTCCGCGATGAACGCCCGCGTCTCCAGCTACAAATCGGTGCAGAACTTCATGGACCAGCAGGTCAAGATGTGGACGAAGAGCAGCTGACATGGCCTATGCAACCGGACTGCTGGCCGATCCCGCCGCGACCTATCGCCAGATCGACGTCGTCGGCCGCACCGCGATAGCCGACGGCCCCGCGCTGGTCCAGCTTCTCTACGAGGAACTCGTCTCCGCGCTGCGCTCGGCGGCCTGGGCGACCGAGCATGGCCAGCTCGCGCGCAAGAGCGAGCGGGTGACGCGCGCCACCGCCATCCTGTTCGCGCTCGAGGCGGGCCTCGACTTCGAGAATGGCGGCGAGATGTCGATCACCTTCGCCAGGCTCTATGCGGGCGCGCGTCGGCAGATCGTCGACGGCTCCCTCGACCAGAATCCGCAGGTCTTCCGCGACGTGGCGACCAACATCGCCGACATCGCCGAGGCGTGGGAAACGGTGCGCCAGATGAGCAAGGCGAAGGCGGGGGCGTAAGAGCGGGAAAGCGCGCCGCAGGGGATCCCCGTGCGCCGCGGACTTCGCTCAGCGCGAACGGAACGGTATGACCGTCACCGCCGAAACCAGTGGCGCTGCACGAAATAGATGACGATCCCCGCAGCGATCAGCGTGCACGCGCCCAATATCGCGTCGAACGCCCAGGGCTCCTCGGCATAGGGCAGGGTCTTGACGTTCATCCCGTAGAGCCCGGTAATGAAGGTCAATGGCAGGAACACCATCGCCACGATCGAGATGACGAGCGCGCGATTGTCGATCTGCTCGGCGCGCATGTCGCTCAGCGTCTCGTGAATCAGTGCCGAGCGTTCGCGGATCGATTCCAGTTCCTCGGCCATCCGCGCCGCGCGGTCGGCGGCGGCGGACAGATGCAGCCGGTCGTCATCGGCCAGCCAGTCGCCGGGCAGCGCGGCCAGCTTTTCGAGCGCGGCGCGCTGCGGATTGAGGAAGCGGCGATAGCCGATCGCGGCGACGCGCACCCGGCTGACCGTGCGGCGGAGCTGGAAGACGCGGTGTTCGTCCAGTTGCTCCTCGCACCCGTCCAGCTCGTCGCCCAGATTGGCGACATCGGGGTCCATGTCGCTGGTGATCGCGGTGGCGAAGGCGGTGATCAGGTCGCCCGGATCGGCGACCGCACCCTTCTCGACCTCCTGGCGCACCGTATCGACGGCGAGCAGCGGGCGGCGGGTGACCGAATAGACCTTGCCCTTCACCGCCCAGATGCGGACCGAGGCGAGCATGTCCGACCCGTCGAGCGGCTCGCTGCTCCGTCCGCGCAGGTTGAGGAATGCCCCCTCGCCCACCGCCTCGCAACGCGGGCGGGTCTCGGTAGCGGTCAGCGCGTCGACGACATAATCGCCCAGATGCGCCGAGTCGCGCAGCCAGCGTTGCGCCACCGCGTCATTGGTTTCCAGATGCACCCAAACGAGCCGCGCCTTGGCCTCCACCGCCTCGCGGATCGGGATGGCGTCGGCCTTGCCGCCGTCGATGCGAAACGCGAAGCCGGTCATGCGCGGGTGTCCATGGTCAGGTCGACGATCTGGCCCTCGCCCGGTTCCGCCGGGAGCGCGTCGCTTTCGATCCGCACCGCATCGGCGCGCGCGCGGTCCAGGATGGCGGGCGGCACGTCGGCGCGGTGATAGACGCGGTCGGCGGCGGCCAAGGCGCGCGCCTGTCGCAGGGTCAGGTCGTCGGGGTCGTGCGAGGTCAGCACGAACGCCGCGACCGTGGCGGCGGGACGCGCGACGCCATCGAGCCAGGCGTCGACACCGGTTTCTCCCGCCAGCGGGTCCAGCGGGCCGCCGGGCGACAGTGCCGCCCCGATCGCCCGTCGCCGCTCCGCTCCATCCGGAAAGCGCGCGCGCAAGGCGGCGCGCGCAGCATACAGCCCCTCGGCCAGCGTCCCCAATCCGGCGGGCAGAAGCGTCTCCAGCCGCTGGCGAAGCGCCGCCGCCAGCCCCGCCGACACACCACCGGTGCCGATCGCGACGATCACCGGTCCTCGCTCGACGATGGCGGGAAGGGTGAAGTCGCACGCCGCCGGGCGATCGACCGCGTTGACCAGCACCCCGCGCGCCTTCAGCCGGGCGATGGCGGCCTGGGCTTCCTCCTCATCCTCGATCGCGACGATGGCGAGCGAAGCCTGCGCGCCTTCGCCAACGACCACCGCGCCCGCACGGTCGAGCAGACGGTGCTTGGCCTCGGCGGGCTCGCCTTCGCCGAGCAGGATGACCGGGCGACCGTTCAAACGGACGAACAGCGGCAGGCTGGCGAGACTCACCTATTCCTCCCTGAGCTGTGCTTGGGGAGGGGGACCGCCGCGAAGCGGTGGTGGAGGGGCAGATGTCCCCGGCCCCTCCACCACGCCCTGCGGGCGCGGTCCCCCTCCCCATCGAAGATGGGGAGGAATGGGGCGGCGAGCGTCACTTCTTCAGCCACTCCGGCACGCGCTCGGCGGCGATGATCGTTTCGGCGGCGATACGGTCGGCGACGACGGCGAAGCGGTCGCCCTCGACCATCACCTCGGGGACCAGCGGACGGCTGTTATAGGTCGACGCCATCGTCGCCCCATAAGCCCCGGCGGTGCGGAAAACGGCAAGATCGCCCGACTTCACCGCGTCGATCTCGCGATTCATCGCGAAGGTATCGCCCGTCTCGCACACCGGCCCTGCAATGTTGGCCATCATCGTCTCACCGGTGGGGCGAACCGCGACGAAGTCGTGATGGGCATCATAGAGCGCGGGCCGCATCAGGTCGTTCATCGCCGCATCGACGATGACGTAGGGGTTGGCGACGCCGGGCTTCACCCAGACGACTTCGGTCGCCAGCACACCGGCATTGCCCGCGATCACCCGGCCGGGCTCGAACATCAGCTCGACGTCCCAGTCCTTCGTCACGCGCGCCACCATCTCGCCATAAGCGGCGGGCGCGGGCATGACGTCGCCCGGCTTGTAGGGCACGCCCAGTCCACCACCCAGGTCGACGCGGGCAATGCGGTGCCCCGCCCCGCGCAGCTCGGCGACCAGCTCGCCGACGCGCTTGTATGCGGCCTCCAGCGGCGCGAGATCGCCAAGCTGGCTGCCGATGTGGCAGGCGACACCCTTCAGGTCGATGCCGGGCAGGCCCGCCAGACGGTCGAACATGCCCAGCGCCTGATCGATCGGCACGCCGAACTTGTTCTCCTTGCGCCCCGTCGAGATCTTGGCGTGCGTCCCCGCATCGACGTCCGGGTTCACCCGCAGCGTGGCGGGGGCGACCAGCCCGCGCTCATGCGCCAGCTCGGCGAGGACCGCGCCCTCTTCCTCCAGCTCCAGGTTGAACTGGCCGATCCCGGCCTCCAGCGCGGCGATCAGCTCGGCACGGGTCTTGCCGACGCCGGAGAAGACGATGTCCTCCGCCTTCATCCCCGCCGCCAGCGCGCGGCGCATCTCGCCGACCGAGACGACGTCGGCGCCGTACCCCTCATCGGCGAGCACGCGCAACACGGCGAGGTTCGGATTCGCCTTGATCGCATAGGCCAGGTGGACACGCGACAGCGCGCTCAGCCCGTCGCGGAACACCTGCGCATGACGGCGGAAGGTCGAGGCGGAGTAGATATAGACCGGCGTGCCGACTTCGGCGGCGATCCGGGATACGGGCACGTCCTCCACATGGAGTTCGCCGTTCGAGAAGTGAAAATGGTCCATCAGCGGGGGGGCAAATCAAATTCGTCCGAACGCCGGTCCTGCGACTGGGTCATCAGTTCGTCGGAGCGTTGCGGGCGTTGTTGGGGAGTGGCCGTCAGCAATTGCTGCGGCGTCGGAGTCGCGGTGGCGCCGCGCGGCGCGACGGGCAGGCTCTCGCCCTTGGCCGGTTGCAGCCGGTTGGCCGCGCCGCATCCGGTCAGCGCCAGCGCGATCAGCAAGGCGAGCGCGGGCTTCATGCGCGCAGGCCCCGTGCGGTCGCGATCGCGGCGCGGACATTGGCGGGCGCGGTGCCGCCGAAGCTGACCCGGCTGGCGACCGAGGCATCGACCGACAGCACGTCGTAGATGCTCTCGGTGATCCGCGCGTCGATCGCGGTCAGGTCGTCGATCGACAACTGATGCAGCATCACGCCCTTCTCCTCGGCGAGCTTCACGGCGCGCCCCGTGATATGGTGCGCCTCGCGGAACGGAATGCCGCCGACCCGCACCAGCCAGTCGGCCAGGTCGGTCGCGGTGGAGAAGCCCGCCTCCGCCACGGCGCGCATCCGCTCCGTCCGGAAGGTCGCGCTCTCGATCATCCCGGTCATCGCCGCGATCGACAGCGCCAGCAGGTCGTGCGCCTCGAACACCGGCGGCTTGTCGTCCTGCATGTCCTTGGAATAGGCGAGCGGCAGGCCCTTCATCGTGACCATCAGGCTGGTCATGCAGCCCATGATCCGCCCCGCATGGCCGCGCACCAGTTCGGCGGCGTCCGGGTTGCGCTTCTGCGGCATGATCGAGCTGCCCGTCGACCATTGATCCGACAGCGCGACGAAGCCGAAGGGCTGCGACGCCCACAGCACGAATTCCTCGGCGAGCCGCGACAGGTGGAGCGAGCAGTTGGTCGCCGCCTGCAGATAGTCGATCGCGAAGTCCCGGTCGCTGACCGCGTCGAGCGAATTGCGCGTCGGCTCGTCGAAACCCAGCGCCTCGGCGGTCATGTGGCGGTCGACCGGAAAGCCCGTCCCCGCCAGCGCCGCCGAGCCCAGCGGACACTGGTTCATCCGCGCCCGCGCCGCGACGAAGCGGCTGGCGTCGCGCACGATCATCTCGTGATAGGCCATCAGGTGATGGCCCAAAGTCACCGGCTGCGCGGACTGGAGGTGCGTGAAGCCCGGCATCACGCTGTCGGCATGTTGCTCGGCACGGGTCAGCAACGCGTTCCGCAACGCGCCCAGCGCCGCCAGCGTCTCGTCGATGGCATCGCGCACCCACAGGCGGAAATCGGTCGCGACCTGGTCGTTGCGCGACCGCGCGGTGTGCAGGCGTCCCGCGACCGGGCCGATCAGCGCGGCCAGTTTCGCCTCCGACTGCATATGGATGTCTTCGAGGGTCAGGTCCTCGGCCACGCCGTTCGCGGCATAATCCTCGGCGACCCGGTCGAGCCCTTCGGAAATCGTCGCGGCGTCCTCGGCCGAGACGATGCCCTGTTTGCCCAGCATGGCGACATGCGCCTTCGACCCGGCGATATCCTGTTTCCACAGTCGCTTGTCGAAGGGGATGGACGCGTTTATCTCGCGCATCACCGCGGCGGGACCTTCTGCGAAGCGCCCGCCCCACATTGCATTGGAGCCGCCCATGTCGTCGCGTACCGTGATCGCCTGTCTCCTGGGGCTGATGGTCGCCGGGTGCGATAAGCAAAGCCCCGCCCCGGAGCAAGCCAGCAACACTTCCGCCACCCAAGTTTCAAGCGGCGAAGTGACCGGCGGCGAGGTCGCGTCATCCGCTCCCGAGGCCCCCAGGCCCGCAGGCGCGGTCGACCGCAGCCACAAGGGCGAAGCCGCGCCGGGCCTGGGCTTCACCGCGCTCGACGGCAAACCGGCGACACTGGCCGATTTCCGGGGCAAGCCGGTGCTGGTCAACCTCTGGGCCACCTGGTGCGGGCCGTGCGTCGCGGAGATGCCGACGCTGGCCGCGACGGCGGAGCGGCTGAAGGGCAAGCTCGCGGTGATCGCGGTGGCGCAGGACGATGCCGCCAAGGTCAAGCCGTTCCTCGCGGACAAGAAACTCGACGCGCTGCCCATCTATCTCGACCCCGGGCTGGGCCTCAGCGTCCACTATAAGGCCAACCTGCCGACGACGATCCTGTACGGCGCGGACGGCAAGGAGATCTGGCGCGTGACCGGCGGCTTCGACTGGGCGGGCGCGGAAGCGCAGAAGCTGCTGGGCGAGGCGTGACGGAGGGGGCGTGCCAATAGGCCGGATCGACATTCAGACATGCGCTTCTTGTCCCTCGCCCCTCATAGAGGGGAGAGGGGTGCGCAGACTTGGTCTTTGCCAAAGCAAAGGCCTGGTCGGAGCTGGGTGAGGGGTGAAGCGCTCGAAGAGCGCGCGAGCCTGAAGGCTCGCTCAACCCCTCACCCAAGCCGCGCTAGCCAGCACGCTGGCAAGCTCCGCTAACCCTCTCCCCTGTCCAGGGGAGAGGGATGAGGGGCCTTACCTGAACGTCGATCCGGCCCAGGGGCGCCCCTTGCGTTCTTCCCCTCCCCCCGCCGGGGAGCATCATCGCGCTCGACAAAAAATCCCCGCCCGGTGCGAACCGGACGGGGCAGGTTGGGGTAACTGTGATCGATCGCAATTCGGCGATCAGAATTCCGCGGTCAGGCCGATGAACACCGAGCGTCCGACCACGTCGTACATGCCGGGATAGGTATTGCCGTTGCCGAACGAGGCCAGCAGGCCCGACTGGATCAGCGGCGGGTCCTTATCGAGCAGGTTGTTGACACCGGCACGGAAGACGATGCCCTTCTGCACCTTCACCGTCCCTGCCAGATCGAAATAGCTATACGCCTTGATCCGGGCATTGATGATCGACGGGTCGCTCGCAAAGTCGGCGATGGTCGAATTGTTGGTCAGGTTCGTCCCACCGATATAGCGCCAGTTGAGCGAGATCGTACCGACCCCGGCGGCATCGGCCCAGGTGAAGCGCGCCTGGTGGCGCCACTTGGGCGAAGGCTGTCCGCAGGTCGGACCGAAATAGCCGACGCAGTCATAGGAGCCAAGACCCGGCAGCGGCTCGGTGACCAGCTTGCGCAGGCGGGTGCCCATGAAGTCGATGCTCGCGCTGCCCAGCGAGCCGAGCGGTTGGGTATAGGTGCCCGAGATATCGATGCCCGAGGTGCGCAGCGACCCGGTATTCTGCGTGGTCGAGATGATATAGCCCTGGTCGCCGAAGATGATGCCGCTGCGCGGATCGCGGTTGAACAGGCTGCAGAAGAACGGATTGCCGGTGGCGATGCACTGGCTGATCGTCTGGCTGACCGGGATCGATCCGATATAGCCCTTCACCTTGATGTCGAAATAATCGACCGACAGCGACAGGCGCTTGATGAAGCTCGGGGTCAGCACGATGCCCGCGGTATAGGTATCGGCCTCTTCGGGCTTGAGGAACGGATTGCCGCCGCCGCGCCCGGTGCACTGGTCGGACGGACAGGGCGAGATACGGCCATATTGCGCCGCCGTCACGCCGCTGCGCTGGCACTGCGCGAGCGTCGCGGTGGGCGACACGCCCGGATCGTTGGCGCACGGGTCCTGCGCGTTGACGTTGCCGTTCGACTGCGGGCTGAACAGCTCGGAGACGTTCGGCGCGCGGATCGCGTGGTTGTAGCTGCCGCGCAGACGCAGATCGCGGCTCGGCGCCCAGGACAGCTCGGTCTTGTAGGTCGAGATGATCTTGGACAGGTTGCTATAGTCCGACCCGCGATAGCCCGCGTTGAACGACAGGTCGTGGAAGAACGGACGATTTTCGATCAGCGGCAGTTGCAGTTCGGCGAAGACCTCGTTCACGCTGAACCGACCGGAGGTTTCGGTCGTCCCCTTCTGGATGGCGAGCGCGTCGGCCTTGAACTCCAGGCTCTCGTAACGATGCTCGAAGCCCAGCACGAAGCCGACGCCCGAGTCGGCGAAGGGGGACTTCACGCCATAACGGCCCAGATCGGCGCTGATATTGCCGCTCAGCACCGTTTCCTTGTCGACGCCGCGCGTCGAGGTCGGGGCATAGATATAGTTGAACGCCGCGTCCGAAATGCCGTTGTAGCGGAAGATATCGAGCGGCACGCACTGCGGATCGCTGCGGTCGACCACCGCCTTGCAGGTGGGCGTGCCGTTGACGTTGACCACCTGGATCGCGCGATTGGCGCGGCTGGGGTCGATGTCGTTCTCATAGGTTTCGTTGTAGAGCACCGTCGAGAACAGCGCGTTGGCGTCATAACGGATGCCGTCGGCGATCTCGCCACGGACGCCGCCCGAGAAGCGGTAATCGGTGTGACGCAGATCGTCGCGACGGGGCCGCGCATTGCCCGCCACCGGGCGATAGCCGATATACAGGTCCTGGCTTGCCGAGCTGCCATAGGCGCTGCCGCACAGGATCTGGCCCTGCTGCGCGCTCAGGAACGGATTGTCGCAGTTGACCGTGTAGGTATAGCCCTGGAACAGCGCCGATGGAGCGACCTGTGAATTGGTGTGGTCGTCCATGAACATCACGCTGCCATAGGCTTCGATACCCGGCGTGATTTCATACTTGGCGAAGGCACCGGCGGTGTAGCGGGTGTCGTTGCGCTGGAAATAGTTCAGCGGCGCATAATTGTAGCGGAAGCTGGAGTCATACGGGACCCAGGTGCGGTTGCCGTCCTTGGTATTGTTGAACCGGCCGAGATCGGCGCTGGGCCCGGTCTGCGGATCGAACAGACCGAACGGATTGTTGCTCGAGCCACCGCAGGCCAGGGCGGTATTGCCCGCGTCGGTGAAGCCCGCCGGATCGGCGGCGCAGGACGACACGTCGCGATTGGCCTGCAGGATCGGCTTGGTGTCGCGATAGCCGAAATAGGCGGTCACATTGCCGCGATTGTCGGGGAAGTTGGTGCCGAACGCGACGTTGAAGTCCAGCTTCTGGCCATCGAGCACATGGCGGTTGGCCAGCCGGTAATTGGCATTCGTCTGGATCGAGCGCGCATAGTCGTTGTCGTTGGTATGCTGCGCAAAGCCATACTGGATGTCGGTGCGAATGCCCTCCAGATCGTCGCGCAGGATGAAGTTGATGACGCCCGAGATCGCGTCCGACCCATAGACGGCCGAGGCGCCGCCGGTCACCACGTCGATCCGCTTGACCAGCGCGCTGGGCACGAAGTTCAGGTCGTTGGCCTGAACCGGCAGCATGCGCTGGCCGTTGATGAGGATGAGGTTCCGGTTACTGCCCAGGTTACGCAGGTTGACGCGCGCCGTGCCGTCCGAGCCGTTCGAGACGTTCTCGTTCGAATCCGGCGTCACCTGCGGCAGGCGGTTCAGCACATTCTCGACCTGGACCGCGCCCTGATAGCGGATCTCGGCGGCGTCGACGACGGCCAGCGGACTGTTGCTGACCAGGTTCGGACGCTGAAGGCGCGTGCCGGTGACGACGATCGAATCGTCGGTATTGCCCCGGGTCTTGTCGTCGGAGATCCGCGCCGCTTCGGGCGGGCAAGGCTTTTCCGGCGTCGGCTGGCAGTCGGCGACCGGACCCGCATCTTGCGCCGCCTGGGCGTTGGCCGTCGAAACCGAAAGCAAGGCGATAGCAATGGCGCCAGCCGAACAGGCCAGCCACCGGCAATTTCCATTCATGTTAGAGCCCCCTCTTTGATTTATTCGGTCAATTTAACCTAAAATAGTTAAACGTCAAATATAATATACGGTATCAAGTCGGGTAGCTGGCGGCGTCGTGGCAACCGATCGTCGCGTGTTGCGTTGCACAAACGGCCGGACTCACGCAGGCAGGAGGCCGTGCGACCGTCGCAGGAGATGCTGGAGCCGATGATTCACGCCAATCGTCGAGAGTTGATCGCGGCCTTTGCCGTATTGGGGCTGTCCCCCGCCTGGGCTCGCCATGCCGCCGCGCAAGGTGCCGCATCGGGCGCGACGCTGGGCGCGCCCATTCCCTTTTCCTGGGCGATGCTCCAGTCGCAGGCGGAAGGGCTGGCGCGCCAACCCTATCGCCCACAGGCCAAGGTCGAGGCCGCCGCCGCGATCGATTATGATGCGGTCGGGACGATCCGTTATCGCGACGACAGGACGCTGGCGGGCGGCATCCGGCTCTTCCCGCTCGGCCGCTTCGCGCCCAACCCGGTCGGCATCGCGATCGTCGCCGACGGACAGGCACGCGCCGTCCCCTTCTCGCGCTCGCTGTTCACGGCGGAAGCGGGCCATGCGCCGCCGCTGGGCATCGCCGGGTTCCGCGCGATGACGGCGGACGGCAAGAGCGACTGGCTGGCCTTTCAGGGTGCGTCCTATTTCCGCACGGCTGGCGCGCAGGACCAGTACGGCCTGTCGGCGCGGGGGATCGCGATCGACACCGGGATCGACGGGCGCGAGGAATTTCCCGCCTTCACCCAATTCTGGATCGAGCGAACCGGCGCGCAGGGCTATACGGTCTATGCGCTGCTCGACGGACCCAGCGTCACCGGCGCCTATCGCATCGAGTCGATCAAGGGTTCGGGCGGGGTCGAGCAAAGCGTCTCCGCCGTCCTCTTCTTCCGCCGCGAGGTCGAACGGCTGGGCATCGCGCCCGCGACCAGCATGTTCTGGTATGGCGAGGGCAATCGCGCGGCGGGCAGCGACTGGCGGCCCGAAATCCATGATTCGGACGGTCTGGCGCTGCTGACCGGCGCTGGTGAGCGGTTGTGGCGGCCGCTGGTCAACCCGCCGCGCCCGACGCTCGATAGCTTCGCCGACACCAATCCGCGCGGCTTCGGCTTGCTCCAGCGCGACCGCGATTTCGATCATTATCAGGACGACGGCGCCTTTTACGACCGCCGCGCCAATTTGTGGGTCCAGCCGCAGGGCGATTGGGGCCGGGGACAGGTCATGCTCTATGCCTTCCCGACCAATTCGGAGACGGTCGACAATATCGTCGCCTTCTGGAACCCCGCCGATGCGCCCAGGGCCGGGCAGAAGCGGCAGTTCGACTATCGGCTGAGCTGGGGTTCGACCGACCCGACGGTGGTGCCCGCCATCGCGCACGCGGTCGACCAGTGGACCGGCGCGGCAGGCCGTCCCGGTGCCGAGCCGACTCCCGGCGCGCGCAAGCTGGTCGTCGATTTCGTCGGCCCGGCGCTGGCGGGGCTGGACCGGCAGAGCAACGTCACCGCCGACATCGGCGTGGCGCGCGGCAGACTGCTGACCCAGGCGGCCTATCCGGTCGTCGGGCAGGCCAACCGCTGGCGCGCCACCGCCGATATCGCGCCCGAGGGCCAGGGTCCGGCCGATGTCCGCCTGTTCCTGAAGCGCGGCGACAAGGCGTTGACGGAGACGGTGCTCGCCCCCGTCTTCCTGCCATGAGCGACCCGCTCCCCCCTATGCCCGAGGCCGCGCCGCTGACCATGGAGGTCCAGCGGTTCGACGGCACGCCGCCATCGCACAACGCGCCCGAGCCGCGCGCGGGGGTCAATCTGGCGCCCGACGATATCCTGACCCGGCGCCTCCTGCTGGTATTGCTGACCGGCCTGCTCGCCACCGCCGCCTCGGCCTCGGTGAAGGAGGCGCTGCTCAGCGACGGGTTCAGCCTGCTCGACGGGCTGTTGCTGCTGCTCTTCTTTCCGCTCTTCGCCTGGATATCGTTCGGCTTCGTGACCGCGGCGATCGGCTTCGTGCTGCTGATCTCACGCGCGCACCCGGGCATCGTCGCCGCCCCGCGCGGCAGCGCGCCGCCGACCGCGCGCACCGCCGTGCTGGTGCCGGTGCATAACGAGGATGTCGACGCCGTCTTCGATCGCATCGCGCGCATGGCGATGATGATCGACCGCGCGGGTGCGGGCGATCGCTTCGCCTTCTTCGTCCTGTCCGATTCGGGAGAGGCCGCGGAAGCGGAGGAGCGCGCCGCGCGCGACCGTCTCGCCCCCCGCTTGCGCGTACCGCTCTATTATCGCCGCCGGACCGAGAATGTCGGGCGGAAGCCGGGCAATGTCGCCGAATGGGTGCGCAATTACGGCGGCGCCTACGACTTCATGCTGATGCTCGACGCCGACAGCCTGATGGGTGGCGACACGATGGTCGGCATGGCGCAGATCATGGAGCAGCGCCCCTCGATCGCGCTGTTGCAGACGGTGCCGATGATTATCGGCGCGACCACCTTCTTCCAGCGCTGGATGCAGTTTGCCAGCCGATTCTACGGCCCGATCTCCACGGCGGGGCTGGTCTGGTGGTCGGGATCGGAGTCGACCTTCTGGGGTCACAACGCGCTGATCCGGATCAGCGCGTTCGCCGAGAGCTGCGGCCTGCCCGACCTGCCCGGACGCCCGCCCTTCGGCGGCACGATCATGAGCCACGACATGGTCGAGGCGGCGCTGCTGCGGCGGCGCGGCTGGCGGCTGCACATGCTGATGGTCGAGGACAGTTTCGAGGAGTTTCCGCCCACCCTGATCGACCAGGCGGTGCGCGACCGGCGCTGGGCGCAGGGCAATACCCAGCATCTGAAACTGCTGGGTTCGAGCGGATTTCACTGGATCAGCCGGTTGCAGCTCTTCATCGGCGCGCTCGCCTATCTGATGTCGCCCGCCTGGCTGATCCTGATCGTCACCTCGATCGCGCAGAGCCTGTCCGACGATGCCGCGACGGTGCGCGAGGTGACCTCGACCCAGGTGCTGGTCGTGACGCTGATCCTGTTGTTCGGGCCCAAGCTGCTGAGCGTCGTCTGGGCGATGGCGGACCGTGAACGCCGGGCGAGCTATGGCGGTGCACGGGGGATATTGGCGTCGGTTGCGCTCGACGTGCCGCTGTCGATCCTG
Organism: Sphingomonas sp. Leaf21; assembly: GCF_916858675.1. GTDB lineage: Bacteria > Pseudomonadota > Alphaproteobacteria > Sphingomonadales > Sphingomonadaceae > Sphingomonas. The sequence continues at coordinate 40,814 of NZ_CAKASM010000024.1, forward strand.
ACCGCGCCGGTGATCGCGCTGACCCAGACGATCGACCTCGTCAACATCGTGCGCGGCAAGCCATCCGGCTGGAGCCCGCAGAGCCGGGTGCGCGACGGGCTGGCGGCGGCGGATGCGATGCCGCGCTATTACTGGCATCTGGCGGTGGGGGTGGCGCTGCTAGGCGTGTCGTTCCTCAACCCGGTGCTGGGGGCGTGGCTGTCGCCGGTGACGCTGGGGCTGCTGCTCGCGCCGTGGCTGGCGATGGAGACGGCCAAGGTGCGGCCGGGCGAGCGGCTGGCGAAGAAGGGCGTGTTCGTGGTGCCGGGGTCGGCGGTGGCGGAGCCGGTGCGGCCTTTGGCGATGGCGTAAGGGTCGGGCGTGGCGCCTCAATCATCCTCATCCTCGAACCCCACCAGCGCCAGCGCCCGCGCCTTCATCTGTCGCGTCTCGCACCAGTGCACCAGCGCCTCCTCGCGCCCATGCGTCACCCATACCTCGCGCGGGGCGATCTCGGTCAGGGTCTGGGTCAGCTCGTCCCAGTCGGCATGGTCGGACAGGATCAGCGGCAACTCGACATTCTTCTGCCGCGCGCGCTGGCGCACCCGCATCCAGCCGCTGGCCATCGCGGTGATGGGCTCGGGCAGCCGCCGCGACCAACGATCGTTGAGCGCGCCCAGCGGACAGAGCACGACATGTCCCGCCATATCCGCCCTGGGGGTGTCGGCGACCATGCGCAATTCGCCCAGATCGACCCCCAGTTCCTGATAAAGCGCGCAAAGCCGCGCCAGCGCACCGTGGAGATAGATCGGCGCCACATGCCCCCGCACGCGCAGTTCCGCGATCACCCGCTGCGCCTTGCCCAGCGCATAGGCGCCGACCAGCACGCAGCGGGTCGGATTGGCGTGCAGCCGCGCGATCAGCTTGTCGATCTCATCCCCCGTCTCCGGGTGACGAAAGACGGGAAGCGCGAAGGTCGCCTCGGTGACGAACACGTCGCATTTCACCGGCTCGAAGGGCGCGCAGGTCGGATCCGCGCGGCGCTTGTAATCGCCCGACACGACCACCCGCTCGCCGCGATGGTCGAGCACGATCTGCGCCGATCCCAGCACGTGCCCGGCGGGGACGAAGCTCACCTCCACCTCCCCCAGCCTTATCGTCTCGCCATACCCCACGCCGACGCCGTTCTGCGCGCCATAGCGCGCGTCCATGATCGCCAGCGTCTCGGGCGTGGCCCAGACCGTGCCGTGCCCGCCGCGCGCATGGTCGGCATGGCCGTGGGTGACCAGCGCCCTGGCCTCGGGTTCGGACGGGTCGACCCACACATCGGCGGGGGCCACGTAAATCCCGTGTTTATGGGGCTGTATCCAGTCGCCGAGCTTGACCATGATACCTATATCCTTCGGGATGCCCCCCGGTTCCCTTCCCCCCGCCCTGACCGACTGGTTCGCCGCCAAGGGCTGGCAACCGCGCACCCACCAGTTGGCGATGCTGGAGGAAGCGCGCGCGGGGCGCCACGCATTGCTGGTCGCGACGACGGGCGCGGGCAAGACGCTGGCGGGGTTCCTGCCCACCCTGACCGAGTTGATCGATGAGCCGACCGAGGGGCTTCACACCCTCTACGTCTCGCCGCTCAAGGCACTGGCGGTGGATATCCGCCGCAACCTCGTCACGCCGATCGAGGAAATGGGCCTCGACATCCGCGTCGAGACGCGCACCGGCGACACCTCGTCGGACAAGAAGGCGCGGCAACGCGTCAAGCCGCCACAGATCCTGCTGACCACGCCCGAATCGCTGTCGCTGCTGCTCAGCTACCCCGATGCGGAAACCATGTTCGCCGGGCTGAAGACCATCGTTGTCGACGAGGTCCACGCCTTCGCCACCGGCAAGCGCGGCGACCTGCTGTCCTTGTGCATGGCGCGGTTGCAGCGGCTGTCCCCCGAACTCCGCCGCGTCGCGCTGTCGGCGACGGTGGCGGACCCGGACGGCTATCGCGCCTGGCTCGCCCCCGACGGCGATATCGACGCGGTCGGCCTGGTCACCGGCGAGCCGGGCGCGCCGCCCGACATTTCGATCCTGCTGCCCGAGGACCGCATCCCCTGGGCCGGCCATTCGGGCCGCTACGCCGCCGCGCAGGTGATGCGGGTGATCGAGGCGAACCGGACCACCATCGTCTTCTGCAACACGCGCAGTCTGGCCGAGCTGATCTTCCAGGATTTGTGGAAAGCGAACGACAAGAGCCTGCCGATCGGCGTCCATCACGGTTCGCTCTCGCTGGAGGCGAGGGCGAAGGTCGAGGGCGCGATGGCGGACGGACAGCTTCGCGCACTGGTCGCGACCGCCAGCCTCGACCTGGGCGTCGACTGGGGCGATGTCGATTGCGTCATCCAGATGGGCGCGCCCAAGGGCTCGTCGCGGCTGCTCCAGCGGATCGGTCGCGCCAATCACCGGCTGGACGAATCGAGTCGCGCGATTCTCGTCCCCGGCAACCGCTTCGAATATCTGGAGGCACGCGCCGCGCTCGACGCGGTGGAGGCGGGCGAGCTGGATCCCGACCTGTTCCGCCCCGGCGCGCTCGACGTGCTGGCGCAGCATGTCATGGCCTGCGCCTGCGCCGCCCCGTTCGAGCAGGGCGCGCTGCTCGACGAGATCCGCTCGGCCATGCCCTATTCGGCGCTGGACGACGAAACGTTCGACCGGGTTCTGCGCTTCATCGCGGACGGCGGCTATGCCCTGCGCGCCTACGACAAGTTCAAGCGGCTGGTGCAGCAGGCGGACGGGACATGGCGCGTCACCCATCCGCAATTTGTCGCGCAGCATCGCCTCAACGCCGGGATCATCGTCGAGGCGACGATGCTCAAGGTCCGCTTCCGCAACGGCCGCCAGCTGGGCCGCGTCGAGGAGGGTTTCGCCGCCACCCTCGCGCCGGGCGACACCTTCTTCTTCGCGGGCTTGAGCCTGGAGGTCGAATCGATCGACGGCGAGGACCTGATCGTCCGCGCCACCTCCCGCCCCGCGCGCATCCCGACCTATGGCGGCAGCCGGATGCCGCTCTCGACCAGCCTCGCCGACCGGGTGCGCGCGTTCCTGGCCGATCGCCGCGAATGGGATCGCTTTCCGGCGGACGTGCATGACTGGCTGGAGACGCAGGACCGTCGCTCGGTCCTCCCCCGCCCCGGCCAGTTGCTGGTCGAGACCTTCCCGCGCGAGGGGCGGCATTACATGGTCGCCTATAGCTTCGAGGGGTGGAACGCGCACCAGTCGCTGGGGATGCTGATCACCCGGCGGATGGAGGCGCAGGGGCTGAAACCGCTGGGCTTCGTCGCCAGCGACTATGCGCTGGCCTGCTATGGGCTGGAGAAGGTGGAGGATCCGGCCAGCCTGTTCTCGCCCGACATCCTCGAAAACGAATTCGTCGACTGGGTGCAGCAGTCGCACCTTCTGAAGCGCGCCTTTCGCGAGGTCGCGGTGATCGGCGGGCTGGTCGAGCGCCAGCATCCCGGCAAGCGCAAGACCGGGCGGCAGGTGACCTTCTCGACCGACCTGATCTACGACGTGCTGCGCAAATATGAGCCCGGCCATCTGCTGCTCCAGGCGGCGTGGGACGATGCGCGCGCGCGGATGACCGATGTGGGGCGGCTGGCGAATCTGCTCGACCGGGCGGGAGGCACGATGCTGCACGTCGATCTGGAGCGGGTGAGCCCGCTGGCGGTCCCGGTGCTGGTGCTGATCGGGCGCGAGAAGGTCGCGACGGGGAGTGCGGACGACGAGCTGCTGATCGAGGCGGAGGCGCTGGCGGCGGAGGCGATGGGAGAGTGAGGCCCGTGGCCTTCGACTTCGCTCAGGCTGAAGTCGAAGGCCACGCCCCACCCTCGCCTCTGGCCGCGCCCCTCCCGCTGGCGGGAGGGGATGGGGGAGGGCACCGGGTCTCATAGAGACCAGCCCCCGTGGCTCTTGCCCCTCCCCAACCCCTCCCCCTGCCGGGAGAGGGGCTTAAGAAGAAAGGGGCGTAAGAAGACCTCGATCACCCTGATCGCATCAAAAATGTTGCAATGCCCATCCCTACCACGCAAATCTGATATCGTGCTCCGCCAGTATGAACTCGTCGACCGCGTGCTCGACTACGACCCCCAGGCCGATGAGGCGCTGCTCAACCGCGCCTATGTCTTTTCGATGAAGGCGCATGGCAGCCAGAAGCGGGCTTCGGGCGATCCCTATTTCAGCCATCCGATCGAGGTGGCGGGCATCCTGACCGACCTGAATCTGGATGACGAGACGATCGCGACCGCCATCCTGCACGACACGATCGAGGACACGGTCGCCACCTATGACGAGATCGAGCGGCTGTTCGGTCCCAATGTCGCGCGGCTGGTCGACGGCGTCACCAAGCTGTCCAAGATCGAGGCGCAGACCGAGAGCGAGCGCGCCGCCGAGAATCTGCGCAAGTTCCTGCTCGCCATGTCGGACGATATCCGCGTCCTGCTGGTGAAGCTGGCCGATCGTCTCCACAATATGCGCACCCTCCATCACATCGCGAAGCCGGAGAAGCGCCGCCGCATCGCGAAGGAGACGATGGACATCTATGCCCCGCTCGCCGAGCGGATCGGCATGTACGAGTTCATGAAGGAGATGCAGATGCTCGCCTTCCAGCAACTCGAACCCGAAGCCTATGAATCGATCTCGCTTCGCCTCGCCCAGATGAAGGAAGGCGGCGGCGACCGGATTTCCAAGATCGCCTCGGGGCTCAGGCTGCTGATGTCGCGCGGCGGGGTCGATGCCGACGTGACGGGGCGCGAGAAGTCCGCCTTCTCGATCTTCCGCAAGATGAACGAGCGGCACATCAGCTTCGAGCAACTGTCCGACGTCATGGCCTTCCGCGCGATCGTGCCGACCGAGGAGGATTGCTACCGCGCGCTGGGGCTGATCCATCGCCGCTGGCCGATGGTGCCGGGGCGGTTCAAGGATTATATCTCCACCCCCAAGCGCAACGGATACCGCTCGCTGCACACCAGCGTGATCCATGCCGACAATGCGCGTATCGAGATCCAGATCCGCACGCCCGAGATGCATGCCGAGGCCGATTACGGCCTGGCCGCGCACTGGACCTACAAGCAGGCGACCCGCCATGACGCGCAGGTCAGCTGGATTCGCGATCTGGTCGAGATCCTCGACACCTCGGACAGCCCCGAGGAGCTGATCGAACATACGAAGATGGCGATGTACCAGGATCGCATCTTCGCCTTCACCCCCAAGGGCGAGCTGATCCAGCTGCCCAAAGGCGCCACGCCGATCGACTTCGCCTATGCGGTCCACACCGATCTGGGCGACCAGGCGGTGGGCGCCAAGCTGAACGGCCGCGTCGTGCCGCTGTCGACCGTCATCTCGAACGGCGACCAGGTGCAGATATTGCGCTCGGCGGGACAGACGCCGCAGGCCAACTGGCTGAACCTGGCCATCACCGGCAAGGCGCTGGCCGCGATCCGCCGTCACCTCCGCCATGCCGAACGCGCCGAGCAGGTGACGCTCGGCACCAAGCTGTACGAGGATATCGTCCGGCGGCTTCCGGCCCAGATCGGGCCCGACGCGCTGACCCATGCGCTCCAGCGGTTGAAGATGCCCGACGAGGCGCATCTGATGATCGCCATCGCCCGGCGTACCCTGTCCGACGCGGCGGTCATGGAGGCGCTGATGCCCGGCTCGGCGGGTGCGGATGTCGCCGCGCTGCCGCCGCAGTCTAGCGCCATCTCGATCAAGGGGCTGACCCCCGGCGTCGCCTATGACCTGGCGCAATGCTGCCATCCGGTGCCCGGCGACCGGATCGTCGGCCTTCGCCGCCCCGATGCGGGGATCGAGGTGCACGCCATCCAGTGCCCGGTGCTCGCCGAACTGGCCGATCGCTCGGACGAGGAAACCGACTGGGTCGACGTCTCCTGGGGCGACGACAGCGAGGGCGCGACCGCGCGCATCTCCGTCATGGTCAAGAACGAACCCGGCGCGCTGGGCATCCTGGCGACGATCATCGGCCAACATAAGGCCAACATCATCAACGTCCGGCTGGACACGCGCGACACGCGTTTCCACACCAACCTGATCGATGTCGAGGTGCACGACCTGCAACATCTGATGCGCCTGATGGCGGCGCTTCGGGCGGCGGACGTGGTGAGTTCGGTCGAGCGGGTCTGATCGTTCCTCCCCTCCCGGAGCACGCCTGGGGAGGATCGGGGCGCCGCTCATCATGACGCCGGAATGACGCCGCCGTAACAAAATACTGGAACCCACGCGCGCAACGCGCTTTGGAAAGCTCGAACAGGGGAGCCTCCATATGCGTTTCGCCACCGCCACCGCCATATTCGCACTGATCGCCACGCCCGTCGTCGCCCAGCAGACCCGGTCGATCTCCGCCTCCGACAAGGCACAGGGGGCGCAGGCCAATCCCGAACTCGTCAAGCAATATGGCGGCCGCTACACCGGCCCGCAGGCGGCGTTCGTCGAACGGGTCGGCAAGCGGGTCGCGGTCCAGTCGGGCCTGTCGGGCGCGCAGAGCGACTTCACCGTCACGACGCTCAACTCGCCGGTCGAGAATGCCTTCGCCATCCCCGGCGGCTATATCTACGTCACCCGCCAGCTCCTCGCGCTGATGAATTCGGAGGCCGAACTGGCCTCGGTGCTGGGGCACGAGGTCGGCCATGTCGCCGCGCGGCATTCGCAGAGCCGCAACACCCGCTCGACCATCGGATCGATCCTGGCGGCGGGCGCGGGGTTGCTGACGGGCAGCAATGTCGCCACCCAGCTGGTCGGCACCGGCGCGCAGCTCTACACGCTGAAATACGGCCGCGATCAGGAGTATCAGGCGGATGGCCTGGGCATCCGCTACATGACCGCCGCCGGGTACGACCCTTATGCCTCGGCCGACATGCTCGCCTCGCTGGCGGCATCGAGCAACCTTGCCGCGCGCACGGCGGGCAAGGAGGCGAACGCCGTACCGACCTGGGCCTCGACCCACCCCAACAGCGCCGACCGGGTTCGCCGCGCCGCCGCCCTGGCGAAGCAGACCGGCCGCCCCGAAACGACGCCGCCACAGGATATCGCCTTTCTGCGGATGCTCGACGGCATGACCTATGGCGACGACCCCAAGGAGGGGATCGTCGACGGCCGGAGCTTCCGCCATCCCGGCCTCAAGCTCCGCTTCACGGCCCCGGACGGCTATGCCATCGCGAATGGCAGCGACGCCGTGACGATCGTCGGTCAGGGCGGGCAGGCCGAGATGCGGCTGGGCCAGGGGACCGACCTGACCCAGGCGATCAGCCAGCGCTTCGGCCAGCTCGGCACCGGCGCGCCGACCGGTACGCTCCAGAACGGCACCGCCAACGGCATTCCCTATGCCTGGGTGACGACCCGCGCCTCGGCCAGCAATCGTGCGGTCGATGCGACGGTGGTCGCCTATCGCTTCCCGTCCGCCGTCTATACCTTCACGCTGGTGACTCCCGCCGGTTCGGGTATCGGCCCGTTCCTGCCGCTTCTCGCCTCGGTCGCGCCGCTGTCGACGGCGGAGGCGAATGCCATTCGCGGCAAGCGGATCAGCATCGTGGCGGTGAAGCCCGGCGACACGATCGACGGCCTCTCGGCACGCATGGCCTATCCGGACTACCGGCGCGAGCGGTTCGTGACGCTCAATGGCCTCGATCCCGAACAACCGCTGACGCCGGGCCGTCTGGTCAAACTCGTCGTCAACGGGTGACGGACGCGCCCGACGCCGCTAAACCGGCAGCGTCATGAAGCGCCCTGCCCTGTCCGTCGTCGTTCCCTGCTATAACGAAGCCGCCTGCCTGGACGTGCTCCACGCCCGGATCGCGGGCGCGGCGCGCGCGGCGGTCGGCGAGGATTACGAGATCGTCCTGATCAACGACGGCTCGCGCGACGATAGCTGGCCGGTGATGCAGCGGCTGGCCGCCGCCGACCCGCATCTGGTCGCGATCAACCTGTCGCGCAACCACGGCCACCAGCTCGCGCTGACCGCCGGGCTGGACCTGTGCGCGGGCGAGCAGATCCTGATCATCGACGCCGACCTTCAGGATCCGCCCGAATTGCTGACCGACATGCGCGCGACCATGGCGGCGCAGGGTGCCGACGTGGTCTATGCGGTGCGTCGCAAGCGGGCGGGCGAAACGCTGTTCAAAAAGGCGACGGCGGCGATCTTCTACCGGATGCTCGACCGGCTGACCGACACGCCGATCCCGCTCGACACGGGCGATTTCCGCCTGATGAGCCGCAGGGCGCTCGATGCGCTGCAATCGCTTCCCGAACAGGCGCGCTTCATTCGCGGGATGGTCGCCTGGGTCGGTTTCCGCCAGGTCCCCTTCCCCTATGACCGCGCCGAGCGTCATGCGGGGGAGACGCATTATCCGCTGGGCAAGATGATCGCGCTCGCCTTCGACGCGGTGACCGGCTTCTCGACGGCACCTTTACGCTGGGCGAGCCATATCGGGCTGGCGCTGACCGGCGCGTCGCTGCTGCTGCTGGTCTATATCGCGATCGGCTGGCTGACGGGCACGGCGGTGCAGGGCTGGACCTCGACCATGCTCGTGACGGTCGTGCTGGGCGCGGTGCAGATGTTCGTGCTGGGCATGATCGGCGAATATCTGGGGCGGCTCTATATCGAGTCGAAGCGGCGGCCGCTCTATCTGGTCGCCGATGTGGCCGGCCCGGTGCAGGGCCACGCGCGGCTGGGATACAGCGCGCATGAGGGGGCGAAGGATCCGGCCTGACGCTTATCGCGACGGCCAGGTCCAGCGCGGGCGTTCGGCATCCTCGACCAGCGGGGCGGCGTGCGACCCCACGATGATCTGGCACCGCGCCGAGGCCTTCAGGATCAGCCGGGCGAGTGGCGCCAGCAGGTCGGGATGCAGCCTCGCCTCGGGTTCGTCGAGGATCATCAGCTCGGGTGCCGACCAAGACGCTGTCCAGCGAGGCGCGCGATCAGCCTCCGTTCAGCAGAGGCCGCGCTTACAAGGGATCCCGGACAGGAAAAGGTCGTGGCGATGCGTTGGGCGAAACTCTTGCTGCTAGCGGGTCTGGTCGGCGGTCCGCTGGCCCTATCCGGACCCGGCCGGGCGCAGGACCGGACGATCGCCACCCGCGTCATCGACATGCCCCGGCCGAACGGGGCCGATCAGCGGGTCCTGCTGTCGATGCCCGTCCATCCGCGCGGGATGATCCTGATGCTGCCGGGAGGCGCGGGCGATATCGGGATCGAACGCGACGGGACGCTGCGGCATGGCGACAATTTCGTCGTGCGGGCTCACGGGCTGTGGAACGCCCGGGGTTACGGCGTGCTGATCCCCGATGCGCTGGGCCACGCCAATATGCGGGGGCGGCGCAGTTCGCCCGGCTATGCGCGGGTGATCGGCGATCTGGTGGCGCTGGCGCATCGTGAAGGGACGGGACCGGTCTTCCTGCTCGGCACCAGCCAGGGATCGGTCGCGGCGATGAACGGCGCGGCCCATGCCGCACCGGGCAGTATCGCCGGGGTGGTGCTGACCGAATCGGTGTCGGTGATGGGCGGCAGCCACGAGACGGTGTTCGACGCCGATCCGGCGGGCGTGACCGTGCCGGCGCTGGTGATCGCGAACAGCGATGACGCCTGCAAGGTCGCCTCGCCCGACAATGCCTCGCGGATCGCCACCGCGATGAAGCACAGTCCGATGGTGCAGGTGATCGCCGTGTCGGGCGGGGTGACCCGGTCGGACAATCCCTGCGGGTCGCTGACGCCGCATGGCTATTATGGGATCGAGGACAAGGTGGTGGGGGTGATCGCCCGCTGGATGGATTTGCGGTCGCGGTGAGGCTGGGCCCCATGCCCCTCCACCATCCTTCGGATGGTCCCCCTCCCCAAGCATAGCTTGGGGAGGAATGGGTGCGCAAATCCTCCCCTTCTTTGATGGGGAGGGGGACCGCCCGGCGCAGCCGGGTGGTGGAGGGGCACTCCCTTCCAACGAAAAAGGGCCCGGAGTTTCCCCCGAGCCCCTTTCCTACCTCACGGCAGTGGATCAGTCACGATCGCCGGTCAAGAAGGCCGGAGCGGCGAATTCGGACGAACCGCCCTGCTCGCCACCTTCGCGACGGGGACGGTCGCCCCGGTCGCGACGCGGACCGCCACGGCCCTCGCCGCCACGATCACCGCCACGATCGCCGCCGTCACGGCGCGGACCGCGACCGCCTTCACGGTCGCCGCGCGGACCACGATCGCCGCGCGGTTCACGCGGTTCGCGGGCCGGGCGGTTGTCCTCCAGCTCGGCGCCGGTTTCCTGGTCGACGACGCGCATCGACAGGCGGACCTTGCCGCGCGGATCGATCTCGAGGACCTTGACCTTGACTTCCTGACCTTCGGTCAGGACGTCCGAGACCTTCTCGACGCGCTCGTTCTTGATCTCGGAGACGTGGACCAGACCGTCCTTGCCGCCCATGAAGTTCACGAACGCGCCGAAATCGACCAGGTTGACGACCTTGCCGTTGTAGATCTTGCCGACCTCGGCCTCCTCGACGATGCCCTTGATCCAGTTCATCGCGGCTTCGATCTGCGAACCGTCCGACGAGCTGATCTTGATCACGCCCTCGTCGTCGATGTCGACCTTGGCGCCGGTGGTGGCGACGATCTCGCGGATCACCTTGCCGCCGGTGCCGATCACGTCGCGGATCTTCGACTTGTCGATCGTCATCGTCTCGATACGCGGCGCGTGCGCCGACAGCTCGGTCCGGGTCGACGACAGCGCCTTGTTCATCTCGCCCAGGATGTGCGCACGGCCTTCCTTGGCCTGCGCCAGCGCGACCTTCATGATCTCCTCGGTGATACCGGCGATCTTGATGTCCATCTGGAGCGAGGTGATGCCCTCGGACGTGCCAGCGACCTTGAAGTCCATGTCGCCCAGGTGATCCTCGTCACCCAGGATGTCGGACAGGACGGCGAAGTCCTTTCCTTCCAGGATCAGGCCCATGGCGATGCCCGAGACCGGACGCTTCAAGGGAACGCCCGCATCCATCAGCGCCAGCGAGCCGCCGCAGACGGTGGCCATCGACGACGAGCCGTTCGACTCGGTGATGTCGCTGGTCACGCGGATGGTGTAGGGGAATTCCTCCTTCGACGGCAGCACCGGGTGCAGCGCACGCCAGGCCAGCTTGCCATGGCCGATCTCGCGACGGCCCGGCGCGCCGAAGCGGCCCACTTCGCCGACCGAATAGGGCGGGAAGTTATAGTGCAGCATGAAGTGCTGGTACGACAGGCCGTTCAGGCCGTCGATCATCTGCTCGGCGTCGCGGGTGCCCAGCGTCGTGGTCGCGATCGTCTGGGTCTCGCCGCGCGTGAACAGCGCCGAGCCGTGCGAACGCGGCAGGAAGTGAACCTCCGCCTCGATCGGACGGATCTGCGTGGTCGAGCGACCGTCGATGCGGCGGCCGTCCTTCAGGATCGCGGTGCGGACGATCTCGGCTTCCAGCTTCTTGACCAGCTTGGCGGCGACGAGCTGTTCCTGCGGGGTACGCTCGGCCATGGCGGTCTTCGCCTTGGCGCGGGCCTCGCCCAGCGCGGTCTGGCGCGCCTGCTTGTCGGTCAGCTTGTAGGCCGCGGTGATGTCCTTGCCGATCAGCTTCTTCAGCTCGGCCTTGACCGCCTTCTGGTCGTCGCCGACCTTCAGCTCCCACGGATCCTTCGCGGCCTGCTCGGCCAGGTCGATGATCGCGTCGATGATCTGCTGCGACGCCTTGTGCGCGTGCATGACGGCGCCCAGCATCACTTCCTCGGACAGCTCCTTGGCTTCCGACTCGACCATCATCACCGCGTCGTGCGTGGCGGCGACGACCAGGTCCAGGTCACCGGCCAGCGCCTCGGCATCGGTCGGGTTCAGGACATATTCGCCATCGACATAACCGACGCGCGCGGCGCCGATCGGGCCCATGAACGGCACGCCCGAGATGGTGAGCGCGGCCGACGCGGCGACCAGCGCCAGGATGTCGGGCTCATTCTCGCCGTCATAGGAGAGCACCTGGCAGATGCAGTTGATCTCGTTGTAGAAACCCTCGGGGAACAGCGGGCGGATCGGACGATCGATCAGGCGGCTGATCAGCGTCTCACGCTCGGTCGCGCCGCGCTCGCGCTTGAAGAAACCGCCGGGGATACGGCCCGCCGACGAGAACTTCTCCTGATAGTGAACGGTGAGCGGGAAGAAGTCCTGCCCTTCCTTCACATTCTTCGCGGCCGTCACGGCGCACAGCACCACCGTCTCGCCCAGCGTCGCGATCACCGCGCCGTCGGCCTGACGGGCCACCTTGCCGGTTTCGAGGGTCAGCGTCTTGCCGCCCCACTCGATGGCCACTTTCTTGGTATTGAACATGGAATATCCTTCACTCCGACGGGCCTATCCCGCCGGGGCCTATGGGTTGAGCCAAAATTGGCTCTGGAGCTCGGCCGAATTGCCGATCCTCCGATTGCTCTACCCGGCATTCTCACCGGGTTTGATGACATAGAGGCTTTGGGGATGCGCGATTTCTGCGGCATCCGGTCGGCCCGGTGCTACATACACCAGCCGATAAAAAAAGGGCACCCCCTGATGGGAGTGCCCTTTTTTGGTGGCTTTGCGCCCCGCTGTTACTTGCGGAGGCCGAGCTTGGCGATCAGCGCCAGATAGCGGTCGCCATCCTTGTGACGCAGATAGTCGAGCAGCGAGCGACGCTTGTTGACCAGCATCAGCAGACCGCGACGCGAATGGTTGTCCTTCGCATGGGTCTTGAAGTGGCCGGTCAGGTTCTGGATCCGCTCGGTCAGGATCGCGACCTGGACTTCGGGCGAACCCGTGTCACCCTCGGCGCGGGCATGATCCTTGATGATTTCCTGGCGGCGTTCAGCGGTTACCGACATCGTGGTCCTTTCTTAATCGAGGTTGAAGCCGCGCACGACCCGGACGTTTCCGTCCAAGGCCTCTACCAGCGCCACCGGGTTCTCACCCAGCATCGCGAAATATTGGCCATCGTCCACGGCGATCCCAACCAGCACACGCCCCTGACGGAGCGCCCCTGCCTGGTCGGGGTCGAGAGCAAGAGCCGGGATGTCGTCCAGCCCCGCCCTCAGCGGCAGGAGTATCTGTTCAAGGGTGCGCGCCTGCCCCATTTCGTTCAATTTGTCCAGCGATATCGCCGGGGCCAGCGTGAACGGCCCCGCCTTGATGCGGCGAAGCATGGTGACATGCCCGACGGTTCCGAGCGCCAGCGCGATGTCGCGCGCGAGGCTGCGGATATATGTGCCCTTGGAGACATGCGCGGTAAGGGTGATCTCTTCCAACAAATCCTCCCCAAGCTCGGCTTGGGGAGGGGGACCATCCGAAGGATGGTGGAGGGGCGGCGCGCCAGCGCCGGGAGCGGTGGCGAGCGTCCCCGCCCCTCCACCACGCTCTTCGAGCGCGGTCCCCCTCCCCATCAGAGATGGGGAGGAATGGAGGCTGTGAATCGTCACCGCGCGACTCGCCAGCACCACGTCTTCCCCGGCGCGCGCGAGGTCGTACGCACGCTCGCCATCGATCTTTAGCGCCGAATAGGCGGGGGGCACCTGGTCGATCGGCCCGGTGAAGCGCGGCAGCACCGCCTCCAGCGCGGCGCGAGTCGGCCGCACGTCGCTTTCCGCCACCACCTCGCCCTCCGCATCGAGTGTCGAGGTCTGCTCGCCGAACCGGATGGTGAAATCGTACACCTTGTCGCTGTCGAGCATCCGCCCGGCGAGCTTGGTCGCCTCGCCCACTGCGATCGGCAGCACGCCGGTCGCCAGCGGATCGAGCGTGCCGCCATGGCCGACCTTGATGCCCTTGCCATAGCCGCCCTGGCGCAAGCAGCGCTTGACCGCGCTCACCCCTTGGGTCGAACCGAGCCCCAGCGGCTTGTCGAGAATGATCCATCCATGCATCGCTCGGGCGTTAGTCGGGCTTTGCCATCCTCTCAAGCACCGTCCCACCCGCGAGCGCCTCGCCGAAATGACGGCGGCACAGGGCGACATAGCGATCATTGCCGCCGATCTCGGTCTGCGCGCCCTCGGCGATCGCCTTGCCCTGGCCATCGACGCGCAGGTTCATCGTCGCCTTGGCGCCGCAGACGCACACCGACTTGATCTCGCTCAGCGCATCCGCCAGCGCCAGCAGACGCGCCGAACCGGGGAAGAGCTGCCCCTTGAAGTCGGTCCGCAGGCCGTAGCACAGCACCGGGATTCGATGGACGTCCGCCAGCCGCGCCAGCTGGTCGACCTGTTCGGGCGTCAGGAACTGCGCCTCGTCGACCAGGATACAGGCGAGCGGCGTGCCGACATGCCGATCCAGCGCACAGCCCTCCAGATCGGTGGTCGCATGGAACGGCGTCGCGGGCTGCGACAGGCCGATGCGCGAAGCGATGGTGCCATAGGCGAAGCGGTCGTCGATCGCGGCGGTGAACAGCATCGTGTTCATTCCCCGCTCGCGATAGTTGAAATCGGCCTGCAGCAGCATGGTCGATTTCCCGGCATTCATGCTGGCATAGTAGAAATAGAGCTTGGCCATGACAGGCCCTTATCGAAAGGGCGCCACGATTTCGAGCGGCGGACGGCCGGATGCCCGAGCGAATCATCCTTCGCCCCGTTCAGCGTGAGCGAAGTCGAAGGCCAAGGACAGCAGGACGGGGCCTCAGCCCCCAGCCCTCAGCCCTCAGCCCTCAGCCTCCTCCCCATCCGCCAGATCGCGTGCGACCTTGGGCGAGCGGAGGAGCGTGTCGATATGGCTCCCCTCGTCGAAGCTCTCGTCCGCCAGGAATTTCAGCTTGGCCGCATATTTCATCTTCACCCGCGTCGCGACCTCGCGCTGGAGATAGGCGGTGTTGGTGCGCAGCGCCTTGATCACCACCTCCTCGTCCTTGCCGAGCAACGGCTTCACGAACACCGTCGCATGGCGCAGGTCGGGCGACATACGCACCTCGGTCACGCTGACCAGATGCTTGGCGAGCGTGTCGTCATGCACATCGCCGCGCGCGAGGATTTCGGACAGGATGTGGCGCACCTGCTCACCGACGCGCAGCGTGCGGACCGAGGGTTCGCCCCGGGGTTCATTGCTCTGTTTCATCATCTCGTTCGGTATAGAAAATCAGGCGGTTGCCCGCCGGGTCGGTCAGCGCGATCTCGTCCATGCCCCAGGGCATCGACCGGGGTTTCCCCGGACGGGCGTGGCCATGTCCCTTGGCGTTGAGTTCGGCGACGAACGCATGGACGTCGTCCACCGGAATCCGCACCGCCGAGCCCGGCGTCGCATCGCCATAATGTTCGGACAGGTGCAGCACGCACGCCCCGCGCGCGATACCCATGTAAAGCGGCATGTCGGGTTCGAAGCGGTGCTCGAACACCAGCTCGAACCCCAGAAAGTCGAAGTAGAAGGCCCGCGCATGCTCCGCATCGAAGCTGCGCAGGATCGGGATGGGGGCGTCATATCCACGGGTCATAGCCCCCATCCCTTATCCTATTTCGCGCCCTAGAGCGAACGCTCGCGCAGCTCGACCTCGAAGGTTTCGAGATAGTCGCCCGGCTTGATGTCGGTGAAGTTCTGCGTGAACGTCACGCCGCACTCCAGACCCGCGCGAACCTCGGCGACATCGTCCTTGAACCGGCGGAGCGAGTTGATCTCGCCCTGGTAGATGATGACGTCGTTGCGCGTGATGCGCGCCTTGAGCGCCTTGCGGATGACACCCTCGGTGACCAGCAGACCGGCGGCCTTGCCGATCTTGCCCGCCGAGAAGACCTCGCGGATTTCGGCGCGGCCGACGACCGTTTCGAACGCCTCGGGGCCCAGCTCGCCGGCCATGCCCGCCCGGATCTCGTCGATCAGGTCGTAGATGACGTCGTAATATTTGAGCGCCACCTTGTTCCGCTCGGCGATCTCGCGCGCCTTGGCATTGGCACGGACGTTGAAGCCGATGATCGGCGCGCCGGAGGCGGCCGCCAGCGTCACGTCCGACTCGGTGATGCCACCGACGCCCGAGTGCAGGATGCGCGCCTTGATCAGATCCGACTGGATCTTGGTGATCGATGCCACGATCGCCTCGACGGTGCCTTGCGTATCCGCCTTGACGACCAGCGGATATTCCTTGGCCTGGTTCGCCTTCAGCGCGGAGAACATCGACTCCAGGCTGGCCGGGGCCGAGGTCGTGCGCTTCTGCAGCACCACGCTCTGGCGATATTCGGCGACTTCACGGGCGCGCGCCTCGTTCTCGACCACCTGCAGCAGGTCGCCCGCCTGGGGCACGCCCGACAGGCCGAGCACCTCGACCGGCATCGCCGGACCGGCTTCCTTGACCTGACGACCCTTGTCGTCGACCAGCGCCCGGACCTTGCCGCTTTCCGCGCCGACCACGAACACGTCGCCGACCTTCAGCGTGCCGCGCGTGACCAGCACGGTCGCGACCGGACCACGGCCCTTGTCCAGCTTGGCCTCGATCACGCTGCCCTCGGCAGGCCGGTCGGGGTTGGCCGACAGTTCGAGCAGTTCGGCCTGAAGCTGGATCTTCTCGATCAGCGTATCCAGACCGATCTTCTTGAGCGCCGACACCTCGACGTCCTGGGTCTCACCGCCCATGTCCTCGACCTGCACGTCATGTTCGAGCAGGCGTTCGCGGACGCGCTGGGCATTGGCGTCGTGCTTGTCGATCTTGTTGATCGCCACGATCATCGGCTTGCCCGCCGCCTTGGTGTGGTTGATCGCCTCGATCGTCTGCGGCATCAGCCCGTCATCGGCCGCGACCACCAGCACCACGATATCCGTGACGTCGGCACCACGCGCGCGCATCTGGGTGAAGGCCTCGTGGCCCGGCGTGTCGAGGAAGGTGATCTTCGACTTGTCCTTCAGCGTGACCTGATAGGCGCCGATATGCTGGGTGATGCCACCCGCCTCGCCGCGCACCACGTCGGTGCCGCGCAGCGCGTCGAGCAGCGAGGTCTTGCCGTGGTCGACATGGCCCATGATCGTCACGACCGGCGGACGCGGACGCATGCTCTCGGCCGCATCCTCGCTGGTGTCGAGCGCCAGGTCGATGTCGCTGTCCGAGACGCGGACGATGTTGTGGCCGAATTCGGTCACCAGCAGCTCGGCCGTGTCCTGGTCGATAGTCTGCGTCATGGTGACGGGCATGCCCATCTTGAACAGCGCCTTGACCAGGTCCGCGCCCTTTTCGGCCATGCGGTTGGCCAGTTCCTGGACGGTGATCGCCTCGGGCACCTGCACGTCGCGGACCTGCTTGACCTGCGGCTCGCGCGGGCCGCCAAAGCCACGCTTTTCCTTTTCGCGGGCACGCTTCAACGCGGCGAGCGAACGGGCGCGGGCGCCGTCCTCGTTCAGCGCGCGCGTGACGGTCAGCTTGCCGCCACGACGCTCGTCACCCTTGCGGTCGCGCTGCTGCGGACGGCTGGGGGGCGCGTTGCGCGGGGTCGGCTGACCCGAAGGCATCGAACGCGGCGCGCCACCCGAGGGAGCCGAAGCATTGCCCGACGGCGCGGCCGACGCCGGAGCCGCCGCAGCGGCGGGGGCCGGAGCGGGCTTGGGCGCGGGCTTGGGGATTTCGGGACGCTGCACCGGCGAGAAGCGGCGCGGCGCGGGCATCGCGGGATCGCGACCCAAGACCGGCGGCGTCGTCACCGCGGGAGCGGGAGCGGGAGCGGGAGCGGGAGCAGGCGCCGGAGCGGGCTT
>NZ_CAKASM010000025.1 GCF_916858675.1 Sphingomonas sp. Leaf21
AAATTGGGTTTCCCCATCGTCGCCTCCTGTCCTCAAAATTAGGACCCGAGGCGTCCAGAAATCTAGGGGCTACTCAATCAAGCTATCCAAAGAAGGCGATGTAAGAGCAGTCAACCTAGAGATTGAGCGGTTTGATGTCTCGTTGTCTGATTACCTAAAGAAGGCTCGGCAATCGAATGTTAAAAGGGCAATAGCTAGCCTTACCACTGAGTTAGATTGGGCTGCTGCTGCCCGTGGTGTAGTCGGCGGCGGCGGTTTAGCAGCCATTGCTCAGGGCTTTAATCTTACTACGGCGGCGGCGGCGATTGGCGGCGGCATATTAACTGGCTTGTCGGTCAAAAGCGTAGCTGGTGTGAAGGACGGTCCTTCCCCCTTCCGATACCTTGCGCGGATTGAAAGGGAGTTCGGCGAGTGATTCGGTTTGAGTCTCTACTGTGGACCCACATCGGCCAGCCCCTTGCCTCAGCTAGTACAAAGGCCTAATACAAGCGTCCCGACGCTGTTTCAGAAAACCGCAGAAATCCGCCGTTTTTGGTGCCAACCGTAAAATCCTCTTCTGGGCACCATTTCCGGCCAGAGCCGGGCACCATGGATATGGCGGCATTGCCGCCCCGCCACCGCGCTTCTCAACGCCGCCATGCTAGCCCGGATGTGGATGGCATGGTTATCCATGCGAACGGTGTCGATCGGCAGCCGGACACAGGCTTTTTGCAGGCCAAATGCGCCTTCCGACGGATGGCTATCCGAAAGTACGATAGCTTTTGAGCGGCCATCGCTTCTCTCCCAGTCGGCAAGACCCTGTACCGGTCATCCGTCCATCGTCCCCATCGACAGCGTCTGGTAATTCGAGCCGGACGTTTGCGCAGGTCAGCTAACGGCCCGACGTCGTCTTCCCAGTATCATCCAGCTGACGGCCAGGCAGGCGACCAATGCGGGTGCGGCGGTAAAGACGAGCCATGCACCCGGCTGCCCCAGGCCGTCGTATCGATGCTGAAGGGTGAACCACGGCCATGGCCAAGCCAAGTATAGGCCATAGACCAGCATAAGGAATGGCACAGCGGCGCCCACGATCGCCGCAATCGAAGCAGGCGATCGATCCGATATTCGACGCCCCTTGAAGACGACCGCGATGATCGCCGTCGCTAGCAGCGCTGGCAGCACAGTCCAGGCGGAGAGGATAATCAGCATCAGCAACACCGCACGCTTTTACCCGATAGGTGGACGATCACAAATGGGCGCCAGCTGACGAGGCGGTTGGGCTGGCGCGCCCCCTTGCAGCCATCCCGGGCCATCTTCGTCGCTGCCCGACTTCGTACGTTCATGTACGTTCGCGGATGATGGTGAAGCGGCAGACCCGGTAAGGCAGCACAGGTCGTTCCGCTGCAGGTGCCCAGAATGCCTCGGGGCGGTTTGCAATCACAATCTCGGATACATGCTTCGCGCGGACGCCATCGCCCCACCGACGACGTGCCCACCGGGAACCATCACGTCCGCGTCTGGTTTTGACAGCATGTTGTCATTGGACGGCGCGGATATCGCATGAATGACACCCCTACCGACGCACGCGAGCTCGCACTCGCGGTTTTCGCCGCCAACGGGCGGCTGGTGAGTGCCGGCAATATGCTCGTCGAGCATCTCGGCCTCACCAGCGCCTGGTGGCAGGTGCTCGCCGCGTTGCGCTATGCGCCGACGCCCCTGACGGTTGCGTCGATCGCTCGCGCCATGGGGCTGACCCGGCAGGCGGTGCAACGCATCGTCGATCTGCTCGCGCAGCGGGGCCTGGTGATGTTCCAGCCCAATCCGGAGCATCTTCGCGCCAAGCTCGTCATGCTGACCGCCGCGGGGAGTGAGGCGGTGTCGGGTGCCGAGCATGCCGTCGCGCCGATCGATCGGGCGATCGTCGACCGGATCGGTCCCGATCGCATCCGCGACGCGATCGCCACGCTTCAGGCGATGGTCACCATCATCTCCGAGCGCCTCGACGAGCGGGGCACTCCCTTCTCATGTCGGAAAGGACCCACATCATGATCCTCATTTCCGGTGCGACCGGCGGCATCGGCGGCGAAATCTGCCGCTTGCTGGGCCAGACAGGCACGCCGTTCCGCGCGATGGGCCGCAAGCAGGCGCAGGTCGATGCGTTTCGCGCGAAGGGGACGGACGCGGTGCTCGGCGACTTCGACCGGCCCGAGACGCTGCCAGCCGTGATGCAGGGCATCGACACGATGTTCCTGATCACCCCGCCCACCCAGCGCCAGTTCACGCAGGAGACGGCCGCGATCGACGCTGCCCGCCAGGCCGGTGTCCGCCGCATCGTCAAGCTGTCGGCATCCGACGCCAATATCCGCTCGACCGTGCCATGGGCGCGGACGCACGCCCGGATCGACCATCATCTGCGCGCGTCGGGGATCGACTGGACGATCCTGAAGCCCACGGCGTTCATGCAGAATTTCCTGTGGTTCAAGGATGCGATCGCGAAAGGTTTTCTGCCGCAGGTCGCGGGCAAGGGGTCGGTGTCGTGGGTCGATACGCGCGACGTGGCACGTGTCGCCGCCACGGTCCTGCGCCAGGACGGACACGTCCGCGCGACATATTTCCTCACGGGTCCGGAAACGCTCGACATGAAGGCGGCGGCCGAGCGCCTCGGCGCGGTCGCGGGGCGCAAGGTGCGCTATCTCGACCTCCCCAATCCGCTGTTCGCCGCGCTGCTGCGCGTCACCGGCAATTCGCGCTGGATGACCAAGGGGCTGGTCGTCCAGTTCGCCGATGTCGTCGCCGGGCATCACGACATCGATCCGACCTTCGAGATCGAACGGCTGACCGGCATCCCGCCGCATGATTTCACCGCCTTCGTGCGCGATCACCGCGATCAGTTCGTCGGCTTGCCGAGCGAGCGCGCGAAGGCCGCGTGACACCGAGGGCATACCGCCCTCCAGAATTTGGGGACTGACCATGAGCCGACAACGCAATATCGAGATCGCCCGGACGCTGCTGGAGGGCATCGGGCAAGGCCGCGATCCCGAGGACATTGCCGCACCCTTCGCGAAGGACCTGGTGTTCGAGGTTCAGGGCGATGCCGACGCCATGCCGTGGATCGGCCGACGGACGGGTCGGCAGGCGATGGCCGACTTCCTGCGCGATCTGCGTGCGTTGACCGAGCCGCTGTCGTTCGATGTCGACGACATCCTGGCCAGCGACGATCGCGCCGCGATCGTCGGCGCACTGCGGACGCGGATCAGGACGACGGGCAAGGTGATGGCGTCGCAATTCGCGATCGTGCTGACCATCGCCGATGGCGTCGTCACCCGGTTCCAGATGCTCGAGGACAGCTTCGCCCTGTCGCGCGCCGCCCGGTAGCACGCCGCCGCGTCTCCACGCTCCGCCCCGCCATCGGGGCGAAGTCAGCGGGCATCGTGGGCACGCTTTCGTCCGTATCGGCGAACGCGCGCATCAGTAGCGGACGAGTGCGCCGATGTAGAAGGCGCGGCCGTTGTCGATCTCCTCGCGCAGCAGGCCGAATCCGGGGCCGAACATCCGCTGCGGGCGGAAGTCGGTCAGGTTCTTGCCCTGCGCGACGATCGTCCAGTGGCGACTGAGCTTCAGCCGCAACTGCGCGTCGAACAGATCGCTGGCGGCATAGCGCCGGTCGCCGAGCGGATCGGTGGTCGAGACCGAATAGAGGATCGGCGACAGGTGATTCCACGCGCCCTGCACCGTCACCGGCCCGGCGGTGTAGAACAGCTTCACGTTGGCGACGGTATTGGCGCTTTCGAACAGCCCCGACAGGCGACGGCGCGTAATGCCGTCTGACAGCGTGACCTCCGGCGGCGTCGGGTCGAGCAGGGTGACATTGGCCGACACGCCCAGCCCGGCGAGCGGACCCGGCAGGAAGGGCATCCGCGCGACGACCGCGTTCAGCTCGACCCCCTGCACCTTGGCACTGCTCGCGTTGACCGGGCGGATGCGGGTAACGAGCTGCTGCGCGCCGTCGAACAGCTCGCTCGCCTGGTTGCGGACGGTGATGATCTCGTTCGTTATGTCCTTGCGGAACAGGCCCGCCGAGAACAGCACGTCGCGGTCGACGTAATATTCCAGGCTGAGGTCGTAATTGTCGGACCGGCGGGGCTTCAGGTCGGGGTTGCCCGAGGTGATACTGATCGCGCCCGTCGAGCTGTTGACGTTGACGCTCTCGCGCGCGGCAAGGTCGTCGTAATTGGGGCGGCCGAGCGTGCGGCTATAGGCGGCGCGGAGGCGCAGGCGATCGGTCAGGTCCCAGTCGAACTGTGCGGAGGGCAGCCAGTTCTGGTAATGCTGGCCCTGCTGTCCCCAGGTGTAGACCGAATTCCGCAGGCGGTAAGAGCCGGTGGTCAGCGTCGTATCCTCGAACCGCACCCCCGCCGTCAGCCGCGCCGTGTCGAGCGCGTAGCGCGCCATCAGATAGCCCGCGACGATATTCTCGGTCAGATTGTAATCGGATTGCAGGCTGCTGCCCGCATTGGCGGAATTGGCGGCGAAGCCGCTGCGGTTGGCGTCGAAGAAGGATCGCGCCGCGCCCGGATCGACGAACAGCATCGTCTGCCCGCCGCCATTGTACGGCGTGTAGCTCTGCGGCGCGAGCACGCCCGAGAGCAGGTAGTTGGCGGCGGTGGTCGTCCGGTAATTGTCCTGGACGAAGTCGTAGCGGCGATCGAGGAACCGCGCGAACGCCCCCGTGCCCACGCCAAGGCCACGATCCTCCCCCGCCATGTTGACGCCGATATTGGCGCGCGCGGTCAGCGCATTCTCGCGCTGGTCCTCGGCCGTCGTGCCATATTCGAACTGGCGGTAATTGGCGGCGTTCGCGACATAGGCCGGGTTGGTGAAATTGAACTGCGTGAACGCGTCCGGCGTGATCGTATAGGCATAGGCGAGGCTGTTGGTGTTCGCGATCCGATAGGTCGCGAGCCGGGCATCCTGGCTATAGGTCGCCACCGCGTAATTGACGCCGAAATCGGCATGGATGCGATCGGTCGGCGACAGTTCGCCCCGGAAATCGGCATAGCGCATCCGGCGGGTCTGATAATAATTGACCAGATCGACCTGCGCATTGGCGTTGGCGACATTGCCGCCGGTCGCGGTGACGGCGCTGAAATTGGTGTAGCGGTTGGTCGCGGTCGTCACCGCCGTGTTGGCGGCGACGAGGTTCGACTGCCGCTCCTCGTCATTGGTGTGGCGGAAGTCGGCCAGCGTCACCGCCGCCTTGAACATCCGGTGATCGTCGAACTCCAGCTTGCCGAACACGCCGTAACGCTGACGGATATTGTCGTAATGGAGCCAGCGACGGCGGTCCGGCGCGACGAAGGCGTTCGACACGTCGTTGGTCGGCGAGGTCAGCCGTGTGGCCGTAGCGGGATCGAAATACAGGTAATTGTCGCTGGCGGAGTTGAGCGATGCGGAGTCGCGCCGGAAATAGCTGCCCGCCACGACCACGCCGAACTTGTGCTCCGGGCCGAAGGTGGTGGACGCGACCAGTTCCGCCTGCCCCGATGGCCCCGCCTTGCCGCGCGTCCGTTCGAAATCCCATTTGCCGATGTCGAACCGGCCACCGACGAACGGCTTGCCGCCGCCGTCGAACGCGCTGCGGGTGCGCAGATTGGCGATGCCGCCGATCGCATTGCCGTTCATCGCGGCGTTGACCGACTTGTACACCTCGACCCGCGACGCCAGCGACGAGGGGATGACGTCGAGCGAGACGTTGCGGCGCCCCACCTCGTTGGCAGGCAGCGACACACCGTCGATCTGGACGAGGTTGTAGTCGGCGTTGAGGCCGCGGATCGACAGGAATTGCGCCTCGCCGCGCGCATTGTTCTGGATGGTCGACACGCCCGGCACGCGCGTCAGCGCCTCGCCCAGCCCGAAGTCGGGCAGCGTGCCGATCTCGTCCGAACTGATGCTGTCGGAGATGACGGGAATGTCGCGCTTCGCCTCGATCTCGCGCAACGCCTGGAGCCGTGCGCCGGTGACGACGATGTCCGCGTCCATGTCGCGCGCTGCGGCAGGCGACGCAGGGGCCGTCTGGGCGTGGACCGGCGCGGCGAGTGCCGACGACAATAGCAGCAGGCTTCGCAAGCCGAACGACATTTTCACGCTAGTCCCCTCTTTTCCCGAACAGGTCGATAGCCTATTATTCACTATAGGTGACATATCTATGACGGAGCGCCGTTAGGCGCGATCGTCCTCATATCGGGTCAGGAAAGGTGCCTATGTTCCGGATGTTGACTGCTTTGCTCGCGCTCTCGGCCAGCTCCGGCGCGATTGCGGCCGAGCGGCTCTATGCCTGTGGCGACGACCAGATCCGCGAATATGCGGTGACGGGCGATCAGGCGCGCGAGACGTGGCGCTGGACCGCCGCGCAGGCGACCGATCTGCCGGACGCCTATCGCAACAGGTTGCTGGCCCATATCGACGACTGCAAGCCGGTCGACGGGGGCAAGGCGATCCTGGTGACCGCGTCGACCGGAGGAACCGTGGTGATCGATCGCGCGACGGGGAAGGTCCGCTTCCGCGCCAGGACGCCGATGGCGCATTCGGCGGACCTGCTCCCCGGCGGCTATGCGGCGGTGGCGCTGTCGATCAACCCGGCGGGCGACCGCCTGGAACTGTACAACGTGTCACGCAATGAAAGCCCGCTCGCCAGCCTGCCGCTGCCCTCCGGCCATGGCGCGGTGTGGGACGCGCGGCGGCACCGGCTGTTCGCGCTGTCACACGACCTGATCCAGGCCTTTTCCTTCGATCCGAAGGCGGCGGCGCCGCGTCTGGTCGAAACCGCGCGCTGGACGCTGCCGGGGCGGCACGACGGGCACGACCTGTCGCCGACGCCCGAGGGCGGCTATGTCGTCACCACCGATGACGGGGTATGGCGCTTCGATCCCGACCGTGGCGATTTCGCGCCGATCCCGGCGCTGAACCCCAGGCTGCGGGTCAAGGCCGTCAGCGTGGCCAGGGGGGCGATGGCGTGGGTGCAGGCGGAGGAAAGTTGGTGGGCGCACGGCTTCACGGTCGCCGACCGCGACACCAGCCATCCACGCCGGATCGAGACGCCGGGGATGAAGCTGTACAAGGTCCGCTGGAATCCGTGACCTGGCGCCGCGCCCGCGCGACCTATGCTGCGGCGCATGTCGGCAAGAGCCTGTTGTGGACGGGTAGCGCTGGTGCTGGCCGGGGTCAGCTTCCCCGCGACGGTGCTGCTCGCGCCTTGTGGCGTGGCGGCGCTGCTCGCGGCGACATTGGTGTTCCGGATCGCCTATTCGGGCACCGACGTGCCGCACGATGCGCTGCTCACCCGGTTGGGCGACACGCCCGCCCGCGCGGTCGGCCTGGCGCGGGCGCGGGCGGTGGGGACCGCACTCGCCTCGCTGCTCGCCGCCGGTGTCGCCAGCGGCGGGGGCGGCCTGGGCACGGCACCGCTGCTATGGGCCATCGCGGCGGGCGGCGCCCTGATCGGCGCGACGATGGTGCCGCTGCCGTTCCTGGCGGCCGACGTGATCGGCATCGTCGCGCTGGGCGCGCTCGCCAAGGCGGTGCTGCGCCTGCCCGGCTTGACACACGCGCGCGCGCGCGGCTTGCCAGGCGGATGAAAGCCATCAGCGCCGGCGATTATCCGCCCTGTTTCCTTCGCGACGACGGCCGCCGCACCGCGACCGCCAACGAGCGCGTGGTGATGGACCTGCTGTCGCGGCAGGGCCCGTCGAGCCGCGCCGACCTCGCGCGGCTGACCGGCCTCGCGCCGCATTCGATCACGCGCCTGGTCGAACCGTTGATCGCGCGCGGCCTGGTGGGCGAGGCGCTGCCCGTCGCGGCGGGGCGCGGCAAGCCCGCCGCGAAACTGGCGCTGGAGGGTCGGGCGGCGTTCGCGGTGGGCCTGTCGGTGATGACCGACGCGGTATCGCTCGTGCTGCTCGACCTCGCGGGCCAGGTGCAGGGCGGCCGCAGCGAGCGGATGGCCGATACGGAGATCCAGCCCGCCTGCCGCCAGATCCGCCGGATGATCGATACCGCGATCGCCGACGCCGGGCGCGACCGAGCGCGGCTGGTCGGGATCGGGGTCGGCGTCACCGGCTATTTCATCGGCGACGGCGCCCGGCTCAACCCGCCCCGGCTGCTCGACCCCTGGGCGCTGGTGCCGCTCGACACCATCCTGGCCGAGGCGCTGGGCGAAAAGGTGTGGATCGACAATGACGGCAACGTCGCCGCGATCGGCGAGGCGATGCTGGGCCATGGTCGCCTGTGCCGCGATTTCGCCTATCTCTATTTCTCCGCCGGTTTCGGTGGCGGCATCATCTCGCAGGGGCTGCCGCTGCGAGGGCGGCATGGCAATGCAGGCGAGTTCGCCTCGATCCTGCCCGCCGACTGGCCGCAGCCCAATCTGGAGGCGCTGCGCACGACCTTCGCGGAACATGGCCGGACTTTCGCCGACCTGCACGCGATGCTGGCCGACTTCGATGCCGACCATGCGGCGGTCGATCGCTGGCTGGACCGCTGCCTGCCGTCGCTCGACCTGGTGGCATCGGCCATTTCTGCCACCGTCGATCCGGGGGCGATCGTGCTGGGCGGTCGCCTGCCATCGTCGCTGGCGGCGCGGATCGCCGCCCGGATCCGCTTCACCAACCCCGAACGGCGCGGCTTTCACCGCCCCGCCGCTCGAATCGTCCCGTCGACGATCGACGGCGACGCGGCCGCGATAGGCGCCGCGACCCTGCCGCTGCGCGCCGCATTCCTCGACCCCGATGGAAGCCAAATGGCCTTGGGGGACTGAGCGACATTGTCCGACGATCCGAGTGCCCAGTTTCGTCCGACCGGGTGCGTCAGCGGGTCAGCGCCTTGACGTTGCGCGATACGTCGCCCGGCGCCAGTCGCTCGGGGTGCGGCGCGATGGGCGCGCGGCGGATCGCCACGATCACCTCGCCCGCGCCCCGCTCGAACGGATATCGCATCAGCCGGTACGCCCCGCCAGCGACGGTCCGCGCCAGGATCGCGCTGTGCGGATAGGCATCCTGGCCCCGGTCACGGACGATGACCGCCCCCGCCACCCCGATACGATCGAGGATCGCCGTCGCGTCCGCCGGGGTCTTTGCGATGAGGTGATAGCCCCGGCCCATGAAGTCGCTGCCCGACAGCCATTGCGACGCGCGCGCGGCCCACAGGCTGCGGTCGCCGCAATCGCGATAGGCGGCCTCGGCGATGATCGCGCCCTCGCCACCCGCGCGACCGTCCACCATCCAGATACCGGGTGCCCCGCGCATCGCCGCGACGATGGCTGGCGCGCCCATGTCGCGCTTCGGCGGCAGGTGGATCAGCGCCGTGACCGGCGCGATCAGCGTGGCCAGCCCCAGTAACGCGGCGATCGGACGCGCTGCGCCGCCCCGACGCCAGAGCAGCAGGACCGCCGTCGCGATCATCGTCACCGCCCATGGCGTGGCGGGCAGCACATAGCGGGGATCGAGCGCGACCGGCACGATCGACTGGAACGCCAGGGTCGCGAGGATCACCGACAGCGCCAGCCGCACGACCGGCGCCGTGCGGGGATCCCGCCACCCCAGGACAGCGCCCGCGATCGTCAGCGCCGTCCCGATCCACCCGAAATCCTCGACCAGCGCCGCGACGTTGGTCGACAGCGCGAGCCATGCATAGGCCAGGCCCGGCGCATAGTTGAAACCGCCCGCCGAGATCCGGAACGACACCGCATACCAGGGCGCGACGACGAGAAGCGTCGCCGCCGCGATCGCCCATAGCCTATGGTCGCGCAGGATCGACCAGCGTCGAGCGAACGCGATCTCGATCGCCGGGACCAGCGCGATCAGCGCGCCATTGCCCTTCACCAGCGGCGCGAAGGCGGCCAGCGCGCCGAACAACGCGAAGCGCCGCCAGCCCGGTTCCTCGGCGGCGCGAAGCCAGGCGATCGCCCCCAGCCCGACGATCAGCGCCACCGGCTGGTCGAGCAGGAAGGATCGCGCACTGTCGACCACGAGCGGCGACGCCAGCATCGTCAGCGCCGCTATCGCTCCCAGCCGCGGTGCCCCCATCCGGGTCAGCGCCCAGACGACCATGAGCGCGGGCAGGCCCGCCACGACCGCGCTGAACATCGCCGCCACGGCGGGGGAGGGCCAGGTCAGCGCGAAGAGCGGCGAGAGGAGCGCGTACCAGCCGGGCGGCCAGTGGCCGATCGAGAGCTTGGGATAATGGGCATAGAAGTCGCGCGCGAACGTCATCGGGCCGGGCAGCCCCGCGCGCAGCCAGTCGGCGAGGAACAGCGTGTTGACGTAATGGGCCGATTCATCGGGGCCCAGAAAGCTGCCGGTGATCCCGCCCGTCAGCCAGGCGAGCGCGAGCGACACCAGGCCCAAGACCATGGCCGCCCCGACATATCGCATCGCGCGCATTCGATCCCCCGTCACGATGACGAGCGATAAAGCGATTGGCGACGACGATATAGGAAAATCTGGATGCCCCGTGAGGATTCGAACCTCAATTAACGGAGTCAGAGTCCGTGGTCTTACCTTTAGACGACGGGGCACCGGACAGGGGCGTGCCTCTAGGCGGGCGAATCCGCCTTGTCAACCGGATTTCCGATGGTTGCGCCTCTGTCCGTCTTGTCGCGCGGGCGGCGACTCGCTACTTTGATGGTCAAGCACCGGCGGACGCTCAAGTCCGTGACGGATAGAACAGAAATAAGTGAGATAC
Source organism: Sphingomonas sp. Leaf21 (assembly GCF_916858675.1). Taxonomy (GTDB): domain Bacteria; phylum Pseudomonadota; class Alphaproteobacteria; order Sphingomonadales; family Sphingomonadaceae; genus Sphingomonas. The sequence goes on from NZ_CAKASM010000025.1 coordinate 10,717, forward strand.
GGCGATGGGGGATGTTCCCACCCGAAGGCCGTACCGGCAGGCCAAGCCCCCTGCCCGTTCGGCACCGCCCCGGCCCCCACGCGGCCGGTGGTCCGATGCGCAGGCCTATGCCGCGCTCGACCTGGGCACCAACAATTGCCGCCTGCTGATCGCGCGGCCGCAGGGCGGCGGCTTCGCTGTCGTCGACGCCTTTTCGCGCATCGTCCGGCTGGGCGAGGGACTGGCGACGACCGGCCGCCTGTCGGATGCCGCGATCGAGCGTACCATCGCCGCGCTTCGCGTCTGCGCCGACAAGCTGAAGCGCCGCAACGTCACCCTGTCGCGCGCGGTCGCGACCGAGGCCTGTCGCCGTGCCGCCAACGGCCCCGCCTTCATCACGCGCGCGCTGGCCGAGACGGGCATCCATCTCGACATCATTTCCGCCGAAGAGGAGGCCCGGCTCGCCGTGCTCGGCTGTCACGCGCTGATCGAGCCGGGCGAGGATCCCGCCCTGGTGTTCGATATCGGCGGCGGTTCGACCGAACTCGTGCTGGTCGACACCGGCTCGCCCATTCCCCGCATTCTGGACTGGCATTCGGCGCCCTGGGGCGTCGTCTCGCTGACCGAGAGCGCGGGCGGCGGCGAGGGCGAGGCGGGGCGGCTGGAGGCCTATGCCCGGATGCGCGCGATCGTCGCGGAGAGCTTCGCCGATTTCGCCGCGCGCCTGCCCCGCGACCTGAGGCGCCCGCGCCTGCTCGGCACGAGCGGCACGGTCACGACGCTGGGCAGCGTCCATCTGGGGCTCAGCCAATATGACCGCGCCGCCGTCGACGGATTGATCGTGCCGACTGCGGCGATGCGCACGATCAGCGCCGACCTGTCGCGCAAGAGCCTTGCCGCGCGCGGGAAGGTGGCGTGCATCGGGCCGGAGCGCGCCGATCTGGTGGTCGCGGGCTGCGCGATCCTGGAGACGATATTGGACCTCTGGCCAGCCGAGCGGCTAGGGATCGCCGACCGTGGGATTCGCGAAGGGATCCTGCGCCGTTTGATGGGGATCACCAGACCGTGAGCAGAGGAAATTCGGGGCTGCACCAGCGCGTGCGCACCGCCCGGAACCGCACCGCCCAATCGACCCGCTGGCTCGAGCGCCAGTTGAACGATCCCTATGTCCGCCGCGCCAAGGCGGAGGGGTATCGCAGCCGCGCGGCGTACAAGCTGATCGAGCTGGACGAGCGGTTCGGCTTCCTGCGCGGCAAGAAGCGCGTCATCGATCTGGGGCTGGCGCCTGGCGGGTGGAGCCAGGTGGTGCGGCGCAAGCTGCCCAATGCCGCGCTGGTCGGCATCGACCTGTTGCCGGTCGATCCGATCGACGGCGTCACCATCTTCGAGATGGACTTCATGGACGATGCGGCGCCGGACCGGTTGATGGAGGCGCTGGGCGGAGCGCCCGACCTCGTCATGTCCGACATGGCGGCGAACACCGTCGGCCATCCGCAGACCGACGCGCTGCGCACCATGGGCCTGGTCGAGGCCGCCTTCGCCTTCGCCTGCGACGTGCTGTCACCCGGCGGGGTGTTCGTGTCGAAGGTGTTCGCGGGCGGCGCCGATTCGCAGCTCGTCGCCGAGATGAAGCGCCACTTCGCCACGGTGAAGCACGCCAAGCCCCCGTCTAGCCGCAAGGGTTCGGTGGAATGGTTCGTCGTCGCGCAGGGCTTCAAGGGGCGCAAGGCAACGGTTGAGGACGAATCGGACATCTGAGCGAAGGCGCCAGCCGCGGGATGGATTTCGCGGCGAAGCGCGGGACGTCCACTTCGACGTCGCTTGGCGTGAACGGCTACGCCCCCCTCACACCAGCGCGTTCACCGCCTCCATGAAGCGCATCAGGCTGATCGGCTTGGAAACATAGGAATCGGCCCCGGCCGCACGGATCCGGTCTTCGTCGTCGCGTCCGGCATAGGCGGTCACCGCCATCACCGGGATTCGCCGCAGCGCCTCGTCCGCCTTCAGCTCGAGGATCAGCTCGTAGCCGGTGACGTGCGGCATCTGGATGTCCATGATGATCAGGTCGGGCTCGACCTCGCGCGCCCGCGCGACCGCCTCCCGCCCGTCGCGTACCGGCTCCGCGATGAAGCCGTGCACGCCCAGAAGGTCGCAGAAGAGTTTGAGATTGAGTTCGTTGTCCTCGACAACGAGCACCTTTCTTGCCACGCCCGCTCCATCATTGATCAGGGACGACGATAGGCAATGCCCCGACCGGATACAATCGAGCCCGCACGGATCGAGCCCGCCATGGCGCTGGCGTTGCAGGCGCTGGTGTGGACGCTGCAAAGCCCCGCGCGCGCCGAACGCCTGCTGGCGCTGACCGGTCTGTCGGTCGAGGAGCTGCGCGGCGGCGCGGGCGAACCCGGCGTGCTCGCGGCGATCCTGTCGTTCCTGGAGGGGCATGAGGCCGATCTGATCGACTGTGCCGAGGCGCTGGGCACCCGCCCCGAATCGCTCGTCGCCGCCCGTCGCCTGTTGGAGACCGCATGAAACCCCTGTTGATCTGCGATTGCGACGAGGTGCTGGTCCATATGGTCCGGCACTTCCGAAACTGGCTGGACGAGGCGCATGACATCGACTTCGCGCTCGACCGCCACGACTTTTTCGGCGCGATGACGCGGCGCGACGGCGGCCCCGCGCTCAGCCAGACCGAGGCCTGGGATCTGCTGCACGGCTTCTTCCCCGGCCAGATGGACCGCCAGACGCTGGTCCCCCACGCCGCCGAGGCATTGGCGCGCCTGGCCGAGACCGCCGACATCGTCATCCTCACCAACCTGATCGAGGAATGCCGCCAGCCGCGGATCGAGCAGCTCGCACGCTTTGGCATCGCCCACCGCGTCCAGTGCAACAGCGGCGGCAAGGGCGAGCCGGTGGCCAGGCTGGTCGCCGAACATGGCAACCCCGTCACCGTCTTCGTCGACGATCTGCCGCAGCATCATGCCTCGGTCGCGGACCATGCGCCGCAGGTCCACCGGCTGCACATGGTATCCGAACCCGAAATGGCGCCGCACGTGGCCCCCGCCCCCGACGCACATGCGCGGATCGACGACTGGCGGCGGGCGGAGGACTGGATCGCGGCGCGTTTCGCCGGGGGACGACCCGCCGCCTGATCGCTCCGGCTTGACCTGACCGGGGCGGGCGCGCCATGTCTCGCGCCATGACCACGCATATCGATCGCGCGCTCGAGCAGCTCGGCCTCACCCTGCCGGAGGCCGCCGCCCCCGTCGCCGCCTATGTCCCCGTCGTCGAGGCGGGCGGGCTTCTCCACATTTCGGGGCAGTTGCCCTTCATCGACGGCCAGCTCGTCACCGGGCGGCTGGGCGACGGCGTCTCGCTGGAGGACGGTCAGAAGGCGGCGCAGGCCTGTGGCCTGATGCTCGTCGCGCAGGTGAAGAAATATCTGGGCGGCGACCTCGCCCGCGTGAAGCGGATCGTCAAGCTGGGGGTGTTCGTCAATTCGGCGGGCGACTTCACCGACCAGCCCAAGGTCGCCAATGGCGCATCCGAGCTGATGGTCTCGCTGTTCGGCGATGCCGGACGCCATGCGCGCTCGGCGGTCGGCGTGCCGGTCCTGCCGCTGGGCGCGGCGGTCGAGGTGGATGCGATCATCCAGTTGGGGTGATTTTTTCCGGGCTGGGTCGCTTGCGGCCCTGCCCTCCCCCATCCCCTCCCGCCTGCGGGAGGGGCGTGGTGCTTGGCTGATGTGGAACGCCTGCGCTAGCCTCTAGCCGCTTCCCTCCCGCAGGCGGGAGGGGATGGGGGAGGGCCCTCTCCACCCGCGAACCGCTCCCCCCCCCTGTCCCCCCTTGTCCCACCCCACCCCGCATCGCATATCCCCCAGCGATGACCACCGCCATCGCGCGTATCCTGTCCGGCGTCGCCGCCCTGTCCCCTGACGAGTGGGACGCCTGTGCGGGCACCGCCAACCCGTTCGTCAGCCACGCTTTCCTGACCGCGCTGGAGGAATCGCACAGCGTCGGCGGCCGCTCGGGCTGGACCCCGGCTCCGATCGTCATCGACGGCGCCGATGGCCGCCCCGCCGCGATCGCGCCCGCCTATCTGAAGGCGCACAGCCAGGGCGAATATGTCTTCGACCATGGCTGGGCGGATGCCTGGGAGCGTGCCGGGGGCCGCTATTACCCCAAGCTCCAGATCGCCGCGCCCTTCTCGCCGGTGCCCGGCCCGCGCCTCCTGTTGCGCGATCCCGCACTCGCCCCCGCGCTGATCGCCGCGATCGAGGCGGTGACCGACCAGAACGAGCTGTCCTCCGCGCACGTCACCTTCGTCTCGCCCGAGCAGCTGCCGCCGTTCGAGGCGGCGGGCTGGCTGATCCGCGAGGGGGTTCAGTTCCACTGGCGCAACGACGGCTATGCCAGCTTCGACGATTTCCTCGCCGCGCTGGCCAGTCGCAAGCGCAAGGCGATCCGCAAGGAGCGCGCCGCCGCCGTCGAGGGGCTGACCATCCGTCACCTGAGCGGTGCCGATATCCGTCCCGAACATTGGGACGCCTTCTGGGTCTTCTATCAGGATACCGGCAGCCGCAAATGGGGTCGCCCGTATCTCACCCGTGCCGCGTTCGACCGGATCGGCGAGCGCATGGGTGAGCGGCTGTTGCTGATCCTGGCGGAGCGCGACGGGCGACCGATCGCGGGGGCGCTGAACCTGATCGGCGCGGATACGCTCTATGGCCGTTACTGGGGCGCGGTCGAGGAAGTGCCCTTCCTCCATTTCGAGCTATGCTATTACCAGGCGATCGACGCCGCGATCGAACGCGGGCTGTCGACGGTCGAGGCCGGAGCGCAGGGCGAACACAAGCTGGCGCGCGGTTACGTCCCCGTGCCGACCTGGTCCGCCCATTATATACCGCACCCCGCCTTTCGCGGCGCCGTCGCCGAGTTCGTGCGGGCCGAACGCGCGGCGATCGAGGCCGAAAGCGACTATCTGGGCGAGCTCACTCCCTTTCGTCGGGGGTGAGGTCTCAGTCGTCGTCCTTGTCGGGGAGCGTGCTGCGCCGCGCGGGCGGGGCGCGGCGGTCGTCGCCCGGCGTCGGACGGCTCAGCAGCTCATAGGCGGCGGGGTCGATGATCGGGCGGCGATCGTCGATCCGGTAGAGGACGTCGCGCCCCGACCGCCAGATCGGCGTCATCCCGCGCGTCAGGCTTTCGTCATAGCGTGGCGGGTGGACCAGCCAGACATAGTCGAACGCGTCGCGCGGCAGCAGCTTGAGCGCGGTGTCGATCGGCCGCCACCACTGGCCACGGCAGCGCCGCTGGGTGACGATCTCCGACGGATCGTGCGCGAACCGCTTGGCGGGGGAATAGCGCACGGTCAGCAATTGCCCGCCCGCCATCGACCATTGGTCGTTGGCATAGGCAAGCTTGCGTTCGAGGGCGAGCCCGGCGACATGCTCCAACCGGCTCGACGGCCAGACATCGGCGCAATATTGGCGGCCGACAAAGGTCAGCAGCCGCGCGCGCGGCGGGACGTGATCGAGCGCGGTCAGCACCCGGTCATAGTCGTTGCTATACATCACGAAGCTGGCCGTGGTCGCGCCGATCCGGACGACGAAGAATGCCAGCCCCACCACCGCCAGCGTCGACGCCCCGCGCAGCGACAGCCCGCGCCGGGGACGAAGCGCGATCAGCGCGATCGCGAGGACATAGGGGGCCAGGCGCATATCGGCATAGGCCGAGCCGAACACGATGCGCGGCAGCAGCAGGTAGACGACCGCCAGGAACGCCGCCGACAGCACCAGATTGCGCGAATATTCGACCCGCTCGTCGCGAACGCCCTTGAGCAGGACGAGGAACAACAGCGTGACCGAGGCGAGGTCGAACAACATCCAGCGGTCGCGCAGGACCATCGTCACCCAGTTGATCTTCCACCGCCAGTTGAACCAGTCGCCGGTCTGGCCGGTCACATCGGCGCCCGAGCGCCACACGACCATCAGCACCATCGGCAGCGCGAGCGGGATACAGCCGATCCCGGAGTGGAAGGCGGACTCGATCCACCCCTTGACCCCCTTCGCTCCGTTCGCGCGCCGGATGTCGTGCTGGCGGATCAGCTCGGCCGAGAAGGCGAGCACGCCCAGCACGCCCCAGCCGAAGGTATGCGCCACCCACAGGGCACAGGACAACGGCACGAACAGGATCGCGCGCAGCTTCACCCGGCCCAGCCGCCCCATGCGCAGCCACAAGGCGAAGAGGTTGAGCGCCAGCGCCATCGCCAGCGCGAAGTTCACGAACCCGAACTGGAAGGGATAGCTATAGGCGAGCGGCAGCGCGAACAGCGCGGTGGCCGGGATCCGCCCCTGCACCTCGCGCGCGATCCAGAGGAGCCCGGTGACCGTCAGCACCGGGATCGCCATGACGATCAGCTTGACCGCCAGCTCCAGCCCGAAGATCGGCGCCAGCGGCTCGATCAGCAGGTCGATGCCCAGATTGCCGATCATCTGCCATTCGAAATGATACCAGTCGGCCAGCCAGGGCTGGTTGGCATATTCGAGCTGGACCCGGTAGCGACCCATATGGCCCGGCACGTCGACCAGCGGTGGCACCGTCGGCCAGATCAGCGGCAGCGCGGCGAGCAGCGCCATCGCCGCCACGAACCACCGCGTCTGCCACCAGTTGAGCTTTCCCCCATTCATGGCGAAAGTGCCTAGCGGACCGAAGGGGGCAAGGACAAGACGAACGCGAAACCCGCTGCGGCGAGTTGTTGGCGCGTCGGTCGGATGGGCGGCATCGATTCCGGACGCGCGGCGGAGGTTCGCGCATAGGCTTCGACCACGCTCAGGCTGAAGGAACGTGGCGTGGGGTGGAAAGCGCGCGAGATGCCGCACCCTGCCCCCCCCCGATCACTCGGCACAGTCGAAGTGCGCGTTCCATGCCGACGACAGGCCGCGATCGCGGCATCCGGCCAAACCATGATAAAGGGCGGACGGGTCTCCCCATCCGCCCGTCCGGTCATCGCGTCCGAATCCGGATCAGATCTGGTCGCGACGCCCCAGCAACCGCAGGCGCAGCGCGTTGAGCTTGATGAAGCCCGCCGCGTCGCGCTGGTCATAGGCGCCCTGATCGTCCTCGAAGGTGACGACCTTTTCCGAATAGAGCGAATAGGGCGACTTGCGGCCGGTGACGATCGCCTGGCCCTTGTAGAGCTTCAGGCGGACGGTGCCGGTCACCTTCTCCTGGCTGTGGTTGACGGCGGCCTGCAGCATCTCGCGCTCCGGCGAGAACCAGAAGCCGTTATAGACCAGCTCGGCATAGCGCGGGGCCAGCTCGTCCTTCAGATGCGCGGCGCCCCGGTCGAGCGTGATCTGCTCGATGCCGCGATGCGCGAGGGCATAGATGGTGCCGCCCGGCGTCTCGTACATGCCGCGGCTCTTCATGCCGACGAAGCGGTTCTCGACCAGGTCGAGGCGGCCGATGCCGTGCTTGCGGCCCAGTTCGTTGAGCTTGGTCAGCAGCGTGGCGGGCGAGCACGCCTCGCCGTTCAGCGCGACGCCGTCGCCACGCTCGAAATCGATGGTGATGACCTCGGGCACGTCCGGCGCGTCTTCCGGATTGACGGTGCGCGAATAGACGTAATCGGGAACCTCGTCCCACGGATCCTCGAGCACCTTGCCCTCGGACGAGGTGTGCAGCAGGTTCGCGTCGGTCGAGAAGGGCGCCTCGCCGCGCTTGTCCTTCGACACCGGGATCTGATGCGCCTCGGCGAACTCGATCAGCCTGGTGCGGCTGGTCAGGTCCCATTCGCGCCACGGCGCGATGACCTTGATGTCGGGGTTCAGCGCGTAATAGCCCAGTTCGAAACGAACCTGGTCGTTGCCCTTGCCGGTCGCGCCGTGGCTGACCGCGTCGGCACCCACCATCTTGGCGATCTCGATCTGACGCTTGGCGATCAGCGGCCGCGCGATCGAGGTGCCGAGCAGGTACAGCCCCTCGTACAGCGCATTGGCGCGCATCATCGGGAAGACGTAATCCTTGACGAACTCCTCGCGCAGGTCGTCGATGAAGATGTGTTCGGGCTTCACGCCCGCCATCTCCGCCTTCTTGCGCGCGGGCTCCAGCTCTTCGCCCTGGCCCAGATCGGCGGTGAAGGTCACGACCTCGCAGCCATAATGCTGCTGCAGCCACTTGAGGATGACGCTGGTGTCGAGGCCGCCCGAATAGGCGAGGACGACGCGCTTGATATCTTCGCTCACGGCAAAGTCCTTCGGAGAGGGGATGGATTTGCCCCGCGCCCTATGCGCTGTCGTCGCCCCACGCAACCTTCGCTTGGGTTCGTTCATTGCGGCGACAGCCAAAGGCCGTCAGGAGCGGCCGACAAGAGCCCCTCTGGAGTCCCGTGCATGACCCGTTTTCTCGTCGCCGGTCTGATCGCCGCCACGCTGGCCACCCCCGCGCTGGCCCAGCAGGACACCCGCGCCTCCGCCGCCGCGAAATTCTCGCGCGAGTTCAAGGCGCGCGACACCAATCACGATGGCGTGCTGACCAAGGCCGAGGTGAAGGCGGCGATCATGCGCATGGGCAATGGCAAGCAGCAGATCGACGCCGTCCATGCCGGACGACTCGCCGACCTCTGGTTCGAAAAGGCCGACGCCAACAAGGACGGCAAGGTCACCGAGGCGGAGGCGCAGGCGCTGCTGTCCCGCACCTTCGACGAATATGAGGCGGCCAAGGCGGCGCAGGCGCAGCAGGCGGGGCCGAAGGGGCGGTAATCCCGCGAGCCTATCCCGAGCGGCAAGCTTGCCAGCCGGAAGGACCCAGGCTGAGCACAGGTTGGGATTTCCTCTCCCGCCTACACACAAAAAAGGCCCGGTGCGTTGCCGCACCGGGCTTAGGTCGTCCGCAGGAGGAACGTCGTGGGGTGCGGGGGTTCTCTTCGCCCCCGCTCCCGATCAGTTGTAGGCGCGTTCGCCGTGCTCGCCGAGGTCGAGGCCTTCCTGCTCGACTTCCTTTGAGACCCGGAGGCCGGTCAGGGCCTTGGCGACGAACATGGCGATGACGGTGCCGATACCCGCCCAGACGATGGTCGTGGCGACCGCGCCGAGCTGGACCAGCAGCTTCGGGCCGATGGCGTAATCCGCCGCACCCGGACCGCCCAGCGACGGGGCATAGACCACGGCGGTGCCGATCGCGCCGATCATGCCGCCGATGCCGTGGACACCGAAGGCGTCGAGCGCATCGTCATAGCCGAGCTTGGGCTTCAGGACCGACACGGCGTAGAAGCAGACCACGCTGGCGATGGCGCCGAGCACGATCGCGCCGAACGGACCCGAATTGCCCGCCGCCGGGGTGACCGCGACCAGACCGGCGACGATCCCCGAGCAGAAGCCCAGTGCCGAACCCTTATGCCCCGCAACACGCTCGGCCAGCATCCAGAACAGGCCGCCGCTGGCGGTCGCGACGAAGGTGTTGATCATCGCCAGACCCGCCGAACCATTGGCCTCCAGCGCGGAACCGGCGTTGAACCCGAACCAGCCGACCCAGAGCAGGCCGGTGCCGACACCGGTCAGCGTCAGCGAGTGCGGCGGCATCGGCGTGGTCGGATAGCCCATGCGCTTGCCGAGGATCAGCGCGGCGACCAGCGCCGAGACACCGGCGTTGATGTGCACCACCGTACCGCCGGCGAAGTCGAGCGCGCCCGCCTTGAAGAACAGGCCCGACGACGCCCAGACCATGTGCGCGATCGGGAAATAGACGATGGTCAGCCACACCGCGGTGAAGGCCATGACCGCCGAGAACTTCATCCGCTCGACGACCGAGCCCAGCACCAGCGCGGCGGTGATCGCGGCGAAGGTCATCTGGAAGCAGATGAAGACATATTCCGGAATTTCGACGCCCGCGGTGAAGGTCGCCGCCTGGCTGGCGGGCGTGACGCCCTTCAGGAAGGCCTTGCCCAGCCCGGAGATGAAGTTGGACGCGCCCCCCGACACGTCCGGCCCGAAGGCCAGGCTATAGCCGTACATCACCCAGATCAGCATCGCGAGGCAGGCCGCCGCGCCGATCTGGGTCATGGTGGACAGCATGTTCTTCGCGCGGGTCAGACCGCCATAGAACAGCGCCAGACCCGGCAGGATCATCATCATGACCAGCACGGTCGAGGTGAGCATCCAGGCGGTGTCGCCCTTGTTCACCGTCGCGGCCGGAGCGGCGGCCGCCGCCTGCGCCCAGGCGGGCATGGCGGCGAACAGCGTCAGGCCGAAGCCCGCCGCGCCGGTCGCCAATTTGGAGACATGCTTCATCGAAATCCCCCCTCTCAGAGCGCTGCGTCGTCGGTTTCGCCGGTGCGGATCCGCACGGCCTGACCGACATCGAGCATGAAGATCTTGCCGTCGCCGATCGCGCCGGTATTCGCGGCGGCCTGGATCGATTCGACGACGCGGTCGGCGATCTCGGACGCGCAGACGACCTCGATCTTGATCTTGGGCACCATGTTGGTGCTGTACTCGGCGCCGCGATAGATTTCGGTCTGGCCCTTTTGCCGCCCGAAACCCTTCACCTCGGTCACCGTCATGCCCGCCACGCCCAAGGTGGTGAGCGCCTCGCGCACCTCGTCGAGCTTGAATGGCTTGATGATGGCGATGATCAGCTTCATCTACGCCCCCTTTGCGTTACCCGAGGACAAGCATCGCAAGGGGTGTGCCAGTTTACGATTTGGTGACGTTTGCGAGCGTGCGACGATGCAATGCCGGGTCCGGACCCCGCCGCATTGCATCAAATTTTAGGCATTCATTCCGGCCTGCCCATTTTTCGGGCATTTCTCCCCGGCTCGGGGAGGCTGTCAGGCCGCCAGTGCGGTGCCGCCTACCGTCAGCCCCTCGACCAACAAGGTCGGCTGGCCGACGCCCGCGGGCACGCTCTGCCCGCCCTTGCCGCACACGCCGACACCTTCGTCCAGCGCGAAGTCGTTGCCGATGCCCTTCACCCTGGTCAGCACGCTGGGCCCGTCGCCGATCAGCGTCGCGCCCTTGATCGGCGCGCCCAAGCGGCCGTTCTCGATCCGGTACGCCTCGGTGCAGGAGAAGACGAACTTGCCCGACACGATGTCGACCTGGCCGCCCCCGAAGGACTTGGCGAAGATGCCGGTCTTCACCCGCGACAGAAGCTCGGCGGGGTCGTCCCGTCCGCCCTTCATGAAGGTGTTGGTCATGCGCGGCATCGGAGCATGGGCGAAGCTTTCGCGGCGGCCGTTGCCGGTGGGCGCGACACCCATCAGCCGCGCGTTGAGCCGGTCCTGCATATAGCCTTTCAGGATACCGTCCTCGATCAGCACGACCTCGCGCGTCGGCGTGCCCTCGTCATCGATCGACAGCGAGCCGCGCCGGTCGGCCAGCGACCCGTCATCGACCACGGTGACGCCGGGCGCGGCGACCCGCTCGCCGATCCGCCCCGAAAAGGCCGAGGTGCCCTTGCGGTTGAAGTCGCCCTCCAGCCCGTGGCCGATCGCCTCGTGCAGCAGCACGCCCGGCCAGCCCGGTCCGAGCAGCACGGTCATCTCGCCCGCAGGCGCGGCGACCGAATCGAGATTGACCAGCGCCTGGTTCAGCGCGACGTCGATGCCCCGCTCCCAGGTCTCGCGCGCGACGAGCCGGTCATAGAGATAGCGCCCGCCGATTCCGAAGCTCCCCGTCTCGCGCCGCCCATTCTGTTCGACCACGACCGAGATGTTGAGCCGCACCAGCGGCCGGACATCGGTGGCGACGAAGCCGTCGGCGCGAACGATCTCGACCACGCTCCAGCTCCCCGACAGGCCGACCGAGACCTGCGCCACACGCGGATCGCGCGCGCGGGCGGCGGCGTCGATCGTCTGGCAGAGCGAGACCTTCTCGGCAAAGGGGATCAGGTCGAGCGGATCGGTCGCGGTGTAGAGATGCCGGTTGGTTCCCTGCGGCGGGGGTGCCGCGGCGCCCTTGGCGGGGTCGATCAGCGCCATGGTCTGCGCGGCGCGCCGGATCGCGGCCTCGGACAGCTCGTTGGCATGCGCGAAGGCGGTCATCTCGCCCGACACCGCGCGCAGGCCGAAGCCCGAATGGGTGTCATAGGCCGCGGTCTTCAGCCGACCGTCGTCGAAACCGAACGCTTCCGAGCGCTTATACTGCAGGTAAAGCTCGCCATCGTCCGCACGGGCCAGCGCACTGGCGGTAAGGCGCAGCGCGGCGTCGGGGTCCAGCGTGTCGCGGTACAGGAACGAGCGGGGATCGGTGGCGGTCATCGCGGAGATATAGGGCATCCCCCACCGCTTTGAAACTCTACCGCCTCCCCCCTTCTTCCTCCCTCCCGCAGGCGGGAGGGTCGGGGGAGGGCAAGGGGTCTCACCGAGACCAGCGCTTGCGGCAAAACCCTCCCCCATCCCCTCCCGTCTACGGGAGGGGCGTGAGTCTCAATGAGCGTGGGGCTTAGCGGCCCGCGCCGTCGCCGTGATCGGGCAATGTCGCCTGGTCCACCCCATCCGCCGGGCCGCCGATCAGCACGAAGCGGCGATCGCAATATCCGCAATCGACATAGCCGGTCTCGTCGATCTGCAGCCAGACGCGCGGATGGCCGAGTGCGGCGCCGCCCGGAATGTCGGTGGCGCCGTCGCAGGCGACGCGGGTCTGGGAGACGCGGGTGGTTTCGGGCGGCGGCAACATAGGTCCGCGCGATAGCAAGGCGGACGCCACCGTGCAATTGCCGAAAACCGGCTTGGCCTGTCCGCCGCACGGGCCTATCGCATGAGGCCATGACCGCCACGACAGAAGCCGCCATCTCGATCCAGGGCATCGCCAAGACCTATCAGGGCGGCAAGCGCGCGCTCGACGGGGTCAGCTTCGACGTGCCGCGCGGCCAGATTTTCGGACTGCTGGGGCCGAACGGCGCCGGGAAATCGACGCTCATCAACATCCTGGCGGGTTTGGTGATGAAGACCGAGGGCTCGGCGTCGATCTGGGGCTTCGATATCGACCAGCATCCGCGCAACGCCAAGGCGTCGATCGGCATCGTCAACCAGGAGATCCTGTTCGACCCCTTCTTCACACCCCTGGAGACGCTGGAGATCCAGGGCGGGCTGTACGGCGTGCCCAAGGCCGAGCGGCGCTCGATGGAGCTGCTGCGCGCGGTGCATCTGGAGGATAAGGCCAACGCCTATTCGCGCACCCTGTCGGGGGGCATGAAGCGGCGGCTGATGGTCGCTAAGGCGATGGTCCACTCGCCGCCCGTGCTGGTCCTCGACGAGCCGACCGCGGGCGTCGATATCGAACTCCGCCAGCAGCTCTGGGCCTATGTCCGGCAGTTGAACGACCGGGGCGTGACGGTGGTGCTGACGACGCACTATCTCGAAGAAGCCGAGGAGTTGTGCGACCGGATCGCCATCATCAACCATGGCCGCCTGGTCGCCAACGAACCGACCCGCGAGCTGGTCGGCAAGGCGCAGGAAAAGATCGTCGCGGTGACGGTGGATCGCGACGTCGCGGCGGTGCCGGACCATGCCAGCTTCGGCAAGATCGTGCTGAAGGGCACGCGCACGCTGGAGATCACCTATGCCAAGGACAAGGTGAATGCGGGCCAGGTGCTCGCGGCGGTTCAGGCGGACGGGTTCGGGATCGTCGACGTCTCGACCAAGGAGGCCGATCTGGAGGATGTGTTCCTGTCGTTGACGCGGAGCGTGGGGGTTCAGGGCTAAGGTTTTCGCTTGGCCTTCGACGGCCTCAATCATTATCAGGTTCGGGCACCCATTCATGGTTCTGCAGAATATAGGCGCCCACCGGACGACCATCCGCATCGCGTGAGGGTGCGTACCGGAACCGTCGGGTTACCAATCGGCATGTCGTTTCATCCAGTTCGGCGTTGCCAGAACTCCGCGTCACGACACATCCGCTGACACGTCCGTCGACATTGACGAAATATCGCACCGTGACCTTCCCGCCAATTTCAGCGCGCGATGCACCAGGCGGATAATCCGATGGCGTGATCCGTCCACGGATCAACTCGGGCGGCGTCTCATCGCCATAACCGTCGCCGTCACCCGATCCGCCGCTGCCCGTCCCGTTGCCGATCCCGCCCGCGCCGGTTCCGGGACCGGGCCTGTCCGAAGCGCCCTGGCTCGCATCCGCGCCGGTGCCCGCGACCGGTGCGACCACCACCGGCGAGACGGGCGGCAGCACGACCAGTGGCGGCGGCGCGACGATCTCGGTCGCCTGCGATCGGATATTGGGCGGCGCGGCGGCGCCGCGCGGACGGTGGGTCGCGACCTTCTGCGGCCGGACGCGCGGCGGCGGGGGCGGTGCCGGGGGTGTCACATCGAAACTGTCGAGCGCCGGTGAGGATATCGGCACGCCGGGCGCGAAGCCCAGCCCCAGGATCAGCGCATAGCCCATGCCCCCCACGATCAGCGCCGTGGGAATTGCCGCGCGCAGACGGTCGCGCCAATCGGGCCGGGCCAGCGTCATGCGGCTTCAGGTGGGTAGGCCAGTCGCTTCCGGCAAGCCACGATCCCCCACTTGCTACGCCCACGCACTATCCCCTGTCCCCCGCCCGCCGTCCGTGCCACAGGGCCGTCATGTTCCCCGCCAACGCGCCCGAAGGAGCCCGCGCATGACCGCTTCCGATATCCTGATCGTCGGGTCGGGCGCGGCCGGGCTGACCGCCGCGCTCAACCTTGCCGATCGGTTCAAGGTCACCGTCCTGGCCAAGGGCAAGATGAACGAGGGCTCGACCGCCTGGGCGCAGGGGGGAATCGCCGCGGTGCTCGAACCCGGCGACACGTTCGACAGCCATATCGAGGACACGATGGTCGCGGGCGCCGGTCTCAACGACCGCGCCACCGTCGAGTTCGTGGTCGAGAACGCGCCCGCCGCGATCGACCGGTTGCAGAAGCTGGGCGTACCCTTCGCGACCGAGGGCAACATGCTGCATCTGACCCGCGAGGGCGGGCATTCGCACCGGCGCATCGTCCATGTCGCGGATGCCACGGGCTGGGCGGTACTCGACGCGCTGCTCCGCGCCGCCGACGCACATCCCAACATCACCATGGTCCCCGACCAGGTCGCGATCGACCTGGCGACCAGCCGCCACGAGATGCGCTATTCGGGGGCGGGCCATGTCTGGGGCATCTATGCCGTCGACCGGCGCACGGGACGCGTGGTGCTGCACAAGGCGCGCGCGACGATCCTGGCGACCGGCGGGGCGGGCCGCACCTATCAATTCTCCACCGCGCCCAAGGGGGCGACCGGTGACGGCATCGCGATGGCTTGGCGAGCGGGCGCGCGCGTCTCCAACATGGAGTTCATGCAGTTCCACCCGACCTGCCTCTACAACACCCAGGTCAAGAATTTCCTGATTACGGAGGCGGTTCGCGGCGAGGGCGGGCATTTGAAGATTCCCGAGACCGGCCACCGCTTCATGCCCGACCTCGACCCGCGCGCCGAGCTGGCACCGCGCGATATCGTGGCGCGCGCGATCGATCATGAGATCAAGCGGCTGGGCCTGGATTACGTCCATCTCGACATCAGCCACCAGCCGCCCGCCTTCGTCCGCGAGCATTTCCCCAATATCCACGAAAAGCTGCTGAGCCTCGGCATCGACATGACGGTGCAGCCGATCCCGGTCGTCCCCGCCCAGCACTATACCTGCGGCGGCGTCATCGTCGATCGCGACGGACGTACCGACCTGCCCGGCCTCTATGCGGCGGGCGAGGTGACCCAGTCGGGCCTGCACGGCGCCAACCGCCTGGCGTCCAATTCCCTGCTGGAATGCTTCGTCTATGGCGAGGCGTGCGCCGACCATATCGCGGCGCACTGGGACGACCTCCCCCCGCCCCCCTCGATCCGCCCCTGGGACGAAAGCCGCGTCACCGATTCGGACGAAGAGGTGGTCATCAAGCAGAACTGGACCGAGATCCGCCGCTTCATGTGGAATTATGTCGGCATCGTGCGCACCACCAAGCGACTGGAACGCGCGCAGCATCGGATCCGGATGCTGACCGAGGAGGTGAACGACTATTACGGCCATTTCCGCGTCACCCCCGACCTGATCGAGCTGCGCAACCTGCTCCAGACCGCCGAGCTGATCGTCCGCTGCGCCCTGCATCGCAAGGAAAGCCGCGGACTCCACTATACGCTCGACTATCCCGAGACGCTGCCCGACGCCGTCGACACGATCCTGATCCCGTAGCGTCGGGTGGCGTGGGGACACCGCCGTCATCCCCCCCGTAAGCCTTTCCTGGCGAAAGTCCCTGCCAGGGGAGGACACGATCCATGGCCGATCCCGCAGCATCACAGCAGGTTTCACGGTTTGTCGCGGGATCACCGCCGTTCATCGCAACCGGCTATCCGGGGGATTTCGCAGGGCGGGTCGTCGCGTCAGGATCGGCGGGTGCAGCGGGGTATGGCGGTGACGAAGCGTGGATTGATCGGTTGGCGGCGCAACGCCTGTGCCGCGGCCTTTCTCCTGGCGCTGTCGGCATGTGGCACCGATACGCGGCCGGGCGGCTCCACCCATGCGAACGGGCGGCCCGATCCCGCCCCGATGGTGTCGATGGCGCTCCCCCCGGCAAGCCCCAGTCGCGCCCCCGCCCCGCCGAGTGGGCTGGTCGACGAGATCGCGCGGCTGTCCGCCGGGTTCAGCGGCAAGAAGGGGATCGCGATACGCGCGGTCGATGACGGCTGGACCGTCGAATCAGGCGGGCGCCAGCGCCTGCCGCAGCAATCGGTTTCCAAGCTGTGGGTCGCGATGACCTTGCTCTCGCTGCGCGATCAGGGTCGCGCCCGGCTGGACGAGCCGCTGGTCGTTCGCCCTGAGGACCTGACCCTGTTCCATCAGCCGATCGCGATGCTGGTGAAGGGCGACGGCTATCACACCACGGTCGGCGAGCTGATGACCCGCGCGCTGACCCAGAGCGACAACACCGCGAACGATCGCCTGCTGACCTATGTCGGCGGTCCCGACGCGGTGCGCGCGATGATCGCCGCCAAGCGGCTGGGCGATATCCGCTTCGGTCCGGGCGAAAGGCTGCTCCAGGCGAAGACGGCGGGTCTCACCTGGCAACCCGCCTTCGCGTTGGCGGGGGCGTTCCAGGCGGCGCGCAACCGGCTCGATCCGGCGGCACGGACGGCGGCGCTCGACGCCTATGTGAGTGATCCGCCCGATGGCGCGGCGCCGATCGCCATCGCCGATGCGCTCGCCCGGCTGGCGCGCGGCGAGCTGTTGTCGGAGACCTCGACCCGCATCCTGCTCGATACGATGGAGGCCTCGCGCACCGGCCATGCCCGGCTGCGCGCCGCGATCCCCGCCGACTGGAAGATCGCGCACAAGACGGGAACCGGCCAGGATCTGGGCCGCCGCAATGCGGGCTTCAACGATGTCGGCCTGCTGACCGCCCCCGACGGTCGCCGCTTCGCCATCGCGGTGATGATCGGCGACACCACCGAGGATATCCGCCAGCGCCAGTTGCTGATCCAGGATGTCGCGGCAGCGGTGGCGCGCCACGCCGGTCCGCCGCGCGGGCCAGTGGCGGTGGCGAATTGACCCGAGCGCCGTCGCGCGCACCGTCGCGCGCACCGGGCGGGATCATTCGCCGATAACGTGGCGCATCGGCAACATTCCGGGAACGCCGTGATATCAGGGACTGTTTAGCACCGCCCGCATCCGCTAAACCGCGCTGGTCATGCCCCATCTCTATCTCGTCGACGGCTCCGGCTATATCTTCCGCGCCTATCACCGCCTGCCGCCGCTGACCAACAAGCATGGCGAGCCGGTGGGGGCGGTGTACGGCTATACCACCATGTTGTGGAAGCTGGTGGACGAGATCAACGCCGCCGACGGGCCGACCCATATGGCGGTGGTGCTCGACAAGTCGTCCAAGACGTTCCGCAACGACATGTACGACCAGTATAAGGCGCACCGCCCCCCGCCCCCGCCCGATCTGGTGCCGCAATTCCCGATGATCCGCGACGCCACCCGCGCCTTCTCGCTGCCGTGCATCGAGGAAGCCGGGCTGGAGGCCGACGACCTGATCGCCTGCTATGCCCGCGCCGCCATGGCGGAGGGGTGGCAGGTCACGATCGTCTCGGGCGACAAGGATCTGATGCAGCTGGTCGAGGATGGCAGCCTCGACATGCTCGACACGATGAACAACCGCCGCCTGGGCGAAGCCTATGTCCAGGAGAAGTTCGGCGTCGGCCCGAAGCAGTTGGGCGATGTGCTCGCGCTGATGGGCGACAGCGTCGACAACGTGCCGGGCGTGCCGGGTGTCGGCCCCAAGACCGCCTCCAAGCTGATCGTCGAGCATGGCGACCTCGAATCGGTCCTCGCCGCCGCGCCCGAGATGAAGAAGGGCAAGCTTCGCGACAACCTGATCGAACATGCCGACAATGCGCGGCTGTCCAAGCGGCTGGTGACGCTGGAGTGCAACGCGCCGCTGCCGCAGACGCTGGAGACGCTGGCGCTGCACCCGAGCATTCCCGATGCGCCGCTTCGCGCCTTTCTCGAGCATCACGGCTTCCGCTCGCTGATCGCCAAGATGGGGCAGATCACCGAGGACGCTGCGCCCGTGCCGACCGGCGACACCGCCCCCGCCGCCCCGATGGACGATGACGAGCCGTGTAATCTCGACGGCTACGTCACGGTGCAGGATCTCGACACGCTCGACCAGTGGGTGGCCGAAGCGCGGGCGCAGGGCTTTATCGCGATCGATACCGAGACCAGCTCGACCGACGCGACCCAGGCCGAACTGGTCGGGGTCAGCCTGTGCCTGTCGCCCAATAAGGCGTGCTACATCCCGCTCGGCCATGGCGGCAACGACCTGTTGTCCGAAGTGCCGGTGCAGATTCCGGTCGCGGCGGCCTTGGAGCGGATCAAGGCGCTGTGCGAGGACGCGTCGGTCCTGAAGATCGGTCAGAACCTGAAGTTCGACATGATCGTTCTGGGCGAGCGTGGCATCGCCATCGCGCCGCATGACGACACGATCGTGATGAGCTTCGACCTCGACGCCGGGCTTCACGGCCATGGCATGGACGAGCTGGCCGCGACTCATCTGTCGCACACCTGCCTCGCCTTCAAGGAGGTGGTCGGGACCGGCAAGAAGCAACTCGGTTTCCACGAGGTCGACCTCAAGCTCGCCACCCGCTACGCCGCCGAGGATGCCGACGTCACGCTGCGGCTGTGGAAGCGGTTCAAGGCGCGGCTGCCGATGGAGCAGGCGACACGCGTGTACGAGATGGTCGACCGGCCGCTCGTCCCGGTCATCGCGGGGATGGAGCGGCGCGGGATCAAGGTCGATCGCGAGCGCCTGTCGCAACTCTCGACCGAATTCGCCGGACAGATCGCCGCGCTGGAGGGCGAGATTCACGCTATGGCGGGCACCCCCTTCACCATCGGCAGCCCCAAGCAGCTTGGCGAGATCCTGTTCGACCGGCTCGGCCTGAAGGGCGGGCGCAAGGGCAAGTCGGGGGTCTATTCCACCGACGTGACCGAGCTGGAACGCCTGGCCCGCGACGGCGGCGAGGCGGCGGAGATCGTGCGCAAGATCCTCGAATGGCGCCAGCTTTCCAAGCTGAAGAGTACCTATACCGACGCGCTGCAGGCGCAGATCAATCCGAAGACGGGGCGCGTCCATACCAGCTACAGCCTGACCGGCGCGCAGACCGGGCGGCTATCCTCGACCGAGCCCAATCTCCAGAACATTCCGATCCGTACCGAGGTCGGGCGGCAGTTGCGCGAGGCATTCATCGCCGAGGACGGCCATGTCCTGATCGCCGCCGACTATTCGCAGATCGAATTGCGGCTGGCCGCGCACATGGCCGATGTCCCCGCGCTGCGCGACGCGTTCGCCAATGGCGACGACATCCACAGCCTGACCGCCAAGGAGCTGTTCGGCGAGGTCAATCGCGACACGCGCGGGCGCGCCAAGACGATCAACTTCGCCATCCTCTACGGCATTTCGCGCTGGGGCCTGGCAGGTCGCCTCGACGTGTCGGCGGACGAGGCGCAAGCCATGATCGACCGCTATTTCGAGCGTTTCCCCGGCATCAACCGCTATATCGCCGAGACGCTGTCGAGCGTGCGCGAGAAGGGCTTCACCGAGACCCTGTTCGGCCGCAAGACGCATTTCCCGCGCATCGCCTCGCGCAACCAGGGCGAACGGCAGGGGGCCGAGCGCGCCGCGATCAACGCGCCGATCCAGGGGACCAGCGCCGACATCATCAAGCGCGCCATGGTCCGCATGGAACCCGCCCTCGCCGCCGCCGGACTCGGCCATGTGCGGATGCTGCTCCAGGTCCACGACGAACTGGTGTTCGAGGCACCCGAGGCGGATGCGGAAGCCGCCGGTGCGGTCATCCGCGACGTGATGGCGGGCGCCGCCGAACCGGCGGTCGAACTCTCGGTGCCACTCGGCGTCGAGGTCGGCTTCGGCAAGAGCTGGGGCGCGGCGCATTGATCCACACTACCCTCACCCCCGTTCCGCCCCGGGCCATGCCTGGGGAAGCGGACCATGGCGATAGCCATGGTGGAGGGGCGCGCCGGTCCGACAGGGCGCTAGTCCTCTCCACCGGTGCCCCCCCTGCGTCAGGCCCGCGGCCTGCCACCTCCCCTTACGGGGGAGCAAAGAATCCAAGGCACCGCGCCCGCTGATGGCTCAAAGCCAGGACATCGACACGCTCGCCAAGGGCGGGCGGACCAACATCGCGGGATTCATCCTGCGGCTGGCGGCGCGCATCCCGTTTCTGTTCATCGCGGGCCGCATCTATGGTCCCGACCTGGTCGGGCGCTTCGCCATCGCGGTGGTGGTGGTCGAACTGGCCGCGCTGGTCGCGACGCTGGGGATGAAGCGCGGGCTGGCGCAGGCGCTCGCCTCGACCGACAGGCCGCATGTCCATGTCGTATGGGATGCGATGGCGCTGGCCGCGCTCGCCTCGGTCACCGCGAGCGCCATCTTATGGTCCTTTCCCGAGCTTCTCTATCCCAATAGCGCGATCAGCGGCCTCGACCGCTGGCTGCCCTGCATCATCGTCGCGGTCGCCTGGTCGGACGTCAGCCTGGCAGCGCTCGCCTATCGGTTGAACGTCAAGGCGACCGTCACCGCGCGCGCGGTGGTCGAGCCCTGGACGATCTCGATCGCGGCCTGGGTGTTTTCCTTCTTCACCATCCGCGACGGGCTGGTCCTGTCCTATGTCGCCTCGATGACCGCCGCGCTGATCGCCAGCCTGGTGCCGTTCCTGCGCAGCTATGGCCTGCCCTTCGGCTGGACACCGCGCCTCGCCGCCGTCTTCGCGCTGGCCCGCGCCAATGCGCCGCTCGCCGGGGCCGATGCGCTGGAATGGGGCACGCGCAACGTCGACCGCTTCATCCTGGGCGTGATGTTCGAACCGCGCATCGTCGGCATCTACTATATGGCGCAGCAGGTCGCCTCGCTGCCGCAGAAGCTGAAGACCAGCTTCGACCCGATCCTGGGCCCGGTCATCACACAGAGCCTGGCGAACGGCGACATGGCCGCGATCGCGCGGCAGGTGCGGCAGGTGGCCTTCTGGATCATGGCGGCGCAGGGCTGCCTGGCGCTGATGGGATCGATTCCGGGCGAGGGCGTGATGGGCGTGGTCGGCCCGCAATTCGTCTCGGGCACCGCCGCGCTCGCCTTCCTGCTGTTCGCCGAAGTGCTGGCCTCCACCGGTGCGGTATGCGAATCGGCGCTGGTCTATACCGCGCGGCATCGCAACCTGATGATCTCGATCGCGATGCTGGGGGTGCAGATCGCGTTGAGCTTCGCGCTGATCCTAGGAATGCGCAGGCTCGGCTGGCCCGAGACCTGGGCGGCGGCGGGCCCGGCGGTGGCGCTGGCGATGAGCGTCACCATGACCTCGGTGATCAAGGCGCGGGTGCTGTCGAGGATATTGAAGGCCCCGGTCTCGCCGTTCCGCTGGCCGCTGGTCTGGGCGGCGGTGGCGGCGGCGGTCGTGGGGGGCATCTTCACGCTGCTGCCCAAGCGGCTGGAATGGGCCGAGCTGTTGTTCGGCGAGCCCGCCATCGCGGCGACCTATCTGCTGATCCTGTGGCGCTGGGCCTTCGGGACGGCGGACCGCGCGTTGTTCGGAAAGGCGCCGAGCGCGGAAGAGGCGACGCTGCCCAATGCGGGCGGGATCACGCGGTAAAAAATCCTCCCCGGCACGGGGAGGGGGACCACCCGAAGGGTGGTGGAGGGGGCTTGCGGCCAGGTACGTCCCTAGACGTCTCTGGCCGAAGCCCCCCTCCGTCAGCGCTGCGCGCTGCCACCTCCCCGTACCGGGGAGGATCGACTCAGTGCCGGAAGTGGCGCATCCCGGTGAACACCATCGCGAGGCCCGCTTCGTCCGCCGCCGCGATGACCTCGTCGTCGCGGATCGAGCCGCCCGGCTGGATCACCGCCGTCGCGCCCGCCTCGACCGCCGCGAGCAGGCCGTCGGCGAAGGGGAAGAAGGCATCCGACGCGACCGCCGAACCGATGGTGCGCGGCTCCGCCCAGCCGGCCTTCTCGGCGGCATCCTTGGCCTTCCACGCGGCGATGCGCGCCGATTCCAGTCGGTTCATCTGGCCCGCGCCGACACCCGCGGTCGAGCCGCCCTTGGCATAGACGATCGCGTTCGACTTCACATGCTTGGCCACCGTCCAGGCGAAGCGGCAATCGGCCAGCTCCTGCTCGGTAGGCGCGCGCCTGGTCACGACCGTCAGCATATCGTCGGTCAGGCGGCCATTGTCGCGGCTCTGGACCAGCAGGCCGCCCGCGATCGACTTCATCATCAGGCCCGGCCGCGAGGGGTTGGGCAGTTCGCCCGACAGCAGCAGGCGCAGGTTCTTCTTGCGCGCGAAGATCGCGCGCGCTTCCGGCGATGCATCCGGGGCCACCACCACCTCGGTGAAGATGCCCGAGATCGCGTCCGCCGTCTCGGCGTCGAGCGGACGGTTGCAGGCGATGATGCCGCCGAACGCCGACACCGTGTCGCAGGCAAAGGCCGCCTGATAGGCCTCGAGCAGCGTCGCGCCGCTCGCCACGCCGCAGGGGTTGGCATGCTTGACGATCACCACGGTCGGCGGGCCGTCGAGGAACTCGCTGACCAGCTCCAGCGCGGCGTCGGCGTCGTTGAGGTTGTTGTAGCTGAGCGCCTTGCCCTGCAACTGCTCGGCCTGGGCGATGCCCTGCCCGCCCCGCTGCGGCAAATAGAGCGCGGCGACCTGATGCGGGTTCTCGCCATAGCGCAGCGTCTCGGGATGCCTGGTGAAGGCGAGCGGCAGCGTCGCCGGAAAGGCCTCGCCCTGGTCGGCGAAGGCGAACCACTGGGCGATCGCCGAATCATAGGCGGCGGTCGCGGCAAAGGCCTTGGCGGCGAGGCGCTGGCGGGTCTTCAGCGTCGAGGCACCGTCATTCGCCGCCAGTTCGGCCAGGAAGTCGGCATAATCGGCCGGGTCGGTCAGGATCGACACATAGCCGTGGTTCTTCGCGGCCGAACGGACCATCGACGGGCCGCCGATATCGATATTCTCGATGATCTCGGGCCGCTCCGCGCCCTTCGCGACCGTCTGCTGGAAGGGGTAGAGGTTCACGACGACCAGGTCGATCGCACCGATGCCATGTTCGGTCATCGCGGCGGCATGGGCGGGGTCGTCGCGCACCGCGAGCAGGCCGCCATGGACCATCGGGTGCAGCGTCTTGACCCGGCCGTCCATCATCTCGGGGAAGTTCGTGACCTCCGAAATGTCGCGCACGGGAAGCCCCGCATCGCGGATCGCCTTGGCGGTGCCGCCGGTCGAGACCAGATCGACCCCCCGCTCCGCCAGCGCGCGCGCCAGGTCGATGACGCCGGTCTTGTCGGATACAGACAGCAGCGCACGGCGGACCGGCACGGTATCGACGGAAATAGCGGTGGGGAGCGAAACGGCCATCGGGCAGCGGGTCCTACATGCTGGGGGAGTTCGCCGACCCGATAGACTCCGATTCGCCGAAGCGCAAAATGTTCCTCCCCGGCACGGGGAGGTGGCAGCGACGTGGCAGGGCGAAGCCCTGACGGCGGGGGGGCTTCCTCATGCGATGCCCGTTGCGGCACTCTCCCCTCCACCATGCTTCGCATGATCCCCCTCCCCGTGCCGGGGAGGACCATGAGTCACAGCGCCCGCTTGAACGCCCAGCTGACATGCGCGCCGCCCGCGGGGGTTTCGCCGGTGACCACCAGCTGCTGTGTCGCGACCGGGCGGCCGGTGCCGTCGATCCACAGCGACTCCTCGATCGCCAGCGTGCCGCCACGACAGCGGAACTGCCACAATGCGCCGTTGTCGAGTCGCAGGATCGCCTGTCCGCTCTCCGCCGTCACCATCGCCTCGACCCCGTCGCCCAGGTGGAAGCGAAGCGCGAAGACGGTGCTGCCCGCCTGGCGCTTGCGCCCCTGCGGCAGCAGCGCGTCCTCGCCGCGCAGCTCGCGCCCGTCGCCGGTCAGCAGCAATTGCCGCCGATGGGTAAAGCCATAGCGCCGGACATAGCCGTCATGGCTCGCCTCGATCCGGCTCGCCGCGTCCGATTCCTGACGGCTCAGCTCCACCTCGGCGACACCGCGCCCCAGCGTTCCGTCGGCATGGATCGCGGTGGAGTTGGAATCGCCCAGCGTCAGCGTCGAATGCGCCGCCGTGGTACGCAGGCCATGGGCCAGGCTTGCGGGCACCTGCGCCACGGTCGCGCGCGCGCCGCCGCAATTGACGACGATCCGCTGCGCCCCGTCGGAAAATTCGAAGGCGAGGGTCGACGCGCAACCGCCCTCGATCGCCCGCGCGATCGGCGGGGGCGCCGCGTCCATGACCAGCACCGCCTGCGCCGCCGCCAGCCGCTGATAGCCCCAGTCGCCCGCCTGGCGAAGCGGCCGGGTGCGGACGCCCGACGCCTCGATCACCGCGGCGATCTTTTCCGGCGTCTCGGGGCCCGAGCCCTGCCAGCTCGACAAGGCGCGGTCCCCGTGCATCACGCCGAGCAGCGCGGAGACCATCTTCTGCAGCCGCGCCTGGAAGATGTCGGGAAAGGCCAGCCCGCGCGCGTCATAGACTTCGCGCATCATGGTCAGCAGCATGACCGTGTCGAGCTGCACCGCCGGACTGCGCGCGATGACCCCGCCATCGGCGAACAGCCCGCTGTCGAGCGCGCGCGCCAGACCCGCCTCGCCGAACGCCTGGCGCGGATCACCCCCGGCGAGCAGCAGCCCCGCCGCGATCACCCCGCACCAGGCCGCGATCCGCGCGACACCCGGCGGCGCCTTGTCCGCGCCGCGATCCAGGTGCCGCGCACCGCGCGCCAGCGTGTTGAGTACGCGCGAGCGATAGACGAGGTCGGTCGAGGACAGGATCAACGGCGCATGCGCCGTCCAGAACAGGATGCGCCGTCCCCACAGGTCGGGACGCCACGCCACCGCGTCGACCGTCTCGCCGAATGCGTCGAGCCAGCGGCCCATCAGATATTCGGCGATCGGCGCCCCCTGCGCGCGCGTCGCCACGGTGGACAGGTCGCGCAGCCACGCGAAGCCGTGCAGATGGTCCGCGAATCCGGTCGACCAGTCGGGTCGGGCGAAATCGATCGACTCGACCCCGCGCTCCTCGCCACGCCAGTCGAGCACCCCGCCGAGCAGCGCATGGCCCCGCTCGATATCGCCCAGGATCGGATCCTCGGGCACCGCCATCAGCTTGAGCGGATGACGCCCCTTCAGCCGCAGCGAATGGAGCGGGGTCCGCCAGGTCAGCCGGTGGAGATGCTCGCTCAGCCGGTCGGCGAGCGACAGTCCGCCGGTCTGTACCCGGACGAGGCGCCTGCCCTCCTCGATGCTGTCCGCGACATTGGGGGCGGTGTCGCCCTGACCCTGGGTGCGCATCCCGCTCAACCGCGCAGGGCGGCGATATTGGCGGCGTATTGCGACGGACCGCCCCGGAACGCGGCGGTCCCCGCGACCAGCGCATCCGCCCCCGCCTCGACACAGCGCCGGGCGTGGCCCGGATCGACGCCGCCATCGACCTCCAGGTCGATCGCGCGGCCCGACTGCTCGATCATCCTGCGGATCGCCGCGATCTTCTTGAGCTGGCTGTCGATGAAGCTCTGTCCGCCAAAGCCGGGATTGACGCTCATGACCAGGACAAGGTCGACCATGTCGATCAGGTAATCCAGCATCTTGGCGGGCGTGGCGGGGTTCAGGACGACCCCGGCGCGCTTGCCCAGCCCCTTGATATGCTGGATCGTGCGGTGGATGTGCGGCCCCGCCTCCGGATGGACGGTGATCGTGTCCGCCCCCGCCTCGGCAAAGGCGTCGAGATAGGCGTCGATCGGCGAAATCATCAGATGCACGTCGAACGGCTTGGCGGTGTGCGGGCGCAGCGCCTTCACCACCGCCGGGCCGATGGTGATATTGGGCACGAAATGCCCGTCCATCACATCGATGTGAATCCAGTCGGCACCGGCGGCGTCGATGGCCCGGACTTCTTCACCCAGGCGGGCGAAATCGGCGGAAAGGATGGAGGGAGCGATACGCACAGGTAGCATGGCGCCACCTGTATCCGCATATCGCGGCCAAGTCAGCCTTTGCGTTGTAGCCGCGCGATGAAGAAACCGTCGAGCCGCCCTTCCTTTGCGAGCATCGTCGGCAGCGTCCGGATCGTGCCGCGATCGGTCAGGCCGGGCCAGTCGCCGGTGATCGGATCGAGCGCGTAATCCGGGCGCTGGTCGAGGAATGCCGCGATCTGCCGCTCCCCCTCTTCGGGTTCCAGCGAGCAGGTCGCATAGACCAGCGTCCCGCCGGGTTTGAGCCAGTCGGCGGCGCGGGCCAGGATCACCCGCTGCAACTCCGCCATCTCTGCGATGATCGCCGGGCGTACGCGGTAGAGTACGTCGGGATGGCGGCGGAAGATGCCGCTGGCGCTGCACGGCGCGTCGACCAGGATCGCGTCGACCGGCTCGGCGGGGCTCCATTCGCGCAGATCGGCGGTGATCACCGTCGCCGACTGGTTCGTCCGCTCCAGATTCTCGTTCAGGCGGCCCAGCCGCTGTTCGGACTGGTCGATCGCGGTCACGTCCCAACCGGCGGCGGCGAGCTGGAGCGTCTTGCCCCCCGGCGCGGCGCACAGGTCGAGAACCTTGCCACGTCCCTCGCCCAGAAGGCGGGCGGGGATCGACGCAGCGAGATCCTGCACCCACCAGGCGCCCTCGTCGAAGCCCTGCAACTCCAGCACCGCATGGCCGGAGGGAAGGCGGACATGGCCGGGCAACAGGCTGACCCCGCCCAGCGTCTCGGCCCATTCGGCCGTCTTGGATGGATCGGCGAGCGTCAGGTCGAGCGGCGGCGGCGCGGCGATGGCGTGCGCGGCGGCCTCGACCATGTCCCCGCCCCAATTCTCCTCCCAACGCGCTTCGGTCGCGTCGGGCAGCGCGGGGATTTCGGGGAGCAGCACGCCGCTCTTGGTGATCGTGCTGAACACGCCGTGGACCAGCTTGCGCGGCCCGCCATCGACCAGCGGCAGCACGGTCGAGATCGCGGCATGCGGCGGGGTGCCCAGCGCCAGTACCTGCACCAGCGCGATACGGAGCGCAAAGCGCGCCTTGGCATCGTCGGGCAGCCGCTGCTTGGTCGCCGAGTCGATCAGCGCGTCGAGATCGGGCAGACGGCGCAGCGTCTCCGCCGCGATGGCATGGGCGAGGCCCCGGTCGGGTCCGCCCGGCAGCGAACGGGTCGCCGAGGCCAGCGCCGCCTCCAGCGGCTCACCCCGGCGCAGCACCGCGTCGAGCAGCCGGATGGCGGCGCGGCGCGCGGCGGTGCCCAGCGGCTCGGTGGGACGCTGCTGACGCCCGCGCCTGTCCTCGCCCTTGGGGCCACCGCGACGATCGGGGCGGCCACGGGTCGGCGATTGGGGGGGACGTGTCACTTGGCAAAACTCCTGTCAGCCCCGACATGGGCCGCGATAGTCCGCCCCTTTAGTCGAAAGGACCGCCCATGGGCCAGCGCCCCGACCATGTGAAACCGCCCGCCTATCTCTCGCCCAACCCGCCGGTGCCGGAACCCGAGGAGAAGCCGGAGCCGGAAGCCGATCCGTTGGGGAAGAACCCGGTGCGCTATGGGGATTGGGAATTGAAGGGCGTCGCGGTCGATTTTTGAAGGCGTCTAAAGCCCCTCCCGCCTCCTTCTTTCTCCCCTCCCGCAGGCGGGAGGGGTCGGGGGAGGGCCGGAGCCTCGCAGAGACCATCGCTTGGGGCTTTCCCTCCCCCACCCCCTCCCGCCTGCGGGAGGGGAGCGGCTAGAGGCTCAGGCAGCCTTTCCTGACGCCGGTTCAGGCTGAGCGAAGTCGAGGGCCACGCCCCGACCTCGCCCCGCCTTACCGCCGGACCAAAGTCCCGGCCCCCTGCCTGGTGAAGATCTCCAGCAGCATCCCGTGCGGTACGCGCCCGTCGAGGATCACCGCCGCGTCCACCCCGGCTTCGACCGCATTGACGCAGGTTTCCAGCTTGGGGATCATGCCCCCCGAAATCGTGCCGTCCGTCCGCAATTCCGCGATCCGGGCGGGGTTCAGGTCGGTCATCAGCTCGCCCTGCTTGTCGAGCACCCCCGCGACATCGGTCAGCAGGAAGAAGCGCGAGGCATGGAGCCGCGCGGCGATCGCCCCCGCCATGGTGTCAGCGTTGATGTTATAGGTGTTGCCGTCCAGCCCGATCGCGACCGGCGCGATCACCGGGATGATGCCGTCGGCGCACAGGCTTTCGATCAGGCGCGGGTCGACCGACACCGGCTCGCCGACAAAGCCCAGATCGACATGCCGCTCGATCCCCTGGAGCGGATCGGCCTCGCGCCCCTGGATCTTCTCGGCGATGACGAGGCCGGCATCCTTGCCCGAGATACCGACCGCGCGGCCCCCGGCGGCGGAGATCCAGCTCACGATCTCCTTGTTGATCGATCCGGCCAGCACCATTTCGGCGATCTGCGCGGTTTCGCGGTCGGTCACGCGCAGGCCGTTGACGAACTGCGACTCGACGCCCAGCCGCTTGAGCATCGCGCCGATCTGCGGACCGCCGCCATGCACCACGACCGGGTTGATGCCGACCGCCTTGAGCAGCACCATGTCCTCGGCGAAGTCGCGCTGCCGCTCGGGATCGCCCATGGCGTGGCCGCCATATTTCACCACGAAGGTCTTGCCCGCATAACGCTGCAGATAGGGCAGCGCCTCGGTCAGCGTCTCGGCCTTGGCGAGCAGGGCGGCGTCGGGATCGTGGTTGGTCATGGCGGCCCTTTATCGCGCGCGAGGGGCGGGGAAAACCGGCAATATGGCGTCAGGCGCGATCCAGCCGCCGCCCGAGCGCCACGAACAGATAGATGAGCGGCGGCACCAGGATCGCGGACAGCGTCACCTTCGCGATCATCTGGCCGACGATGAGCTGGCCGATCGGGAAGGCGCCGTAAAAGGCGATGGTGACGAACAGCAGCGTGTCGACCACCTGGCTGAGCATGCTGGCCACCGCCGCGCGCAGCCAGAGCAGCTTGCTCCCCTCCCGGCCCTTGAGCGCCGCGAAGATGGTGACGTTCAGCGTCTGCGACACGCCATAGGCGACGATGCCGCCCAGCCATATCCGCCAGGTCGAACCCAGGATGAGCTGGATCGCGTCGCGATTGGCCGGGACCATCTCGGGCGAGGGCGGCAGGATCCATACCACCCAGGACAGCGCCAGCGACACGAGCAGCGGCACGAACCCGACCCGCACCAGCCGCCCCGCGACCGAGGGCCCGTGCAGTTCCGCCACCGCACTCGACGTCACGACCAGGAGCAGGAAGGCGAAGATCCCCGCCTCGACCGCGAGCGGCCCCAGCGAAACCTGCTTGTTGCCCAGCACCCCCGCGATACACACCATGCCACCATAGAAGATCGACAGGGCGAACAGCGAAGGCGAGATCAGGCGGGCGCGGGGCGACATGTCGGGCTGGTCCATCGGCGGTGGTTAGCGCGAAATCCGCGCGCGGCAAAGGATTAGGAGGATGGCAGGGCCATGCCCCTCCACCATCCTGCGGATGGTCCCCATCCCCAGGCCCAGCTTGGGAGGGGGGCCGCGCCCGCAGGGGCATGGTGGAGGGGCAGGCCCCTCGCCTCTTGCACCCCGCCCCGCGACAGGCTCTATTCATCCGACACAAAGACAAGGGGGTAGTGATGCGGTTGGCAAAATGGCTCGGCCGGGTGGCCGCGACGCTGGCGCTGCTTCCCGGCGTCGCGACGGCGCAGAACCGGCCCGATCAGAAGGCGTTCTTCGACCTCTACAAACAGCTGGTCGAAACCAACACCAGCCTTTCGGTCGGAAGCTGTACCCAGGCCGCGGCGCAGATCGCCGACCGGCTCAAGGCGGCGGGCTACAGGGACACCGACATCACCCTGTTCTCCGTCCCCGATCACCCGAAGGATGGCGGCATCGTCGCGATCCTACCGGGCACCGACAAGGCGCTGAAGCCGATGCTGCTGCTCGGCCATCTCGACGTGGTCGAGGCCAAGCGCGAGGACTGGACCCGCGATCCGTTCAAGCTGATCGAGGAGGACGGCTTCCTCTATGGTCGCGGCACCGTCGACGACAAGGCGATGAGCGCGGTCTGGGCCGACACGCTGATCCGCCTGAAAAAGACGCCTCCAAAGCGCACGATCAAGATGGCGCTGACCTGCGGCGAGGAGACGACCTTCGCCTTCAACGGCGCGGAATGGCTGGCCAAAAACAAGCCGGACCTGATCGCGGCCGAATTCGTCCTGAACGAAGGCGGCGGCGGTCGGCTGGACGCCGATGGCAAGCGCGAATTGCTGGCGGTGCAGGTCGGCGAGAAGGCGGCGCAGAACTATACCTTCCTCGCCACCAATCCGGGCGGCCACAGCTCCCAGCCGACGCCCGAAAACGCCATCTACGAGCTCGCCGACGCGGTGAAGGCGGTGCAGGGCTATGAGTTCCCCGTCGTCCTGACCGACACCACGCGCGCCTTCCTGACCGCGACCGCGCAGAAGGTCGGCGGCCAGCTCGGCGATGCGATCACGCGGCTGCTCGCCGATCCGAACGACAAGGCGGCCGACGCGATCGTCAGCCGCGACAAGGCCCTGCACTCGACGCTGCGCACGACCTGCGTCGCGACGCTGCTGCAGGCGGGCCATGCCGAAAACGCGCTGCCCCAGCGTGCGACCGCCAATATCAACTGCCGCATCTTCCCCGGCGAGACGGTCGACGGCACGCTGGCCAAGCTGAAGCAGCTCGCGGGCCCCAAGATCACCGTCACCGCCAACCAGCCGGTCCGCCCGACCGCCATCCCGCCCAAGCTCGATCCGAAGATCATCGGCCCGATGAAGAGCGTCGCGGCCAGATATTTTCCCGGCGTGCCGCTGGTCCCGATGATGTCCACCGGCGCCACCGACGGCATCTTCTTCCAAGCGATCGGAATCCCGGTATACGGCGCGCCGGGCATGTTCATCGAAAAGGACATGTCGGGCATCCATGGCCTCAACGAGCGGATCCGGATCAGTTCGCTCTATGACGGGCGCGACTATCTCTACGATCTCGTCCGGGCCTATGCCTATTGAGGCGATCCGCGTTCCAAGCCCCTCGCCAAGCTGCCATTTCGCTGAACGGCGCCGCCACGCGCCATTCAGACTGGGTGGCGCAATATCCTGACCATACGGGAGCCTTTTTTGTGTTGAGGGTAGTTGCGATGAAGATGCTCAAGACGGGATTGCTGACCATCCTGGCCGGTGGCGCCATGCTGACCGCCACCGCCGCCAGCGCGCAGGACTGGCGCTATGACGAATATCAGGCGCATCAGGCGGGCCGCGTGGCGCAGATCCACGCCTATCAGGCCGGTCGCGACCAGCGCGCGGCCAACACGGCGGCCTATTACGGCGATTACCGCGCCGCCAACGCCTATGCCCATGCCGCCGCCGTGCGGCGGGCCGAGGCGCGGCGCGATGCGCATTATGCCCGGCATGAAAGCCATGCCGCGCGCCGGGATTACTGGCGGGGCTATTGAACCGCCGCTTCCCCGACAAACGAAAAGGGCCGGTGCGAGGGTATCGCACCGGCCCTTTTTCACGGGTTCGACGGACGGCGGATCAGCCGTCGTAGTCGGCGCCCAGATTCTGGTTGCGCGGCGGCGCGGCGGCGGTCAGGCGCAGCGCCTCGGCCGATGCCTGCAGGCTGCCGACATCGTCCGCCTCGTCCTCGTCGTCGATCTGGACGCGCTGGAGGCTGTTGACCACGGATTCTTCGAGATGAGCCGGACGAACCGTCTCCTCGGCGATCTCGCGCAGCGCGACGACCGGATTTTTATCGCGATCGCGATCGACGGTCAGGTCCGCTCCGCCCGAAATCTGACGCGCCCGCTGTGCCGCGAACAGGACCAGATCGAAACGGTTGGGAATCTTGTCGACGCAATCCTCGACGGTGACGCGCGCCATGCGTGTGTCCTTCGCAATTAATGCTGGGATGAAAGCGCGCCACCTAACAGCAAAGGGCGGACAAGTCAAAAGCCTTGCCCGCGACCGCGCGTGCAACGCCAATGTCGCCTCGATCGTTACGCAATCGAGAGGATCCTGTCATCGAAGAGCCCGCCATGTCCCAATCCCCGCCCCCCGAGCAGCCGGTCTTCCGCGTCGGCGACGATGCGCTTACCCTGCTCGACACCGGGCCCCGGCGGCTGGAGGCGGTGCTCGACCTGATCGAGGGGGCGCGGCAGAGCCTTCGCATCCTCTATTACATCTATGCCGATGACGAGACCGGACGGCGGGTGCGCGACGCGATGATCGCCGCCGCGCGGCGCGGGGTCAGGGTATCGGTCGTCGTCGACGGATTCGGCGCGGGCGCGGACGAGGCCTTTTTCCGTCCGCTGGTCGAAACCGGCGCGCGGCTGTCGCGATTCGAGCCGCGCTTCGGGCGCCGCTATCTGCTGCGCAATCACCAGAAGCTGGCGCTCGCCGATGCGGAGGGGCCGGGTCCACGCATCATCATCGGCGGCTTCAATATCGAGGACGATTATTTCGGCACGCCCGCCGAGCAGAGCTGGCGCGACCTGGGGCTGCTGGTCGAGGGACCGGCGGCGGCGCGGATGGCGGGCTATTTCGACGCGCTCCACGCCTGGACCGAGGATCCCAAGGGCCGGTTGCGCGACCTCAACAAGGCGCTGGCGCATTGGAGCGAGGCGAAGGGGCGGTTGCGCTGGCTGATCGGCGGGCCGACGCGGCGGCTGTCCCCCTGGGCGAGGACGGTGCGCGAGGATATGCGGCGGGGCAGGCGGATCGACGTGATCGCCGCCTATTTCACCCCCAGCCCGACCATGCTCCGCCGCCTCGACCGCGCGGGGCGGCGCGATGCCGAGGTGCGGATCGTGACTGCGGGCAAATCGGACAATCAGGCGACGATCGCCGCCGCGCGCTTCACCTATGCGGGCCTGTTGCGAAAGGGCGTGCAGATCTTCGAATATCAGCCGACCAAGCTGCACACCAAATTATACGTCATCGACGATGCGGTGCATGTCGGCTCGGCCAATTTCGACATGCGCAGCCTCTTCGTGAACCTGGAGCTGATGCTGCGGGTGGACGATGCGGCCTTTGCCGCGCATGTCCGGACCTATGTCGACGGAGAGGTCGCGCGGTCGGAGACGATCACACCCGACTGGTACAAGCGGCATACCGGCTGGTTCCAGCGTCTCCGCCAGTTCGCCGCCTATATCCTGATCGCCGTGATCGACCCGTCGGTGTCGCGCGGCCTGAATTTCGGGATCGCGGCACCCGACGGGGAATGATCCTCCCCCATGGGGAGGAGGCGCTCAGTCCTTCCAGGCCCAGTAGAGCTGCGCCGGGGGGACATTCCACCATTCCATGTCGTGGTCGATATTCGACCAGTGCGGAACCAGAAAGTCCTTCACCTTGGGGCTGAACTGATAGACCAGGAACGCGCCGCCGGGACGCAGCACGTCATGCGTCCCCTTGGCGATCGCCGGGCCGACGCCGGGCGGCAGGGTCGAGAAGGGCAGGCCCGACAGGACATAGTCGGCATGGTCGAAGCCGTGATCGCGAACGATCTTCTGCACGTCCGCCGCCGATCCGTTGACCGCGGCGAAACGGGAATCGACGATGGTGTGGCTCAGATAGTCGCAGAAATCGGCGTTGGTATCGATCGCGATCAGCTTCGCGTCGGGTGCCATACGCTCCAGGATCGGGCGACAGAAGGTGCCCACGCCCGGCCCATATTCGACGAACAGCTTGGTATTGGCCCAGTCCACCGGCTGCAGCATCTTGCGGATCAGCTTGCCCGAAGACGGGATGATCGACCCGACCATCACCGGATGCTTCAGAAATTGCTGAAAAAACA
Source organism: Sphingomonas sp. Leaf21 (assembly GCF_916858675.1). Lineage (GTDB taxonomy): Bacteria > Pseudomonadota > Alphaproteobacteria > Sphingomonadales > Sphingomonadaceae > Sphingomonas. The sequence continues at coordinate 45,070 of NZ_CAKASM010000025.1, forward strand.
TCTGGCCGGGCGACGGATAACCCGTGGCATCGGTGCGGGACTTGCGCGCGGCGGTGGTCGAGCTGGGCATCGAGTTCCTGTCGTTCGTGATCCCCGCGTAAGGGACGCGCGAGGGAAACCCCCTCGTCGCACAGGTGCCGAACGACTTTCAAGCTTTTGGGTTGCGGCCGGTGGGTGCATTCCGTCGCAAAGCGGGCGCGATGGATGGAGGGTTATGACCGACAGAACGGGGCAAATCGCGGTGATCTTCCTGTCGCAACGCCGCACCGACGACGCGGAGGGCTATGCCCACGCGGCCGATGCGATGGACCGACTCGCGGCGCAGCAGCCGGGCTATCGCGGGGTGGACAGCGCGCGCGGGCCGGACGGGTTCGGGATTACCGTGAGCTGGTGGGCCGACGAAGCCAGCGCGCTGGCGTGGCGAGCGAATGCCGCACATGCGGCGATCCGCGAGCGTGGGCGGGCGGAATGGTATGCTCGCTATGAGGTCGCGGTCGCTGAGGTCGGGCGGAGTTATGCGTGGGGCCGCGAATAGGTCCCGCCCCTCGATCTTGCCGCTCCCCTCCCGCCTGCGGGAGGGGATGGGGAGGGCTTGGCGTCTCACCGAGCCCGTCGCCCGTGGCAGGCCCCTCCCCAAACCCCTCCCCCCTCCCGGGAGGAGGGGCTTCAGAAGGAAGGAGGGGCCCTCTTATGGTTGCTTGTCCCCTCTCGGCGTCAGCATACCTGGCGCGATGAAGCCGATCGACTGGATCGCCGCCGCGTCCTGCTTCAGCTTCGCCGCGATCTGCTCATAGTCGCGTTCCATCTCGGGCGTGACGCTGGCGCGTGCCTCGGTCAGCGCTTCGTCGAACGCCGCCATGTCGACCTGATTCGCGCTCAGCGACTTGCGGAGCGCGATCAGGCCAGCGCGGCGTACCACATCGCCCAGATCGGCACCGGTGAAGCGCTCGGTCCGCGCCGCGACGTCGTCCAGATCGACGTCCGATGCCAGCGGCATCTTCGCGGTCTGGATACCCAGGATTCGCCGTCGCCCCGCCTTGTCGGGAACGCCGACATAGATGAGTTCGTCGAACCGACCGGGTCGGAGCAGCGCCGGGTCGACCAGGTTGGGCCGGTTGGTCGCGCCGATAACGACGACCGACTGCAATTCCTCCAGCCCGTCCATCTCGGCTAGGATCGTGTTGACCACACGCTCGGTCACCTGCGGCTCGCCCAGCCCGCCGCCGCGCGCGGGGACGAGGCTGTCCAATTCGTCGATGAAGATGACCGTCGGCGCCACCTGCCTGGCGCGCGCGAACAGCTTGGTGATCTGCTGCTCGCTCTCGCCATACCATTTGGACAGCAGGTCGCTCGACTTGGTGGCGATGAAATTCGCCTCCGCCTCGCGCGCGACCGCCTTGGCCAGCAGCGTCTTGCCGGTGCCGGGCGGGCCATAGAGCAGGAAGCCCTTGGCGGGCCGGATGCCGAGTCGCCGGAACGCATCCGGGTCCTTGAGCGGCAGCTCGACGCCCTCCTTCAACTTCATCTGCGCGGTGTCGAGCCCGCCGACATCCTCCCAGCGCACGGTCGGCGCCTGCACCATCACCTCGCGCATCGCCGAGGGCTGGACACGCTTCAGCGCCTCCAGGAAATCCTCGCGCGTCACCGACAGCGTGTCGAGCACCTCGGCCGGGATCGTCCGCTCCTCGAGGTTGAGGCGCGGCATGATCCGCCGCACCGCCTCGATCGCCGCCTCGCGGGTCAGCGCGGCGAGGTCGGCACCGACGAAGCCGAAGGTCGTGCGCGCCAGTTCGGCCAGGTCGACCTTGTCGCCCAGCGGCATACCGCGCGTGTGGATGCCCAGTATCTCGCGCCGCCCGCGCTCGTCGGGCACGCCGACGACGATCTCGCGGTCGAAGCGACCCGGCCGCCGCAGCGCCTCGTCGATCGCCTCGGGCCGGTTGGTGGCGGCGATGATGACCAGATTGGCGCGCGATTCGAGCCCGTCCATCAGGGTCAGCAACTGCGCGACCAGCCGCTTCTCCGCCTCGCCCTGCACCCGGTCGCGCTTGGGGGCGATCGAGTCGATCTCGTCGATGAACACGATCGAGGGGGCAGACTTGGTCGCCTCCTCGAAGATGTCGCGCAGCCGCTGTTCGGACTCGCCATAGGCCGAGCCCATGATCTCCGGTCCGTTGATCAGGAAGAATTGCGCGTCGGACTCGTTGGCGACCGCGCGCGCCAGCCGGGTCTTGCCGGTGCCGGGCGGCCCGTGGAGCAGCACGCCCTTGGGCGGCTCCACCCCCAGTCGCTCGAACAATTCGGGATAGCGCAGCGGCAATTCCACCATCTCGCGCAACTGGTCGATCGTCGCGCCCATGCCGCCGATATCGTCATAGGTGACGTCGGCACGACGCGCCTCGCGCGGCTCCTCATATTCGGGGCGAAGCTCGACCTCGGTATTCTCGTCGATATGGACGACGCCCTTGGGGCTGGCCGCCACGACCGCGAGCCGGATTTCCTGAAGCGCGTAAGCCGGCGCGTTCATGAACTGCGCGACGCCCGGCGGCATGTTGGTAACGCGCTGCTGCCCCGCGGTCGCCACCACGTCACCCTGGCAGAGCGGCCGGTTGAAGAAGGTGCGCTTGAGCGCCTGGGCCGAACCCTGGAGGCGCAGATTCTGCTGCGCGGGTGCGAAGACCACACGGGTCGCGGGCTTCGACTCGACGCGGCGCACCTCGACGAAATCGCCCGAGCCGACGCCCGCATTGGCGCGCTGCAACCCGTCGATGCGGACCAGATCGAGTCCCTCGTCCTCCGGATAGGGGCCGACCGCACGCGCGGGTGTCGCCTGCTTGCCGACGATCTCGACCACGTCGCCCTCGGTGATGCCGAGCGCCGCCATCAGGCTGCGCGGGACATGGGCCAGGCCGCGCCCGGAATCCTCCGGGCGGCTGTTGGCCACCTGTATCTTGCGGGTCGGCGCGTCGCTGTCGGCCATGATGGTCCCTTGGCAAAGTGTCTGAGACACGAAAGCGCGGGACGTGGGGGCGGGTTCCGGTGCGGAAAAGACCGGACGGCCGAACCGAGGCAAAAAAAAGGGCCGATCGAAACGACCAGCCCGTAAAAGTTTTTAGGAGAGGATGCCTGAAAGGCCCGTCCCTTTTGCGCTGCGACACATTATGTTGCAAGTGCGAAAAGCTTGGCTATGATTGCAGTTCGTGCAATCTAATGACCTATAGGTCAACGACGACGGATACGACATGCGCAGGCTCCCCCCGCTGGGTGCGATCGAGGCATTTGTCCAGGTGGTCCGCCTGGGCTCCATCAAGGCTGCGGCCGAGGAGCTGGCGCTGTCCGCCCCCGCGCTCAGCCGCCGGGTACAGACGCTCGAGCGCTTCGTCGGCAAGCCGCTCTTCGCGCGCCGCCACCAGGCGATGGTCCCCAATGAGGATGGCCAGAGCCTGATGGAGCAGATCGCGCCATTGCTCGACCAATTGTCCGATGCGGTGGAGGCGATGACCAGCGGGCAGGAGGTGCTTCGCCTGCGGCTGGGCGTGCTGCCGCTCTACGCGGCGCAGCGGCTGTTCCCGCATATGGGCCAGTTGCGCGCGGCGCATCCCGAACTCCATCTCGACATCGACACCGCCGGGCATGGCATCGCCCGGCTCGGCGAAGGGCTGGACGCCGTGATCGCGCTCGGGCGTGACATCGATCCGTCGCTCTATGCCAAGCGGCTGGACTTCAACAAGGTCTATGTCATCGGCGCCAGGCGGCTGATCGAAGGCGCGAATCCGTTGCTCCGTCCGGAGCAGATGAACGGGATGACCGCCTTGCTGCACCGCGAAATGCCCGATGCCTTCACGGCCTGGTGCCAGGCGGCGGGCCTGACCAACATCAAGCCCAAGGCGATCGACTATTTCGATTCGGGCGGCCTGATGCTCGAGGCGGTGGCGCAGGGGCTTGGCGTGGCCTTCATGCACGCCAGCCATTTCGAGCACGCGCACGATCCGCGCCTCGTCCGGTTGTTCGATATCGAGGTGGACAGCCCCTATAGCCACTGGTTCGTCTGCCGCCCCCGCGCGCTGCAGCAGAAGTCGGTGAGGTTGTTCCATGACTGGCTGATCCGGACGCTCTACCCGGCCGCGGCGTGACCTCCGCTCCCCTCCCGCCTGCGGGAGGGGGGTGCCCGTTGCGAACCGGGCATCACCCCCGCAAAGACGGGGCCTTGGCTTCATAGCGCCCATAACCACATTCGAACCTTCGAGCCGCGCCGCAACACCCGCCCCGGGCACGCCCCTCCCGCAGGCGGGAGGGGATGGGGGAGGGCCTGGCCACAAGCGCCGGTCTCCATGAGATACCCGGCCCTCCCCCCAGCCCCCTCCCGCCTGCGGGAGGGGGAGCGCGTGATCCAAGCCCAACGACAAAAAGCCGCACACCCTTACGGGTGGCGGCTTCACGTCCTCAAGCCGTTCGCGGGGCGCCGTGTTCCGGCGCCCGCCCGCGAATTACTTGATCTTGGCTTCCTTGAACTCGACATGCTTGCGCACGACCGGGTCGTACTTGTTGAAGCTCAGCTTCTCGGTCTTGGTGCGCGGGTTCTTCTTGGTGACGTAGAAGAATCCGGTATCAGCCGAGCTGACGAGCTTGATCTTGACGGTGGTCGGCTTGGCCATGACCTGGTTCCTGTATGCGTGAAAAAGCGAAAGCGGCAGCCGGAGCCGCCGCTATATAAGGGCGGCGCATGGCCCAAAGCCGCCATTGAGTCAAGCTTTGCCGCCGATTTAAGGCCCCCTTTACGGATGGAATCCTATCTCTACACCGCGATCACGACCCGGATCGGGGGAAATCGCCTATGGGAGGGGGCGGAGCAATGGATCGAGGCGAATCGCCCTGTGAGCCTGTGTCCGGGGACATTCGCGACCAGCTCCTGGCACGAATCGCGGCGCTCGACGTGCGCGCGCCCTATGCGACCGCGATCGATCTGGCGGAGGGGATCGAGGCGATCCGACGCCTCGCCCATGCGCATGGCCTGACCTCCGCCGTGACCGTCACCCATTTCATCGACCGCGCGCTGATCGCCGGCGATGCACCGGTGGCGATCCATGGCTGGTTCGCGATCCTGACCGAGGCGGTCGACAGCGACCGCCAGGATCTCGACGCGGCCAGTCGCTTCGCCGAGGCCTGCTCGCTGCGGCTCACCGGTTGATGGATGCGCTGATGACCGTCCTGGTCGTCACGCTGTTCGCCCAGGCGGGCGGGCGGACGAGCCTGTTGGCGGCGCGACTGGCCGACCGGAGCGGTCGCGCTATCGCGGTGCTGGCCGGATCGGTCCTGGCGCAGGCGATCCTCGCGGCGGCGGCGATCCGGCTCGGTCAGTGGATGGCGACCGCCTTCACGCCCGAGGCACACGGACTGATCCTGGCGGTGGCGCTGGTGCTGACCGGGCTGGAGATGATCGCGCGGACGCCCGTCGCGGACGGGGTCGCCTCGCGCGTCCGGCTCGGTGCCTTCTGGGGCGCGGCGATCGGCGGCGGCGCCATCATGCTCGGCGAATCGGGGCTGCTGGTCGTCGCGGCGGCGGCGGCGCGGTCCCCCCTGCCCTGGGCCGCGCTGCCGGGTGCGGCGGTCGGGTTGGTCGGGGCGATCCTGCCCGCGATCCTGCTCGGCGAGCGCGAATGGCGCCGTGCGCCATGGCGGATGATCCGCCTCGGACTGGGCGCCGCGATGGTGCTGAGCGGCGTGGTCCTGGGACTGTCGATCCGCCATCTGATCTAGCGCGTCGATCACTGAGTCCGGGCTTTGTCCATGGACGCAGGGGAGCGTTTCCGTCATCGGATCGTTTACGCAACGAATCCAGACAGCGGGAGCATGTCCATGTCCGATATCAATCCGGCGCTCGATACGCCGACCGATCTGAATCACAACGCGACCGCGAGCGTCGCCGATGCGCTGAACGGCGCGCTGGCCGATTGCTATGCGCTCTACCTCAAGACCAAGAATTTCCACTGGCACGTCTCGGGCCCGCATTTCCGCGACTATCACCTGATGCTCGACGACCAGGCGGCGCAGATCCTAGGCGTGACCGACGCCATCGCCGAGCGGGTGCGCAAGACCGGCAACGTCACGTTGCGCTCGATCGGCGACATCGCGCGCCGCCAGACGATCGTCGACAACGACCGCGAATTCGTCTCCGCCGCCGACATGCTGGTCGAACTGCGCGACGACAACCGCAAGCTGGTCGAGCGCTTCCGCGCGGTCAAGGACGCCGCCGAAGGCGCCAAGGACAACGCCACCAGCGGCATCGTCGACGAGTGGACCGATCAGGCCGAGGAACGCGCCTGGTTCCTGTTCGAGGCGGCCCGCAAGGGCTGATCGGCCCCGCGCCGTTCGCTGACCGGAAGCCCTGGCGAGAGCCGGGGCTTTTTGTCGGGTGGGTCTGGCACCGTTGAAGGCGTTCGGGAAACCGGACCTCTGTAAGTGTGGCCCTCGAAAATTTGCCGCAGCCTGTCGCGATTCTGGGAAGGATCGCAACGCAAACCGGCATAGGAATAGCGGCTGAAATCTAAGCGATCAGCTGCGCGCTCATTGTTACGCTGGAAGCGCCTGCAAACGTCCGCAAGTAGGCGAAGGCGGAATGTCCGCTTCTGACCAATCGGGCGCTTTCCGTTAGCCTGAAAAGCTCAAGCCAAACTCGGTTTGCCACCATTGCCTGTTTTCGGCTGTATCAACACACCGATCAAATTTTCCGACTACTGATGGCATGGACAGTATTGAAAACGCTTTGGGAATTCTAGCCAACCAACTGAACGAGGTTTGCAGTTCCTCGTAACTGACGCGCCCGTCCTCACCGTTTAGCCGCCATAACAGTTGAGCGGATCGTTCTGACCCCGACGAATAGCCGGTCAGCCCGTGGCAAAGGCCGTTGCGCATTTTAAGTGCAGGGTGAAGCTGCTGAATAAGGGAGTCGGCCAACTGTCCCCGGAAATGTTCAATGTCGTTTATATGAGGAAGACTGTTGCGCCAAGAGCGGAGGCACGCCGCGATGCCGTGTGCTGGCCTTGGGACCATCCCGCAATGTTTGGCGACCTGCTCCCGCAACTCCCGCTCGATGTCGGCCCATAGGAACAGCAAGGATCCAAGACAGGCTTGCATATCATGGACAGACACCGTCGTATTGTCAGGCATCGTCCAAACCTGCACGCCATTTGATAACAACCGGTTTCCGGTTACCTAGGGCCGATCGACATTCAGCTTATTCTCCCCTCTCCCCTGGACAGGGGAGAGGGTTAGCGAAGCTTGCCAGCGTGCT
>NZ_CAKASM010000026.1 GCF_916858675.1 Sphingomonas sp. Leaf21
CAGGCGCCGCCGGGCGGCCGGACGCGCGCCGAGCTGCTCGATCGGCTGGGCCGCCGTGCCGAGGCGCTGCAATTGGTTGAGACGCTTCGTCGGAGTGCGCCGCGCGATGCCGAACTGGCGGCACTCCAGGCGCGGCTGCTGATCGCCTCGGGCCAGCCGGGACGCGCACGCGCGGTGCTGATCCCGTGATGCTGGCCGATCTTGCGATGGACGGCGGCGCGGGGGGCGTCGGGTCGGGGGCGCCGCAACTGGTGGTGCCCGACACGGTCTTCATCGACCGGCGCATCGTCGCGCCCGGCGAACCGCGCCTCGTCTGGCCGAACGGCGCGCGCCTTTCGCTCGAACGGGAAGGCGGCGAGGTGATCGTCGGCTTCGACCGCCCGCCGAGCGAGGAGGCGATCGATCTGTTCCGTGACGCGGCTGGCGAGGCGATCGGCGACCTGCGGTGGAACGATGTCAGCCTGATGCTGCGCCCGGCCAGCGGGTGGAGCATGGATGCGCGGATCATCGGCACCACGCTCCAGATCGCCTTCCGCCCGATCGCGACCCGGCCACCGGTCGACGGGGGGGAGGATAAGCGCGAGCTGGCGCACGCCCGGATCGAGGCCGATCTCGCCGCCGGTTATCCCGGACGCGGTGGGCGCGAGGCACAGGCGATGCTGGCCGGGGATCCCGACGACCGACGCGCCCGACGCCTGCTCGCGGAGGCGCGGATGATCGACGGCGATGTGGTCGGCGCGGGACGCGACTATCGCGCGATCGATGCGAGCGATACGGCGGCGCGCCGGGCGATGGCGGCGGCGGGGGGAACTGCCAGCGCCGGGCTCGTCGCGCGCGAGGGCGGCGATCTCCGACAGGTTGAGGGCAGCATCCGACTCGACGCGCCGGTCGGCGATGGGATCAGCGTTCAGGCGGCGGCCCGCCATCTGGCCAGCCGGGTCGATACACCGTTCGGACGGCGCGACGCGGCGGCGTCGGTCATCGATGCCGGGCTCGGCGTGGCGCTGCGCGATGCGGTGCGCCTGTCGCTGATCGCCGCCGCGGCGCTGGACGACGGCGTGACCGGCGGCGGCGCGCGCATAACCTATGGCCCCGCCGAGTCGCAGTTGCGCGTCAGCCTGACCCGGCACATGCCCGATTATGCCACCCCGGCGCAGGTGCTTGCTGGCGGCTATCTGTCGCGCGCCGCGCTGGGCGGGGTGTACCGGTTCGACTCGGGGCTGGTCGGCCAGGCCGATCTGGGCGTCAATCGCTATGGGCTGGCGGGCGAGCGGGGGGCGACCGATACGGTGACGCTGGCCGCTGGCCTCGAATATCTCATCCGCCGCCGTTACCCGCTGCTCGGCCTCAGCTACCGGATCGAGGCGGAATATGTCCGTCGCGCCGCGCGCGATGCCAATGGCCAGCCGGTCGTTGCGCTGGCCGACCGCGAGAACCATAGCGTGCAGGCGATGCTGGGCGAGGCGGTGGGCGAGGTGCAACTGACCGGACTTGCCGGATGGACGGTCGATCGCTTCGGCGGCGATGGCCCCAATGCCAGCCTCGCGGTCGCCGCGCCGATCGGCCTTTTCTGGCGGATCGAGGCGTCGGGCGGCCTGACCTCGATCAGCCGACCGGGCTTTTCCGGTCAGCAAGTGTTCGGCCGCGCCGTCCTGACCCGCAGCCTGGGGAGCCCGTGATGCGCGACGCCGTGCCCATCGATACCAAAGCGCCCTTCTCCGTCCGGCGGGGGATTCGCGTCCTTGTGGAAATCGCGATCGTCTTCGCGCTGCTGGCGGTCATCGACCATGCGCTGACCGGGGGCACGGGCTTCGCGGATATCCGCCCAAGTCCCTATTGGATGCCGGTGCTGGTCATGGCGCTGGTCTATGGCACCGGCGCGGGGGTGATCGCGGCCGCGGTCGCGTCGATACTCTGGCTGGTCGCGGCGCATGGCGATGGGCAGGCGCGCGACTATCTCGACACGCTGCTCCATCTCTCGCTGCCGCCGCTCCTCTGGGGCGTCGCGGCGGTCTCGATCGGCGAGGTGACGCTGCTCCGCAAGCGTCGTCAGGCGCGGGCCGAGCGGCGCGCGACGCAGGCGATCCGCGACATGGCGCGGATGACCGACGCGCACGACCGGCTGACCCGCACCAACCGTATCCTCCAGCGCAAGGTGGCGGGCGATCCCCGCACGCTGGGCCATGTCGTGGCCACCGCGACGCGGCTGTCGGCGGTGGACCCCGCCGCGCGGCATGAGGCGATGGCCGAACTGATCGAGCTGGCGGCGGCGAGCGACGATTTCACCTGCTACCGTCTGGGCCCCGACGGGGCGCATGGCTGGCTGCGCGGACGCGGCGTGCAGGGCCATAGCCTGGGGCGTCCCGACACGCTGCCGCCCGCGATGGTCGCGGCGCTGGCCGACAATCCGCGGATCCGCCATGTCGCCCGGCGGTCGGACCGCGAATGGCTGGCGGGGCTGGGCGTCGCGGCCGTCCCGCTGACCGACGCGCCGGGGGCGGTACGCGGGCTGCTGCTGTTCCACACGATCCCGATCGAGTCGTTCAACGCGCATCGCATGGCCGAACTCGCCGAGATCGCCGGGTGGCTCGGTCCGCTGCTGTTCGATCAGGGGCAGGGCGGTTTGCGTGCCGTGCGCGCGACGCGGGACAAGGACCGCCCCACGGGACAGGTGGCATGACCGCCCGCTACAGCGCGCTGGCGATCCTCGATATCGGCTGGATCGGGCTGTCGCTCCAGGGCGGGTTGGGCGTCGCGGCGGCATTGCTGGGGCATGTCGCGCTGGCGCTGCTGACCTGCGCGATCTGGCTGCGGTCGGATCCGCATGGCGGGTTCGCGGCGGCGGTGCTCGGGCTCGCTGGCCCGATCGGCCTGATGGCGGGGCAGGTCGTCGGCCGCCTCGCCGAGCGCCGCGCGGAACGCCAGCCGATCGACCCGACCACCGGATGGGAACGCCGTTCGATCCGGCGAGAGGGTGCCGCGCGCGAGATGGCGCGACTGCTCGACGGGCGCATCCATCACCCCGCGCCCGAGGGCCTCGACTCGCTGGTCGCGATCCTGCGTCATGGACCGGTTTCGGCCCGTCGCCGCGCGCTGGAAACCGTGGTGCGCGCCTTCGAGCCGGGGCTGTCGCCGCTGGTCGCGCGGATGCTCGACGACCCGGACCAGACGATCCGTGCGCTCGCCGCCGCCGCCTCCGCCCGGATCACCCAGAATCTGGGCGAACAGCGCGCCGCGCTCGAAACGAGGATCGCCGCCGGGGACGACGGCGCGGCGGAGACGCTGGGCCGACTGCTCGCCGAGCACGGCCGCGCCAACCGGCTCCTGTCGGATAGCCAGCGCCAGCATCTGCGCGACGACGCGGCCTGTTTGCTCAAGGCGCGCGGGCTGGCGGTGGAGACGGCGGAACTGGCGGTCGAAGCGGCGTGGGCGGCGCGCGACTATGCCACGATCGACCGAATTCATGCCGCGTCTCCGGCCGTCGAGGCGGATGACGGCATGGCCGGATGGTGGCGCGCGGAGGCGGCACGATGACCGTCACCGACCGGGACGGCGCGGAGGCGGATGTCTGCCTGATCGTCGAGGGCGCCTATCCCTACGTCATCGGCGGCGTCTCGGGCTGGTTGCAGGACCTGATAACCAACCTGCCCGAGATTCGCTTCGCGATCGTGGCGATCAAGCCCAGCCCGGCGCCGCTGCCCTTCCGGATCACGCCGCCCGCCAATGTCGTCGCGGTGACCGAGATCGGGCTCGCCCCCGCCGCCGAAGCGCCGCGACGGGTCCCCGAGGCGGTGGCGGTGCGCATCGCCGAGGCGCTCATGGTCTTCGTCGCGACCGGGCGGCAGGAGGCGATCACGACCCTGCTCGACCTGTTCGCGGAACTGAACCCGATGCCCGCACCGGGCGACATTCTGGCGCATCCGGCGACCTTCCAGAGGTTGCAGCGCCATTATCGCGCGATCCTGCCGCGCGCGTCCTTCCACCATTATTTCTGGGCGATGCGCACGCTGCTCGGCGGACTGCTCGCGGTACTGACCGCGCCCTTGCCGCGTGCGCGGGTCTATCACACCATTTCGACCGGGTTCGCCGGGCTGCTCGCGGCACGCGCGCGACATCAGACCCGGCGACCCGCCTTCATCACCGAACACGGCATCTACCTGCTGGAGCGGCAGATCGAGGTCATGATGGCCGAGTGGATCGGCGACCAGATCGACACCGGGCTGCAGATGGAGCGCAGCGTTCGCGACCTGCGCGACCTGTGGGTGCGGGCGTTCACCAGCTATGCCGAGGCCTGTTACGACGCCTGCGACCCGATCGTCGCACTCTATGGCGAAAACAATGCCGTGCAGCGGCGGCTGGGCGCGGCGCCGGACCGGGTGCGCGCGATCCCCAATGGCGTCGACGTGCACCGTTTCGCGCACCTCGCCGATGCGCGCGACCCCACGCGTCCGATCGTCGCGCTGCTGGGGCGCGTCGTGCCGATCAAGGACGTGAAGACCTATATCCGCGCCGCCGCGATCGTCCATGACGCGCGCCCCGACATCCGCTTCGTCGTGCTTGGGCCGGAGGACGAGGATCCCGAATATGCGGCCGAATGCACCGCGCTGGTTGCCGAACTGGGGCTGGGCGATGCGCTGTCCTTCGAGGGGCGGGTGCGGATCGAGGACTGGATGGCGCAAATCGACCTGCTGGTGCTGACCAGCCTGTCGGAGGCGCAGCCGCTGGTCATTCTGGAGGGCGGGGCATGTGGCATCCCCGTCGTCGCGCCCGATGTCGGCAGTTGCCGTGAGATGATCGAGGGGCGCGGCGGTGCCGATCAGGGCGCGGGTGGCATCGTCACCCCGCTGGTCAACCCCGCCGCCACCGCCGCCGCGATCCGGCGCATCCTCGACGAACCCGGTTTGCGCGACCGGATGGGCGAGACGATGCGCGAGCGGGTAAAGCGCGACTACGACCATCCGACGATCATCGGGGCGTACCGGGAATTGTACGGCGAACTCGCGGCGCGCGCGTAGCGTTCATTCCTCCACGTACAGGAGAGGAACGGGATCCGCCCTAACGCTCAGCGCCGTTGAAGGGACCCGCCCGTCACCACGGCATCGCTCAGCGCGGCGAAGGACGGCATCGCCAGCTTCGGGATTGGCGCGACGGGCAGCGTCGTCCCCAGTGTCGCGGGGGCGGCGGGCGTCGAGGGGGCGATCAGCGCCGGGGCTTCGGCGGCCGCCAGCACCGGTGCGGGCGGGGCGCTCGCGTCGGGACGCGAGGCGCGGTCGATAGGGGCGAGCAGCGGGTCGAACGGTCCGAACACCGTCTTCTTCACCTGCCGGATATTGGCGGAGGCGTCATAGACCGGCACCCCCGCCTCGATGATCCCCGCCTGCAACCGGCCGAGCGTGGCGAGCAGCCTTGCCTGTGCGACATAGCCCGAATAGCGCGCATTGGTCGCGACGATCTGCGCGTTGAGGAGCCGCTGTTCCGAATCGAGCACTTCGAAATTGGAGCGGAACCCTTCCTGGAAACCACGCCGGACGCCGGTCAGCGCGGCCTCTGCCGCCTCCGTGGCGCGCTGGCCCGCATCCTGCTGCGCGGTGGCGGCGACCGACTGGTTCCAGCTTTCCTGCACGTCGGCCAGCGCCTGGCGCCTTATGCCCTCCGCCTCGAAGCCGAGTTGCTGGCGCTCGGCGACGGCGGCGCGGATGCGCGATCCGATCAGCCCGCCCGCCAGCAGGGGCATGGTGACGCTCAGGCCGCCGCTCGCCTGCCCACCCATGTCGCGCAACTGATAGGAATAGGGGCTGGCATAGCCATAGCCGCCGGTCAGCGCGACGATCGGCGCGCGCTCGGCGCGCTGCGCCGCGATACGGGCGTCCCCGGCGCGGGCGGCCATGGTCGCCTGCCAGATGGCGGGGCTTTCCCTCTCGGCGGTCTGGAAGGCGAACTCCAGCGAACTGGGCAGTCCCGGCAGGCGCGGCGGCGGGGCGAGGCGGCCGGGATTACGCCCGACCAGTGCGGCGAAGCGCGCGCGGCTCGCCTGGAGATTGGCCTTGGCCTGCGCGAGCTGTGCGGCGATGATCTCGGCCTGCGCCTGCGCCTGCGCGATGTCGGTCCGGGTCAGGTCGCCGCCCCGCTCACGCGCGACCGCCTGGTCGACCTGTCGGCCGTAGCTGTCGAGCGACCGGGTCTGGATCGCGACCAGCGCCTGATCGCGCAGCACCGAGGAAAAGGCGTCGACGACCGCGAGCAGGATCGCATTCTCGGTCTCGCGCAACCGCTCGCGCCCCGCCAGCACGGTCGCCTCGGCGGCGGAGACCTGCGCGGCGGTGCGGCCGCCGTTGAGCAGGATCTGCGAGGCGGAGATCGTCGCGCCCATCGTCCGCGCGCGCGCCGTGCCGAACTGGTCGAGCAGGTTGCGCTGATCCTGCTGGCGATACTGGAGATTGACGTTGACCCCGATGGTCAGCCGATAGGGTGAACCGGCCTGCACGATCTGTTCGTCGAGCGCGCGAAGCTGCGCGCGGCCCGCCTCCAGCGTCGGATTGCTGCGATAGGCATCGGCGATCGCGCGGTCGAGCGTGTCGGGGTCGTACAGCTCCTGCGCAACCGCCGGAGGTGCCGCGAGCGCGAGCAGCGACAGCAGGGCGAACCGGGGCCTAGCGTTCATGGAAGGACCGCGAAAAGGCTTCGGTCAGCGGATCGAACAGATATTGCAGCGCGGTCCGCTTGCGCAATGGCACGGTGACCGCGACGGGGACGCCCGCGCGGATGCCGGTATCGCCACCGCGCACCGCCGCGATCCGCGCGATCTGGTCGTGCGGCACCGCGATCTCCGCGCTGAAATAGCTACGGCCGGAGGCTTCGTCGCGCAGCGCGTCGGCGGAGACGGCGTGCACCGTTCCGGTCAGGATCGGCAGGCCCCGGTCGTGGAGGGACAGGAACTTCACCTCGGCCGGGCGCCCGGCGACGACGCCATCGATATCGCCTGGCGCGAAATTGGCGCGGACGATCAGCGGGGTTGCGTCGGGCACGATGTCGAGGATCGGCTGTCCCGCCTGAATGACGCCGCCGACGGTGAAGACGCGCAGGCCGACCACCCGGCCGGAAACCGGCGCGCGGATCTCGGTCCGCGCGAGTTGTTCGCGTGCGGCGGCCCATTTGGGCAGTATCTCGTTCAACTGGAACTGCGTGTCGCGCAGGCTGGTGGCGGCATCCTCGACCTGGCGACGACGCGTCTGGACGATCTGCGCCCGACTCTGCCCGATCTGCTCGCGCGCGGCGGCGGAGCGGGAGCTATAGTCGGCGTCCGCGCCCTCCAGCTGCTGCATCGAGCGCTCGATCGCGCGCACCGTGTTGCGCGAGACATAGCCCTCGTCCGCGAGCTTCCGCGTACTTTCGAGCTGCTGGGCAAGGCTGGCGCGCTGGCGGGCGCTGGCCTGCGCCTGCGCGTCGAGGCCCGACGTCTGGCGGCCCGCCTCGGCGGCCTGCTGGCGAAGCACCTGATCCCCGGCGGCGAGCGCGGCGGCGCGGCTGCGCATCTGCGCCAGTTGCAGGCTCTGCGCGCGCGCGATCAACAGCCGGTCGTCGCCGGTCGCCTGCGTGAATTCGGCGGGCCAGACGATCGCGCGGCCCGCCACCTCGGCCTCCAGCCGCGCGCGCTGCGCCTTCAGGTCGATGACGCTGGCGGCCAGCGCTCGCTCGCTGGCGGCGACTTCGGCACCCTCGAGGCGGAACAGGATCTGCCCGGCGCGGACATGGTCGCCGTCGCGGACCATCATCGCCTTCACGATACCGCCGTCACGATGCTGCACGGTGCGGCGATTGCCCGACACGGTGACCTGCCCTTCTCCGGCGGCGGCGGCGTCGAGCCGGGCGAAGGCGGCCCAGCCGAGTCCGACGACGAAGAACAGGAACGCGACGGCGAGGCCGACCCGGATCGCGGTGCGCGGCGAATCGTCGAGCGCCAGCCGATCGGCCAGCTGCGAGCGGGCGAGCGCGGTCATCGCGCACCCCCGGCTGTCACGATGCCCTCGGGCGGCGGGGGAGTCTGCTGGCGGATCACCCTGGCGCGGTCGTCGAAGAGCTGGATCTTGCCGCCGCGCAGCAGCAACACCTTGTCGACCGTCTGGAGCAGCCCGGTGCGATGCGTCGAGACGATCACCGTCGCCTGGCGATCGCGCAACGACTGCAGCGTCCGCGCGAGCCGCGCCTCGCCCTCGCTGTCGAGATGCGCGTTGGGCTCGTCGAGGAATACCAGGCCGGGCCGTCCGAACAGCGCGCGCGCCAGCGCGACCGCCTGACCCTGCCCGGCGGACAGGTCGGCCTCGCCCCGCTCCAGCATCGTCGCATAGCCGTGGGGCAGGCCGAGGATCACGTCATGCGATCCGGCATCCTGCGCCGCGGCGACGACCTCGGCATCGAGTGCCTCGCTCTCGCCGTCGAGAACGCTGCGGAAGCGCGCGATATTGGTGTGGACCGTGGCGGGGAAGAGCGTGGGCGCCTGCGGCATGAAGCCCAGATGGCGGCCCAGTTGCTCGCGGTTCCAGTCGGCAAGCGATGCGCCGTCGATCCGCACCTCGCCCGCATCGGGCGTCATCGCGCCGGCGAGCACGCGCAGGAGCGTCGACTTGCCCGCACCGCTGGGGCCGACCAGCGCGACGATCTCGCCCGGATTCACCGTGAAGCTGATGTCGGACAGGATTGCGCGATCGGTGCCGGGGGCCTTCACCTCGACTCCGCGCACCTCGATCCGTCCGGTCGGCGCGGGGAGGGTGGTCGCGCCACGGCCGGGGGCGGGGCGGCGGCAAAAGGCATCGAGCGATCGCCACGCCTGCCGCGCGGTGGTCAGCGGCTTGATCGCGCCCAATATCTGCTCGACCGGCTGTAGGGCACGGCCGAGCAGCAGCGAGGCGGCGAAGATCGCGCCGCCGGAAATCTCCTGCTTCACCGCCAGCCACGCGCCGAGCGCCAGGGCCAAGGACTGGAGCAACTGGCGCAGGAATTTGGTGACCGCCAGGAACTGGCCCGACCGGCCGGACAGGGCCGCCTGCCGCCGCGCCAGATCGGCGCGTTCGAGCAAGTGACGGGTGACGAGCGCGTCGCGCATCCCCAAGGCCTGCGCCACGTCGGAGGCCAGGATCGAGGCATCCTGCTCCCGCTGCGCCAGCGCGGTGCGCCCGCGCAGCGACAGCACGTCGGGCTCGGTCAGCCGCTCGCTGGCGATGGCGATGCCGCCGAGCAGCAGCGCGCTGACCAGTGCCAGCACGCCGATCCACGGGTGGAGGAGGAAGGCGATCAGGATGTAGATCGGTGCCCAGGGCGCGTCGAACAGCGCGATCACCGGCGCACCGGTCAGGGTCGCGCGGACCGTGTCGAAATCGCGCATCGCCTGCGCGCGTTCGGTGGGCGTGCCGCTGGGCGAGCCGAGGATGCGCAGCAGGATCGCCGGGGCCAGCCGCCGCTCGAGCCGGATGCTGGCGCGCAGCAACAGCCGCATCCGCACCGCGTCGAGGATGGCATAGACCGCCAGCGCCGCGACCAGGATCAGCGTCAACAGCGCCAGCGTCGGCAGCCCGCGTGTCGGCACCACCCGGTCATAGACCTGGAGCATGAAGATCGACGGTGCGAGGTTGAGAAGGTTGACCAGCCCCGAAAACGCCGCCGCCGCCAGCAGATGCGGACGACATCCGCGCACCATCGGCATCAGGCCCGGTGCGGGCGCGCCATAGCGGGGCATGGTATCGGGAACGGACATGGCGTCCGCTCTACCGTCGAAAGAGTAAGCGAAGCGTTCACATGGGGAGCGAGCGGGATATCTCTGCGAACGTCCTGTTCGTATCCGCAAAATCTCTGTTCCCCCGCATAGGCGGGGGGCCGGGGCCAGGCAGGACAACGGCTTGCGCTAGGGCCGATCGATATTCGACATGCCTGTCCTTCCCTCGCCCCTCGTGGAGGGGAGAGGGTTGCGCAGACTAGGTCTTTGCGTAGCAAAGGCTTAGGCTCAGGTCCTTATTGGCGGAAGATCTCGGTCGTTGCCTCAAGAGTGACCCGGACCGGGCGGAGATCAGTCCGCCAGTGGCGCCAGCCGCCCCGCGAACAGCGAGGCGAACCGATCGAGTGGACAGGGTGCGCTGGCCGGGCAACCGCGCACCTGCACCGGCCGCACGCTGACGGTGGTGGCGTGCGCGCGGATCTGGTCGGGAGACTGGGTGCGGTAATCCACCGTGACGAAGGGCTTGCCCGCGCGGTCGTGCCAGCGGTTGATCAGGATCGCGCCGCCGGGCGCGGCGTCATTGGTGGCATAGCCCGGCGCGACCAGATCGAAGCCGAGCAGCGCCGCCAGCGCGGTGACGTTGGTATCGTGGCCGACCAGCAGGTCGATCTTCGGCCCCTCCGCCTCGGTCAGCGCGGCGATCATGTGGCGGCCGAACGCGGCCGACTGGTGCGCGGCCATATAGGGCGAGCGCGAATAGACGTCGAACAGCGCGGCATGGACCGCACCCAGCCGCGCCAGCACCGCCCCGTCGACCAGTATGCCGCCGACCGAGGATGGCAGCCCCTCCGCATATTGGAGCAGCAAGACCTGCGCGGTCCCCGACGTGGTGCGGATCGGCCCGGTCAGATCGATGCCTTTGCCATCGGCGGAGGGCGTCAGGCGTGGCGGTCCGGCGGGATCGCAGACGGTCGGCACGCCGCATCCGAGCACCTTGTCGAGCAGCGCGAGCGATTCGCGATGCCGCGCGACCAGTGCGTCCATGCCGCCGGTGAAACCATTTATGTCCGCGACCGCCGCCGTCGCATCGAATCGCGTCGCATGGGCGCGGAGCGGTTCGAACAGCGCATCGGCCTGTCCGAGCGGCTTGTGATCGATCGCGATGCCGCAACCGGAAGCGAGCCCCTTGGCATAGGCGTCGCCGCTGGCGATGGTCCGCGACGAGCTGTTGGTCCGGATGCGCACCGTGCCCTTGGCGGGGCAGGCGTCCGCGGCCATCAGTCCGCGCGCGACCCACATGGCGCGATCGGCGCGTGCCTCGACCGCCAGCGCGGCGGCGCCGTTCGGGGTCAGTTCGCTTTCCGGCGTGGACCAGATCGGCCAGGGTGTCGCGGTGCGGGTGCCGTGCGGCACTTCTCCGTCGAGCGGCGCGCGGACGCCGTGGCGCATCAGCATCACCACCCGGTCGAGCGTCATGCCCTTCGGCGCCGCGGATTGCGCCGCGACCGGCGCGGCAAGGCTCGAGGCGAGGAGCGGTGCCAGCATCGGGGCGAGGCGGCGGGCGGATTGACGGATGATGGGCATCGGGCGTCTCTGCCGAATTTCGGGGTCAGAACTGTGACAGTCGCTTGGTTAACGGTCAGGTGATTGCCGTCACAATGACAGAATTTCCGAATGTCATCAAAAACCGGTCAATAAGTCATCGGACTGTCACAGCCCACCTCTAGCGGAGCCGTCGAAGGCGCCCGGGGGGCGTCGCCATCACGATTGATCCAGGGGGAATTCCATGACCGCTTCGTTCAAGCGGGCGCATGTCGTGCGCCTGCTGTGCGGCACCGCCGCCACGCTTCTGATCGCCGCACCGGCGCTGGCCGCCGATCCCGCTACACCCGTCTCGGCCGAGCCGGTGGCGGCCGAGCCCGATCCGCAGGTGGGCGAGGACGTGGTGGTGAAGGGGCATCGCCAGGCGCTGGTCGACGCGCAGGACGAACAGTTGCGCAGCCAGTCGCTCGCCACCGTCGTCTCGGGCGAGGAATTGCGGGTCCAGCCGCAGCAGAATCTCGCCGACCTGCTGACCCGCCTGCCCGGCATCAGCTCGTCGGTCGATCAGTCGCGCAACGCGGCCGCGACCGGCGAGGCGCAATATGTCTCGATCCGCGGGCTCGACACCTCGTACAACGCCTATTCGTTCGACGGCGTGCGGCTGGCGCAGACCGATGCGCGCACCCGCGCCATCTCGATGAACCTGCTTTCGCCCTTCTCGCTCCAGACGGTGCGCGTCGACAAGGCGCCGACCGCCAAATATGATGGCGACGCGATCGCGGGCATCATCGACATGGTGCCGATCACCGCCTTCGACCTGCCCAACCATCGCAGCCAGATCCGCCTGCAGGGCCAGGTCGCGGGTCGCGCGGCGGCGCGCGGCGAGGATCCGTGGGGCGGCACCGCGCAGGTGGAGACGGCGCAGCGCTTCGGCGATTTCGGCATCTATGCCTCGGCCTATTACGGCCTGAAGCATGTGCTGGGCGAGTCGACCGCCGTGCAGCACGACTGGGAGAAGTATAACAATAACATCCCCGGCATGATCCGCGACAATCTGGACAATCTGTTCGCGCGCGGCGTCCAGTGGCAGTCGTTCCGCAACCGCATCCAGCGGCTGGGCGGCACGCTGAACCTCGACTGGCGGGGCGAGACGACCGACCTCTACTGGCACTCGACCTATGGCCAGTACAACCTCAAGAGCTGGATGGACCAGACCGCGCTGCGCCAGACCAGCCTTGCGCCCTATCAGACGAACCCGAACCCCAATGGCGGCTCCTATGATGCCGCCGGCTACCGCGCCGACTACGGCCTGACCGCGACCGACTATTTCCGCACCGAGCACAGCAACCAGGCGCTGGTGACGACCAAGATCGGCGGCCAGACGCGATCGGGCGACTTCACCTTCGACTATCACGGCGCCTATTCGCGCGGGTCGCAGGACTATCCGTTGCGTATCCAGTCGGGTTTCGCGGGTGCGCCCTATATCGGCACCGCCGACAATACGGGCACGGCCAATTACCGGATGGTCACCTCGATCGGCAACCGCACCTTTCCGCAGGTCGTGCTGACCGACGCGGCGCGCGCCTATCTGACCGACCTGACCAAGCTTAAGCAGTGGTACGTCACCCAGCAGTTCGAAAATACCTGGGAGCGCCGCCTGGAGGGGCAGTTCGACACGACCTGGCATCACGCCGACCAGGGTCTCGTCTCGGTGTCGGCGGGCGCGAAGGTCGAGGATGCCAAGCGTTACGCCAACGCGCTGGGCGATGACGGCGCGCTGCAATATACCTTCCCCAATGCCGATGGCAGCGCCTCGCCGCGCTATGCCGCGACCGGCCCGGCGCTGACGTCGCTGCCCGGGCGGATGCTGGGCGGGTTCATGAACGGCGCGGCGCAGGTGCCGATCTTCCTGATCGACACCAGCTATATCGAAAATCAGGTCGCGCAGCTCTCGACGCCGAAGATCGCCGGGCTCGATCCGGTCAAGCTGAAGGAAAACCGTCTCGACGGGCGCGAGAACCGGCTTTCGGGCTATGTCATGGCGACGATGCAGTTCGGCGATCTTCAGGTCGTGCCGGGCGTCCGCTACGAATATAACCGGTTCAAGGGCACCTATTGGCAGGATCAGGGCAACAGCGCGGGCTTTGCCACCTCGGCGCGCCACTATGACCAGTGGCTGCCCAGCGTGATCGCCAACTACCGTCCCAATGACGACATGGTCGTCCGGGCCTCGATCCGGAAGAGCTATTCGCGTCCCGCCTTCGATCTGCTTCTCGGGCCGACGAGCGTGTCGCGCAACGATCTGGGCGAAGTGACGGGGGTGTTCATCCCCAACCCGAACCTGGATGCGCAGACGTCGTGGAATTACGACGCCTCGGTCGAGTATAAGGGGCAGGGCACCGACTTCTTCTCGATCAGCCCCTTCTACAAGAGCCTGAACCACGTCCTGTTCGCGACCGGTACGACGAACGCGACCGGCGACTATAACATCTGGGGCAACCCCCAGTCGGAACAGCAGGGCGGGGTCGAGGTATCGAGCCTGACCACCAACGCCACCGGCAAGATCTACGGCGTCGAACTGTTCGGTCGCTATTCGCTGAAGGGCCTGCCGGGGCTGCTCGACGGGCTCGGGCTCCAGGCCAATGTGACGGTGCAGCGCGCCACTGCACGGGTGTTCGTCAACGGGCAGATGCGCGACCAGCGCATGACCCAGGCGCCCAAGATCATGTACAATGCCGCGCTGTTCTATGCCCGTGGCGGCCTTTCGGCGGAGTGGAACTATAACTACACCGGCGACCGGCTGTACGACCTGCGCTCCAGCCGTCCGGACACCTATATCCAGCCGACGACGATCTCCAACCTGATCGTCAATTATACGCTGCCCTCCGGGCTGACGGTGGGCGGGTCGGTGCAGAACCTGTTCGACGAGCACAGCTACTGGGCGACGACCAGCGAGCGAAAGGCCTATCTCTCGAACGACCGCAAGGGCGGTTATGTCGAGACGGGCCGCATCTACATGCTCAACCTCGCCTACGCCTTCTGATCCATACCCCTCCCCGATCCGGCATCTGCCCCCAGCGGTGCCGGAACGCCCCTCCGCCGACGGTCCCATCGGGCACCGTCGGCGGCTTTGTGTGGGCTTCCTGGCCACATGGTCGCACGCTAGCATGATCCCAACGATAGGATTCGCCCGATATGATGAAACGCCAGCGCCGCCAGCATGAGATCGTGGCGCTTCTGGGAGAAGGCGGCTTTCAGGGCATCGGCGACCTGGCCGAGGCGCTGTCGGTGTCCGAGGAGACGGTGCGGCGCGAACTGCGCGTGCTTGAAGCCTCGGGCGCGGTCGTGCGGGCGCATGGCGCGGTGCGCATCGCCAAGGTCGAGACCGAGGGCTCCTTCGCCAGCCGCCTGCAACGCCATGCCGAGGCCAAGCAGCGTATCGCCGCCGCCGTCGCGCAGCTCGTGGCCGATGGGCAGACCATCTATCTCGATGCCAGCACCACCGGTCATTACGTCGCCAAGGCGCTGCGCGAGCATCAGGGGCTGACCGTCGTCACGAACGCGGTCGGGGTCGCCGCCGAGCTGGGCGGGCGCAACGACAACCGAATCATGCTGGCGGGTGGCGAGATGGATTACGAATATCGCGCCTGCTTCGATTCCACCGCGCGCGACTATCTGGCGATGTTCACGCCGACGCTGGCGATCCTGTCGGTGGAGTCGGTCCATCTGGACCATGGCTTCGCCGACTATCACGCGGGGGAGGCCGCCTTGTGCCGGATGATGGTCGCGCGGTCGCGGCGGACGCTGATCGCCGCCGACCAGAGCAAGTTCGATCGCCCCGGCACGATCCAGGTCGCGCCGCTGGACGCCGTCGCGATGCTGGTGACCGATGCCCCGCTGTCGCCCGCCTATGCCGAGGCGCTGGCAGGGGTGGAGGTCGTCGTCGCCTGACCGCGCCGGATGGTCAGCGCAACGCCTGCGCCCGCCAGCGCGAGCGCGGCGTGGACCAGCCAGAAATGCGGTTGTCGCCACACCGCGTAGAAGGTCCCGAGCTGCCCGACGACCAGATGCGCGACGAAGCCGTGGAGGTAGAACAGCCCCGTCATCATCCCGCGCCGGGCGGACGGCGCGCCCGCGGTGACGATCGAAAGCGCGGCGGGCCAGGCCAGCACGACGCCGATATCGAGGAGCAGGATCGCGATCATCGGTCCGCCCAGCCCGACCCGGCCGCCGCCCAGGGACAGGAGCGCGAACAGGCTATAGGCGAGCGTCATCGCCACGCCCCCCAGCGCCAGCTTGCGCGCCGCGCCGGGTTCGAGCCCCCGCCGTGCCAGCCAGGGCCAGAAGCGATAGGCGCCGAGTGCCAGTATGATGGTGAACAGCCCGTCCGTCGCCGCCAGCCAGCTTGGTGGAACGGAAAGGGTGGCGACGGTCAGGTCGACCCGCTCGCGCGCCCAGACCAGCACCATGTTGGTCAATTGCTCATAGGCGCAGAAGCAGAGAGTGACCGCGACGATCGTCGGGAACACGCGCGACCAGTCGATCCGCCCCGAGGCGGTGGCGGGATCGCGCGCCACGGTCACGCGCGGCGCGGCGCGCAGCAGCATCATCGCGACCGCCATGCTCGCCGCCATCGCGCCGAACGCCGCGCCGAACCCCAGGCGCTGCGCCAGCCACCCGCCGATTAGCGGACCCAGCATCGCCCCGCCATTGAGGCAGGCGAGATAGGCGGCGAACAGCCGCTCGCCGCCGCCGTCACGCCGCAGCGCGCCGACCTCGGCGGCGAGGTTGCCCTTGAGCAGCCCGATCCCCGCGATCATCGCCGCCATCCCGACCAGCGCCCAGGCATGGGTCGCCAAGGCGATCAGCCCCGTCGCCATCAACGCGGCGCCCAGATACATGGCGGGCCGTCGCCGCGCGCCACGGTCGGCGATCCACCCGCCCAGCGGCAGCACCAGATAGGTCAGTGCGCCGTAAAGCCCGTAAAGCTGCGAGGCGAAGGCGATGTCGGGCTGTGGCCCGGTCATCCGCTCGATCCCCGCGCGCAGGGTCCCCATCCCCCAGCACGCCTGCCCGCCATGCGCCAGAAGGTCGGTCAGCAGATACAGGGTCAGCAGCGATTTCGCGCCCTGTATCGCACATCGCTCCCACCCCTCGACGCTGGCGAGCGTCCAGAATCCGGGGGCGGGCGGGGGCGTGTCCCTGTCGCGCATGATGCTGATTTCGGTCCGTTCCGGTGCTTTGGGAGGAAGCGACGGCTCCCTAGCCGTGGTTTGTGACGGGTTCGCGGCGGCTCGACAAAGCGTCGCATCGGCGGCACGACGGCGGCATGGACCTGTCCACGATCGTCGCCGATATCGCCGCCGAAATGGCCGAGGCCCCCGACCGGGGCAAACCGGCGGATTACATCCCAGCGCTGGCGGGTATCGATCCGCATCGGTTCGGCATGGCGATCGTCGAGGCGGACGGCCAGTGCCATCTGGCGGGCGATGCCGAGGAGAGTTTCTCGATCCAGAGCATTTCCAAGGTCTTCGCGCTCACGCTGGCACTCGGCGCGGTCGGCGACCAGCTCTGGCGGCGAGTCGGACGCGAGCCGTCGGGGACCGCGTTCAACTCGATCGTCCAGCTCGAGACGGAGGGCGGCATCCCGCGCAATCCGTTCATCAACGCGGGCGCGATCGTCGTCGCCGACATGCTGCTCGGCGGATACGAGCCGCGCGAGGCGATCGGCGAGATGCTGCGCTTCGTCCGTGCGCTGGCGGGGGAGGAGGATATCGTCATCGACGCGGGCGTCGCGCAGGCGGAGATGGAAACCGGCCACCGCAACCAGGCGCTGGCGCATTACATGTACGCCTTCGGCAATCTCCATCATGCCGTGGAGCGCGTGCTGGGCGTCTATTTCCATTTCTGCGCGCTGGCGATGAGCTGTCGGCAACTGGCGCTGGCGGGGCGCTATCTTATGGCGCGGGGGATCAATCCGGGGACGGGACGCTCGGTCGTGTCACCGCAGCGGGCGCGGCGCATCAACGCGCTGATGATGAGTTGCGGCCATTATGACGGCTCGGGCGAATTCGCCTTCCGCGTCGGCCTGCCCGGCAAGTCGGGCGTCGGCGGCGGGATCCTGGCGATCGTGCCCGGCCGCGCCTCGATCGCCGTCTGGTCGCCCGGCCTCAACGCCCGCGGGAATTCGCAGCTTGGTACGCTGGCGCTCGAACGGCTGGTGCAGCGGACCGGCTGGTCCGTGTTCGACCCGCAAGCCGGTTGATCGCGCGCAGCGGTGCGAAGGCCGCGCGCGCGCGAACGGACAGCAGCAGGTTGAGCGCGACCCCGGCGATCGAGGCGGCGCCGAACATGCGCACGATCCGCTCGCCGGTCACCGCCGTGCCGCAGCCCGACAGCGCAAGCAGCAGCAGTGCCGCGCCGAGCAGCTTCAACCCGCCGCGCAGCCGCGCGTCGTGCAGCGTCCCCGCCTCGCGCGCATGACGGTGGGATCCCGCGGCGATCAGCCAGAAGCCGATGAAGCACAGTGCGATGGTTTCAGGCATGGACGGGCTCCAGGGACCGGCGCGACCGGTCGGGGGCTTTGGGGACGGGCCGCGCACTGACCCGCGCGGCGACGGCGAAACCGATGCCGATGGCGAGGCAGGCGAGGTCGAAGGCGGCGAACAGGTGATCGCCATCGAGCAGCGAGGGGACCAGCCAGCGCGAGGTGGTCAGCGCGTTGACGATCGGGATCGCGGTCCAGAGCGCGGCGGCCAGCCCGAACAGGAACGTCCAGGCGGGCCGGGCGGCAAGGGCCAACTGGGCCAGCGCGAGCAGGCCCCAGGTCCAGAACATCGCCGAGACTTCCATGTCGGCGCGCCCCTCCAGCGTGGCGGGGATCAGGCGGTTGGCGAGCAGATAGGCGGCCATGCCGCACGGGAAGGCCGCGATGACCGCGATGTTGAGCCGCTCGGCGAGCGTCAGCCCGAGAAAGCGCGCCGCCCCCGGCTTGCGGCGCTTGGCGGTCCAGAGCAGCAGCCCGGTGCCGACCATTGCCGCGCCGGTCAGCCCCAGCACGAAATAGGTCCAGCGTAGCGCGGGACCGGCAAAGGCGGCGATGTGGAGACCGAGCAGCACGCCCGCCGTCCCGATCGCCGAGGCGACCTCGCCGGTCTGCGCCACGAAGCGCCCGGTCGCGCCGTCATAGGACACGGTCGGCGTCCGCGCGCTGATCGAGCCGCGCACCGCCTGCGCGATCGACACGCGCGCGGCGGCGTCGCCCGGATTCTGGACGATGAGGCGGGTCGCCGCGCCCCCCAACCGGCGCTCGGCATCCTGGACCAGCGGCGCGATCGCGACCAGCGGCGCCCGCGTCCCGCTCGCGGGGACATCCTTCGGCGTGCCATAGGCGACCTGCAGGAATTGCGCGGGCTGGGCATAGTTCATCATCGTCGGCCACGGCATGTACATGGTCACCAGCGTGATCAGCCCGGTATAGGTGATCATCGCGTGATAGGGCAGGCCGAGCACCGCCGAGACGTTGTGCGCGTCGAGCCAGCTTCGCTGCCCCTTGTTCCAGCGCAGCGTGAAGAAATCGGCGAAGATGCGCTTGTGCGTGATCACGCCCGAAATGATCGCGCCCAGCATCGCCATCGCGCACAGCCCGGCGAGCCAGCGTCCCCAGGGATGCGGAAGCTGAAGCTGGAAATGGAAGCGATAGAAATGCTCGCCGCCCTTCGTCTCGCGCGCGGTCAGGGGTGCGCCGCTGACGGGATCAAGGTCGAGCTCGTCGCCGCGTGCCTTGGGATCGGGCTTGGCGGGGACGCGGAAGACGCGGGTCGCGGTCGTCCGGCCGTCGGGCAGATAGATATACCATTGCAGATCGTCGCCGCCGATCCGCGAGAGATAGCGTACCGCCGATTGCGCCGCCTGGTCGGGCGTCGCCGCCGCGGCGCGGATCTCGGGCTGCATCCACCGGGTGATCTCGGGCCGGAAATAGGCGGCGGTCCCGGTCAGGAACATGGTGAACAGGATCCACCCGGCGATCAGCCCCAGCCAGCCATGCGCCCAGGCCATGGTCTGCCGCCAGCCGCGCTGAACCGCCGCCGACGCGCTCACGGACGCAGGCCCAGCAGCTTGAGCAGCATCGCCATGACCAGCGCGCCGCCCCACACCACCGCGCTGACCCGGCCGAGCCGCTGCTCGTGCAGCGACCAGAGCCCGATCCCGGCATAGGCCAGGAAGGACAGGATCATCGGCCATCCCGTCGCCTCGACCCGCCCGAGCGGATCGGCGACGGGGAGGGACCGGGCGACCAGCATCGCCGCCGCCACGGCGAACCCGTAGCCGCCGACGATCGCAGTCAGCCAGCGCCACGCCATGGCGAATCCGGTCCGCCAGCGGCGTCCGGTCCGATCGTCAATGGCTTGGCCCGATGGCACTGGCATTTGCCCCTTGTCACTTCGATGCCATGTCCTTAGCAGCAGTTGAGAGTCACTATCAATAGCAGGGAGTAAATTTATGCGCGATCTTCGCGGAGCGCTGCTGGGCGCGTGCGCCACCGGAGCGATGCTGGCGGCTGCGCTTCCTGCCCGCGCGCTGGCGCTGGCCGACACGATGGCGGCGGCCCCCTCCGACGAGGATCAGCAGCGGCCGCGCAACGAGGAGATCGTGGTCGAGGGCGAGCGCGAGAAGCGCAGTGCGGCCTCGGGGACGAAGACCGACATCCCGCTGATCGCGACGCCGCAGGCGATCACCGTCATCGATCAGGGGGAACTGACCCGGCGCAACGCGCTGTCGATCAACCAGGCGCTCGGCTATGTCGCGGGCGTCGCGCCCAATCAGCGCGGCAATGTCGCGACCCGCTATGACCAGCTTACCTCTGCTCATGCCGCCTATAAATTTACAATTCCGACAGTACCCATTTCAGGACAACAAATGTCATAACCATTACACCAAAAATTCCAGCACAAGAAAAAACGAAAACTGCTGACCAAAAAACATTAGGTCTGTAGTCCCTTGTAATTGGACTCAATCTTGATGGAATTTCACCGTTTAACCACGCTGGAATTAGGTGAAAGGCGCTAACGAAAATTAAGCCTATGCCAAGAATTATGCTTTGTCGCAATTCATATTATCCTTTGCTGGTAAACCATATAGTAATGCGCATTAGGTGGGGAATACTAGCTTCTGATCTCTTGATTATTGATTGCCTTTGCGTACAATCGTCGACCGTCTGCTGGCCAGTGCCGCATGCCGTTGACCGGAATATGCCAGTCCCGATCGATTGCGATACTGCTGCGCGAACATGTCCGGCTCGACAACACCATCCGTGGGCTCTGAGCGACCTTCAGGATCAGGCCGGAAGCTGGCCAGGGCGAGCGGTTCCTCGCGCGGGCGCAAGCCGCAATCGCTGCCCCGGGTCTCGGCGAGGCGGTGGCCGCGCTGCTCCGAGCACGGGTCGGCCTGGTTGATACGATCCGCCAAATGGATCACGAACTCAAGGCGATCGGTCTGCGTTACCGGCAAATCTATGGCTCGGGCTTCGTGACGCGCGGCGGCAATAGCGACTTCTCGACGCTGCAGCGTGGGGGCGGGGGCTCGGACGAGGCGTTCCAGACCTTCACCGTCGACAATCATCTGGTCGGCAAGCTGGATACCGGGCCGGTCCGCCACACGCTGCTGGGCGGTGTCGACTGGCAGCATAATCGCGGCGAGAATTACCAGGCCTTCTACACCGGCACCAATGCGAACCCGGTGTTCAACATACCCGATCTCAACCTGTTTGCGCCGGTTTACGGCGTGCCGTTGCCCAGCTTCCCGATCAACCAGACGCACAATTTCACCAAGCGCGATCAGGTCGGCCTTTATGTGCAGGATCAGATCGCGATCGGTCGCCTGCAACTGATCGCCAGCGGCCGGTGGGACAGCTACAACCAGACGACGCAGAATCTGAACGCGCGCGCGGTCACCCGCCTCGACCAGAATGCGTTCACGACCCGGCTGGGCGCGCTGTACGAGACGAAGGTCGGCCTGTCCCCGTTCGTCAGCTATTCGGAGAGCTTCGAGCCACAGGCGGGCGCGACCGCCGACGGGACCAGCTTCACGCCGGTGACCGGCCGCCAATATGAGGCGGGGCTGAAATACCAGCCGCGCGGGACGACGGCGCTGTTCACCCTGTCCGCCTTCGACCTGCGGCGCCGCAACGTCCCCGTCGCCGATCCGCGCGCGGGCACCGGCAGCGTGCCCACCAATGCGCAGGTGCAGATCGGCGAGGTCGCGATCCGGGGCATCGAGCTCGACGGGCGTGGCACCGTCGCGCCGGGCTTCGACGTGGTGGTCGCCGCGACCTATAACGATCCACGCGTGACCCAGGGCTCTCCGGTCGTCGGCACCGGCGACCAGTTGAGCGGCGTCACCGGCACGCGACCGCTGGGCGTGCCGCAATGGAGCGGGTCGAGCTTTGTGTCCTACGATCTGGGCAAGGCGGGGGCGGCGGGGGCGCTGGGTGGCGTCAGCCTGGGCGCGGGCGTTCGCTATGTCGGCGAATCGGACGGCACCGCGACGACGTCGGCGGCGGGTCGGACGGTGGTCCGGCGTTTCCAGTCGCCCGATTACTGGCTGGCCGATCTGATGCTCGGCTATGATCTCGGCCGGGTCGGCCCGGCGCTGGAGGGGCTGACCCTCACCGCCAATGTCGCCAATCTGTTCGACAAGCGCCATATCACCAGCTGTTTCTTCAACAATGGCTGCTATTACGGGGCATCACGGACCTTTGTAGGCAGCCTGCGCTATTCTTGGTAAGGGCGCATCCGATTCATTCGCACATGACATGTCCGCCCGCCCCGCCGAACGATCGACGGGCGCGGGGCGCAAAGGAGTTTTGAGGTTGTCGACCGATACTGCCCTGCCCGAGCTGACCCCGACCACCGCGCTGAGCGTCGAGACGGTCCAGAGCGTCCATCACTGGAACGAGCATCTCTTCTCCTTCTCGGTCACGCGCCCCGACAGCTTCCGCTTCCGCTCGGGCGAATTCGTGATGATCGGCCTGCAGGGCGACAATGGCAAGCCGCTGCTCCGCGCCTATTCGGTGGCGAGCCCGGCCTATGACGAGAAGCTCGATTTCCTGTCGATCAAGGTCGAGGACGGTCCGCTGACCAGCAAGCTGCAGAAGGTGCAGCCGGGCGACCAGATCTATCTGGGTCGCAAGCCGACCGGCACGCTGGTCGCCGACGCGCTGCTGCCCGGCAAGCGGTTGTTCATGCTGTCGACCGGTACGGGGCTGGCGCCGTTCCTGTCGGTCGCGCGCGATCCGGACATCTATGACATGTTCGACGAAGTGGTGATCGTCCATTCGGTCCGCCGGGTCAGCGACCTGGCCTTTCATGACGAGCTGGCGGGCAAGCTGGCCGAGGATCCGCTGGTCGGAGAGGTCGCGGCGGAGAAATTCCACTATGTGCCCACCGTCACCCGCGAGCCGTTCCACACTTCGGGCCGCATCGACGCGCTGATCGACGATGGCCGGTTGTTCGCGGGGCTGCCCAGCGCGCACGGCTTCAACCCGGAAACCGACCGGATCATGATGTGCGGCAGCATGGAGATGATCAAGTCGCTGGGCGCCAAGTTCGAGGCGATGGGCTTTCCCGAAGGCTCGAACGCGCAGCCGGGTGCCTATGTGATCGAAAAGGCCTTTGCGGGCTGATCGTCCTGACCGTCGCCCCGGCGAAAGCCGGGGCGCTTTTCCATTGATTCCGCTCGCACGCCAAGGATCCCGGTCTTCGCCGGGATGACCGTCGCGTGTGTAATCGATTGGCGAAATTTGTCGTCGCGGACGGCACATTTGTGCGACAATTGCGTCCTAACGCCCGAAACCTGAATACAGGGAAGAGGGACGGTCGATGCGATTTTGGGCGGGTTTGATGCTGGCGAGCGCGATGCCCGCGATCGCGCAGGCGCAGGTGGCGACCACGCCGCCCGCCACGCCGCAGACCCCCGCCAGCCCCGAGGCGGCCCAGCCGATTTCGACTCCGACTCCGACGCCGCCAGCGTCGACCACGGCGCAGGCACCCGCGCGAGCGCCCGCCGCGCAGGCCGAACCCGAAGCGGACGAGGAGGGCGCCGATGAGGGCGACGTCGTCGTCACCGCCCGGCGCGAGCCGGGGCGCGTGCCCGGCGACATTCCCCCCGACCAGCAACTGAACCCCGCCGATATCCGCAGCTACGGCGTGTCGAGCGTGGCCGACCTGCTCACCGAACTCGCGCCGCAGACGACCAGCGGGCGTGGCGGATCGCCGGTGATCCTGCTCAACGGCCGCCGGATCGCGGGCTTCCAGGAAATCCGCGACCTGCCGACCGAGGCGATCCTGCGTGTCGATATCCTGCCCGAGGAAGTCGCGCTCAAATACGGCTATAGCGCCGATCAGAAGGTCGTGAACTTCGTCCTTCGCCCGCGCTTCCGCTCGCTGGCGGTCGAGGCGATCG
Organism: Sphingomonas sp. Leaf21; assembly: GCF_916858675.1. Taxonomy (GTDB): domain Bacteria; phylum Pseudomonadota; class Alphaproteobacteria; order Sphingomonadales; family Sphingomonadaceae; genus Sphingomonas. The sequence continues at coordinate 23,711 of NZ_CAKASM010000026.1, forward strand.
GCAAGGTGCCGACCCAGGGCGGCTCGGCGATGGGACAGCTTCGGCTCGACCAGTTGCGGATCCAGCGCGACAAGCGGCTGAGCATCCACACCGACTATTCGGAGACATCGCGGCTGACCGAGGCGGAGCGCGGGATCATCCCGCCTGCGTCCAGCGCGTCGCTGGGCGGCAATATCGTCACCGCCGATCCCGGCCTCGCCGCGCTGACCGGTACGAACCCCAGTGTCGTCGGCGTGCCGTCGGGGCTGACCGGCGCACCCAGCCTTGCGCAACTGGCGGGAAGTCCGGCGACCAGCACCGACGTCACCCCCTATCGCACGCTGCAATCCGCGCAGCGGCAATGGGACGCCAATATCGTCTATGCGCGCAACATCTTCGACAAGGTGACCGCCTCGTTCAACGCCGAGGTGCAGACGACGCAGAGCAACAGCTGGAACGGCCTGCCCACGGCCAATCTGACCGTTCCGGCGGGCAATCCCTATTCGCCCTTCTCCACCAGCGCGACGGTGGCGCGGTTGAGCGATGCCTATGGCCCGCTGGTCCAGAACAATACCGGGCTGACCGCACATCTGGGCACCGCGTTCAATGGCGATATCGGCAAGTGGCGCTGGTCGCTGACCGGCTCCTATGACCGCGCGGAAAGTCGGGTGGCGACCGATACCGGACTGGACGTCAGCGGGTTTCAGGCGCGGCTGAACGCGAACGATCCGACTGCGAACCCCTATGGCCCGCTCGACGGACTGACGATGGCGGCGCGCAATTTCGCCCGCTCGACCTCTTCGGCGGGGGAGGTCGACGCACTGCTCAACGGCCGCGTCTTCGCGCTGCCTGCGGGCGACGTGCAGGCCAGCGTCAAGCTCGGCGGAACGACGAGCGATTTTTCCAGCAGTTCGACCCGGTTCGGGCTGGTCCAGACCGGCGACGTGTCGCGCGACATCGTCAACGGCCAGGTCAATCTGGATCTGCCCATCACCAATCGCGATCGCCAGGTGCTGGGCGCGATCGGCAATCTGTCGCTCAACGTGAATGCCGGGGCCAATCATCTGTCGGACTTCGGCACGCTGACCACCATCGGATATGGCGCGAACTGGAACCCGCTGGAGGGTGTTCGGATCATCGCGTCCTGGACCGATCAGGAGGATGCGCCGACCGCGCAGCAACTGGGCAATCCGACGATCACCACGCCCAACGTCCGGCTGTTCGACTATGTGCGGGGCACCACCGCGACGATCACCGCGGTGACCGGGGGCAATCCGGCGTTGGTCGCGGACAATCACCACGTCATGAAGATCGGACTGACGCTCAAGCCCTGGCGTGCGCGCGACATCAACCTGACCGCCAACTATTACCGCATCAACACCGACGATCCGATCGCTTCCTTCCCGACGCCCACCGCGGCGATCGAGGCGGCTTTCCCCGACCGTTTCTCGCGCGATGCGTCAGGCGATCTGTTGCGCGTCGATTCGCGGCCGATCAACTTCGCGCAGACCGAGCGGTCGCAGCTTCGCTGGGGCATCAACTTCTCGCGTCCGCTCAAGTCGAAGATCCAGAAGGAGTTGGAGGCGTTCCGCGCCGGGACCGGGCCCAATCCCTTCGCGGGGATGAGCTTCCCCGGTCGACGCGGTGGCGAGCGCGGCGAGGGGCAGGGTGGCCCCGGCCAGCGTGGCGAAGGGCGGGGCGGCGACGGACAAGGGACGCAGGGTGGCGCGCCCGACACCGCCAATGCGGGGCCGGGCGGCCCCGGCGGACCCGGCGGCCCGGGTGGTCCCGGCGGTCCGGGCGGGCCCGGTGGCCCGGGCGGTCCTGGCGGCGGCGGTTTCCGGGGTGGTGGTTTCGGCGGCGGTCGCGGCGGTGGCGGCGGGCGGCTGCAATTCGCGCTTTACCACACTTGGACCTTTGCCGACCGGGTGACGGTCGCGGAGGGCGGTCCGGTGCTCGACCTGCTGCGCGGCGACGCGATCGGATCGAGCGGCGGTACGTCGCGGCATCAGGTGCAGGCGCAGGCTGGCTATTCCAACAACGGCATCGGCCTCCGCTTCTCGGGCAACTGGCAGAGCGCGACGCGGGTCAATGGCGGCACCCCGGCCAATCCGCAGGCGTTGAACTTCAGCAGCCTGGCGACGATCGATGCCCGGCTGTTCGCCGATCTGGGCCAGCGGCTGGACCTGGTTCGCAAACACCCCTGGGCGCGTGGCACGCGGATCAGCCTGTCGGTCGACAACCTCTTCAACCAGCGGCAGCGGGTCACCGACGGGACCGGCACGGTGCCGATCGGCTATCAGCCCGGCTATCTCGATCCGCTCGGTCGAACCATTCGCCTGTCTATCCGCAAACTCTTCTTCTGATCCGCCATCACGACTTCGAATGCGAAAGATTACACCGTTTCGGGAGTGAATTCGGGATCGGTAGGTAAAGTTTTTGGTTAACCTAACCTAATTTTAACGCCATCAAGTCGGTTGATGAATTGCGGATCGGCGGCAGAATCGGGATATCGCCCGAAGAAACCGCGCGAGCGCAAAGTCTCTGCGGTGGGGTATGGGAATGGGTCAGGCAGTGGATGTCATCGAGGATCGCTACGCTTTGGGGGCGGATGTCGAGCCTGCGGGGATCGACGATCGTCTCCGGCGCATCCGCGACGAACTGGCCGTGGTCGAGGCGATGGTCCGCCACGAGAACGAGATCCGCATCGCACCCGTCGATATCGGACAGGTCGTGCGCGCCGCGCGGCAGGGGATCGGCCAGCATTTCGATGCCAGCCTGTTCGCCGACCCGGCCTTCGACATGCTGCTCTTCGTCTTCCTCGAGGAAGAGGCGGGGCGGCAGGTCGAGACCAGCGCCTGCTACCGTGCGTCGGGGGTGCCGCGCACCACGGCGGTCCGCTGGATCAACATGCTGGTATCGCTGGGCATGTTCGAAAGCGCGCCGCATCCGACCGACCGCCGCCTCGCGCTGCTCAGCCTGAGCGAGCCGACGCGCGAGGGGATGCGGCAATGGCTGACCGCGCTTCGCCCGCTGGTCGAGCGTATGACGTTGCGCGACCGACCGACCGGCGTCGGCTGATCCGGGTCAGGCGGCGTCCGCCACCCGCGCCCGCAGCCGATCCGCCAGGGTTTCGAGCGTGACGCCGTCGATCCGCGCCGCCGCTGGCGCGTCGGATCGCAAAATGTCGGCGACCGCAAGTTGCACCTGGGTGATCCGGTCGACCGACTGGATACCGACCATATGGCGGCGCAACGTCTCCGGCTCGCTGCCCAGCTCATAGGCGAGATCGGCGAGCGCGCCGGTCAGCGCGACCAGTTCGTCGGCAAGCGCATGGGCGAGCGCGCGGTCGACACCGGCCGTCGCCGCCGGACCCGACAGGGCCTGGGTCATCGACCGCACAGCTTCAGGACGTTGGCGGCGATCGCGTCGCCCGCCACCGACTGCGACACCGAGCCTTTCGACAGGGTGAAGTCGGTGCCGTTGCGCCCGATCGCATAGGCGCCGCCCGACAGCATCGCCCGCAGCCCCGCCGCGCCGTCCTCGTCATCGAGCGCGACCAGCACGCCGAGCCCGTTGCTGCCCGCCGCCTTGGCGACCGAGGCGAACAGCAGCGAGATGGACGGGCGCTCGCCCGCCACCGGCTCGCGCGCGAGCAGGCGGATCTTTCCGTTCGGCCAGCTATCGACGACCATATGGCTGTCGCCCTGCGGCGCGAAATAGATGGTGCCCTGCTCCACCGGCATACCGTCGGTCGCCTCGACGACCTTGGGCGTGATCCGTTCGCGAAGCTGTTCGACCATCGGGGTCAACAGTCCCTCGGTCATCTGCTGCACGACCAGCGTCGGCGGACCGTTGGCGGGAAAATCCTGGAACAGGTCGAACAGCGCCTGGGTGTTGGCGGCGTCGGCACCGATGGCCAGCAGGCGACCGTTCCAGTTCATCGGCGCGGGCGGTGCCTTGCGCGCATGGCCCAGAGTCCCCGCCGTCGTGCGCTTCAGATCGGCGTTGCGCGCCGACTTGATCCGCTTGCCCAGCTTGCCGATGATCGCATCGAGTTCGGCCTGCACCGCGACCTTGGGCTTGGGGAAACAGTCGATCGCTCCCAGGCGCAGCGCTTCGATCGATTCCGCCGCGCCCGCCGCGGTGCGGGTGGAGAACATGATGACCGGCATCGGGCGAGAGGCCATCATCTCGGCCAGATATTCCAGCCCGCTCATGCCCGGCATCTCGACGTCGAGGGTCATCACCTCGGGGCGATATTGCTCGACCATCTCACGCGCCTCCGCCGCGCCGTCGGCGGCGCCGACCACGGTCACGCCCTTGATCCGCTCCAGCGCGCCCGAGATCAGGACCCGCATCGTCAGCGAATCGTCGACCACCAGAACCTTCACGTCGGCCATTGCCCAAAACCTTCCTAAAATGATTCGTCGTCAGCGCGACGGGATGCGTGTCAGGCCGCCTCGGCGCTGGCGTGCGTGCCGTCCGACAGGCGGTCGAGCGCCAGGATCAGGATGAGGCGCTGTTCGATCGTCGCCAGCCCGTCCAGGAACTGCGCGGCCGCCGCATCGCCCATGTCGGGCAGGGGCTGCATCGCCTCCGGTGGTACGGTGACGATGTCGTTGACCGCATCGACGATCAGGCCCTGAAGCTGCTCGCCGATCCGGACCACGATGATGACGTGGCGCGCGCTGGGATCGGTGACACCCCAACCCAGCCGCTGGCTGAGGTCGAGGACGGGCAGCACCACGCCGCGCAGGTTGACGACGCCGCGCACATGCGCGGGCACATTGGGCAGCGGGGTTGCGGGCGACCAGGCGCGGATCTCGCGAATGGCCATGATGTCGACGCCCAGTATCTGGTCGCCGAGCTGGAAGGTGATGAGCTGACGCGACATGGTCGGTTCCTCTCCGGAGGCTATCAGTGCAGCACGCGGCGGATGGCCGCGGCGAGCTTTTCGGGATTGAAGGGCTTGACGATCCAGCCGGTCGCGCCCGCTTCGCGCGCACGTGCCTTCTTTTCGTCGGAGCTTTCGGTGGTCAGCACCAGGATGGGCAGGTTGCGGTGCCCCGGCTGTCTGCGCAGCGCCTCGATCAGGCCGAAGCCGTCCATGCGCGGCATGTTGATGTCGGTGATGACCAGATCGGGCGTAGCCGCCGGGGCGACGCCGTCCAGCGTATCGAGCGCATGGACGCCGTCCTCGGCCTCCAGCACCCGATATCCCATATCGGTCAGGGCGGCGCGCAGCAGCATCCTCATGCTGGGCGAATCGTCCACGGTCATGATGGTCTGGGACACGAAGGGGCCTTTCGTCGTCGGATGGGGGGAGGGATCGGGGATCATCAGAAGAACTCCACATCGCCGGTCGCGGCGGGCGGCGGCGGCGGGGCGGTACGCGCGACGCGGGGCGGGGGCAGCGGCGCGTCGGTGACGTGGCGGCACCGGGCAAGGCCCAGCGCGGGGCGGAATTCGACGCGGCGCGCGCTCATCCCGCCGACATCCTCGCCGACGAGAGCGATCCGCTCGTCCGCCAGGAAGCGGCGGGCGAATTGCGCGTTGGTCTGGCCGATGTCGCGGAACCCGTCGCGCATCATCGCGCCACCGAACAACCGCGCCTTCAGGCTGTGCCGCTGTGCGCCGAGCGCCATCATCGCGTTGATCAGCACCTCCATCGCATAGACGCCGTAACGCTGCATCGACCTGGGGTCGGTCTCGCCCGCGCCCGGCTCGGCGAGCAGGAAATGGTTGAGCCCGCCGACACCCGCGATGGGATCGTAGAGGCAGGCGGAGATGCAACTGCCCAGCACGGTGGTCAGGACGATGTCGCGTTCCTGGCTGACCCGCGTCTCGCCCTGGATGACGTTGACGCGGCGCAGGCCGTCGCGCTGCGCCAGGCGCGGCGGGGTGGCGTGAAGCGCGGGGGTCATGCGCGGCACCGTTCGATCAGCGCGGGCGCGATCCGGGCAAGTGGCAATTGGCGCTCGACCGCGCCGATCTCCTGCGCGACGCCGGGCATGCCATAGACGACGCAGCTGTCGCGATCCTGGCCGACCGTGAAGCTGCCCCGCCCACGCATCGCGCGCAGCCCTTCGGCCCCGTCGCGGCCCATGCCGGTCAGGATCGCGCCGACCGCATGGCCTCCGGCGACCTTGGCGACGCTGTGGAACAGCCGGTCGACCGAGGGGCGGTGACCGCTCATCGGATCGTCGGGGACCAGGCGGGCGCGATACTGGCCGGGCGTGCCGCCGACCTCCAGATGATGGGTGCCGCCGGGCGCCAGATAGACATGGCCGGGCAGCAGCGACTGGCCATGCCGCGCCTCGGCGACCCGGGGCTTCGACAATCGGTCGAGCCTGGCGGCGAAGCTGGTGGTGAAGGTCGCGGGCATGTGCTGGACGATCACGGTCGGCGGGCAATTGGCCGGGAAGCCGCCGAGAAGCTGGATCAGCGCCTCGACACCGCCCGTCGATGCGCCGATCGCGATCAGGGACTGCGCGCGCGGTTCGAAATTGGCGATCGAGACGGGGGTGGCGGGCGTGCCCGGCACGCGCGGACGGCGGCTGTTCGCGGCGGCCTTGACGCTGTCGATCAGACTGCGATCGACGCAGCCTGCGGCGGGCTTGGCGCAGCATTCGACCGCGCCCAGCTCCATCGCGCGGATCGTGACATCGGCCCCCGCCTGGGTCAGCGTCGACAGCATGACCACCGGCATCGGCCGCAACCGCATGACCCGCTCGAGGAAGTCGAGGCCGTTCATGTCGGGCATCTCGACGTCGAGCGTCAGCACGTCGGGATCGAGCGCCTTGATCATCTCGCGCGCCTGATGCGGGCCATCCGCGGCGCCGATCACGTCGATATCGGGATCGCGAGCGAGCATCCCCGCGATCAGCGCGCGCATGGTGGGGGAGTCGTCGACGATCAGCGTGCGTACCGGCATCAGCGGACCTTCTCGAAAACGGTGCGGCCGGTGCAGCGAAACCGGTCGGCGACCTCGGGCGGAATGCGTTCGGCATGGCCGATATACAGCGTGCCACCCTCGACGAGCTGGTCGGCGAAGCGTGACAGCAGCCGGGCTTTGGTCGGCTCGTCGAAATAGATCATGACGTTGCGGCAGAAGATTGCGTCGAACGGGCGCTTCATCGGCCAGCCACGCAGCAGGTTCAGCTCGCGAAAGGCGATCGGCGCGCGCAGGGAAGGGTGGAGTTCGTCCTGCTCGCCTACCCGGCGGCACCATGTCCGGCGCATCGCGGCGGGCATCGCGCGCGTGGTGTCGGGCGAATAGCGGCCGCTCCGCGCCGTCGCGATCACGCTGGGCGACAGGTCGGTGGCGAGCAGCCGGAAATCCTGGGTGGCGAGCGTCTGCGCGGCGCGAACATCCTGTCCGGCGAGCGTCATCATCAGCGAATAGGGTTCCTCGCCGCTGGAGCAGGCGGCCGACCAGATCCGCACCCGCCCGCCGCCCGCCAGCCGCCGGGCAAAGCCGGGCCAGAGCGTGTCGCGGACATGCTCGAAATGATGGTTCTCGCGAAAGAAGGATGTGTGGTTGGTGGTCAGCGCATCGACCGCGTGGGCGCGTTCGGCCGCATCGTGTTCGATCCGCGCGAGATAGGCGGGAAAGCTCGACAACCCGCAGGCGCGCAACCGCCTGGCGAGGCGACCATAGATCAGCTTGGCCTTGCTCTCGGGCAGGAGGATGCCCGATTCGGCGTAGATCATGTCGGCGATCGCGCGGTGATCGGAGGCGGAGAAGGCGAACTCCATCGCGCGCTCCGGTCGACGCGACGACAGGGCGGAGGCCGCGCTCATGCCGCCAGCGCCTCGACCAGCGCGCCGACGCCGCGTCCGTCGCGCCGCCAGCGGCCGATCAGCGCATCGACATCGAGGATCAGCGCGACGCGGCCGTCGCCCAGGATCGTCGCCCCGGCAAGTCCGTGGATCGCGCGGTAATGCGCCTCCAGGCTCTTCACCACCACCTGGCGCTGGTCCTGGATCGAATCGACCATCAGCACCGCCTGGCCCTGATCGCTTTCGACGACGATCAGCACCGCTTCCTCGGGCTGGACCTTGGCACCGGTGACCCCGAGCTGCTCACCGACGCGGTGGACCGGGACATAGGTGCCGCGCACGTCGAGCAGCGGCGACTGGCCGCCGACGAACTGCACCTCGTCGATACCGGGACGCAGGCTTTCGACGATATGGGTCAGCGGGATGACGAAGGTCTGGTCGCCGACGGTGACGATCATCCCGTCGAGCACCGCGAGCGTCAGCGGCAGGCTGAGCGAGAAGCTGGAGCCCTTGCCGAGTTCGGACTGGATGCCGATGCGACCGCCCAGCGCCTGGATGTTCTTGCGCACCACGTCCATGCCGACCCCGCGCCCGGAGATGTTGGAGACGGTCGCTGCGGTCGAAAAGCCGGGCGCGAAGATCAGATTGTCGATCTCCTCCTCCGACAGGGGCGCGTCGGGGGCGATGATGCCGCGCTCGACCGCCTTGGCCTTGACGCGCGCGCGGTCGATGCCGCGCCCGTCGTCGGCGACGGTGATGACGATGCGACCCGACTGGTGCGCGGCGGACAGGGTGACGACGCCCTCCGCTTCCTTGCCCGCCGCCTTGCGATCGGCGGGGGTTTCCAGGCCATGGTCGACGGCGTTGCGGATCAGGTGGGTCAGCGGCTCGCCGATACGCTCGACCACCGTCTTGTCGACCTCGGTCATCTCGCCCACCACGTCGAGCCGGACACGCTTGCCGGTTTCGACCTCAAGCTCGCGGATGATGCGGGGCACGCGGCTGAACACCGTCTTCATCGGCTGCGCGCGGATCGCCATGGTCGAATCCTGCAACTCGCGGGTCAGGTGATCGAGGTCGGACAGCTCGGGGATCGAGCCCATCTCGTTCTCGGACAGGCGCTGCGCCAGCATCGCCTGGGTGATGACCAGCTCGCCGACCAGGTTGACCAGCCGGTCCAGCTTGTCGAGGTCGACGCGGATCGTCTGCGCTGGCGTGGCGGCGACGCGCGGCGTTTCCACGGCGACCGGCTCCGGACCCGATGCGACGGGGGCGGTGACCGGGATGGGCGCGGGGGCCGGCTCCGGCGTGTCGGACACCGTCGCGCGAGCGTCGCCGTCCCGCGCGACGTCGACGCGGCATTGCGGATCGGCGAAGTCGAAGACCGCGCGGATATCCTCCTCGTCGATCCTGCCCGGCAAGGCCATGGCGACGCCGATATAGGCGCGCTCGGCGTCCAGCGTGTCGAGCGGCGGCAGCGCGGTGAGATCGGCGGCCACCGTCCGCCCGCCCATTCGCGCCAGTTCGCGCAATGCCAGCAGGGGCTCGGCGCCGTGATCGAAGGCGCGTGGGCCCGGCTGGATCGTGACGATCCAGTCGGCAATGTCCGCGCCAGCCTCGACCGGCGGCTCCTCCAGCATCGCGAACAGCGCGTCGAAATCGTCGAGCGCGGCGTCGGCGGCGGGGGGCGCCCCGGCATCGGGCATCCGCCCTTCGGCGGCGGCGGCCAGCCGGTCGAGCATGGCCTGATCGGCGGGCAGAGCCGCCTCGCCACGCGCGGCGACAACGTGATCGCTCAGCGTATCGAAGGCCGCGACGATCAGGTCGATCAGCCCTTCGCCCAGCGGCAGCGTGCCGTTGCGGATCAGGTCGAGCAGCGTTTCATAGTGATGCGAGAAATGCTGGAGCGGCTGGTGCCCGAACGCACCCGCGCCACCCTTTATCGAGTGGACCGCGCGGAAGACGGTGTTGATCGTCTCGCCGTCCTGCCGCCCGCGCTTGAGGTCGGCAAAGGCGGTTTCCAGCGTGCCCAGCCCTTCCTCGCATTCCTGAAAGAAGATTTGCTGGATCTCGTCGAGGTTCATCGGATCGGCCCCTTCAGGCGGTGACGAGGGCGTCGAGGCCCGCCAGCGCGATCATCGACGCCAGCGGTTCGGACGGGTGGCGAAGCTCGAAATCGACCCTGACGGCAGCGGCCATCGCCTGGGCGCTGGCCAGCACCTGAAGACAGGCCAGCCCGGCCTGGGTCACGTGCGATCCGTCGAGCGCGATCGCGTCCCCCGCGCCGATCAGGTCGAGCAGCGACTGGCGCAACGGCGCGGCGGCACCGGTATCGAGCACGTGGGCAAGGGACAAAGCGGACATGGGCGAACTCCGGGCGTGGCGGCGGGCGGCGCCGGGGTCGGCGCATCGGACGGATCGATGGGGAAGCGGTCTGGCGACCCGCTGGTCAGGCCCCCCGCGGCGTATGTCTTCGGCGCGGGAGCCCTGGCGTCAGCGTGGAGCGATCAGAATTCGCTCCAGTCGTCCTCGTTGACCGCCAGTGCGGCGTTGCCGACCGATTGCGGCACGCTGCGCTGTCCCTGCGCGATGCGGCGACCGGCGGCGGCGGCGCGCTGCTGCATCTGATGGACCGGCTGGGCGGCGGGGGCGGTGTCGCCCGACTGGTGGGTGATCCGGAAGCGGGCGATCTCACGGGCCAGGCCATCGGCCTCGACCGCGAGCGAGCGGGCGGCGGCGGTGGCTTCCTCGACCATCGCGGCGTTCTGCTGGGTCACGCCGTCCATCGCGGACACCGCGGTGTTGACCTCCTGTAACCCGATCGCCTGCTTCTCGGCCGAATTGGCGATATGCTCGACCAGCGTGCTGATCTCGGCGATCTGGACGATGATCCGCTCCAGCGCCTTGCCGGTCTCGCTGACCAGGCTGACGCCCGCATCGACCTGTTCGGAACTGGCGAGGATGCGCGACTTCACGTCCTTGGCGGCATCGGCCGAGCGTTGCGCCAGCGCGCGCACCTCGGAGGCGACGACCGCGAAGCCCTTGCCCGCGTCACCGGCGCGCGCCGCCTCGACCCCGGCGTTGAGCGCCAGCAGGTTCGTCTGGAAGGCGATGCCGTCGATGACGCTGATGATCTCCGAAATCTCGCTCGACGCACGTTCGATCCCGGCCATGGCGTCGACCGCGCGGCGAACCACGCCGCCCGACTGCTCGGCCTCGACACGCGCATCGGCGACGGCGCGATTGGCGCGGTTGGCGCCCTCGGCGGTCTGGCGGACGGTCGAGGTGATCTCGTCCATCGCGGCGGCGGTTTCCTCCAGGCTGGCGGCCTGCTGCTCGGTACGCTGCGACAGGTCGTCGGAGGCCTGGCGAATGTCATTGGCGCCCGCATTGATGCCGTGCGTCGCAACCGTCACCGTGCCCATGACGCGCGCGAGCGAGTCCATCGCGCGATTGAAATCGGCGCGCAGCTTTTCGTAATCGGGGGGGAAGGGCGTCTGGATCGACGAGGTCAGATTGCCCTCCGCCAGTTCGCCAAGCCCCTTGCCCAGCGCGCTGACGACGATCTGCTGCGCCTGCGCCGCATGTTGGACGTCGACGGCGTTCTGGCGGAACACCTGCACCGCCTTGGCCATGCGACCGATACAGTCGCGATAGTCGGTATAGCGGATCTCACGCTCGATATTGCCCGAGGCGAGGTCTTCCATGGTCACGACGCTGTCGACATAGGGATCGCAGATCAGCTTGCGGCTGACCCGCGAGACGATCAGCGAGGCGAGCAGCGCGACCCCGGCGGCGATGATCGGCGGCGTGGGCGCGAAACCGCCGCTGGCGACGACCACCGCCGCTAGGCCGACGGCGGCGATCGCGCCATAGACGAAGGTCAGGACGTCGAACTTCAGACGGATCGGGGCGGTCTTGGCAAACCAGGACAACATAGCGGCTAACCCTCCAGCGACCGGCCTGACGAGCGATCGGCGCTCGTCTTCCGACAATGGAGGGACCATGTGGGGCCCCCCTCTCTCCGGTCTATATGTCCATTATGGACAGAAGACGTAAACAACCGGTTTCGAGTGGGAGAATCTTTTTACCAGTGCATTCAATCCCTCTTCGCGATGCTTTCGGTCATCCCGCGCGCGGAGAGGATTTCGATCCAGTATCCGTCGGGATCGGTGATGAACGCGATGTCCTTCATCTTGCCGTCCTGCGGACGCTTCTTGAATGGAATGCCAAGCGATTCGAAACGGGCACAGGCCCTGGCGACATCGTCGACGCTGATCCCGATATGCCCGAAGCCGCGTGGATCGCGATTGCCGTCATGATAGCCCGCAAAGCCGGGATCGGATTCGGTGCCCCAGTTGTGGGTAAGTTCCAGCGTGGTTTCGCGGTTGAAGATAAACCGCGCGCGTTCCGCCGGATCGGACGGAATCTCCTTGTCCTCGGCCAGATAGGCCAGGAAATAGAGCGAGAATTGCATGTCCACGAAGTCGAGTTGCTGGAGGAGCGTCATGCCCAGCACGTCGCGATAAAAGGCGAGCGAGGGCTTGGGATCGCGGATGCGCAGCATCGTCTGGTTGAGCACGAAGCTTTCGGTGCCGGTGGGGCGGGTCATCGTCGAAGGTCCTTTCGAACGACGAAGCCCCCCGCCGGTGTCGGGCGGAGGGCTCCATTCTGGTCAGTGGCGGGCGGTCAGGCGACCGTCAGGCCGACATCGACATTGTTGCGGGTCGCGTTGGAATAGGGGCAGACCTGATGCGCGGCATGCATCAGCCGCTCGGCATCGGCGCGGTCGACGCCGGGCATGTCGACCACAAGGTCGACCGTGATGCCATAGCCGCCCTCTTCGCGTGGGCCGAAGCCGACCTCGGCGGTGACGGTCGCATCCTGCGGTACGCGCACGCCTTCCTTGCCCGAGACCGCCTTCATCGCGCCCAGGAAGCACGCCGAATAGCCCGCGGCGAACAGCTTTTCCGGATTGGCGCCCTCGCCGCCCGGACCGCCCATTTCCTTGGGCACGACCAGCTTGACGTCGACCGAGCCGTCCTCCGATCGCGCAGCGCCGTCACGACCGCCGGTCGCCGTCGCCTTGGTCTTGTAGATCACGTTCACGGCCATCTCTGTGCTCCCTCTACTGTATCGGTTCGCGGCACTCAGCGCGCCAGTGGCGCTGGCGTTCCATGAGTCCTATCGCTCTCTGAAAGCGATTGCGACCATCGTCCCTTCGCTTGCGACCTATCGTGCCGTCGCGCGGATCGCGTCGGGGGACCAGCCGCCGCCCATCGCCTGATACAGGGTGATATAGGCGGTCAGCTGATTGGCCTGCGCCTCCGCCAGCGCCAGTTCGGCGGTCAGCAAGCCGCGTTGCGCATCGAGCTGGTCGATATAGCCCGAATAGCCCGCACGATAGCGGTTGGAGGCGATGCGAAGGCCATCGGCCTGGGCGTCGCGCTGTCCGGCAAGCGCCACCGCCTGCTCGCCCGACCGCCGGACCAAGGCGAGGCTGTCGTCCACCTCGCGGAACGCGGTCAGCGCGGTGCGGCGATAGGCATAGGCGGCCTGGTCGCGGCGCGCGACGCTGGCATCCGCCTGCGCGCGGAGCCGACCGGCGTCGAAGATCGGCGCAAGGACGCTGCCACCGATCGAGAAGACGGTGATCGGATTGGCGAGCGCGCTCGACAACACGATGCCCGCCGAGCCGGTCAGCCCCAGGCTGGGCAGCATCGCGGCCCGCGCGCTGTCGAGCGACCGGTCGGCCGCGACCAGCGCCTGCTCGGCCTGGAACAGGTCGGGACGACGACGCAGCAGATCGGCTGGCAACCCGTCGGGGATGGCGGGGCGGACGAGCTTGTCGATCGCCAGTCCGCGCGGGATCGGGCCGGGATTGCCACCGATCAGGACGCTCAAGGCGTTCTCCTGCCGCGTCACGGCGAGCTTGGCGGCGGCGACGAGCTGTTCGGTGGCGCGATATTCGCCCTGCGCCTGCCGCAGCTCCAGATTGGAGGTATAGCCCGTTTCCGCGCGCCGCCGCGCGATGCGCAGCGCGTCCGCGCGCGCCGACAGCGTCTCCTCGGCGATGTGGAGCCGGTGGTCGAGCGCGCGCAGCGTGACATAGCCGCTCGCCACGCCGGCGGCGAGCGCGAGGCGGACGGTGTCGCGTGCCGCCTCGGTCGCGAGCAATTGCGCGCGCGCGGCGGCGCGGGCGCTGCGCAGGCGGCCGAACAGGTCGAAGTCGTAGCTCGCCTGGACCAGCGGCTGCGCCCCGAGCTGGTCGAGCCCGGTGCCGAAGGCGGTGACCGAACGCCCTTCGCTGAGCGGAACCCCGGCGGTGATGCTGGGCGAAAGCTGCGCGCGGGCGAGCCGCTCCTGCGCGCGCGCCTCCTCGACGCGGGCGGCGGCGCTGCCCAGATCGGGGCTGTCGGCGAGCGCGCGGGCGACCAGCGCGGTCAGTTGCGGATCGCCGAACGCCTGCCACCAGTCGGCGGCGATCGGGCTGCCCGGCCCCAGCGTCGTTCGCCAGGCGGGGGGCGGCACGACGGTCGTGGCGGCGGGCGGGGCGGGACGCGGACCGATGCACCCGGCAAGCGACAGCAGCGCGGCCAGCGGGAGCGCGGGATGAAGGCGCGGCATCATCGCACCGTCGGCCCGCCCGACGTGTCGACGCTCGCCTGTACCGACATGCCGGGGCGCAGCCGGCTGGCGAGCGGCTGGCCCGGATCGACGCGAATGCGCACCGCGATACGCTGCGGCACCTTGGTGAAGTTGCCGGTCGCATTGTCGGATTTCAGCACCGCGAATTCGGACCCGGCGGCGGGCGAGATCCGCTCGACATGCCCCTTCAGCCGCGCATTGTTCAGCCCGTCGACGGTGAAGCTGGCGGGCTGGCCCACCGCCATGCGGGCGGTCTGCGCCTCCTTGAAATTGGCGATGACCCAGGTTTCGGGCGGCACGAGGAACATCAACTGCGATCCCGCCGTGACATATTGCCCCAGCCGGACGCCGACCTCGGACAGGCGACCGTCCTCGGGGGCGCGGATGACGGTGTTCGCCAGGTCGATCTGCGCCAGCCGTCGGGCAGCCTCGGCGCCGGACACGCCCGCCTGTTGCCCTCCGCGCCCGACCTCGACGGTGCGGACGTCCTGCCTTGCGATCTCACGCGCGGCCTGCGCCTGGCGGAGCGCGGCCTGCGCCTGACGCAGCGAGGCGAGCGTCTGGTCGCGTTCGCGCAGCGATACCGAACCGTCGGTCACCAGGTCGTTGACCCGCGCCATGTCGGCCTGCGCGCGCATCAGCTGTGCCTGCGCATTGGCCACGGCGGCGTCCTGTGCGGCGACGCTGGCCGCGCGCGAGGCGGCGGCCTGGCGGCTGTTCGCCAGCGTCGCGGTCTGCGCCTCGACCTGCGCGGTGGCCTGGTCGACCCGCTGGCGATAGATGCGGTCGTCGATCCGGACCAGTGGTTGGCCCGCGCGCACCGTGTCGAAATCCTTCACCAGCACGGCGGTGACATAGCCGCTGACCTGCGGTGCGATCACCGTGGTGCGACCACGGACATAGGCGTTATCGGTCGACTGGCGCGCGGTCGCGAACGGGGGCAGCCGCCACGCCGCCAGCACCGCCGCCACCCCGCCGATGACGAGCAGCGCGATCAGCGCGCGCGATCGCCAGCCGCCCGATGGCGGGCTCCAGCCCGATGCGGGGGCGCGGCGCGGAACCGGCGCGGGCGTGGCGGCGGGGGGCGGGACGCCCGCCTCGGCGGCGGCTTCCTCGGTCATCGGGGTGGGGGAGACGGGCGATCGGGTATCGGTCATGGCTCAGGCCTTGGCAGCGGCGCGCGTGCGCCGGGCACGTCGCCAGGTCAGCAGCGCGAGAAACAGGGTGACGGCGGCGGCCAGTGCCGCCACCAGTCGGAAGACGTCGTTATAGGCGCGGATATTCGCCTCGCGCGTGGCGGCCTGCGACAGCAGCGCGGCCCCTTCGGCGCGCGCCAGGGTGGGATCGCCGACCACGCCCGCGACGCGCCCGCCCCCCGCCGCGATCCGCTGGGTCACCTGCGGATCGGTGGGATCGATATTCTGGACGATGGCGGCGCTGTGCGCCTTTTCGCGGATCGTCTGATAGGTGCCCAGCAAGGCGGTCCCGCCCAGCCCGCCGACCGAGTTGAGGACGCCGAACAATGCGATGAAGCTGATGACATGCCCCGCCCCCTGTTGCAGCGCGCGGGTCATCCCGAACAACAGCGACGGGCCGAGGAAGAAGGTGGTCGAGAAGGCGATCAGCGCCTGGGTGGCATAAAGCTCGGGCGCGCGGGTGAGGTTGGTCGAAAAGCTGTCGGCATAGGCGGCGATCGCGACCAGTCCGATCGCGAACATCACCGGATGGGTCAGCCGGTTCACGTCGAGCGTGATCGCGCTCATCACGACCCCCGCGATCGAGGCGAGGAAGGCGATGGTGAACAGCGTGCCGAACTGGTCGTTGTTCTGGCCGAGCACGGTCAGCAGGCCGACCGCACCGAAATTCTGTTCCGACAATACGACACGCGCCATGATCGTGACGATGGCGAAGCGGACGATGTCCATCGAGCCCAGCCAGCGGGTATTCAGAAGCGGATTGGCGCGGTGATGCTCGATCCAGAGCGCGGCGGCGAGCAGCGGTATGGCGATGGCGAGCGACCAGCCGATCCATGGCGCCTGCGTCCACCAGACCAGCCGCCCCTGGCCCAGCACCGCACAGAATAGCCCGATCGCGGGCGCGTAGAGCGCGAAGGTCAGGAAATCGAGCGGCTCGAACGCCTTGACCCGCTGGGTGGGGGGAAGGCGAAGCGCCACGATCGCGGCCAGGCTGACCGCCGCGAGCCCGAATTCGAACAGATACAGCGTGCGCCACTGCGACATGGCGAGCAGTTCGGGCGAGAAGAGGCGGGCGAGCGGCGTCGCGCATTGCGGTACGCCAATCCCCAGGACGATCGCCTTCAACCGCCATTTGGCGGGCAGCGCCTGCATCATATAATAGAGGCCGAGCGAGGACAGCGCGGCGGCCGCCATGCCGCTCGCCGCGCGCACCGCGATCGCGGTCGAGAAATCGCGGACGAACAGATGCGCGAAGGTCAGGATCGTATAGAGCCCCGCGAACAGCAGCGCGAAGGGCCGCAGGCCGAACTGCTGGCGGAACTTGATGAGCAGCAGGTTGATCGATGCGTTGGTCATCACATAGACGATGGGCAGCCAGGCGATCTCGGTCGGATCCAGCCCCAGCGCGCCCTGCAACTGCACCGTGTTGACCTGGACCAGCGCATTGCCCAGCCCGCCGGTCAACCCGATCAGGACGGCGATGACGCCATAGGCGATGCGGGGGCGATAGGGATGATCGAAATTGCCGGGCGATCCGGGAATGGTCGGCCGTTCATGCGGGGCGAAGGCCCAATCCTCCTCGCTCCAGAATTGCCGAAACCGCGATCCCATCCCCGTCCTTTCGTGCCCGCGCCTCAAACGCGCGGAAAACCGTTTCGGGTGCGTGACGCAGGACGGGCGTGGCGCGCTGGCGGATCGGCCTGGCACGGTGCCCCGGACATATACTCGTTACGGAGTCGATCGTTCTTGCTATTTGGCGCCATTCGCGCGGGATGGCCGCCTTCGACGCGCGACAGGGATGAAAAAGGTTCGGATGGGTAAGCGCAACCCCGTAAAGCCGGTCAGCCACGATCTGCTCCAGGCGACGATGGACGCCTCGACGGACATGATCCAGGTGTTCGAGGCGATCCGCGACGATGATGGCGAGATCGTCGATTTTCGCTGGGTGCTCAACAACCACCGCTCCGAACGTCTATATGGCGAGGTGCGCGGCGAAAGCCTGCTCGAGCGTAATCCGGGCGTGGTCGTCGAGGGCATCTTCGACGCCTTTTGCCGCGTGACCGAAACCGGCATCGCCGAGCAGAAGGAGCATCATTACGTCCATGAGCAGTTCGACGGCTGGTTCTACCAGACCGTGGTCAAGCTGGGCGACGGCGTCGCGACCACGACGCGCGACATCAGCGAATGGAAGGCGTCGCAGGCCGAACTGATCCGGCTTCGCGAGGAAATGGTGCAGATCAAGCTGGCCGACAGCGAAAGCCAGCTCGCGGCGATCTTCGCCACCGCGCCGGTCGGCCTGTCGGTCGTCGCGCCCGATGGCCGCTTCCTGCGGGTGAACGACGAACTCTGCCGGATCGTCGGGCGCTCGCGTGGGGAGGTGCTCGCGGGCGGGGTCGCCGACCTGACCCATCCCGACGATCTCGCCCCCAGCGTCGAGGCGCTGCGGCAGGCCGCCGCCACGGGGCAACCCGCCACGCTCGACAAGCGCTATTGCCGTCCCGACGGGACGCTGGTCTGGGCGAACAGCACCATCTCGCTGCTCCCCGACGGGCATGGCCAGGCGAACCGGTTCCTGGTCGTCACCTCCGACCTGACCGAGCGACGCAAGGCCGATGCGCTGCAGCGCGTGCTGATCGCCGAGTTGCAGCACCGGACCAGCAACCTGATGGGCGTGGTCCGCTCGATCGCGAACGACAGCGTGCGCGCCGCCGACGACCTGACGGACTTCCATGCCCAGTTCAACGACCGGCTGGAGGCGCTGTCGCGGGTGCAGAGCCTGTTGTCGCGACTCAGCGAGCATGACCGCGTCTCGTTCGACGATCTGCTGCGCGCCGAGCTGGCCGCGATGGGGGGCACCGCGGACCGGGTGACGCTCGACGGACCTGCCGGGGTGCGGCTCCGTTCCTCGACCGTGCACACCCTGGCCATCGCGCTGCACGAACTGGCGACCAACGCGGTAAAATACGGCGCGCTGGGCCAGCCGGGCGGTCGGCTGGCGGTCCGTTGGACGCTCGAGCCCGAGGGCGAGGGGGGCAAGCCGTGGCTGCATATCGACTGGCAGGAGAGCGGAGTCGACATGCGCGCCTCGGGTCCGGCGCGCGACGGCGGCGGCCAGGGGCGCGAGTTGATCGAGCAGGCGCTTCCCTATCAGCTCGGCGCGCGTACCAGCTACGCCCTGGGCCCCGAAGGCGTGCACTGCACGATCGCGATGCCGGTCTCGACCAGCATGGCATCTCTTCCCCCGTTCGCCCCTTTCTGAGGGGACGGGGCGTCATTCGTCCAGCATCGCCCGGATACGCGCCGCCAGGTCGGCGAAGTCGAACGGCTTGGTGATGAGGGCCACCCCGGCGTCGAGCCGCCCGCCATGGACGATCACGTCGCGCGCATAGCCGGTGGTGAACAGCACCTTGAGCGCCGGGTGAAGCGACCGCGCGGCCGAGGCGAGGTCCGCGCCCGTCATCCCGCCGGGCAGGACCACGTCGGAAAAGAGCAGCGCGATCCGGCCAGCGTCGGGCGCTTCGAGCAGCGCGAGCGCGGACGCGCCGTCCTCCGCCTCCAGCACGTCATAGCCCAGTTCGCGCAGCGCCTCGGTCGAATAGGTGCGGACATCGGCATCGTCCTCGACCACCAGGATCGTCTCGGTTCCGCGGGTCGGGCGCTGGGTGGCGGGTGTCTCGGCTACTGGCTCGGCCGTACCGTGATGGCGCGGCAGGAACAGCGAGACGCAGGTCCCCTGGCCCGGATGGGACTCGATCTGCACCTGCCCGCCCGACTGTTTGGCAAAGCCATAGACCATCGACAGGCCGAGGCCGGTTCCCTTGCCGACCTCCTTCGTCGTGAAGAACGGCTCGAACACGCGGCCGAGCGTCGCGCGGTCCATGCCGGAGCCGGTGTCGCGAACGTCGATCGCGACATAGTCGCCCGGATCGGTCGGATAGGGGACCGGCCCCGCCACCATCGTCACCAGTCCGTCGAGCGTCGCGTTGCGCATCGTGATCGACAGGGTGCCGCCATGCGGCATCGCGTCGCGCGCGTTCACCGCCAGGTTCAGGATCGCGCTTTCCAACTGGTTCGGATCGGCCTCGACCGGCCAGAGATCCGGCGCCGCGTCGATCGCCAGCGACACCTGCTCGCCGAGCGTCCGGGTGAGCAGGTCGGACAGTCCGTCGACCAGCCGTACCGCATCGATCGCCTGCGGCGCGAGTGGCTGTCGCCGCGAGAAGGCGAGCAGCCGCTGGGTCAGCGTCGCCGCCCGCTTGGCACCCGTCATCGCGTTGGTCGCGGCGCGCCTGGCGCGCG
This sequence comes from Sphingomonas sp. Leaf21, assembly GCF_916858675.1. GTDB lineage: Bacteria > Pseudomonadota > Alphaproteobacteria > Sphingomonadales > Sphingomonadaceae > Sphingomonas. Next base: position 43,618 of record NZ_CAKASM010000026.1, read on the forward strand.
GATGCTCGTCGATCGGCAGGAAGCGGTCGAGCATCTCCAGATTGCCGACCACGACCTGGAGCAGGTTGTTGAAGTCGTGCGCGATGCCGCCGGTGAGCTGGCCCACCGCCTCCATCTTCTGGCTCTGCCGAAGCTGTGCCTCCATGTCGGCCAGCCGCTCCTGCTGGGCCAGCCGTTCCGAGACGTCGGTCGCGAACTGATAGGCGCCGAGCGGCGTGCCGTCGGTCGAGAAGAGCGGGCTGAAGCGCAGCTCGTAATGCCGCCTGTTCCCCTCCAGATCGTCGATCGCCTGGATGACCGCGAAATCCTCGCCCGCCAGCGCCCGCGTCCAAAGGTCGCGCATCACCGACAGGATCTCGGGCCGCCTCCCCATCGCGTCGCTCTTGTCCTGGCCGATCTGCGGGCGGACCCCGAAGATGCGTTCCAGATCGTCGGCGGCGGCGCGGTTGATCGCCAGATAGCGGTGATCGAACCCCAGCACCTGGACCATGGTCCCGGTCGAGTCGATGATGTCCGCGAACAGCTTGCGCTCGGCCAGCGCCTCGACCACCCGGCGTTCGAGCACCGCATTCACGTCGCGCAGCGTTTCCTCGGCCCGCCGCCGCTCGTCGATGTCGAACACCGATCCGACCATGCCCAGATAGGTGCCGTCGTCGTCGATGCGCGGGATCGCGGTCACCATCGACCAGCGATGGACGCCGTCATGCCGCAGCAACCGGAATTCGTGCGTGAACGCCACCCGGTTGCCGGTCGCCTGCCGGAACGCGGCCTCGACGGCGGGGCGATCCTCCGGGAAGATCGCCTTCAGCCAGTTGAAGTCGAGGCCCTGTTCGACCGGGAGGCCGGTCAGCACGGTCCAGGCACGGTTGATATAGACGCAGTGGCCATCGGCGCGCGTGAGCCACATGATGATCGGCGCGTGATCGGCGACGTTGCGGAACCGCGCCTCGCTCTCGCGTGCGGCGGTGATGGCCAGCTCGCGGTCCTGCCGGTCGCGCATCCGCGCGCTGCTGTCGATCACCGTCGCCAATATGCCCGAGGGCTGTCCGCTTTCGTCGGCGATCGGCGTATAGTCCAGATCCAGCCAGTGCTGCTGCGGAACGCCGCGATGCGCCAGCAGCATCGCCTGGTCGCGATAGGCCAGCGGCTCGCCGCCCAGCACGGTCGCGATCACCTGGGCATTGAACACCGCCGCTTCCGGCCAGCTATCGACCAGCCTCTGACCCAGGATCGCCGGATGCCGGTCGCCCGAGAAGGCGGCATAGGCGGCATTGTAGATCAGGATGCCCTCGGACCCCCAGATCGTCGCCATCGGAATGGAGGAGGACAGCGCGATACCGATCGCGGTCAACCGGCTCTGCGGCCATTCGGCGATCGGTCCCAGCGGCGTCGCCCGCCAGTCGAAGCCCGCGATCAGCCGCCCCATCTCGCCATTGCGCGCCAAGATGGCGGCAAACCCGGCTGGGATGTCGGCCGGACCCTGGGCAGTCGCGATCATGCTCGGTCCGTCCCCCCTCGAAACCCGCCGCAAATGACGCTGTAGCGTTGCTTGCGTGCGAGGAACAGAGGCTGCGGCCGGTATCTTGCCCTGAATGAAGCAAAATATCGCGCGACGCCGCCATCTCTTTGTCGGAGCGGTCGTTACGCTTTGGTTTCTTCTCGAACCCCGGGTCCGTCCTGCCCGTCGCTGCGGCGCATCACTTTGTCACGGACCCGATAGGCATTTGCCATGTTCGCCTGCTAAACGTCGGCGGAATTAGGAGAGACAGCCATGAGCGCAACCCTTCACCCCGTACCGGACTGGGCCGACAGCGCGTCCATGACGGCCGATGGCTATGCCCGTGCCTATGACGCCGCGCGTACCGATCCGGACGGCTATTGGCGCGAGCAGGCGGCGCGGCTGGACTGGATCGCGCCCTTCACCAGCGTCAAGGACACCAGCTTCGCCGAGGCGGATTTCCGGATCAACTGGTTCGCGGACGGACAGCTCAACGTCGCGGCCAACTGCATCGACCGGCATCTCGAGACCCGCGCCGACCAGGTCGCGATCCTGTGGGAGGGCGACGCCCCCGGCACCGAGCGGCGGATCACCTATCGCGAACTGCACGAACAGGTCTCGCGCCTCGGTAACGCGCTGAAGTCGCTGGGCGTCGCCCGGGGCGACCGCGTGACCATCTATCTGCCGATGATCCCCGAGGCGGCCTTCGCGATGCTGGCCTGCGCGCGGATCGGGGCGATCCATTCGATCGTGTTCGGCGGCTTTTCGCCCGAAAGCCTGGCCAACCGGATCGTCGATTGCGATTCGCGGATCGTCATCACCGCGGACGGCGGCTGTCGCGGGGGCAAGGCGGTGCCGCTCAAGGCCAATGTCGATGCCGCGCTCGAGCATGACGGCGTCGTCGTCGACCACGTCCTGGTCGTGAAGCATAGCGGCGTCGCGGTGACGATGAAGTCGGGGCGCGACGCCTGGTACGGCGATCTGGTCGATGCCGCGTCGGCCGACTGCCCGCCCGAGGCGATGGGGGCGGAGGATCCGTTGTTCATCCTCTATACCAGCGGTTCGACCGGCAAGCCCAAGGGCGTGCTGCACAGCAGCGGCGGCTATCTGCTCTGGGCGTCCTGGACCCACGGCCACGTCTTCGATTACCGCGAGGGCGAGGTCTTCTGGTGCGCCGCCGATGTCGGCTGGGTCACCGGGCACAGCTATGTCGTCTATGGCGCGCTGGCGAACGGCGCGACGACGCTGATGTATGAGGGCGTGCCCAACTACCCCGACTTCAGCCGTTTCTGGCAGATCGTCGACAAATACCAGGTCGCGACCTTCTACGCCGCGCCGACCGCGCTGCGCTCGCTGATGCGCGAGGGCGACGACTGGGTGAAGAGGACCGACCGCTCGTCGCTCCGCGTGCTGGGCTCGGTCGGCGAGCCGATCAATCCGGAGGCCTGGGAATGGTTCTACCGCGTGGTGGGCGAGGGGCGCTGTCCGATCGTCGATACCTGGTGGCAGACCGAAACCGGCGGCCACATGATCGCGCCGATCCCCGGTGCGGTGCCGCTCAAGCCGGGATCGGCGACGCTGCCGCTGCCCGGCGTCCTGCCGCAGATCGTCGATGCCGAGGGCAAGGTGCTCGACGGCGCGGTCGAGGGGAACCTCGTCGTCGCGGATAGCTGGCCGGGGCAGATGCGTACCGTCTGGGGCGATCACGACCGCTTCTTCCAGACCTATTTCACCACCTATCCGGGGAAATATTTCACCGGCGACGGGTGCCGTCGCGACGAGGACGGCTATTACTGGATCACCGGGCGGGTCGACGACGTCATCAACGTCTCGGGCCACCGCATGGGCACCGCCGAGGTCGAATCGGCGCTGGTCGCCCATGCCAAGGTCGCGGAGGCCGCGGTGGTCGGCATGCCGCACGACGTGAAGGGGCAGGGCATCTACGCCTTCGTCACGCTGAACGCCGGGGTCGAGGAGGACGAGGCGCTTCGTGCCGAGCTGATCCAGTGGGTGCGTCGCGAGATCGGGCCGATCGCGACCCCCGACGCGCTGCAATTCGCGCCGGCGCTGCCCAAGACCCGTTCGGGCAAGATCATGCGCCGCATCCTGCGCAAGATCGCCGAGAATCAGGTCGACGCGCTCGGCGACACTTCGACGCTCGCCGATCCGGCGGTGGTCGATCACCTGGTCGCCAACCGGATTGAGCCGGGCAAGAAGGCGGCGTGACGGGGAAGGGGCCGCTGCCTGTTCGGCGGTCCCGTTTGCCCGCCGCGCTTTCCCGGGGCCTTCGACCCCGCCTCAAGGCGCCTTGCGAACCGGCGGCAGGGCCGCGCAAATGTCCACACCCCCCGCGGGCACGGTGAAGAAGTCGTTCTTCCGATTCTCCCGCCCCTTGGTCCAGGCGGCGAAGCGCGGGGAGGCCGTCTCGCGATACTGGTAATGCGGTCGCTGGGCGGCGGGCAGTTCGCTTGCCAGTCGGGCCGATACGATCCGCAGACGCTGCCCCTCATCGGCATAGAAGCCCAGCTCGCCGGTGCCGCGCGGCAGGGTGGACAGCGCTTCCATCCCGTCGATCACGCGGCCCGCCACCGCGATATTGCGGTCCAGGCCGCGTGGCGAGTGACCGATGATCGTATAGAGCTCCGCACCCGTACCCGTGCTGGGCGCCAGATCGCGTGCGACGCCGACCATGCCATAGCAATGCGGGATCCATTCGGACGCGGCGTCCCCCGCCAACGGCCAGCCATCGCGGCTATAGCCCGCCCAGGCGGCATAGGGATCGGGCTTGCTGAGCCGCGCGACCGCGCTGTTGCCCGCGCGGACATATTCGGCGGGGGGATTGGCGACGATGCCGGTGGGCAGCGGCTTCTTCTCGGTCGCATCGCCCCATTGCGCGACGTAATTCTCCTGAACGCGGTAGACGCTGGTGCCCCGGTCCCACCAGTGCGCACGGGCGAGCGCGCGGATATTGGCGACATGGACGGGCGCTTGCGCGGCGGCGAGGCGGACCGTCACCGTCTTGCCGTTCGCCAGCGTGAAGATCAGCACCTCGTCATCGGGCACCGCGATCCAGTCGGACGGCAGGGCGTCGCCCGGCTGCACGGCGGCGGGGGCGGGAGCGGGCGAGGCCTGCGCAAACAGCGCGGCGAGAAGAAGCGCGATGGTCATCGCAGGCCAGACTGCCCCAGCGCGATCCCCCACGCAATCGCTTGCGCGGGACGCCGAAGCACATTAGGGGCCCGTGCTCCAGGCATGAATTCAGCGGAGCGGTGGCCGAGTGGTCGAAGGCGCTCGCCTGGAAAGTGAGTATACGCCAAAAGCGTATCGAGGGTTCGAATCCCTCCCGCTCCGCCATTTCAGCCCTCTATGGGCCTCGCAAAACCCCCAAAAATATGCTATAAAACCGCAGAAACCAGCGGTTTTTTGGTGCCGCTGCGTTTCACTCGATCCGACACAATCTCACGCGAAGTGTGGGGGAAAGTGTGGGGAAAAATTGAGGTGAGGTGGCATGGGAAAGCTCACTGCGCTCAAGATTCGATCGCTGATCGAGCCCGGACGCTATTCGGACGGGGACGGCCTGTTTCTAGAAATCAACGGCAAAGGGGCAGCCAGCTGGGTTCTTCGAATCCAGAATAAGGGAAAACGCCAGGATATCGGGCTGGGCTCACTCAAAGCGGTTTCTCTCAAGGATGCCAGAGAGGCCGCGTTCCTCACACGCCAGAAGATCGCACAAGGCATCGACCCTGTCGCCGAGCGGAAGCAGGAGCGGCAGGTGATTCCGACGTTCCGCAAGGCCGCCGAGATGGTCCATGAGGAACACAAGGAGGCGTGGAAGAACGGCAAGCATCAGGATCAGTGGATCGCGACGCTGAAGACCTACGCCTTCCCCAAGATGGGCGACCGGCTAGTCAGCGAAATCGAAGGCCCTGTAATTCGGGACGTATTGGCTCCTATCTGGCTGACGAAGCCGGAAACGGCGCGCCGCGTTCGGCAACGCATCGGCACCGTTCTCGACTGGTCCTACGCACGCGGGTTCCGCGCGACCGAAGCGCCGATGCGGTCGCTTTCCAAGGGGCTGCCTCGTCAGCCCAAGAAGGAAAGCCATTTTGCGGCCCTGCCTTATGCATCCGTGCCAAAATTACTCGAGAAGCTGGGCGAGCGGGAGACCGTTGGCCGCGTTGCGCTGGAAGCGCTCATCCTGACGGCGGCGCGGTCGGGAGAAATCCGGGGGGCGACTTGGTCGGAGCTCGACCTTGAAGCAGCGTTGTGGATGATCCCCGCTGAACGGATGAAAATGGGGCGAGTACATGTCGTGCCCCTCGCGCCCGAAGCGGTGTCGGTGTTCGAGCACGCTAAGACTTTCAAGGTTGGCGCCAGCGAGTTGGTTTTTCCCGGCCAGAACGTGAAAAAGCCGCTCTCCGATATGACGCTCCTCAAGATCCTCCGAGACATGGACCTCGCGGTAACAGTACATGGGTTTCGGTCGGCATTCCGAGACTGGGTGGCGGAGCAGACGGACTATTCGGGAGAGGTCGCCGAGGCGGCGCTTGCCCATACAGTTTCAAATAAGGTCGAGGCCGCTTATCGCCGGACCGACTTTCTCGACAAACGCCGGCTGCTCATGCGTGACTGGGCGGCGTTTTGCAAAAAGACGCCCCCTTCGTCGGCGGATAGCGAGGACGATGAGTCCAACGCCTGAGCTTGGATTCGAACAGGGTAAGCAGATGTAGAGCGGGAGGTGCGCTCAGTACTTTTAGGGTAGTGCGGCCCGTATTGGCCCTCGACCTGCCCCCTCCTGACCGATTGCGCTAAGTCGGCTGCATGCGCGTCGACTGCCCCCAACGGCCAACTTATGCTGTGGGGCGCTGGCGGCCTCGATTAAAAATGGAGCGGCCGTTTGCGACCATTTTTTGCCGTTCCGGTCAGGTCACGGGTACGACCGCTATCGCCAAGAACGGCCAGTCATCGGTTCTCGACCGAGGGGCAGCATCGCCCGATCAGAAGTCATTCGTTGCACGCTCCCCCGCCGTGACACTGGCTGCTGCGGCACACCATTTGGCAGTCCCATTTTTTCGTCTCTCCGGGACATTTTCGGGAAAGAGCAAACGGGAACAGATTTCGGGAAAACTGCCCCCTATAGGCATAGGAAAGGCCGCTCCGCTCGTTTTGTCCCGTTCGACCTTCCCAATCGAGAAGCGCAGCAGGCCGCTATCGCGTTGGCGGATCAGCGGCGCTCGCCGTTCCGGATACGCGCATCCCGAAAACCCTTTTCCCAGGCTTTCACAGTCATGGGTTTGGATCGACCATCATATGGACAATCGATCATGGTCTTGTCGGGATCGCGGCCCGCGATCTGCCCT
>NZ_CAKASM010000027.1 GCF_916858675.1 Sphingomonas sp. Leaf21
CCGCAGGTTCAAATCCTGCCCCCGCAACCACACCACACACAGCCCGCCCCATCCAAGGCGGGCTTTTTCGCGTCCAGGCTCCGCGCCAACCGCACGACACCGAGCCTTCGACTGAGGGGATGACATCGTTCATGGTCCCCCGCGAGGGCGGGAGGCCAGAGCTAGGCACGACGGCGCGCGCTCCGAACACTGGGCCCCCGCCTGCGCGGGGGAACACGCTTGGCGGTGGCGATAAGTTCGGCCATTGGCCGTTTATGCAATCTGCAATCCGGGACGTCCCGCCGTGACGATGAAGCGCTTCAGGTCGGTGACGGTGGAGTTGGGATCGCGCGCGTCGGCCAATCCTCGGAACGTCACCTCGCATCGATCCGGCGTTAGGTCGAGCCGACCATAGCCGCACACGAAATTCTCGGCGTAGTGAAAGCCCTGCGTTTGCTCGGCGGTGGGTTTGAACAAGGGGTCGGGATTGAGCGAGGTGATCGAGCCGCCGACGAATTCCGATGCGATCGGCGGACCGTCGGCCCGCTCTGGATCGCGGAGGTCGGTCGCTGCGAAGGCGTGGATGTCGCCGCTCAGCACGATCGGATTGGGCGTGCGGGCTTCCACCCATCGACGGAAGATGCGGTCGCGTGCCGCTGGAAATCCCTGCCACCGATCGACCGATTGGAACACGGCGCCCTTGTCGGGCTGTTTGGGATCGACCGTCGGAAAAGGCGTCATCAGTGTCTGCTGGGCCAGGATGTTCCAGCCCGCATGGCCGCTCGCCAGTTCGTCGTTCAGCCAGCGTTCCTGCCGGGCGCCGAGCATGCTGCGTTTGGGATCGTGCCGCGCCGGACAATCGGCGACGAGAGAGTCATAAGCCCGCTTGCCGTTCACGTCCGGAGCGGGCTGGCAGGGGCGGTCATCGCGATATTGCCGATCGTCGAGGAGCGCGATCCGCGCCAGCCGCCCCCAGTCCAGCCGCCGATAGAGCCGTGCCCATGGCCCGGCGGGATGCGATGCGCGGCGAAGCGGCATATGCTCCCAATAGGCCTGATAGGCGGCGGTTCGACGACGAAGGAATTGCGCCGGATCGCCATAGCGTTCGTCCCATGGACCGGCATAGTCATTGGCGACCTCGTGATCGTCCCAGATCGTCATCCACGGCGCGGCGGCATGTGCCGCCTGCAGCAAGGGATCGAGCTTGTAGCTGGCATAGCGGACGCGGTAGCCGGGCAGGTCGACGGGTTCGGGATTCCGGTGCGGGCGCAACGCCTTGGGATTGGGAGCGCCTTCGTAGATATAATCGCCCAGAAACAGGATCAGGTCGGGATCGTCCGCGACGGCATGCGTCCAGGCGGCATAATGCCCAACCTCATATTTCTGGCAGGAGCCATAGCAGATGCGAAGCCGCTCCACCCCGGCGCCCGGTTGCGGGGCGGTGCGGGTGCGTCCGACCGGGCTGGCCTGACCCAGCGACAGGAAGCGGTAATGATAGTCACGCCCGGGACGCAGCCCATCGACCTCGACATGGATGCTGTGGCCGTCCTCCGGGGCGCTGCGCACCTCGCCTGCGCGCACGATATTGCGAAACGCCGCGTCCGTCGCGACTTCCCAGCGAACCGGCACCCGTTGCTGGCCCAAGCCGCCAAGCGGCTCGAGCGGCTGCGGTGCCAGGCGGGTCCATAGCACCATTCCGTCGGGGCTTGGTTCGCCCGAGGCAACGCCAAGCGAGAAGATCGGGTCGCCGGGGCCGCGCATCAGCGCCATGCCGCCCGACGCGATGACGAAGGGGGCGGCGATCAGCGGCGCGGCGACGATCTGGCGACGCGTAAGGCGAAGGGCCATGGGGTCATGGATCCTGTATGGAGAATGCGGCTCGCATAAGCTGAAATTCCATGTCCGGCCAGATGATCCTGCCGATTTTCGCGTTGGTCCGTCAAAATGTCGTCGGCGCGATGACATTGTCATCGATGTGACAGGAAAAATGTCACGAAAGTGACTTTCCTTCTGCTTATCGGCGCGAACATTGCGGGCAGATAACCTGCCGGGGGGATGAAGAATGACAGCGAACACTTCGCGCGGCGGCCGCCGCACGGGCCGAACCATTGCGTCCATGCTCCTGGCGGGTGTCGCGCTATGGGCGGTTCCGCTTCAGGCGCAGGAAGCGCCGGTCACCGATCCCGCCGATCAGCAGGCCGTCGATAGTGATTCGGGTGACCTGGTCGTCGTCGCCCGACGCCGCGACGAGCATGTCCAGTCGGTCCCGATCCCCGTCACCGTCATCACGCCGCAGGAACTGGCGCGGCAAAACCTCGTCAACTTCACCAATTTCCAGACCAAGTTCCCGTCATTCTCGGTCTATCTGACCAACCCGAAGCAGTTGAACCTCGGTATCCGGGGGATCGGCAATAACGGCTTCAACACCGACGGCATCGACGCTTCGGTCGGCGTGTTCGTCGACGGTGTCTACAATGCCCGGCTTGGCATGGTGTCCAACGATTTCAACGATATCGCCGATGTCGAACTGCTGCGCGGGCCGCAGGGTACGCTGTTCGGCAAGAACACCACGGCTGGCGCGGTCCTGATCAACACGCTCAAGCCCCGCTATGATTTCGGCGCGGCGAGCGAATTCACGATCGGCAATCAGGGTTTCCGCCAGATCAAGGGGACCGTCACCGGCCCGCTGATCGACGGCAAGCTGGCGCTGCGGGTCTCGGCCTTTTCCAGCAGTACGGACGGCTATTACCACAATCTCTATAACGGCCGCTGGCAGAACGCGCGGGCCGGCGAGGGCGTTCGCGCGCAATTGCTGGCCAACCCGACCGAGGACTGGACGATCCGCCTGATCGGCACGCATGCGACGCAGGATTTCGCCTCGATGGGGCCGATCACGCTGGGCGTCTATAACCCTGCGGCGCTTCAGGCGCGGATGGCGGCGGCGGGCTATACGCTGCTCGTCAGTTCCAAGGAAAAGCGGGAGATGAACATCGACTCCCCGCTCAATGCCCAGACCAAGACCGATGCGCTCAGCCTGCAGCAGGATATGGACCTGCACGCGCTGGGTACGATCACCGCAATCGGCGCGTGGAGCCGCTGGTCGTGCTTCACCAACAACGACAATGACTATACCCAGCTCGATGCGATCCGGGACTATGGCTCGTGCAACCGGGTGCAGCAATGGTCGCAGGAGGTGCGTTGGGCCTCGACCACCGGCCATCCGCTGGAAGGGCTGGTCGGCGCCTTCTTCTCGCGGCAGCGGCTCGACGTGGATTCGCGGATCCGGTTCGGGTCGCAATATCACCTCTGGGCGGCCAACCCGTCCTCCACCCTGTTCGGCACCAACCCGGCCAACGGCCTGATGTGGGGCAAGGGCGGCTGGGCTTCGGCGATGACGGGGGCCGGGTTCGACAGCCACGCGGTCTTCAACACCAAGACCAGCGCGGTGTTCGGCCATGCGACCTGGCACCCGGACGAGGCGCGTCGCCTGGCCTTCGACCTGGGCCTTCGCCAGACCTGGGAAGAGAAGCGGATGCGGTATGACGGCGTCATCGCCAATCGCGGCGGTCTCAGCACCGCGCAGCTTCTCGCCCTGTCGCCCAGCGGCGCGAATGCGCAGCTCGGCTCGGCGACCGATGCGGTCACCGATAATTCATTGTCGGGTGAGGTCGGCGTCAACTTCAAGCCGGTGCCGACCGTGATGCTCTATGTCACCGGCGCGCGCGGCTACAAGTCGAAGGGGTTCAACCTGCTCCCCTATAACGCGACCAATCCCGACAAGGGCATCGCCACCGCGATCGCGCTGGGCGCCGGGCAGCACATCAACGGCGAACAGGCGGACAATATCGAGGCGGGGATCAAGACCGAATGGTTCGACCGCCGGTTGATCTTCAACCTGACCGCCTTCCATACCTATGTGAAGAATTACCAGGCGAACCAGTCGATCGGCGTGGGTAATACCGCGACGAAGTTCCTCGCCAATGTCGGCGCGCTGGTATCGGAAGGCGTGGAGACCGAGGGCGAGGCGTTTCTGGGGCCGCTGCACCTCAAGGGCTTCCTGGCCTATAATCGTGCGGTCTATGCGTCGTTCGCCAATTCGGTGTGTCCGGCGCAGTCGAGCGCGACGACGTGCGACCTGACCGGACGGCAGGTCGCCTGGGCGCCCAAATGGACCGCCGACCTGACGGCGGATTATACCCATGCCGTGTCGGATCGTACCGCCGTCTATGGGCTGGTCGATGTGAACTGGCGGACCAGCCAGAACACGACGATCACGCTGGACCCGGCGGCGAGGATCCCCGCCTATGCGCTGACGTCGGCGCGGGTCGGGCTGCTGATGGACGACAAGCGGCTGGAGGTGCAGCTCTGGGTCGAGAACCTGCTCGACAAGGCCTATTATGTGAACCTGCTCGGCGTGACCAAGTCGACCGGGATCGCTCAGGGGTATCCGGGCGCGCCGCGCACCTTCGGCGTGACGGTGCGCGGGCATTTCTAAATGCGCTACGCCCAATGTTGCGACATTGTTGATACAAATCGTTACAAACTATTGTCTGTGACCCCGGTAAATCTTCAGGGCATTCAGGGCCTCAACGAAAGATGTCATTTGCAGAACATGTGCATATCAACCTTTTAATTTGACCATAAACCTCGGCAATTCATAGGGGCGGTCGAAGGCCTGGCGCTTGTGCGGGCCTTTGACTTTCCCAGGCGGATCATCCGCCGCAATGCCGGGGTCTTCGTGGCACATAGGACGATCCGTTACCTGTCGACCGTCGCGTTCGGTCTGCTTGCGACCCCGGCGCTGGCCGACACCACGGTCGGCAGTTCGACGTCGACCCCACTCGCCACATCGAGCGCGGGCAATGTGACGATCGCCAGCGGCGGCACGATCACGCCGAACGCGGCCGGGGCGGCGGTGACGATCGACAGCGATGCCAGCGTGTCGAATGCCGGATCGATCACGTCGAAGGACATCAACAACAGCATCGGCATTCAGGCCAATGCCGGTGTGACCGGCGGGATCACGAACACCGGTTCGATCACGCTGAGCGAAAGCTACACGCGGACCGACACCAACGGCGATACCGTGCTCGACGGCCCCTATGCGCAAGGATCGGGTCGCTACGGCATTCAGACGCTGGGCGCCTTCAACGGCGCGATCACCCAGGGCGGTACGATCAGCGTCTATGGCAACAACAGCGCGGGAATTGGGCTTGGCGGACCGCTCAACGGCGCGCTGACGCACAGCGGCACGACCGCGGTTTATGGCGACAACAGTTTCGGCATCGTCACCGGCGCGGTGAATGGCGACGTGGCATTGGGCGGATCGATCTCCGCCTATGGCACGGGCAGCAGCGCGGTGGCGCTGAACGGCGCGGTTTCGGGGGCGGTGAACGTCACCGCGACGATGGTCACCACCGGCTATAGCGCGATCACCGCGCCGGCCACGCTGACCAGCCTGACCGCGCAGAATCTCGCGTTGGGTGGTCCGACGCTGTCGATCGCGGGCAGTGTCGGGGGCGGCGTGACGATCGCCGCCGCGACCAGCACCACCACCAACGGCACGACCGTGACGACCACGGCGGGCACGCTTTCCAATTATGGCAGCGCCCCCGCGCTTCAGATCGGTTCCGCCAGCGGCGCGACGACGATCGGCGCGATCTCCGGCGACTCCGGTGGCTATAGCGTGGCGATCAACGGCAGCGCGACGGGCTCGGGCGTCTATGCGGGCAATACCGCCAATGGCGTGCATATCGGCGGGCTGGGCGGCACGACCGCGCTGACCGGCGGGATGGTGGTGCGCGGCGCGGTCACCGCCATCGCCAACGGGGCCAGCGCGACCGCCGTCTGGATCGGCAGCGGGACGACGGCGCCCGCCCTCGACAATAGCGGCGCGATCAATGCCAGCGGCGCGGGTAGCGCCGGGCAGAGTGCCACCGGCGTGCTGATCGATGCCGGGGCGTCGGTCGGGTCGATGACCAACAGTGGGACGATCGCGGCACTGACCGCGACGGGTGCGACGGGCTATGGCGTCCGCGACCTGTCGGGAACGCTGTCCAGCATCACCAACAGCGGCACGATCGCCGCGAATGGCGGCGGCACCCCGATCGCGATCGACCTTTCGGCCAATGGCGGCGCGACGACGATCGTCCAGAATTTCCCGACGACGAGCGACCTGGCCCCTGCGATCACCGGCGCGATCCTGATGGGCGCTGGCCCCGACAGCCTGACGATCAATGCGGGCAAGGTGGTCGGCGACGTCACCTTCGGCGGTGGCAGCAACGCGATGGCGTTGACCGGGACGGCCACCTATGCCGGCACCGCCAATTTCGGCGGCGGCGCGTCGACCCTGACGATGGGGGGCTCGACCGCCTTTGTGGGCCAGCTCGCCAATGCGGGCAATACGGCGGTCACGGTCACCGGCGGCACGCTGGCGCTGACGGCCACGGGTGTGACGACCATCGGCTCGCTCAACCTGACGGGTGGCACGCTGGGCGTGACGGTCGACGGCGCGACGGGGGCGTCGACGCTGCTCAACGTGACCGGCAATGCGACGATCGGTACGGGCGCGACGATCGCGGTCCTCGCCACGTCGCTCAACAACGAAGTGGGCAGCTATACCGTGCTCCGCGCGGGTACGCTGAACGGCGCGGCCAATCTGGGGCTGGCGGATCTCAGCCTGCCCTATCTGTTCAACGGCACGATCGGCACCGACGCGACCGGCACCGCGGTGAACGTCACCGTCGCACGCAAGACCGCCGCGCAGCTCGGTCTGACGGGACCGCTCGCGACGATCTACGACCCGGCCTATGCGGCGGCGCTGGGGGATGCGGGGGTCGGCGACACCTTCCTCTCGTGGAGCGACGCCAGCCAGGTCAGCGCCGGACTGCGCCAGATGCTGCCCGATTTCGCGGGCGGCAATTTCGACTCGGTCAGCCTGTCGTCACGGGCATTGAACCGGATCCTGGCCGATCCCGAAATGCCGGTGCTGCACAATAACGGCTATGCCGGATGGCTGCAGCAGGTCGCCTGGGCGGACACCAAGGGGACCGGCGACAGCGCCGGGTACAAGGTCAGCGGCTGGGGCCTGACCGGCGGATTCGAGCGCGGGCTGGGCGGCTTCGGGCGCATCGGTGTGTCGCTCGCCTATCTGATCGGGGTCAACGACACGGTCGGCAATGCGAACGCGATCACCAGCCAGGAATATAAGGGCGGTCTGTACTGGCGCGGCCAGTGGGGCGGGCTCCACGCCTATGCGACGGGCACGATCGGCGCGATCCGCTTCGACGGCACGCGGACCTTCAATGGGATCAGCGACGGCATCGCCTTCGCCCGCACCGCCAACAGCACGGCGCACGGGCGGACCTATGACGCGGCGGCCGGGCTTTCCTACCAGGTCGATATCGGCCGCCTCTATCTCCGGCCACAGGCGTCGATCGATTATGTCCGGCTGAACGAGAATGGCTATGCCGAGACGGGCGGGGGAACGGGCTTCGACCTGAACCTGGCGGGGCGGACGGAGCAGGAGACGGGCGTCAACGCGACGCTGGCCCTCGGCTATAACCTGCGCAAGCCCGATCTGGAGGACGGCAGCTTCCTCCGTCTGGAGGTCGAGGGTGGGGACCGTGCCCTGCTGAACAGTCGCATGGACGCGACGACGGTCAGCTTCGCAGGCGGCGATGCCTTCACGCTGACCCCGGAGGCCCGCAAGGCCGGTTGGCTGGGCAATGTCCGGTTGAAGGGCGGCAGCAACTCCTTCGCGGTCACCGTCGATCTGGGCGAGGAGCGCCAGCAGGATCATACCGGCGTCGCGGGCAAGATGGGGCTGACGCTCGCCCTCTGATCATGGGCTGAAGAGGCCATAAATTGGTCTGGCAAATGATCTTTACAGATCGGGGCTGACCGTTACTCTGCGATCCGTGAATGGGGAGCAGGCGATGGCGGGACGGGTTCGTGGTGCGGCGGTGGTGCGGTTGCGCAAGATGCTGCTGGCGGGATGCTGTTCCGCCCTGTGCATGTCCGCACCCGCCGCCGCCTCAAGCCTGGACCTGACTCGGGCCGGTATCCTGGCGGTCGACGACGGGGAAGGGACCAACGCACGCGCCGCCGAACTCCTGGCGCGCGACCTGCTCAGCCTGGGCGGTCGTCCGGCTGGCGTGGTCGCCACCGAGGCGGCCTGTGCGGCGACCTGTATCGTCATCGGCAAAGCCGACGCCCCGCTGATCCAGGATCTGGCGCGGCGGGGCGGGGTCGACCTGTCACCGCTGAAGGGCGGATGGGAACGCTATGTACGCGCTGGCGTCCGGATCGACGGGCGGCACTATCTGCTGATCGCGGGATCGGATGCGCGGGGGGCGGCTTACGGCGTGACGGATCTCTCCCGAACGCTCGGCATATCGCCCTGGGCATGGTGGGCCGATGTCACACCGCGCCGCCGCGATCGGATCGTGATCGACGACGCGGCGCTCGTCTCGCGCGAGCCGTCGGTCAAGTATCGCGGGATATTCCTCAACGATGAGGATTGGGGGCTGGAGCCCTGGGCTGCCAAGACCTTCGATCCTGCCAAGGGCAATATCGGTCCCAAGACCTATGCGCGGGTGTTCGAGCTGATGTGGCGGCTCAAGGCCAATACGCTGTGGCCAGCGATGCATTCGGTCTCGACGCCCTTTTTCGGCGATCCGGGCAACGCGCCGCTCGCCCGTCGTTACGCCGTGGTGATCGGCAGCTCACATGCCGAGCCCATGCTCCGCAACAATCTGCGCGAGTGGGACGAGGGGACGCGGGGCGGGTTCGACTTTACCCGGCGGCCCGAGGCGATCCTCGATTACTGGCGCGAGCGGGTCGGTGAAACCAGGGGGCAGGAGGCCTTCTACACCGTCGGCCTGCGCGGCCTGCATGACGGCCCGATGCAGGGCGCGACGACCACGGCGGCGCGACGGAGTATTCTGGAGGACGTGATCGGGCGGCAGCGCGACCTGCTGGCGAGGACGCTGGGTAAGCCCGCCGAGCAGGTGCCGCAGCTCTACGTCGCCTATCACGAATTGCAGGAAGCCTATGACGCCGGGCTGACCCTGCCGGGCGACGTGACGCTGATGTGGACCGACGACAATTATGGCTATCTCAGGCGGCTGAGCACGTCCGAAGAGCAGAAGCGGCCCGGCGGGGCGGGGGTCTATTACCATTTGTCCTATTGGGGGCGACCGCACGACTATCTGTGGCTGGGCACCACCCATCCCGCGCTGATCCGCGAGGAGATGGGGCGTGCATGGGCAACCGACGCGCGGCGGATCTGGGTGGTCAATGTCGGCGACATCAAGCCGATCGAATATCTGTCGCAGTATTTCCTCGACCTCGCCTTCGACGCGCGGCTGCTCGACCAGTCACCGCGCGAGCATCTGCGGGCCTTCATGGCCGAGCAGTTCGGCGAGGAACAGGCGGACGCGATCGCCGACGTGATGATGCGCTTCTACGACCTCGCCTGGCCGCGAAAGCCCGAATTCATGGGGTTCGGCCAGACCGAATGGGTCACGCCCAATCGTCCCAGCGCCTATGTCCAGTCGGACGGCGAGGAGGGGCAGGCGCGTCTTGCCGCCTATCGCACGCTGATGACGCGGGCGGCGGCGATCGCCGCGCGGCTGCCGAAGGATCGGCAGGACGCCTTTTACGAGCTGGTGCAATATCCCGTCGATGGCGCGGCGCTGTTGAACGATCGAATCCTGTCGCTCGATCTGGCGGAGGTGTACGCGCGCGATCAGCGGGCCAGCGCCAACGCCTATGTCGCGCGCGCGCGGGCGGCGCAGACCGCGCTCGATCGGAGTACCGCCCGCTATAACGCGCTGGCCGGGGGCAGGTGGCGCGCGATGATGGACCAGGCGCCCCGCCGCCTGCCGGTCTTCGCCGAGCCGATATGGCCTTCCTGGCAGCCATCGACGCAAGGGGGCTGCGGGACCGGTCTGTGGGGCGCGTGGATCGGGGACGAGAATGTCCTGACCTTCACGCGCGGCGTGGCGGCGTCGCGACCGGTGACGCTTTTCGCGCGCAACCCAGCCGCGATGCCATGGCGCGTGAAGGACTTGCCCGGCGGACTGAGCCTGTCGCAGACGGACGGCGTGCTCGACCGCAAGGGCGGTTACGAGCAGCGATTGACGCTGCGCTATGACGGCAAGGGGCCGGTCGGGCCGATCACGATGCTCTGTGGGGGTGAGGGCGTCACGGTCCATGCCACCACGCTCGCCGCGCCGAAGGTCGAAGCGGGCGTTGTGCTGGAAGACGAACGGCGCGTGACCATGGCCGCATCGGCGGCGGAGCGGGGCAGGGATTGGGAGGCGGTGGCCGACCTGGGCAGCCTGCACGGCGCGCTTCGGGCGCGGCTGGACCTGCCGCACCGCGTTTCGGCGAACGACGCTACGCCCGCGACATGGCGGTTCGCGACGATGACGGAGGCCGGGGCGGTGCTGCGCGTCGTGGGCTTGCCGACCCATCCGCGTGACCCGGCGCACGGCCTGCGCGCGGCGGTACGGATCGACGACGGTGCGTGGCAGACGATCGACCTGGCCACGGCCGGGCGAAGCGATCAGTGGCGGCAGAACGTGCTGACCAACACCGCACTCGCCGAAGTGCCGCTCAAGAGCCTCGCGGCGGGAACGCACCGGGTGGCGATCGTACCGCTCGACCCCGGCGTGATGCTCGACCGGGTCGAGCTGGTCCTCGACGGCGCGCGACCGCTCTACGCGCCACTGCCGTAGGAACCTGGTGCGGCGCGATCAGACCTTCAGGATGATCCCGCGCCGATCCAGCGCCCAGCCGAATGCGCAGCAGATCAGCGTATAGGCCAGCGCGCAGAGCAGCGACCCCACCGGACCCGGTGCGATCGCCTGGAACACCGTCTCGCCGACCCAGCTATAGGCGCCGGTATCGGGCCGGACATGGATCAGCTCGAGCGCGACGACCAGCAGCTCGGAAAAGAGGTAGATGGCAAGCGGGTTGCGCCCCAGCATCTGGAGGAAGGAGCGGCCGAGACGGACTCCCCGAACCTCGACCAGCCACAGCACCACGCCGAGCAGGATCAGGTCGATCCCGACCGTCAAGGCGACGAAGGAGCCGGTCCACAGCTTCTTGCCGATCGGCAGGACGGGGGAAAGGATCAGCGCCACGACGATCAGCGCCGCGCCGATCGCGGCCAGTCGCCCGACCGTCGCCATATGCTTGCCCCAGCGCTGGATCGCCAGACCGGTCAGATAGCCCGCGATGACGTTGGCGGTGGCGGGCAGGGTGCCGAGCAGCCCCTCCGGGTCGAAGCCGTGGTCGCGCGTATAGAGATGCGCCGGGCCGATCACCCACAGGTCGAGCAGCGTGCCCGCATTCCGGTAGCGACCGAACGCCTCGCCCGCCGGGCTGAATTCGACGAGTATCGCCCAGTGTGCGACCACCAGGCCGATCGCGACGATCAGCAAATGGCTCGGCCGCAGATAGCGCGCGCATAGCGCCGCGAGCAGATAGCAGAGCGCGATGCGTTGCAGCACGCCGGTCAGCCGCGTGTCGGCAAAGGGCTTGGCGACCCAGCTACCGTCCGCCTGATGGGTGACGAAGGGGAACCAGTACATCAGCACGCCGAGCAGGAAGATCAGCGCCGCCCGCTTGAAGACGCGGCGCAGGAACACGCCCTCGGGCATGGGCCGGGTCAGGGCGAAGCTCATCGCATTGCCGACCGCGAACAGGAAGCTGGGATAGATCAGGTCGGCAAGCGTGAAGCCGATCCAGGGGGCATGCTGCAACTGGGTGAAGGCACCGCCCGCGCCCGCCGTGTTGACCACGATCATCAGGAAGATGGTCGCGCCGCGGAACATGTCGAGCGATGCGAAACGCTCGGGCTTGGGCATGGTCGTCGTCACCGGGCAGTCTCCGTCATCAGCGCGCGCGCCTCCGCCACCGGATCGGCGGGCTTGCTGGCCCGATGGGATCGCGGATCGGCGACCCACGCCTTTTCCCATTCGAGCAGGCCCCTGGTAAAGCCCGCATCGTCCACCGGTCGTCGGCCTGACGCGGCGGCGCGCGCTTCGGCCAGATAGCGGGTCCAGCGCGGCAGATAATAGTCGGCATACATGCCCGCCCATGCCTTGGACGCATAATCGCCCAGATGCCCGCGCCCGCCCCAGATCGTCACCTGCGCCTTGGCATTTTGCTCATAGGCGATTTTCTCGGCGGGGGTGTCGCCATAGGCGCGCGCATCGGCGATCCAACTCGCCAGGCTTTCCTGCTGCCCGCCGATCAGGTGATCGATGGCGAGCGCCAGCGTCCTGATCCGGGCCGTTTCCCGATCGCCGGTCGCGACGTCACCCTTCTGATAGGCGGCGACGGCGGCCTTGACGTGGTCGTCGAGCGACAGGCTGGCGGCATGACGGGTCAGGTCGACCAGATCGTAGCGGAACAGCGGGCTTGCACCATAAGCGGGGGCGAGCTTGAGCATCGCCGCGATGCCTGCGCGCAGCTTCGCGCGGTCACCCGGCTCGGCGGGATAGGTCGGCGCATCGGCGGCGGGGCGCTTGAAGAACAGATAGGCGCCCGCCCGCTCGTTCCACCAGCGCGGCGTCCAGTAGCGCACGTCATAGGCGCCCGCGATCACGTCCCGCCACGCCGCGACCATTGCCGGATCGCTCCGCCCGTAACGCGCGGCGGTATAGCGGCCGAGCCACGGCCCGAGGCCCATCTCGCCGCCCGGCCAGGCGACGTCATAGGCATAGTCATAGACCAGGCTGTTGCTGTGCAGCCCCTCCGGAAACATGCCGAAGCCGCGCACATTCCCGCGTGCCGGGTCGGTGAACAGCGCCGCCACGTCGCGGCGATAGAAATCGGGTGCGCCATAGACCGGATTGCTGCCACCGTAATTATGGACATAGCCATAGATCCAGTTCTTGCCGGCGAACCCCTTGGTGGTCTTCCAGATACCCGGATATCGGTCATTGCCGATGTCGAGGATCAGCATCCTGTCGTCGGGCACGTCCCGCAGGAACGCGGCGATCGCATCGGGCGTCCAGAATTTCTTGTCCGCGCCGAACAGCCAGCCCTGCATGACCCACGTCGCCTGGGGCGCGGCGGCGGCGATCGAGGCGTAGAGCCGCTGGCCATAGGCGGCCAGCCGCGCGTCGCGGACGTCGCGGGGCAACGCCGCCGCCTTGGTCGCGGCGTCGAGCGCGGGGGTGTTGGCGGTCGCGTCGCCGTAAGAGGCATGGGCGGTATCGCTGCCATCCTCGGCGATCGGCGGCACCATCTCGTTGAAGGCGTCGGCGAGATAATAGCTCCCCGCCCCATATTCGGCGGCGTAGAGTTCGACGAACCGCTTGGCGAGGGGCGCGAACAGCGGGTCCGACGGGTCTAGCCAATAGGTCCCCTCGAACCCCTCCCACGACCGCATTCGGTAGATGCGCGCCTTCGGATGCGCCTCGGCGAAGGCCTTGGGCACGTAACCGGCGAAGGCGGGCAGGATCGGCGTCATCCCCAGATCGCGCATCCGGGCGAGTATCCGTTTTTGCAGGTCGTGCTTCTTGTCGATCCACCCCTGGGGCAGGGGGGCGCGATAGCCCTCGATATTGCCCATGCGCTGCCAGGGGAGGAAGGCGGGGCCCGAGAAATGCTGCGCCAGTTGCGCCTCGCTCAACCCCTGTTCGCGCCAGAGCTTGCGCCAGACATAATCCTGTCCCTCCATGGCGAGCGGCATGTCGACGCCGCGCACCGCCATGTCGTCGATCTCGCGTTCCCAGCGGGGCCAGGTCCACCACGGCGTCGTATAGCCATAGGTGCAGGTGTTCAGATAGGCGCGGAAGCCGAAGGGCGAGGCGATCCAGCCGCTGTCCCCCGATGTCAGGCCGGTCATCGCGCCGATGCGTCGCCCCTCCCAACTGACCGACAGTCGCCCCTGCGACCGAAGCGTCTCGGCGATCCCGCGCACGGCGGCGACAGGCGAGGAGGCCGCGACGCTCAGCCGGTCGTGATCGACACGGACGCGGTAGCGGGCGGTGGCGGAGGGCTGGATGCTGACCGACACCTGTCGCTCCGGCACGCCAAGGCGTTGCAGCGCCGCGCGCGCGGCCCGGCCGCCATCGGTCTGGGCATGGGCGACCGACGTGGTCAGGAACAGGGTGCCGATCAGGCCGAACGCTTTGGGAAAAGTCTTCACGGGCGGCATTGTCCCCGGCAATTGGCAAAAAGGGAAGGGCGGACCGGCCCGCACGGCAGTCCGCCCTTCAGGGGGGAGATCAGAAGCGCGTCGAGGCGGACAGGTAGAAGGTGCGACCCGTCCGACTGGCGAGCTGGAAGGTGTCGGCGTTGGTCTGATAGGCATCCTCATGCGTGTTGTTGAGGTTGATGATGCCCGCCGTGAAGCTCAGATAGCTGACCGGGGTGAAGCCCAGCGCCAGGTCCATCTGGGTGCGCGGGCGGACCACATGGGTCAGGCCGCCATTGACGAAGAAGCTCGACGCCGCGTCCTGGACATAGGAGCTGCGGTGATTGACCGACAGCCGCACGCTGAACATCTCGTCTTCCCAATAGGGCGTGAGGTTCCAGGTCAGCTTGGACAGGTCGCGCAGGTTGAAGCCGGTGCCGATCGCGCTCGCATCGGTATCGACCACGGTGACGTTGCCGACCGCGCCGAAGCCCTTGACCGGCAGGATCATGTCGAAATTCTGCGAAGCCGAGAATTCGACGCCCTTGATATGGATGACCCGGTTGTCGTTGAGCACGCGGCTGAAGCTGTAATCGGTTTTCAGGTCGGCCGACTGGCAATCGCTGACCACGCCGTTCAGCGCCACGCCGTCGAACGAGGTCGGGCAGTAGAATTGCGTGAAGGTGCCGTTCTTCACCGCCTTGTAGAAGCCCGCGACGCTGATCGAATTGCCCTTGCCGTGGTAGAATTCCAGGCTGAGGTCGAGCTGGTTGGCGGTCAGCGGCTTCAGGCGGCTCTCGCCCTGTGCCACCGACACGCTGGGGCGCAGGCTGGTGGTGACGCGGGTGATGGTATCGGCCATCTGCGTCTGGCTGTTGAGCAGTGGGCGGACCAACACCTTGGCGGCGGCGATACGGGCGACCAGCCGCGGCGTCAGGTCCAGCGCGAAGCTGGCGCTGGGCAGGACGTTGCCATAATCCTGCACGACATGCTGCTGGCCGAGCAGCGTCGCGTTGCTGTCGGTGCCGTCGGTCAGGCTGCTGGTGACGTTCTGGTGGGTATGCTCGTAGCGGACGCCGACATTGCCCCGCAGCGGCAGGCTGAACAACGAGCCGTCGATATTGGCCATCGCATAGACCGCCGGGATATAGCGGTCGACGCGGTAGGTGTTGGGCCAGTCGGGCGTGTCGGGCACGGCGAAGCCCTTGTCGCGCAGGATCTGCTGCCACAGCGGCGCATTGACCGACAGGAAGCTGTGCGGGATCGACATCGATCCGCCGAGGAAGTTGTTCACCAGCACGCCGGTCTTGGACAGATCGGGGATGAAGGCGAATTCGGGATAGGTGACCGGATCGCTGACGTCGGCGTCGCGGTCATGGCGATACGCCTTGGTGTCGAAGCTCTCGTGGTGATATTTGGCGCCGAAGACCAGCGCCTTGATCCCGTGGAAGTCGATATCCTGGGTCAGGTCGGCCTGGACCGCACGGTCGCGCGCCGACTGGATATGCGTCGCGCCGTCGACGAAGGCGTACCAGGTCCGGTTCGCCATGTTGTAGATCGAACCGTCGGTCAGGCTGGCGGTGTTCCACTTGACGTTGTGCGGATCGGTGATGTCCAGCGTGCCGCCCTGGGCGAAGTTGACCTCGTCGATCGTCGCCCATTCGTACAGTTTGGCGTCGCCCTGCGTATAATGGCCGATCGCGCGGATATGGGTGGTGTCGCCCGGGCTCCAGTTGATCGTGCCGGTATAGGCCTGTGTCTGGAGGTTGCGCAGTTCGGGCTGGTCGTTGTTGTCGACGTTGAAGTTGCTGATCCCGATATTGTTCGCGACGCCGTTGGCGGTGCTGTTGACCGTGACCGCCGAGGCGGCCCAGCGTCCGAACACCATCTGGCGCGTGTCGTAGCGGGTGTGGTCGCGCGAATATTCGCCCTGCAACAGAACCTCGAAATTGTCCTGTGGCTTCCATTGGACAGCGCCGCTGCCCATCAGCTGTTCGGTGTCGCGGTCGATCCGGCGATAGCGCAGATTGCCGGGCACCTGGGCATTCGGGGC
Organism: Sphingomonas sp. Leaf21; assembly: GCF_916858675.1. Taxonomy (GTDB): domain Bacteria; phylum Pseudomonadota; class Alphaproteobacteria; order Sphingomonadales; family Sphingomonadaceae; genus Sphingomonas. The sequence continues at coordinate 16,194 of NZ_CAKASM010000027.1, forward strand.
CCCCGCGACGGCGCCCGGCTGATACCAGTTCTTGATGAACAGATAGTCGCCGCGATCCTGCAGCTTCTGGTAGCCGACGTCCAGCATCACGCCGATCGTGTCATTGGCGAAGCGCTTGATATAGGCCGCGTTCACCTTGGGGGTGACGCCGCCGCGGAAGTCGGAATAATAGCCCTTCACGCCCGCGATGAAGCTCGGGCCCTTATAGGCGAGCGGCTTGACCGTATCGATGTTGACGGTGCCCGCCAGGCCGCCCGTGTCCATGTCGGCGGTCGGCGACTTGATGACCTGGATCGCGCTCGCCAGATCGGTCTGGATGATGTCGTAGCGGAAGCCGTCCTTGAAGTCGGCGCTGGCGAAGGTCTGGCCGTTGATCGTGGTGCGCGCATATTGCGGGCCCAGGCCACGGATGCTGATCGTCGAGCCGCGCCCGTTGATGTTGGACATCTGGACGCCCGCGATCCGCTGGATCGCCTCGGTCACGTTCTGCGCGGGGAATTTGCCGATATCCTCCGACGAGATGCCGTCGGTGATGCGGATGTCGTTGCGCTTCGCCGCAAGCGCGGAGGCGATGCTCTGGCGATAGCCGGTGACGGTGATTTCGTTCTGGCCGGTGTCACTGGCGGTGTCGGCCTGCGGGGTGGCCTGACCGGTGTCGGCGGCGGCTGCGGCGGTCAGGCTGACGCCCGCTCCGGCGGTCTGCGCCCAGCCCGGCGCGGCGATCATCGCCGAGGCCATCCAGGCCGCGGTGAAGGCGGTCGTCTGAAGCAGTCTTTTGCGGCCGGTACGCGACGCGCCGCTGCGCGGTGACATGGTCATGCTCATTCCCTCCCTATGATCCCGGCGCGGGCACATCGCGCCGGGCTTCCCCGAGACATTTTTGCCGGAAGGGCGTGCGCGGCCATCGGACAGGCAGAGGTCGCCATCGGCCGGAACGGACATGCCGTTCACGGACCGGGATCGGTCGTCACATCTGCTGCGTCAGGACGCGGAGCCCTTCCGAAGTCCGCCACCCTGCCGCCGCCCGACCTTCAGGTCATGTGCGGATAGCCGTTCTGGCGGACCGAAAATTTCTTCCTGCATCGCGGTCTTGTAATCTTATGGTCTTATCGGTGACATGGAATGGTCATGCCTGTCAACGGGCCTACAAACGGTTTGAGGGAAAAATTGGTATTAACATTTAAAGTGATAGATTCGGCACGTAATTTGAATAACTTAGTCTCATGACAAATATTTCATGATAGCCCTAACACGTGATTTCCGGGATTTGGTGGAATTCGAAGAGCGGCGCTTGAGCGACATATTTACCCAGCCAGCGACCTGAGTCTTGATTGGTATTACCTCGATTGGTTCGGCCAATTGGCCAGTTCGGTCATCGTCGCCCGAAGGCGGTTGCGGTCAGGGAGCCAGGCAGGCGGAGCCCGGAAAATCTGGAATTGTCATCGACCTTCCGCCATGGGATGCGGGCGGGCGATGGCCGCCAAGGGGAGCTGGGCAAGGGATATGGGTGACGGACTTTTGCGAACGACGCTTCTGATGGCCGCCGGTGCGCTGCTGCTCGTTCCCGGCGCGGCGCAGGCGAAGGACGTGGCGGGGTATCTTGCGGCGGATGGCGGCATCGATCTGGTCCGGATCCTTCCGGGGCCACCCACGCCGGGATCACCGCGTGCGCTGGCCGATGCGGCGGCGTTTCGTGACAGCCGGGCGATGCGCGGCATGGCGCGGTGGCAGGAAGCGACCGCCGATGTCTCCAGCGATCTCGGCGCCCGCTTCGCCGACGCGCTTGGCTTTCGACCCGACTGGACCAAGCTGCCGGTAACCCAGGGTCTGCTCGCCCGCTTCGGTACGGATCGGTCGGCCGCCATCCGCGCGGCCAAGTCGCACTGGCAGTCGCGGCGGCCTTTCATGGGCACCGACCTGCCGATCTGCGAGCCGCGCACGGCGTCGCTGATGGCCAATGGCGATTATCCCTCGGGCCATACCGCCAATGGCTGGAGCTTCGCCCTGGTGATGGCGGAGCTGATGCCCGATCGCGCCGGTGCGATCCTGTCGCGTGGAAGGGACTATGGCGACAGCCGCTGGATCTGCGGGTCGCACTCGCAAAGCGCGGTCGAGGGCGGCTATCTGGCGGCGAGCGCGCTGGTTGCGCGAGAGCATGGCGATGCCGCATTCCGCCGCGACATGGCGGCGGCGGCCGAGGAACTGGCCCGTTACCGCCGCGATCTCACGGCCGCCAAGCCGCGCTGACCGCCGCCCGGCGCTGCGTCAGATCTTGAGATGCGCGGTGCGGTCGCGCTTGGCGGCCAGCGCCTGCCGGACTTCGGCGACCGCGCGGGCCTCGCTCGCGATGAGCAGCCCTTCCAGCGCGGCGGTCAGGTGACGCTGCATCGCGGTCCGTGCGGCAAGCGAGTCCCGCGCGCGCAACGCCTCGAGGATCGCGGCATGATGCTCGACGATGGGGCGCACGTCGATCGCGCGGACCTTGGCGTCGAGCAGCGCGCTTTCGGCCGAACGCTCGCGCTGCTCCCACAGCCGGTCGATCGTCTCGAGGATCGCGCTGTTGCGGGTCACGCGCGCGATCAGCGTGTGGAAGGCGCGGTCGGCACGGAAGGCGCCACCGACCTCGCGATTCTCTTCCTCGATGGCGTCGACCAGCGCGGCAAGCTCTTCCAGTTCGGCTTCGGTGATCTGAGTCGCGGCCAGCGCGGCGGATTCGGGTTCGAACAACAGCCGTGCCTCGGCCACCTCCATCGCGGACACGCCGAAGTCGGGCGTCTCTCCCTGTCCGGGCAGCGCGACGACATGCGCGCCCGAACCGATGCGGACCTCGATAAAGCCCTGAACTTCCAAGGCGATCAGCGCTTCCCGGATGACCGGGCGGCTGACGTCGAAGCGCGTCGCCAATTCGCGCTCGGCCGGCATACGGGTGCCGACCGGATAGCGGCCTTCGACCAGTTCGGCGATCAGCGTGCGGGCCAGTTCCCGGTAGAGCCGGTCCTGCGTCGTGGGGGTGTTGTCCATCACGCCCATTATTGGAGGCGGCGGAGCATATTGGTCAAGCACTTCAGTCGGACGGCCCGACCCTAGCGCGCGGCGAGATAGTCGGCGAGCCGTTCGGCGGTCCCGGCCGGTACATGCAGGCCCAGCTTGCTCCTGCGATAGAGGATGTCCTCGGCGGTCCGTGCCCATTCGACAAGGACAAGATAGTCCACCTCGATCCGGTGCAGTCCGCCGCCCAGATCGGGGCCGAGATCGGCGACATGGCGCGCCTCTCCCAGCATGACCCGGACGCGCGTGCCATAGGCGCGGGCCAGCCGTCGCAGCAGCGCTGGCGGCAGGCTGGGGCGCTCGGCAACAAGCGTCCGGAGGAAGCGTTCGAAATCCCCCTCCGCCATGTTGCCACCGGGCAACGGCGCGCCCGCGGTCCAGCCGCCACCGGTCGGCGGAAGGAAGGACGCGAGTTCATGCAGCGCATGTTCGGCGAGCTTGCGATAGGTGGTGATCTTGCCCCCGAATATGTTGAGCATCGGCGGAAGGCCCGCGCCTGCCGGACCGGTGTCCAGATCGAGGACATAGTCGCGCGTTACCGCCGAGGCGTCGGCGGCGTGGTCGTCGTAAAGCGGACGAATACCCGCATAGCTCCAGACGATATCCCTCTCCGCGGTGTTGCGGGTGAAATAGCGATTGATCGTGTCGAGCAGATAGCGCGTCTCCGCCGCCCCGATCGTCGCCTTGCCGGGCGCGGTGGTCCAGGGTTCGTCGGTGGTGCCGACCAGCGTGAACGCGCCTTCATAGGGAATGGCAAAGACGATCCGGCGATCATCATTCTGCAGCATGAAGGCGTGGTCGCCGTCATAGAGGCGGGGGACGACGATATGGCTGCCCTTGACCAAGCGGACGCCGCGATCGGCCCGCGAGCCTTGTGCGCGGGCGATCACGTCGGCAACCCACGGACCGCCCGCGTTGACCAGGATACGCGCCCGCACGACCCGCGTCCGACCGCCCTCGGCCTCGATCGTCGCGCGCCACCCCTCGCCGTCGCGCCGCGCGTCGAGCAGCCGCATCCGGGTTTCGATCCGCGCTCCCCGCTCCGCCGCGTCGAGCGCGTTGAGGACGACGAGGCGGCTGTCCTCGACCCAGCAGTCGGAATAGACGAAGGCCTTGCCGCCTCGCGCCGACAGCCCCGCGCCGAACGGCGAACGATCGAGCCGGATGGTGCGCGTTCCGGGCAGGCGGATGCGGCCGCCCAGATGATCGTAGAGGAACAGCCCCAGCCGCACCATCCAGGCGGGGCGCGGCGAGCGGGTCTGGGGCAGGACGAAGGACAGCGGCCAGATGATGTGCGGTGCCATCGCGAGCAGCCGTTCACGCTCGATCAGCGCCTCGCGCACCAGGCGAAACTCGCCATATTCCAGATAGCGCAGCCCGCCATGGATCAGCTTGGTCGAGGCGGAGGAGGTGTGCCCGGCCAGATCGTCCTGCTCGACCAGAAGGACGGACAGGCCGCGCCCGGCGGCGTCGCGCGCGATCCCCGCGCCGTTGATGCCGCCGCCGACGATCAGCAGGTCGATCGTCGTTCCGCTCTGGTCCGCCATGCCGCCTGTCCCTATCCTCGACCGCGTCATGGCTACACCATGCCGGGTTTGAGCGGAAATGGAAGGAGAGGCGATGGCGTCGCATATTCTGGTGATCGATCAGGGGACGACCTCGACGCGAAGCATCGTCTTCGATCGCGCGGCGCGCCGCGTCGCGATCGCCCAGACCGAATTCGCCCAGCATTATCCCGAGCGCGGCTGGGTCGAACATGATCCGGAGGATATCTGGCGCGACACGCTGGCGACCGCGCGCCGGGCGATCGCGGAGAGTGGTGTCGGAGCCGACGGCATCGCCGCTATCGGCATCACCAACCAGCGCGAGACGGTGGTCGTGTGGGACCGGGCCACGGGCGAGCCGATCCACCACGCGATCGTCTGGCAGGACCGGCGCGGAACCGCGCTTTGCCAACGCCTGAAGGCCGATGGCGCGGAGGATATGGTCCGCGCGCGGACCGGCCTGTTGATCGACCCCTATTTCTCCGCGACCAAGCTTGCCTGGCTGCTCGATCATGTCGAGGGCGCGCGGGCGCGCGCGGCGCGTGGCGAACTGGCGTTCGGGACGATCGACAGCTTCCTGCTATGGCGGCTGACCGGCGGGGCGGTCCACGCGACCGACATCACCAATGCCAGCCGCACGATGCTGTTCGACATTCACCATGGACGCTGGGACCAGGATCTGTGCCGACTGCTCGACGTGCCGATGGCGCTGTTGCCATCGGTCCATGACAATGCGCATGTCTATGGCACCAGCGATCCCGATCTGCTGGGCGCGGCGATCCCGATCGCGGGCATGGCGGGGGACCAGCAGGCGGCACTGTTCGGCCAGGCCTGTTTCCGCCACGGCATGGCCAAGTCGACCTATGGCACCGGCTGTTTCATGCTGCTCAACACGGGCGAGACGGCGGTTCCGTCGCGCCACCGGCTGCTGACCACGCCCGCCTACCGGCTGAACGGCGTGACGAGCTATGCGCTGGAGGGCTCGATCTTCGTCGCGGGCGCGGCGGTGAAGTGGCTGCGCGACGGGCTGGGCGTCATCACCCATGCCAGCGAGACGGACGACCTGGCGACGCAGGTGCCCGACAGCCACGGCGTCTATATGGTCCCCGCCTTTGTCGGTCTGGGCGCGCCCTATTGGCAGCCCGATGCGCGCGGCGCGATCTACGGACTGACGCTGGGGGCGAGCGCGGCGCATCTGGCGCGTGCGGCGCTGGAGTCTGTCGCCTACCAGACGATGGACCTCGCCGAGGCGATGGCGGCGGATGCGGGGGAGGCGCCCGCGATCCTTCGGGTCGATGGCGGGATGGCGGCCAACGACTGGCTGTGCCGTTTCCTGGCCAACATGATCGACACGCCGGTCGAGCGGCCCGTCGATCTGGAGACGACCGCGCGCGGAGCCGCATTCCTTGCCGGACTGGCGATCGGCCTTTGGTCGGGGCTCGACGAACTCGAGCGGCTCTGGTCGCGCGAACGCTGTTTCGAGCCGAGCATGACCGAGGCGGGACGCGCGCCGCTGGTGGCGGGGTGGCGCGACGCGGTCGCGCGAACGCTGGCCCCGGCGGTCAGCCCGGCGGAATCGTCATCTCGAACGTCGTGACCGCGACCGGCAGGAGGGTGAGATCGCCGCCATGCGCCCGCGCGATCCGGCGCGCCAGCGTCAGCCCGATGCCGGACCCTTCGGGCTTGGTGGTGTGGAAGGGGCGAAAGATGCGCGCGCGCTCGGGGCCGGGAACCCCGCAGCCGCTATCCGCCACGCCGATGCGGAGGCCATTTTCGCCTTGGCCGACGGTCAATGTCACCCTCGGGTCGACCGATCCCGCCAGCGCGGCCTCCGCCGCATTGTGCAACAGCGCCCAGACGGCCTGGGTCAGCTGATCGCGGTCGCCCCAGGCGGCGACGCCTTGCGCCACCTGGGTCGATAGCGTCACTCGGCCACCGAATTTCTCGGCGAACAGGCGGTCCAGATCGCCGACCAGCTCGTCCGGGGACAATGCCGTCCGCACCGGATCGGGCAGGCGCGCAAGCTGACGATAGGCGCGGGTGAAGCGCTCCAGCCCCTCGACCCGGCGCGCCAGCGTCGCCAATATGGCCGATAGTCTGGCATCGCCGCGCTCCGCCGCCACCTGCGCGCTGTCGGCGAGCGAGACGATCGGCGACAGGCCGTTGAGCAGCTCGTGACCCAATATGTCGATCATCTCGTTGTCGGCATGGGCTTCCGCCGCGCGGCGCTCCGCCTCGATATCGACCAGCATGGCCAGCGCCTGATCGTGGCCCGAGACGCGCTCGATCCGCCAGCTACGCCCCTCATGGTGCAAACGCCGCTCCTGCGGGTCGAGCAACTCGGGCGGGGTCGGCGTCAGCCGGTCGTCGGTCGCGAACAGCATCCGGCTGGCCCGATTGATCGCCCGCGCGCGCCCGCGATCGATCCGCAGCAGCGGCAGGGGGATCTGATCGACCAGCGCGGCGAGCGGCGGACCGTCCATGACGGCGCGCGCGGCCGGTGACGGCTCGGCGACGAGGCGGCGGCGCATCACCGTCCAGCAGGCCGTCAGGATCAGCCAGATCGCGGTCAGCGCCAGCCCGAGCAACGACCCCAACATGCCGTCCTGCCACGCCAGCACGAACAGGCCGCCGCATACCGTGAGCGTCAGCGCGGAAAACGCGATGGCGACGATGCGAAGGTCGGGCCGCTTAAAGCCCATGTCGCGCCATCCGACGATACAGCGCACCCCGGCTGAGCCCCAGCGCATGAGCCGCATGGGTGACATTGTGGTGGTGCTCGATCAATGCGGCTTCGATCATGCTTCGCTCGGCTTCGTCCAGATCGAAGCTGCTCCGCAGCGATGCGACGACGGCGATCGGCGCGGCGGGGGCGAGCAGCGCCGCCTCGATCACGCCGTCGTCGCCGAGCAGCAGCGCGCGCTCGATCGCGGCGGCGAGGCCACGTGCCTCGTCTGGCCAATGGGCCGTGGCGAACAGCGCCTCGGCGGCGGGGGTGAAACGGGGCAGGGGGCGGCCATGCCGCTCCGCCGCGATCCGGGCGAAGTGGCGGGCAAGGACTGGTATGTCGGCGCGCCGCTGTTCGAGCGAGGGGGCGGCGATCTCCACCGTGGCGATCCGCCGGGCGAGCGCCGGGGTGATCGCGCGCGGATCGTCGGCGATCGCGATGTAGCGATCCTCCGCCGCCAACCGGTCGAGCAGCCGTGCCTGTGCGATCGGATCGAGCCGATCGGGGTGGCGGAGCAGACGGGTCGCCCCCGGCCCGCCCTCGTCCAGCCGGTCCCAGGCGATCGGATCGCGCAGGTCGATCCGCGCCATCGCCCGGCCCGCTCCCGCCGATGCGGCATGGATCGCCGCCGCGATCAGGCTCCGACCCGCACCCGAGGGGCCGGTGACGACCACGCCGGCCATGGTCGGGCCGATCCGGCGGATCATGACGCGCACCTGTTCGATCGCGGCGCTGTCCCCGAGCAGCCGGACGGGCTCGCCGACATCGCCCGCCGCGGCCGGGGCGGTCGGCTGGTCCGGCTGGCTCGGACGCCGCCGGGCGGCGGTTTCGATCTTCGCGATCAGTTCGGCATTGCGCCACGGCTTCATCACGAAGTCGCGCGCGCCCGCCTGCATCGCGGTGACCGCCAGCCGGATGCCGCTATGCGCGGTGATGACGATGACGCAGGCGGCGGGATCGTCGTCGAGCAGCCGGGCGAGCATGGTCAGTCCCTCTCCGCCATCGGTCCGCCCGGCGGCGTAGTTGAGATCGAGCAGGATGGCGTCGTAACGCTGCGCCGCGAGCCGCGAGAAGCCTTCCTCCGGCCCATTTGCCACGTCCAGCCGGTGCCCGGCCATCTCGATCGCGATGGCCAGCGATTCGGCGATGCGCGGATTGTCGTCGATGACCAGGATCGAAAGCGGGCTTGACCCGTCCGGTAGCTGTCCGTTTCCGGACGGTGCGTTCGGTCCCGAACGGTCGGATTCGGCGCTGCTCTGAGAAAGTGGCGGTTTCATAGGGCTTTAGGTTTTTCGGCCATATTGGGTGACATTGTCCCCATGATGACCGAACACAGCATGGGCGCAAATACTTCCGGCTCGACCGCGCCGGGTGCGGCGATGGACCGCCGGATCGAGCGCAAGGCGACCCCTTGGTGGCGACGCAAGCCGGTGATGATCGCCGCGCTGGTGATCGCCGCCGTGGTGCTGATCTGGCGTTTCCTGCCCGCCGCCGGGTCGACCGACATCGCCGCCACCAATATCGAGACGGGCGACGTGACCCGCGCCGCGTTCGACGACTATCTGCCGGTCCGCGCCACCGTCACGCCGCGCGTCACCACGCTGGTCGGCGTCCTGTCGGGCGGGCAGGTCGAGAAGCTGCTGGCGCAGGACGGCCAGATGGTCGCGGAGGGCCAGCCGCTCGCCACGCTCGCCAATCCGCAACTGAAGCTCGACGTGCTGACCCGCGAGGCCCAGATCGCCAGCCAGCTCGGCGGCGTCGCGAGCGAGGGGCTGGGGATCGAGCGCAGCAAGCTGGACCGCGCGGGCCAGGTGGCGCAGGCCGAATATGACCTCATCAAGGCGCGCCGCGATCTGGGTATCCGGCGTCAGCTTCACGATCAGGGCTTTCTGTCGGATGCGGGCGTGAAGAGCTTCGAGGAAGAGGCCGCCTATCAGGAAAAGCGCCTCGCCCAGCTCAGGTCCGGCACCGCGACCGAGGCGCGGATCACCGCCACCCAGTCGGCGCGGCTGTCGGACACCCAGACACGGCTTGCGGGCAATATGGCGGCGGTGCGGGCGGGGCTCGAGGGGCTGACCATCCGCGCACCCGCTGGCGGCCGACTGACCAACTTCGTCATCCAGCCGGGCCAGACGCTCAAGCCCGGCGACCCGGCGGGGCAGGTCGATAGCGAGGGTTCGTGGAAGCTCGTCGCGCAGGTCGACGAATATTATCTCGGCCGCGTCGCGGTGGGGCAGAAGGCGACGACCTCGGACGGCGCCAGGCTGACCGTATCGAAGGTGCTTCCGGCGGTGAAGGACGGGCGTTTCCAGGTCGAACTGACCTTCGACAAGGCGCCGACCGGCCTCAATCGCGGGCAGACGATCGACATCCGCATCACCCTGGGTGCGGCGAGCCGCGCGGTGGTGGCGCCCGTCGGCGGCTGGCTGGAGGCGGGGGGCAATGCGGCCTTCGTCCTCGATCCGGACGGCGCCCATGCCCGCCGCCGGACCGTCCGCACCGGCCGCCGCAATCCCGAGCAGGTGGAGATCCTGTCCGGCCTCAATCCCGGCGAGCGCATCGTCATCAGCAACACCGCGTCCGTGAAGGGCGACATACTCAACATCCGCTAAAAGGGGACCGAGATCATGATCCGACTGGAAGGCATTCAGCGCCGCTACGTCTCCGACGAGGTGGAGACGACCGCGCTCCACGATATCGACCTGCACGTCGCACAGGGAGAATTCCTGGCGATCATGGGGCCTTCGGGCTGTGGCAAGTCGACGTTGCTCAACACGCTGGGCACCGTCGACCGGCCGACGGGCGGACGCTATCTGTTCGGCGACCGCGACCTGGCCGCGATGGACGAGAAGGACCTCGCCCGGTTCCGCGCCGAGACGTTGGGCTTCGTGTTCCAGAGCTTCAACCTGATCGACGAGTTGACGATCGAGGAGAATGTCGCGCTCGGCCTCGCCTATCGCCGCGATGTCGGTGACCGGCGCGCGCGGGTGGCGGCGGCGATGGACAGGGTCGGCATCGCCCACCGTGCCCGCCACTTCCCGCACCAGCTCTCGGGCGGTCAGCAGCAGCGCGCGGCGATCGCGCGCGCCATCGTCGGCGATCCCAAGCTGATCCTGGCCGACGAACCGACCGGCAATCTCGACACCGCCAATGGCGAGCAGGTGATGAACATCCTCACCGGCCTGAACGAGGCGGGGGCGACCATCGTGATGGTCACCCACTCGCCCAGCCATGCCGACCTCGCCAAGCGCCGCATCGACATGCTCGACGGCCGTATCGTCGCCAGCGCCATGCGCGCGATCTGAAAGGACCCATGATGAAGACCATTTCCAGCATTGCGCTCCTGTCGCTCGCCATCGCCGCAGCGGCAATGGCCGCCCCGGCACAGACGGCCGACCAGACCGCGCGCGGTTTCGAGGTTCGCGGCTTCGACCGGATCGAACTCAGCGGCTGTGACGTCGTCACCGTCGCGCTGGGATCGGCCTATGCCGTGACGGCACGGGGCCGCGCGGCGAACATCGCCAATCTGCGCATCGACACCAACGGCTCGACCCTCCGGATCCGTCGCCGCAGCGATAGCTGCAACGGCCACGACCGTCGCGTGGCGATCGCGATCACGCTTCCGGCCTTGCAGGCTGTGAATGTCAGCGGCGCGGGCGAGATGACGCTCCCCGCGCTCGCGACCCGCGCCTTCGCGGTCACCGCCAGTGGGGCGGGCGTGGTCCGCCTGCCCGCGCTTCGCGGCGGATCGGCCAGCTTCGGCCTGTCCGGCGCCAGCCAGCTCAGCGTGGGCGGCCTTCAGGTGGAGCGCGCCAGCCTCGACGCTTCGGGCGCCAGCGTCCTTCGCGTCGCAGGCGCCGTGCGGCAACTGGGCATCGATGGCAGTGGCGCGAGCGATGTCGACGCGCGCGGCTTGTCCGCACCGAGCGTGACGATCGGCGCCAGCGGAACGGCCAAGGTCCGCGCGCGCAGCACGGAGCAGGCGCAGATCGGTGCGAGCGGCATGGCGAGCGTGACGGTCGATGGCCATCCGCGCTGCACCGTGTCGAAGAGCGGGCTCGCCCGCGTCACCTGCGCCTGACCGCCGGGACCAAGGGGAGGCTGACCTCATGAACCGCTTCGCGCTGCTGTCGCTCTATCGCTCGCTTGTCCGCCACAAGCTGTTCGCCGCGCTCAATATCGGGGGGCTGGCGCTGGGCATCGCCGTCTTCCTGGTGCTGGGCCTCTATGTCCGGTTCGAGACCAGCTATGAGAAGTGGCTGCCCGACCATGACAAGATCTATGTCGCGCAGTCGGTCTGGAACATGCCCGAAAGTCCGTTCAACGGCCCGAGCAACTGGACGATGGGCGGCCTTCTCGACCAGTTGCGCGAGGATTTCCCCGGTATCCAGGGAACACGGCTGCGCGGCACGGGCGGCAGTGTCGTTCAGGGCCGTGTCGCGACGGCCGAGAATATCGTGCAGGTCGACCCGAATTTCCTCCAGATCCTCAACTTCCCGATGGTCAGCGGCAGCGGCGATGCCCTGAAGGTGCCGACCAATGTGCTGATCAACGAGACGACGGCGCGCAAATATTTCGGGTCGGCCGACCCGGTGGGCAAGCCGATCCAGCTCGCGGTCGACCAGATCGGCAATTACCGGGTCGGGGGCGTCTTCAAGGATCTGCCCAAGAACACCGAGCTTGGCGAGAATGCGATTTTGGTGCCGCTTCCCCGCGACCCCCCGGCGAATGCGAAGCAATGGTGGAGCCATTGGGGAAGCTCGTCGCTCCAGACCTTCCTGAAATTCGACACGCCGGGCGCGGCGCGTGCCTTCGCGGCCAGGATGCCCAGCTTCGTCGACCGGCGCGCGCTGTCGGACATGGGGCCGAATGCGTCCAGGTCGCTGAACATCGACGTGATGCCGATCACCAAGATGCATCTCGAGCCGCAGGGGCGGGAGAGCGCCAGCCGCAAGCTGACCACGGTGACGCTGGGTCTGGTCGGTGTCCTGACCCTGATCATCGCGATCGTGAATTACGTGAACCTGGCGACGGCACGCTCCGGTCTGCGCGCGCGTGAAGTCGCGATGCGCAAGGTGCTGGGCGCCAGTCGTCCGGCCCTGATCTCGCAATTCCTGGGAGAGGCGATCCTGACCGTTGCGATCGCGGCGCTCGGCGGGCTGATCCTGGCCGAGCTGGGGCTCCCGCTGGTCAACGCGGCGGGCGGGCTCGATCTGTCCATTCCCTATCTGGTCGTCATCCCCGCGCTCGCGCTGCTGACGGTCGTCGTCGGCCTGCTCGCGGGGGCCTATCCGGCGGTTCTGTTGTCGCGCTTTCCGGCGGCGAGCGTCCTCGCCTCGGCGCGCGCGCCGGGTGGCGGGCGTGCGGGTACGCGGATCCGCGAGGCGCTGGTGATCTTTCAGTTCGGTCTGGCCATCGCCTTCATGATCGGCACGCTGGTGCTGGTCGCGCAGACCCGGCATCTCCGCTCGACCGATCTCGGCTTTCGCCGTGACGGACTTCTGACGATCTCGTCGATCGCCGACACGCTGATCGAGGCACCGCGTCGCCGCGCCGTGCTGGAGGCCTTCAGGCGCCTGCCCAACGTCTCCGCCGCCACGGTGGGGGACAGCGCGGTCGGGGGTGCGGGCAACAACAATGCCGACAATGTTCCGCTACCGGGGGTTCCGGGCGACGGCCCATCGCTGCGCCGGATCGAGGTGGGGGCCGACTTCTTCAAGGTCTATGGCACCCGGTTGCTGGCGGGCCGCTTCTTCGACGACGCACATCGTGGCGACGATTACCGGTCGACGCCGAAGGGACAGCCAAATGCGATCATCATCAACCGCCGGGCCTTGTCCACCTTGCGCTTCCGCACGCCCGAGGAGGCGGTCGGCAAGACCGTGGGTGGCGATCGGCCGCGGACGATCATCGGCGTGATCGACGACATGCGCTTCTTCTCGCCCCATGTGCCCAATAGCGCGACCTATTATGTCTACGACTTCAAGCCCGAAAATTCGATGGACGGCCCGGTGATCTCGCTTCGCTTCCAGGGTGATCCGCGCGCCATGACGGCGGCGGCGCGCAACCTGTGGCAACAGATGGTGCCCAATGTCCCCTTCGACGCCAAGACCGCCGATGCGAAGCTGGAGGAGTTCTACGAGGCCGATGATCGCGCCACCCGCCTGTTCGGCATCGGCGCTGGCCTGGCCGTCCTGATCGGTTGCGTCGGGCTCTGGGGCCTCGCCTCGTTCAACACGCAGCGGCGCGTCAAGGAGATCGGTATCCGCAAGACGCTGGGGGCATCTGCCACCGACATCGTCCGCCTGCTCGTCGGGCAATTCCTGCGCCCCGTGCTGATCGCCAATCTGGTCGCCTGGCCGCTCGCCTTCCTCGCGATGCGGACCTGGCTCGCCGGGTTCGAGGATCGGATCAGCCTGTCGCCGCTCTACTTCGCGGCGGCGACCGCGCTGGCGTTGAGCATCGCGGTGCTGACCGTACTCAGCCAGTCTATGCGCGCCAGCCGCGCGGCCCCCGCCTGGGCGCTGCGTCATGACTAGGGCGGCGCGCTGGCTATTGATCGGGGTGGCGCTGATCGCGGCGGCACCGGTTTCGGCCGAGACCCTGCGCGAGGCGATCGCGGCGGCGTGGGAGGGCAATCCCGAACTCGCCGCCGCCCGCGCCCGGCAGGATGCGCTTGGCGAGACCCCTGACCAGGCCCGCGCGCCGGGACGGCTGACCGCCGGGGCGACGGGCAATGCCGGGTACGACCGGCTGGGTTACGACAGCACCGGTACGCGGACCGGTGCGACCAGCGCCCTGGGCGGCGTATCGGCGACGCTGCCGATCTGGACCGGCGGCCGGGTATCGTCCGCCGTGCGCGCGGCGAACGGCGATGTCGCGGCGGGAGGGGAGGCCCTTCGCGATATCGAGGCCGATGTGCTGGAGCGCGTGGTCGGCGCCTATGCCGACCTGCTCTATACCCAGCAGGCGGCCGAAGTGGCGCGGGTGGGGATCGAGCGGCTCGACAGCCAGGTGGCGGAGGCGCGGTCCCGCTACGGCCTGGGGCAGGCGACCAGGACCGACGTCGCCCAGCTCGAGGCGCAGCGGGCCAGCGTCGTGTCCAACCTGATCGACGCGGAGGGCGCGGTCGCGACGGCGGCGGCGGCATATCGGGCCGTGGTGGGACGCGACGCGGGCACGCTGGACGCCGGGATCGCGCCGCCGTCCACGCTGCCACGCAGCCTGGCGGATGCGCGCGACGCCGCCGAGGCGGGAAATCCCGTGCTGCTCGCCCAGCAACGCCGCGTCGAGGCGGCCACCGCGCGGATCGACCAGGCGCGCGCGGAACGCGCCCCGGCGATCGATCTGACGGGTGGCTATGGTCGCGGCGTGCAATGGGCGGGCGGCGGCGCCCAGGGGTTCGACAGCGCCGCCAATGCCGGGCTCGCCTTCCGCGTGCCGCTGTTGACCGGGGGGCTGGTGGCGTCGCGTGTCCGGCAGGCGGAAGCTTTGCGGCGGGCCGAGCGCTTCGATGCCGATGCCGCGTCCCGCGCGGTGGTGCGGGCGGCGGATACCGCCTGGGCCTCGCTGACCGCCGCCGAAGGGCGTCTTAAGGCCAGTGCGGAGGGGCTGGCGGCGGCCGATCTGGCGTTGAAGGGCGTGCGCGCCGAATATGGCTTCGGGCTACGCTCGACCATCGATATTCTGGTCGCCGATCAGAGCTATCGCTCGGCCCAGTTGGCGGTGGCGCGGGCGAAGGTCGATGTGCTGACGGCGCAGGCCGCGTTGCTTCGCGCGACCGGACGGATGGGGCGGGGGGCCTTCGACTGAGGGACGACCGGTGGGGGGCGTTCAGCTAGCCTCGCGGTCGCCCTCGTTCGGGCCCGATACCGCCATCGACAGGGTGCGGCGGAGCAGTGACGGGGAACAGGGCTTCCCGCACACCGCCGCGCCCGGATAGCGCGATTGCAGCGCCCGCTCGTCGGCATGGCCCGAATGGAAGATCAGCGGCACGCCAGCCTGCCGCAGCCGCTCGGCGGCGGGAAACACCTCGCCATCGCGCAGCCGCACGTCGAGAATGGCGCAGGCCAGATCCGGCTGGTCGCCATCGAGATGCGCCAGCACCTCTTCCACGCTGACATAGGGGCCGTCGACCTCATAGCCGCCATCCTCGATGATCGACTGTAGATCCAGCGCGACGAAGAACTCGTCCTCGACCAATAGAACCGTCTTAGTCATTCGAGAGCACCGTCTCCGGCAATGTCAGGGTCAGCATGAAACGCTCGTCGGAGCTATTCCGCTCCAATTGCGCGCCCAACTGCCGGGACGAGGTCTGAACCAGCAATGTTCCGAAGCCCTTGGCCTTTTCGTCCACAACGGTGGAGCCACCCTTTTCGGTCCATGTCAGCGTCAATGTGCCATCCGCCAGCGTCCAGCCGACCGACAGCTCGCCTTCGTCGTTCGCCAGCGCGCCATATTTGACCGAGTTGGTCGCCCATTCGTGCAGGATCAGCGCGAGCGGCGACAGGCACCGGCGGTCGACCAGCAGGCGCGGTCCATCCACGACGATCTTCGACTGGCCCTGATAGGGGGCGATCGTCGCCTCGACGAGCGCCCCGAGCTCGATCGCCTGCTGCTCCCCGGCGGGCGAGGCGAGCGAATGCGCCCGGCCCAGCGTCGCGATCCGCTCGCGCACATCGTCGGCCATTTCGGTCACGTCGGTATGCGACCGCGCCGCCGCGGAAACGATGCCCGAGATGATCGCGAACAGGTTCTTCACCCGATGGTTCATCTCGCGCAGCATCAGCTCGCGGGTTTCGGCGATGCCATATTCGGCGGTCACATCGATCGACACGCCGACCATCCGGTGCGGCGCGGCGGCGGTGACGACACGGCCGAAACCCTTGATCCAGCGCTGCTTGCCCGCAACGTCGAGGCGGAAGGTCATCTCGAAATCACCGCGGCTCGCCATCGCCTCGGCAAGCGCCTTCGCGACCGCGGCGCGATCTTCCGCGACGATGCGCTCGAGCATCTGGTCGAACCGGTCGGCGGGTTCCTTGTCGCCAATGCCGAACAGCGTCCGCCCCGTTCCGTCGAGGAAGATCTCGCCGCTATCCTCGCGATACTCCCAGACGCCGATGCCGCCCGCCTTGATCGCCAGGTCCAGCCGCTCGCGCTCGGCCGCGAGTTCGCGCTCCATGCTCAGCGCATCGGTGATGTCGGTCAGGACCAGGGTCGCGCCGTCGATGCCGTCGCCCTGCGTCCGATAGGGCAGGATGCGCAGCGAAAGCGTCCGCCCGCCATCGCGCGTCGTCACCCGCTGCTGCGACGGCGGCCCGCCCGCCGCGACATCGGCCGCTCCGTCCAGATAATCGGTGGTGGACAGCCGGGTCGCGACATCCGCCAGCGACCGGCCACGATCGCTCGGCTGGAGCGGAAAGATCGTCCGCGCGGCTTCGGTATAGCTGCGCACCCGCAGATTCCGGTCGAGCACGACGACGGCCAGATCGGTCGATTCGAAGAAATTCCGCAGGTCCGAATTGGCGACGGTGAGCTGGTCGACCTTGGTCTTCAGCTCGTCATTGACGGTCGACAATTCCTCGTTGGTCGATTGAAGCTCCTCGTTCATCGACATCATTTCTTCGTTGGAGCTCTTCAGCTCCTCGTTCGCGGTCTCCAGCTCCTCGACGGTCGAGCGCAGCCGGTGCCGCGTCAGGCGCAGTTCGTCCTCCAGCGCCTCGATATGATCGTCGCCCGGCTCCAGGTCGGCCAGGTCGCTCGCCTCGACCGGGCTGAACGGCTCGGTATCGCGGAACAGGAACAGCAGCGAGCCGTCGGTCAGCGGGTCGCAGATCACCTCGACCTTCTGGATACCGAACTCGGTCGTCACCGCCACGTCGCGCGCGGCGATCCTCTTGCGCGCGTCCCGCGCCTGGCGGAGCATCGGGCCCATCACCTCGCGCAGACCGGGGCGAGCCAGCGTCGTCGCACTCGACCCGCCCGCGCGGGTCACGGGGAAGGTGAAGTAGCGGCTCAGCTTGCCGAATGCGGCCAGGATGCCGCCATCCTGATTGACCACCATGCTGGGCGGCGCATAGCGGTCGACGATCCGACGCAGCGCGGCGCCCTCATCGCTCGTGACGCCGCCGCCGTCGCGCTCGTTGCGGTCACCACGCCGCCGGGTGCTGCGGCTCATCCCGCCGGGCAGCTCGATGGGGTAGGATGGCGAGGTGGCGGAGCGCTCGAACAGCCGGGCGTGGCCATCGATCGCAGGCAAGAGATGATCGAACCGCCCGACGCTCTCGGAGGGGCCGAGGAACAGATAGCCGCCGGGTCGCAGCGCGTAATGGAGCAGCGGCAGCACCGACTGCTGCAACCGATCATCGAAATAGATCAACAGGTTGCGGCACGACACCAGATCGATCCGGGAGAAGGGTGGATCCTTCACCAGGCTGTGGTTCGAGAATCGGATCATGTCGCGGATCAAACCCGCGACGGTGAAGCGCTCGGCATGGGGAATGGTGTAGCGTTCGCGCAGCGGGGCCGGGATGTCGGCCAGCGCCGACGCCGGATAGGTGCCGTCGCGCGCGATCTGCAGCATCTGTTCGTCGATGTCGGTCGCGAAGATCTGGACCGCCAGCGGCTGCCCCGTCTCGCGGGCCGCCTCGGCGAACATCATCGCAATGCTATAGGCTTCCTCGCCGCTCGAGCAGCCGGGGATCCAGATGCGGATATCCTCGTCGGGATCGCGTGCGCGGGTCAGCGGCAGGACGGCCTTCGTCCTGAGCGTCTCGAACAACTCGGCATCGCGGAAGAAGCGGGTGACGTTGATCAGCAGGTCGCGGAACAGCGCCTCGCACTCGTCGGAGTCGCTCTTGACCCGCGCCAGATAGGCCGAACCCGTGCCGATGCCCAGGACGTGCATCCGCCGCTCGACCCGGCGGACCAGTGTGGTGCGCTTATAGCCCGAAAAGTCGTGACCCACCGCGTTGCGCAGGACGCGGCACAGATCGTCGATATGATCGGCGACGACCTCCGCCTCATGCTCCTTCGGATCGCCCGAACGGCGCGCGAAGAAGGCGCGAAGGCAGTCGACGATCTCGCCCGCAGGCTTGATGAAGTCGACGAGCCCGGTGCCCACCGCCGACAGCGGCATACCGTCATAGCGCGCGCTCTCGGGCTTCTGGACGACGCCGACGCCACCATTTTCCTTGATCGCGCGAAGCCCGGTGGTGCCGTCGGCGCCCGTCCCCGACAGGATCACGCAGGCCGCATTCGCCTGCTGGTCGCTGGCGAGCGAGAGGAAGAAGTCGTCGATCGGGCGACGCAGTCCGCGCGGCTGGACGAAGTCGGTGAGCTCGAGCACGCCGCTGCGGATGGCGAGGCCACGCCCCGGCGGGATGATATAGACGCGGTCCGCCTCGATCCGCTCCGACCCCTCGCACTGGCGCACTTCCAGATTGGTGTGCCGGTCGAGGAGCTGGGCCAGCATACTTTCGTGATTGGGATCGAGATGCTGAACCACGACGAACGCCATGCCGGTAGGCGCGCGCGCGGGCGTGAGCATTTCGCGCAATGCCTCCAGCCCACCGGCGGAGGCGCCGATGCCGACCACGGGAACCGTCATGGCGCCCTTCTTGTCCGCTGCTGTCGTCCCGCCATCGGGGGCGTCGCCGCTCACGGAAAGGCTGCTCGGTCGAGGTCCGATAAGGTCAGCTTGGCCTGGGCGATGGTGGCGGCGGTATTGGCGATCGCGGTCAGCGAGCCCTCCAGCACGATACCGCTTTCGGCCAGGATCGGGGTGAGGCGGCCCAGCGTATTGCCCAGTTCGGCATCATAGGCGGCCAGCTTGTCCGGATGGGAGCGGCTGACGTCGAACTGCGATGCGAAGATGAAGGGCATCTTCCCGCCGAGCTGACGCAGCTTCGACATGTAGAGCAGGTTGATGAACGGCGCGCCGTCCTTGCGGAAATTGACCAGCATCGTGCGGACGTTCACCTGGCGATCATTGGCCAGGAATTCGCGGATCCGGTCGCGCGCCTCGACATTGTTGGCGTCGCGCTGGAGCATCCGGCAATTCCGGCCGATCATGTCCTCGCTGGTATAGCCGGTCAGTTCGCGGAATCCGTGATTGATGAAGATCAGCGGATTGTCCTCGGACGAATCCGCCAGCGCCAGCGCGATCGGCGACTTGTCCAGGTAGCTGGCCAAATGGGCCGGAATATCAAATTGGTGCACGAACTCTGGCTCCTTGACGCGCATTCGCATGGCGTCGGTCCCTCCGCAAGCGCCGAGATCGTCGGCTGTCCCCGAATACTTCACATGGGTCAACCTTCGAGCGGCGGCACCGTTCCCGAACCGTAATGAAAGAGTGCGCGCCGTCAGGAAGCGTCGGCGACCGGGCCGGGCCCCGGCGTCACCGGACGCGGGCCAAGCCAGGATCGGCGAAATCGCGTCTGCGCGGGCGTCAGCTTCTGGCCCAGACGCTCATTGGGTATGACTTGCATATCCGGGTCGGCGATCAGGGTCAGCTCCGACCGCCGCTCGCCACCGCGCTGGCGATAGGCGATGGGCAGCCGGTCGCCCGGCTTGTGCGCGGCGAGCAGCGCGGTCCAGCCCTGGGCATCGGCGACCGGTCGGCCATCGACGCTGAGGATCACGTCGTCCTTGTCGAGCCCTGCATCGTAGAGCGGCGTGCCGGGCGCGGTCGGTGTGGTGATCGTCAGGCCGCCATCGCCCGCGGCGGGAAGTGCGCCCGCCCAGGCCGCACCGGGATGGGCGGGGCGCAGCGTCAGTCCGGCCTGTGCGAGGAGCGGCGCGAAATCGGGCAACGCGCTGCCCGTCACGCTACGCGTGAAGAAGCGGTCGGCAAAGGCCTGGTCACCGGTCACTTGCGCCAGTGCGATGCGAAGGTCGTCGGGGCGATAGCTCCGCTCGGGCTTGCCGTGATTGCGCCAGAGCTGGCGCATATAATCGTCGAGCGTCAACTTCGGGAAGGATTGACGCAACTCCAGATCGAGCGCGAGCGCGAGGACCGCGCCATAGGGATAATAGGATTTGAAGATGTTCGCGTTGGTCGGATCGATCGACTGGGCGGCATCGACGAAGGGCGCGCGCAGGCTCATCTCCTGTGGTCCGCCATAGCGGCGCGCGGGGGTGGTGAGCAGTCCGTTCAGCGTGCCGGACAGTTGCGCGATATAGTCGTCGAGCGGCATCTGCCCGGCCCGCACGACCGCCAGCGGGCCATAATATTGCGTGAATCCCTCGGCGAGCCAGAGCGAGGGCGTGGCGTTGGCGCGGGTGAAGTCGAACGGTTCCAGCTCCGCCGGGCGGATGCGCTCGACGTTCCAGGAGTGGAAGAATTCGTGGCTCAGCGTCTGGATCTGCGCAAAGTTGGCGGCGGCGAGCGAGCGCGGCATGGTGATCACCGTCGAATTGCGATGCTCCATGCCGTCGCCGCTGATCTGCGGCATATAGTCGGCCAGGAACGTGTAGCTGCCATAATCATAGGGAGCGGGTTCGCCGAAGATCGCGATCTGCTGCGCCACGACCTTCTGGGCCATCGCCGCGAAGCGGTCGAGATCGGCGGGGCTGCCGTCGTGATGCGCGGTCAGCCGGATGGTGTAGCGCTTCGCCCCGTCGGTGACGCTCCAGCTACGCGTGTCGAAGGCGGACATCTCGACCGGGCTGTCCATGAAATATTGCAGGTCGCGCGCGGTGAAGACGTCGGGATCGGCGGTCGGCGCAAGCTGGGTCGCGATCTTCCAGCCCGTGGCGGGGTGGAACCGGACCCGGATCGGGCGGTCGTCCTGTCCGGCGGCCCACAGGAAGGTCGCGGGGATATTCAAATGCGCGTGCGTCGGATCGATCTGCGCATAGGTGCCGTCGCCCCGGTCGCCGAACAGCGTGTAGCGGACGGTCACCGTGCCGTCATGCGTCGGTACGGTCCAGCCATAGGGATCGGTGCGCGACAGGGTCAGCGGTCGTCCGGCACCGTCCACGGCGGACACCGAATAGACGTTCTTGGCGAACTCGTGCAGCGCATAGCGACCGGGGGAGGAGCGCGCCATCTGGAAGCGGACCGGTCCGGCCTCCAGGTCGCGATAGGTGACGCTGACCTGTGCTTCGTGATGTTCGGGATGCGGGAAGGCGATGTCAAATTCGACCGCGGCGCGGGTCGGGGCTGGCGGCGCCGTCGCAGCGTTCTGCGCCGCCGCCGGGGTCAGCGCCGTGGCGGCCAGTGCCCATGCTGCCGTCATCGCCGATATCCGCATTCCCCAACCCCCGTGCCGTGCCATGGACCGCGACTTAAGCGGGGAGCGGCGACAGGGTCCACCCTTTTATCCGGCGGGAGGGGGAGAGGGGCGGTTCGCGACGTTGGCGTCGGCCCCCCGGCGGTGCTATCATCGGCCATGGTCGCTTGCCTCCACGTCTGGCTCGCCGGCGCGCTGTCCTTCAGCATCGCGCAGACGCCGCAGCGCGTACCCCAGCCTCCAACGGCGCCGCCTCCACCAGCGGCCCGGATCACCCCCGGCGAGGCGCAGATCGACGACGGGCTGGAGATCACCGGCGAAAGCGTCGCGGGCGAGCAGATCGACACCCGCATGGCGATCGGCGTCATGATCGACGGTCACGGCCCTTATCGCTTCGTGGTCGATAGCGGCGCAGACCGGTCCGTGATCGGCGAGCGGCTGGCCCGCGCCCTGGCGCTTCCACCGGGGCTGCCGGTGATGCTGCACGGCATGGCGGGGGCGAGCCGTCGGGAGACGGCGTTGATCGGACGACTGGGCATCGGCTCCGTGGTGGTGCCCGACATCGCCGCGCCGGTCCTGCCCGAGGCTTCGTTGGGCGGGCGGGGGCTGATCGGGATCGATGCGCTGCGCGGACAGCGGCTGATGCTCGATTTCGATACGGACGCGATCACGGTCGAGGACACCCGCCGCCCCGTGGTCGGACAGGCCGACGACATCGTCGTCACCGCCCGGCGGCGGGGAGGTCAGCTTATCCTGACCCAGGCGCGCGCCGGGGGCGTCGGCATCCGCGCGGTGGTGGATACCGGATCGCAACTGACGATCGGCAATCTCGCACTTCGCGATGCGCTTTTCCGCCGCCTTCGCACACCGCCCGACACGACCGCCATCCCGGTCGTCAGCGTGACCGGAGAGACGCTGATCGTGCCGATGGCCATCGTTCCCGAGATGCGGATCGGCAGCATCACGATGCGCAACGTCCCCGTCGGCTTCGCCGATCTGCCGCCCTTCGCGCTGTTCGGGCTGCGCGACCAGCCCGCGATGATGCTGGGGACCGACCTGATGGGAAGCTTCCGCCGCGTGTCGCTCGATTTCGGTGCCAAGAAGGTGCGCTTCCAGCTTCGCCGATGCCAGACCGTCCAGTCGACGGACGCGGGGTGGCGATCGATCCGTATGAATGGCGAGACGGCCGGGGCCTGCCCACCCATTCGGGACAAGCGCTGACTTATCGGGCCTTTGCGGTCATTCGGGGTAGGGGGCGCGTGCCGTGATCCCGGCCGAACCCCGGCGTGACCAGCAGATGCGGCATGGCCAGCGCGGCGAGTGCCGCGAACAGGCCACGAATCCCACTCGCTTCGGTTCGCAGGAAGAACAGCGCTATCGCCGTCGCGAGGACGAGCGCCGCGAGCAACATCGGGCCGATCGTCCGGATATAGGCGCGGTGGCTCGCACACCGCATCCGGCGTCGCCGCCCCTCGGTCTGCGGCAGGGCGTGGAGGACGAGGAAGCCCACCGAAAAGCCGATGAGCGGCGGCAGGAACACCAGCGCCATCACGCTGGCCGCCAGTGCTCGGTCACGGCGATCGACCGCATCAACCAGCAACTTGGCGCCCGACGCCGCGCCGACCATTCGGAGAAGCGTCACCATCGTTGCGGGAGGGGCGCCGCCCCCCGCGAGGGTCAGCAGGCTGGCATAGCCGACAGGGTGAAGCAGCGCGGGCGTGGCGATCAACCCGATGCCCAGGGTCCATCGGTGCCAGGCCGGATGCATCCTCGGCTCCTCGGCGGCGAAATGGATCGCGGAGGCAGCCAGGAACAGCGGCAGGGCTATCGCGGGGTAGAGCGCCCACCAGACCAGGCAGACCAGCGAGACGGCGGTATAGGCGACGAGGAACGCCGCTCGCCGTGCCGGTTCGACGACGTGCAGGTCGCTGGCACCATGCGCCATACCGATGACGCCGATCGCCAGGATGGCGAAGCCGAGCTGCACCGCCAACGGTCCGGCGGCGGCGGCCAGTGCCGTCGCCGCCAGCAGGCCCCAGCCGATCGCCGGGGCGGGCCGCGTCACGCGCGCCGGTCGCGCAGCGCGCGGTCCAGATTGCCCGAGGCATAGAAGGCATAGACGACCTTCGCGACCACATCCATGATGAGGATCGCCCAGACCGAGGCGGGATCGCCGATGATCCGCAATCCCTCCGGCCCGACCAGGAAGACGATCGGATAGAGGAACCAGATGACCGTCAGGAATACGACATTCCTGACATAGACCGCGCCGATCGCCTCGCCACGCTCGACCGCCACCGCGCGGAGCGGCACCCAGAGCAGATAGAGCACGCCCGCAAAGGCCGCGCAGGACCAGAGATACCAGACCCATTTGAGGACCGGCACCAACGCCAGCGACGAGATCAGTCCGGTGACGATCATCAGCACGTCGAGGACGATGATCGCGGTCAGATATCCGCCGACCTCGCCCGCCCGGCCGCGATCGTGAAACGCCGTCAGGACCAGTCCGGCGAGCAGGATGGGTGTCGTCACCGACCAGTCGGCATAGCGCGCGAGGTAGACGACCGGGCCTTCGAGCGGGAACAACGTGCCGATCCCGAATAGCATCGCCAGATAGGCCGTCGCGGCGATGAAGGGCACCGCCGCATGCATCAGCGTATGGGGCAGGGCTCCCGGCGCCTTGCTGCCCTTTGCGTAGATGGCCAGCGATCCCAAGGACATGATCGTGAAGCCGATCAGAAACGCGATCCACTGCATATGCGTGTCTCCTGTCGCGGGACGACAGGAGGCCGACCCGCCAAAGGGAACAGCGGCCGTGGCGCGTCGATCCGGCATGACGAAAATGTTAGGGTTGGTCTTCGCCGAGGCAGAGGCCCGGGACCAATCGACGTTCAGACATGCGCTTCTATTCCCTCGCCCCTCATGGAGGGGAGAGGGTTGCGCAGACTTGGTCTTTGCCAAAGCAAAGGCCTAGTCGGAGCTGGGTGAGGGGTGCTGCGCTCGCTGAGCGAGCGCGCGAGCCTTCAGGCTCGCTCAACCCCTCACCCAAGCTGCGCTAGCCAGCGAGCTGGCAAGCTTCGCTAACCCTCTCCCCTGTCCAGGGGAGAGGGATAAAGGGGATACAGGAATGTCGGTCCGGCCCCGTCGGAGCCGGGTGAAGGGGGGCGGTTTGCGGGCGACAGGGACGGTGAGGCAACCCGAAGCCGCGCACCCCGTTATGCTCCGCACTTTCGTTCGATCACGGGAACATGCTTCATGGCCTCCAGCACGCCGCCAGCGCACCCATCGTCCTTGCCCGGCCATGCCGAGGGTGCCGAGGTCGTCGATATCGAGGGGCAGCGTCCGCAAGTCGATGAGATTGGCGGTGTCGTTTACCGGCAGATTACCGGCACGCGCTCCGTGCGGGGGCTGCGGATGACGCTGCTGGTGCCGCGGACGCCCGGCCGGAAGCCCGCGATCGTCTATGTTCCGGGCGGCGGGTTCACGTCCGCCGATCACCAGAAATTCCTCGAGATGCGGATGGCGCTGGCGCAGGCGGGGTTCGTCGTGGCGGCGGCGGAGTATCGCGTGGTGCCCGATGTCTTCCCGGCGCCGCTCGCCGACGGCAAGGCCGCGATCCGCTATCTGCGCGCACATGCCGGGGACTTCGGCATCGACCCGACCCGTATCGGCGTGCTCGGCGACAGCGCGGGGGGATGGCTGTCGCAGATGCTGGCGATGACGGGCGACACGGCGGAATTCGACCACGGCGATTGGCTGGATCACGCCTCCGACGTGCAGTCGGCGGCGTCGCTTTATGGCATCTCCGACCTGCGCAACATCGGCGAAGGATTTGGCGACTCGATCCGGGCGGTGCACGCATCTCCCGCCGTGACCGAGGCGCTGCTGGTCCACGGCGTGGCCTTCGACACCTTTCCCGGCGCGCCGATCGCCAGCGACCCCGGCAAGGCGCTCGCCGCCAGCCCGATGGGGCATTTGTCGGGCCGAAAGCCGCCTCTGCTCCTCATGCACGGCAGCGGCGACAAGCTCGTCTCGCCCGTGCAGAGCAAGCAGATCTATGAAGCGCTGCGGGAGCGGGGCGCGAAGGTCGATTACGTTCTGGTCTGCGACGCGGGGCACGGCGATGGCCGCTGGTTCCAGCCCGCGGTGATCGACCGCGTGGTCGACTGGTTCCGGCGAACGCTGGGCGGTCCGATCGACGGGAACGCGGCGTCCAGGGACGGGGATGCGGTCACCTGATCGCATCGGTCCGGCCGAAGGCATCGCGCGGCGACGGTCAGGGGCGGGGGTACACATCGGCGTCCCCGGGGGTTAAGTCGCCCTATGGAACACCAAGCCCTTGTCTTCGCGCTGATCGGTATCTTGGGGATCGGCGCCCAGTGGATCGCCTGGCGAACCGGATGGCCCGCTATCGCGCTGATGCTGGCGGCGGGCGTCATCGCCGGACCGATCACCGGCCTGATCGTCCCCGAACATGTCTTCGGCGAACTGCTCGAGCCGATGATCTCGGTCGCGGTCGCGCTCATCCTGTTCGAGGGCGGCCTCAGCCTCAACGTCCGTGAGTTGCGCAAGACCGAGGGGGCCGTGACGCGGCTCATGGTGATCGGCATCCCGCTCGGCTGGGTGCTCGGCGCCTTCGCCTGCTATTATGTCGCGGGGCTGGTCTGGCCGGTCGCGATCCTGTTCGCGGGCATCCTGGTCGTGACCGGGCCGACCGTCGTCATCCCGCTGCTGCGACAGAGCAATATCGCCGCGCGTCCGCGCGCGATCCTGAAATGGGAGGCGATCGTCAACGATCCCTTCGGCGCGCTGTGCGCGGTCATCACCTACGAATATCTTCGGCGCGTCGACCAGGGGGGCACGTTGCTGTCCGTCGTGACCGCGCTGCTGGGCGCGGCGGTCGTCTCGGGGCTGATCGGCTATGGCATGGCGCGCGCGATCGCCTGGGCATTTCCGCGCGGACATGTGCCCGAATATCTCAAAGCACCGGTCCTGCTCGTCGCGGTCATCAGCACCTTCGTGCTGTCGAACCTCGTCCAGCAGGAGACGGGGCTGCTCGCGGTGACGGTGATGGGCGTCGCGATCGCCAATATGCGGCTGGACTCGTTGCGGGACATCCATCCGTTCAAGGAGAATGTCACCGTCCTGCTGATCTCCGGCGTATTCGTCCTGCTGTCGGCATCGCTCGACTTCGAGGTGCTTCGCCTGTTCGAATGGCGGTTCGCCGCCTTCCTCTTCGCGCTGCTCTTTCTGGTGCGACCCGCGACGGTGCTGATCGCGCTGGCCTTCAGCAAGATTCCGTGGAACGAGCGGCTGCTCGTCGCCTGGATCGCGCCGCGCGGCGTCGTCGCGGTGGCGGTGTCGGGACTGTTCGCGCTGCGCCTCGACCAGCTCGGCTATGGCAACGGCAATATCCTCGTCACCCTGTCCTTTTCGGTCGTGGTCGCGACGATCATCGCCCATGGCTTCAGCATCCGGTTCGTGGCGCGCCTGCTGAAGGTCACCGGCGCGGCGCAAAAGGGATTGCTCATCGTCGGCAGCACGCCCTGGAGCATATCGCTCGCGCGGCAGATCCAGTCGCTGGGCCTGCCGGTGATGATCGCGGATGCGAGCTGGGAGCGGCTGTCCGCCGTGCGGCAGGCGGGGATCGAGCCCTATCACGGCGAGATCCTGGCCGAGACGACCGAGGAGCGGCTCGACCTCAGCCAGTTTCAGGTGCTGGTCGCGACCACCGACAACGAAGCCTATAACGCGCTGGTCTGTAGCGAGTTCGCGCACGATATCGGGCGGGATTCGGTCTATCAGCTTGGCGGCAGCGGGGATGACGAGGATCATCGCAGCCTGCCCGAGGCGCTTCGCGGGCGCGCCATGTTCACCGCCGGACACGGTGTCGAGGAAATCCAGCAGCGCGAGGCGGCGGGCTGGACCTTCCGCAAGACGCGGATCAGCGAGCAGTTCAATTTCGACCATGCCCGCTCGGCGCTCCCCGACGAGGCGGACATGCTGTTCGTCCTCCGCAAGGACGGACGAATCCGCTTCTTCTCGCACGCTTCGCGCCCGACGCCGCAGACCGGTGATGTCGTCGTGTCCTACGGCCCCTCGCGTCATGCCGATCGGGAGGCTAGACCAACGCTGCAGAAGGGAGAGGCCATCGCATGACGATGACGAGGATCAGCGAGCGCACGGCGCGGACAATCGCCAGAGTGGCCGTGTTGGCGGCGCTCGGCCTGGGGCTGACGGCGTGCCAGCCAGGCGCACCGGAGCCCCGCAACGAGGCGGAGGACGCAGCCCCCGCGACCAACTCCACGGCGCTGGAAAACGATACCAAGCCCGAGACCAAGTCGATCATCCGCCCGGAGATCGAGCCTTCTCCGACGCCGACCCCGGCGCCCGAACCGGTGATGCTGACCATCGCCTTCCCGGCCAAGGGGGCACAGCCCGATGCGGCGGGGCTGGCGCAGCTTGACGGGCTGATCGCCGATCCGGTCTATCAGATGGGCGGCCCGGTGACGTTATGGGGGCATAGTGACTCGGCGGGTGCGGATGCGGTGAACCTCGCCGCCTCCCGCCGGCGTGCCGAGGCGGTGCGCGACTATCTGGTGGGGAAGGGCGCCCCCGCCGACCGGTTCACCGTCATCGCGATGGGCGAGGCGCAACCCATCGCCCCGAACCGCAAGCGCGACGGCACCGACGATCCCGAGGGGCGTGACAAGAACCGCCGCGTGGAGATCAAGGTCGACCTGCCCCAGCCAGCGCCGAAGACCGATGCGGCGGCGGCGACCGTGACGAACTGACGCATTTTGCATTCCTCTCCGGCCACGGGAGGGGAGCTGCGAAGCTGCTGGATGATGTCATCTGCCCTTGCAGCGGAGGAATTGCGTGTCTGTCGACTGGCACGGGCCGAAAGATTTTTGCGACGATCATCTTCCCCCATTCCAAGGAACGCCATAAACCTGAGCCGATAGTGGGGGGACATCGTGAAGAAATGCGCAGTAGCGTCTGCGATCGCCATGGCGATCGCGTTGGGTGGTTGCGGTGGCGCGGGCGGGGGCGTCGGCAGTACCCCGCCGCCGCCGACACCCACGCCCACTCCCACCCCGACACCCGCCAACACGGTCATCACCGACCTGCGCGCGAGCCAGAATTTCACCAACGACGCGACGCGCACCGACGTGTCGTTCAATACCGCGTCGCGATCGACCATCTCGGGGCGCGCGGCGTCGACCCCGCTCACCGTCAGCTACGACGCGTCGACCAACAGCTATGCGATCACCGGCGGCGGCGTCACCGAAACCTTCACCGACGCCGACAAGCAGACGACCGATATTCCGGGCGAGACGCGCTACGTCCGACGGACCGGTAGCGAAGCCAATTATCTGACCTTGGTCACCACGCCCTATTACGGGACTGCCGCGAACCGGTATGTCGGCATGGGCTATGCCCAGCGGAACCTGCTCTCGACCGATCGGCAGGATACCGGTTTCACCACCTTCACCTATGGCTTCGACACCCCGGCGGGCGGCGTTCCCAGGGTGGGCGGGGGGACGTTCGGGACCGACGTGTTCGGCCTGGTCTCGGTTCCGGGCGCCGAGCCCGAGGTCTTCCAGGGGCGGGGGCGGTTCGATGTCGATTTCGTCAACGGCCTCTTCTCGACCGCGACCTCGGTCACGCGCACGGGGCTGATTTCCGGTGCCAGCGCGGTCGGCGGCGGTATCGAGCTGAACGGC
The DNA here is from genome assembly GCF_916858675.1 of Sphingomonas sp. Leaf21. Taxonomy (GTDB): domain Bacteria; phylum Pseudomonadota; class Alphaproteobacteria; order Sphingomonadales; family Sphingomonadaceae; genus Sphingomonas. Next base: position 45,475 of record NZ_CAKASM010000027.1, read on the forward strand.
GGGGGACGGCTGTCCTCGGCGAACGGCACCTTTTCGGGCGACGTCGTGTATAGCGGCAGCGCGGGCAGCGGCAATCAGATCGGCGGACAGCTTGCCGGGCGCTTCTATGGCCCCAATGCCGAGGAGATCGGCGCGACCTTCGCCGGGTCCGCCAGCGACGGCAGTGCGTTCAACGGCGCATTGACCGGGCAACGCGATACCAGCCTGTCCCCGGTCAACACGTCCTTCGCCCGGATGGTCACGTCGCAGCTCTTCTACCCCGACACCACGACGCTGAGCGTGCGGACGCCGCGCAATGGCGGCACGCCCTACGTCTACGACTATCCCGGGTTGCTGGGCGTCGCGGTGTCGCGCAGCCAGTTCACCGACAAGACCAGCGGCAATGTCTCCTTCACGCCGCCGACGTCCAATTTCGCGGGGGGCGACTATACCGTGACGTCGATCGTCGCCGGGGACGCCAATTTCACCAGCTATGCCAAGACGATCGCGGGTCAGGCGACGCGGCTGGACCTGTACCGGACGGGCAACGACAACCGCGAACTGGCGCTGACCTACGCCAGTTTCGGCCGCTATGCGACGACGATCGAAACCGATCCCCTACAATCCGAGGTCGACCGCGCCTTCTTCGTCTATGGCTTCAACACGCCGACGGGGCTCTTCGCGAACCGGACCGGCACGGCAAGCTATTCGGGCGTCGCCTATGGCGCCGGTGCCGATGCCGGGGGGACGATCTACGACGTCACCGGCACCACCAGGATGACGGTCGACTTCGGCAGCCAGTCGCTGACGGGGAGCCTTGCGCTCAACGGACGGAGCGGTGCCAACGCGATCGACTATGGCGCGTTCGGCTTTGCCGGTAAGCTGTCGGCCAATAGCGCGTCGGCTACGGCGGATATCCGCCGCGATGCCGGGTCGGCGATCGGATCGATGCTCGTCAATTTCTACGGCCCGTCGGCGACGGAGGCCGGGGGCATATTCCGGCTTCGCGTGCCCGATGGCGTGGGAGCGAACACGCTCATCAACGGGGCGATCGTCGCGAAGGCGCCGTGACCGGACGATGCTTCGTGATGGCCTGGTCGCTGGCGGCGTCGCTCGCGTCGCCGGGCGTGGCGACGGCGCAGACCGTTCCTCCGACTGCGCATGTCGGGGCGATCGACGTCTTCGATCTGGCGGCGCGTGCTGCGGACGACGGACGCGATGCCGACGCCCTGAAGCTCTACGACGCGCTGTCGCACGATCCCGATGCGGACATCCGCAGCGAGGCGCTGTTCCGCAAGGGCCAGTTGCTGGCTGCCCGAAAGCGGTGGCGCGAGGCGACGCTGGCCTATCGCCGGTTGCTGGATGGCAAGCCCGATGCGGCGCGGGTGCGGCTGGAGCTGGCCATGGTGCTCGCCCGGCTGGGTGACGAGATCGGTGCCCGTCGCGAGTTGCGGCTCGCCCAGGCCGCCGGGTTGCCGCCGGACGTCGCGGAACAGGTGTCGCAATTCTCCCGCGCGCTGCGCAGCCCCAAGCGGATCGGGGGCGCCTTCGAGGTCACGCTGGCGCCCGATACGAACGTCAATCGCGGGACGCAGGCGCGCACGCTCGACACCGTGATCGCGCCGCTGCTGCTCGACCGCGAGGCACGCGAGACGTCCGGCGTCGGGCTGAGATGGCGCGCGTCGGGTTTCGCCAAGCAGCCGGTCACCGATCGCCTGTCCGCAATCGTTCGGGCGACCGGTGCCGCCGACCTGTATCGCGGCGGCGCGGCGAACGACATATCCGCGACCGGGCTGGCGGGCGTCGAATGGCGCGGCCCGGGTGACCAGCTCGGCCTGACCTATGGCATCGGCAGGCGCTGGTATGGCGGCCAGGCCTTTGCGGACACCTATCCGCTCACCGGTGAGTGGCTCCACCAGATCGACCGCGTGACACAGGTCACCGCCAACATCAGCCGCAGCGCGATCCGCTATCGGCGCAACCCGCTGCAAGATGGAACGCTCTACGACGGCAATGTCAGCATCGAACATGCCATGTCCGCGCGAACCGGCATTGGCGTCGGCGGCGGCGTCACGCGGCAGGGGGCGATCGATCCCAGCTACGCATCCTGGTCCTATGGCCCGCTCGTCTATGGCTGGCGGGAATGGGGGCGGAGCACGCTGTTCGCGTCGTTCGCCGGTCGGCGGCTGGTCGGGGACGAGCGCAACTTCCTGTTCACCGACAAGCGCAGGGAATGGTTCCTGTCCGCCCGGACCGGCGTAACCTTGCGACGCTGGTCGGTCCATGGCCTCTCGCCGACCGTCCGCCTGGGCTATGACCGCAATGCGTCCACGGTCGCGATCTACAGCTATCGTCGCGTCTTCGCCGAGGTCGGCCTGTCGCGAACCTTCTGAAGGACAGGGCAAGGTACACACGCCCACCCATTCGACAAAAAGTTCAAAGCCCCCAAATTTCGTGCTTGACCCCCGCGGCGCACCTACCTAGATACGCCTCCACCGGAGAGCGAGCCGATACGGCATCGCACTTCTGGTCGCCAAATGGTCGGACAGCCAGAATTCGCTAGAGATAGCGGAGTTCTTGGATGTCCCTCTTTTTGTCGGCTCTTTGACATAGTTGATTGATGAAGGGACATGCGGGCGGCGGCTTGGCGGTTGTTCGGGGCATTCAAGG
>NZ_CAKASM010000028.1 GCF_916858675.1 Sphingomonas sp. Leaf21
GATGCTGTCGCCCGTCGAGTTCGAACGGCAGCAGGCTTTGATGGCTCAAGGCGTCTAGAAAACTAGGGGCTACTCAATGCGGGATCGGATGGCGGACACTCCGGGCAAGGCCAACGCCTGGTTGAGCGTCATGCGCTCGCTGCTCGCCTACGGCACGCGCCTGGACATGCGCGCCGATAACCCAGCGTCAGGCATCAAGCGACTGGAACTCGGCGAGCACGAACCGTGGCCAGCGGATTTGTTGGCAGTCGCGCTGGAGAAGGCAACACCGATGACGCGCCTCGCGATCGTGACGGGGCTCTGCTCCGGCCAGCGCGTCAGCGACTGCATCCGCATGCAGTACGGTTGGATTGAGGGCGGCATCATGGAATTGTCGCAGAAGAAGACCGGCAAGGCGGTAGCCATTCCCATGCACGGATTCTGGATCGGCGAGCTGAAGAATCTGCCGCGCAGCGCTACGACGCTGCTGTACGAACGCAGCGGCGCACCATTCAAGACGACCGGGGCCATCCAGGCCCGGCTGCGAGATCTCATGGCGGACAAGGACGTCCGCGAGGTACATGCGGATCTGGTCGCCCGCGAGCTGATCGCGCCGGACTCGACCTTTTCGTTTCACGGCCTTCGCAAGAACGCGTGCTGCTACCTTCTGGAGCTTGGGTTGAGTGACACCGAGACGGGTTCGATCCTGGGGATGTCCAGCGAAATGGTGCGCCACTACGGCAAGCGCGCACGGGCTCTGATGATCGCCAGGAACGCGGCGGAACGGGTCACGGGTGGTTCCATCGTCCCGATTGCGCGGGCACGTTGAAAGCGGCGGGGGCAAATCGAATGATTTTGCGGGGGCAAATCACCCTGACCAACTTCACAAAAACCGCAGTTTTCTGCGGTTGGTGACCCCTACGAGAATCGAACTCGTGTTTTCGCCGTGAGAGGGCGACGTCCTAACCGCTAGACGAAGGGGCCGTGTGCGGAGGGGCGCTGTTAGCGGGGGAGGGGCGGGGCGTCAAGGACCCCTCGGGCCAAAAGGTGATAAATGTTGAAAAGGGCGGGCTGAAGGGCACGCCGCCCGCCCTTTTCATTGGTCAGGCCGCGTCCTTGCGGCGCTCGGCCATTTCCTCGTTGAGCATTTCCGCCAGCAGGAAGGCCAATTCCAGGCTCTGTCCGGCGTTCAGGCGCGGGTCGCAATGCGTGTGGTAGCGATCGGCCAGCGATTGCTCGGTGACGTCGATCGCACCGCCGGTGCATTCGGTGACGTTCTGGCCGGTCATCTCGGCATGGATGCCGCCCGCATGGGTGCCCTCTGCGCGGTGGACGGCGAAGAAGCCGCGCACCTCGGCCAGGATGCGGTCGAAGGGGCGCGTCTTGTAGCCGGTCGCCGCCTTGATCGTGTTGCCGTGCATCGGATCGCACGACCAGACGACCGGGTGGCCTTCACGCGTCACGGCGCGGACCAGCTTGGGCAGATGCGCCTCGATCTTGTCATGGCCATAGCGGGTGATGAGCGTCATGCGGCCCGGCACGCGACCGGGGTTCAGCGTGTCGAGCATACGCAGCAGCGCCTCGGGCTCGAGGCTGGGCCCGCACTTGACGCCGATCGGGTTGCCGATGCCGCGCAGGAACTCGACATGGGCCGATCCCTCGAAACGGGTGCGGTCGCCGATCCACAGGAAATGCGCGGAGGTGTCGTACCAGTCGCCCGTCAGCGAATCCTGCCGGGTCAGCGCCTGCTCATAGGGGAGCAGCAGCGCCTCGTGGCTGGTGTAGAAGCTGGTCTGCGCAAGCTGCGGGACCGACGCGGGATCGATGCCGCACGCCGCCATGAAGTCGAGCGCCTCGCCGATCCGATCGGCGGTCTCGGCGTATTTCTGTGCCCAGGGGCTGCGGCCCATGAAGTCGTGGGTCCAGCGATGGACCTGGTGCAGATTGGCATAGCCGCCCTGCGCGAAGGCGCGCAGCAGGTTCAGCGTCGCCGCGGACTGCGCGTATGAGCGCAGCATCCGCTGCGGATCGGGCACGCGGGCCTCGGGCGTGAAGGCGATGTCGTTGACATTGTCGCCGCGATAGCTGGGCAGCTCGATCCCGCCGATCACCTCGGTATCGGCCGAGCGCGGCTTGGCGAACTGGCCCGCCATGCGGCCCAGCTTCACGACGGGCAGCTTGGATGCGAAGGTCAGGACGACCGCCATCTGGAGGATGACGCGGAAGGTGTCGCGGATGTTGTTGGCGCTATGCTCGGCAAAGCTCTCGGCGCAATCGCCACCCTGGAGCAGGAAACCCCGGCCCGCCGCCACTTCGGCCAGTTCCGCGGTCAGGCTGCGCGCCTCGCCCGCAAATACCAGCGGCGGATAGGTCGCCAGCGTCCTGGTCGCGGCGTCCAGCGCGTTCTGATCGGGGTAACGGGGAAGCTGGCGCGCCTCTGCGCTTGTCCAGCTGTCGGGGGCCCATTTCGCGGCCATGGCAGTCCTGCTCTTTCGTGTTCTTGCTATCGATCCGATCGCCCATGCGCCGAATCCGGCGACGACGCAATGAAGTTGGCGTTTGGGGGGCGCAAGTCGCGCGGTTTGTTGCGCGTGATACGAGTTTGCGCCGAGCGACCGGCCGATGCGCCGACCGGTTTTGCCGAACGCCGACGAAGCCGCTAGCAGGAGCGCGATGTCGCGTGTCCCCTTCCTGTCGTCGGCGTTCGTCGCCCTGTCCGCCCTGCTGCTGACGGTGCCGCATCGGGCGCCAGCGACGGCTCCGCTCGACGCGGCGGCCACGGTCGAGCGGAGTGACGATGCCGCGCTGTTCGGTGCGATGCGCGATGCGGACCTGCGACTCGCGACGATCGCATGGCGGCTCGCCACCGCGAATGCCGCGATCTGCCGTGACGTGGCGCCGACGCCGGGGCTGGTGATCCATGCGATCGACCAATATGATCCCGGCGTTCGCAAGCAATTGCCCGCGCTGTTCGGGTTCGATGGGCCGGTCGCGGTCGAGGCGGTGGTGGCGGGAAGCGCGGCCGCCAAGGCGGGTGTCCTCGCCAACGACACGATCGCGGCGATCGACGGCAAGCCCCTGTCGGCGAATCCGGCGGGTGCGACCCAGGCCAACACGGCGACCCGCGATGCCGCGCAGCGCCTTCTCCTGGCGGAGCCCGCCGATCGGCCGCTGCGCCTGACCCTGGTGCGCAAGGGGGCGCGGCGTGAGGTCACGGTCCCGGCGCAACCCGGCTGCCGTTCGCGGTTCGAGATGTTGATGGGGCCGGGCCTGACCGCCTCCGCGGACGGCGACATCGTCCAGATCGGTTCGCGATTTTTCGAACGTTTCGACGACCGGATGATCGCGGTGGTCGTCGGGCATGAGTTCTCGCACAACATCCTGCATCATCGCGACCGCCTCGACTCAGCGGGGGTGAAGCGGGGAATCCTCTCCGAATTCGGCCGCAACGGCCGACTGTTCCGCCAGACCGAGACGGAGGCGGACCTGCTGGGCGTCGTGCTGATGCGCAACGCGGGCTATGATCCGCAGGATGCGGTGCGCTTCTGGCGCGAACATGGCGGAGAGGTCGATGGCGGCCTGTTCCGAAGCCGCACCCATCCGTCTTCCTCCGCGCGCGCCGATGCGGTGGCGGCGGAAATCGCGACGATCCCGGCGGATGCTCCGACGCCCTATCGTCCGCCCTTGCTCGACCGCGCGACCGCGCCGCTGCGATAACCGGCGTAGCGACAGGGATTGTGTCCCGTCGCCGCGCACGCCAAAGGCGCCGCCATGGATATACCCGCACGCTATGCCCAGTTCATCCAGTGGATCGGCGATGGGACCGGCATGGCCGACAGCCTGCTGCACGTTCATGCGGGGATGGCGGTGCTGTTCCTGGCGCGCGTGCTGACCCGCAAGTCGCTGGCCACGCCGATCCCGCTCGCCTGCGTCGCGCTGGCGGAGGCGGCGAACGAGATCCTCGACCGGCTGCATTATGGATCATGGCGCTGGGCCGACACGCTGGGCGATGTCGCCAACACCATGTTCTGGCCGACCGTCCTGTTCATCGGGCTTCGGATGCGGAGCCCGCGCGGTCGTCGCTAAAGGGCGGCGGAGGGGATCACCCCTCCGGCAGCACCGGTTTCCAGTCCCAGCCCAGCGGATCGCCGTCCATCACCTCGACCCCGCCGGCGAGCAGCGTGTCGCGGATCGCGTCGGAGCGGGCGAAGTCCTTGTCGATACGCGCGGCGCGGCGCTCGGCCAGATGCGCCTCGATCGCGTCGTCGCTCAGCGTCGCCGATTCGGGGCGCGTGCGGAGGTCCGCGCGGGTCAGGGTCGCGAGCTGCAGCCCCAGCGTGGCGTCGAAATCGGTCAGCGCGGCGAGCCGGATACCGGGCGACAGCTTCTTGTCGGCCAGCATCTCGTCCAGCACCGGCAAGGCGCGCGGTGTCGCCAGATCGTCCGACAGCGCAGCGTCGAGTCGCACACGATAGGGGGCCGCATCCCCCTTCTCGGGGGCGTCGGCGCGGGTCCGCAGCCCCTCGACCGTCTGGACCAGCCGCTTCAGGCGGACCTGGGCGGCGGCCAGGCCCTCCCAGCTGAACTCCATTTCCGAACGATACTGCGCCTGCAGGCACATCAGTCGATAGGCGAGCGGGTGGAAACCGCGATCGATCAGCGCCTGCAGCGTCAGGAACTGGCCCGACGACTTGGACATCTTGCCGGTGCGGTCGACCAGGAAGTTGTTGTGCATCCAGATGTTCGCGCCCGTGTCGCTCGAACATTGATGCGCCTGGTTCTGCGCGATCTCGTTGGGGTGATGGATCTCGCGGTGGTCGATGCCGCCGGTGTGGATGTCGAACTGCGCGCCCAGATATTGCCTGCTCATCACCGAGCATTCCAGATGCCAGCCGGGCGCGCCGGGGCCCCAGGGGCTATCCCATTCCATCTGGCGATTCTCGCCGGGCGCCGAGGCGCGCCAGATGGCGAAGTCGGCAGGGTGGCGCTTGCCCGCGACGGGGTCGATCCGGCCTTCGCCTTCATCGTCATGATGGCGTGCCAGCCGTCCATAGTCAGGTACGGTCGTCACATCGAAATACAGGCCGTCGGGCAGGCGATAGCAATGCCCGGCCTCGATCGCCTTCGCGAAGTCGATCATCTGCGGCACATGATCGGTCGCCAGCGGGAAGCGCGTCGGCTCGGCGATGCCGAGGTCCTTCAGGTTGCGTTTGAACGCCGCCGTATAATGCGCGGCGACCGCCCAGATATCCTGGCCGCTCTTCTTCGCGGCGGCCTCCATCTTGTCGTCACCCGCATCCGCGTCGGAGGTCAGGTGGCCGACATCGGTGATGTTGATGATGTGCGTCAGCGGCCACCCCTTCCACCGCAGCACGCGCGACAGCGTGTCGGTAAAGACATAGGCGCGCAGATTGCCGATATGCGCATAGTTGTAGACCGTCGGCCCGCAGGAATAGACGCGGACATTGGCCGGATCGATCGGCCGGAACGTCTCTGTCGCGCGGGTCAGGCTGTTATACAGGGTCAGCGGGATCGTGTCGGTGTCTGGCGCGGTCATCGGCCTGCCTTAGCCATGTCGGCTTCGCCCCGAAAGGGGGCCCCGGTCCGGCGGGAGCAGGACCGGGGCCGACGCGATGACAGGGGAGGCACCGCGCCTGTTCGTTCCGGCGCCTGAAAGGCTCGAGAACGTGTCAGGGTGTCCGGCGTACGGGAGTTGGCCGGACAGCCAGTGCTTTAGGCTCCGCCGCATCACAACAGCATGTCCGCGGCATGACATCGCCTTTCATTTCAATCACGCCGTGCCGGTCGATGCCGCGCAAGGCCGGGGAGCGATTTGCGAACCGACGGGTTGTATTCGCCACACCGCACTGCTAGGAGCGCGCAACGTTGCGGCCACAGCATTCTGCGGCCGCTTTATTCTGTTTTGCCGGAGCAATTCGTTTTTATGCAGATCATCGTTCGCGACAACAATGTGGATCAGGCCCTTCGCGCGCTCAAGAAGAAGCTGCAGCGGGAAGGCGTGTATCGCGAAATGAAGCTCCGTCGCCACTACGAAAAGCCGTCGGAAAAGCGCGCTCGTGAGCGTGCGGCGGCGGTGCGTCGCGCGCGCAAGCTGGAGCGTAAGCGCGCCGAGCGCGACGGCGCCCGGTAATAGGCCGACTGGCCGGGTGGCGTCCGTCCTGCGGCTCCCATGGGGCCGGGATGGACCGTCCGGTCGGATGGGTCGCTGATTCGCCCCGGCGGATCGCGACCCGCGCTTATGGGCCGCGTCATGGCGGCCCGACCAACGCCAACGCACAAAGCGAGAAACAGGCATGTCCGTCACCGCTGTTCCCCTTCGTCCCGTCCGGCGTTCCTATCTGGTCTGGATATGGGTGGCGGTTATCGCCGCAGTCGTCGTGGCCGCGCTGCTGGCGCGTCAGGGCGATGCCGCCTTGCTGCGCGAGGCGCGTGGCGCGGGTGTCGTGACCACGGCGTCCGGCCTCCAGTACAAGGTGATCGAGCCTGGTCAGGGCGGCCCGCATCCGACCGCAACCGACGTGGCGCTGGTCAACTATACCGGTCGCCTGATCGACGGCACGGTGTTCGACAAGTCGCAGCAGCCGGCGCCGATGCCGCTCTCGGGCGTGCTGCCCGGCTTCTCCGAAGCGCTCAAGCTGATGCCGAAGGGCGCCAAATATCGGTTCTGGCTGCCCGCCAAGATCGGTTACGGCGACCGCGCGAACGACAAGATCCCGGCGAATTCGACGCTGGTCTTCGATGTCGAGCTGCTCGACTTCATCCCGGAGGCGGTGTTGCGGCAGATGCAGGCGCAGCAGTCGATGATGGGCGGAATGCCCGGTGGGGCTCCAGGCGGCGTTCCCGGCGCGCCGTCGCCCCGCTGACCTAACCGCTCCCTGTGGGAGCGTATGGACCGAAATGTGATCGCCGGGGTTCCGCAGGGAGCCCCGGCGATTGTCGTTTGGGGTGGTGACGGACGCGCGTCGTGCTCTGGGGGCGATCGACATTCCGCTTATTCTTCCCTGTCCCCTCCACGAGGGGCGAGGGACGGACAGGCATAGTTGAATGGCGATCGGCCCTCGATCCTGGGGTCGGCCGCCAGACGCCATAACGGACGTCATCTCAGCCGAGGCTGGGGCTTTTCGATTTGGGCAGCGTCCCTTGCCGACTTCCTCGCCAGGAAGGGGGCCGACAAACTCTCATCTGTCATCACGCCAATGGCGGGCGACCGCGTGGCTGGCCGCAAGAAGGCGATGGCCTGACGCGATGAGCAGGGACACGCCTCACCACAATCCTTGTGCCCAGTACGGTCCTCGCAGGGGGGGGCAGGATTGTTTAAAAGCCCACGGCCGTGCCCTGGCGCGTCATGGATGGCCGCCTGATCCTCCACCCCATCTTCACGGCACAAAAAAATAGCGGCCCGAAGGCCGCTATTCCTTTCAGCCGTGAGGCTGAAGCAACTTAGTTGCTGTCGGCCGAATCGCTCGAGTCGGCGACGACAACGATGCCGGCGACGACAGCAGCAGCAGCCAGAACGGCGACGAGGATGCCACCGCCGGCCAGGCCGTTCTTCTTCGCGGTCGGCGCCGAGGCGCGAACCGACTTCGAAACCGAAAGGCTGGCAGCCGGATTCGCAGCCATCGCCGGAGCGACGGTCATCGAAACGGCGGCAGCGGCGACGAGAAACTTCCCAAGACGCATGTCGAACTCCCTTAAGATATGCGGGTAGGCCCATGGCACGGAGACCGGGACATGGCAAGCCCACCAACGAGTATGGGACAGTTATGCTCCCACACCGATGCGGCAATGCAACATTACTTCACCGCTATGCGGCTATACTGTGCTTTGCCGACAAACGGAATGCCCTGACAATCGTTTCGCCCCGGTAAACAGGCCTCAGGTGGAGAAAAGGACCCGCTCGGCATCTTCCAGCATCAAGGCGGTCAGCCGGTCGCTTTCATAGGCGCCGGTGTCGATCCCGATGCGATGCGGCAGGATTTCTGCCTCGTCCGCGACCGTGTGGCCGTGCACCACCACCTTCTCAAGCGGGGCGCGGTGGTCGAGGAACGGGTCGCGGATCCAGCGGGTCTCGGCCATCTTCTGCTCCGCGATCGGCACCCCCGGACGGATGCCCGCATGGACGAAGGCATAGTCGCCCATGACGATCATCTCGTCGAGCGAGGACAGGAAGTCGCGGTGCGTCGCCGGGACGATCGCCTTCAGCCGCTCTTCGACTTCGGCATAGTCGAGGCGTTCATAATCCTGCGCGCTGACGCCGTAGCTCATCATCGTCTCGCGCCCGCCGATTCGGCAGAACAGGCGCAGCGCCTTGTCGTCGCCGTCGATCGACCGCAGCAGGATTTCCTCGTGATTGCCCATCAGGCAACGAACATTGGGATCGCCCGCGGCGAGCACGCGGATCCGTTCGACCACGCCCGCCGAGTCGGGGCCGCGATCGACCAGATCGCCCAGGAAGATGATATGGCGCTGCGCCGGGGCACGCGCCGCATGGTCGGCCTCGACCTGCGCCAGGAGCCGGTCGAGCAAGTCCAGGCGGCCATGAATGTCGCCGATCGCATAGACCCGGACGCCCGCTTCCATGACCGGCACCACATCCGGTGCGCGCTTTCGAAGATTCAATAACTTGGCAAGCATGGATGATTTTATGTCCGCAACAGGCGGCAGTCCTTAAGCCCCCCCAATCCCCCATGCAAACACGAAGCGGCGATCAGTTCTGGTCGGGCCACAATCCCCGGGTATCCAGGACCGTCTTGCCGCGCCGCTCTTCCAAAGGAATCGATCGGAAAAGGTCGTGGTCGACAAGAACGATCATCGCCGCGCAAGTTTCCAGCGCGGTGTCGATGTCGATCAGCGTCGATCCGGTGCCGTCGAAGCCGCGCGGCAGGGTCGTCGCATAGGGCTCGACGATCCGGATACGCTCGCCGAAGCGCTGCGCCAGTTCGGTCGCGACCTTGAGCGCCGGGCTTTCGCGAAAATCGTCGATATTGGCCTTGAAGGCGAGGCCGAGACAGGCGACGGGTCGCCCATCCGGCTGGGCCTCGATCATCGCGGCGGCGCGGGCGATGACATGGTCGGTCTTGCCGTCATTCACCTCGCGCGCGGTGCGGATCAGGGGCGTGTTGGCGGGGTCCGCGGCGACCAGGAACCAGGGGTCGACCGCGATGCAATGACCGCCGACGCCGGGCCCCGGCGACAGGATGTTGACGCGCGGATGCCGGTTGGCCAGCCGGATCACCTCCCACACATCGACGCCCAGCGTGTCGGCGACCAGGCTGAGTTCATTGGCGAAGGCGATGTTGACGTCGCGAAAGGCGTTCTCGGTCAGCTTGGTCATCTCCGCCGCGCGCGCGGTGGTGGTGACGCAGGCGCCGCGCACGAAGCGGCGATAGAAGGTCAGCGCCTTGCGCGCGCAGCGCGGGGTGATGCCGCCGATCACCCGGTCATTGTCGATCAGCTCGACCAGGATTCGGCCCGGCAGCACGCGCTCGGGGCAATAGGCGATGGCGATATCGGCCTGCTCGCCGGGGCGGGTCCGGCCCGGCATCTTCAGGTCGGGCCGCGCCTCGACGATAAGGTCACGGACGCGCTCGGTCGTACCGACCGGGGATGTCGATTCGAGGATCAGCGTATCGCCCGCCTTCAGCACGGGCGCGACCGCGCGCGCGGCTTCGAGGACATAGGTGATGTCGGGCTGGCGGTCGTCCGTGAACGGCGTGGGGACGGCGATGACGAAGACGTCGGCGGGCGCGACGGTCAGCGAGGCCTTGAGGCTCCCGCGCGCGACGACGCCGGAGACGAGGCCGTCCAGATCGACCTCCTCGATATGCACGCGGCCCGAATTGATCGTCTCGACCACCGAGGGGGTGACATCGACGCCGACCACCATCGCGCCCGTCCGGGCGATGACGGCGGCGGTGGGCAGGCCGATATAGCCCAGCCCCATGACCGTGACGGAGAGTTCAGCGTCCAAGGGCATCGTGAATGATCCTGCTGATCCGGTCGGCGGTGTCGCCGGTGCCGAAGGGGTTGTGGGCGCGCGCCATCGCGGCGTGGCGGGCGGGCTGGTCGAGGAGCGCGAAGACCTCCTCGACTATACGGTCCTCATCGGTGCCGATCAGACGGGCGGTGCCCGCCGCGACGCCCTCGGGGCGTTCGGTCGTCTCGCGCATCACCAGCACCGGCTTGCCGAGGGCGGGGGCCTCCTCCTGCACGCCGCCCGAGTCGGTCAGGACGATGTGCGCGGCGTCGAGCGCGCGGACGAAATGCGGATAGTCGAGCGGGGCGATTCGCACGATGCCGGGATGATCGCCCAGGATCGCCTCCATGACGCTCGCCACATTGGGATTGGGATGCATGGGGAACAGGATGCCCATGTCGGGCCGTTCGGCGATCCGGCGCAGCGCGCGTGCGATGGCGGCCATGCCGTCGCCGAAATTCTCGCGCCGGTGGGTCGTCACCAATATGATCCGCTTGCCGGCCAATCGCTCCAGCACCGGGTCCAGATCACCGGCCAGCGCAGGCTCGGCGGCGATCCGCTCGCGGGTCCAGTGGAGCGCGTCGATCACGCTGTTGCCGGTGACATGGACGCTGGCCGGGTCGATCCCCTCGGCCAGCAGCGCGGCGGCGGCCGTCTCGGTGGGGGCGAAATGCAGCGCGGCGATGGGGGCGACGATCCGGCGGTTCACCTCCTCGGGCCAGGGCTGGTAGATGTCGCCCGAACGCAGGCCCGCTTCGACATGCGCGACCGGGATCTTGCGATAATAGGCGGCCAGCGCTCCGCTCATCGCGGTGGCGGTGTCGCCCTGGACGACGACCATCGCCGGGCGCACCAGGTCCATCACCTCGCCCAGACCGGTCAACAGGCGCGCGGTCAGCCGGTCGAGCGACTGGCCGGGTTCCATCAGGTCGAGGTCGTGGTCCGGCGTCAGACCGGCGATCGCCAGCACCTGGTCCAGCATCCCGCGATGCTGCGCCGTCACGCAGGTGCATACCGCCAGGCCCGTCGCGGCCAGGGACCGGATCACCGGGAAGAGCTTGATCGCCTCGGGGCGCGTTCCAAAGACGACGAGGATGGGTGCGGGCTTCATGGATCGCTTTCTATCCTGTCGCTTTTAAGGACATCCTAACCGCAGCGGCACGTTGCGGGTCTATGTTGCGGCGCAAAGTCACTGTAATGGCGGCCGTGTCCAGGGAGGTTTCATGACGATCAAGAAAGTGCGCAAGGCCGTTTTTCCGGTGGCCGGTCTGGGAACGCGGTTCCTGCCCGCGACCAAGTCGATGCCCAAGGAAATGCTGACGGTCGTCGACAAGCCGTTGATCCAGTACGCCGTCGAGGAAGCACTGGAAGCGGGGATCGAGCAGATCATTTTCGTCACCGGTCGCGGCAAGGGCGCGCTGGAGGATCATTTCGATATCTCCTACGAACTCGAAGCCACGATGAAGGCGCGCGGCAAGTCGCTCGCCGTGATCGACGGCATCCGCCAGAAGCCCGGTTCGCCCGTCTATGTCCGCCAGCAGGAGCCGCTGGGTCTGGGCCACGCGGTATGGTGCGCGCGTGAGATCGTCGGCGACGAGCCCTTCGCGGTGCTGCTGCCCGACGAACTGATGGTCGGCGGCTTCATGAAGCAGATGGTTCAGGCCTATGACACGGTCGGCGGCAACGTCATCGGCGCGCTGGAAGTGCCCGACAGCGAAACCGACAAATACGGCATCATCTCGCCCGGCAAGCAGGACGGTCGCCTGACCGAGGTCACCGCGCTGGTCGAGAAGCCCAAGGGCAAGGCGCCGTCGAACCTGATGATCCCCGGCCGTTACATCCTCCAGCCCGAGGTGATGGACATCCTCGACGCGCAGGAGCCGGGTGCGGGCGGTGAGATCCAGCTGACCGACGCGATGGCCAAGCTGATCGGACGCCAGCCCTTCCACGGCTTCACCTTCGATGGCCAGCGTTACGATTGCGGCGACAAGGCCGGCTGGCTGACCGCCAACCTGGCGCTGGGCGTGGCGCGCGAGGACATCGGTCCGGCGGTGCGCGAATTCGCCAAGACGCTGTTCGCCTGATCGGGTTTCAGCGATGAGGAAGGGGGCGGGACCGAAAGGTCACCGCCCCTTTTCTTGTTCCGCCCCAAGCGAACTCGGGGAGCAATAGGGTTTCCCTGACGCCCCCACACGCAATTCCTCCCCAAGCCTGCTTGGGGAGGGGGACCGCCGGGCGATAGCCCGGTGGTGGAGGGGCGAGGCCTGTCGCTGAGGTTGCAGGCCCCACCACCCCTCGCTGGCGCGAGCGGTCCCCCTCCCCATCGGGGATGGGGAGGAATCGGGTTTCCCTGACACCGCCACGCGCAATTCCTCCCCAAGCTTGCTTGGGGAGGGGGACCGCCGGGCGACAAGCCCGGTGGTGGAGGGGCGGGGCCTGTCGCTGGCGTTGCAGGCCCCACCACCACTCGCTGGCGCGAGCGGTCCCCCTCCCCATCGGAGATGGGGAGGAATGGGTCTTCCCTGACGCCGCCGCGCGCAATTCCTCCCCAAGTTTGCTTGGGGAGGAATGGGTTAGCGTCGCTCCGCGCGTCGAGCGAGCCAGCGGAAGGTCAGCAGGATGACCGTCGGCCAAAGCATCGTCGCCCACATGTCGGACCAACTCGCCGCCAGATTGCCTTCGTCCGTGGGATAGAAGGGCTGGAGCAGATCATAGAACTCGTTCAGCGTCTCGATGACCAGCACGGTCAGCCAGCAGCGCCAATCCCAGGGCGCGCGGCGCATCGCCAGCGCGGCGAGGACCAGGATCGCCATGCCGACATGCGCGTGGAGCGTCGAATCGGGCAAGCCGGTGACCTGGCCGATCCACCCCTTGTCGCCCGTCCAGTCGAGCCAGCCGGGCGGCGGCTTCGGATGCCCGCTCATGCCGCCACCGCGACCGACCGGGCACAACGGCAGCCGGGATCCTTGGGCAGCGCCAGCGTCCGGAAGCGCATGTTCAGCATGTCGGCGATCAGGATGCTGCCCGCGCTGTCGCGGCCGAACGGCGCGGCGGCACGCAACGTCTCCAGCGCGGCCAGGCTGCCCATCACGCCGGTGACGGGTCCGAGCACGCCGTCATCGGCGCAGGTCAGTCCGGCCTGATCCGCAACCTCGCCGACGAAGCAGCGGTAACAGGGCTTGTCGCGTTCCCAACCGCGATAGACCGCCAACTGCCCCTCGAACTGCCCCACCGCCGCCGATACGAGCGGGATCCGCCGGCCCAGCGCGGCATCGGCGACCGCCAGTCGCGTCGCGAAATTGTCGCAGCCGTCGAGCACGACATCGGCCCCGTCGATCAGCGCCCCCGCATTCTCCGCCGTCACCCGCTCGCGATGCACCGTCACGGCGACATGCGGATTGAGCCGCGCGACATGCGCGGCGGCGGCCTCGACCTTGGGAAGGCCGCGATCCCCGGTCGTGAAAATGGTCTGGCGTTGCAGGTTGGACGGCTCGACCACATCGTCGTCGATCAGAATCAGCGATCCGATCCCGGCGGCGGCGAGATACTGGATGGCGGGCGATCCGATACCGCCCGCGCCGATCACCGCCACCGTCGCCTGTTTCAACCGGGTCTGGCCACCACCACCGAATTCGCGGAGCACGATATGGCGGGCATAGCGGGCAAGTTCGTCGTCGCTCAGGATCATCCCGGCCATGTATAGGTGATGACCGTGCGATACCAGCGATCGCCCGTCATCATCGTGCGATGGGTCAGGCGGCGGACCATTCGCTGCGCCACGCCCGCGCTATATTGCTCGACGGTCGGACAGCCGATCGCGAGCGGTACGACGCTGCTCGCGATGCCGTCCGTCCCGATGCGAATGGCCATCGGCACGACCAGCACGACCTGCTCGTCGGCGGGCCTGGCGCGAAGGCAGCGTCCCGCAGCGACCTCGTCCCGCACGAAGCGCACCATGTCGGGCGCGGCGGGCGGCAGGGTGATCGCGGCCAGCGTCGACCAGTCGTGCGGCGGCTCTGCGGCGGTCGCCGGGGAGGCCGGCACGGTCGGGGCGGTGACCTGCACCGCGGTGGCGAGGAGCAGCGCCATCATCGTCCGGTCGATCCGAATCCGCCGTCACCCCGCTGCGTCGCATCGAGTTCGTCGACGAGGGACAGGGTGGCGCGCTGCACGGGGGCGGGGACGAGCTGGGCGATCCGTTCGCCACGGACCACCTCGAACGGTGCGTCGCCCAGATTGGCGAGGATCACCTTCACCTCGCCGCGATAATCCTCGTCGATCGTGCCGGGCGTGTTGAGGCAGGTGATGCCGTTCTTCAGCGCAAGGCCCGAGCGGGGACGGACCTGCACCTCGTATCCCGGCGGTATCGCGATGGCGAAGCCGGTCGCGACGGCGGCGCGCTTGCCGGGATGGAGGGTCAGCGCCTCCGCCGCGACCACGTCCATGCCCGCCGCGCCGGGGGTGGCATAGGCGGGCAGGGGAAGCCCCTCGCCATGGGGCAAGCGTTTGACGGCAATGGAAATGGGAGCAAGCGTCATGACCGTCCTTCTAGCGCATCGGCGATGCGTTGCGCGAGCCCCCTGGCGACATCGTCCTTGCCCATCCGGGCCCAGCTTTCGACGCCGTCCGCGGTGATCAGGTGGACGCTGTTCGCCTCGCCCCCGAACACGTCGCCGGACACGTCGTTGGCGACGATCCAGTCGGCGCCCTTTCGCACGCGCTTGGCGACGGCATGGTCGATGACATGCTCGGTCTCCGCCGCGAAGCCGACGACCAGCCTGGGCCGGTTCGCCGCTGCCGCGACGCTGGCGAGGATGTCGGGATTCTCGACCAGCGTCAGGGCGGGCGCCGCGCCGCCGTCCTTCTTCACCTTCTGTGCCGCCGACTCGACTCGCCAGTCCGCGACGGCGGCGACCATGACGGCGGCATCGGCGGGCAGCGCGGCGGCGACCGCATCGGCCATCTGGCGTGCCGTCTCGACATCGACCCGGTCGACACCCTGCGGGGTCGCCAGCGTCACCGGCCCCGCGACCAGCGTGACCCGCGCGCCCAGCGCCGCCAACGCGCCAGCGACAGCGAAACCCTGTCGGCCCGAAGAGCGGTTGGCGATGTAGCGGACCGGGTCGATCGGTTCATGGGTCGGCCCGGCGGTGACGAGGATATGGCGGCCCGTCAGTGGGCGGATCGCGGGTGCCAGTCGGGCTTCGATCGCGGCGAGGATCGCGGGCGGCTCGGGCAGGCGGCCGGGCCCGAACTCGCCGCAGGCCATCGCGCCCTCGTCCGGCGCCATGACCTCGACGCCGTCGGCGCGAAGCCGCGCGACGTTGCGCCGGGTCGCGGGATGGAGCCACATGCGCACGTTCATCGCGGGCGCGACCAGCACCGGCGTATCGGTGGCCAGCAGCAGCGTCGTCGCGAGATCGTCGGCATGGCCGTTCGCCATCCGCGCGATCAGGTCGGCGGTGCCGGGCGCGACGACGACCAGATCGGCCTCTCGGCTGAGCTGGATATGCCCCATCTCCGCCTCGTCCTTCAGATCCCAGAGCGTGGTGAAGACCTGATTTTCCGAGAGCGCGGCCAGCGTCATCGGCGTGACGAAATGGCTGCCCCCCTCGGTCAGGACGCAGCGGACGCTGTGGCCGTTCTTGCGAAGCAGGCGGATCAGTTCGCAAGATTTGTACGCGGCGATCCCGCCGCCGACGATCAACAGGATATGGCTCATCGCACGACTCGCGTCACGGTGATTCGACGCCGCGAACCCCGCGCGGCGAGGATCAACTCCCGCACCGCATCGGGCGCGAACACGACGCCAAGGAAGAAGAGCGGGGACATGCCCAATATCATGGCGGGCGATCCGGTCAGCAGCGCCAGCAGCGTATAGACGGCCATCGTCACGCCCGCCCGCCGCGCGACCGGCGCGCGCCAGTGCGCCCAGCCCAATAGGGCGAGCACGGCGAGCGGGACGACGACGCTCATCGGCAGGAAGCCCATGGCCTGGGCCGCCGCGATCGAGGCGACCAGCGTGCCGGGCGCGATCAGGTGGAGGGGGCTCCCCATCGCGGGGTCGGCCGCACTGACCAAGGCGTTGAGCGCATGGGCATGGGCCGCCAGCACCAGCAGCGCGACCGCGAGTGCGGTCATCCAGCCGATCGCCTCTCGCCGTGCCCCGGCCCGCGCCGCCAGCGCCAGCATGACGATGGCATAGGGCAGCGCCATCGGCGTCAGGATCATCGCGACCAGGCCCAGCGCCACCGCGCTCATGCCCGCCTCGGGGCGCCGCTGGACCAGCGACAGCGCGATCAGCACCGCCGCCCAGCTTTCGGGCGCGGTCACCATCGGCGGGTTGGGAAGGGGGAAGACGCCTGCGATCAGCAACACCGCCAGCAAGGCGATGGCCGTCCGCCCCTCCAGCACCGGGACGACGCGTCGCAGCCAGCCCGCGATCATCGCCAGGCCGAGCAGCATCATCGCGCCGTGCCAAAGGAGCGTGGGCAGCACGGCGAGGGTGACGAACAAGGCGGGTAGGGGAACGGCGAACAAGGCGGGCCGCAACGCCCGGTCATTCTCGCGAAGCGCATCGAGCGCGGCGGGGTAGAAGGACTGGCCATGCCGGACATGATCGAGGATCGTCGTCGTGACCGGCGCCAGCCGCTCGCCCACCGGCTCGAACGCCCCTTGCGTCGCATAGCCGATCAGGGTCAGCAGGATCAGCAACGCGAGCACCCCCCGCGCCGCCATGGGCGAGAGGCCCGTCAGCCGCCCCGTCTGGCCGAACCAGAGCGACCGCGACACGCGGCGCATGGGGGCAGGGGGCTCGCTGCCCTGCATCTCTACCGAAGCACGGCCAGCGTCGCGGCGACGCCCGCTGCCGCCGACAGCATCGACAACAGCGCGTAACGCCAGCCCCCGCCGATTCGGACGACCTCGATCTGCTTGAGCGGCGGCGCGGGCGGCTCGCCGCCGGGCGCGGGGTAGCGTGCCTCGATCCGGCGGACCAGTTCGGGCAGGCGGGCCAGCGTCTGCACATCCTCGATCAGGCGGTCGGCTATCTTGGCCTCCGGGCCCAGTTCGGTGCGAATCCACTCGCGCACGAAGGGTGCGGCCGAGTCCCACAGGTTGATATTGGGGTCGAGGCTGGTCGCCACGCCCTCGACCATCACCATCGTCTTCTGGAGCAGCAGCAGGTGGGGCTGCGTCACCATGTCGAAGTCGCGGGTGATGGAGAACAGGCCGTCCAGCATCATGCCGATCGACATGTCCTTGACCGGCAGGCCGCGCATCGGCTCGCCGACCGCGCGAAGGGCGGTCGCGAACTCGGCGACATTGTGGTGCGGAGGCACATAGCCCGCCTCGAAATGGATCTCCGCGACGCGCTTGTAGTTGCCGGTGATCAGGCCATAGAGGATCTCCGCCAGCCACACCCGCGCGCGCCGGTCGATCCGCCCCATGATGCCGAAGTCGATCGCGGCGATCTTGTTGCCGGGCAGCGCGAAGAGATTGCCCTGATGCATGTCGGCGTGGAAGAAACCCTCCGCGATCGCCTGACGCAGGAAGGCGCGGACCAGCGTTTGCGCGAGATGCGGCAGGTCGTACCCCGCCTCGACCAGCGCCTGCCGGTTGGACAGCTTGATGCCGTCGATCCACTCGACCGTCAGCACCTTGGCGGTGGAGCGCTGCCAGTCGATCTGCGGCACCATGAAATCGGGCTCGGCGGTCATCGCCTCGGCCAGTTCGGAGGCCGAGGCCGCCTCACGCCGGAAGTTCAGTTCGCGCAGCGTCCAGCGGCGGAAATTCTCCACCGTCAGGCGCGGCCGGAGCCGTGCCGCCTCGGGGCTCATCCCCTCGACCTGCGCGGCGGCCCATTGATAGGTATCGATGGCGCGGGCGAAGTCGTCCTCGACGCCGGGGCGCAGCACCTTGACCGCGACCGTCCGGCCGTCGGTCGTCACTGCGCGGTGAACCTGCGCGATCGAGGCGGCGCCGACCGGCTCCTCCTCGATCGAGGCGAAGAAGTGCGACGGCGGACGGCCCATGCTCGCCTCCATCGCGGCGCAGATCGTCGCGAAGGGGACGGGGGGAAGCTGGTCCTGGAGCCGCAACAGATCGTGCGCGGCGTCGTCGCCGACCAGGTCGGGGCGCGTGGCCAGCGTCTGGCCCAGCTTGATCGCCGCCGGGCCGATCGCCTGGAACGCATCGGCATAAGCGGGCTTGGCGGGCTGGCGCGTCCCGAAACGGGCGACGCGCGCCAGCCGCCGGACGGGCGCTGGCGTGTTGGGATCGCGCTCGATCCCCCGGAGCGCGCCATGCCGCGCCAACGTCCGCCCCCATTTGAGCAGACGCCAGAGATGCACCACCGGCTGCGTCACAGCACCAAACTCACAGGGCGAATCCGCCCGGGCCCGCCTGCATCAAATCTTCCAGCCCGAATGGATGGCGACGAGGCCACCCATGATCGGCTCGACCTTGGTCTCGACGAAGCCCGCCTCGCGGATCATCGCCTCGAAGGTCGGCATGTCGGGGAAGCGACGGATCGACTCGATCAGATAGCGATAGCTGTCGGCATCGCCCGCCAGCAACTGGCCCAGCTTGGGCACCAGCTTGTGCGAATAGGCGTCGTACACCTCCGAAAAGCCCGGCCACACGGTGGTCGAGAATTCCAGGCAGAAGAACCGACCGCCGCGCCGTAGCACGCGGTGCGCTTCCCTCAGCGCCGCCGGAATGTCGGTGACGTTCCGGATGCCGAACGCGATGGTATAGGCGTCGAAGAATTTGTCGGGGAAGGTCAGCACCTCGGCATTGGCCTCGGTCCAGACGAGGCCGTCGAGCCCACGCTCCGCCGCGCGCTTCATGCCGACTTCCAGCATCGCCGGGTTGATGTCGGCGACGGTGATGCTGGCGCCCGATTCGGCCAGGCGGAAGGCGATGTCGCCGGTGCCGCCCGCCATGTCGAGGATCTGGTCGGAGCTGCGCGGCTTTACCCGGCGCACGAAGCGATCCTTCCAGAGGCGGTGCATACCGCCCGACATGGCATCGTTCATCAGGTCGTATTTGGCGGCGACGTTGGTGAAGACGCCGCCGACGCGGGCGGCCTTTTCGTCGCGGGGCACATCTTCATAGCCGAAGGACACGGTATCGCTCATGCACGATGCCCTAGCCCGGCCTTGCTGGCGGGGCAAACGCTACCTAGCTGTTGACCCAAGGAAACCCAGTCAGAGAGACGATGCCCGAACTTCCCGAGGTCGAAACGACGGTCCGTGGCCTGACCCCGGTGCTCGCGCGCGAGCGGCTGACGCTGGTCGAGCCGCGTCGTCCCGATCTGCGCCATCCCTTTCCGGCCGACCTGCGCCAGCGGATGACGGGGGCGACCGTCGTCGCGCTCGGACGCCGGGCGAAATACGGCCTGATCGACAGCGATCGCGGCGATACCATGATCTTCCACCTCGGCATGTCGGGGCGCTGGCGGATCGATCCCGGCGAGCCGCAGACGCACGACCATCTGCTGCTGGAGACCGGGGCGGGGCGGCGGCTCGCGCTCAACGATCCCCGGCGATTCGGATTCGTCGATCTCTGGCCGACCGCGGAGCTGGCCAGCTATCCGCCCTTCCTCGCGATGGGGCCCGAGCCATTGGGGCCGGACTTCACCGCCGACTATCTGGCGGCGGCGCTGGACGGGCGGGCCGCGCCGATCAAGGCGATGCTGCTCGACCAGCGGATCGTGGCGGGTCTGGGCAACATCTATGTGTGCGAAGCGCTGCACATGGCGCGGATCACGCCGGGGCGCGCGGGTGGACAGATTTCGAAGACGCGACTCGCCCGACTGGTCGAGGCGATCCGTACCGTGCTGGAGGCGGCCATCCTGGCGGGCGGTTCGTCGCTGCGCGATTATGTGCGACCCGATGGCGAGCTGGGCTATTTCTCCAAGGAATGGCGCGTCTATGGCCGGGAGGGCGATGCGTGCGAATGTGGGGCGATCGTGCGGCGCAGAACCGATTCGGGGCGCTCCACTTTCTGGTGTGCGACCTGCCAGCGCAGTTGACGGACGGCGCGCCAACCGGTAAGGGCCCCGGCTTCAAAGCTGGTGCGTCGCGCCGCTATCCCTTTTGATCGAGATTTAGAGGTTTTCATGGCGAACACGCCGCAGGCCAAAAAGCGTATCCGTCGCAACGAGCGTCGCGCCGTCATCAACGGTAACCGCGTCAGCCGCATCCGCACCTTCGTCAAGAAGGTCGAGGCCGCGCTGGCCGCTGGCGACAAGGAAACCGCGACGGTGGCTCTGGCCGCGGCGCAGCCGGAAATGGCGCGCGGCGTCGCCAAGGGCGTGCTGCACAAGAACACGGTCTCGCGCAAGTTTTCGCGCCTGACCAAGCGCATTGCCGCGCTGGCCTAAAAGCCTTCCGGTTTCCGCGACGAAATCAACCCGCCGGGGGCGGTCCCCGGCGGGTTTTTTCGTGCGCGTCGTACAGCCGTCGACGACGTGATCGGACTCGATCCGGGGGAACCTTCTCCCGTTTCGCGGAAGCCCAGCTTAATCCGCGATTCGAGTGATTCGGGACTTCGCGAGCGTTCGCCCCGTTCTGGTAAAGGCCAGCAATAACAAGGCGTTATTAGATAATTGGACGGGTTTCTGCGGGCTTTTGCCTGTCAATCCGGTTTATTTCAGATTTATGGCCGGACATGGTCTTGATCGGACCCCGCCATGGCTCATAATCGGTATCCCAGCAGCGGTGCTTCGTGCTCGCGTCATGGAAATAGCAAAGCGACAGGACCGGGCCGAATCCGTTTGATTCGCCCATCGGGATCGTGTCGCCGGTTGGAACGGGGGTCCGTCTGCATTTTCGCGGGCGGCATAGGTGGAGTGCGCGGGTGACGAATTGGCAGGCAACGCGACCGACGACGGACCAGGCTCGTGCCTGGGCGCGCGTCCGCGCGAACCTGCGCGAATCGGCCGGTGCCCGCCTGTTCGACCAATGGCTGAAGCCGATGGAACTGATCGAGGGTGACGAGCCCGACACGGTTCGCCTGGCGCTGCCATCGGCCTTCGCGACCAATTGGGTGCGGAGCCATTATGCCGATCGCCTTCACCTCGAATTCAAGGCGGTCCTGCCCGAGGTTCGCTCGGTGGTCATCGAGACCCGCGCGCCCAGCAAGGTCGCGCGGCTGACCACCGAGACGCCGGAGGCCGCGCCGCTGCGCGTCGTCGCGCGCACCGACGAGCCCCGCGCCCCCGCGCAGCCGGTCGCGGATGACGACCAGCCCTCGCTGTTCGGTGAGCCGGTAACGCGGCCGCGCCCCGTGCCGGTCGCGGTCGAAGCGCCTGCGCTTGCCCCTACCCCTGCCGCACGTCCGGCGGCACGCAGCGTGGCGAAGCCTGCCGCTCCGGCGCCGGCACCCGCGCTTCGCGTACCCAGCGATCGGCCGCCGCTCGACCCGCGCCTGACCTTTGACCGCTTCGTCGTCGATTCGTCGAACCGGGTTGCGTTCAACGCCGCGCTGTCGCTGGCCGAGCCGGGCCCGCCGCGGTTCAGCCCGCTATTCCTTCACGGCGGCACCGGGCAGGGCAAGACCCACCTGATGCACGCCATCGCCCATGCCTTTCTCGAGACGCATCCCGATGCGATCGTGCTGTGCATGTCGGCGGAGCGGTTCATGTTCGACTTCGTCGCGGCGATGCGCGCGCGCGATACCTTCTCGTTCAAGTCGCGGCTGCGCTCGGCCGATCTGCTGCTCATCGACGATCTGCAGTTCATCGCGGGCAAGGATTCGACTCAGGAGGAATTCTTCCACACGGTCAACGAGCTGGTCGGTGCGGGCAAGCGGCTGGTCATCTCGGCGGATCGTTCGCCCCAGTCGCTCGACGGGGTGGAGCCGCGGATCATCGGTCGGCTGGGCGCTGGCCTGGTCGCCGACATCAAGGCACCCGATCTGACGCTTCGCCGCACGATCCTCAATCGCAAGGTCGCCGATCTGCCCGAGATCGAGGTGCCGACCGATGTGCTCGATCTGCTCGCCTCACGGATTCGCGGCAATATCCGCGAGCTGGAGGGCGCGCTGAACCGCGTCGTCGCCTATGCGCAACTGACCGGCGACAAGATCGATCTGGAATTCGCGGTGGCCACGCTCGGCGAGGTGCTGCGTGGCGCGCAGCGGCGGATTACGATCGACGAGATCCAGAAGCTGGTCAGCCGCCATTTCGAGCTGAAGCCGCTCGATCTGGTGTCCGCCCGTCGCGCCCGCGCCATCGCACGTCCGCGTCAGATCGCCATGTATCTCGCCAAGCGACTGACCACCCGCTCGCTGCCCGAGATCGGGCGGAAATTCGGTGGGCGGGATCATTCGACGGTGATCTATGCGGTGCGCAAGATCGAGGAACTGCGCGATACCGACCGCGATATCGACAATGCGGTGCGGGTGCTGATGAAGGAACTGGAGGGCTGAGGCTGGTCGGCGGGGTCGGGGCGTGGGCTTCGACTTCGCTCGGCCTGAACGGGTGTTGGTCCCGAACCCCGAAGCGCCGTTCCGCCTGAGCGAAGTCGAAGGCCGAGGGAACCCGCTTACCCCAGATCCGCCAGCACCCGCTCCGGCGTCGGTGGCCTGTCATAGCGGATCACCCGATCCTCGACCGACTCAAGTGCCCGCAATATCCCCGGTCGCACCGCGCGCCGCCAGTTCCAGCAATAGGCCAGGAACGGCCAGTCCAGCCGCTCCGCGCATCCCGCGGCACTATCCGGCCGCTGCTGCCCCCGATAGCGCGCGACGCGTCGCAGGATGCGGGGAATGGTCACGCGGCGTGGCAGGTCGAGCAGGATGATCCTGTCAGCCCGCGCGAGCCTGTCGGTGATGGCAGACCCATAGTGCGCGCTGGAATAATTGCCGTCGATCACCCAGTCCGCCCCGGCGGCGAGCGCGGTCATGTCGGCGATGAAATCGTCGCGCGGCCGCGCGACCCAGCCTGGGCCATGGAACAGCGCGTCGGCGTGATGGACGGGCAGGCCCAACCGCTCGCCCAACTGCCGCGCGAGCGTCGACTTGCCGCTGCCGGGCGGCCCCATCACCATGATGCGGGTGACGGGGCCGGAGAGCATCAGACTTGCAGGCCCATGGTCCGCTGCACGTCGAGCAGCATCGGCGCGGCCAGATCGCGTGCCTTCTCCGCCCCGCGTTCCAGGATGCGGCCCACTTCGCCACGATCGTCGAGCAGCCGGGTCAGCCTTTCGCGGATCGGACCAAGCGTCGCGACCGCGAGATCGGCCAGCGCGGGCTTGAACGCACCGAACCCCTGGCCCGCGAATTGGGTCAGCACATCGGCGGGGGCGCGGTCCGCCATGGCGGCATAGATGGTGATCAGGTTGCGCGCCTCGGGCCGCCCCTCCAGCCCGTCCATCGTCTCGGGCAGGACGTCCGGATCGGTCTTGGCCTTGCGGAACTTCTCGGCGATCATGTCGTCGCTGTCGATCAGCTTGACCAGCGACATCTCCGACGGGTTCGATTTGGACATCTTCGCCGAGCCGTCGCGAAGCGACATGATCCGCGGCGCCGCTGCGCTGATCAACGGCGCGGGGAGGGTGAAGACCTCACGCTCATAATCGTTGTTGAACTTGGTCGCGATGTCGCGCGCCAGCTCCAGATGCTGCTTCTGGTCCTCGCCGACCGGCACGTGCGTGGCGTTGTAGAGCAGCACGTCGGCGGCCATCAGCACGGGATAGTCGTACAGACCGACGCTCGCGCCCTCCCGGTTCTTGCCCGCCTTGTCCTTGAACTGGGTCATGCGGTTCAGCCAGCCGACGCGCGCGACATTGTTCAGCAGCCAGCTCAGCTCGCTATGCTGCGGCACGCGGGTCTGGTTGAACAGGATCGAGCGTTCGGGATCGATCCCGGCCGCGATCAGCGTCGCGGTCATCTCGATGGTGTTGGCCGCCATGTCGGCGGGCGCGATCCATTCGGTCAGGCCGTGCAGGTCGGCGATGAAATACATCGTCTCGCCACCCTGCGCCTGGATGTCGTCCTGCATCGCCACCCACTGCTTCACGGCGCCCAGATAATTGCCGAGGTGGAGATTGCCCGTGGGCTTGATGCCGGAAACGACGCGCATGATGGTCCTCAAGAGTTGCGGCGAGCGAGCCGCCTGATGTCCGCGAGCCGGAATGCCCCGGTCGCGAACGTCGCCAGCGCATAGACGAGCATCCCCGTCACGACCAGCGCGATGAGCGCGCCCCAGCGCTCGACATTGGTGCCGGTGACATAGGGCTGGAACCGCGCGTTGAGCAGCGCCATCGCGACGCCCATCAGCAGGGCGGCGAGCAGCATCCGCCAGCTTCGCCGACGCAGTTGCGCATCCGCGACGAAATGTCCCCGCCGGGCCAGCGTGCGATAGAGCAGCACGACATTGACCGTCGACGCGATGGCGGTGGCCAGCGGCGGGCCCATATGCCCCAGCCACCAGATGAAGATCAGGTTCAGCACCAGGTTGATCAGCATCGACCAGGTGGCGAAGCGGACCGGCGTGCGCGTGTCGGCGCGCGCATAATAGCCGGGGGTCAATACCTTGACGAGGATATAGCTGGGCAGGCCGATAGAGAAGGCCGCCAGCGCCTGTGCGGTGTAATAGCTGTTGAGCGCGGTGAACTTGCCATGTTCGAACAGCGCGGCGGTGATCGGCTGGCCGCAGACGATCAGGGCGACGGTCGCGGGCAGGGTGAGCAGCAGCGCCAGCTCCATGCCCCGGTTCTGCGTCTCCATCGCCTCCGCCTCACGCCCCGCGCCCAGCAGGCGCGACACGGTCGGGAGGAGAACGGTGCCCAGCCCGATGCCGATCAGCCCGAGCGGCAACTGGTTCAGCCGATCGGCGGCATAGATATAGGAGACCGACCCGGCGGGCAGGAAGCGCGCGGCCAGCGCGGTCGAGATGACCAGGTTGATCTGCACCGCGCCCGCCCCGGCGGCGGCGGGCAGGATCAGCTTCATCAGCCGCTTCACATCGTCGTTGATGACGGGCCAGCGCAGCTTCAGCCGCACGCCCGCACGGCGGCACGCCCACCACAGCCAGACGAACTGGAGCAGGCCGGCCACCGACACGGCGACCGCCTGATTGCGCGCGGTCGTCATCGGATCATGCGTATGGAAGAACACCACCGCGACGATCAGCGTCAGATTGAGCAGGATCGGCGCCGCCGCATTCACCCAGAAGCGATGAAGCGAATTGAGGATGCCACCCAGGAGCGACACCAGACTGATGAACAGCAGATAGGGGAAGGTCAGCCGGTTGAGCAGGACGATATAGTCGAACTGTGCGGCCGTGCCCTTGCCATAGCCGAAGGTCTGGACCCAGGTGACGGGCCAGGCCGCAAGCTCGACGATCGCGGTCATGACGATCAGCACGGGCAGCAGGACCGACAGGGCGTGTTCGGCAAAGGCGAGGCCGAGGGCCAGCCCCGAGCCCTCCGCCGCGCCACTCTCCGCCAACTTGTCGCCCTCCGCCACCTTGCGGTTGAACATCGGGATGAAGGCGGCGGAAAAGGCGCCCTCCGCGAAGAGGGCGCGGAACATGTTGGGCAGGCGAAACGCGATCTGGAACGCGTCGGAGGCGAAGTTCGCGCCCACGTAGCGGAAGAACAGCGAGTCGCGAACCAGACCAAGCACGCGGCTCGCCAGAGTCAGCCCGCCGACCGAGCCCAGCGCCTTGGTCAGGTTCATCGTTCAGGTCGGATCAGGCGTGGCCGGTTTCCGGGGTATTGGGCTGGGCGGTGCCAGCCTGCGCCTCGGCCTGCTGGAGGTAGAGCTGTGCGAAGTCGATCGGCTCCAGCATCAGCGGCGGGAAGCCGCCGTCACGCACCGCGTCGGCGAGCACGCGGCGCGCGAAAGGGAAGAGCAGGCGCGGTGCCTCGCCCAGCATGAAGGGCTGGATCTGGTCGACCGGCACGTTGCGGAAGCCGAACAGGCCCGCATAGCTGAGGTCGACGATGAACGCGGTCTTGCCCTCGGACTCCGCGCGCACTTCGATCTTCAGGACCAGCTCGTGGACTTCCTCGCCCACCTGGCTGGAGGCGATGTTGAACTGCACGTCGATGCCGGGCGCCGCCTGGGTCTGATAGATGGCGGGCGCGTTCGGGTTCTCGAACGACAGGTCCTTGACGTATTGCGAGATCAGACCGGCGGCGGGACCGCCGTCCTCACCGTCCGCGATCGGCGCTTCGAAGCCCTGCGGCAAACCCTGTTCGTCCATCGTCGATACCTTCTTGCGTTAGATCAAGGGGATTAGGGTCTATACGCGATCACGACGGGATCGTGATCGCGTATAGACCCTCAGGGAACCGAAAGGGCGGGTTCGCGCGTTCGGCCCAATGGCCGTTGCGCGTAGCAGCGGGCAGGCATGGATTCAACCTTGCCCTCTTCCGTCGGGAGCGCGGGTTTTCATTGTCGGCCCGCACGCCTATATCGGTCCGGATAGTGAAAGGCGCTTGTGTTGTTATTCTACGTCGTTCTTCTCGCGATGGTCGCGCTCTTCCTCGCGCTGCGGCTCTACAGCGTCCTGGGCAAGCGTACCGGCCATGAACAGCAGCCACTGGCGCGCAGTGCCGATGACCGGCCGCTGCCGGTGACGCTGCCGCGCGCCGCCGAACCCGTGCAGGGAACGACACCGGTCCTGAACCGCAACATCGATCCGCGTGCCGAACAGGGCCTGCGCTCGGTCATCTCGGGTGAGCCGGGCTTCGACGTGACCCAGTTCCTGGGTGGCGCGCAGGCGGCCTATCGGATGACGCTGGAGGCCTTTTGGAAGGGCGACGAGGACGCGCTTGCCGATCTCGTCGCGTCGGACGTGCTGGCGGCCTTCTCCGAGGCGATCGAGCAGCGTCGCGAATCCGGCGAAACGCTCGACAACCGGCTGATCCGCGTCGACAGCGCCAAGATCGTCGATGCGCAGGTCGAGGGGCGCGAGGCCCGGATCACGGTACGCTTCGATGCCGATATCGCCGCCGTCACCCGTGATGCGGACGGTCAGGTGATCGCCGGTTCGCTCAGCGACGCGGTCGAGACGCATGATGTCTGGACCTTCGCGCGGACGCTCAAGAGCGGCGATCCGAACTGGAAGCTCGTCGATACCGACGAAGCCTGACGCGCCAAGGGGGGACAGGGGGCCTTGAAGGGGTTTCGCATCGCGGCGATCGCCGCGCTTTCGCTCAGTGTGTCGGCCTGTGCGGGCCGGATCGTTCCACCCGGCGCGTCGGGGGTATATCCGTCGCGCGGTGGCGAGGCATCCGCATCGCGGTCCGAGCCACGCCCGCGTCCGCGCGCCGAAGGCACCGCCGTACAACCGAACGGGCCCAGCGTGTCGCGTGTGCCACCCGGCCCGGTTCGTATTCAGCCATCGACGCCGCTTCCCGCCGCAACGGTGGTCGCCGTACCGGGCGCGGTCAACGCGGCGCAGGCCGGGCTGATCGCCGGTCCGGCGGTCGCGTCGCTGCCGATGACCGAGCCTCAGGCGGAGGCGGCGCGCGCGGCGTTCCTGCTGTCCTGTCCGGGTCTGATGCGGCGGACGGACGGTAGTGGCCTTACCCAGGGCGCCGACTGGCAACCGGCCTGCCAGGCCGCCGCCAGCGTGCCCAGGGGCGGGGCCCGCGATTTCTTCGCGCGTTATTTCGAGGCGGTGCAGGTCGGCGACGGACGTTCGCTGGCGACGGGCTATTACGAACCCGAGATATCGGGGTCACGCGATCGCCGCTCGGGCTATGAGGTGCCGATCTATGCCCGCCCGCGCGACCTGATCGATGTCGACCTCGGCGCGTTCAATTCCGATCTCAAGGGCAAGAAGGTCCGGGGCAAGGTCCAGGGCAGCAACCTCGTCCCCTATGACGACCGTACCGCGATCGAGCAGGGCTCCTTGGAGGGGCGCGCGCCGGTCATCGCCTGGGGCGCGGATCCGGTCGAGGTGTTCTTCCTGCAGATCCAGGGCTCGGGGCGGCTGAGGCTGCCTGACGGCGGGGTGATGCGGATCGGCTATGACAGCCAGAATGGCCGCGACTATACCGGCATCGGCGCGCTGATGAAGTCGCGCGGGCTGCTGGGGCCGGGCCAGACCTCGATGCAGGGGATCGTGCAATGGCTGCACGACCATCCCGAGGAAGGCCGCGCGATCATGCGCGAAAACAAGAGCTTCGTGTTCTTCCGCGAACTGAACGGCGCACCGCAAGGGGCGATGGGCTATCCCGTGACGGGGCAGGTCAGCGCGGCGGCCGATCCCAAATTCGCGCCGCTGGGCGCGCCCGTCTTCCTGTCGATGGATCGGCAGGACGTGACCGGGCTGTGGGTCGTCCAGGATACCGGCGGGGCGATCAAGGGCTCCAACCGCTTCGACACCTTCTGGGGTGCGGGCGAGACGGCGCGCAGCGTCGCGGGCGGCATGTCGGCGCGCGGCACCGCCTTCCTGCTGTTGCCGGTCGGCACGCTGGCCCGCGCCGGGGTGGCCAGCCAGAACGGGACGCTCGGTGCGCCCCCTCAATTCTGACGAGGCGCAACTCTGGGCGCGGGTGATGGAGACGGTCCGCCCGCTGCGCGCCGCCATCGTGCCCGCACGTCCCGGTCCGCCCCCGCCGACCATGGAGGCGGTGTTTCAGGACACGCCCGGCGCACCCAAGGTCCGCGTGAAGGGCAGGGTGCCGCCGTTGCGCCAGCCGCCGTCACCGACCCTCGCTTCCCGGAAGGGACCGGGCGAGACGCTCGATGGCGGCTGGGACAAGAGACTGTCGCGGGGAAGCGTCATGCCCGACAGTTCGCTCGACCTGCATGGCCATACGCTGTCGTCCGCACATGCTATGCTCGACCAGGGGCTGGCGCGGGCGATCTCGCGGGGCGACCGGGTGCTGCTGCTCGTCACCGGCAAGCCGCCGCGCCCCGAGAGCGAGCGTCCCCACGCACGCGGCGCGATCCGCGCGGCGATCGGCGACTGGCTGGGCGCGTCCCGCCATGCCGATTCGATCGCCGCGATCCGCAACGCCCATCCGCGCCATGGCGGGCAGGGCGCGCTCTACATCGTGTTCAGGCGCCCGCGCGAGCGATGATCCCGGCATAGATGCGGGTCAGCGCATAAAGGTCTTCGACCGCCACCGCCTCGTCGACCTTGTGCATCGTGGCGTTGAGCAGGCCGAACTCGACCGTCGGGCACAGCTTCGACAGGAACCGCGCGTCCGACGTCCCGCCGGTCGTCGAAAGCTCGGGCTCGATCCCGGTTTCGGCGCGGATCGCATCCGCGATCATCGTCGAGAAGGGGCCCGGCTGCGTCAGGAACGCTTCGCCCGAGATGCGGCCGTTCACTTGCGCGGCGGGGGCATGGGACCGGGCGATGCCGGTGATCCGCTGGATCAGTGCCGCGCCGTTCTGCTCATCGTTGAAACGGATCGACAGCCGCGCCTGCGCCGAGCCGGGGATGACATTGTGCGCAGGATTGCCGACATGCAGGTCGGTGATCTCGATATTGGATGGCTGGAACCAGGCGTTGCCGGTGTCGAGCGTCACCGCCTCGATCTCCGCGAGGATCGCGATCAACGGGGTGATCGGATTGTCGGCAAGATGGGGATAGGCGACATGGCCCTGCCGCCCCGGCACGGTGATCCAGATATTGACCGAGCCGCGCCGTCCGATCTTGATCATGTCGCCGAGCCGATGCGCGGAGGTGGGCTCGCCGACGAGGCACAGGTCGGGTGCTATGCCGCGCGCCGCCATCCGGTCGATCAGCGCCTGCGTGCCGTATATCGCCGGGCCTTCCTCGTCGCCGGTGACGATCAGCGACAGGGGAATGCCGGGACCGGGGGGCAAGGCCGCCACGAACGCCGCGACGGCGCCTTTCATGTCGACCGCGCCGCGTCCGAACAGCAGCCCGTCGCGCACCTCGCCGGAAAAGGGCGATCCCTGCCAGCCTTCTCCGGCGGGGACGACGTCGACATGGCCCGCAAAGGCCAGATGGCGACCCGATCCGGCACGCGTCGCGAGCAGATTCTCGACCGGGCCATCAGGCGCCTCGCCAACGGTGAAGCGATCGACGGTGAAGCCCAGAGGGGCCAGCGCGGCCTCCAGCACGTCAAAGACGGGGCCGTGTGCGGGCGTGACGCTGTCGGCGCGGATCAGGGACTGGGCGAGTTGCAGCACGTCGGTCATGGCCAGCGGCATAGGCAGCGCGCGCGGGGACGGCAATCATGTGATTGATCGCGGTTACGGACCCCAGGCGGCCCGACATCGTTCCTGCTCCCGAACGACAGGAGCGATGCGATGAACGATCCCGATCCCAATGGGCACAAGGCCGGCAAGCGACTGGCGCTCTGGCTGGTGATCGCGGTCGCGATCGCGGGCGTGCTGCTCTACGTCTTCACGTCGCGCGTCGCCGAACCGGCATCCGAACAGCGCGCGCCGTTGAACGAGGTCCAGCCCTCGGCGCGGTAAGGGTAGGGGCGTGGCCTTCTATTCGACCGGCTGTTCGAACCGTTCGATCACCCATTCCTCTTCCTGCGCGGCGGCGATCCAGTCCTGCATGAAGGGGTGGCGGAGCACCGCGTCCATATAGGGCACCGCGAAGCGCGCGACGGGAAGCTGATAGGTGACCATGCGGGTGACGACGGGCGCGAACATGATGTCCGCCGCACCGAAGGCGCCGAACAGGAAATCCCCGTCGCCGCCGAACCGCGCCCTGGCCTGCGCCCATAATTCCATGATCCGCTTCAGATCGACCACGACATCCTCGTCGGGCGTCTGCGTGGGATAGATCTGTCGGATGTTCATGCTGTGCTTGCGACGCAGCGCGACGAAGCTGGAATGCATCTCCGCCGCCATCGAGCGTGCCATCGCGCGCGCGGCGTCGTCCTCGGGCCAGAAGCGATCGCGGCCGACCTTGTCCGCCAGATAGTCGATGATCGCCAGGCTGTCCCAGACGACCGCCTCACCGTCCCACAGGATCGGCACCTTGCCGGACGACGGGGCGAACTCCGCGCCCTCGCGCCGCCGGTCCCAATCCTCGTCGTACAGCGGCACGACCACCTCCTCGAAGGAAAGGCCCGATTGACGACAGGCGAGCCAGCCGCGCAGCGACCAGGAGGAATAGGCCTTGTTACCGATGATCAGCTTCATGGGCACAAGGGGTAGCGGCCATGCCCCGTCCCGGCAACCGTGCAAAGCAAAGGCCCGCCCGGCAATCCGGACGGGCCTTCATGATCCCACGCAACGGTCTCCGATCAGCCGATGGCTTCCAGCACCGCGGCACGCAGCTCGGCAATGCCCATGCCGCCCTCGCTGGAGGTGGCCAGGATCTCGGGATGCGCGGCGGCGCGCTTGCGGGCTTCGGCCTGGGTGCGCTCCACGACGGCGGCGAGCTCGGTCGCCTTCACCTTGTCCGCCTTGGTCAGGACGATGCGATAGCTGACCGCCGCACGGTCCAGCATCTCGAGGATTTCGCGATCGACTTCCTTGATGCCGTGACGCGAGTCGATGAGGACCAGCGCGCGCTTCAGCGCCTGCCGCCCGCGCAGGAAGTCGTTCACCAGGAAGCGCCACTGCTTGACCATGTCCTTGGGCGCCTTGGCGAAGCCATAGCCCGGCATGTCGACGAGGCGCAGCACGGGGGGCGTGCCCACGTCGAAGAAGTTCAGCTCCTGCGTCCGTCCCGGCGTATTGGACGTGCGGGCGAGGCTGTTGCGGTTGGTCATCGCGTTGAGCAGCGACGACTTGCCGACATTCGATCGCCCCGCCACCGCGACTTCCGGGACGATCGGATCGGGCAGGAATTTCAGCGCTGGCGCGGACTTCAGGAAGGTAACCGGCCCGGCGAAGAGCTTGCGCGCCGATTCGACCAGTTCCTCCGAGAACCCGGTCGGATCCTCGGAGGAGACGGGGGGCAGTTCGCTCACTTGGCCACCGGCTGCTTGAGGCCCGGATGGCGGGCGTAGAGCAGACGCTGCTGCAGGATCGAGATGCAGTTGGTCGTGATCCAGTAGACCTGCAGGCCGACCGCGAACGGCGCCATCACGAACATCAGCACCCAGGGCAGGATCGCGAAGACCTGCTTCTGCGCATCGTCCATCGGCTGCGGGTTCATCTTGAACTGGAAGTACATCGAGATGCCCAGCAGGATCGGCACCACGCCGATCGCGATGAAGTGCGGCGGGACGAAGGGCAGCAGGCCGAACAGGTTGACCGGGGTCAGCGGGTCGGGCGCGGACAGATCCTTGATCCAGGCGACGAAGGGCTGATGCCGCATTTCGATCGTCAGCATCAGCACCTTGTAGAGCGCATAGAAGATCGGGATCTGGATCAGCGTGGGCAGACAGCCCGCCAGCGGATTGACCTTCTCCTGCTTGTAGAGGGCCATGACCTCCTGCTGCATCCGGACCTTGTCGTCCTTGTAGCGTTCCTGCAGCGCCTTCATCTTGGGCTGCACCGCGCGCATCGCGGCCATCGAGGCGAACTGGCGCTGCGCGATCGGGAACATCAGCGCCCGGATGGTGACGGTCAGCAGGATGATCGCGACGCCGAAATTGCCGACCAGGCGGAACAGCCAGTCGAGATAATAGAAGATCGGCTTCTCGAGGACGCGCAGGTAGCCCCAGTCGAGCGCGTAATCGAGCTTCGTCGCGCCTTCCTTGTCGGTGTAGCGGTCGAGCAGCGCGACTTCCTTGGCACCCGCGAAGAAGCGCGTGGTCTGGGTGATCTGCTTGCCCGGCGCCAGCGTCTGCGGCTGGAGCGTATAGTCGGCCTGATAGGTCTGGCCCGCGCCCGCGCGGAACTGGCCGTCGAACGCCTTGCCCTGATCGGGGATCAGCGTCGCCAGCCAGTATTTGTCGGTGAAGCCCAGCCAGCCGCCGGTCGTCGCGAAGCGCGTCGGCGCCTTGTCCAGATCCTTCCAGTTCGGACCGTAATTGGCCGAGCCGTTGTTGACCGACATCGGGCCGACATGGATCGTCCAAGTGTCGGGATCGGCCGAGATGCCGCGATTGACATAGCCATAGGCCGCGACCGGCACCGCCGCGCCGCCGCCATTGGCCACCGTCTGCTGGACGGTGAACATATAGTCCTTGTCGACCGACAGCGTGATCTGGAACCGCTGGCCGGTGGCGTTGGCGGCGGTCAGCGTGACCGGCTGGCCGGGGCGCAGCACGGGCGCGCTGGCGGTCCAGACCGTGTCGGCGGCGGGCGGGTTCAGCCCGTCGGTGCGCCAGCCGAACCCGGCGAAATACGCGCCTTGCGCCCCCGCGGGCGACAACAGACGGATCGGCGGCGAATCCTTGGCCACCGTCTCCTTATAGTCGAGCAGGACGAGGTCATCGATCCGTGCGCCCTTCAGGTTGATCGAACCCTTCAGACGCGGCGTCTCGATCGCGACGCGCGGCGATTCCGCGAGCACGACGCGCCGGTCGCGAATGGCGGTCGGCGTCGATGCCGTCGGATTGGCCGAACTGTTGGCCACCGGCACCTGCTTGCCATCCACGATCTTGGTCGCGGGCGGATTGCTCGGGAAGAACTTGCTCTGGATGAGCGGCCATCCGAACAGGATCAGCGCCGCGATCACCGCGAACACGACGAAATTCTTGCGGTCTTCGTTCACGTCGAAACCCCAGTTGTGACGCCTAGTACGTCAGGGCACCGGGTCGGGTCCGTGCCCGCCCCAGGGATGGCACCGCGCAATGCGCTTGAGCGCCAACCAGCCCCCTTTGACCGCGCCATAGCGGCCAATGGCCTCTATTGCATAGGCCGAACAGGAAGGTTGATAGCGACAGCTGGGCGGTAAAATGAGCGAGGGGCCGAGTTGCCAGCCCCGCGCGATGAGAATCAGGACCCGCGCGAACATGGTCAGGCGGGATCCTGGGCAGGGGAGGCGGGCTGGCGATGCGCCCCGCCGCGCGGGCCACGCCCCTTGCCACGACCGTGATGCGCACGCGGTTCGCGTGGTCGCTGATCGCTGGCGGTTTCGGGAGAGGCCGCACGGGTCAGCGCTTTGGAGAGCTCGGCGGTGAGCGCGGCATAATCGCGCTCGATCCCGCCTTGCCGTCCGATCAGCACGTGATCCGCACCGGCTATGCCCTTGACCGGCAAAAGCTCGCGCGCGAGCGCCCGCAACCGGCGTTTCATCCGGTTGCGAACGACCGCGTTGCCGATCTTCTTGGTGACGGTGAAGCCGACGCGAATCGTGGCCTCACCATCGTCACGCGGGCGTACCTGCAGCACGAAGCCGGGCATCGCCACGCGTCGCCCGCCATTGGCCGCGAGGAAATCGCGGCGGCGGGTCAGCGTCGTGATTACGCCGACAGCTTCTTGCGACCGCGCGCGCGACGCGCCCGGATCACCGCACGGCCGCCGGGCGTCGCCATCCGCGCACGGAAGCCGTGACGGCGAGCGCGCACCAGATTGCTCGGCTGAAAGGTCCGCTTCATCGTTCATTCCTTGGATACGTCTGAATAAAAACGGCCGCCACGAGGACGGCCTTGGTGGCAAGCCGCTTACACAAAGCGTCGGTCCAAGTCAATCCGGTCCGGGCGTCGCCATGGCCGCCCCCTTGCGATCCGTCGCCATCCTTTGCAGGAAGGGCGGGCGGGCAGGGGGGAGCCCGTGCGAAGGGGGAAAGCACATGGCGACCATCGTGTCCACCGTGGCCTATCTGGGGCTCGAGGCGCGTGCCGTCGAGGTACAGGTGCAGTTGATCGCGGGGCTGCCCGCGTTCAATCTGGTGGGGCTGGCCGACAAGGCGGTGGGGGAGAGTCGCGAACGCGTTCGCGCCGCGATCGCCGCGATGGGCCTCGCGCTGCCGCCCAAGCGGATCGCGGTCAATCTGTCGCCCGCCGACCTGCCCAAGGAAGGATCGCATTTCGATCTGCCCATCGCGCTGGCGCTGCTGGCGGCGATGGGGGTGATCGATGCCGAGTTGCTGGCCGATCACGTCGTCGTCGGCGAACTGGCGCTGGACGGGCGGATCGGGCCGTCACCCGGCGTCCTGCTGGCGGCGCTCCATGCGGGTTCGCTCGACAAGGGGCTGATCTGTCCCGCCGCGCAGGGGGCGGAGGCGCAATGGGCGGGCGGCGGATCGGTCATCGCCGCGCCCGATCTGTTGTCGCTGATCAACCACCTGAAGGGTCATTCCGTCCTGCCCACGCCCGAGGGCGGTGTGGTCGAACAGGCCGCGACCGGCCCCGACCTGTCGCAGGTGAAGGGGCAGGAAAATGCCCGGCGTGCGCTCGAGATCGCGGCGGCGGGCGGGCACAATCTGCTGATGAGCGGGCCGCCGGGGTCGGGCAAGTCGCTGATGGCGGCATGCCTGCCCGGTATCCTGCCGCCGCTCGACGCGGTCGAGGCGTTGGAGGTGTCGATGATCCAGTCGGTGGCGGGCACGCTTACCGGTGGTCGGCTGACCCGGACACGTCCCTTCCGCGCGCCGCATCACTCCGCGTCGATGGCGGCACTGACCGGTGGCGGGTTGAAGGCGAAGCCGGGGGAAGTCAGCCTCGCGCATCTCGGCGTCCTCTTTCTTGACGAACTGCCGGAATTCCAACGCGCCGTCCTCGATTCGCTTCGCCAGCCGATCGAAACCGGAACGGTGAGCATCGCGCGCGCCAACGCCCATGTGACCTTTCCCGCGCGCTTCCAGTTGGTCGCCGCAATGAACCCATGCCGTTGCGGGCATCTGGGCGACGCCGCGCTCGCCTGCGCGCGGGCGCCGCGCTGCGCGGCGGATTATCAGGCGAAGATTTCGGGGCCGCTGCTTGATCGGATCGATCTGTCGGTCGAGGTGCAGCCGGTGCGCGCGGTCGATCTGCTCGCCCGCGCCGACGCCGAATCCTCCGCCATCGTCGCCCAGCGGGTCGCGGCGGCGCGGTCGCGACAGACCGAGCGGTATCGCGATGCACCGGTGACCGTACGGACCAATGCGGAAGCCGACGGCACGCTGCTGGAGCATTGGGCGACGCCGGACGAGACGGGCCGCACGCTCCTGGCCGAGGCGGCGGAGCGGATGCGCCTGACAGCACGGGGCTATACGCGGATCCTGCGCGTCGCACGCACGATCGCCGATCTGGCGGGTGCGGAGCGGGTAGGGCGGATTCATCTCGCCGAGGCGATCAGCTATCGCCAGCGTCCGCCGGTGAGTTGACCGTTACGGTCGCAGCGCGGAGCATTCGGTCATGGCAAAATCCGATCGGGTATCGAAGCTCGCCAGGGCGGCGGGGCTCGCAATCCTCATCCTGCTGGGACCGCCGCTGACATGGCTGGCAATTCTGTGGTCGGATCCGGTGGCATCGGGGCTGCGCAGTCCCGTGCTCGCCTATGGCCTCGCCGCCATGTCGACGGTGCCGGGGCTCGTGGGAATCGCGTTGCTGCCGCTCCGCGCGAGCACCAAGTGGCTGATCCTCCCGCTCTATCTGGTCGCCGCGGCGCTGATGCTGATGACGACGCTGGTCTATTTCGTCTGCATCGCCACGCAGGATTGTCCATGATGCACCACAATCGCGCTTGCGCCTGGCATCACCCTCGTCTAGCAGCGCCACTTCGCTGCCCCTGTGGCGAAATTGGTAGACGCATTCGACTCAAAATCGAACGCCGCAAGGCATGCTGGTTCGAGTCCGGCCAGGGGCACCACTAACAGTCACTTAAGTGCCTGTTTTTGCTTAGTTTTCATGTTTGTGGATGCGGCTCGCTCCCTCTGCTGTTCCCACATTTGATACCGACTACAGCCGATTGATGGCGAACAGTGCCGGTCAAACGACCTTGTCTGATAGTCTCTCACGCCAGGTCAAAGGTCGAGGTCTATCTGCTCTGGGCGGATGTATGGCGGTGCGACGACATAGCCCTCAGCTGCCAAGCGCTGCAGCGACTCCACGTGCACCAGCCGTCGTCGGCCGATCTTGACGGTGGTGATCTGACCGGCCGCGACCAACTCGTAGAAGCGGGTGCGTCCGATGCCGATCATAGCAAGCGCGACCTTCACCGTGACGGTGAGAGGGGGCCGTGTAGTGAGGGCGCCAGCTGGCTCCCGAAGGTTCTTCATGTACCAGACTCCTAGCATGGAGGCTGGTGGGCTCTGCGACGTACGCAACTTAGGCCGGTTCGACGACGAAGAACAAGCGGCTTGAATCTTAAACGCTGCAGGCTGCGTGATCCCGATCGACTACAATTTTTGCAATGTGTGCCAACGACTTAGCCATTGGGATCGGATGGGATCAAAAACTAGTCGTTTGGGATCGGCAAAGCCGCTTCCATAAACCCGCAGGAATGCTCCCTTTTTCTAAAGCGAAGCTTGCGTAGGGTGTGGGTGGATCTCAATCCGGCGTACATATTTTGCGGCATCAGTGGGCACAGGTAATCAGAGGTCAATACGCCTATCCAGCTGGCATTTGCCGCCGATAGGCGGGCAATAACAAAACCGTGCTGCCCGCCTTCACAGATCGAAAGGCCGCAATTCAGCCCAATGGCGAACGAGACGGCCGATTCCGTATTCCTCGCCTAGCGCCTGCTGGCGTAGAGAATATGAGCCGGTACCAGTAACGCTGCCTTTGCAGGCGGTATTCCTCCGGGTCTCCGCTCTGAAGGCATTGTGCGCTAGCGCATGCCTTGGCACACATCAGGCATGATCTTCCGCTCCGTCCTCGTCGCATCGCTGCTGACCAGTCTGGCATCGTGCGTTGCCCCTCATGCGCCTACTCAAGACGCCGCGACCGAAGCGACTGCAACCCGCCCTCTCAAGGTGGCGTCCTGGAACCTGGAGTTCTTGGCAGAGAAGGACGGCGCAGGATGCGAGCCGCGAACCGACGCTGATTATGCAGCCATGCGTCAGATCGCGGACACGCTCGATGCTGACGTGATCGCTTTCCAAGAGGCGGAGAACGAAGCGGCGGCGGCGCGCGTGTTCGACCCGAACCGCTACACCATCGTGATGGAGAAGCGCCCCGGCGCCGCGTCGGGCAGTTGTGGCGGCAAGCACCCTGAGCAGCGATTTATCCGTCAAGCCGTCGGGTTCGCGATCAGGAAGGGTATCGCTTTCGACCGCAACCCGGACGTCACGGCGCTACAACTCGGCAACCCGCAATTGCGTTCGGGGGTCGATATTCGCGTGAGGGCGCCAGGACACCAGTCTGTCCGGTTGCTGGCGGTCCATCTAAAGTCCGGCTGCTTCCAAGGCGACAGCGCTCAGGCCTGCGGCGTCCTGCGACAGCAGGTGCCCGTATTGGAGGACTGGATTGACCGAGCGGCCGTCGGGCCTGATCGGTTCGTTGTCTTGGGGGACTGGAATCGTCGTCTTGCTGAACCTGGCGATGCCGTCTGGACCGAACTAGACGATGGCAATCCCGCCAACGCCGATCTGCGACTGGCTGATGAAGGTGTGACGCCACGGTGCGATCCCCGGTATCGCTCATTCATCGATCACATCGTCTTTGATCGTCGGGCGGCGGGACAGGCGAGTGGATTTGCCGAAACGACCTATGCGCCCGGGCAAAAGCATCTGTCCGATCACTGTCCGGTTAGCGCACTTGTATCAGGTTGAATTAACGGGGCCTGCCGTCCGCCATAGCTGACGACGTCTGGGAAGTGGCGAATGGCTAGTTTGGGTGGAGAGCGGCCTTCGATCGGCGTAGCGTGCCGCCCTATGCGTAATGCCAAGCGAACGGAAAGCGGGAGGATCTCGGTCGACGGAGAGGACTTCGCGTGGCGCCTGCATCGCGAGCCGCAATGGTGCACTGCCGATGGTTGGCGTGGGATGGTGCTTGCCGTTCGTCACGTCGATGGCCAGCGGGAGGCACTGGTTGAGTGGCCGATGCCAAAGGCCGCGAGTCACAGCGTACCTTATCGTCAGCGCCCGAAGATCGATGCGCCGCTGCTCAATCGCGCCGTGACCGCTGCCATTCAGGCCGGCTGGCAACCGCTTTCACGTGGCAAGCCCGTCAGCGTGCTAGTGGAGTAGTTCCGCGAGCGAAGGTTAGCGGAACGATCGGTTGTGGGCGTCAGCGGACATTCGTCCGACTGGTAATCAGAGCATCAACGTGAGCGACCTTTTCGCGGAGCTTGTCGAGGAACGGCCGCCCGTGCTTTTCCATCCGGTCTGGCGGGTAGTTGCGGATGGCGTACTCGTAACGTTGCACCTGGTCGGCCAAACTAGCGCGGAGCCGCTCCAGATCGCGATCTGACAGACTCTCCCGCTCGACATAGGCTCGATTGATGAACACCGCAGGACGTTATTTTGGCTGCCCTCGAGAGGCCAGCCTGAAATGTCCAATTATGGGCGGTCCTTGCCATGACGCCATCATGATACGCCCATCCTCTGGCACGCGCTTGGCATAGATAATAGCATCCGCCAGCCCGACTCACGGGCAGGAGAAGACCAATGCGCTCGCTTGCCATTATCGCATCCGCTCTTTCGCTCATCGCCGTCGCCACGCCATCGATCGCTGCACCATGTCGCGACGCGAAGGGCAAATTTGTGAAGTGCCCTGAGGCGGCCGCACCGAAGGCCACGCGCTGCAAGGCTGCGAATGGGCGGTTCGCTAAGTGCGGAACGCCTGGTGCCAAGCCGATTAAGTAATCCGCCGGTCAGCAGGTGGCGCAGCGTTCTGGACTGGGTTCAGATCTGTGCCCTTGCGCTGATCATGGGCTTGCCGGTGATCATCGCAATTGCCGGTTATGTCAGGCGTGCCATTGCGGTCATTGTGGTGGCATTGGACAGTTGACTAAGCGGCGGTCCTAAATCCTAATCCCCGTAATGCTTCGCGAGCCGCGAATCAGAAACGGGGGGATACCTAATGTTGAAGTATTGCCTGGCGGGCGCCGTTGCGCTCGCTTCTGTTGCTGCGCATGCGCAAGTCGCTGAACCGACGCCGATCGCTGCTTCCACCACTAACGCCGCTGTCCTGCGTGTCGGGACTGAGGTTCCTCTTCGCCTTTCTGAAGAGTTGACTACCAAGGGCAAGCAGCTCCGCGTCGGGCAGCGCTTTCACCTTGAAACGGCCGAGCCGGTCGTCGTGAACGGCGTCACGGTCATTCCGGCTGGCAGCCCCGCAATGGGTGAGATCACCGACGTACGTAACAAGGGCATGTGGGGCAAGTCGGGGCACCTTGCGGGCCGCGTCCTGTTCGTGACGGTCAACGGTCGCCAGATCCGCATGTCGGGTGCCTTCGACGACAAGGGCGTGACGGGGACGGCTGGCGTTGTGGGGGCGATCGCCCTGGTTCCGGTGGCGGGCTTCCTGATGACCGGCACCAGTGCCAAGGTCCCGGCCGGGTCGATCGTGAAGAGCTTCGTCGACGAGGACGTGCCGCTTTCGATCTCTGCCACCGCGCCGCCTCCGCTTGCGGTCAACGCGACCGTGCCGGTTGCGCCGCAGCCCGCGAAATAATTGGGCGGGGTCGGGGTGCTGATTCACCCCGGCCCCTTCACCGTCAGCCTCACGGTCGTGGGAGGAACGAATGAAAATCCTTGCCGCTCTTTCATGCTTTGCGCTCGTCGTCTCTGGCATCGGGGCCGATCAAGCTGATGCCAAGCGCTACCGGTCATCCCACTCTACGAAGCGGGTGAAACGAAGCCGGGGGCTGAACTTCTATCCGACCCGAGGCACCACCGAGGGGGCATGCCCGTGCAACGGCGGCAACGTCTGCGTTGGTCCACGTGGCGGGCGCTATTGCATCACCAGCGGGGGGAATAAGCGATACGGGGTCTAGGCGCGTCATCCTAACTCAGGGGAAACTGGGCTCGCCTGACACGTTCTATCACGCTGACAATAGCTTGGCGGCGATATAGGCGAATGTGTAACCGGGCCCGATTTGGTGGCGAGCCGCAGACGATATTTCAGTCGGCCGCCAAGCTGTTCGACGAACGACCGCGCGACAATCGCTTTCACCCGCAGGAATTGCGTCCCAAGGCGCGCAGCTATGTGATCAGGGAGCAGGATGGCGAAAGAGCTTGGG
Organism: Sphingomonas sp. Leaf21; assembly: GCF_916858675.1. Taxonomy (GTDB): domain Bacteria; phylum Pseudomonadota; class Alphaproteobacteria; order Sphingomonadales; family Sphingomonadaceae; genus Sphingomonas. The sequence goes on from NZ_CAKASM010000028.1 coordinate 40,892, forward strand.
ACGTCATGTCCTGGGACGTGTTGGGTGGGAAAGCTCCGTACCCCATGACGAACGTGCGCAACCTGGCACTGCCGCAGTGGCGACGCCTAGCTGCTGATCCTGCAAACCGCTGCATCATCCCGCTCACGGAGTTTTGTGAGTTCACCCCCGACCGCCACGACCTGGGGGACGGGAAGCCGCCGCTCAAAGGTGAGATGTGGTTCAGCGTGACCGATCAGCTGACTTTTGCTGTCGCGGGGTTCTGGCAGCAGACGGCTGAGGGCCGGTCGTTCGCGATGGTTACCTGCGACGCCAACGAACTAGTCGAGCCCGTTCACCCGAAGGCGATGATCACCGTCTTGCACCCGGGGGACGTGACGACGTGGCTGCGCGCACCGGCAGCAGAAGCGGTGATGCTCCAGCGCCCGTATCCTGCCGACCGCATGAAGGTACGCGGGCCAGTGTATCCTACCAGGGGACGCTAGCCCCAAGCTGTTGGCCAATAAGCCGATCGGGCGAATCACACTTAACCCATCGACTGAATCGCTCAATTGAGAACTGCATCAGCCTGAACTTTGCACGGCATCTCGGCAATGGAACATCCGTGGGACGCAACCGGAACGGTTAACCATACCTGTGAATAAGCCCAACCTGCGCTGTGGATAGATCCCAAATATGCGCCGATTTTACCCGTAGAGGGCACTCAGGGGCGTATTCGAGGGCAAATACCCCCGGCGACTCATCTGTGCCGGAAAACCGGCTCAGTGGCCCGCAAATCAGATTCTTCTTGCTTCGGAACAAGAATCGCTTCAAACGCAAATAACCCCGAGGTGTTGGAGCACCCCGGGGTTGGTTTGGTAACCGCGACAGAACCGCGGTAGAATTTCGCTAGCGAGGCTCCCTTTAGAGCCTATCGGAGCGTCGTGTCAACTCGGTTCTGTCGCCTTGGAGCGACAACAAATGCGACGTTTTTCTTCCCCACCTGTGACGCCGGAAATGGCGGCGCACATTCGTTTCCTCATCATCGAGATGGGGCTTTTCCAGCATCAAGCAGCCGCGCTTTGCGGTGTGAACCAAGGCCGCGTTTCCGAAACCATGCATGGCCGCTGGTTTCCGGAGGAGCCACCTCGTCGGGGTCCTTTCCCTGTCGCGCTGAAGGCTGCTTGAATGGGTGAGTTCAAGCGCGGACGTGACGCCCGAACAGGGCAGATCATCACGGTGAAAGAGGCGAACCGCCGCCCCGCGAATACCGTTGTTGAGACTTATAAGACCGGCAAGAACGGGCCGAAAAACTGACTTATTGGCCGCTGGCTCTGACGCTGGCGGCCTTTTTTCTGTCGAAAGTATGTCATGACTACCAGGACCAGCACCCCTATCCAGTGCGAGTGTGGCCATAAGGGCGAACTTAAATGTTCTGAAAACGACGCTCCTTTCAGTTCAATGTGGGAGCAGTACACTCTTGCTGGATTTAAAGGTAGGTCGGCGACGTTCACAAGCTGGAATGAAATGAAAAGTGCTGGACCCATCCTTAATTATCTTGAGCCACAGTGCCCCATTTGCGGTAGGATTGGTTTAGTGCATTACGTGTGAATTCCAGTTACGCCCGAACCGTCGGCACCTCATCAATCCGCGTCGTCCATGCAGGTGATCGCATCTCCGACCGAAGCCGCCACTGGCGCTTGAAGCCCTGTCCGGCCGTGACGGCCGTGAATGTCCCAAAGCGCTCGTTCACCTCGTCCAGCGCGGCCATGAGGCGATCGCGCTTCTCGGTATCTGCCTCGAATAGCGTCCGGGGGCGATCAGCCGAAGCCATCAGATCGTCAAGCAATATCCCGGCCTTCGTATAGGCGTATCCATCCCGCCAAGCTCGTTCCGCGCACCGTCGAGCGGCGGCGATCAATTCCAGGCTATCACTTGTCATCGGATGCAGCGTCACGGCTCGGGACCCGGCATATTGAGGGCGGTCGGGCTTATGCTTGTTGGTATGGAAGAACGCCGTCAGCCGCCCCGCGACGAGGCCATGATTGCGCAGCTTCTCCCCGGCCCGCAGCGCATATTGGGATAGCGCGCCCATCAGGCCGTCGAAGTCAGTCACAGGCGTCCCGAAGGACCGTGTCACGGCCATGCCCTTCCGCTGCGGCTCGACCGCTTCAACGGCGTCAGCAGGAATGCCGCGCAGCTCAGCGACCAGTCGCTCAAGCACTACCGTCCCGACGCCTCTAGCCTGCTTCATGGGCATGTCCCGAAGACCGGCGGCGGTGGTCACGCCCAGCGCTGCCAGCTTTAGCGCCGTGGCCTTACCGACACCCCACACGTCACTGACGGGGAAAGCCCGCATGACGTCCTGGCGGAGGCGTTCATCACGCAGGTCAGCGACGCCACCGAAGCGCGGCTGCTTCTTCGCGGCGGCGTTCGCCAGCTTGGCCAGCGTCTTGGTATCGGCGATGCCGACACAGGTGGGTATCGTCGTCCAGCGCAGGACCTGAGCGCGAAGGCGATGGGCATGGTCCACAAGGTCGCGGTCATCGAACCCGGCCAGATCGAGAAATATCTCGTCAATCGAGTATATCTCGAAGTCCCGCACGAACGCTTGGCAGGCGGCCAGGACACGGCGCTGCATGTCACCATAGAGCGTGTAATTGGACGAGCGGACCTGAATGCCGTGGCGTCGGATCAGGTCACGCAGGTGATGGGCCGGATCACCCATCTTGATGCCCAACGCCTTCGCCTCGGCAGAGCGTGCGATCGCACAGCCATCGTTGTTCGACAGCACGATGACCGGCACGCCCACCAAGCTGGCGTCGAAGGCGCGCTCACAGCTGACATAGTAGTTGTTGCAGTCGATCAGGGCGATTGGGGAGGTCATGCGACCTTGCGCGCCACGCCCACCACGACGCCCCAGATCTCGACATATTCGTCGACAAGAATGTGTGAGAAGCCATCAGCCTCCGGGACCAGCCAATAGCGGCCGTCCATCTGCTTAAGTCGCTTCAGCGTGCGGTCGCCATGGACCAGCGCGACGACGATGGAACCGGCGCGGGCCCGCTTGGCGCGGTTGACCACGATCAGGTCGCCATCGGTGATCCCGGCGCCCGCCATAGATCCGCCCTCGACCCGCATGATATAGCTGGCGGCCGGATGCTCGACGAGCCAAGCCCCCAGATCGATCGGTTCTTCCATGTCGTCCTGCGCAGGCGACGGAAAGCCCGCCGGGGTTCGGCACAGGAAGAACGGCAACTCGCGCGGGACGAGGTCGAAAGGCACGTCATGCAGGCGCATCGCAGGCTGGGATGTCACGTGACGGGAAGCGCGAGCTGCTCGCCAGCGGCAGCCAGGCAGGCACGGGCCGCCAGCGCACCATCCACGGCCTGACGGTAATGCACGGTCCCGTATCGCTCCGCCTCGTCGAACGCGAACTGCGCCCATTCGTCCGAGGGATAGCAAGCCTGATAGATGGCCCGCGCGGCTTCGCGCAGGCGGGGGTCGTGCTGCATCATGCTTATATTCCAGCGATTCGTGACCCGGCCTAGCTGGAACAAAATGAGAACATAGGTCAAGGGGTTCGATGAGGTGCGGACGTCCCGATGGGCCTAAGGAGCATGACGGACTGGACGGCCGACATCCATGCGCTAGGCTCATGTGAGGGAGAATGTCGATGCTGCAAGACAAGGTCATTGTGCGGTGCTTGGGAGGCATTGCAGCGGGGCTGATCGCCGCGCCAGCCATGGCACAAGAGTTCACGCCACCCGTCGGCTACAGCGCCGGACCGAATGCAGCGGCGCGCCCATGCGTAGCACCGGTGGTCGATGCATCGGCGCCGCGCTTGACCTGCATCCCGATAGCCGAGGTGGCCAAGCTGTTTAAGACGGATCCGGGTTATCCGAATGCTGACAAGCAGCGCCTTCAAATCGTCGGGGCCTATTCACTCGACCTGTCAGCCGGTGAGCGGCTGACAGGTGCCAAGTCGCCAGGATACCTTTCGGTTCAATTGCAATTGAGTGGCGGGCAGTGCTTCAGCCTCAGCGCAGAATATTATGGCAAGCTGTCCGACGCGCGCTTGACGCCGACGGCATGTGATGGTCGTCGATACGACGACGATCGAGTTGTCCCGCAGCCAGCGGGGAAGTCGATGCGGCTGGTCGGCTCGGCATGGGGATACGGCGCTTGGGTTGATGATAAGGCGGGCACAACGATCGTGACGGCGCCCCGGTCTCAGACGTTCAAGCCGCTGTTTACCGCGCACATGCCTGTCACAGCGATCATGGCAATGAACAGCCCCGACGCACCGCTTGGGAACGTGACGCTGGTGGGGCAGCTGCATGGCAAGCCGGTTGTGATCGTGCTGGAGGTGTCGTTCTAATCGGTCGGCAGAATGCCAGTGACACTGATTTTCTCGCCTGCGCGACACCAAAAGATGAGCCGTCGCCCCCGTGAGTGACAGTGCAGATGGTTAGCCCTGACGACGCATGAACTCGGCAAACAGAGGAACGGTAAAATCAAGATACCCGTGGTCCGTGCTATATATCATGCCTTTGGTGATAATGCTTGAACGAGCAGGACCAAGTGACTTTTGGGTTCTATTCATCGTATGAGCAATATCTGACATTGCATAAGGGCCATCTCCAAGAGCCGCCATCGCTTTTACGAATTGCACCTCTGCCTTGGTAAGGCGATCAATCCGGACTTTGAAAAAGCCATCGTCGAGTAGTGCGAGCGTCTCACCGTATGATCGCTCGGCGTCTTCTTCTGTAATTTCAGGACCATCTGAATTATTCCAGACCACAGAAGCCCACTCTTGCAGGAAAAAAGGATAACCCTTTGTTTTTTGTACGATTAGAGAGAGTGCCCTGGGGTCAATTTGCGCATCCTCTTCGATTATAGGCTTTTCGATGGCTTGTGATGCCGCGCTCTCGTCGAGAGCGCCTACCGGTGGATACTGAAAGAGGCGTTCGGCGTATGATTTGGCCTCACCAGCCAGACGCGCGATTTGAGGCAGCCCAGCGCCCACGAGTAGAACGGGCAGCCCTTCTTGCGATATGCGATGCAATGCGACAATTAATGCGGATAAGTCAGTTTCTGAAAGGTACTGAACCTCATCAATGAGGAGGACCCACCCACGGCCCGCTGCTTGGGCGGCTTTGCCGATGAGTACAAAAAGGTCTGGTAAGTCGTATTGCAAATCACCGGTGTCTGCCAAGCCGGGTTCGGGTTCCACATTAAATTCGACGCCGCCTATCTCAATTTTAAAAATAGACGCAAAACTGCGAAGCCCACGGAGGCCGCGACCAGCAATCTGCTTCGCTGCCTCTACCCCCGATAGCGATCGCAACACCTTCCTCATCTCAGGAAAGATAAGGCGGGCGAGGCTTTCACCTTCAGGTGACTCAACTCGAGAGATTAACAGCCCATCCTGTTCGGCATTGCGGCCTATCTCATTCAGTAGAACCGTTTTACCTGTTCCGCGAAGGCCCAGCAACATGATCGACCGGGCGTTTTTTCGATTGATCGCGCGGCCACATGAGATGCGAGCGGCTTCCAGAATTGTGTCACGTCCGGCGAGCTCAGGGGGGCGGCTGCCTGCGCCAGGCGCGAAAGGGTTGCGGTAAGGGTCCATGGGTCAAGTCCGAAGCGGGATGTCTATCGATGGATAGGGAAGTCTAGTCGTATACGCTAGACATCGTTAGACAACGCTAGCCTTCGGATATGCGGTTGTCACCGCGCCCGCAGCCAGCCAAATCACAGCGGAGCCGGTTCGGCTATCCCGGCCTGTCACCCAATGCCTAAGAGGGCTGCTAGGTCGAAGGCTGCCTCGTCATCCTCGACACGGGCGATCACTCGATCACCGTTTGTTGACGCCTCAAATAAGAAATATCCTGCCCAATCATGCGGCTGGATGTTTAAACCTGCCGCCCTACGTGAGGTCATCGGTGCGAGCGTCAGACACTTGCCGGTCAGCGATGTGCCTGTAAAGTAAAGCGCTGCCATAGCTTCAGGATCTCTGATGCCGGATTCGAAGAAGACTCATACCCTGAGTAGCCCCTAGTTTTCTAGACGCCTTGAGCCATCAAAGCCTGCTGCCGTTCGAACTCGACGGGCGACAGCATC
>NZ_CAKASM010000029.1 GCF_916858675.1 Sphingomonas sp. Leaf21
GGCGGCGGGGCGGATCGCCGAGATGGACGCGCGTGCCGCGACGCTGGACCGCGACGCGGCGGCGCTGGCGGACCGTCCCGCGCACCTCGCCGCCGAGATTGCCACGCTCGCCGCCGCGCACGATGCCGCCAGGCAGGAGGCGGCGCGAACCCAGGCGGAGGAAGCCGATGCCGAGCGCGATCAGCGTGCGGCGGAGGCCGCGCATGGGCAGGCGAATACCCTTCTTTCCACTGCTCGTGAGGCGCGTGCGGGAGCGCTGGCGCGGCTGGAGAATCACGAATTGCGCCGCGTCGAACTGGGCCGGGTATCGGGCGAGCGCTTCGCCTGCCCCGCGCCGGTCCTTCCCGAAAAGCTCGGCTTCACCGGCGCAGGGGTCGGCTCGCCGCAGGTCGAGGCGGCCGCGCACGACAAGCTGTCGGCCGACCGCGAACGGATCGGCCCGGTCAATCTTGTCGCCGAACAGGAACTGGCGGAGCTGGAGGCGAGTGGCGCCGCCAATGCGGCCGAGCGCGAGGATCTGGTCCAGGCGGTGGCGCGGCTGCGTGCCTCGATCGGACTGCTCAACCGCGAGGGGCGGCAAAGGCTGCTCACCGCGTTCGAGGCAGTGAACGGGCATTTCCAGGCACTGTTCGCCACGCTGTTCGACGGCGGATCGGCGCATCTGGCGCTGATCGACTCGGACGACCCGCTGGAGGCCGGGCTGGAGATCATGGCGCAGCCGCCGGGCAAGCGGCTCCAGTCGCTGACGCTGTTGTCGGGCGGCGAACAGGCGCTGACGGCGGTGGCGCTGATCTTCGGGCTGTTCCTGACCAACCCCGCGCCGATCTGCGTGCTGGACGAGGTCGATGCGCCGCTCGACGATGCCAATATCGACCGCTTCTGCGGGCTGCTCGAGCGGATGGCGCGCGATACCGACACCCGCTACCTGATCGTCACCCACAATGCGGTGACGATGAGCCGGATGCACAGGCTGTTCGGCGTGACCATGATCGAACGCGGCGTCAGCCGACTGGTGTCCGTGGATCTGCAAGCGGCGGAGACGCTGCTCGCGGCGGAGTGACCCATTCCTCCCAAGTTTTGCCTGGCGAGGAATGGGGCCTTTCAAGGCAGCAGGAACACCCCCTCGATCACCGTCACGCAGGCTCCGCCCAGGATCACCCGCTCCCCATCCATCCGACAGGTCAGCCGCCCGCCGCGCGCGCTCGCCTGTTCGGCGACGAACGACGCGCGACCCAGCTTCGCCGTCCAATAGGGCGTCAGCACCGCATGGGCCGCACCGGTCACCGGATCCTCATCGATCGCGAAGGCGGGGACGAAGACGCGGCTGACCACATCCGCCTCCCCCACGCCGCCGCGAGCGGTCAGGATGACGACATAGCGCCCCGCCCTCGCGAGCGCCGCGAAGTCGGGCGTGCAGCCACGCACCTTCGCCGCATCGTCCGTCACGATCAGGGCGTAGCCAGCCGGATGGAGCAGCGTTTCGACAGGCTCGCCGATGCCGAGAGCCGTTACCATCTCGGGCAGCGCCTGGGGCACCGGCGTCCGCTCTGGCAGCGACAGGCTGTAGCCCAGGCCGTCGCGCGCGACCTCCAGCACCCCCGCGCGACGCGTCGCGAAGCGCACGCGCTCGAGCGTCGTGTCCGACGACAGCACGACATGCCCGCTCGCCAGCGTGGCGTGGCCGCACATCTCCACCTCGTCGCCCGGCGTGAACCAGCGCAGTTCGAACTCCGCCGCCTGCCCGTCGCCCGGCACCAGAAAGGCCGTCTCCGACAGGTTGTTCTCCTGCGCGATCCTCAGCAGCACGGCATCGTCGAGCCAGGCGGACAGCGTCATCACCGCCGCGGGATTGCCACCGAACGCCGTGTCGGCGAAGGCGTCGACCTGGGTGAAGGGGATGCGCATCAATAGACCCGCTTGCCGAACCAGTGCGGCGTGACATCCGCCTCGACCAGCGGATTGTCGGTGTCGACATGGCCCTCGGGATCGAGGTGGATGAGCACCTCGACCTTGGGGAAGCTGCGACGCAGCGCCCGCTCGACACCTTCGACCACGTCATGCGCGGCGGCGACGGTCATGTCGCGGTCGACCTCCATGTGGAATTGCGCGAAGTCGTGGCTGCCCGAACGGCGGGTGCGGAAGTCGTGGATCCCCTTCAACCCCGGCTGGCGCGCGGCGACGTCGAGAAAGGCCGCGCGCTGGTCGTCGGACCATTCCTTGTCCATCAACTGGTCGATCGCCGTCGACGACGCCTGGAACGCGCCCCACGCGAGCCACAAGGCGATGGCGATGCCGAAGATCGGATCGGCGCCGTGCCAGCCGAAATACTGGTCCAGCACCATCGCGACGATGACCGATCCGTTGAGCAGCACGTCCGACTGGTAATGGACGTTGTCGGCCAGAATCGCGACCGACCCGGTCCGCTGGATCACGCTGCGCTGATAGGCGAGCAGCACCATCGTCGCCAGGATCGCGACCACCGACACGCCGATGCCGAATTCGGCGTCGGTCGTGGGATTGTCCGCACCCAGCGCCATCACCGCGCGCCAGGCGATCCCGCCCGCCGAGGCGGTTATCAGCGCGACCTGGAACAGCGCCGCGAGCGCCTCCGCCTTGCCATGGCCGAAACGGTGGTCATGGTCGGCGGGCGTCGCCGCCAGCCGCACGCCGTAGAGCGTCACGAGGCTGGCGAGCAGGTCCAGCGCGGTGTCGGCGAGCGAGCCGAGCATCGCGACCGAGCCCGTCCGCCACGCGGCGAACCCCTTGAGCGCCAGCAGGAACAGCGCCATCGCGACGCTGGCCAGCGCCGCACGCGTGGCGAGAGGGATGACCTTCTTGCGTTCGTCCTGCGTCACGGAAACAGCAATCCTTCGTCCCAGCCACCCTGGCTGGTTTTGGTGAAGACGCGGCGCTCATGCAGCCGATGCTCGCGGTCGAGCCAGAATTCGATGCGCACGGGCGCGACGCGGTAGCCGCCCCAATGCGGCGGGCGCGGTACGTCGCCGCCCTCGAAACGCGTGCGCATCGCCTCGAACCGCGCCTCGAACGTCTCGCGCGCGTCGAGCGGGCGCGACTGGTCCGAGGCCCAGGCGCCGAGCTGCGAATCCCGCCCCCGGCTCGCGAAATAGGCGTCCGACTCGGCGTCCGACACGCGGGTCACCGGCCCCTCGATACGGATCTGGCGGCGCAGCGACTTCCAGTGGAACAGCAAGGCGGCCTTGCTGCCCTCACCCAGTTCCTGTGCCTTGCGGCTCTCGCGGTTGGTGTAGAAGACGAATCCCCGCGGATCATGCCCCTTGAGCAGCACCATCCGGACCGAGGGCTGGCCGGTCGAATCGACCGTCGCCAGCGCCATCGCATTGGAGTCGTTGGGTTCGCTCGTCCGCGCTTCGGCGAACCATCGGTCGAACAGGGCAAAGGGATCGTCAGCCATGCGCGCGTCCATACGCCCGTGCCGGACGAAAACCAATGTCGCGAACGGAAACGCTGAATCACCGGCGCGCCCCGCCTGGGCCCGTGTTTTCCACCCGCAAGTCGGCCGAATGCCCAATCATCTGTTGCAACCTGGCACCGATACGGCGATTTTCCCGCCCCGATGGACCCCAGCGTCACGCCCTCCCAAGATAGCCAGGCGCAGGCCGCCGCCTGGATCGCCGCCTATCGTCAGGCCGCGACGGCCAACGCCGACGTGCTGGCGGGATCGAGCGATCCGGCCTGGCGCGCGATGCTGGAGGAACTGGCGGCGGTCGCCAGCAACCTGGCCCATGCCCGCGAACGGGTGCAGCGCCACGCCGCCGATATCGGCACCGGCTTCCGCATCATCGGCGAAACCGACGAGCGCCCCTGGCCCGTCTCGCCCGTCCCGCTGCTGATCGACACGCGCGAATGGGCCGGGATCGAGGCGGGGGTCCGGCAACGCGCCGGCCTGCTGGAGGCGATCCTCGCCGATCTCTACGGCTCCGGCGACCTGGTACGACAGGGCCATATCCCCGCCGCACTGGCCACCGGCAGCCCCTATTTCCTTCGCCCGATGGTCGGCGTCACCCCGCCGGGCGGCCATCATCTGAGCTTCGTCGCCTTCGATCTGGCGCGGGGTCCCGATGGCGAATGGCGGGTACTCGCCGATCACCTGCGCAATCCGGCGGGCGCGGGCTATGCGCTGGAGAACCGACTGGCGGTCAGCCGGACGCTGGGCGGCCTGCAGAACCGGCTGAACGTGCAGCGCCACGCCCCCTTCTTCGCCGCCTTCCGTGCCGGACTGGCCGCGCAATGCCGCCGCGCCGACCCGCGAATCGGGCTGCTGACGCCGGGCCGGTTCAACCCCAGCTATCCCGAGCAGGCGCATCTGGCGCGCTATCTCGGCCTGCTGCTGGTCGAGGGCGCGGACCTCGCCGCGATCGAGGGGCAGGTCTATGTCCGCACCGTCGCCGGGCTGAAGCGGATCGACGCGCTGTGGCGGCGGCTCGATCCCCGGATGCTCGACCCGCTGGCCTTCGACAGCCATTCGCAGATCGGCGTGCCCGGCCTGATCGACGCCTATGTCGAGGGGCAGGTGGTGATCGCCAATGCCCCCGGTGCGGGCGTGCTGGAAAGCCCGGCCTTCTCCGCCTTCCTGCCGGTGCTCGCCAGGCAGATGCTCGGCCAGCCACTCGCGCTGCCGACGATCGCGACCTGGTGGTGCGGTGGGTCGGAGCAGGCCGGGCATGTCCTCGCCAATCTCGACACCATGCTCATCGCCCCCGCCTTCGGCCTCAAGCCCCTGGGCCTGCCCGATGGGGCGCAGGCGGGCGCGAGCCTGTCCGCCGACGCGCGCGCGGCGCTCATCGCCGACATGGCGCGGCGACCGCAGGATTATGTCGGGCAGGAGATGGTCCGCCTGTCGACCATGCCCGTCGTCATCGGCGACCGGCTGGAACCGCGCCCCTTCACGCTTCGCGTCTTCGCCGCGCGCGATGCCGAGGGGCAGTGGACCGTCCTGCCCGGCGGGTTCGGGCGGATCGGCGATCATCCGGAAGCGACCGCCGCGATGATCGGTGAGGGGCTGTGGTCCGCCGATGTGTGTATCCACGGACCCGAGCCGGTCGCGCCGATGTCGCTGCTCGCCGCGCCCGACTCCCTCCACGTCCGCCGCAATCCGGGCACCCTGCCCAGCCGGGTCGCCGACAATTTCTTCTGGCTCGGCCGCTATATGGAGCGGGGCGAGGCGCTGCTCGCCGCGATCCGGGTTATGCTGGGCAATTCGATCGACGTCGATGGCGGCGCGGCGCTCGACCCGCGCACCGTCGGGCGGCTGGTCGGCCTGATCGCCGGGGGCGGCGCGGCGCCGCATCCCGACAGCCTGCACCGCGCCGCGCTGACCCAGTTCGCGCGCACCGCGATGGAGGATGAGGGGTGGCACTCGGTCGCGCGCATCAACCGCCTCGCGCGCGGGATCAGCGAGGGTTCGCGCGACCGGCTGTCAGCCGACATGGTCCGCCTGCTCGAGGCCCCCTTCCCCAGCCATGTCGGCATGCTCGATCGCGCCGGTTCGCTCCAGCGCCGCTATGCCGCGATCGCCGGCCTGTCGGCGGAGCATATGGTACGCACGACCGCCTGGCGCTTCCACGATCTCGGCCGCCGGGTGGAGCGGGCGATGGCGGTGGCGCGCGCCACGCGACTATTCGGCATGGCGGGCGCGTCGGCGGACGACCTGTCCACCCTGCTCGACCTCGCCAACAGCCAAATCAGCTATCGACAGCGCTATCCGACCGGCCTCGCGCGCGTCGCGGTGGTCGATCTCGTCGCGCTCGATCCCAACAACCCGCGCGCGCTCGCCTATCAGACGGTGCGGATCGCCGAGTGCCTGGCACGCCTGCCCATCCTGTCCGACGACGACATGACCGAGCCGCAACAGGCACAGGCGATCGCCATCCGTGCCGCGATCGAGACGGCGGACGCGCGCACCCTCGACGCCGATACGCTGGGCGATGTCGAGCGGCGGCTGGGCCTGTTGTCGGAGGCGATCGCCCGGCGCTATTTCCTGCAGGGTGCGGAACCCTTGCGCGCGGGGGGGCTGACCCTCGCATGACAAAGGGGCGCATGATCTACGATATCCGCCATATCACCCGCTTCGATTATGGCGCGCAGGTCAAATATGCGCGTTGCAACCTGCGGCTGAAGCCGATCGACTGGCCGGGCCAGACGCTCGAAAGCTACGACCTCGTCGTCGAGCCGGTCGGCCGCACCCGCGCCGCACATGCCGAGGCTGGGCTGGCGCATGTCACGCGGCTGGTCGTCGACCGTCCGGTGCGCAGCCTGACGATCGAAAGCCGCGCGCGGATGCGGGTCGAGCGGCCGGTGCCGATGCCCTCGGCCAACGACCCGACCCTGGCCGAGGTGTCGTCCCTCGCCCGGTCGAGCCGCGACCTGTCGGCGGCGGGGCCCGCCAATTACATCTTCCCCTCGCCGCTCATCCCGCTCGACCCCGCCATTGCCGAATGGTGCGCGGCCGACCTGTCGCCGGAACGCGGCGCGCTCGACGCGGGCTTCGCGCTGGCGAACCGCATCCAGCGCGAATTCGCCTTCGACCCCGCCGCGACGCTGGTCGACACGCCCCCGGCCGAGGCCTTTCGCCAGCGGCGCGGCGTGTGCCAGGACTTTGCGCAGATCATGATTACCGGGCTGCGTGCGGCGGGCATCCCCGCGGCCTATGCGTCGGGCTATATCCGCACCCTGCCGCCGCCGGGCCAGGCACGGCTGGTCGGCGCGGACGCGACCCATGCCTGGGTGCTGATCTGGGGCGGGCCGGAGCATGGCTGGGTCGGCGTCGATCCCACCAACGGCATCTGGATGGCGGGCGACCACATCATCGTCGCGGTCGGCCGCGACTATGCCGAGATCGCGCCGGTCGACGGTGTGGTGCTGGGGTCGGGGGCGCAGAAGATGGACGTCAGCGTGGACGTCGCACCCGTGGAGGACATGGCGGCGGGGTAGGCCCGGTGGTCACGCCCTCGCCCGTCGGCACGTCCGTTCGCACCGGATGAAGTCGGACTTCGCGCTCTCACCTCGCCACGAGCGTCATCCCGCAGGCGCCCACTTCGTCGAGGCCGATCAGGGACAGGCCTTACCCCTCCTCGGTCACCGCATTGGGATTGTCCTTGTCCGGGTCCGACTTGCCACCCTTGCCGTGATAGGCCGTTCCGCTCTGGCCGCCGTGGAAGTCGCCGTCGCGCTCGGGTACGCCTTCATAGCCGCCGCCCTGGCTCTCGCCGCCATGCTTGCCGGGGGTATCCGAGACGCCATCGATGGCGCCCTTTTTGCCGTCCTTTGGCCCGTCCTTCGGCATCGCCTGCATCGGCTGGGTCATGATCCTTCTCCTTCTCGCGCTGCAACGCATGGGAACCGGATTGCGCTCCGACGCGGACTTCCCCACATAGATCGGTAATACACTGCCAACGGGGAACAGAGTGGCCGATCCATATCAGACGCTGGGCGTAAGCCGCACGGCCAGCGAAGCCGATATCAAGAAAGCCTATCGCAAGCTGGCGAAGGAACTGCATCCCGACCGCAACAAGGACAATCCCAAGGCGGCCGAGAAATTCAGCCAGGTCACCAACGCCTATGACCTGCTCAACGACAAGGACAAGCGCGCCCGCTTCGATCGCGGCGAGATCGATGGGGACGGCAATCCGGCATCGCCCTTCGGCTATGGCGGTGGCGCTGGCGGGTTCGGCGGCGGCGGCCCGCGTCCGGGCGGCGCGGGCGGTTTCCGACAGCAGTTCGACTTTGGCGGCGAGGGTGCCGACATGTCGGACATCTTCGAGGGGATGTTCGGTGGCGCCGGGCGCGGCGGTTTCAGCGGTGGCTTCGGTGGTGGGGGCCGCCGGTCGGCGCAGAAGGGCGCGACGATCAACTATGCGCTCAAGGTGCCCTTCATCGACGCGGCGACGCTCAGCCCGCAGCGGGTGACGCTCGGCGATGGAAAGACCATCGACCTGAAGCTCCCGGCCGGCGTGGAGAACGGCACCCAGATGCGGCTGGCGGGCAAGGGCGAGCCCAGTCCCGGCGGCGCGGGCGATGCGATCGTCACGATCGAGGTCAGCCCGCATGGCTTCTTCACCCGCGACGGCGACGATGTCCGCCTGGACCTGCCGATTTCGCTGACCGAAGCGGTGTTGGGCGGCCAGGTGAAGGTGCCGACCGTCGAGCGTCCGGTGATGCTGACCGTCCCCAAGGGCACGACCTCGGGCAAGACGCTGCGCCTGAAGGGCAAGGGGTTCCACAGGAAGTCTGGCGGACGTGGCGACCAGTTGATCACGCTGATCGTCGACCTGCCCGCCGATGATGCCGAGCTGCAACGCTTCGCCGCCGAATGGAAGGATGCCAGGAACCCGAGGGCCGCCATGGGCGTCTGATCGTTCCATGAGCGATGCCAACGGCCTGACCCCCGAAGAACGTGCACATCATCAGGGCAAGGCGCGGCAGCGGCTGGACCGGCAGATCGCCAAGGTCCGGCCGGGCTCCTACGCTTTCGAAGTCCTCAAACGGACCAGCCTGGGCGTGTTCAATGACGGATTCATTCATGCCGGGAACCTCGCCTATCTGGCGTTGATGACGCTGTTCCCCTTCTTCATCACCACCGCCGCGCTGCTCTCGCTGTTCGGGCAGAGCAACGAGACGCAACATGCGGTGGAAAGCTTCCTCCACGTCCTGCCCCCCGATGTCAGCGACCTGTTGCGCAAGCCGATCGCCGACGTGCTGGCGGCGCGGACCGGATCGCTGCTGTGGCTGGGCGGGCTGGTCGGGCTGTGGACGGTGGGCGGCTTTATCGAGACGATCCGCGACATCTTCCACCGCGCTTACGGCGTGAAGGCGACCGCCGCCTTCTGGAAGTCGCGCCTGTCCTCGACCCTGGTCATGATCGCGTCGGTCATCGTCGCGCTGTTGTCCTTCCTCGCCGCCGGTATCCTGACCGCCGCCGAGCAGTTCATCTATCGCCTGGTGCCGTTCGCGCAGGATGTCGCGGGGTGGGTCGGATTGTCGCGACTGATCCCCGGCGTGGTGATGTTCGGTGCGCTCTACATGCTGTTCTACTCGGTCACGCCGGGCAAATATCGCGAGAGCGACTGCCCCAAATGGCCGGGCGCGCTGTTCACCGCCGCCTGGTGGGTCAGCATGACCGCGCTGCTCCCCTGGGTGCTGTCGAAACTGGGCGGCTACGACCTGACCTATGGCAGCCTGGCGGGTGTCGTCGTGATGCTGCTGTTCTTCTATCTGATCGGCCTCGGCCTGGTTTTCGGGGCGCATTTGAACGCGGCACTGGCGGAACCACCGGAAACGGGGCTAGAGAGGGCGATTGAAGACAGCGAACCGGCAGGAGCGGTAACGGCGTGAACGGATTGATGGCAGGCAAGCGGGGGCTCATCATGGGCCTGGCCAATGACAAATCGCTGGCCTGGGGCATCGCCAAGCAGCTTTCGGAGGCGGGCGCGGAGCTCGCCTTTTCGTATCAGGGCGCGGCGATGGAAAAGCGGGTTCGCCCGCTGGCCGAGCAGCTCGGCGTGGCGCGCCTGTTCGACTGCGACGTGGCCGAGATGGAGTCGCTCGACGCGCTGTTCGAGGGGCTGAAGGCCGAATGGCCGACGATCGACTTCGTCGTCCATGCCATCGGGTTTTCGGACAAGTCGCAGTTGCGCGGTCGTTACTACGACACCACGCTCGACAATTTCCTGATGACCATGAACATCTCGGCCTATTCGCTGGTCGCCGTCGCGCAGCGCGCGCGCCAGATGATGCCCGAGGGCGGCTCGATCCTGACGCTGACCTATTACGGCGCGGAAAAGGTCATCCCGCATTACAACGTCATGGGCGTGGCCAAGGCGGCGCTGGAGACGAGCGTCAAGTATCTCGCGGTCGATCTGGGGCCTGAGAATATCCGCATCAACGCGATCTCGGCGGGCCCGATCCAGACGCTGGCCGCGCGCGGCATCGGCGACTTCAACTATATCCTGAAGTGGAACGAACTGAACGCGCCGCTGCGTCGCACCGTGACCATCGAGGATGTGGGTGGCGCGGGGCTCTACATGCTGTCCGACCTGTCGTCGGGCGTGACGGGCGAGATCCACCATGTCGACGCCGGGTACAATGTCATCGGCATGAAGGCCGAAGACGCGCCGGACATCGCGTTGGCGTAACCAAAAATCCTCCCCAAGCCATGCTTGGGGAGGGGGACCGCCGCGAAGCGGTGGTGGAGGGGCATGGACGCTGGCGAGGACAGCCCGCCATCGCGAACGCCGACACCCCTCCGTCAGGGCTTCGCCCTGCCACCTCCCCTTCCAGGGGAGGAATGCCCGCCAACATTATCTATCGCGCCTGGCCCCTCGGCGACGCTAAAGACCTACCCATGTCCGACCAGCCCATCGCCGCCATCACCAACCGCCCCGCACAGGGGCAGGACGTCGCCGCACTCGACGCGCTCCTCGTCGCCAGCTTCCCCGCCCCGGCCGAAGCGGCGCTGGTCCGCGACCTGTGCGTCGAGGGCGACATGGTCCTGATGCTGGTCGCGATCGACGAGGATACCGATACCCTGATCGGCGCGATCGCGTTCAGCCGGATGGCCGTCGAGATCGGTAGCAAGCCGATCAACGCGGTCGCCCTCGCCCCCGTCGCGGTCGCACGCGACTGGCGGCATCAGGGCGTCGGCGAGGCGCTGGTCGCTGCCGGACTCGAACGGCTGGAGCAGGAGGGCGTCGTCCTGTGCTTCGCGCTCGGCGACCCCGGCTTCTACGGTCGGTTCGGTTTCGCCGCCGATGTCGCGAGCGGTTTCGACAGCCCCTATGCGGGCGAATATTTCCTGGCCGCCCCGCTTCAGGGCGGGCTGATCCCCTGCGGCGTGCGCGGGGCCGCCACACATGCGCCGGCCTTCGCCCGGCTGGGAGACGCAGCGTGAGCTTCAATAGTTTCGGCCGCCTGTTCCGCTTCACCACCTGGGGCGAAAGCCACGGGCCCGCGCTGGGCGCGGTGGTCGACGGGTGCCCGCCGGGCATCGCCCTGTCGGAGGAGGACATCCAGCCCTGGCTCGACAAGCGCCGTCCGGGCACCAGCCGCTTCACCACCCAGCGACGCGAACCCGATCAGGTCCGCATCCTCTCCGGCGTATTCGAGGGGAAGACGACGGGCACCCCGATCAGCCTGATGATCGAGAATGTCGACCAGCGGTCAAAGGATTACGGCAACGTCGCGCTCGCCTATCGGCCCGGCCATGCCGATTACGCCTATGATGCGAAATACGGCTTCCGCGACTATCGCGGCGGCGGCCGCTCCTCGGCGCGCGAGACGGCGGCGCGCGTCGCTGCGGGCGCGGTGGCGCGCGCGGTCATTCCCGAAGTCCGCGTCCGGGCCTGGGTCGAGGCGATCGGCGGCGACAGGATCGACTATGCGGCGTTCGACGACGCGCAGATCGACGCCAACCCCTTTTTCTGCCCCGACCCCGCCGCCGCCGAACGTTGGGAGGCGATCGTCGACGGCGCGCGCAAATCGGGTTCCTCGGTCGGCGCGGTCGTCGCCTGCGAGGCGACCGGCGTTCCCGCGGGCTGGGGTGCGCCGCTCTATGCCAAGCTCGACAGCGAGCTCGCCTCGGCCTGTATGAGCATCAACGCGGTCAAGGGTTTCGAGATCGGTGACGGCTTCGCGGCGGCCGCGCTGACCGGCGAGCAGAATGCCGACCCGATGCGTGCCGGCAATGGCGGCCCCCGTTTCCTCGCCAATCATGCGGGCGGGATCGCCGGGGGCATTGCCACCGGCCAGCCGGTGACGATGCGGGTCGCGTTCAAACCCACCAGTTCGATCCTGACCCCGGTCGACACCATTACCCGCACCGGCGAGGAAACCCAGATCGCCACCAAAGGCCGCCACGACCCGTGCGTCGGCATTCGCGGCGTGCCGGTGGTCGAGGCGATGGTTGCGCTGGTTCTCGCCGATCAGGCGTTGCTTCATCGCGGTCAATGTGGTTAAATAACGGAACGTCCGTCCTTCTGCCTCGTTAACCATTCGAGAACAAAGCAGGAGAGAATCGATGCGTACCATGCACATGATCGCTGCCGGAGCCTTATTGATCCCCGCGGCGGCATTTGCCCAGGTTTCGGGCGGCAGCACGGGTTCCATGTCGGGCGGCAGCACCGGCACCATGTCGGGCCAGACCACGATGCCGGGGCAGACGATGCCGGGTCAGACCACCATGCCGGGCCAGACGATGGGTCAGACGGGTGACTCGATGACCACCACGCCCCGCTCCTCCACGCGTTCGACCACGCGCTCGAAGAGCCGCACGCGGGCGACCACGCCGGATTCGACCATGAGCACGCCGTCGACCACGCCGGACGCAACCGGTTCGTCGACCACCACCGGCAGCGGTTCGATGGGCAGCGACCCGACGACCAGCGGCTCGATGGGCAGCGGCACCACGGGCGGCACCACCACCCCGCCGGGCAGCAGCGGCGGCATGCGCTGATCCCCTTCGGGTTCAGTCACTACGGGGAAAGCCCGGTCGCGAAAGCGGCCGGGCTTTTCATTTGGGCGAGGCGTGGCCTTCGACTCCGCTCTGGCTGAACGGTTGTTGCCGAAACCCCCTCCGGCAAAAAGGCCCCGACTCGCGCCGGGGCCTCCGCCAATCAATCCGCGAACGGGTCGCGAACCAGGATCGTGTCCTCGCGCTCCGGACTGGTCGAGACCAGCGCCACGGGGCAGCGGATCAGCTCCTCGATCCGCCGGATATACTTGATCGCCTGCGCGGGCAGATCCGCCCAGCTCCGCGCGCCAGCGGTCGATTCCTGCCAGCCTTCCATCGTCTCATAGACGGGAACGACCTTGGCCTGATCCGCCGCGTGGGTCGGGTAGTAATCGAGCGTCTGATCGCCCAGCTTGTAGCCGACGCAGATCTTCACCTCGTCAAAGCCGTCGAGCACGTCGATCTTGGTCAGCGCGATGCCCGTGATGCCGCCGACCGCCGCAGACTGGCGCACCAGCACCGAGTCGAACCAGCCGCAGCGACGCTTGCGCCCGGTGACCGTGCCGAACTCATGGCCACGCTCGCCCAGCCGCTGGCCGGTTTCGTCCTCCAGCTCGGTCGGGAACGGGCCCGAGCCGACGCGGGTGGTGTACGCCTTGGCGATGCCCAGCACGAAGCCGACGCCCGACGGCCCCAGCCCCGAGCCGCCGGCCGCCGCACCCGCGATGGTGTTGGACGAGGTGACGAAGGGATAGGTGCCATGGTCGATGTCGAGCAGCACGCCCTGCGCGCCCTCGAACAGTATGCGCTTGCCGCCCGTGCGCGCCGCGTTGAGGTCGCGCCACACCGGCTTGGCGAAGGGCAGGACGAAGGCGGCGATCTCGCGCAGATCGGCCAGCAGCCGCTCGCGGTCGACCGGCGGTTCGCCGAACCCGGCGCGCAGCGCGTCATGATGCGCGCAGAGGCGATCGAGCTGCGGCCCCAGATCGTCGAGATGCGCCAGGTCGCACACGCGGATCGCACGGCGGCCGACCTTGTCCTCATAGGCCGGGCCGATGCCGCGCCGCGTCGTGCCGATCTTGCCCGCGCCGCTGGCGTCCTCGCGCAGACCGTCCAGGTCGCGGTGGATCGGCAGGATCAGCGGGCAATTGTCGGCGATGCGCAGCGTCTCCGGCGACGCATGGACGCCCTGCTCGCCCAGCCGCTCGATCTCCGCCTTGAGCGCCCAGGGGTCGAGGACGACGCCGTTGCCGATGACGCTGGGGGTGCCGCGCACGATGCCAGAGGGCAGCAGCGACAGCTTGTAGACATTCTCGCCGACGACCAGCGTGTGACCGGCATTATGCCCGCCCTGGAAGCGCACGACCATGTCGGCGCGTTCGGCCAGCCAGTCGACGATCTTGCCCTTGCCCTCGTCGCCCCATTGCGCGCCGATGACTGCTACATTTGCCATGGATGCTATGCTCCGCCTGCCGGACGGACCCCATGCGCCCTTCGACAGGACTCGGCGGATGGGGGTTTCCAATGATGTGCGGGGCGCGCCTAGCGGGACGCGCCCCCCTGTGTCAACCGGCGATGGCGCGTGGTTGACCGCCGTCGAGGATATGGGTGCAGAGCTGCGCCTCGGGCGTATCGCCGTCCTCCAGCGCCTGTACCGTCACCCAACCCCGCGCCCGCAAGTCAGCGCCGGTCGCGGCGTCGGTGCCGAAGGGCAGGAACAACCGCCGCCGCTCGGTCGGCGGCGCGGTGGCGACGATGGCGTCGGCGTAGAGCGAAAAGCCGGTGGCCTTCTCCTCGGTGCCGTCCTCATGGAAGATCGTATAGGTGCCGCCGCGACCGACCTCGCGCGGGGGGCCAGCGACGAACAGCGAGAAGCCCAGCCAGCTCTGGAACTCGAACCCATGCCGTTCGGTCGGGTCTAGCGTCATCGACACCCCCTCGCCCAGCGTCGCCGCGATCGCCTCCAGCGCATCGAGACGGCTGGCGAGGACGCCCTGGGTGTCGAAGGCGCGCAGCCTTTCCATCGCGCTGGCGAACGGCCCGGCGGCCTCGACCAGCGGCAGATAGGCTGGTGCGATCGCCGCGACCCCGCCCGCATCCTTGGCGTCCAGCCGGTCGCGGAGCGCCGTCACCTGATCGGCGGCGACCGGAAGCGGCCCGGCGGCGAGCAGATCGACCAGATCGGGCAGCGTGAAGTCGATCGAGATGCCCATCGTACCCGCCGCGACCAGAGCCTCGACCGCGACGCGCACCACTTCGGTGGCAGCGGCCGTCGAGTCGAGTCCGATCAGCTCCGCCCCGATCTGCCGCCACTCGCGCGCGGGGGCGAGTTCGGACCCGCGCAGGCGCACGACCGTGCCCGCGTAGGACAGGCGAACGGGACGCGGGTGATGCCCCATGCGGGTGGCCGCGATCCGCGCGACCTGCGCGGTCAGGTCGGGCCGGATCGCCAGCGTCCGCTGCGACACCGGATCGACGAAGCGCACCGCGTCATGCAGCCCGCCCGCCTTCAACCGCGACCCCAGCGCCTCGGCGAACTCGATCGACGGCGGATCGGCGCGCTCATAGCCATGCAGCCGCGCCGCCTCCAGCACTCGCGCCTCGACCGACGCAGCGGCGTCGGCATAGGGGGGAAGACGGTCGTGATAGCCTTCGGGAAGGAGCGCGGTCATCGGATAAGCCTGTTCATCAGCGTGGGCGCCACGCTGTCGGGGTGGGTCATGACATCCGCATTGGGGAAGCGGATCACCGTATAGCCGTGGCTCTGCAACCCGGCGGTGCGGTGGGCACCCGCGTGATTGGTCGCTATGCGTATCGCCGTCAACCTCTATGACCACATGCCCTGACGCCTCCCCCGACGGGACGTGGGGATCGCTCCGATGGCGTGGTTCTTCAGGGGGTGGGTGCGATCGGCACCTCGCGAACCCGGTCGCCGTTGCGCCCCTTCAGCCGGATCGTGCCCTTCGGCGCCTCGCTCATCCCGCCGACGCCCGACCCCATCCCCGTCCCGCGGCGACCATGGAGTTGATCGATCTCCGCCTGGCGCCGCTGCAGGTAGAAATCCCGGGCATTGGCATAAGGGTCGCCCGGCGCCGCGCGCACCGCCTTGAACGTGTCGTCGAACTCCGCACGGTGGTCGAGCGCGCCGAGCACACCGGCGGGCACGGCGAATTTGGGATCGGTCACCCCCCGCCCGAGCATGAGCGGCATCGCGATGCGGTCGACCGCGCCGCCGAACAGGTCCCGCACCGTGGTCGGCCCGACGAGCGGCAGGTAGAGAAACGGCCCGTTGGGCACACCGTAAAAGGCCAGGGTGTTGGAAAAGCCATTGCTGCGCCGGGGCAGCCTGACGGGCTTGCGCCGCGCGATATCGATCGTACCGATCACCCCGACCGTCGAGTTGACCGCGAAGCGCGCCAGCGTCTCGACGGCCTTGCCCAGCTTGTGCTGCAACAGGAAGTTCAGGAAAACGACCGGCTCGCGCAGATTGTACAGGAAATTGTGGATCCCGTCGCGCACCGGTTCGGGAAGCCCCTGCTTATAGGCCCTGGACAACGGCGCCACGACCGCGCGGTCGACATCCTCCGTCGCGGCGAAGGACTTCGCGTTGATATCGGCGAGCGGATCGGGCGCCTCCCACGGGTTGCGCGCGGTCACCACGATGCTGCCGGTCGCCTGCTGCTCGCCCTCCGGCGTGGCGGGCACCGTCTGCACGGTCGCCAATGGCTCGCCCGAAGCGACGTCCGGCACCGTCGGCAGCGTTTCCGCCGAAGCGGCCGCCGGAACGCCGGTCGGCGGTGCGGCAGGCGTCGTCACCTGATCGGCGGCGACCACCGGCATCATGACGGTCGACGCGGGAGCAGGCGGTGACGCAGGCACCTGCTCCACCCTCGCCAGCCAGATCGCCACCGCCGCTATCGCCATATACCGCCCCCGTCCCCGACCGCGAGGATGGCGCAACTCATCCGATTTGGCAAACGCGCGGACGGCCGTACCACCGGCGGCACGACGCCGCCGGTGGTAGGCTCTTTAGAACACCAGACCCATTGCGGTCTTCACGCCCGGCAGCGCCTTGACCTTGGCCAGCAGTTCCGCGTCCACCGCCTCGTCGACCGAGAGCAGCAGCACCGCTTCGCCGCCCGCCGAGCGGCGACCGAGGTGGAAGGTGCCGATATTGACGCCCGCCTCACCCAGCGTGGTGCCGAGGCGACCGATGAAGCCCGGCGCGTCCTCGTTGACGACATAGAGCATCGGCCCGGCGAGATCGGCCTCGACCTTGATACCGAACAGCTCGACCAGACGCGGGGCCTGATCGCCGAACAGCGTACCCGCGACCGAACGCTCGCCGTCGGCCGTCGTCACCGTCACGCGGACCAGCGTGTGGTAATCGCCCTCGCGGTCATGGCGCACTTCGCGCACGTCAAGGCCTCGCTCCTTGGCGAGGAAAGGCGCGTTGACCATGTTCACGGTGTCCGAATGGACGCGCATGAAGCCCGCCAGCACCGCGCCCGTGATCGGCTTGAGATTCAGCGCGGCGGCGGCCCCTTCGGCTTCGATCGCGATGCCCGTCACCGCGCCGTGCGAGAGCTGGCCGACCAGCGAGCCGAGCTTTTCGGCCAGCGCCATATAGGGCTTGAGCTTGGGCGCTTCCTCGGCGGTGAGGCTGGGCATGTTGAGCGCGTTGGTGACGCCGCCCGAGACGAGGAAGTCGGCGAGCTGCTCGGCGACCTGGATCGCGACGTTGACCTGCGCCTCGGTGGTCGACGCGCCGAGGTGCGGTGTCGAGATGAAGTTCGGGGTGCCGAACAACGGGCTTTCCTTGGCCGGTTCGACCTTGAACACGTCGAGCGCCGCGCCGCCGATATGACCCGAATCGAGCCCCGCCTTCAACGCGTCCTCGTCGATCAGGCCGCCGCGCGCGCAGTTGATGATGCGCACGCCCTTCTTGGTCTTCGCGAGGTTCTCGGCCGACAGGATGTTGCGGGTCTGGTCGGTCAGCGGCGTGTGCAGCGTGATGAAGTCGGCGCGAGCGAGCAGTTCGTCCAGCGTCACCTTCTCCACGCCCATTTCCAGCGCGCGCTCGGGCGTCAGGAAGGGATCGAAGGCGACGACCTTCATCCGCAGGCCCAGCGCGCGGTCGGCGACGATCGAGCCGATATTGCCCGCGCCGATCAGGCCCAGCGTCTTCGACGTCAGTTCGACGCCCATGAAGCGGTTCTTCTCCCACTTGCCGGCTTGCGTCGAGGCGTCGGCCTCGGGCAGCTGGCGGGCGAGCGCGAACATCAGCGCGATGGCGTGTTCGGCGGTGGTGATCGAGTTGCCGAACGGCGTGTTCATCACCACCACGCCCTTGGCGCTGGCGGCGGGGATGTCGACGTTATCGACGCCGATCCCGGCGCGGCCGACGACCTTCAAATTGGTCGCGTGCTCCAGGATCTCCTTGGTCACCTTGGTCGAGCTGCGGATCGCCAGGCCGTCATATTGGCCAATGATCGCCTTCAACTCGTCCGGCGTCTTGCCGGTGATCTCGTCCACCTCGACCCCGCGCTCGCGGAAGATCTGGGCGGCCTTGGGGTCCATTTTGTCGCTGATGAGAACTTTGGGCATGGTTCACCTCGTCACCCCAGGCTGGCCGGGGTTGTGGAATGGGGGAAGGTCCCCGGCACGCTGGCCGGGGCAATGATAAGATTCAGGCCGCCGTGGCGGTGGCGTAGGCCCAGTCGAGCCAGGGGCCGAGCGCCTCGATATCGGCGGTTTCGACCGTGGCGCCGCACCAGATGCGCAGGCCGGCAGGCGCGTCGCGATAGCCCGCCACGTCATAGGCCGCACCTTCGGCTTCGAGCAGCGAGGCCATCTTCTTGATGACCGCCTCGTCCGCGCCCTCGACCGTCAGGCAGACGCTGGTGGTCGAGCGGATCGCCGGATCGGCGGCGAGATGGCCAAGCCAGTCGCGGTCCTCGACGATCCTGTTCAGCGCCGCCGCATTGGCATCCGACCGCGCCAGCAGCGCATCCGCACCGCCCAGCGACTTGCCCCATTCGAGCGCGAAGATGGCGTCCTCGACGGCGAGCATCGATGGCGTGTTGATCGTCTCGCCCTTGAACACGCCTTCGGCCAGCTTGCCCTTCGACACCAGGCGGAACACCTTGGGCAGCGGCCAGGCGGGGGTGTATGTCTCCAAACGCTCGACCGCGCGAGGCCCCAGGATCAGGACGCCGTGCGCGCCCTCGCCGCCCAGCACCTTCTGCCACGAGAAGGTTGCGACATCGATCTTGTCCCACGGCAGGTCATAGGCGAACACCGCGCTGGTCGCGTC
This sequence comes from Sphingomonas sp. Leaf21, assembly GCF_916858675.1. GTDB lineage: Bacteria > Pseudomonadota > Alphaproteobacteria > Sphingomonadales > Sphingomonadaceae > Sphingomonas. Next base: position 18,801 of record NZ_CAKASM010000029.1, read on the forward strand.
GGCGAAGGAAAGCCCCTCGCGGTCGTCGGCGATCCAGTCGCCGTTCGGCACGCGCACGCCCGAGGTGGTGCCGTTCCAGGTGAAGAGAACGTCGTTCGACCAGTCGACCGCATCCAAATCCGCGATCTGGCCATAATCGGCGCGCAGGACGGTGGGTTCGAGCCTCAGCTGCTTGACCGCGTCGGTCACCCAGCCCTCGCCGAAGCTTTCCCAGGCGAGCGTGGTGACGGGGCGCGCGCCCAGCATGGTCCACATCGCCATTTCGAACGCGCCGGTGTCGGAGCCGGGGACGATGCCGATGCGGTGGGTGTCGGGGAGCTTCAGCAGCTCGCGCATCAGGTCGATGCAATATTGCAGCCGCTGCTTGCCCAGCTTCGAGCGATGCGAACGGCCGAGGCTGTCCGTCGCGAGCTTGGCGGCTTCCCAACCGGGAGGCTTGGCGCAGGGGCCGCTGGAAAAATAGGGACGCGCCGGTTTGGTGGCGGGCTTCGCGGGCGCAAGAGTGGCGTCGGCGGCAGTCAAATCAGTCATTTAAGACTCTCCTCACAGAGAGCACGCGCGGCGTTGGGACCGCGTGGCCCGTCGACGGCCCTAGCGATGTCGAACGATGATGACAACCACAATCGCGACGACGTAATATTGCGTCCGGGTAACGACCCATGGGGGAATTTCGAATGCTTAAGGATCCGAGCCGTTTGACTCGGTGGACAGTCGCGCTGACCTGTCTCTGGCTGCTCGGCGACCTTGGTCAAACAGCAATATATCTGTGGCGGATCAGCCACCTGAGCAGCTTCGACAGCGCGGTCGCACCCGACGCGGTGGCGCGGACGGTCGAGGGGGCGGAGGCCACCGACTTTCGGCTCATCCTGCTTACCATCCTCTACCATATCGTCTTCTTCCGCTGGATCTATGTCGTCAATCGCAACGCGCAGCAGTGGAGCGATTCGATGACGATCAGCCCTGGCTGGAATGTCGGCTGGTTCTTCGTGCCCGTCGCCTCCCTATGGAAGCCGTTCGAGGGCATTCGCGAAACCCGCGCCGCCAGCATCGCGCCGGAGGCCCCCGGGTCGGTCGCCGTTCCGACGTGGCTGAACCTGTGGTGGGGCCTTTGGATCGTCGCCGCCATCTATGGCAATATCCTGGCGCTGTTCCCCGGGACGCCGGAAACGCCGCAGCAATGGGTTTCCGTATCATGGGCGAACGCGGCTGGCATCGTTGTCGACCTGCCGTTGGCCCTGCTGACATGCCGATTGCTGACCGGCATCGCCACGCTCCAGCGCCATCGCATCGCGACAGAAGATCCGACGCCGACGCAATTCCATGACCTGTCCGAAGCCGGATAGCCCGACATATCGATTTTCGCTATTTTTATTGATTGATAATCGATACCTCCTTATCGAATAGCGATACCGATTCGATAAGGAGGACCATTCGACATGACACGCTTCGCCAGTCATATCAGCACGCTGCTCTACGCTGCCCTGCTCGCCATTCTGGCGTTCGTCACGGCGATCATCCTGGCGGCAGTCGGGGTGCTCATCGTCGATGCGATCTCGCCCGGCGCGCTGGGGACGGTGCATGTCAATGCGCAGGCGCTGGACGTGAAGACCCCCGGCGTGGTCGCCGCAGCGCTGGCCGTCATGCTGATCGCGCTGGGCCTCGCCTGGGCCGCGTTGCTGCCGCTGATCCAGATGCTGCGCAGCACCGCGGCGGGCGCACCCTTTACCCTTGCCAACGTCAAGCGACTTCATTGGATCGCGGGCACCATCGCGGTCGCCTATCTGCTACAGATCGCGCTGCCCCCTGTGCTGCCCTTCGACTCACAGGGCATGGTCAAGCCAATGGGCGCGGACGGCGTGTTCGCGATCCTGCTGACCCTGGTGCTGGCGCAGGTCTTTCGCGAGGGCGTGCGCCTGCGCGAGGATGCAGAGGGCACGATCTGATGGCGATCCGCATCAATCTCGATCGGCTGCTCCTCGACCGGCGCATGTCGCTGACCGAGCTGGCTGAGCGGGTCGACCTGACGCTCGCCAACCTGTCGATCCTGAAGACCGGCAAGGCGCGGGCCATCCGCTTCACCACGCTCGATGCGATCTGCACCGCGCTCGACTGCCAGCCGGGGGACATATTGGAGCATGTCGCAGACACGCCTCCGCACGGCTGATCGGGGCTGACAAATGCGAGCAGACAGAAGACAGGGGGACATATGGTTCGCGTTCCCCTGTTTCTTGTTGTTCCGATTCTGGGGGCCGCGCTGCTCTCCGCCTGCGGCCGATCCGACCGGCCGGTGCAGCAGGCCTCGCGCCCCGAACCCTATCGCCCGCCGATCCGCGAGACCGCGCAGTGCGAGGCGGACCTTCGTCGCGAGGGGGTGGACTATCGCCGTCTGCCCGACAAGGATCTGGGGCCCGGCTGCGGCCTCTACGGAGCGGTACAACTGACCGATATCGGCGTGCCCGTCACCGGCGTCACCGCGATGCGCTGCGGCAATGCCCGCGCCTTTGCCGGGTGGATCAGGAACGCCGTCGCGCCCGCCGCGTGGCAGATACTCGGCTCGCCGCTGGTCAAGGTCGAGGGGATGGGCAGCTATGCCTGTCGCAACATCGTCGGAACCAGGCGGATGGGCGACCGGCGATCGGGCCATGCGCTGGCCAATGCGGTCGATGTCGGCGGCTTCGTGCTCAAGGACGGGCGTCGGATCACGCTGCTCAACGACTGGCATTCGACCGATCCGCAGGTGCGCCAGTTCTGGACGACCATCCGCGCCTCGGCGTGCAGGCGGTTCGGCACGGTGTTGACCCCCGATTACAATGCCGCGCACCGCAATCACCTTCATCTCGAGGACGATAACGCCCGCTTTTGCCGGTAGCGCCGGGGCCGGTGATCGCCTACATCATCCGAAATGACCGATAAGACCCAAGTACCGAACCGCGTCTTCCCCAATGCCAGCCAGGACGCAGAGAGCGCCAAGACGATCGTCTCGACGCCCCAGACCGAAAGCCCCGCCTATACGCTGGCCTTTCAGGACATGGACTTCCTGCTGCGCGAAGACCTTCGCCCCGTCCGTTTCCAGCTGGAGCTGCTGAAGGCGCAGCTGCTGCTCGAAGAGGCCAAGATCGCCTCGACCTTCGTCTTCTACGGCTCGGCGCGTATCCCCGAGCCCGCCAAGGCCGAGGCGCTGCTGGCGCTGGCGCATGACGACAAGTCGCGCAGGATCGCCGAGAACCTCGTCGCCAAGAGCAAATATTACGACATCGCGCGCGAGCTGGCGCAGATCACCAGCCGCCTGCCACGCGACGATCGCGGGATGCGCCAGTTCGTCGTCTGCTCGGGCGGCGGCCCCTCGATCATGGAAGCCGCCAATCGCGGCGCGGCCGACGTCGGCGCCGAGTCGGTGGGCCTGAACATCGTCCTGCCGCACGAGCAGGCGCCCAACCCCTATGTCACGCCGTCGCTGAGCCTTCAGTTCCACTATTTCGCGCTGCGCAAGATGCACTTCCTGCTCCACGCGCGCGCGCTGGCGGCCTTCCCCGGCGGCTTCGGCACGTTCGACGAGCTGTTCGAGCTGCTGACCCTGATCCAGACGGGCAAGATCCAGCCGATCCCGGTGCTGCTGTTCGGCCGCGCCTTCTGGGAACGGGTCGTCAATTTCGAGGCGCTGGTCGAGGAAGGCGTGGTGTCCGAACGCGACCTGGGCATCTTCACCTATGTCGAGACCGCAGAGGAAGCCTGGGACGTGGTGCGCAACTTCTACGAGGAGCGCGCGCGCAAGGAAGCCGAACAAAGTTAGAGCACTCACTTGCTCTATAATTTTTGAGGAGCCCGCCTCCTGTCGGAAGCGGGCTTCGTCGTTGATGCCTCGATTGATCTGCGTCGGCGCAGTGGCTGCTAACGCCGGAAGCGGCCGTGGCGAGGGGTGGACCTCGGCCCTGAAAGCAGACATTCTGCTGACGTGACCAACGGACCTTCGCAGATCAAGTTGTGGCTGTTCCGGCTTGTTGCCGCCGTTTGGTTGGCAACCGCCGTCCCGATTTGCTTGTTGAGCGCCTTCCTTCTGGAAGTCCCTCTCTGGCCGACGTTCAGCTACGAAAGCACGCAGGAGGGGATAGCGCTATGGGCGGTGATTGCGGCGTGGTTTTACATCACACCGGTGGCATTGCTCGTCATCGGACGTCGCTGGAAAGGACGTCCGCGTGTTGAGGACGGACCGCCTGGAGCAGACGGGTAGCTTTCCACCATCTTACCAAAACTACGACAAACATCTTTGAAGACCACGCGTCGCTTCCGGCAATAGGAACGCGCGGCCGCTACTTTTCATGTGGCCAAGGCCTTCTTCCAAAAGCGCCGTTCACTCCGTGGCATCCGCCACCATCCCCAAAAGAAAAGGGCCGGACGTTTCCGCCCGGCCCCTTCCCTATTACGCCGCCTTCGACCGCGCGGCGCGCTTGCGCTCGTTCGGGTCGAGGTAGCGCTTGCGCAGACGGATCGACTTCGGGGTCACTTCGACCATTTCGTCATCGTCGATATAGGCGATCGCCTGCTCGAGCGTCATCTTCTTCGGCGGGGTCAGGCGGATGGCGTCATCCTTGCCGCCCGACGCGCGGAAGTTGGTCAGCTGCTTCGCCTTCATCGGATTGACCTCGAGGTCATCCGTCTTGGCGTTCTCGCCGATGATCATGCCCTCATAAAGGGCCTCGCCGTGACCGACGAACAGGATGCCGCGCTCTTCGAGCGGACCCAGCGCGTACCCTTGCGCTTCGCCGGCGCCGTTCGAGATCAGCACGCCGTTCTTGCGGCCTTCGATCTTGCCCTTGTGGGGGCCGTAACGCTCGAACAGGCGGTTCATGATGCCGGTGCCGCGCGTGTCCGACAGGAACTCGCCGTGGTAACCGATCATGCCGCGCGAGGGCGCGGAGAAGGTGATGCGGGTCTTGCCGCCGCCCGAGGGACGCATGTCGGTCATCTCGGCCTTGCGCAGGTTCATCTTCTCGACGACCGTGCCCGAATATTCCTCGTCCACGTCGATGATGACGGTTTCGTAGGGCTCGGTCTTCTTGCCGTCCTCGTCCTCGCCGAACAGCACGCGCGGGCGGCTGATGCCCAGCTCGAAGCCTTCGCGGCGCATCGTCTCGATCAGCACGCCCAGCTGGAGTTCGCCGCGACCGGCGACCTCGAAGCTGTCGCGGTCGTCGCTCTCGGTGACCTTCACCGCGACGTTCGACTCCGCTTCGCGCATCAGGCGGTCGCGGATCATGCGGCTGGTCACCTTTGAACCCTCACGGCCCGCCATCGGCGAGTCGTTGACGGCGAAGCGCATCGACAGCGTCGGCGGGTCGATCGGCTGCGCCTGGAGCGGCACGGTGACGCTGGTGTCGGCGATGGTGTTCGCCACGGTGGCGACGGCCAGGCCCGCCAGCGAGATGATGTCGCCCGCCTTGGCTTCCTCGACCGGCACGCGGTCCAGGCCGCGGAACGACATGATCTTCGACGCACGCCCCGTCTCGACGATGTTGCCAGCGGCGTCGAGCGCGTGGATCGCCTGGTTCAGCTTGACCGTGCCCGAATTGACGCGGCCGGTCAGGATACGACCCAGGAAGTTATCGCGGTCGAGCAGCGTCACCAGGAAGGTGAAGGGCACGTCCTCGACCTCGACCTTGGGCGCGGGCACGTGGTTTACGATCGTCTCGAACATCGGGATCAGCGTGCCTTCGCGCGCGTCCATGTCGGTCGAGGCATAGCCGTTGCGGCCCGAGGCGTAGAGGACGGGGAAGTCCAGCTGCTCGTCATTCGCGTCGAGCGAGACGAACAGGTCGAACACTTCGTCCAGCACTTCCTGGATACGCGCGTCGGCACGGTCGACCTTGTTGACGACGACGATCGGCTTCAGGCCCAGCGCCAGCGCCTTGCCCGTCACGAACTTCGTCTGCGGCATCGCGCCTTCCGACGAATCGACCAAGAGGACGACGCCGTCGACCATCGACAGGATGCGCTCCACCTCGCCGCCGAAGTCGGCGTGGCCGGGGGTGTCGACGATGTTGATGCGGATCGACTCGTCGCTGCCCGGCGGAGTCCAGTCGACCGAGGTCGGCTTGGCGAGAATCGTGATCCCGCGCTCCTTTTCCAGGTCGTTGGAGTCCATCGCGCGCTCTTCGACGCGCTGGTTGTCGCGGAAGGTGCCCGACTGGCGGAACAGCTGATCGACCAGGGTCGTCTTACCATGGTCGACGTGCGCGATGATCGCCACGTTGCGGAGGCTCATGCAAATTTCTCTTGTTCGGAGGGTATGTCGCCGCGCGCCATAGCCCAAAGCTCGGCAAAGCGAAAGGGTGGCGCCGATATTGCGGCGCACAACGGTTTCGAACGGCTAAAACGCGGATCGTTCGGACAAGTTCCTCCCCGGCACGGGGAGGATTACCTGGCCCTTGGCACCACCTTCAGCGACCAGTCCTTGTCCGGCCGGAGATATTTGGCGGCCACCGCCTGGATGTCGGCGGGCCCGATCGAGACGAAGTCCTGCGCCAGCCGCTTGGTCGCCTCCAGCCGCTGCGGGTCATAGGCCGCACCCGCCAGACGCTGCATCCAGAACTGGTTGCCTGACGCCATGCGGGCCAGCCGCTGCGCCATGGGCCGCTTTATCCGTTGCAGTTCGTCAGCGTCGATCGGCTTGGCGGCCAGGTCGGCGGCGATGGCGCGCGCGGTGGTCAGGAAGACATCGACCTTGTCGGGCGCGACCATGCCGATCGCGATCATCCGCCCGCCGTCGGGCAGCCCGACCGGCCACTGGCTGGCCACCTGCGGGCTGTAGCTCAACCCCGCCTTGGAGCGGAGCTGGTCCATCAGCCGGTCGGAGAAGACCTGCGCCAGCACGTCGAGGCGGTTGCGATCCTTGTCGTCCGCCGAACCGCCGCCGGTCGGCCAGGCGATGATCGCCGCCGCCTGATCCGCCGGACCGGTATGTGTCCGCACGACCGGCGCGTCGACATGCGCGGGGAAGCGGACCGGCGGCACCGGGCCGGTCGCCGCGGCCCGCGCCGGGATCGCGCCGAAGCTGTTCGCCACCGCCGCGATCGCCTCGTCCGCCTTCACGTCGCCGAACACCGACACCTCGATCGGGCCGGTGGCGAGCAGTGGCGCCCACAGCGCCTTGAAGCTTTCCGGCGTGGTCGCCTCGATCGCGTTGCGCGGCGGCGTGCCCCAGCGCGGATCGCCATCGCGCAGCAGCCGCTCCAGATCATGCCCCAGCACCCCGTCGGGCGAGGAATCGAAACCGTCATAGCCCGCCAGCATCGCCGCCTTGGCGCGCGTCACCGGTGCCGCGTCCCAGCGCGGCGCGACCAGCTTGGCCGCCATCAGCTTCAGATTGTCGGCATAATCGTCGGGCGAACTGAGCGCGTTGAACGAAAAGGCATCGTCGTCGATGTCGAAGTCCATGCCCATTCGCCGCCCGGCGGTCAGCCGGTCGAGATCGTCCTGGTTGAACTTGCCGATCCCCCCGGCGACCAGTGCGAGGTCGCCGGCCCAGGCGGGCGTCTCGCGATCGGCGGGAAGCGCGTCGTAGCCACGCCCGAACCGCACGCGCAGATAGATGCGCGCCGTCTCGCCGTCATTGGCGAGCAGCAGCAGCCGCGTACCGTTGGCGAACGTGATCTTCTCCAGCCCCAGCTCGGCGATCTTCTCGCGCGACACGACCTTGCCCGGCGTGCCCAGCTTGGGGAGCTGCGCGAAGCTGACATTCCCCTGGCGATGACGATCCGCGGCGAGCGGGCGGACATCGGCCTTGAGCGCGGCGGTCAGCCGGGCGACCGCGTCGGGCTCGGGTGCGCGGGTGTTGACCAGCGCGCGGGTCGCCGTGCCCTGGAAGATCTTGCGCGTCGACGCCAGGATCGAATCCGGCGTGAACATCTTCTTGTCGATCGCCTGGCGGAGGATCTGATAGCTCGTCTCGGGCGCTGTCACCGTCTCGCGGATGTCGAGCGCGCCGACCATGTCGTCGGCCTGCTTGGCCCCCGCCTCGACCCGCGCCGTCTCCACCTGCGTCCGCAGGATGGCGTCGTAATCGGCGAGCTCGCGATCGATCTCCCCCTGGCTCGGCTTGTTCGTCATCGCGGAGGCGATCACGGCGCGCACGTCCTTCAGCGCGGCCTCCCAATTGTCGCCGATCGGCACGACGTTGACGGTGGTCACATTGGCCGAGCGCGACACGTCGTCCAGCGCGACGCTGGCCTGCAGGAAGCTGCCCCCCGCCCGTGCGCGATTCTCCAGTCGACGGCTGATCAGGCGCGCGGCGACCATGTCGACCATCCGCTTCTGATTGAAGATCGCGGTATCGTCCTGATAATGCCAGGGGCGGAGCACCGCCATCGCGACCACCGGCGGCATCGCCGGTTCGACCAGCGCGCCCGCGACGGCGGCATCCGCCTTGGGGGTGCCGAAATCGGGAGCGGGCGGCTTGGGGCCGACACCCTGCCAGTCGCCGAAATTCTTGGCGACCAGCCGCGCGAACAACAGCGGGTCGAGATCGCCCGAGATGATCACCACGGTGTTTTCCGGGCGATACCAGCGGTCGTGGAAGGCGCGGACCGTCTCGGGCGTCGCCGCCTCCAGCGTCTTGAGCTGGCCGATCGGCGACCGCTCGGCGAGCGGCTGTCCGGCGAAGAACGTCTCGCGCAGCTTGTCCGAATAGCGGACCTGCGGGCCCGGCTGCTCACGGCGTTCGGCCAGCACCACCGGCCGCTCGGCGTTCAGCGCCTGATCGGTGAGCGACGGCGCCGACATCATGCCGGCCAGGATCTTCAGGCTTTCGTCCAGCCCCTGCTCGGTCGCGCCCGGCAGGTCGAGCTGATAGACGGTCTGGGTCGGCGTGGTCGACGCGTTGGAATCCGATCCGAAGGTGGCGCCCAGACGCTGCCAGATACGCTTGGCCTCGCCATCGGGCACATGCTGCGACCCGCGGAAGGAGAGATGCTCGATCAGATGCGCGAAGCCGCGCTCCGAATCGCGTTCGTTGAGCGAACCCGCGTCGATCCGCACGCGCACCGCGACCTGCCCCGGCGGCACGCCGTTGCGCCGCACCGCATAGCGCAGGCCGTTGGGCAGCGTGCCGAACTTCCACGCCTTGTCCTGCGGCAGGTCCGAATCCTTGTAGAGCCAGGGGCTCTGGTCGACGCCCGGGATCGGCGGCAGCGGGGCGAGCGGATCGCGGGCCGCGTCCTGCGGCGCGGTCGCGACCGTCGCGGCGACGGGCATTCCCTGCGGGACCGAGCGATCGTCGGTCCGGTTGGTCGGGGGAGCCTGGCCGATGACAGGAAGCGCCAGCCCAAGAAGGACCGGCAGGGCAAGACAGCGCAATGCGCGGGACGGAAACGCCATGCCCCCTCTTACCCCGTGGGTCGCCGCTTCGCCAGCCGCCCCTAAATCGCCTTGATCGCAGGCCTTCGCCGTCCGCCGCGCCATCATTTGGGCGCACTATGCCGCTAATCCCCATGTCACTGATCCCGCGTGACAAGGGCCGAGCAACGCCCGGGCGCGGGGACAGTCCGGGGATGTACGGAACGTGATGACCAAGTCGATGAAGGCCGGTGCCCGGCATCGGGCCTCGGCCACAATATGGCATGAATCGGGCGACGCCGCGCAGAGCGCGACGCTGCTCGCGCCCCAGCCCGGCGCCGATGATTCGAACCGGGTCGGGCGCGTCGCGACACTGCACGCCCTGCCTGCCGCCCGGGCTTCGCTCCCCCCTGCGACCTGCCCCGACGATGCGCGAACGCTTCGCCACCGCATCGGCCGCCTGTTCGACGGACTGATCGCGTCGCAGTCGCTGGCGGCCACCGATCCGGTACTCGATGTGCGCGACTTCGCCTGGACCGCATTGCTGCGGCGCGACTGGCGCGCGATTCGCGAGGAAGCCGTCGCGACGGCCCAGAATGGCCTGACGCCACTCTGGCGCGATGGCGCCGCGACGGCCGATCATGCGCAGCGATGCCCGCACACCCTGGCCGCGCTCCACGCCATTCCCGGCCTGTACGACGCCGCCTTCGCCACGCTCGCGCCCGGTATACACATCCCCGCGCGACGCGGCGCCACCAAGGGCCTGATCACCTGTCACCTCGGGCTGGTCGTGCCGCGCGACGGCGGCGCCCGGATGCGGGTCCGCGACCGGATCCTGCGCTGGGCCGAGGGCGAGACGCTGATCTTCGACGACAGCTTCGATCACGAGATCCATAACGACGCCGGGGGACAGCGGATCGTCCTGCGCATCCGCTTCGCGCGCCCGCTGCGCCGCCCGGGACAATGGGCCGCAGCGGCGGCGCTCCGGCTCCTGCCGGGGCGGATCTAGGGGCGGCCGACGCTATCTTGCGAACGCTCTATTGCCGACGTCCTTCTGTTCCCCCGCGCAGGCGGGGGTCCAGTGTCTTGAGCCCAAGCGTTCGTCCCGCTTGGCTCTGGCCCCCCGCCTGCGCGGGGGAACGGCGAATTTGCCTGTATGGGCGCGACTTCGGCACCGAAGCCTGTCCAGGGGAGAGGGAAGAAAGGGGAATGTCGGCTCGCTCAGCTTATTCGCCGGAAACGCATCCTTTCCGCCGCGCTGCTTGATCCCCGTCGCGACCCGCGCCACATGGGGGACATGCTGATCGAGACCGAACCCACGCCCAACCCGGCGACGCTGAAATTCCTGCCCGGCCGCAAGGTTATGGACAGCGGAACCCGCGATTTCGCCTCGCCCGAGGAAGCCGCCGCCAGCCCGCTGGCCGAGGCGATCTTCAATCTGGGCGACGTCACCGGCGTATTCTTCGGTCGCGACTTCGTCTCGGTCACGGTCGCGCCCGGCACCGACTGGTCCGAGGTCAAGCCCGACGTGCTCGGCATCCTGCTCGACCATTTCTCGGCGCAGATGCCGCTGTTCCGTCAGGGCGCCGCCGATTTCGAGGTGCCGTCGGACGACGCCAGCTTCACCGACGATCCCGAAGATGCCGACATCGTCGCCCAGATCCGCGAGCTGATCGACACCCGCGTCCGCCCCGCCGTCGCCAATGACGGCGGCGACATCGTCTATCGCGGCTTCGACAAGGGCAAGGTCTATCTCAAGATGCAGGGCGCCTGCGCCGGATGCCCCTCTTCGACCGCGACGCTCAAGAACGGCATCGAGCAACTGCTTCGCCATTATGTCCCCGAAGTTACCGAAGTGAGGGCCGTCTGATGAACCCGATCGACGACGCCAGCCTCGACCGGCTGTTCCGCGAGGGCCGGACGTTCAACCATTATCTCGACACCCCCGTCACCCAGGACGTGATCCACGCCCTGTGGGATCTCGTGAAGATGGCCCCGACCTCGACCAACCAGAGCCCGGCGCGGTTCGTCTGGTGCCTGAGCCAGGAGGCGAAGGACAGGCTGGCCGATTGCGCGACCGGCAGCAACCCGGACAAGATCCGCGCCGCGCCCGCCGCGGTCGTGATCGGCATGGACGTGAATTTCCACGAGACTCTGCCGCAGCTCTTCCCGCACGTCGATGCGAGGAGCTGGTTCGAGGGCAATACCGAACTGCGTGAGGCATCGGCCTTTCGCAACAGCTCGCTCCAGGGCGCCTATCTGATCCTCGCCGCGCGCGCGCTGGGGCTGGATACCGGCGCGATGTCGGGCTTCGACCAGGGCGCGGTGGACAAGGCGTTCTTCGCCGACCAGCCGGGCGTGCGCTCGAACTTCATCGCCACCATCGGCTATGGCGACCGCAGCACGCTCCATCCGCGCAACCCGCGTCTGGCGTTCGAACAAGCCAACCGCATCGTCTGAGCCATACTTTGCGCACGCTGGTCATCGATACCGCCACCGCCGCCTGCTCGGTCGCCCTGCTCGATGGCGACCGGATCATCGGGCGCGCGCATGACGTGGTCGGGCGCGGCCATGCCGAAAAGCTGGTGCCGATGATCGCGATGCTGCCCGATGGCGGGCGTGCCGAGCGGATCCTGGTCGATTGCGGCCCCGGCAGCTTCACCGGCATCCGGGTCGGCATCGCCGCCGCGCGCGGACTCGCGCTGGGCTGGGATGTCACCGCATCCGGGTACAGCTCGCTGGCGCTGGTCGCCGCCGCCTTCTTCGCACGGCATGGAGACGACCATGTGTCGATCGTACTGGAGGGCGGACATGGCGAGGTGTTCGTCCAGCCCTTCGCCCGCGACCTCACCGCGCTCGCCCCCTTCGCCTCGATGAAGCCCGATGCCGCACTGGCCTCGCTCGAGGGGCGCCGGGCGGTCGGCAATGGCGTCCGCTGGCTCACCGCGCTCGACGCCGCGATGCCGGTGATCGACGCGCTGCCCGACGCGGGCGAGGCATGGCGGCTGCCTTCCGCGCTGACCGACCTGCCCCCCCGCCCCGTCTATGGTCGCGCACCCGACGCCAAGCTGCCCGGCGGAATCACCCCGCCCGGGCTTGCCGCCTGATGGCGAGCGTCAGCCTGACACTGCGCGGCGGCGACGCGCGCGATGCCGGGGTGGTCGAGGAACTGATGGCGGCCGCCTTCGATCCGCAATGGGGGGAGGCCTGGACCCGGGCGCAATTGCTGGGCGTGATGGTGATGCCCGGTATCCAGTTGCTGATCGCCGAGGCGGGTGGAGAGGCGGCGGGCTTCGCGCTGACCCGGTCGGTGATGGACGAGGCGGAGCTGCTGCTGCTCGGCGTCGTCCCCGGGCATCGGCGCAGCGGCATCGCCAGCGCCCTGATCGAGATGGCCGCCGCCGACTGTGCCGCGCGCGGGGTGATCATGCTCCATTTGGAGGTGCGGGCGAACAATCCGGCGATCCAGTTCTACACGGCCCATGGCTTCGCCAAATGCGGCGAGCGGCGTAATTACTACAAGGGCGCGGACGGGCAGCATTATGATGCCCATACCTATGCCCGCGCGATCGCCTGACTCGTCCGCTTTCAAGTTATTGCGAGTCGCTATCCTCTTTTCGCAATAGCGCTTTGCGCGTAGAGAGGAGCCTGCCCCGAGGAGTTACAGGTTACCATGGCCCGCAAAATCGATCTCGAAGCGCTGTGCGCACAAAAGGGACTGCGCATCACCGAACAGCGCCGCGTGATCGCCCGCGTCCTGTCGGAGGCGGAGGACCATCCCGATGTGGAAAAGGTCTATGAGCGCGCCGCCAAGATCGATCCGGGCATCTCGATCGCGACGGTGTACCGCACCGTCCGCCTGTTCGAGGAAGCGGGCATCCTCGACCGTCACGACTTCGGCGACGGCCGTGCGCGCTACGAACCATCGCCAGAGGCGCATCACGACCATCTGATCGATGTCGAGACAGGCCGCGTGATCGAGTTCGTCGATCCCGAGCTGGAGCAGTTGCAAAAGGCGATCGCCGAAAAGCTGGGCTTCCGCCTGGTCGATCACCGGATGGAGCTGTACGGCGTCAGCCTCGACCGCAAGGTGTGATGGCAAGCGCCGCCCACTCCGATGCCGACAGCAAAGGCGGCCTGCGAGCAGCGGGCCGCCTTTTGCGTATCGTGGCCACGCTACTGATCGCGTTGCTATGTCACGGAGCGTGGCGGGCGGCGGGACGCGCGTCCCCCTGGCCGCGCCGGTTCCTGCGGCGGGTGGCGGTGATATTGGGCGCCGACATCCGGGTCGTCGGAACGCCCGAACGCCGGAACGTGATGATCGCCGCCAATCATCTGAGCTGGTTCGACATCCTGCTGCTGGCGGGAACGGCGGGCACGCGTTTCGTCGCCAAGGCGGAGGTCGCCCGCCTGCCGCTGATCGGGTGGCTGGCGGGGCTGAACCGCACCCTGTTCGTCGAACGCGGCGACCGGCTGGGCGTTGGCGACCAGGTGGCGACGATCCGCGCGGCGCTGTCCGATGGTCAGCCGCTGGCGGTGTTTCCCGAAGGAACGACCGGCGACGACCTGACCATCCTGCCGTTCAAGCCCGCCCTGTTCGCCGCGCTCGTCCCGCCCTTGCCCGGCATCCTGGTGCAGCCGGTGCGGATCGACTATGGCCCGGCGGAGGGGGAACTCGCCTGGCTGGGGCAAGAAGCGGGCGATGCGCACGCCAGGCGGGTTCTTCGCCGCGCCGGACGGTTCACCGTCACGCTCCATTATCTGCCGCCCTTCGCCCCTGCCGACTATCCCGACCGAAAGGCGATCGCGGCGGAGGCGCGGGCCCGGATCGCGGACGCGTGACATCCCCCATCGCAACCGCGCGCGCGCCGCGATAGGATCACGGCGATTCGATTTGGGGGGACGCCATGTTGAAGATGATGCTCGTTATCGCTGGCCTGATCACCGCGACCGCCGCCGATGCGCAGGTCGCCAATCCCTGCCCGACCGGCACCCAGATGGCGACGATCCGCCACAGCAGGATCAAACCCGGCCAATGGGCGACCTTCGCCAAGGCGGTCGCGGCGCATAATGGCTGGTACGCCAGCCATAACGACCCGACGCGGACCAGCCTGGTCAGGGTGCTGTCGCGGGGGCCAAGCGGCCCAGTCGTCACCGATACCGAGGCGGTGACGATCACCCGCTACGGCGCGACCAAGCCCAGCGCGCCGCACGATGCCGCCTATTCCGCGTTCACCGACCTCTATCGCCAGAGCAGCGACATGGCGGACGAGACGCGTCTGTGCCTGCCCCGTGGCGGCTGAACGCGCCACGCTGGCGAGCGGGCGCGATTTGCGATAAGGGGCGCGCCATGCCCGCATCCCCCAAGACCTTTCACGTCAAGTCCTTCGGCTGTCAGATGAACGTCTATGACGGCGAGCGCATGGCCGAATTGATGGCCGCGCAAGGCCTGTCCGCGACCGACGATGCCGGTGCCGCCGACCTGGTGGTGCTCAACACCTGCCACATCCGCGAGCGCGCCACCGAGCGGGTCTATTCGGAGATCGGCCGCCTGCGCAAGGACGCGGGCGAACAGGGGCGCAAGCCGATGATCGCCGTGGCGGGCTGCGTCGCGCAGGCCGAGGGCGCCGAGATCGTCCGTCGCGCCAAGGTCGACGTCGTGGTCGGTCCGCAGGCCTATCACAACCTGCCCGATCTGGTGGCCAAGGCGGCGGCCGGAGAAGCCGCGCTCGACACCGACATGCCGATCGAGTCGAAGTTCGGCCACCTGCCCGGCCGTCGCAGGGTCGGCCCCTCCGCCTTTCTGACGGTGCAGGAAGGGTGCGACAAATTCTGCACCTATTGCGTCGTGCCCTATACGCGCGGGGCGGAGGTCAGCCGTCCGTTCGCCGCGATCGTCGATGAGGCCAAGGCGCTGGTCGATGCCGGTGCGCGCGAGATCACGCTGCTGGGTCAGAACGTCAACGCCTGGAACGATGCCGAGGACCGGGGGCTGCACGGCCTGATCCGCACGCTGGACCGCCTCCCCGGCCTGCACCGCATCCGCTACACGACCAGCCATCCGAACGACATGGCGCAGGGCCTGATCGACGCGCATCGCGATGTCGAGAGCCTGATGCCCTTCCTCCATCTGCCGGTGCAGTCGGGAAGTGACCGCATCCTCAAGGCGATGAACCGCCAGCACAGCCGCGACAGCTATATGCGGGTGATCGACCGCGTCCGCGCCGCGCGCCCCGATATCGCGCTGTCGGGCGACTTCATCGTCGGCTTTCCTGGGGAAACCGAGGCCGAATTCGCCGACACGCTGAGCCTGGTCGATGCGATCGGCCATGCCCAGGCGTTCAGCTTCAAATATTCTCCGCGCCCCGGCACGCCCGCCGCGACCATGGCCGATCAGGTTCCGCCCGAGGTGATGGACGAACGGCTTCAGCGGCTTCAGGCGGCGCTCAACCGCGACCAGCACGCGTTCAACGCCGCCAGCGTCGGGCGCACCTGCGCCGTGCTGATCGAGCGGCGCGGCAAGCTGCCCGGACAAATGCTGGGCAAATCGCCCTGGCTGCAATCGGTGCATCTGATCGGCGACCACCGGATCGGCGACCTGGTCGAGGTCGAGCTGGTCGCGGCGGGGCCAAACTCCCTGACCGGTCAGGCAAAGCTGTTCGCGGCGGCCTGAGCCCGCGGACGCGGACGGGCTGGTCATCGTGGCCCGGCCGCCCTAAATTCGGGCGCATGACGATACGCCCCTTCCACCTCGCCTTTCCGGTCCACGACCTGGCCGCCGCGCGGCATTTCTATGGATCGGTGCTCGGCTGTGCCGAGGGGCGATCGAGCGACCACTGGATCGATTTCGATCTGTTTGGGCACCAGATCGTCGCGCACCTCGATCCCGCCGCCCGGCCGGTGGCGGTCGAGAACGCGGTCGACGGGCATCAGGTGCCGGTCCCGCATTTCGGCGTCGTCCTGACGATGGACGACTGGAGGGATCTCGCGGCGCGGGTCGAGGCGGCGGGCATCCGCTTCGGCATCGCACCCTATATCCGGTTCAAGGGCCAGCCCGGCGAGCAGGCCACCATGTTCTTCCGCGACCCCAGCGGCAACGCGCTGGAGTTCAAGGCCTTTGCCGACGATTCGATGCTGTTCGCCACGGAGATGACCGCATGAGCGCCCCCATTTCGCTCGATATCCCGCACAAGCTCGGCAAGGCGGCGGTGCGCGAACGGCTCGACGGCGGGATCGGCAAGATCGGCCGGATGATCCCCGGCGGCGCGACGGTCGAGCATCGCTGGGAGGGCGATACGATGTATTTCACCGTTGGCGCGATGGGCCAGTCGATCGGTGCGGAGGCGACGGTGTTCGAGGACAATGTCCATGCCGTGGTCAACCTTCCCGGCTTCCTGTCGCTCTTCTCCAGCCAGCTCGAGGCGGTGATCCGGGCCGAGGCGCCCAAGCTGCTGAAATAGGTCGTTCGAACCCCATGGCGCTTCACACCTGGTGGCCGTTCATCGGGGCGGTGTTCCTGTTGTCGGGCACCCCCGGTCCCAACATGCTCCACATCATGACCCGGTCGGTCGACATGGGACTGCGGCGCAGCGTCGCGGCGATGGCGGGATGCCTGAGCGCGGTGGTGAGCGTCCTCGCCGCGTCCGCCGCCGGTCTGACGACGCTGCTCCTCGCACTGCCGGGCGCGTTCGAGGTGATCCGCTATGCCGGTGTCGCCTATCTGCTGTTCCTGGGCGTGAAGGCCATGCGCGCGGACGTCGCGCCGGTCGATGTCGGCAATGGCCCGATACCCCGCAGCCTGTCGCGCCGTGCGATCTTTCGCGGCGGTTTCCTGATCGGGATCAGCAATCCCAAGCTGATCCTGTTCGCGGTCGCCTTCCTCCCGCAGTTCATCAACCCCGCCCGCTCCCAGGCGCCGCAATTCGCGATCCTCGTCGCGACCTTCGCGGTGATCGAGGCGCTTTGGTACGCGGCCTATGCGCTCGGCGGCCGTTCGCTCTCGCGCTATCTCGGCCGACCGAGGGTCAAGCGCGCGTTCAACCGCGTCACGGGCGCGATCTTCATCGGCTTCGGACTGGCGCTGCTCAAGCTCAAGCCAGCCTGAGCCTTACGCTCGTTTCGACCGGGCCCACGACATCAGTGCGCTGCACACCAGGCCGACCAGCGCGGCGCGCCACGGCCAATGGACCGCGATGTGGAGCGCGTCGAGCAGCAGCATGAGAAGGAAAACAGACACGCCGACCGCTGTCGCGTAGACTGCGTTCGGCCTCATGCCCGGGCCGGTCATTTCGCCGCGGTGACCTTCCACACCGCGTTGCCGACATCGTCCGCGACCAGCAGCCCGCCCGCCTTGTCGACGATCACGCCGACCGGCCGCCCCTGCGCCTGGCCATCGGCATTGAGGAAGCCGCCGACCACCTCGACCGGCTTGGCGTTGGCGACGGGGAAGTTGTTGGGCCCGAACGGCACGAACACCACCTTGTAGCCCGAGGCGGGCTTGCGGTTCCACGAGCCATGCTCGCCGACGAACGCCCCGCGCGCGAAACGGTCGCCCAGCCTGGCGCCCGGCGAGAAGGTCAGGCCCAGCGCCGCGACGTGCGGCCCCAGCGCATAGTCGGGGCGCTTCACATATTGCTGCAGCGCCGGGTTGGCGGGCTCGACCCGCGTATCGGGATAGCCACCCCAATAATACCAGGGCCAGCCGAAGTGATCGCCGAACTCGACCTGGGTCAGATAGTCGGGCGCCAGGTCGGAGCCGAGCATGTCGCGCTCGTTGACCACGGTCCACAACCGGCCATTGCCCGGATTGATCGCCATGCCGGTCGGATTGCGAAGCCCCGCCGCATAGATCCGCCAGTTCTTGTCCTTGGGCCAGACCTGCAGGATCGCGGCGCGATACTTCTCGGCGTCCATGCCGTTCTCGGCGATATTGCTCGACGATCCGACCGATACGAACAGTGTCTGGCCGTCGCCCGATGCGATGACGTTGCGCGCCCAGTGATTGCCCGCCGGATTGAGCGGGACGACCTTTTCGGGCTTGGCGGTGATCTTGGTCGTACCCTCGGTATAGGGCACCCGGACCAGTGCATCGGTGTCCGCGACATAGAGCTGGCCGTCGAACAACACCATGCCGAAGGGCGAGTTGAGCCCGGTCATGAAGGGCGTCTTCACGTCCGCCACGCCGTCGCCATTGGTGTCGCGCAGCAGCGTGATCCGGTTGGCCGACGGCACCGCCGCCCCAGCCCGGCCGAGAAAGAAGTTCATCACCCGCTGCACCAGCCCGGCGCTCGGGCGCGGCGGCGAGTTCGTTTCCGCCACCAGCACGTCGCCATTGGGCAGCTCATACAGCCAGCGCGGGTGATCGAGCCCGGTCGCGAACGCCTGGATCGCCAGCCCCTGCGCCACCGTCGGCTTCGCGCCGTTCGTCCAGCCGACCGGCTTGGCGATGTTGACCGTCGGGATGACCTGCTCGCGCGGCGCCTCGATCCTGGGCTGCTTGCCCGCGACCTGATCGACGCTCAACCGCGCGGTATCGGGCCAGGCCAGCCAGGCGAAAATGGCGATGCCGACCACCATAAGGATGCCGAGCAGGATCAGGACGTGTTTGCGCATGACCCGAAACTAGGCGGATGCACGCGCGGGGGGAAGGCCCCATGCGCAATTGCCGTGGCGATCGACTTCCTCGCTCTCCCTTCGATGGAGACGAGGGTCGGAAAGCCCAGCCGATGCGCCGACTGGCGCAGCGTGGGCGACGACCCGGACATGTGGCGCGAAAGGGGGCCGCCGATGCCACAGGGGAGCGCATCGGCGGCCTTCGAGAGCGCGAGTGTCAGGGAGGTAATTCGCGCCCCCGATCTCGGGGACCAGGCCCGGTCGATCACGGATACGTCCGGGAAGCCATGCCGCCAAACGTCCCGACGACCTGTCCTGTCCGTGTCATCGCCAGTAAACCGCTCAGGCCGACATTGCTAACGCATTGAAATGACCAGTGTGATCGACGGCGTCGCTTGAGACGACACCCGATCATCCATCCCCTCGGATCGGCCGAACCATGTCATACCGGTCGAGGGCCGGCCCATAGCCATCGGGCGTAACCCGCTCCGTCCGAAAGCCGAGACGCGCATAGAAGCGGTAGCTGTGCTGGCTGGTGTCGAGGTGAACGTCGCAAATGCCCGGATGCGCCGATGCGGCGGCGAGACGCGCCTCGGCAAGACGGCGGCCGAGCCCCTGGCGGTGGAGGCCATGCGCGACCATGCCCCAGCAGAGATGCGCGGTCCGGCCATCCCTCCCCACGGCGAAGCCACCGCAGGCGACGACCTGCCCGTCTTGATCGATCACGCGAAACGCCCACTCGGCCGCATGGCGGTCCAGAAAACGCTCGAACTCCGCGCGCTCGCTGGTTGCGAAGAAGCGCGGCGTGTTGCCGTCGAACAGGGCGAGACATGCCGCCCGGTCCGACGCCATATAGCCGCGGATCATGCCGTCCGGCATGTCACGCCTTATTCGACCTCGGTCGCGACCGCCGGATGCAACCGAAGTCGATGGATGCGGCGCTCGTCCGCCTCGGTCACCTCGATCCGCCAGCCGCTGGGATGGTCGATGCAGGTGCCCGCAGGCGGGACCTGTCCGGCCAATACCGCGGCCAGCCCGCCCAGCGTGTCGACATCCTCCTCCGCCTCTTCCAGCACCGGATCGACCGCGCGGCCGACTTCCTCCAGGCTGACGCGCGCGTCGGCGTCCCAGGCCCCGCCGTCGAGCGGCACGAGCAGCGCCTGCGGCGCATCGTCATGCTCGTCCTCGATCTCGCCGACGATCTCCTCGATCAGATCCTCGATGGTGACCAGGCCTTCGGTCCCCGAATATTCGTCGAGCACCACCGCCAGATGGACCCGCTTCTGGCGCATGTCGGCCAGCAGGTCGAGCGCGCCGCGCGACATGGGGACGTACAGCGGATCGCGGATCAGCCCGGCGAGCGTCTCGGGATGCGCGGCACCGGTCGCCAGGATGTTGAACACGTCCTTGATATGGACCATCCCGATGATCGAATCGAGCGTCTCGCGATAGACGGGCAGGCGGCTGTGCCCCGCCTCGGCGAAGATCTGGACCAGATGGTCGAAGGTCGTCCGCTCCTCGACCGCGATGATGTCGGCGCGGGGCACGCCCACATCGCCCGCGTCGCGCTCGCCGAAGTGCAGCAGGTTGCGCACCATCTGCCGTTCGAGCGGGGTCAGGTCGCCCTTGGCATCGGGGCCGGGATCGCCCTCATGCCGATCGATCGCGTCTTCGAGCTGATCGCGCAGCGACTCGCCCTGCTCATCGCCGAAGATCAGGCTCTTCAGCCCGCGCCATATACCGGATTCGTTGGAGTCACCGTTGCCGGTGCTGCTACTGGGGCCGTCGGCCATCGGGGGGTGTCAGTCCTCGCGTATGTGATAGGGGTCGTCGATGCCGAGGCTGGCCAGCGCGTCGCGTTCGATCGCTTCCATCGCCTCCGCCTCGTCGTCGTTCATATGGTCATAGCCTAGCAGATGCAGAACGCCATGCACCAGAAGATGAGTCGCGTGCGTTTCGGTGGCGATCCCGCGCTCCCCCGCCTCCGCGACGCAGACGCCATGCGCCAGCACGATGTCGCCGAGCAGCACCTCGCCATCGTCGGAATTCTGCGTGACCGTCTCGATCAGGTCGGGCTGTACCATCGGGAAGGACAGGACATTGGTCGGCTTGTCCTTCTGTCGATACTGACGGTTGAGCGCCTGCACCTCGTCGTCGCTGGTCAGCCGGACCGAGATCTCGATCAGCGCGGGCGTGGTCAGCAACGGCCCGTGCGGGGTCCGTTCGATCGCGGCGCGCGCGGCGCGGGTGGCGATCGCCTCCCACTGCGCCTCGTCCCCGGACCAGGGCTCTTCATGGATCAGCGCAATCTCGATCATCGGAGCCTTTCGGGGTGAAGGAGGCGGTCGGTGGGAAAATCGCCGCCCCCTATCAACAGTTCCATCGTTACGCCATCGAAAGCAGAACTGGGCGAAAGCAGGATCAGGCGTTGGGCCCTTCATAGGCATCAACGATCCGCCCGACGATCGGATGGCGGACGACGTCGGCGGCGGTGAAGCGGCTCATCGCGATGCCCTCCACCCCCTCCAGGCGCCGAACGGCATCGGCCAGGCCCGAAGCCGCGACGCCGCCGGGTAGATCGACCTGGTTGGGATCGCCGCAGACGACCATGCGGCTGTTCTGGCCGAAGCGGGTCAGGAACATCTTCATCTGCGCGGGCGTGGTGTTCTGCGCCTCATCGAGGATGACGAAGGCATCGGCCAGTGTCCGGCCGCGCATGAAGGCGATCGGTGCGATCTCGATCTCGCCGCTGGCGATCCGCCGCTCTACCTGTTCGGCGGGCAGGCAGTCGTAGAGCGCGTCGTAGAGCGGGCGGAGATAGGGGTCGACCTTCTCCTTCATGTCGCCGGGCAGGAAGCCCAGCCGCTCGCCCGCCTCGACCGCCGGGCGCGACAGGATCAGGCGCTGGACCGAGCCCGTGATGAGCTGCGCCACCGCCTGCGCCACCGCGACATAGGTCTTGCCGGTGCCCGCTGGCCCGAGCGCGAAGATCATGTCGTTGGACACGAGCTGCTTCATATAATGCGCCTGGGCGGGCGTGCGGGGCACGATCGTCTTCTTGCGCGTCCGGATCATGATCGGCGGTGCGGATGTCCGCTCGGCGCTGAGGATGCCGTCGAGCGTGGGTTCCGAGGCCATCGCGATCGAGGCGTCGACCAGTCCGGTATCGATATCCTCGCCCCGCTGGATGCGGGCATAGAGATCGTTCAGCACGTCGCGCGCCAGCCCGACCTGCTCGGCGGTGCCCTCCAGCCCCACCCGGTTGCCGCGTGCGGTGATATAGACACCCAGTCGGTTTTCCAACGCGACCAGGTTGCGGTCATATTGACCAAATAGCTGCGCCAGCACCTGCGGCTTGTCGAAGCTGAGTTCCGCCCGGCTGCGTTCACCGGCCTGGGCGGGGAGGGGCTTGCGGCTCATGCGGTCCTTTCACCGTCTGTGGTCCACCCAAGATGGGGTGCCGACGGGAGGAACGCCAGCGAAATTGCATGACAGGGGTGTGACGACAAAAGCGGCGATGCGGCACGCGGAGCGCGTGGCGCGACACCCCATTGCTCCCCCCGAACGGGAGGTGGCAGGTCGCAAGCCTGACGGGGGGGCGTCGGGGCTGGAGCGGTCATGCCCTGATCGCCACCGGCGACGCCCCTTCACCATGCCTCGCACGCCCCCCCTCCGCTTGCAGGGGAGGAATGGGATCGGGTCTTCACCGTGAAGCTGACCGCGACGGCAAGAGCAATCGCGCATTGCCCCTGCACGGCGCCCGCGCCATATCCTGCGCCCGTGACACGCCATCCCGCCCTCATCGCCCTTGTCGCCGGGGCGGTCGCCGCCTGCGGCTTCGCGCCACTCAATCTCTGGCCGTTGACGCTTGCGGGCGTGATCGTCCTGCTCGCCCTCGTTCAGGACGCGCCGAGCATCCGTGGTGCGCTGTGGCGGGGCTGGGCGTTCGGGGTCGGGCATTTCACCGTCAACAACAACTGGTTCCAGCACGCCTTCGACTTTCAGGACAAGATGCCGCCGGCGCTCGGCTATTTCGCGGCGGTCGGGCTGGCGCTGTATCTGGCGGTGTTCCCGATGGCGGCGGCGGGCGTCGCCTGGCGTTTCCGGGGGAAGCGGCCCGATTCGGCCTATGTCCTGATCTTCGCCGCCGCGTGGATCGCCACCGAATATCTGCGTGCGCGGCTGTTCACCGGCTATGCCTGGGACCCGCTGTCGGTCGTCTGGTTGCCGGTGATCGGGGTGGCACGGATGAGCGCCGTCATCGGCACCTATGCGCTGTCGGGGCTGACCGTCGTGCTGGCGGGCGCGATCTGGCTGTCGCTGCGGCGACGCTGGCATCTGGCGTCGGTGATGGTGCCCGCGACCGGGCTGGCCGCCCTCTCCGCCCCCCTCACCCGCGCGCCCGAGCCTGGCGCCGATGCGCCTTTGGTCCGCGTCGTCCAGCCCAATGTCGCGCAGGATCAGCGCGGGCAGAGCGACGGTCCGCTGCTGCTCCAGCGTCTGACGACGCTGTCGGGAAGGCCCGGCGCCCGCCCCCGGCTGATCGTCTGGCCAGAGGGGGTGGTCCGCGACATGATCGAGGACGGCTATCCGCAATGGGCCTATTTCGGGTTCAACTACGCCCCGCCCTTCTGGACGCGGCGGCAGATCGCCAATGTGCTGGGGCCGCGCGATGCCGCGCTCGTCGGGGGCACCGCATTGCTGTTCACGCCCGATCGCAACCGGGTGTCGAGCGCGACCAACAGCGTCTTCGCGATCTCCCCCGACGGCCGGATCACCGGTCGTTACGACAAGGCGCATCTGGTGCCTTATGGCGAATATCTGCCCATGCCATGGCTGTTGAAGCCGCTCGGCCTCGCTCGCCTCGTCCCCGGCGACATGGACTTCACCCCCGGCCCCGGCCCGCGCAATCTACCGATTCCCGGCTTCGGGCCCGTCGGCGTCCAGCTCTGCTACGAGATCATCTTCTCCGGCCAGGTGGTCGACGAGGCGCATCGCCCGCGCCTGCTCTTCAACCCGTCCAACGACGCATGGTTCGGGCGCTGGGGTCCGCCGCAGCATCTCGCCCAGGCCCGGATGCGCGCGATCGAGGAAGGCCTGCCGATCATCCGTGCCACCCCGACGGGCATCTCGGCGATCATCGCCGCCGATGGCCGACTGATCGCCGCCGTGCCGCATGAGACGGCGGGTTCCGCCGAAGCCCCCCTGCCCGCCGCGCTGCCGCCGACCTTGTTCTCGCGCGTCGGCAACATGCTGGCACTGGTCGTCGCGGCCGCGCTCGCCGCGATCGGCGTTGCCATCCGCCGTCGTGGTCGCTAGAGGACATATAAAGCTATCTTTATATCCTTATGAGGACAGGAATGCGGAACTCCTACATCTTCACATCGGAATCGGTTTCCGAGGGTCACCCCGACAAGGTCGCCGACCAGATCAGCGACTCGATCGTCGACCTGTTCCTGTCCAAGGACTCGGAAGCGCGCATCGCGTGCGAGACGCTGACCACCACCAACAAGGTCGTGCTGGCGGGTGAAATCCGCTGCAAGGGCGTGTTCGAGAACGACCAGTGGGCCGAGGGCGCGCTGGAGGAGATCGAGCGGACCGTGCGCGATACCGTCAAGCGGATCGGGTACGAGCAGTCGGGCTTCCACTGGCAGACCTTCGACTTCTCGAACAATCTGCACGCCCAGTCGGCGCATATCGCGATGGGCGTGGACGAGAGCGGCAACAAGGACGAAGGCGCAGGCGATCAGGGCATCATGTTCGGTTACGCGACCGACGAAACGCCCGGCCTGATGCCCGCGACCCTGTATTACAGCCACAAGATCCTGGAAAAGATGGCCGCCGACCGCCACTCGGGCGCGGCCCCCTTCCTGGAGCCCGACGCCAAGAGCCAGGTGACGCTGCAATATGAGAACGGCGTGCCGGTCCGCGCGACCGCGATCGTCGTGTCGACCCAGCACTCGGCCGAGCTGTCGAACGAGGCGGGACAGGTCAAGCTTCGCGACTATGTGAAGTCGGTGCTGACCGACATCCTGCCCGAGGGCTGGCTGCCGGACGACAAGCAGATCTACGTCAACCCGACCGGCCTGTTCGAGATCGGCGGCCCGGACGGTGACGCCGGCCTAACCGGTCGCAAGATCATCGTCGACACCTATGGCGGCGCGGCTCCGCATGGCGGCGGCGCGTTCAGCGGCAAGGATCCGACGAAGGTCGACCGCTCAGCGGCCTACGTCGCGCGTTACCTCGCCAAGAACGTCGTCGCGGCGGGCCTGGCCAAGCGCTGCACCATCCAGCTGTCCTACGCGATCGGCGTCGCCGAGCCGCTGTCGGTCTATGTCGACCTGCACGGCACCGGCACCGTCGAGGAAGCCAAGCTCGAGGCCGCGCTGCCCAAGCTGGTCCGCCTGACGCCGAAGGGCATTCGCGAGCATCTGAAGCTCAACGCGCCGATCTATTCCAAGACCGCCGCTTACGGTCACTTCGGCCGCGAGGCGGAAGGCGCGCTGTTCACCTGGGAAAAGACCGACCTGGTCGACCAGATCAAGGGTGCCGTCGCCGCCTGATCCGGCACGGAGCCGATCACGGGAAAGGGGAGCTTCGGCTCCCCTTTTTCGTCTGGCGCCTATCCCCGAGTCTCGCCTTGCACCTGCCCATGGGCGAGCAGCGTGAACAGCCCCGCCCCACCGACCAGATTGCCGAGGATCGCCGGAATCAGGAGCCCGAACAGCGCGCGTCCGGCGGCCACTTGTCCGGTGAAGAGCAGCAGGAAGGTTTCGTCCGCGCCGACGATCGAATGGCTGAAACCCGCGATCGCGATGACATAGGTGATCGCCAGAATGATCCAGAAGGCCTGACTGCGGCCATTGGGCAGGATCCACGCGACCACCGCGATCAGGAAACCGGCGGGGATGGCGTTGACGAACGTCTCCCACCCGCCCAGCTCCAGGATGCGTGCCGAGACCGAGACCATCGCCTCGCGGATCTCGGCATTTCCCAGTGCCCCGCCCGCGACCATGCCCGCCGCCAGCGCGGTGCCGATCAGGTTGGCGACCAGCACGATCGCCCAGAGCCGCAGCGTCCGCTTCAACGCCCAGCCCGATGGCCTGGTCACCAGCGGCAGCATCGCGGTGATCGTGCTTTCGGTGAACAACTGCATCCGTCCCAGGATCACCACCAGAAATCCGACGGGATAACCAAAGGCCGCGACCAGCCCACGCCACGGCGCATCGGGAAGTCCGGCGTGAAGCGCGCCCTCCGCGATCAGCGAGCTGTGGATCGCGATCCCCGCCGCCAGCCCCGACCAGAACAGCGCCCCCGCCGGGCGGTCGAGTTCGCTCTCGCCCGCTTCGCGCACCGCGCGGTGAAGGTCCTTGGCATCGGCGGCCTTCTGCGCCTTGCCGTCGGCTTGGGGTCTATCGTCGGTCATCTGTGCCGGGCAACGGCCGGGCTCGCCCTTGGCTCCCTTCGCCACCCGCGCTAAGGGCCCGGCGATGAACGATCCGACGACGATCCGCCGCCTTTACGGTCGGCGACAGGGCCACAAGCTGCGCCAGGGCCAGGCCGCCCTGGTCGAGGACATGCTGCCTGGGCTGAGCGTGCCCGAGGACGGCCCGCTCGACGCCATGCGTCTGTTCGGCGACGACCGGCCACTCCAGGTCGAGATCGGCTTCGGCGCGGGCGAGCATCTGGCGGGCCAGGCCGAGGCGGCCCCCGGCACCGGCTTCATCGGCTGCGAGCCGTTCCTCAATGGCGTGGTCGGCGCGCTCGGCCATATTCGCGACCGCGCGCTCGGCAATGTCCGCCTGCACATGGGCGACGCGCTGGAGGTGATCGAGCGGCTGCCCGATGCCAGCCTGGAGCGAGTCTACCTGCTGCATCCCGACCCGTGGCCCAAGGCGCGGCATGCCAAGCGGCGGATGATGAACCACGGCCCGCTCGACACGATCGCGCGCAAGCTGAAGCCCGGCGGCGAATTCCGTCTGGGGACCGACGATCCGACCTATTGCCACTGGTCGATGATGATCATGAATGCGCGGGAAGACTTCGCCTGGCAGGCGCGAACGCCGCACGACTTCCTGACCCGCCCCGCCGACTGGCCCGAAACCCGCTATGAGCGCAAGGCTCGGCGGCAGGGGCACGAAGTGTGGTATTTCCGCTATATCCGCCAATAGGCGGCGACCGACCGCGAGCTAGAGGCGGAGTGGCATGGTCCGGCGGTTGGTGTCGGCCATGATCGCAAGTGTCGGGGCGGTAACGGGGCCAAGGTCGCGTCGGCGAAGCTCGGCTATGAGCGCGCCGTGTCCGCCATCGTCGGGCGCGGTGCGGACCATCTCGAAGGCGGCGAGCAGGCTCGCATCGTCCATGAATTCGATCAGGTCGGGGTCGAGCATCGGGTCCATCGCTATCCTCCCGTCTTTTTATTCTGGATCAATAACAAGCGGAACGCGGTCTGGTTGCCAAGCGGATTATCGTGGACGGCGCTGGCCTGGCGTCGGCGCGCGGCTATAGAGCGGCCGACCTATTTGCGGGGAGCGACGAGCGTGGTCGATGACAGTTGGGGTGTGACCCCGCCCAATGGCGGAGTCCGGGTACGGACGAACGACAGCCTGGAGGAGCGCGCCGCCGCGCGGGCACGGGCGCGTGAGGCGCGGGCGAGCGATCGCGCGGCGACGATGACCGGTCGGATCGAGGCGCGGGCCGCCTTTCGCGAGCGCGAG
>NZ_CAKASM010000030.1 GCF_916858675.1 Sphingomonas sp. Leaf21
CGGGTGGTCCGGGTGCGCCCCCGCCGCCCCCGCCGGGTGGTTGCGCACCGGGTGCCGTGCCTCCGCCCCCGCCTCCGCCCGTGAACGGTGCCGCTCCGCAGGGCGTGCCCGTACCGCCCCCGCCGCCCCCGGCTGGTGCCCCCGCTCCCGCGCCCACCGGTGCGATCCGACCGGCGGCCTGACCCGGTCCTGACGAAGGCGCCCCCGATTGCGGTCGGGGGCGCTTTTTACGTTGGTGGGAAGCGGGGAGGGAATCACGTACCCCCGGAACCTTCCTGCCCCTGACCCTTTAGCAGCCCCATGCGCTGGCTTCGATCGCTCGACATTCCGGCCGAATGGCTGTGGGTTCAACATGTCCTCATCATCGCGGCGGCGATCCTGATCGCGGTGGTGGTGCACAGCGTCGCGATGCGTATCGCCGGTCACGCGGCGCGGCGGACGGCCAGCGAAAGCGACGATCTGGTCCTCGCGCACATCCGTCAGCCGCTGCGCTGGGTGGCGATCGCGATCGCGGTCAGCTTCGCGATGCGCCTCGTCCCCATGTCGAGCGAAGGGCGCGACATCTGGCGACAGGTGCTGGGCTTCGGGGTGCCCGCACTGCTCGGCTGGCTCGCGGTGTCGGCGCTGCGCGCCTTGCAGGGCGTGGTCTATCTGCGCGCGGACATCAGCGTCGAGGACAATCTGCGCGCAAGGCGAAAGCGGACGCGAGCGCAGATATTGGGGCGGATCGGCATCTTCCTGATCGTGTTCCTGACCGTCTGCCTGATGCTGCTCAGCGTGCCGGGCATCCGCACCATCGGCGTCACGCTGATGGCCTCGGCGGGTATCGCGGGGCTGGTCGTCGGTGCCGCCGCGCAGCCCGCGCTCAAGAACCTGATCGCAGGCGTGCAGATGGCCTTTACCGAGCCGATCCGGCTCGACGACGTGGTCATCATCGACAATGAATGGGGAAGGATCGAGCAGATCCACCTCACCTTCGTCGTCGTGCGGATCTGGGACGAGCGGCGGCTGGTCGTGCCCGTCGCCAAGTTCCTGGAGAACAGCTTCCAGAACTGGACGCGCGAGACCAGCCAGTTGCTCGGCTCGGTGTTCTGGTATCTCGACCCGGCGGCGGATATTCCCCGCCTTCGCGCCAGGATGGGCGAGATCGTCGAAGCGAGCACGCGCTGGGACCGGCGGTTCTTCAATATGCAGGTGACCGACGTGAAGCCCGACTCGATCGAGGTGCGCGGGTTGATGACCGCGCGCGACGCCTCGACCGCGTTCGACCTGCGGTGCGAGATCCGCGAAGGCCTGCTCGACTATATCCGGCGCGAGATGCCCGAGGCGCTGCCGAGACGGCGGTTGGAGCATTCCATTCCTCCCCGGAACGGGGAGGGGGACCAGCCGCAGGCTGGTGGAGGGGGCGTGCCGCTGGGGTAGTCCTTTGTGGCAAGTCCCCTCCACCACCGCTTCGCGGCGGTCCCCCTCCCCGTGCCGGGGAGGATCAGGACGCCGCTTCCTCAATCGCCTCCGCTTTCACCCCATCCCCGCGCAGCGCCGCCAGGAACAGTTCGCACCACCAGAACACGTCCTCGCGGCGGACATTGTCGATCAGGCTTTCCCAGCGCCGGATCCGCTCGTTGCGCGGCATGGCGAGCGCCTGGACGATCGCGTCGGACATTTCGTCGGCGCTGTACGGGTTGATGAGGACCGCATCCTTCAGCTGCTCCGCCGCACCGGCGAAGCGCGACAGGATCAGCACGCCGGGATCATCCGCATCCTGCGCGGCGACATATTCCTTGGCGACCAGGTTCATGCCGTCGCGAAGCGGCGTGACCAGCCCGATCCGCGCCGCGCGGTAGATGCCCGCCAAGACGGGGCGCGGGAACCCCTTGTTGACGTAGCGGATCGGCACCCAGTCGATATCGGCGAACTCGCCGTTGATCCGCCCCGACAGCGAATCGAGATTGGCGCGTATCTCCTGATAGGTGTTGACCTTCTCGCGGCTGGGCGGGGCGATCTGGAGCATATAGACCAGCCCGCGCCGCTCGGGATTCTGGGTCAGGAAGCGCTCGTAGCCCAGGAACCGCTCGGCCAGTCCCTTGGAATAGTCGAGCCGGTCGACCCCGACGATCAGGCTGCGGCCCGTCGCCGACATGTACATGCGCTCGCGGGCGAACCGTGCGTCATGGCCATTGGCGGCTTCCTCGAACTCCTTGGTCTCGATGCCGATCGGCGCGCGGATGGCGCAGATGGTGCGACCGTTCCAGGTGACCTCGCCATTCTCGCCGAGCGTACCGCCGAGCTCCTTGGTCACGTAGTCGCGGAAGCTGTCGAGCCAGTCCTCGGTATGGAAGCCGACCACGTCATAGGCGAAGAGCGATTCGACCAGCTTGCGATGGCTGGGCAGCGACATCAGCAGCCGGACCGGCGGCCAGGGGATGTGCAGGAAGAAGCCGATCCGGTTCTTGAAGCCGCGCTTGCGCAGGTCCCGGCCGAGCGGGATCAGGTGATAGTCGTGAACCCAGACCAGATCGTCGGGCTCGATCAGCGGCTGCACCGTCTCGGCGAACCGCTCGTTGACGCGGGCATAGCCCGAATCGAAATCGCGCTCGAACTCGGTCAGGTCGATCCGGTAGTGGAAGAGCGGCCACAGGGTCCGGTTGGCATAGCCGTTATAATATTCGTCGATATCCTGCTCTTCCAGGTCGATGGTGGCGGTGGTGACGCCGCCGCCCTGCTGGAAGTTGATATGGCCGGTGAATTCCTCGGTGGTTTCCCCCGACCAGCCGAACCAGATCCCGCCCTGTTCGCGAAGCGCGGCGAGAAGTGCGACCGCCAGCCCGCCCTGATTGCCGCCCGGCCCGGTGGAGGGCGGTTGGACCCGGTTCGAGATGACGATCAGGCGACTCATCGCACGGCACTCCATGGTTTACTCAGCAGGACGGCGCAGTTGATCAGGCCGACCAGCGAATAGGTTTGCGGATAATTGCCCCACAGCTCGCCCGTATTCGGGTCGATATCCTCGGACAGAAGCCCGGCGGGGGTGCAGCGCGCCACCATCTCCTCGAACAGCGCGCGGGCGTCGGCGTGACGCCCGGTGACATACAACGCCTCGATCAACCAGAAGGTGCAGACGTTGAAAGCGGTATGCGGCAGGCCGAAGTCATCCTCGGTCGCATAGCGCAGCATGTGGCTGCCCCGGCGCAGGCCCTTTTCCACCGCGTCCAGCGTCGAGCGGAAGCGGGGATCGTCGGGCGACAGGAAGCGCAGGTCGAGCAACTGGATGATGCTGGCGTCTAGGTCGTCGCCGCCGAAGGTCGCCGACATGCGCTGCGTCCCGGGCCGCCAGGCGGCCTGCTCGATCGTCTCGCGCATCAGGTCGGCGCGCTCCTGCCAGAAGGCGCGGCGCTCCTCCAGCCCCAGCGCCTGCGCCGCATTGGCGAGTCGATCGCACGCCGCCCAGCACATGGCGGCGGAATAGGTGTGGACATGGCTCTTGGTGCGCAATTCCCACAGGCCCGCATCGGGCTGGTCGTACTTGGCCCAGGCGCGCTCGCCGACCTGCTCCAGCGAGTGGAAGTCCTCGACGCCCGACATGCGGAACAGCCGCGTGTCGAAAAAGGCCTGCACGTCGGACAGCACGATCTGGCCGTAGGCGTCGTGCTGGATCTGCTCATAGGCCTGGTTGCCGACGCGGACGGGCCCCATCGCCCGGTAGCCGGGCAGCTTGTCCTCGATCCGCTCGACCAGCGTCGCCTCGCCGCCGACGCCGTAGAGCGGCTGGATATGCCCGCCCCGCGCCGCATCGACGATATTGCGCAGATATTCGAGATACCCCTCCAGCACGTCGAGCGCGCCGAGCCGGTTGAGCGCCTGCACCGTGTAATAGGCGTCGCGGATCCAGCAATAGCGATAGTCCCAGTTGCGCCCCGAATCGGCATGTTCGGGCAGCGAGGTGGTCAGCGCCGCGACGATCGCGCCGGTCTCCTCATGCTGGCACAGCTTCAGCGTGATCGCGGCGCGGATGACGACCGCCTGCCACTCGACGGGGGTGGCGAGGCCACGCACCCAGTGGTGCCACTCCTGCGTCGTGCGCTCCAGCATCGCGCGGCATGCCTCGTTCAGCACGCCCGCAAAGCTCTCGTCCGGGCCCAGGAACATATGGATCGGGCGTTCCAGGCGGAACCATTGTTCGGCGGTGATGTGCCCGACCGGTGCGTCGGTCGACAGGCGCAACGTCTGCTGCGTCATCAGGTAGCGGATGTGGTTCGACCCCTGCGTCCGCTCCGTCGGATGACCCCAGTCGGTCGCGACGCGCAGCGCGATGCGGATGCGGGGGCTGCTGATGGGGCGAACGATCCGGACATAGCTGGTCGGGCGATAGACGCGGCCATCGCGCGAGAATCGGGGGCAGAAATCGGTGATCTCGATGCCGTTGCCGCGATCGTCCATATGCGTGGTGACCAGGATCGGCGTGTTGCGCAGATAGCCCTGCGTCGTCGACACCCGATCCTCCAGATCGATCGCCCA
Organism: Sphingomonas sp. Leaf21; assembly: GCF_916858675.1. GTDB lineage: Bacteria > Pseudomonadota > Alphaproteobacteria > Sphingomonadales > Sphingomonadaceae > Sphingomonas. The sequence continues at coordinate 4,516 of NZ_CAKASM010000030.1, forward strand.
ATAGCCCGTCTCGGGCTCGCCATCGCCCAGCAGCGCGCAGAACGCCGGGTCGCCATCGACGCGCGGCACGCACCCCCAGACGAAGCGTCCCTGCGAATCGACCAGCGCCGAGACCTGGCAATTGCCGATCGGCCAGAGATTCAGATCCTGTTGCATCATTCGGCATTCTCCAGCGCTCGGGCGAGCCATTGATGGACGGCGGCGACATCGGGAAGGCGGTAGAGCGCGGCGGTCTCGCGCATCGGGCCGACCAGCACGCCCGCGCCGCCCAGCGCGGCGGCGGCGACGAAGCCGTCCTCGTCGGTCACGTCGTCGCCGAAGAAGATCGGCACCGTGCCGCGCATGGCCGGGGTTTGCATCAGCGTCTCGATCGCCTGGCCCTTGTCGCCGGGCAGGCGGATCTCGACCATCATCTTGCCCGGCTGCAGCGTCAGGCCGTGACGCTCGGCGATCGCGGTCGCCTCGCGCAGCGCCAGCGGCTCGGCATCCGGATTTCGCCGGTAGTGGAGCCCGGCGCCGAAGCTCTTCGTCTCGAAATACAGGTCGTTCGCCTCGGCGACCCGGCGCATTTCCTCGGTCGCGGTGGCGAGGTGATCGGGCTTGTCGGGCTGGACATGGCCGTCCTCGGGGGAGCGCCGTTCGGCGCCGTGGCTGCCCGCGACGGTGAAATGCTGTGCCTGCGGCCCGAACAGCGCGTCGAGCTGCGCGATCGAACGGCCGCTGACGATGGCGATGCGACCGGGCATGTGCGCCGCGAGCGCGTCGAGCCGGTCGGCCAGCACGCTGTCGACATGCACGCCTTCTGGATTGTCGGCGAGGTCGACCAGCGTGCCGTCGAAATCGAGGAACAGACTATCGGCTGGAGACAGGCGGGGCGGGGGCGGGGCGAGATCGAGCGACATGGAGGACGCGATAGCGGATGCGGACATGCCAAGTGAACCCATCCCCGCCGCTCGCGTTCCGCTGCGCTGCCGAAATGATTACGGAAGGAGCCGAAGGCATGGATGCGAGCGGCCAGGCGCACCCCCTCCCGCTTGCGGGAGGGGGGAAGAAGGGGGCGGCCAACTGTAAACCGCACGCTCGCGGTCAGGCGCACCCCCTCCCGCAGGCGGGAGGGGGATGGGGGGAGGGGCCTCTCCACGGGCTGGGTCGCTTGGGGCTTTCCCTCCCCCGACCCCTCCCGCCTGCGGGAGGGGGGGGGAAGAAGGGGGCGGCTAAGCGTGAACCGCACGCGCGCTGCCAGGCGCACCCCCTCCCGCCTGCGGGAGGGGGATGGGGGGAGGGGCTCTCCACGGGCTGGGTCGCTTGGGGCTTTCCCTCCCCTGACCCCTCCCGCCTGCGGAAGGGGGGAAGAAGAAGGAATAGCAAAAAAGGGGCCGACGATCGCTCGCCAGCCCCCCGTTTGGAAGGTCGGAAACGCGGTGTTTAGTAAACCCGCTTCTTCGGCTTGATATACTCGATATCGTCGGTCAGCGTGTAATCATGCACCGGGCGATAGTCGATCGCGACCCCGCCGCCCTGGCCGCCCCAGCCGTCGAAGGTCGCGACGGTGTGCTTCATCCAGTTGGCGTCGTCGCGATCGGGGAAGTCCTCGTTCACGTGCGCGCCGCGGCTTTCCTTGCGGTTCAGCGCCGACTCCATCGTCACGACCGCCTGGCTGATGAGGTTGTCCAGCTCCAGCGTCTCGACCAGATCGGTGTTCCAGATCAGCGAGCGATCCTTGATGCCGATGTCCTTCATCCGGTCATAGGTGGCGCGGATCATCTGGCGGCCTTCGGTCAGCAGCTCGTCGGTGCGGAACACGGCGCAGTGGCGCTGCATCGTCTTCTGCATCTCACTGCGCACCGACGCCGTGGTCGAGCCACCGGCGGCGTTGCGGAAGTGATCCAGGCGGCCCAGCGCCAGTTCCTCCGACCCCTTGGGCAGCGGCGCGTGCGGCGTGCCGGGCTTCAGCGTGTCCTTGATACGCAGGCCGGTCGCGCGGCCGAACACCACGAGGTCGATCAGCGAGTTGGAGCCGAGGCGGTTCGCGCCGTGGACCGACACGCAGGCCGCTTCGCCGACCGCGAACAGGCCGGGGACGACCGAGTCCGGGTTGCCGTCCTTCAACCGCACGACTTCGCCGTGATAGTTGGTCGGGATGCCACCCATGTTGTAGTGGACGGTCGGCGTGACGGGCAGCGGCTGGCGGGTCAGGTCGACACCGGCGAAGATCTTGCCGGTCTCGGTGATGCCGGGCAGGCGTTCGGCCAGCACCTTCGGGTCGATGTGGTCGAGATGGAGGTAGATGTGATCCCCCTCCTTGCCGACGCCGCGCCCTTCGCGGATCTCCATCGCCATCGAACGCGACACGACGTCGCGGCTGGCGAGGTCCTTGGCCGACGGCGCGTAACGCTCCATGAAGCGCTCGCCCTCGGAGTTGGTGAGGTAGCCGCCTTCCCCGCGCGCACCCTCGGTGATGAGGACGCCCGCGCCGTAGATGCCGGTCGGGTGGAACTGCACGAACTCCATGTCCTGCAGCGGCAGGCCCGCGCGCAGCACCATGCCGCCGCCGTCACCCGTGCAGGTGTGCGCCGAGGTGGCCGAGAAATAGCAGCGGCCATAGCCGCCGGTCGCCAGCACGACATTGTGCGCGCGGAACCGGTGGATCGAGCCGTCTTCCATGCACAGCGCGATCACGCCGCGGCAATTGCCCTGCTCGTCCATGATGAGGTCGAGCGCGAAATACTCGATGAAGAAGTCCGCGTCATATTTCAGCGACTGCTGGTACAGCGCGTGCAGCATGGCGTGGCCGGTACGGTCGGCGGCGGCGCAGGTGCGCTGCGCGGGCGGGCCTTCGCCCATATTCTGCATCATGCCGCCGAAGGGGCGCTGATAGATCTTGCCCTCTTCGGTGCGGCTGAACGGCACGCCCGCATGTTCCAGCTCGTACACGGCGGCGGGCGCCTCGCGGCACAGATATTCGATCGCGTCCTGGTCGCCCAGCCAGTCCGACCCCTTGACGGTGTCGTACATGTGCCAGGTCCAGTGGTCCGGGCCCATATTGCCCAGCGACGCGGCGATGCCGCCCTGCGCGGCGACGGTGTGGCTGCGCGTCGGGAACACCTTGGTGATGCAGGCGGTCTTCAGACCCGCCTCGGCGATACCCATGGTGGCGCGCAGGCCCGAGCCGCCCGCACCCACGACGACGGCGTCATAGGTATGGTCGATGATCTTGTAAGCGGCAGCGGACATTATGCAGCGGCTCCGAAAGCGATCTTGAGGATCGAGAAGATGGCGACGGCGGCGGTCGTGAAGACGAACAGGTTCATGACGACGAGCAGCGCGACCCGGTTCTGGTCCTGCTCATAGTCTTCGATCACGACCTGCAACCCCAGGCGCATATGATAGAAGATGGAGGCGACCAGCATCGCCATCGGGATGGCGGCCCAGGGATTGGCCAGCCACAGCCGCATCGCGGCATAGTCATAGGATGGCTGGCGCAGGATCGAGATCAGCAGCCATACGACCAGCAGGAAGTTCGACCCCGCCGTCAGGCGCTGGTTCAGCCAGTGATGGGTGCCCGACTTGGCCGAGCCCAGGCCGCGCACGCGGCCGATCGCGGTTCCGGAACGCATCACTTGATCCCCAGATAGAGCCAGAAGGCCACCGTCATCACGACGGCGAAGATGATGGTCGCCTGCGCCTGACGCTTGTTCGACTTCAGCTCGAAGCCAGCGCCGACATCCATGAACAGGTGGCGGATGCCATTGGCCATATGCTGGAACAGGCAGGCGGTCAGGCCGATGCCGACGACATAGCCGATGATGTTGAGCCCGCCCGACTGGACGGTGAAGACGTCGCGGAACGTCGCATAGCTTTCCGGACCCGCGGCGATCGACGCCAGGAACCAGACGAGAAGCAGCGTGCCCACCGTCGCCATGCCCGTGCCGGTGACGCGGTGCAGGATGGAGACCAGCATGTTTGGACCCCATTTCCAGATCTGGAGATGCGGTGAGAGCGGGCGTGCGGTGTTGCGGGCGGCCAAGGGCAGATCCTCGAACAATCTTTAAGGTCGGGCTGGTTTGCGGATATGCCTATGGTGAAGACGCCGACAGGATGCAAGTCGGGAGCGTATCCCGCGACGGCGCGCGGGCGCGAATCCCGCCATCGCAGCATCGGCGTTGCGCTCTTTTACTCCGAAACCACCGAATAATATGCTTTTAACCCTTTTCCCCCATGCTGTCGGCGAAAGATTCGAAGCGTTTCGAATGGGGGAACCACGTCTTGGATTTCGAGCTGCCATCGCCCACGGTCATCACGGCGAACATCGACCTCGACGCGCGGATCCGTGCCTTTGACGGCGGCGCGCGTTCGCTGATCCGGCATGCCGCCGACCTCTGGCCGGTGATCGAGCCGCGCGCGGACGAGGTGACGAGCGCCTATTGGGACCATTGGCGGCTCAACAATCCGGGGCGGCCGGAATGGACGCCGCTGGACCGCGAGCGGCAGCAGACGGCGGGGCGCGCCTATCTGCGCAATCGCTTCTGCGATCTGGGCGGGCGCGAATGGGTCGAGTCGCTCGGCCGGGCGATCGCCTCCGCCTATGCCGCCGGGGTCGCGCCGATGGAGGTGCTGGCCATGTCCTGCTCGAGCGACCGGGCGGTTCTGAAGATCGTCATGGAGGAGATGGCATCGGACGATTCGCGCCGCACCCTGGCGATCGATACCCTGCTGCGGCTCTACGGCATGGAAACAGAGCTGACGGTCGAGCTGTTCGCGGGCTTTTCGAGCTGGTGTGCCGAGCGGCAGCGCGAAAAGCTGGCGGACGATTTCCGCAACGGCATCACGGTGGTGGTCGAAACCGCGTCGGTCGGCGGCCAGGACCTGCGGCGCCAGGCGCAGGACGCGTCGCTGTCGACGCGCGGAATGCTGGGCAAGTCGAGTGAGGTCGCCGCCGCTGCCGAGCAGTCGGCCGTCGCGATGCGCGAGGCGGCACAGACCGCCGCCGGCCTCATCCGCGCGATCGAGGATGCGCGGACCGAGGTCGACCAGGCCGCCGACGTCGCCAACCGCGCCGCCGACCAGGCCGGTCAGGCGGTCGGCATGTCCGAGATGCTGTCCGACCATGCCAAGTCGATCGAGTCGATCCTTGGCCTGATCCGCGACATTGCGGGTCAGACCAATCTGCTCGCGCTCAACGCCACGATCGAGGCGGCACGCGCGGGCGATGCGGGCCGGGGCTTCGCGGTCGTCGCGCAAGAGGTCAAGAGCCTCGCCAGCCAGACCGCGCGCGCCACCGACGACATCGCGACCAAGATCGCCGCGATCCAGGCGGCGACCCGCTCGACCGTCGAGACCAACGCGTCGATCAAGGCCACGGTGAACGAGGTGCAGGTATCCGCCGAGCGCATCCGCCACGCGATGGAGGCGCAGGCGCAGACGGTGACCGCGATCACCGCCGCCGTCGACGAAACCGCGCTGGCCGCCGATTCGATGTCACACACCATCGCCGCGATCCGTTCGGATACCGAGCATGTCGCGCAGGAGATCGATCGCGTCGGGCGCGGTTTCGACGATCTCGACACGCAACTGGGCGAATTGAAGACCAGCGCCACCCAGTTCGTCGCCCGCGTCGCGGCCTGAGACAATCCATCGATCCTCCCCCTGGCAGGGGCGGCGTGCGCAACCCCGTTGACGCGCCTGCTCGCGCCCGGCACGGGCGGGGGATGACGACGATATTGGTAACGGGAAGCAGCCGCGGCATCGGTGCGGCGACCGCCAAGGCGCTGGGCGAACTGCCGAATGTCCGCGTGCTGGGCCATGGCACCAGAAGTGGCATTGCCGCCGACCTGTCGCAGCCGCAGGAACCCGCGCGCCTTTGGGCGACGGCGATGGCCGAGGCGGGCGGTGCGATCGACATGCTGGTCAACAATGCCGGAATCTTCGAGGCGAGCCCGCTCGACGCCGAAGACTGGTCGCAAAGCTGGGCGCGGACGATGCAGGTCAACCTGACCGCTTCGGCCGAGCTGTGCCGCCTGGCGGTTCTCCACTGGCAGGAGCGGGGCGTCGGCGGGCGGATCGTCAACATCGCCAGCCGCGCCGCCCATCGCGGCGACTCGCCCGCCCACTGGCATTATGCCGCATCCAAGGGCGGCATGGTCGCGATGACCAAGACCATCGCGCGCGGCTATGCCGCGCAAGGCATTCTCGCCTTCGCGGTCTGTCCCGGTTTCACCATGACCGGCATGGCGGACGATTATCTGGCCAGCCGGGGCGGCGACAGGCTGCTCGCCGACATTCCGCTCGGCCGTGTCGCCTCTCCGGAGGAGGTCGCGGCGACCGTGCGTTTCCTGTGCACCGACGCTCCGCCCTCGATGACCGGCGCGGTGCTCGACGTAAATGGAGCCAGCTATGTCCGCTGACAGCTGGAAGCTGACGCTGCCCTGCACCCGCGACGAGGCGGAGGCGATCGACGCCGCCGACGATCTGGCGATCGACGCGGTCATCATGACCACCGAGGAGGTCGAGGACGACCGCGAACATTGGCGGCTCGACGCCTATTTCGAGGTGGAGCCCGATGCCGCGACCATCGACGCGATCCGCGCGCTGGTGCCGAGTGCGGGCGATCATCCCGCCACGGTCGAGCATGTGCCCGCGCAGGACTGGGTGACGATGAGCCAGGCCGGACTCGAACCACTGTCGGTCGGTGGCTTCTTCGTCCACACCGGCGACGAGACGGTGCCCGAGGGGAAGCGCGGCTTCCACATCCCGGCGGGGCGCGCCTTCGGCACCGGGCATCATGAAACGACCAGCGGCTGTCTCGCGATGCTCGACGCGATGGCTTCGGAGACGGTCGCGAACGCCATCGACGTCGGCACCGGCACCGGACTGCTCGCCTTCGCCGTTCGCCATCTCTGGCCCGATGCGAAGGTCGTCGCGACCGACATCGACCCCATCGCGGTCGATGTGACCGAAGAGAATGCGGCGATCAACGGCGTGGACGGGGTGGAGCTGATCGTCGCGGACGGCGCGCTCGCCGATCCGATCATGGCGGCGTCGCCCTATGACCTGGTCATCGCCAATATCCTGGCGGGGCCGCTGATTTCGATGGCGCCGGAATTGGCCGCGATTGCCGGGCCGGATGCGACCTTGGTACTGGCGGGGCTGCTGGAAACGCAGCGCGCCGATGTGGTCGCGGCTTATGAGGCGTGTGGCTGCGCGCTGGAGACGGTCGACCGGCGTGGCGACTGGAGTGTGTTGCGGCTGCGGGCGGGGGCGGAGCGTTTCGTGCCGAACGGTCCGTTCGATCCCAAGGGGCGCGACGGCTGGGCGCTGGATATCTGATCGCCTGAACAAGCAGGGCTCTTGTCTTTCTCCCCTCCCGCAGGCGAGTTTCAGGTTGGTCATGCCCCCGGCATGACCTAAACGATGCGGGGCATCGTTTACCTGAAACTGGGCCGGGGGAGGGCACGGCCGCAGGCGGCGGTCTCGGTGAGACTCCAGACCCTCCCCCCAACCCCCTCCCGCCTGCGGGAGGGGGAGCTTCCCCTTACGAAAACGGAAATCCCTGCGATTGCCATCCCCCCAACCTCTCGGGCATAGACCCCGGAAAGACATAAGAGGATGAGGTCATGGCATCGACGATGGTCGAACTCGAGCGCCGCCGCGCGGCCGCGCGCGCCGGTGGTGGCGAGAAGCGCGTCGCCGCGCAGCACGCCAAGGGCAAGCTGACCGCACGCGAACGGCTCGACGTGCTGCTCGACGAGGGCAGCTTCGAGGAACTCGACATGTTCGTCGAGCACAACTGCACCGACTTCGGCATGACCGAGCAGGTCATCCCCGGCGACGGCGTCGTGACGGGGTCGGGCACGATCAACGGGCGGCTGGTCTTCGTGTTCAGCCAGGACTTCACCGTGTTCGGCGGCTCGCTGTCGGAACGTCACGCCCAGAAGATCTGCAAGATCATGGACATGGCGATGAAGGTCGGCGCACCGGTGATCGGGCTGAACGATTCGGGTGGCGCGCGTATCCAGGAAGGGGTCGCCTCGCTCGGCGGCTATGCCGAGGTGTTCCAGCGCAATGTGCTGGCATCGGGCGTGGTGCCGCAGCTCAGCCTCATCATGGGGCCGTGCGCGGGCGGCGCGGTCTACAGCCCGGCGATGACCGACTTCATCTTCATGGTGAAGGATTCGAGCTACATGTTCGTCACCGGGCCCGATGTGGTGAAGACGGTGACCAACGAGGTCGTCACGCAAGAGGCTTTGGGCGGCGCGGTGACGCACACCACCAAGACCGGCGTGGCCGACGTCGCGTTCGAGGACGATATCGAGGCGCTGCTGGCGGCACGCGACTTCATCGATTTCCTCCCCGCCAACAATCGCGAGGGCGTGCCCGAGCGGCCTACGGCGGACGCCTGGGACCGGATCGAGGAAAGCCTCGACACGCTGATCCCAGCCAGCGCCAACCAGCCCTATGACATGCACGAGCTGATCGCCAAGGTCGTCGACGAGGGCGACTTCTTCGAGGTGCAGCCCGCGCACGGGGCGAACGTCATCACCGGCTTCGGCCGGATCGAAGGGCGCACGGTCGGCTTCGTCGCCAACCAGCCGATGGTGCTGGCGGGCGTGCTCGACATCAACGCCTCGCGGAAGGCGGCGCGTTTCGTGCGCTTCTGCGATGCGTTCGAGATTCCGATCGTCACCTTCGTCGACGTGCCCGGCTTCCTGCCCGGCACCGCGCAGGAGCATAACGGCATCATCAAGCACGGCGCCAAACTGCTCTTCGCCTATGCCGAGGCGACGGTGCCCAAGATCACGGTCATCACGCGGAAAGCCTATGGCGGCGCATACGACGTGATGGCGTCCAAGCATCTGCGCGGCGACCTCAACTATGCCTGGCCGACCGCCGAGATCGCGGTGATGGGTGCGAAGGGCGCGGTCGAGATCATCTTCCGTGGGCGGACGCCCGAGGAGATCGCCGAGCGCACGGCGGAATATGAGGCGCGCTTCGCCAACCCGTTCGTCGCAGCGTCCAAAGGATTCGTGGACGAGGTGATCCAGCCGCACTCGACGCGTCGCCGGATCGCGCTGGGGTTGCGCAAGTTGCGGAACAAGGACTTGGCGAACCCGTGGAAGAAGCATGACAATCTGCCGCTCTGAGATGGTCGCAAGCGGGGGAGCCCTCCCCCATCCCCTCCCGCCTGCGGGAGGGGCGTGCCTGGGGCCAGCGCTCACCCAGAACCTCTCCCCTCCCGCAGGCGGGAGGGGCCGGGGGAGGGGAGGCGCCCTCGTCACACGGATCGATCGGAAGCGCGCATGACCCTGGGCCGTCTCAACCATATCGGCATCGCCACGCCGTCGATCGAAAAGACGGTGGAAACCTACCGCCACATCCTCGGCGCGGACGCGATCGGCGAGCCGTTCGACCTGCCCCCGCAGGGCGTGCGGGTATGCTTCATCGACGCGCCCAACACCCAGATCGAGCTGATCCAGCCGCTGGACGAAACCTCCCCCATCGCCAACTTCCTCAAGAAGAACCCGGCGGGCGGGCAACATCACCTGTGCTTCGAGGTCGCCGACATGGCGGCCGCCGTGGCGGACTTACAGGCGAAGGGCGCGACGCTGCTTGGCCAGCCGCGTATCGGGGCGCATGGCACGCCGGTCGTGTTCCTCCACCCGTGCGACATGGGTGGCGTGCTGATCGAGTTGATGGAAACGCCGGGGGAGGGGCATTGAGCGACGCGATGCTGCGCGTCGAGCGGCGGGGCGATGTGCTGGTCCTGACGCTCGACCGACCCGAGCGGCTGAACGCCGCGCCGCCCGCGCTGTTCGACGCGATCGGGCGGGCGCTGGAGCAGCGCGGCGATGCGCGAGCGGTGCTGCTGGCGGGCGAGGGGCGGGCCTTCTGCTCCGGCGCGGATATCTCGGGCGGCGATGTCGGCCCGGACACCGTGCATCGCGCACTGGTCGAGCATTATAATCCGGCGATGCTGGCGCTGGTCGACCTGCCCGTACCCGTCGTCAGCGCGGTGCGGGGTGCTGCGGCGGGGATCGGATGCAGCCTCGCGCTGGCGGCCGATTTCTGCGTGGCCAGCGAGGGCGCCTATTTCCTCCATGCCTTCGTCAATATCGGCCTCGTCCCGGATGGCGGGGCGAGCTGGATGCTGCCGCGCCTGATCGGCCGTGCGCGGGCCGCCGAGATGATGATGCTGGGCGAGCGGGTGCCCGCGCCCAGGGCGCTGGACTGGGGCATGATCCACAAGGTCGTCGCCGACGATGCGCTCGACGCCGAAGCCTTCGCGCTGGCCGAGCGGCTGGCGGCGGGGCCGAGCGTGGCGCTGGGGCTGATGCGCCGCGCGCTCCACGCCGGATTCGATAGCGACTATGCCACCGCGCTGGCTCGCGAGGCGGAGGACCAACGTCGCGCCCGCGCGACGCAGGACGGCGAGGAAGGCGGCCGGGCGTTTTTCGAAAAGCGTCCGGCGCGTTTCCTGGGGCGGTAGGATACGGCCCCTTGCGCGCGCATGATGATTTCGCTCTAGTGAAATAAAATAAGAGTGGATGAGGAGTGGCCGATGGCCGAACGCCCTGAGCTGTCCGACTGGGAAGCCCTTGCCGCGCGTGAGGTGAAGGGGCGCGACCTCGACTGGCAGACGCCGGAGGGGATCACGGTCAAGCCGCTCTATACCGCCGCCGATGTGACCACCGACCCCGGCCTGCCGGGCTTCGCGCCGTTCACGCGCGGGGTACGCGCGAGTATGTATGCGGGGCGCCCGTGGACGATCCGGCAATATGCGGGCTTCTCGACCGCCGAGGAATCGAACGCCTTCTACCGGCGCAACCTGGCGGCGGGGCAGAAGGGGCTGTCGGTCGCGTTCGATCTGGCGACGCACCGGGGTTATGACAGCGATCACCCGCGCGTGACGGGCGATGTCGGCAAGGCGGGCGTCGCGATCGACACGGTCGAGGACATGAAGATCCTGTTCGACGGCATCCCCCTGGACGCCATGTCGGTCAGCATGACGATGAACGGCGCGGTGATCCCGGTCCTGGCCTTCTTCATCGTCGCGGCCGAGGAACAGGGGGTTCACCGGTCGAAGCTGGAAGGGACCATCCAGAACGACATTCTCAAGGAGTTCATGGTCCGTAATACCTATATCTACCCGCCCGAGCCTTCGATGCGGATCATCTCGGACATCTTCGCCTATACCTCGGCCGAGATGCCCAAGTTCAACAGCATCTCGATCAGCGGCTATCACATGCAGGAGGCCGGGGCGACGCAGCTCCAGGAACTGGCCTTCACCATCGCCGACGGCATGGAATATGTGAAATATGGCGTGGCGTCGGGCCTTGATATCGACAAGTTCGCGGGGCGGCTGTCCTTCTTCTTCGCGATCGGCATGAACTTCTTCATGGAGGTCGCCAAGCTTCGCGCGGCGCGTGTGCTGTGGCACCGCGCGATGACGCAGCTGGGGGCGAAGGACGAGCGCTCCAAGATGCTGCGGACGCATTGCCAGACCAGCGGCGTGTCGCTGACCGAGCAGGACCCGTATAATAACGTCATCCGCACCACCATCGAGGCGATGGCGGCGATGCTGGGCGGGACGCAGTCGCTCCATACCAACGCGCTGGACGAGGCGATCGCGCTGCCCACCGACTTCTCCGCCCGGATAGCGCGCAACACCCAGATCGTGTTGCAGGAAGAGACGGGGATGACCAAGGTCGTCGATCCGCTGGGCGGCAGTTACTATGTCGAGAGCCTGACCCAGAGCCTCGTCGACGGCGCCTGGGAGCTGATCGAGCGGATCGAGGCCGAGGGCGGCATGGCCAAGGCGGTCGCGGCGGGCTGGCCCAAGGCGATGATCGAGGAGGCGTCGGCGGCGCGTGCGGCCAAGGTCGACCGGGGCGAGGACGTGATCGTCGGGGTCAACAAATACCGGCTGGCCGACGAAGCGCCGGTGGAAATCCTGGACATCGACAATCATGCGGTGCGGGCTGGACAGGTGGCCCGGATCGGCAGGGTGAAGGCCGAACGCGACGAGGCTGCGACTCAGGCCGCGCTCGATGCCCTGCGTAACGCGGCCCAAAATCCTCCCCAAGCTCGTCTTGGGGAGGGGGACCATCGCGCCAGCGATGGTGGAGGGGCCGGGGCTGACCTCTCCGCCCCCCCACCACGGCCTTCGGCCGCGGTCCCCCTCCCCGAGCGAGCTCAGGGAGGATTGGGGAGCAATCTGCTCGCTCTGGCCGTCGAGGCGGCGCGGGCGCGCGCGACGCTGGGCGAGATTTCCTCGGCGCTGGAGGATGTGTTCGGTCGCTACGGCACCCAGCCGACCCCGGTGTCGGGCATCTATGGCGGCGCTTATGGCGAGGACGAACGCTGGGCCCGCCTGATCCGGGGTGTCGAGGCGGTGGAGCGTCGTCTCGGTCGCAAGCCCCGGATGTTCGTCGCCAAGATGGGGCAGGACGGGCATGACCGGGGCGCGAACCTCGTCTCCTCGATGTTCGGCGATCTGGGTTTCGAGGTCGTCCCCGGCGCCTTGTTCCAGACGCCGGAAGAAGCCGCCCAACTGGCGCTCGCCCGCGACGTCGATATCGTCGGCGCCTCCAGCCTGGCGGCGGGTCACAAGACGCTGATCCCCGAACTCATCGGCCACCTGCGCGACGCGGGCCGCGCCGATATCAAGGTCATCGCGGGTGGCGTTATTCCCGCACAGGATTATCAGGCGCTCTACGATGCCGGGGTTCAGGCGATTTTCGGCCCCGGCACCAACCTTGTGAAAGCGGCCGAGGATGTGCTGAGGCTGCTGGGCCATAATATGCCGCCCGAGACGGGCGAATGACAGGACACGACGTGATGACGACGACCACCGCGATCCGCCCCGAGGCGACGGCTATGCGCACCGACTGGACCCGCGCCGAGATCGCCGCGCTGTTCGACCTGCCCTTCACCGAGCTGCTGTTCCGGGCGGCCGAGGTGCACCGCGCGCACCACGCGGCGGACGAGGTGCAGCTGTGCACGCTCTGCTCGATCAAGACCGGCGGTTGCCCCGAGGATTGCGGGTACTGCTCGCAGAGCGCCTCGGCCGAGAGCGACGTGAAGGCCGAAAAGCTGATGGACGTGCAAGCCGTGCTGGCGGCGGCGGCGGAGGCCAAGGCGGCCGGCTCGCAGCGTTTCTGCATGGGCGCGGCCTGGCGCAGCCCGAAGGAGCGCGACATGGACAAGGTCGTCGCCATGGTCGAGGGGGTGAAGGCCATGGGGCTGGAAACCTGCATGACGCTGGGGATGCTCGACGCCCCCCAGGCGCAGCGGCTGGCCGAGGCGGGCCTCGATTATTACAACCATAACATCGACACGAGCCCCGAAAACTACGCCAACGTCATCACGACGCGCTGTTTCGAGGATCGGCTGGAGACGCTGTCGAACGTGCGCGAGGCGGGCATTTCGGTGTGTTGCGGCGGCATCGTCGGCATGGGCGAGACCCGTGGCGACCGCGTCGGCTTCGTACACGCGCTCGCCACCCTGCCGCGCCATCCCGAGAGCGTGCCGGTCAATGCGCTGGTGCCGGTCAGGGGCACGGTGCTGGGCGACATGCTCGCCGACACGCCGCTGGCGCGGATCGACGATATCGAGTTCGTCCGCACCGTCGCGGTCGCGCGCATCACCATGCCGATGAGCATGGTCCGCCTGTCGGCGGGCCGCGAGAGCATGTCGGCCGCCACCCAGGCGCTGTGCTTCCTGGCGGGCGCGAACTCGATCTTCACCGGCGACAAGCTGCTGACCGCGGGCAATGCGGGCGACGATGCCGACGCCGCGCTGTTCGCCAAGCTGGGCCTGCGTCCGATGGAAGGCGCCGAGCCGATGCGGGTCGCGGCGGAGTGAACCTCTTGCCCCTCATCGTGACCACCCCAGCGAAGGCCGGGGTCCAGTTGCGGTGAAGCATCGATGGCACGTGGCAGATGCCTCCCCCGAGGAGCCACGGCGCGCCATCGACCAAAGGGAAACTGGACCCCGGCCTTCGCCGGGGAACAGGCACGACACGGACCAACGACATAAAAGGAGAGGTATCCCCGTGTTCCAGAAAATCCTGATCGCCAATCGCGGGGAAATCGCGTGCCGGGTGATCCGCACGGCCAGAGCCATGGGCATCGCCACCGTCGCGGTCTATTCGGACGCCGATGCCAGCGCGCCGCATGTCCGGCTGGCGGACGAGGCGGTGCGCCTCGGCCCCGCGCCCGCCGCCGAAAGCTATCTCAAGGCCGAGCTGATCCTCGCCGCCGCCAAGGCGACCGGCGCGGATGCCATCCACCCCGGCTATGGCTTCCTGTCCGAGCGCGAGAGCTTCGCGCGCGCCTGTGCCGAGGCGGGGGTCGCGTTCATCGGCCCGCCGCCCAACGCCATCGCCGCGATGGGCGACAAGATCGAATCGAAGAAGCTCGCCAAGGCCGCCGGGGTCAATGTCGTCCCCGGCTATCTGGGCGAGATCGCCGATACCGAGGAAGCCGTGCGCATCGCCAGCGATATCGGCTTCCCCGTCATGATGAAGGCCAGCGCCGGCGGCGGCGGCAAGGGGATGCGGCTCGCCTGGTCCGAGGCGGACGTGCGCGAAGGCTTCGAGGCGACCAAGCGCGAAGGGCTTGCCAGCTTCGGCGACGACCGGGTCTTCATCGAGAAGTTCATCGAGAGCCCCCGCCATATCGAAATCCAGGTGCTGGGCGATCAACATGGCAACGTCGTCTATCTCGGCGAGCGCGAATGCTCGGTCCAGCGCCGCCACCAGAAGGTGGTCGAGGAAGCGCCGTCGCCCTTCGTCACGCCCGAGATGCGCCGCGCCATGGGCGAACAGGCGGTCGCGCTGGCCCGTGCGGTCGGCTATTATTCCGCGGGCACGGTCGAACTGATCGTGTCGGGCGCGGATGTCACGGGCAAGAGCTTCTACTTCCTCGAGATGAACACGCGTCTCCAGGTTGAGCATCCCGTGACCGAGGAGATCACCGGGCTCGACCTGGTCGAACAGATGATCCGGGTCGCGGCGGGCGAGCCGTTGTCCTTCACCCAGGATCAGGTGACCCTGACCGGCTGGGCGGTCGAGAACCGCGTCTATGCCGAGGACCCGTATCGCGGCTTCCTGCCCTCGACCGGGCGGCTGGTCCGCTACAATCCGCCAGCCGAACAGGCCGATGACGAGGTTCGCGTCCGCGTCGACGACGGCGTGGCCGAGGGCGGCGAGGTCAGCATGTTCTACGACCCGATGATCGCCAAGCTCGTCACCTGGGCCCCGACCCGCGAAGCCGCGATCGACGCCCAGGTCGCCGCGCTCGATGCGTTCGAGATCAGCGGGCCGGGGACCAATATCGACTTCGTCTCGGCGCTGATGCAGCATCCGCGCTTCCGATCGGGCGATCTTTCGACCGGGTTCATCGCCGAGGAATATCCCGAAGGCTTCCAGGGCGCACCGGCCAGCGGCGAACTGACCCGCACGCTCGCCGCCGTCGCCGCCTTCGCCGCGACCGCCGAGGCCGACCGCGCGCGGCGGATCGACGGACAGCTCGGCCACCGACTTCAGCCGCCCGCCGACTGGACGGTTCGGATCGGGGGTGCCGACCACCGGGTCAACGTCTCGACCGATGGCATCGGCGTCGACGGCAGCGCGCTCGACCTCGCCATCGCCTATACCCCCGGCGATCGGATGATCGCGGTCGAGGACGAGGCGGGCGATACCCTGTCGGTGCGCATAGGGAAGACCCGCACCGGCTTCCGCCTGACCACGCGCGGCGCCAGTCACACGGTCCGCGTCCTCCCCGCACGCGCCGCGCCCTACGCGCGGCATCTGATCGAGAAGATCCCGCCCGATCTCTCCAAATTCCTCATCGCGCCGATGCCGGGGCTGCTCGTCCGGCTCGACGTGGCCGAGGGCGACGCCGTGGAAGCGGGGCAACCGCTCGCCGTCGTGGAGGCGATGAAGATGGAGAATATCCTGCGCGCCGCCAAGTCGGGCACCGTCAAGTCGATCTCCGCCAGGACCGGCGACAGCCTGGCGGTGGATGCGGTGATTCTGGAGCTGGAGTAAGCGCCCCCGCCCTCAACCTTCCGGCGCTTCGCGCCTCCCTCCCTCTCCCGGCGGGAGAGGGAAGGGGCCCGCGACAGCGGGTGGGAAGGGTGAGGGCAGGTTATCCGGCCGAAGTCCGCGTCAGCGCCAATATCCGTTCGGCTTCCGCCAGATGCAGTCGCTCGACCATCTGCCCGTCCAGCCGGATCGCGCCCAGCGCCGCCTGTGCGGGGTCAGCGAAGGCCGAGACGATTCGCTGCGCCCGGGCGATTTCCGCTTCGCTCGGTCCGAAGCCCTGGTTCGCCAATCCAATCTGGTTGGGGTGGATCAGCGTCTTGCCATCGAACCCCAGTCGCCGCCCCTCCGCGCATTCCGCCACCAGCCGTTCGGGCGCATCCAGCGCGTTGCACACGCCGTCGAGCGCGATCAACCCGGCCGCGCGCGCCGCGACGACGATCTGGACGCGAAGCGGCAGCAGCGCCTCCGGAGCAGGGGGCGCGGGCAGGCGCATGTCCTTGGCCAGATCGTTGGTCCCCGCGACCAGCGCGGTCAGCCCCAAACCCCGCGCGGCTGCGGCCAGCGCGGGCAGCGACAGGATGCCGCGACAGGTCTCGATCATCGCCCAGAGCGCCACGTCCGGTCCCAGCGCGGCACGTGCGCGCTCGAGCGTCGCGACATCGTTGACCTTGGGGATCAGCACCGCCGCCGGGCGGATCGACGCCAGCGCGGCCAGATCGGCGGCCGCCCATGCCGTATCCAGCCCGTTGGTCCGGACGATCAGCATCCGCTTGCCAAACCCGCCTTCGCGCACGGCCGCTGCCGCCGCCTCGCGCGCGGTCGCCTTGGCCTCGGGTGCGACCGCATCCTCCAGGTCCAGGATGACCGCATCGCTGTCCAGCGTCCGCGCCTTGGCGATCGCACGGGCGTTGGAGGCGGGGAGGAACAGGGCGCTGCGCAAGATCATGCGGCGGATCATAGTCGCGAGGGGCCCCCCGCGTCACGCCCAGCACTGGTAAAAACCCGGCGCCGCCCCATAGTGGAATGACGCAAAGGGGGGACAGAGATGGTGGCGGGTATATTGCTGCTGCTGGGGCTGATGGCGGTTCTTCGCTGGTGCCCGGATCTGCCGGTCGGCCGCTGGCTGTCGCGGTGGCTGGTCGAAGCCCCGGCGCGGCGGTTGAACCGGGTCGGGCGGGCCCAATGGGGCGTGATGATCCTTGGGCTCGCGTTGATCGGCTTCGCCATCTGGTTCGAGATCGACGAAATCCGAATGCTTGCCATGGCGGGCGGATCGATGGGCGACCTCGTCATGATGGCCTCGGCGATCGAATGGGGCGGGGTGGTCGAGCTTGGCATTGCCGCGATGCTGTCGTCGTCGATGCTGGCGCGCTGGCCGGTCGTGCGACGGTTCGCGACGCGGCGCGCGGCGGCACGCGCGGTTCGCGCACGGCAAACCCATCGTCCCGCCAATGACTTGAGCGACGGCGAGGGACGACGCGTCGCCGCCTGAGCCCTACCAGCGACGTGCGGAACGAAAGCGGAGGAGCACCGTTCACCGCCTGAATGCCTCGTGAACCGCGCCCAGTTCAGACCACCGCGCGTTTCGCGTGCCTGATGCTGTGCGTCGTGCTGTCGGCGTGCGAGCCGGGCATCCTCGATCCGGCGGGGCCGATCGCGGCGGGCGAGCGCAGTATCTTCTTCAATTCCCTGGCGGTGATGCTGGCGATCGTCGTGCCGGTGATCCTGCTGGCTTTCGCGTTCAGCTGGTGGTTCCGCGCGAGTAACACCCGCGCCAGGCATCTGCCCGAATGGGCCTATTCCGGGCGGCTGGAGCTGCTCGTGTGGTCGATCCCCGCGCTGGCGATCATGTTCCTGGGCGGCATCGCCTGGATCGGCAGCCACGATCTCGATCCGCCCAAGCCCATTGCCTCGCGCGCCAGGACGATGACGGTCGAGGTCGTCGCGACCGACTGGAAATGGCTGTTCCTCTATCCCGAGCAGGGGATCGCGACGATCAACCGGCTGGTCGTGCCGGTCGGTACGCCGGTGCGGTTCCGCATCACCTCCGCGGGGGTGATGAACAGCTTCTTCGTGCCGCAACTGGGCAGCCAGATCTATGCCATGTCGGGAATGAACGCGACGCTTCACCTGCGCGCCGACAGGCCGGGGCGTTATCGCGGGCTGTCCGCGCATTATAGCGGGGAGGGCTTTGCCGATATGGACTTCTTCGTCGACGCGGTGCCGCAGGGCGCGTTCGATCGCTTCGTCGCGACCGCCAGGGCGGGGCGGGGCAAGACGCTCGACTGGCCGGAGTTCGTCGCCATGGCGCATCCCAGCCGCAACGTCCGCCCCGCCAGCTATCCCCGGCTACAACCCGGCCTGTACGATCAGATCGTGATGCGCAACGGCGCGCCGGAGGCCAAGCCGGCCAAGGATGGACGCCAGCAATGAGCCTGACCGGCAAGCTGGGCTGGGACTCGATCCCGTTCCACGAACCTCTGCCGCTGGTGTCGGCGGCGGTCATCGGCGCGGTGTTGCTCGGCGTGTTCGTCTGGGTGTGGAAGCGCGGGCATCTGCCCTATGTCTGGCGCGAATGGATCACCAGCGTCGATCACAAGCGGATCGGGGTGATGTACTGCCTGCTGGCAGGCGTGATGCTGCTTCGCGGCTTTTCCGACGCATTGCTGATGCGGTCGCAACAGGCGCTGGCCTATAACAGCGACGGCTATCTGCCGCCCGATCACTACGACCAGATATTCTCGGCGCATGGCACGATCATGATCTTCTTCGTGGCGATGCCGTTCATGATCGGCCTGATGAACTTCGTCGTGCCGCTGCAGCTGGGCGTGCGCGACGTGGCGTTCCCGACGCTCAATTCGGTCAGCTTCTGGCTGACCGCGAGCGGCGCGCTGCTGATCAACATGAGCCTCGTCATCGGCGAGTTCGCCAAGACCGGCTGGCTGGTCTATCCGCCGCTGTCGGAGCTGCGCTTCTCGCCCGGCGTGGGCGTGGATTACTATCTCTGGGCGCTCCAGATTTCGGGGATGGGGACGTTGCTGGCGGGGGTGAACCTCGTCACCACCATCCTGAAGATGCGCGCGCCCGGCATGGGCTACAGCCGGATGCCGATGTTCACCTGGACGTCGCTCGCCTCCAACCTGCTGATCGTCGCGGCCTTTCCGGTGCTGACCGCGTGTCTGGGGATGCTGATCCTCGACCGCTATCTGGGCTTCCACTTCTTCACGCCCGAAGCGGGCGGCAACCAGATGATGTTCGTGAACCTCATCTGGGCCTGGGGCCACCCGGAGGTCTACATCCTGATCCTGCCCGCCTTCGGTATCTTTTCCGAGATCATCTCGACCTTCTCCTCCAAGCCGCTCTTCGGTTATCGGTCGATGGTCATCGCGACCATGGTGATCTGCATCCTGTCCTTCATGGTCTGGCTGCACCATTTCTTCACCATGGGGGCCGGAGCCGATGTGAACGGCTTTTTCGGCATCACGACGATGATCATCGCGGTGCCGACGGGGGTGAAGGTCTTCAACTGGCTGTTCACCATGTATGGCGGGCGAATCCGTTTCACCTCGATGATGCTGTGGTCGATCGGGTTCATCGTGACCTTCGTCATCGGCGGCATGACCGGCGTGATGCTGGCGGTGCCGCCCGCCGACTTCGTGCTGCACAACTCGCTGTTCCTGGTCGCGCATTTCCACAACGTCATCATCGGCGGGGTGTTGTTCGGCGCATTCGCGGGCTTCACCTTCTGGTTTCCCAAGATGTTCGGCTTCACCCTGGACGAGCGCTGGGGCAAGCGCGCCTTCTGGCTGTGGCTGAGCGGCTTCTATCTCGCCTTCATGCCGCTCTATGTGCTGGGCCTGATGGGCATGACGCGGCGGATGCAGCATTATGACGTGCCCGGCTGGCATCCCTGGCTGGTCGCGGCAGGTATCGGCGCGCTGCTGATCCTGGCCGGGATCGGTTGCCAGATCATGATGCTCTATGTCTCGATCAAAACCCGCAAGGACCGCATCGACGAGAGCGGCGACCCCTGGGACGGGCGGACGCTGGAGTGGATCACCACCTCGCCGCCGCCGGTCTTCAACTTCGCCGTGCTCCCCGACGTGAAGGGCGAGGAGGCCTATTGGGGCATCAAGTCCAAGGCGCGCGAGAACCGTCGCCTGTCCGACCGTCCCGATTACGAGCCCATCGAAATGCCGCGCAATTCGCCGACGGGGGTGGTCAGCGCCTTTTTCGCCACCGCCATGGGCTTCGCGCTGGTCTGGCACATCTGGTGGTTGGTGATCCTCGGCTTTTTCGGCGCCTGGGCGACGTTCGTCGTGTTCGCCTGGCGCGACAAGGCGGAGTATGAGATCCCGGTCGACGAGGTCGAGCGGCTGGACCAGGCCCGCCGCCGCAGCAAGGCGACGCTGCTCGACCTGCCCGAAGAGGCGCTGTCATGAGCGCGGCCGCACAGACGCACGATCCCAACAAGCTGGGCCGCAATGCCGAGCCGAATCCGGACGGCCCGGCGCCCAAGCGGGTGGTCGTGTCCTATGGATTCTGGATCTTCCTGCTGTCGGACTTCATCCTGTTCGCCTGTTTCTTCGCGGGCTATGCGGTGCTGAAGGACGCGACGGCGGGCGGGCCGTCGGGCAAGGCGCTGTTCGAGCTCGAACTGGTCGAGGCCGAGACGGTCCTGCTGCTGCTATCCAGCTTCGCCTGCGGGCTGGCGGGGATCGCGACGCTGGCGCGCGACATGCGCTGGTTCCAGATCGCGATGGCGGCGACGGGCCTGCTCGGCGCGGGTTTCCTGGCGCTAGAGGCCTATGAGTTCCTCCACCTGATCGGCGAGGGGGCGGGCCCGGGGCGCAGCGCGTTCCTGTCGGCCTTTTTCGCACTGGTCGGATGCCATGGGCTGCACGTCACGCTCGGCATTCTCTGGCTGACCACGATGATGGCACAGGCCTGGGCCAAGGGGTTCCGCGAGGACATCTTGCGTCGCATCCTGTGCTTCAGCCTGTTCTGGCACGCGCTCGACATCATCTGGGTGGCGCTGTTCACCATGGTCTATCTGATGGGAGTGCGCGGATGACCCAGCGGCCCGACGAGGAAATGTCCCGCGACGAAACCGCACCGGGCGAGCAGAGCGAGCAGGACTCGATCGTCGGCGGCATTCGCAGCTATGTCGTCGGGCTGGTCGCGGCGGCGATCCTGACGACCGCTTCCTTCGCGCTGGTGCAGTTCGACATCGTCTGGGGCCCCGCCGTCCCCGCCGCGCTGGTGGCGCTGGCGATCGGGCAGATGGGGGTGCATCTGGTTTTCTTCCTGCACATCACCACCGGCCCCGACAACAGCAACAACGTGCTGGCGCTGCTGTTTGGCGTGCTGATCGTCGCGCTGGTGCTGCTCGGCTCGATCTGGATCATGGGGCATCTGAACCACAACCTGATGGGTCCGATGGCGACGCCCTAAAGCCGATCGACATTCAACTATGCCTGTCCTTCCCTCTCCCCTCGTAGAGGGGAGAGGGTTGCGCAGACTAGGTTTTTGCGTAGCAAAGGCTTAGTCGGAGCTGGGTGAGGGGTGATGCGCTCGAAGAGCGCGCGAGCCTTGAAGCTCGCTCAACCCCTCACCCAAGCTGCGCTAGCCAGCACGCTGGCAAGCTTCGCTAACCCTCTCCCCTGTCCAGGGGCGAGGGGAGAATAAGCTGAGTGTCGATCGGCCCTAGGACGGGCCATTTCGCTCTCCCATCGGGAGGGGGAGGGAGGTACGCATGAGGGAGGGTTCAGCTTCGAACCATCACCCCGCGAAAGGCGGTGACACCGCGCACCCTGTCGAAGCGGAGAACCAGGCTCCCCTCGCCCAGCGGTACGTGGAGTGCGAAGCCATCGCCGCCCCAATCTTCCACGCGCATCGCATCGCCTGACAGGCTGCGCCACTCGGCATCGGCCAGCCACTCGGTCCAGTCGATCGGCGTGTCCCGGCGGAACCGGCTCAGTCGCCTGACGAAATCCTCCAGCGCCTCGTCGCGCGTCTCCCAGTCGAGCCAGGTCGTGTCATTGTCCTGGGCATAGCCGTTATTGTTGCCCTGCTGGCTCCGGCCGAATTCGTCACCGGCGGTCAGCATCGGCGTGCCGCGCGACAGGAACAGGGTGGCCAGCATCGCCCGGACCGAGGCGTCGCGGGCCTCGCGGATGGCGGCATCGTCGCTCGGCCCTTCGACGCCGTGGTTCCACGCCACCTCGTCGCCATGTCCGTCGCGATTATCCTCGCCGTTCGCGTGATTGTGCCGTTCGGCAAAGGCGACCATGTCGGCCAGCGTGAAGCCGTCATGCGCCGCGATGAAATTGACCGAGCGGCTGGACGCGCTGGCGAATATGTCCGCCGACCCCGCGACGCGCGTCGCCACCTCGCCCGCATGGCCGTCACCGCGCCAGAAGCGGCGAACCTGATCGCGATATCTGTCGTTCCATTCCAGCCAGTGGTCGGGAAACTCCCCGAGCCGGTAGCCGCCGGGGCCGATATCCCAGGGCTCGGCGATCATGACGCGGCTTGCGAGGATCGGGTCGGCGGCGATCTCCGCGAAGATCGGGGCGTTGCGATCGAAGCCCGGCCCGCGCGCGAGTACCGGCGCCAGATCGAAACGGAAGCCGTCCACGCCCGCCCGCGCGAAATGGCGCAAGCTGTCGAGGATCATGCCGCGCACGCTCGCCCTCCCGGCATCGAGCGTATTGCCGGTGCCTGCGTCGTTGATCAGCGACCCGTCGGCGCCGCTTGCATAGGTCTCCGGATCAAGCCCCCGGAAGGACAAGGTTCCGCCATGCACGTCGCTCTCGCCCATATGGTTGAAGACGAGGTCGAGGATCACCCCGATTCCCGCATGGCGAAGCGCGGCGACGGTGGACACCAGCTCGGCGACACCGCCGGGCACCCGCTCCGGGCACAACGCCATGGGCACCACCGGGTTATAGCCCCAGGCGTTACGCAGGCCGAGCGGTGGCAGATGCCGCTCGTCGATCGCGGCGGTGATCGGCATCAGCTCGACCGCCGCGACGCCCAGTTCCTGCAGATGCGCGACGATCGCGGGATGCGCGAGCGCGGCCAGCGTCCCGCGCTTCGCCGCCGGAATGTCGGGATGCCGCATCGTGAAGCCGCGCGGATTGAGTTCGTAGATCAGCCCGCCGGGGCGGAACAGCGGCGGCGGCGGCGACCCGGTCAGCGGCGCGACGATTCGCGCGCGCGGAACGATGTCACCGCTATCCTCGCCATATATGCCCAGGCGCGGCGACTGGACGAAGGGGCGGTCGAGCTCCAGCGCATAGGGATCGACGAGCAGCTTGGCGGGGTCGAACCACTGGTTGCGCTCCGGCGCATAGCGGCCATGCGCGCGGTAGCCATAGCATTGGCCGAGCCGGATCGAGGGCAGGGTGACGGACCAGAGGTCGCCCTCCCGGCGCATCGCGACCCTGCGCTCGACACCTTCGTCGAACAGGCAAAGCTCGACCGCGTCGGCCGTCGACCGCACGGTGAAGCGCGTTCCCTTCGGAGCGGGAAAGACGCCGGGCGGCGGGGTGGGGCGATTCGTCATGGCCCCGCCACCTTACGCATCATGACCGGCCCGGCGAAAGCCGGGGTGGCGCAACGGCTGCCCCTGCGGGGCCTTACGTCACGACGTCGGGCTCGGTGCGACCCGTATGCCGGGTGATGCCCGCGATCTCGTCGGCTGCCGCGATGATGTCGGCGAGCATGTCGGGCGTTTCGCGGTCCAACTGGTCGGCCGAGTAACGCTCCAGATAGACGCGTAGCGTCGCGCCGCTGGTGCCGGTGCCCGACAGGCGGAACACCACGCGACTGCCGCCCACGAACAGCACGCGGATGCCCTGGTTGCGGCTGACCGACTGGTCGGTGGGATCGGTATAGGCGAAATCGTCCGCCGTCTCGACCGTCAGCCCGGCAAAGCTCTCGCCGGGCAGCGTCGCCAGCTTGCCGCGCAGATCGGCCATCAGCGCATCGGCGCGCTCGCTCTCGACGCCTTCATAATCGTGGCGGGCATAATAGTTGCGGCCATAACTCGCCCAGTGGTCGCGGGCGATCTGGTCGACCGACTTGCCCGAGGCGGCGAGGATGTTGAGCCAGAGCAGCACGGCCCACAGCCCGTCCTTCTCGCGCACATGGTCCGAACCGGTGCCCGCGCTTTCCTCGCCGCAGATGGTCGCCATCCCGGCGTCGAGCAGGTTGCCGAAGAACTTCCAGCCGGTCGGCGTCTCATAGGCGGGAATGCCCAGCTTCCCGGCGACGCGGTCGGCGGCGGCGCTGGTCGGCATCGAGCGGGCGATGCCCTTCAACCCACCGGCATAGGCGGGCGCGAGATGCGCATTGGCCGCGAGCATCGCCAGGCTGTCCGACGGCGTGATGAACCGCCCGCGCCCGATGATCAGGTTGCGGTCGCCGTCCCCGTCCGAGGCCGCGCCGAAATCGGGCGCGTCGGGGGCCATCATCCGGTCGTACAGCGCCTTGGCGTGAACCAGATTGGGGTCGGGATGATGCCCGCCGAAATCCGGCAGCGGGGTGCCGTTCCTGACGGTGCCGGGCGCGAAGCCAAGCCGGTTTTCCAGAATCTCGGTCGCGTAAGGCCCGGTCACGGCGCTCATCGCGTCGAACGACATGGTCAGGCCCTTCTCGACCGCAGCCCGGATCGCGGCGAAGTCGAACAGGCTTTCCATCAACGCGGCATAGTCGGCGACCGGGTCGATCACCTCGACGGTCATGTCGCCGACCGTCACCTCGCCCAGCGTATCGAGGTCGATGTCCCCGGCTTCCACGGTCAGCCAGCGGCTGATCGCCCTGGTATTGGCGTGGATGGCGTCGGTCACCTTCTCCGGCGCGGGCCCGCCATTGGCGATGTTGTACTTGATCCCGAAGTCTTCATCGGGCCCGCCCGGATTGTGGCTGGCCGACAGGACCAGGCCGCCCAGCGCCTTGCGTTGCCGGATCACGTTGCTCGCCGCCGGGGTCGACAGGATGCCGCCCTGGCCGACCACGACGCGGGCAAAGCCGTTCGCCGCCGCCATGCGGATCGCGACCTGGATCACCTCTCGGTTCAGGAAACGACCGTCGCCGCCGATGACCAGGGTCTGCCCGTTCTTCTCGTCGCCCAGCGCGTCGAAGACCGACTGGATGAAATTCTCGGCATAGTTGGGCTGCTGGAACACCCGCACCTTCTTGCGCAGGCCCGACGTGCCCGGCTTCTGGTCGAGATAGGGTTGGGTCGAAACGGTGGTGATCATTGGTCCCCCAGGACGGAATGATAGAGTTCGGCATAGTGGCGGCCGCTATGGTGCCAGCTATAGTCGGCATTCATGCCATTGACCTGAATGGTCCGCCATTGGTCTTGGTCGGCATAGAGTCTCATAGTGCGACGCAGCACCGCGACGATATTGTCGGTGGTGACGTTGTCGAACTGAAGCCCGGTCGCCACCCCGGTCGCCAGCGCGGCTTCGTTGGCATCGATGATCGTGTCGGCCAGGCCGCCGGTCCGCGCGACCACGGGTACGCAGCCATAGGCGAGGCCGTAAAGCTGGGTCAGCCCGCACGGTTCGAAACGGGAGGGGATGACGATCGCATCGCACCCGCCCTGAAGCAGGTGCGAGACCGGCTCGTCATAGCCGATCCGCACCGCGACGCGGCCGGGATGGCGAAGCGCGGCGGTGGCGAAGGCGATTTCCAGCGCCGGATCGCCGGTGCCCAGCACCACCAGCCGCCCGCCCATCGCGACGAGATCGTCGATCACCTCGACCAGCACGTCCATGCCCTTCTGCCAGGTCAGGCGGCTGATGACGGTGAAGATCGGGCTGTCGTCCTGTTGCAGGCCGAACTGCTCCTCGACCGCGCGCTTGTTGGCGATGCGCGCGTCCAGCGTCTCGACGGAGAAGGGGGCAGGCAGCGCGGCGTCGGCCTTGGGGCTCCAGATCGCGGGATCGATGCCGTTGACGATGCCGCTGACGCATTCGGCGCGCTGCGCGATCAGGCCCTCCAGACCCATGCCATATCGGGCGCGGTGGATTTCCTCCGAATAGGTCGGGCTGACGGTGGTGATCGCGTCGGCGGTGCGCAGGCCGGCCTTCAGATAGCCGATCTGGCCATAATATTCGACGCCGTCGACGCTCCAGGCATAGTCGGGCAGGCCGAGATCGGCGAAGTGATGCGCGGCGAACGACCCCTGGAACGCGATGTTGTGGATCGTCACGATGCTCTTGGCGACCTTGCCGGGGCCGGGGGCATAATGGAGGAACGCCGGGGCCAGCGCCGCCTGCCAGTCATGCGCGTGGAGCAGGTCGAACTCATAGCCCGGCACCGCGCCCGAGGCCAGGTCCGCGCCCGCCCGCGCCAGCACCGCGAAGCGTCGCCAATTGTCGTGCCAGTCGTTTCCGTCGCTATCGACATAGGGAAGCCCCTCGCGCTCCCAGAGCTGCGGCGATTCGATGACCAGCAACCGGTGCTCGCCGATCGTCGCCTCGCACAGCCAGGCTTCGGCGCCGATGATATGCGTCCAGTGATGGACGCGGGGAGCGTCGTCACCGATCGCGCGCATCACCTTGGGAAAGCCGGGGATGAGCGTGGTCACGGCAATGTCGTGCGGGGCCAGCGCGTCGGGCAGCGCACCGACGACATCGGCGAGCCCCCCGGTCTTGATGAGCGGGAAGGCTTCGGAAGCGACGGACAGGACGGAGAGGGTCATGGTATCTTTCAGAGGTCCAGACGATCGATCATCGGCTGGGTAATCAGGCAGATGCCCTTGTCGGTCCGCCGGAAACGGTGCGCATCGAGCACGGGATCGTCGCCGACCACCAGCCCGTCGGGGATCTTGACGCCGCGGTCGATGATGACGCGCCGCACCCGCGCGCCGCGCCCGATATGGCAGAAGGGCAGGACCACCGCCTCGTCCACCATCGCGAAGCTGTGCGTGCGCACGCCGGTCGACAGCAGCGAGCGGTGGATCGAAGACCCCGACACGATGCAGTCGCCCGCGATCAGGCTGGCCACCGCCGATCCGCGCCGCCCGTCGATGTCGTGCACGAATTTGGCCGGCGGGGTGATCTCGGCATAGGTCCAGAGCGGCCAGCTGCGATCGTACAGGTCGAGCTGCGGCACCACGTCGGTCAGGTCGAGGCTGGCCTCCCAATAGGCGTCGACCGTGCCGACATCGCGCCAATAGGCGCCGGGCTCGTCATGCGAACGGACGCAGGAGGCGGAGAAACGGTGCGCCTGGGCTTTGCCGTGCTCGACCAGATAGGGGATGATGTCCTTGCCGAAGTCGCGGGCGGAGCCGGGCGTCGCGGCGTCGCGGCGAAGCTGGTCGAAAAGGAAGGACGTGCGAAAGACATAGATTCCCAGCGACGCCAGCGACACGTCCGGGCTGCCGGGGATGGACGGCGGGTCGGCGGGCTTCTCGACGAAATCGACGATGCGGTCGGTCTCGTCGACATGCATCACACCGAACGCGCTCGCCTCGGCACGGGTGACCTCCAGGCAGGCGACGGTGACGTCGGCACCGCTGTCGCAATGCTGCTGGAGCATCAGCTCATAGTCCATCTTGTAGACATGGTCGCCCGCCAGGATGACCATGAATTCGGGCGCATAGCTCTCGATGATGTCGATATTCTGGAATACCGCGTCGGCGGTTCCCTCATACCATTGGAATTCGCTGATCCGCTGGCTGGCGGGGAGGATGTCGAAACTCTCGTTGCGTTCGTCGCGCAGGAAGTTCCAGCCGCGCTGGAGGTGGCGGATCAGCGAGTGGGCCTTGTACTGGGTCGCCACGCCGATGCGGCGGATGCCGGAGTTGATCGCGTTGGACAGGGCGAAGTCGATGATCCGCGCCTTGCCGCCGAAATAGACGGCGGGCTTGGCGCGGGTGTCGGTCAGTTCCATCAGCCGACTGCCACGGCCGCCCGCCAGCACATAGGCCATGGCATCGCGCGCCAGCGGTTGTCCGCGCCTCAGGTCCATCGTCCGTCTCCCGTCCTATGTTGGTATCGCAACGCATGTCCGGCGCGTTGGTATTCGAATAAAGACCTGAACCTGGATCAGCCGTCGAAGCGAAGGATGACGGTGGCCAGCGGCGGCAGCGTGACCCAGGCGGCGCCGTCCGTCGCGTCCACCCCGCCCATATTGCCCAGCCCCGATCCCCAATACTGGCTCGCGTCCGAATTCAGCACCTCGGTCCAGCGCCCGTCATGCGGCAGCGGCACGCGATAGGGCGCGCGCGCGACCGGCGTCATGTTGACGATGACCGCGACCGGCGCCTCGCCGGGGGCCTTGCGCAGCCAGGCGAAGACCGAGTGCGCGCTGTCGTCGGCGACCAGCCATTCGAACCCGTCGCGCTCGCAGTCGCGGGCGTGGAGCGCGGGCGTGTCGCGATAGAGATGGTTGAGATCGCGGACCAGCGAGCGGACGCCCTCATGCGCATGGCTGCACCGCAGATGCCAGTCGAGCGGGCGATCCTCCGACCATTCCTCGCGCTGGGCGAACTCCTGGCCCATGAACAGCAGCTTCTTGCCCGGATAGGCCCACATGAAGGCGTAATAGGCGCGCAGGTTCGCGAATTTCTGCCAGTCGTCGCCCGCCATCTTGGTCAGCAGGCTGCCCTTGCCGTGGACGACCTCGTCATGGCTGAGCGGCAGGACGAAATTCTCGTCGAAGGCATAATGGAGCCCGAACAGGATCTCGCCATGATGGTGCCGCCGATGCACCGGCTCGCGCGCCATATATTGGAGCGTGTCGTGCATGAAGCCCATGTTCCACTTGAACCCGAAGCCCAAGCCCCCGTCATGCGCGGGGGCGGAGACGCCGGGCCAGGCGGTCGATTCCTCGGCGACGGTGAAGACGCCGGGATGCTGGCCATATACCTGCCGGTTGACCTGGCGGAGGAACTCGACCGCCTCCCAATTCTCGCGCCCGCCCTGTTCGTTGGGCACCCACTCGCCGTCCTTGCGGCTGTAATCGCGGTAGAGCATCGAGGCGACGGCATCCACGCGAAGCCCGTCGATATGGTAACGCTCGGGCCAGAACAGCGCGTTGTTCACCAGGAAGCTCGCCACCTCGCGCCGCCCGAAATTATAGATGGCGGTGTTCCAGTCGGGGTGGAAACCCTGGCGCGGGTCCTCATGCTCGTAGAGCGCGGTGCCATCGAAATGCGACAGGCCATGCGCGTCGGTGGGGAAGTGGGCGGGCACCCAGTCGAGGATCACGCCCACGCCCGCGCGGTGCGCGCCGTCGACGAAGCGCGAAAACCCCTCCACATCGCCGAACCGCGCCGAGGGAGCATAGAGGCCGGTCGTCTGGTAGCCCCAGCTCGGGTCGTACGGATGCTCGGAGATGGGCAGGAATTCAATATGGGTAAAGCCCATCTCGACCACATAGGGGATCAGCCGGTCGGCCAGCGCGTCCCAGCTCAGATACCAGCCATTCTCGTCGCGGTCCCACGAACCCGCATGAACCTCGTAGATGCTGATCGGCACGCGGCGCGGGTCGACGCCCGCCCAATGCTCGCGGTGGGGCGCATCCTTCCAGACATGGGCTGGCGGGGCGGTGGTGACCGAGGCTGTCTTGGGACGCAATTCGGCGGCGAATGCGAAGGGGTCCGCCTTCATCGGCTGCTCGTCGCCATGCGGGCCGGTGATCGCGAACTTGTAGGCGCGACCCTCGCCGATATCGGGGATGAAGATCTCCCATACGCCGACATCCAGGCGGCGGCGCATGACGTGGCGGCCGGGATTCCAGTCGTTGAAGTCGCCGACCAGCGCCACCCGCTCGGCATTGGGGGCCCAGACGGCGAAGTGCACGCCCGCCACGCCCTGATGCTCGATCAGATGCGCGCCCATCTTGTCGTACAGGCGGAAGTGGTTGCCCTCGCCCATCAGGAAATCGTCGACGGGGCCGAGCACCGGACCGAAGCTGTAGGGATCGGTGATCCACCATTCGGCGCCATGCCCCCTGGCGCAATATTTCACCGGTTGCGGCGCGCCCGTCACTGCGCCCTCGAACAGGCCGCGCGGATCGGCCTGCGTCAGCTCGCCCAGTCGCGCGCCGTCCAGGTCGAATGCGGTGACCGCCTCCGCCCCAGGCACCAGCGCGCGGAGGAAGGTGCCGCCCGGCCCCTGATGCGGACCCAGCAACGCGAAGGGATCGGCGTTGCGGCCCTCGATCAGGGCATCCAGAGCGGCACGGGGTGGCTTCACATCACGTTCCAGATTTCCTCGGCATATTGCCGGATGGTGCGGTCGGAGGAGAACCAGCCGACATTGGCGACATTGTGGATCGCCGAGGCGGTCCAGCCCGCCCGGTCGCGATAGCGTTGGTCGACGCTCCGCTGTGCGGCGGCATAGGCATCGAAATCGGCGGCGACCATGAACCAGTCGCCGTCATAGAGTCCCCCCATCAGGCCCGCATAACGGCCGGGATCGTCGGGCGAGAAGACACCCGAGGCGATGGCGGAGACGGCCTGGCGCAACTCGGGGCTGCCCTCGATCACCTCGCGCGGGTTGTACCCGTCGCGACGCTTGGCGGCGACCTCGTCGGCGGTGAGGCCGAAGATGACGATATGCTCGTCGCCGACATGCTCCTTGATCTCGACATTGGCACCGTCGAGCGTGCCGATGGTCAGCGCGCCGTTGAGCGCGAACTTCATGTTGCCGGTGCCCGACGCCTCCATGCCCGCGGTCGAGATCTGTTCGGACAGGTCGGCGGCGGGGATGATCTTCTCGGCCAGGCTGACATTATAGTTGGGGATGAACCCGACCTTCAGCAGATGGCCGACGCTGGGGTCCGAATTGACCCGGCGGGCGACATCGTTGGCCAGTTTGATGACCAGCTTGGCGTTGTGATAGCTCGACGCGGCCTTGCCGGCGAACAGCTTGACTCGCGGCGTCCAGTCCCGCTCCGGATGGCTGCGGATCTGGTCGTAGAGCGCGACCGTCTCGATGATATTGAGAAGCTGGCGCTTATATTCGTGGATGCGTTTGATCTGGACGTCGAACAGCGCGTCCGGGTCCACGCGGAGGCCGTTCGATTCCCGAAGATAATTTGCCAGCCCCACCTTGTTCGAACGTTTGATGGCGAGAAACCGTTCCCGAAAATTCGCATCGTCCGCGAATTCGGTGAGCGCTACCAGTCGCTCGGCATCATCCTCGAAACCCGGCCCGATCGCCTCGCGGATCAGCGCGGTCAGTTGCGGGTTGCATTGCTGGAGCCAGCGGCGCGGGGTGATGCCGTTGGTCTTGTTGTTGATCCGCGTCGGATAGAGGTGGTGGAGGTCGGCGAAGACCGTCTTCTTCATCAGCTCGGTGTGGAGCGCGGCCACACCGTTGACGCTGTGGCTGCCCGCAAAGGCCAGGTTGGCCATGCGCACCCGCCGCTCGCCGCCCTCGTCGATCAGGCTGATCGCGGCGATGGCGCGGTCGTCCACCCCCTCGACCCCACGCGCCTCGCGCAGCAGCTTGGCGTTGATCGCGTAGATGAGCTGCATGTGGCGCGGCAGCAGCCGCTCGAACAGATGGAGCGGCCAGCTTTCCAGCGCCTCGGGCAGCAGCGTGTGGTTGGTATAGCCGAAGGTGCGGCGCGTGATGTCCCACGCCTCGTCGAAACCCAGGTCGTGATGATCGACCAGCAGCCGCATCAGTTCCGCGACCGAGACGGCGGGATGGGTGTCGTTGAGCTGGATCGCCGCCTTGTCCGGAAGCGTCCGAATGTCATGGAAATACTGGATATGCCGCCGGACGATGTCCTGGATCGACGCCGACGAGAAGAAATATTCCTGCCGCAGCCGAAGTTCCTGGCCCGCGGGCGAGCTGTCCGAGGGATAGAGGACGCGGACCAGCGTCTCCGCCGCCAGCTGTCCGGCCAGCGCGCCGGTATAGTCGCCCGCATTGAACCGATCGAGCCGGATCGGGTCGATCGCCTGCGCGGTCCAGAGGCGCAGCGTGTTGACCCGCTTGCCGCGCCAGCCGACGACGGGCGTGTCGACCGCGATCGCCTCGACCGCCTCGGCGGGTTTCCAATGGACCGCGCCCGTCTCGGTGCCGATCACCTCGCCGCCGAAGCCGACGAAATAGGCGCTCTCACGCCGCTCGAACTCCCAGGGATTGCCGTGGCTCAGCCAGGTTTCGGGCAATTCGATCTGCCAGCCATCGTCGATCCGCTGGCGGAACATGCCGTTCACATAGCGGATGCCATAGCCGTACGCGGGGAGGTCGAGGCTGGCGAGGCTTTCCATGAAGCAGGCCGCCAGCCGTCCCAGGCCGCCATTGCCCAGCGCGGCGTCGGGTTCGATTTCCTCCAGGTCGGCCAGGTCCACGCCCAGATTCTGGAGCGCGCCCGCCACCTGCGCCATGACGCCCAGATTGGACAGCGCGTCGCGCAGCAGCCGACCGATCAGGAATTCCAGGCTGAGATAATAGACCCGCTTGGCACCCGCCGCATGTGCCTCGCGCGTGGAGGCCATCCAGCGTTCGATGATGCCGTTGCGGACGGTCAGGATGGTCGCGGCCAGCCAGTCGTGGCGGCGGGCATTGGCGGCGTCCTTGCCGATCCGGTGCACCAGCGTGTCGACGATCGCGTCGGCCAGCGGTCCGGTATCGTCGACATGCAAGGTGGTGATGGTGGTCGTCATTGATTCAGGCGTCCCTGTCGATCCAGTTGCACTCAGATTAACCACGTCAGGATTGAAGTCACGCGGCATTACTTCGCAACTGCGAAAACGAGATCAGCCCCTTGCCAGCCCCCACAACAATGTAAGGTTAAGGCCGATGATTATCGCCGCGATGACCCAGGCCAGGATGCGCAGCCAGAACGGACTGGCGAAGGGGCCCATCATCCCCTTGTCGGCGGTGAAGCGGACCAGAGGCACCACCGCGAAGGGAAGCTGGAGGCTCAGGATCACCTGACTGAGCACCAGCAGCCTGGTCGCACCCGCCTGTCCGCTTGCCCCGACGACCAGCACGGCGGGGATGATGGCGAGGCCGCGCGTGATGAGCCGCCGCAGCCAGGGTGCGAGCCGCAGGTCGAGGAATCCCTCCATCACGATCTGCCCGGCCAGCGTGCCCGTCACCGTCGAATTCTGGCCAGAGGCGAGCAGCGCGATGCCGAACACCACGCTCGCCGCGCCCGCGCCCAGCATCGGGGCGAGCAGGCGGTAGGCCTGGTCGATCTCCGCCACGTCGGTACGCCCGGCGACATGGAAGGTCGCGGCGGCCACGATCAGGATCGCGGCGTTGATGAAGAAGGCGAAGAACAAGGCGACCGTACTGTCGATCGTCGCCATCTTGATCGCATCGCGCTTGCCGTTCTCGGACTCGTCGAAAGCGCGGGTCTGCACCACCGAGGAGTGGAGGTAGAGGTTATGCGGCATCACCGTCGCGCCGAGAATGCCGATCGCGATATAGAGCATCGCCGGGTCGGTGAGGATCCGCGTCGTCGGCACGAACCCCGCCATCACCGCCCCCGGATCGGGGCGCGAGGCGAACAGCTCGTACAGGAAGCAACCGCCGATGATGAGCAGCAGCGCGATGATGAACGCCTCGATCTTGCGGAAGCCGTAACGCTGGAGCGCCAGGATCAGGAAGACGTCGAACCCGGTGATGAGCACGCCCCACACCAAGGGCAGGTCGAACAACAGTTGCAGCGCGATGGCGGTGCCGAGTACCTCGGCCAGGTCGCACGCGATGATCGCGATCTCGCAGAGCAGCCACAGGATTCGCGAGACGGGCCTGGAATAGGCCGCGCGGCACGCCTGGGCCAGGTCCATCCCGGCGGCGATGCCCAGCCGCGCCGACAGCGCCTGCAGGATCATCGCCATGATGTTGGACAACAGGATGACCGACAGCAGCGTATAGCCATAGGCGGAGCCGCCCGCGATGTCGGTCGCCCAGTTGCCGGGGTCCATATAGCCGACCGCGACGAGATAGCCCGGCCCGGCAAAGGCGAACAGCCGCCGCAGGAAGGACGCCCCCTCCGGAATCACGATCGAACGATGGCTTTCGGCAAGCGAGCGGGTGGCGGGCGTGGCTACGGTCATCGACCTTCAGATGTGACGGAAGTTCGCCAACGCGACAACCCGGCAAAGCGTTGCGGTGGATCAATACTCCTCCCCGCCACGGGGAGGGGGACCATGCGCAGCATGGTGGAGGGGGGCTTCCACAAAGGTCACTCTACGCGGAAGCCCCCCTCCGTCAGCGCTTCCGCGCTGCCACCTCCCCGCATCGGGGAGGATTAAAGGCTGCTGCCCACCACCGCGCAGGCCAGCGCCATCAGCAACCCGGCAAAACGGTTCGACCGGAACCGGTACAGCGTGCCCGCGCCGTCGTCGGGCCTGAGCGTCACCACCTGCCACGCCAGGTGAAGCGCGACCGGGGTCAGCGCGGCGACCGCAAGCGGGTCGGGCCGGACCAGCCAGATCGCCCCCGCCCAGCACAGCACCGCCACGGCATAGAACGCCCCGACGCCCGGCTTCACATGCGCCCCCATGCGCAATGCCGAGGACCGCACGCCGATCAGCGCGTCGTCCTCGCGGTCCTGCAACGCATAGATGGTGTCATATCCGATCACCCAGGCGATCGACCCGGCATAGAGCAGCCAGAGCGGT
This sequence comes from Sphingomonas sp. Leaf21, assembly GCF_916858675.1. Classification (GTDB taxonomy): domain Bacteria; phylum Pseudomonadota; class Alphaproteobacteria; order Sphingomonadales; family Sphingomonadaceae; genus Sphingomonas. Next base: position 39,183 of record NZ_CAKASM010000030.1, read on the forward strand.
GCGGAGAGGGCGCCCGCCACCTCCGCCCAGCCGACCAGCGCAGCCCAGCTGAACACCATGCCCAGCCAGGCCTGCGGCCACCAGGTGATCCGCTTCATGAAGGGGTAGGCCGCGACCGGCGCCAGGCTCGCCACCGCGACGATCGCGGCGAGCGGGCGTAGCTGGACCAGTACGACGAGCCCGATCAGGCAAAGCGCGACCAGCCAGATCGCCGCCAGCTTCACCGACACCAGACCCGAGGGGATCGGACGCGCGCGGGTCCGGGCGACCTTGGCGTCCAGGTCGCGGTCGACGATGTCGTTGAAGACGCAACCAGCGCCCCGCATCGCGATCGAGCCGAGCAGAAACCACAGGATCAGCGGCCAGCGCTGCGGCAGCCCCCCTGCCAGCGCGATCGCCCAGACGCCGGGCCAGAAGAGCAGCCACCAGCCGATCGGCCGGTCGAACCGGGCGAGCAGCGCCAGCCCCCGCAGGCGGGGCGGCAGCCGGCCGACCAGCCCCTTATGCTCGCTATCGGGTACGATCTCGATGGTCCTGGGCTCGGTAGTCATGCCCTGCGGCCTATGGGGGCGACCCGTGGCGCGCAAGTCCGTTCGCGGCTATCAGCGGCTTCGTGTCACCTCGTCCCGTCTTTCCCGTATGATCGGCCTGTCGGTCGCGGTCGGCCGCTTCGTCGAGGCGCTGTTCTGGGCGATCCTGCGCGTCGCGGGGATGGTCGGCGGCGTGGTGCTGCTCGGTGTGGTGGGGATGATCCTGCTCTGGTGGCTGATCCGTCGCCGCCGCTGACGCTTCGATCCTCCCGGCGCCAAGGGGACCGCTATTTCGCCAGTCGCCCGTCCTCCAGTGCCGCCATCTCGAACGGGAACAGCAGCTCGGGATCGGGCAGCTTGACCTCCGCCGCGATCTCGGGCGGGGCGATGCGGTTGAGGATGTGGCGGATGATCGCGATCCGCGCCTCCTTCTTGTCGTTGGCACGGACGATGTGCCACGGCGCGAAGGGGGTGTGGGTGCGGGTCAGCATCACATCGCGCGCCGCCGAATACTCCGCCCATTTCGCCTGCGCGACCTTGTCCATGTCGGACACCTTGAGCGCCTTGAGCGGATCGGTCCGCCGTGCCTCCAGCCGTTCCGCCTGCTCGTCCTTTGAGATGTCGAGCCAGATCTTGACCAGCCGGATGCCGCTTTCGACCAGCATCCGTTCGAAATCGGGGGCGTCGCGCAGGAAAGCCTCCTGCTCGGTGGCGGTCGAGAAGCCCATGACAACCTCCACCCCGGCGCGGTTGTACCAGCTCCGGTTGAAGATCACGATCTCTCCGGCGGCGGGCAGATGGTTGGCGTAGCGCTGGAAATACCATTGCGTGCGTTCGCGGTCGGAGGGCTTGGGCAGCGCCACGACGCGGGTGGCGCGGACCGAGAGATGCTCGGTGATCCGCTTGATCGTCCCGTCCTTGCCCGCACCGTCGCGCCCCTCCAGCACGATGACGACGCGCTCGTCCGATCTGGCGTCCGATCTGGCGTCCGATTTGGCGTCCGAACCGGTCATCGCCATCTGGGTACGGACCAGCGCCAGTTGCAGCGCCTCCAGCTCCTCATGATAATGTTTCGCCATCGTCACCTCCTTTGCGCGACAAACGCACGGTGCGGCAAAAGTGGCATGGCGCGCGTGACCCGTGTAAGCGTGCCGCCATGCCCGCTACCCCCGCCTGGCCGCCGCAATCCACGCCCCGCCTGTTCGTCGACCAGCCGCTGGGGGAGGGGGCGATCCGCATCGACGGCCCCGCCGCGCATTATCTGGTGTCGGTGATGCGGACCAAGGTCGGCGATCCGGTCAAGCTGTTCGACGACCGCACCGGCGAATGGCTTGGCGTCGCCGCGTCGGTGGGCAAGCGCGACCTGACCCTCGACGTGACCGAGCTTCTGCGCGAGCGCGAGGCGGTGCCCGACCTGTGGCTGTGCGCCGCGCCGCTGAAGAAGGGACGTGTCGACTGGCTGGCGGAGAAGGCCTGCGAACTGGGCGTCGCACGGCTGGTGCCCGTCGTCACGCGCCGCACCGTCGTCGACAAGCCCAATACCGAACGGTTGCGCGCGCACATGATCGAGGCGGCCGAGCAATGCGGTCGCACGGCGCTTCCGCAAGTGGCCGAGCCGGTGAAGCTGCCCGCGCTGCTGCGCGACTGGCCGGAGGGGCGGGCGCTGTTCTTCGCCGATGAGAATGGCGGTGTTCCGGCGCTGGAGGCGATGCGCGCGCATTCCGGCCCCGCGGCGATCCTGATCGGGCCGGAGGGCGGCTTCGACGCGGGCGAGCGCGAGGCGATCCGCGCGCATCCCGGCGCCGTCGGTATCGGGCTTGGCCCGCGTATCCTTCGCGCCGATACGGCGGCGGCGGCGGCGGTGTCGCTATGGATGGCGGCGGCGGGCGACTGGCGTTGATTCAGCCTATGGCGCGGATGCGCGCGCCCGCGTAAGGCGCGGTTCATGAGCACCAAGACCGCGAGCACCGCCAAGGGCGCCATCATCGAATCGCGCGACCAGTTGATCGCGAGTTTCGCGCGCGGAGAAAAGCCGCGCGATCGCTGGCGGATCGGCACCGAGCATGAGAAATTCGTGTATGCGCTCGGCGATCACCACGCGCCCTCCTATAACGAACCCTCGGGCATCCGCGCGTTGCTCGGTCAGCTTGAGCAATATGGCTGGGAGCCGGTGCTGGAGGGCGGCAACGTCATCGCGCTGAACGGCGCGGACGGATCGATCAGCCTTGAGCCCGCCGGACAGTTCGAGCTGTCGGGCGCGCCGCTCGACAATCTGCACCAGACCTGCGCCGAGACCGGCCGCCATCTGCAACAGGTGAAGGCGGCGGGCGATACGCTCGGCGTCGGCTTCCTGGGGCTGGGCATGTGGCCCGACAAGACCCGCGCCGAGCTGCCGATCATGCCCAAGGGCCGCTATGCGATCATGCTTCGCCACATGCCGCGTGTCGGCTCGCTCGGCCTCGACATGATGCTGCGGACGTCGACGATCCAGGTGAATCTGGATTACGCGTCCGAGGCCGACATGGTGAAGAAGTTCCGCGTCGGCCTCGCGCTCCAGCCGCTGGCGACGGCGCTGTTCGCCAACTCGCCCTTCACCGAAGGGAAGCCCAACGGCAAGCTGTCCTTCCGCAGCCATATCTGGTCCGACACCGACCCCGCCCGCACCGGCATGTTGCCCTTCGTGTTCGAGGACGGGTTCGGGTACGAGCGTTACGCCGACTATGCGCTCGATGTGCCGATGTACTTCGTCTACCGCGACGGCAAATATATCGACGCGGCGGGGCTGTCGTTCCGCGACTTCCTGAAGGGCGAGTTGTCGGTCCTGCCGGGCGAGCTGCCCACGATCGACGACTGGAACGACCATCTCTCGACCGCCTTTCCCGAGGTGCGGTTGAAGACCTTCCTCGAGATGCGTGGCGCCGATGGAGGCCCGTGGAACCGCATCTGCGCGCTGCCCGCGCTCTGGGTCGGCCTGCTCTATGACGATGGCGCACTCGATGCGGCCTGGGAGCTGGTCAAGGGCTGGTCGCTGACCGAGCGGCAGGCGTTGCGCGATTCGGTGCCCGAACTGGCGCTCGATGCGCCGCTGCCCGGCGGCGGACGCTTGCGCGACATCGCGGGCGAAGTGCTCGACATCGCGCATGGTGGCCTCGCGGCGCGCGCGCGGGTCAATGGGGCGGGCGATAACGAAACCGGCTTCCTCGACCCGCTGCGCGAGATCGTCCGCTCGGGCAAGGTGCCCGCGCAGGTGCTGCTCGATCGCTATCACGGCGAGTGGGGTGGGGATATCTCGCGGGTTTACGGGGAAGCGAGCTTCTGACGGTTGCCATGGCCTTCGACGGCGCTCGGGGCGGACGGACGTTCATCCCCCGGCCCGTTCGGCCTGAGCGACGTCGAAGGCCAAGGGATTATCCCCGCCCCAGCAGCCAGCGAAAGAACCGCGGCACCACCCCGTACCGCGCCATCCAGTCCGAATAGTCCCGATACGCCGGATCGGCCGACAGATGCCGTTCCTCGGTCCTGGCCCGCCAATAGTAGATCCCGCTGACCACCCCCAGCAGCAGCGTGCTGCGCATCGCATCCACCCAGGTCCCGATGGACAGGATCGGTATGGTCGCGATCCACCAGAAGATGTTCTTCGACAGATAGGCCGGATGCCGCGACACCGCATAGGGGCCGTGCGTCAATATCCCCCGGTGCGTCAGGTTGGAAAAGCGAATGCCGAACGCCACCGTCGACCAGGCATAGATCGCGGTCAGCGCGACGAGCACCGCGCCGATCGCGGCCAGCACGATCGGATGCCCCGCGAACCAGTAGCTCCACTCGGCGGTGCCCGGACGATAGTTGAGCGGCCCGTTATCCCCCATCAGGATCGTAGGCGGGTAGCAGATCAGCGCCGCCATCCACGCCGCCGCATGGGGATTGGCGGAACGAATATGCGAATCGAGCGGCCGCAGGGTCAGCACATATCCCACCGTGGCGAACGCGACGTCGATCAGGAACATCAGCGTGATGAGCCAGTTGGCCAGCGCCACCGGATCATGCAGCACGACCGACAGATCGCCGCGCACGAACATGCCGAAGCCGCCCGGCACGACGCCCAGCATGAACGGCAGGAAGAATGCCTTGACCGCCCAGGCGCGCAGATGGGCGAAGATCGCCTCGCGCTCCACCCCCGGCTGGCCGGTCAGCCATGCCCCCAGCATCCAAGCGCCGTCCTTGGGCTCGACCAGTCGCCGGTCGAGCCAGATCACATAGGGGATCGACAGCAGGAATAGTATCGGCGCCGCCCAGGCCAGGCAGTTCATCGCGAACAGGAAGATGCCCTGCCAATAGAAACGCCCCGTCGCGAAGATCAGCGCGATGAGGCCGAACGTCGCCCATAACCCCGCCAGCTTGGTCAGGCTGATGTCCAGCGTCTCGGACAAGGGGCGGGGACGATGCCAGTCGATCCCCGTGCTGGACGAGCGGTACACCCGGTCGACCAGGATCGACCAGAGCAGCATCGGCACCCCTGCACAGAGCAGGTGGAACAGGGCCGCGAACGGTCCGTCGAGATGCCGCCACCGCGCGAAGGCGATCCACGCCACCGACCCGGCCAGCCCCGCCAGCCCGACGCCATGGCTGACGGCGGAAGCGGGGCGCGGCGGGCGGGCGGGCGGGAGCGGTTCGGACATCGAAGGCTCGTCTTAGCGCAATCCGGTAAGCAAGGCGTTAGGCCTGATCGACATTCAGCCTATTCTCCCCTCTCCCCTCTACGAGGGGCGAGGGAAGGACAGGCATAGGTGATGTCGATCGGGCCTAGGACGCGATGCGTTTCGCAATCCTGCCAATGCCAAGCCGCCGGGGTGACGGAATGGGGCCGCGCCATCATTCCCCAGCGTCGAGGATCTCCCTAATCCGCTCTTCGTCGATCCCGAACGCGCCCGCCAGCCCGGACAGCGACGCGCCGCGCTTGGCGAGTTCGCGGATCCGCGTCTCGTCGACCACCGTCGCATAGCCGCGCGTATCGCGCTGCTCGCGTACCACGTCCTTGCGCCCAGAGCTGCGATGGCGCTTCGCCGCGACGGCATGCGGGTCCCTGGCGGCCGCGATCGTCTCCGCCTCGCGGCGGGCGGTGCGCTCGGCTTCGCGCGCCGCCGTCTCGCGCT
>NZ_CAKASM010000031.1 GCF_916858675.1 Sphingomonas sp. Leaf21
CTGGCGAACAGCCGTTGCAACTCCTCTTCCTGAAAGGTCTGGCGAGCGGCGCCGCCGGTCTTGGAATAGCCGAGGATCGGCACATCGCGGCCCTCGTTGCGGCTGATCCACTTCTGGCCCTTGGCGAAGCTCAGCAACGCCTGAATCGCGCCCACCCGTTTCTTGAGCGTCGCGGGGCTGATCCGGGGCGTATCGGAATGCCGATGGCGATCGAGGCGGTCGGTAAAGCTCAGCTCGCGATCCGCGCGCGGCATGGAGGCGGGCAGATGGGCCGCTTCGTCGCGATAATCGAGGAGGTCGTTGTTGACGACCTCCTCGACGGGGATGTCGCCGATGAAATCGATGAAATCGCGTGCGGCACCCTCATACTCGTGCGCGCTCTGCAGGGAGGGCTGCATCACCGCCTGCCAGTCCGCGAACAATTCCATCAGGCGCAGGTCGGGGCGTAGGCGGCCCGAGGTCGGACGACGCTTGCGGGCCTTGGGCGTTTCGACCGGGACCGCGTCGAGATAGGTACTGATCGCGGCCTCGATGCCTTCTGGGAGATCCAATGCTGTCGTGTTATTGTGCCGGGCGATCTGGCTGACGATACGGCCAATCTGTTGGTTTCTGGCGTCGGGACGGAAGCGTTCATCGCCCCAGCGCCAGATCGTACCGGGCGCATGGCCTAGAGTCGGCTTGCGTCCAGGATGATCGCGGAACAGTGCGGCGTTGTTCGCCATTTCCCACCATTGCTGGTCATGCAGTGGGGCAGGGGAGCTGCATCCGGTCGGGGTTGCGTTCCACAGCCCCCGATCGAGTTCCAGCCTGGCCAGTAGCAGCCGTTCTTCACCATCCAGTCCGCCAGTCTTGAATTCGGGCCCCTGGAAATAGGCGAATACCATTTCGTCGGCACGGTCGCGCGCGGAAGGGCAGGGGCTGCCCGTTGCCTTGAGCCGGGTCCGTGCCTCTTCGAACCGCTGTTCGAGTGCGGCATTGGCTTGAAGGAATAGCACCGTGGCTTCGTTGCTATTCTTCGTGCCGAGCGAAACCTTCCACAGCGCCTTGCCGTCGAATGCGGGGCGCAGCTTCTCGGGGATCTGTCGGCGCAGGTAATAAACGCCGGTCGCAGGGTGTTTCCAGGGTGTCGCCATGAGGGCCATAAAATGCTCGCTGTACCTATGTGCTGTACCAGCGAGCGGCAAAGAATGGCTTAATCGCGCAATTCTGCGCTCTTGAGCACAGATGGTGACCCCTACGGGAATCGAACCCGTGTTTCAGCCGTGAAAGGGCCGCGTCCTAACCGCTAGACGAAGGGGCCGCCGGGTGGCGTGGAGGGGCCTCTAAGGGAGGGGGTGGATGGGGTCAAGGGCTTTTTTCAATTCCATTTCAGTCGGCCCAGGCGGCGTCCTCCACGTGCAGTTCGGCGACGTCGCGGCCCGACCAGTCGTCGACCTTGGCGCGCCCCGCGAGCCACAGTCGACGTGTGCCGCCCGCGCCCAGGAGAGCCTGGCCCAGAGCGGTGTCGGCCTGGCGGAAGGCCATGGCCTTCAGGCTGCGACCATCGGGGCCGGCGACGATCGCGCGGACGTGATTGGTGCCGACCAGGTCCGCGCGGATGACGCGGAAGGGGCCGGCGGCGACGCGCGGGGCGGGCCAGCCCATGCCATAGGGACCGCCCGCATCCATCGCACCGACCAGCGCCGGGTTCACGCCACCGGGCGCCAGCACCGCGTCGACGAGCAGCGCGCGACCTGCGCTCGCCTTCACCACGGCTTCGGCGAGCCGTTCCTCGAGGAAATCGGCGAGTTCGGCGATCCGTGCCGCCTCGACCGTAAGGCCCGCCGCCATGGCATGGCCGCCGCCCGCGATCAGCAGGCCATGCTCCCTGGCCGAGAGGATCGCGGCGCCCAGATCGACGCCGCTGATCGAGCGGCCCGAGCCCTTGCCGACGCCGTTCTCGTCGAGTGCAATGACGATGGCGGGGCGGTCGAGCTTTTCCTTCAGGCGCCCGGCGACGATGCCGATGACGCCGGGATGCCAGCCCTGGCCGGACACGATGGCGACCTGGCGCGCGCGGTCGACGCCGGTTTCCGCGACGGCCTGGACCCCGGCCTCGATCGCGCGGCGTTCGTCGTTGAAATGGTTGAGCTCTTCGGCGATGGCGCGCGCTTCGGCGGGATCGTCGGTGGTGAGCAGGCGAACCCCCAGATCGGCGCGGCCGACACGCCCGCCCGCGTTGATGCGCGGCCCCAGCGCAAAGCCGAGGTCGGTGCAGGTCGGCGCGCGGGTCAGCCGTGCCGCGTCGATCAGCGCGGCGAGCCCGACATTGCGACGCTGCGCCATCACCTTCAGGCCCTGCGCCACGAAGGCCCGGTTGAGGCCGCGTAGCGGTGCGACGTCGGCGACCGTGCCCAGCGCCACCAGGTCGAGCAGGTCGAGCAGCCGGGGCTCGGGCCGATCGGCAAAGTAGCCGCGCGTGCGAAGCGTCCGGATCAGCGCCGCCCCCAACAGGAAGCAGACGCCGACCGCCGCCAGATGGCCGTGGGCCGCGCCCTCCGTCTCGTCCAGCCGGTTGGGATTGACCACGGCATGCGCACGCGGGAGCTCGGTCGCGCATTTGTGATGATCGACGACCAGTATCTCGATCCCGGCGGCGTGGGCGGCGGCGAGCGGTTCGAAGGCCTGCGCGCCGCAGTCGACCGTGACGATCAGGTTCGCACCCTCGGCCTGCAGCCGCAGCAACGCCGCCTCGGTCGGGCCATAGCCCTCGGTCATGCGATCGGGGATATAGGCGCGGGGGGCGAGGCCGAGGTCGCGGAGCAGCCGGACCATCACCGCCGCCGAGGTCGCCCCGTCGACATCGTAATCGCCGAAGATCGCGACGGCCTCGCGCGCGATCACCGCGTCGGCCAGCCGCTGTGCGGCGCGGTCCATGTCGCGGAAGATCGACGGGTCGGGCATGAAGGCGCGGATCGAGGGCGCGCGATGCGCCTCGACCGCATCGGGCGGACAGCCACGCGCGAGGAGCAGCTGCGCCACGAGGTCGTCATGCGCCATGCCGTCGCGCGCGTCGGCGGCGAGCGCGCGCCAGCGCCAGGGTTGGCCCAGGATCGACTGGGCGATGCCGAGAACCTCGGTCATGGGCGGATCACGAGAAGCGGGAACGTCACGCGAACGCCATGCCATGCGAGGCGGAGTCGCGACAAGGGGGAGGCTTCGGGTGCCGCAGCCGCAGATGGGGCGTGGTTACTGGACCCAATTGCCTTCGCGAAACCATTTGGTGATGACGTACTTGGTGCCTTCGACCACCGGCATCCCCTCGTGCAGCGTCATCTCATTGGGGCTGCCATCGGGTTTCATGTTGTTCCAGGCGAGCAGCAATCCCCGTCGCGGTGCGACGCGGATGCCCGCCTGCGGGAACCAGGTCGCGCCCCCCTCCGCCACGTCGTTGAGGTAGATCATCGCGGTCCAAGTCCGCTGTCCGCCATGGACGCGGACCTTCTCCCAGTATTTCTCGGTTTCATGGAAATAGTCGTGATGCGCGCGAAACTGCTGGCCGGGGGCGTAGCGCTGCCCCTGCATCGTCTCGCCCTGTTCGGGCGAGATGCCGAGCAACGCGGCGATCGACTCGTCGATCGGCTGCACGTCGGGGGACCAGCGCGCCATGTCGCAGCTTTCCGAGGTGCGAAAGCCGTAATCCGGCCGGTCGGACAGCAGGGTCGAGGGCCGACGATTGGAGTCGATCATCGCCATCAGCTTGTCGCACTGCGCGGGCGTCAGGAAGTCGGCGTGGTAATAGATTTGCGCCGCATCGGTCGTCACCCGCGTGACCGCCGGATTGGCGTCGAGATGCTGCGCGACGCTGACCGCGAATCGTGCGCGGACGGGGGAGGCGGCGGGGTTGCCCTTGGGCTTCCTCGAAAAGAACGACATGGCATCGGATGTGCGACGACACAGCGCCAAAGACAAGAGGCTTGCGACGCAGGGGGGGAAGGGGGGGAGGGGGCACGAGACCCCCTCCCACGCGCGCTCACCAGAATATGTCGTAGACCACGTCGACGACCAAGCCGCTGCGCAGGTCGACCAGGATCGCGTCGTTATAATAACGGACCCAGCGATAGGAGCCATAGGCGGGCGGCAGGCGATAGGCGAAGGGATCGTCCAGCCAGTAGCTCTGGCCGAAGAAGATCGGATCGATGATCACCCCGCTGGAGAAGCGTTGATAGTCATATCCGCCATAGGGCGCGTAATAGCGGGGCAGGTGATAGGCACCGCGATTCATCGAGCGCCAGCTCAACCAGTCGTAACGCCGGTCCTGCCGCCAGCCGCGATTCCACTGGTTCGCCCAGGCGCGACGCTCGGCAAAGCCATAGGCCTGGTCCGAATGGTCGCGCCAGTCGCCGAAGCTGCGCTGCCAGCGGTCGCGATCCTCACGCTGGCGGCGGGGGTCGTCGCGCCAGCCGCGATCGACGCGCACGCCGTCCGGACCGCGATCGGGACGGACCTGATCCGGGCGGCCCTGATCCGGGCGGGGCGCGGGACGCGGATCACCGGCATAGCCACCGGGGCGGTTCCAGCCTCCCCGGTCGTCCGGGCGTGGCTGATCCTGGCCGGGGCGGGGGCCGCCGCCAAAGCCGCCGCCACGACCGCCCCATTGCCCGCGATCGCGCCATTCGCCCCGATTGACAGGTGCGGCCTGGGGCGGCGGGGCGGGCTGGGGCGCGCGAGGCGCCTCGGCATGGTCGGGGCGGAAGGCGGGGCGGTTCTCCGGAAAGGCCTCGCGACTGTTGAAGACCGGGCGACCTTCATTGCGCTCCAGACGTCCGGCCGGGCCGCCGGGCCCGCCGCGCGGGGGCCCCTCATGCCGTCCGTGCGGGGCCTGGTCGATCGCCTGCTGCGCCCGCGCCACGGCGGGCATCGCGCCCGCCACCATCGTCGTCGCGGCCAGTAGAGCCGCCATCATGTGCCTGTTCATCTCCGCCATCCCCAAGTGTCGGCGCACGAGCCGACCCCGATCATGCGATGGACCCTGCCATGCTTGCGTTGAGCGGATGCTGAACCCGTCTGTCAGCTTGGTGAAAGAATCGTGGCGATGGACACTCACCGCTCCTCGCGCGGTGCTGGCCGGGGTGCCAGCGCCGGGACGGCGCGCGCGGCGTCGACAGGATCCGTCCCCGGCAGTGGCGCGGCGGGAATGGTTTCCTCGCCGCGAGCAGCCCGCGCGGCGCGCTGGATCGCCTCGACCAGCCGCGGATAGATACCGCAGCGGCAGATATTGGTGATCGATGCGCGGATCACCGCTTCGGAAGGGTCCGGGATATGATGGATCAGCGCGGCGGCAGCCATCACCATCCCGGGAACGCAATAGCCGCATTGGCCGACATTGGCGGCGAGGAACGCCTGTTGCACCGGATGGGAGCGATCGCGCGACAGCCCCTCGATCGTGGTTACGACGCTGCCTTCGATCCGGCCGATCGGCACCTGACAACTCCGCACCGCGCGCCCGTCGACATCCACCGTGCAGGCGCCGCAATCACCGGTGCCGCAGCCATATTTGGCGCCGGTCAGGTTCGACCCGTCGCGCAGCGCCCATAACAGCGGCGTATCGGCGGGAAGGCGATAGCGGACGGGTTGATTGTTGACGGTCAGGCTGGTCATCGCCGCCGGTTCATAGCGGATCACCGCGAGGAAGCCATCTCGCACGGTCGCCGCAACGCAGACGGGGGCCTTTCTCGGGGGGCGTCAGGCGTCTCCGTTGCCCAGCATCGGCGCGGCCTTGTCGAGCGTCAGCCCGGCATCGGAAAAGCGGATGGGCGAGCGTACCCCCGGTACGGCCGAGCCGTCGGGGCGTTGCGGCGCGATGGCGAGGCCCCGCGCGACGATTTGCGGATCGGCGAAGGCCTGTTCCACCGTGTTGATCGGCCCCGCCGGAACGCCGGCCCCCTCCAGCGCCGCGAGCAGATCGTCGCGCCGCCAGCGCTTGGTCGCCGCCTCGATAACGGGCGTCAGCACGGCGCGGTGTTCGCAGCGTAGCGCATTGGTGGCGTAGCGCGGATCGTCGCCCTCGATCCCGACCACCGCTGCGAAGCGCCGGAACTGGGCGTCGTTGCCGACCGCCAGGATGAACCAGCCATCGCTCGCCGGGAATGCGGCATAGGGCACGATATTGGGATGCGCGTTGCCCAGCCGGGTCGGCGTCACCCCCGATGCCAGATAGTTCATCGCCTGGTTGGCGAGCACGCCGGTCATCGTGTCGAGCAGCGCCATGTCGATCTGCTGCCCGCGCCCGGTCCGGTTCCGCATGTGCAGCGCCGCCTGGATCGCGATCACCGCATAGAGCCCGGTCATGATGTCGGCGAGCGCGACACCGATCTTCTGCGGCGCGCCGCCGGGCTCGCCGGTCAGGTCCATGATGCCGCTCATCCCCTGCACGATGAAGTCATATCCCGCGCGCGGGGCATAGGGACCGTCCTGTCCGAAGCCGGTGATCGAGCAATAGACGAGGCGCGGATTGAGCGCCGACAGGCTGGCATAGTCGAGGCCATAGCGGACGAGGCCGCCCAGCTTGAAATTCTCGATGACGACATCGGCGTCGGCGATCAGCGCGCGGACCCTGGCCTGCCCCTCGGGCGTGGTGAAGTCGGCGACGATCGACGCCTTGCCGCGATTGGTTGCATGGAAATAGGCGGCGTCCCGGCTGCCGTCCGGATTGGCGATGAAGGGCGGCCCCCAACGGCGGGTGTCGTCGCCGTCCGGGCTCTCGACCTTGATCACTGTCGCGCCGAGATCGGCCAGCACCTGCCCGGCCCAGGGACCGGCGAGGATGCGGGCGAGCTCGACGACCTTCAGGCCGGTGAGAGGGGATGGGTTCGCCATCTTCAATCCTCCCCATCGTCAGATGGGGAGGGGGACCATTGCGCCAGCAATGGTGGAGGGGCGTGACGGACTGGCCATGCCCCTCCACCACGCCCTGCGGGCGCGGTTCCCCTCCCCAAGCGGTGCTTGGGGAGGATTAGGGACGGCCTCAAAACGCCGGTATCCCGGTGATGGCCCGCCCCAGGATCAGCGCATGAACGTCGTGCGCGCCTTCATAGGTGTTGACCGTCTCCAGGTTCAGCAGGTGGCGCATCACCTGATATTCGCCCGAAATCCCGTTGCCGCCATGCATGTCGCGCGACGCCCGCGCGATATCCAGCGCCTTGCCGACATTGTTGCGCTTGACGATCGAGATCATCTCGGGCGCGAACCGGCCCTCGTCCATCAGCCGCCCGATGCGCAGCGACGCCTGAAGCCCGAGCGCGATCTCGGTTTCCATATCGGCCAGCTTCTTCTGGAAGAGCTGCGTCGCGGCGAGCGGCCGCCCGAACTGCTTGCGGTCGAGGCCATAGCTCCGCGCGGCGTGGAAACAGAATTCCGCCGCGCCCAGCGCCCCCCAGCTGATCCCGTAGCGGGCGCGGTTGAGACAGCCGAACGGCCCCTTCAACCCCTCGACATGCGGAAGCAGCGCGTCCTCTCCCACCGCCACCTCGTCCATCATCACCATGCCGGTGATCGAGGCACGCAAGGACAGCTTGTTGTCGATCTTGGGGGTGGCGAGCCCCTTCATCCCCTTTTCCAGCACGAAGCCGCGGATGGCGCCGCCATGCGCGTCCGACTTGGCCCAGATCACGAAGACATCGGCGATCGGCGAATTGGAGATCCAGGTCTTGGCGCCCGACAGGACATAGCCGCCGTCCACCTTCCTGGCGGTGGTACGCATCCCGCCGGGGTCGGAGCCCGCGTCGGGCTCGGTCAGTCCGAAGCAGCCGATCCATTCGCCGCTCGCCAGTTTCGGCAGATAGCGACGTTTCTGATCCTCCGAGCCATAGGCATGGATCGGATACATGACGAGGCTCGACTGCACGCTCATCATCGAGCGGTAGCCGCTGTCGATGCGCTCCACCTCGCGCGCGATCAGGCCATAGGCGACATAGGATGCGCCGACGCCGCCATATTCCTCCGGAATGGTCGGTCCGAGCAACCCGAGCCGACCCATCTCGCGGAATATCTCGGGGTCGGTATGCTCGTTGGCGAACGCCTCGATGATGCGCGGGGCCAGCCGGTCGTCGGCATAGGCGCGCGCGGTATCGCGGATCATCCGCTCGTCATCGGTCAGCTGGTCGTCGAGCAGAAACGGATCCGCCCAGTCGAACTTGCCCATTCGGGACATCGGTATCTCTCCTTATGTCCCCGCTTCTCCCGAAGGCCGGAGGCTTTGTCCACCCCCGGCCTCGGCAATCGCGTTACAGCTTGAAGCTGAGCGTCGCGCGCAGGTCGCGACCGTTGAGCGGTGCGAAGTCCTTGAGCACGCTGGCATGGCGACGCGCGTCGACATCGAGGATGTTGTTCGCCGACAGGGTCAGCGTCGTCGGATTGCGTGTCCCCCAGGGCTTGAGCTGAACCGACGCGTTGACCAGGGTGAAGCCGTCGGTCGGCGTTTCCAGGCCGAGCACGCGGGTCTGCCTGAAGCTGCGCTCCACCTCGACGCGGGCATTGACGCTGTCCGACTGCGCTTCCAGCCCGCCGAGCAGGCGGAGCGGCGGGATGCGCGGCGCGGGGCCGGTGCCGATGATCTGGGCATGGACGTAATCGCCCAGCAGGTCCGCGTTGATCGCATAGCGCCCGATCGTCGCGAGGCGCAGCGACCCTTCCGCCTCCAGGCCATAATAGCGGGCATCGGCCTGCGCATAGGTGAAGCAGGGCAGGTCGACGTCGCGGCCCGACGGGGCGGCGGCGGCCTCACATGCACCCTGGGTGACCAGCGCGTCATAGATATAGTTGGAGAAGCGGTTGTAATAGGCCGAGGCGTCGAAGCTATAGCCGTCGCCGTGCCCGTGGACGGTCGCCTCGATCCCCCAGCTCGCTTCCTTCTTGAAGTTCGGATCGCCCAGCTCATAGGCCTCGGTCCCGGCATGAGGGCCGTTGGCGAACAATTCCTCGGCGGAGGGGGCGCGTTCGGTGCGCGACAGATTGAGGCCAGCGCGCCAGTCGGGCGCGAAGCCGTAGCTGGCGCCGATCGAGCCCGAAAAGGCGTCGAAGCTGCGCTGGCCCCGGAAGAAGCGGTCGTCGGCCACCGCGGTGCGCGCGGTCAGCGTCGTGTGCTCGAAGCGGGCGCCCGCCTCCATCTTGAATGCGCCGCGATCGAGCTGTTGCAGGGTGAAGAGGCCGACCTGCGCGGTGTTGTTGCGCGGCAGGAACGCCTCGTCCCCGCGCACGTCGAAATCGCGGTTGACGAACTGGACGCCCGATGCGCCCTGCCAGCCGTTCCGCCTGGACTGGATCAGCTCGAGGCGACCCTCCAACCCCTTGTTGTAGAAGGCGGTGCCGATGCCGCCATCCTCTTCCAGCTCGTAATGCCGATATTGCGCGGCGCCCGCGCGCAGGCGGATGCGCTCGAGGAACCCGCCACCCGTCTCGATCTCGCCGCGCAGGTCGAGTCGATTCTGGACGAGGCTGAGGCGCGGGGCCTCGGGCTCTTCGCCGCCGGGCGTCAGCGTGTAGCGGACCGGCACGCCGTAGAGGCTGTCATAATGGCTATAGGCGATGCCGAGCGAGCCCGTATCGGTGATCAGCGCGCCGCCGACGCCCGCCGTCCATGTCTCGCTGGCGGTGTTGGGCAGGCGACCGCGCAGATTGGCGACGCCCGCGAAATCGAGCGGATCGTTGGGCGCCGCCTGTGCCGACGCCAGCGCTTCCGCACGGGCGCGCGGAGAGAGGACATAGCCGCCGATCTTCAGGTCGTCGGTCTTCAGATAGGACCCGTCGGCATGGACGACGAACTGCCGACCGACCGCCACATCGGTTGCCGCCGCGACCGAGCGTTCATTGGCCGCCGAACCATAGGATGCGATGCCCGACAGGCGGTAGCCCTGTTCCGGCACGGTGCGCGGGATGCGCGTGTCGATGACGTTGACGACGCCGCCCACCGCCGACGAGCCGAACAGCAACGCGGAGGGCCCTCGCAGGACCTCGACCCGATCGGCGAGCAGCGGATTGATGACGACCGCATGGTCGACACTGGTGTTGGATACGTCGATCGAGCCGATCCCGTCGGTCAGGACGCGGATCCGCTCGCCCTGGAAACCGCGCAGCACGGGGCGTGAGGCGTTGGGGCCGAAAGATGTCGCCGAAACGCCCGGCTGCCGCGCCAGCGTCTCGCCGATGGTCGGACGGATTGACCGCTGCAGTTCGTCGCCCGTGACGATCGAGGTTCCCGACAGGACGTCGGTTTCCGACTGCCGGACCGGTGCGGTCACCACGATTTCCCGCCCGCGATTGGCCGTCGACGGGGCATTCTGGGCAAGGGCGGGGGCGGCGAACTGGCTGGTGAGCGCGGTAGCCGACAGCAGAACGAACTTGAACACGACAGGGCTCCGATCAGTGAAGCCCTGCCGAGTACAGTAGTGATACAACATATCAAGTGTAAAATGACGCACGGCTGACAGGCGTGTCACCCATTGGCGGCGTCGAGGCAGAGCAGGACGCGGAGGGTCCGGCCGCCCGCGATCCGCTCTGCCGCGATGTCGGCGATCAGGTCGCGGCCGAGCGGTATCTCCGCCTCGGGCAAGCTCTTCAACCAGGCGGACAGGGCGTTGCCGGGAGCGGCGGCCAATCGAAGGGTGACGACCGATCCGGTGAACGTCACCGACGACCAGGGCTCCACATTCTCCACGGTCAGCAGCACCGTGCAGCCCGCGCGTGCCGCATGTGCCGTCAGCGCCCTGGCGAGCCGTCCGCCGCGATCCGACGGGCGACGCAGTGGCGCGAAATGGGGTGCGACATGCCCGGGCCGGTCGCAACGGGTCAGCGGCGCGCTCATGCCGAACGACCCGCGATGAAGCCGGTCACGCGCCGGATCATGTCGGCCCCCGGCTCGCGCCCCCTGCGGAGATCGCCGACCAGCCGCGGGTCGTTGACCGCCAGTCGCCCGAATTTGGTCTCCGGCATCCGGCTCTTCCTCAGATAGCGCTCGATCACGCCCAGCAATTCCATGGACTGTCTCCCATTGTCCGATTCTCGACTGATGTTCATGATCTGTTCTGATTTCCAACTTGTCTAGGAAAAATCCTACGGCTATGGTGAGTGTCATGTCGGAGACGGAAATCAGGACGGTTCTGCAGGAGCTTGCGGCACGGGCGGGGGTCAGCCTCGCGGCGCTGTCACGTATGCTGGGGCGTAACGATGCCTATCTCCAGCAGTTCGTCCAGCGCGGAACGCCGCGCGTCCTCGCCGAACGGGATCGCAAATCACTGGCGGAGTTTTTCGGGGTTCCCGAAACGCGGCTCGGTGCAGCCTCGATAGCGGGGCCGATGCTGGTCCGGCGGCTCGCGGTGGCGGCGTCGGCGGGGCCGGGCGCGACCGTCTATGACGAGGTGATGATCGGGGTGGAGGCGCTGGACCGCCAGCTCGCCCGGCGGCTCGGGCTGAGCGATGGTGCAGCCTCGGTCATACGGGTGCGTGGCGACTCGATGGCGCCGGGGCTGATGGATGGCGATCATCTGGTGGTCGACCAGACGGATGTGCAGCCGGGCGCGCGCGGCGGTCTCTACGTGATCCGGATCGGCGACGCGCTGATGGTCAAGCGGGTGCGCGCGGACAGCGGCGGATTGGTGGCGTCGAGCGACAATCCCGCCGCGCCGCCCTTGCCCGACGGACCGATCACGGTCGTCGGGCGGGTTGTCTGGCAGATGCGGCTGCCGAGCTGATCGCCTATCGTCCGCGCCACCATAGCAGCAGCGCGATCACGACGCCGATCGCCAGGCCGATCAGCACGCCCGGCGTCACCTGTCCGGTCGCGAGCCCCGCGACGATCCCGCCGATCACGCCGAGCGCGATGAAGATGCCACCCGCCGGAGTGGCGGAGCGCGACGGGCGAGGGGGTGGATCTTGGCGCATGTCGCTGGTCTGCCACGCTCGGCGCGGGGAGGCCAGCCACGACGAAATTCTCTGTTGTCGGCGCGCGTTAACCACTTCCGGGGATGGTCTGTTTTCCGATCTGGGCCTAGGGGGCTGGCTTTCGGAACTGGGGCAGGGGCGAACATGCACGATCGCGGCGGTGAGACTTACATGGCGCCCTTCGTCACCGGGACCGATGTCGAGACTGCGGCCGACCTGATCGAGACCTTCGGCGAATCGGCGGGCGGCGAAGCGGCGGCGCGCGCCAGGCGGAGCCGTGACATGGGCAATCACATCCACTTCTGCCGCTGGCGCCAGATCGAGCGGCTGATCGATTTGCTGGCGAGGGAGGCGGCGGTCGGCACGGTCCACTGACGGCGTCCGCCCGAACTCCTTCCTTGCGGTAGACTTTTTGCGGGCCTCCGGTCGCCGACCTCACTGTTCCCCCGCGAAGGCGGGGGCCCAGTGTTCTTCGCGCAAGCGGTTTTCCGCTTGGACCCCCGCCTACGCGGGGGAACGGTGATCATGTGGTCACGGCCGGGATGTTTCCTTGCAGCGGAGGTATGGCGCGCCAAGCCGTCGACCGGGCCCGGAAACGTGAGGCGCACCGGGCCGCGACGAGCGGGCTGGCAAATCTGTTCGATCGAGCATGCTTTGGGGTGTCGCAATCGCCTGCGCACGGCTAGGGATTGGCGATGATGGTCCGCGTCGGGCGGCCGTGCCGCTCGGTCGCCATCTTGGTCTTCGCAATGGGTTTCGGCGGCACGGGGCTGGCCGGGCGTGCGCTCGCCCAGGCGACGGGCCCCGCCACGACGACGCCATCGCCACGGGTGCAGGCCGTGCCCGGCACCGTTCCGCCGGGCGACGCGGAGGATCCGACGATGCTCGATCCGACCGCGCCCCTGGCGCCGCTGCCGGAGATCGGCGTCGCCTGGCCCGATCTGTCGCAGGCGCCGGGTGATCCGGCGGGGGCGATGGCCGCCACCGTCGATGCCGCCGCCGAGCGTCGCTATCACTGGCGGGTCGACGGGATCGATGGCGCGGGGGCACTGGTCCGCCAGCGTTTCGACCAGCTCTCCACGCTCGATGCCAATGACGAGGATCCCGCCAATGCCGCGCAGCTCGACCGCCGCGCGCGCGAGGATGCCGCGCTGCTGACCAACTTGCTGCGCGGGGCGGGCTATTATGACGCGCAGGTCTCGACCCGGATCGAACCCGGTAACGAACCGACCGTCGTGCTGGAGGCGACGCCGGGCAATCTCTACCGCTTCGCCGACGTCACCCTGGCGGGCGTGCAGGCGGCGGGGGCCAAGGCCGCGCCGCTGGAAAAGGCGTTCGGGATCAAGCCCGGCGATCCCGTCAACGCCGACACGATCGTCGCGGGCGAGGCGGCGCTGAAGACCGCCGTCGGCGTCGCGGGTTTCCCCTTCGCCAAGGTCGGCGATCCGCAGATCGTCGTCGACCATGCGACACGGACCGCGACCATCGACCTGTCCGTCGATCCGGGCACGGTGCGGCGCTATGGTCGGATCGTCATGGCCAATGACCGGCTGTTCGACGCCCGCCACGTCCAGGATATCGCGCGGTTCAGGCCGGGGCAGCCCTATGACGCCACCGGACTGGAGGATC
The DNA here is from genome assembly GCF_916858675.1 of Sphingomonas sp. Leaf21. Lineage (GTDB taxonomy): Bacteria > Pseudomonadota > Alphaproteobacteria > Sphingomonadales > Sphingomonadaceae > Sphingomonas. The sequence goes on from NZ_CAKASM010000031.1 coordinate 13,546, forward strand.
TGCGCCGGGCGCTGGTGCAGACCGGGCTCGTCTCGTCGGTGGAGGTCAAGCCCGTGCCGGGCGATACGCCGGAGACGGTCGATATCGCCGTCGCACTGGAACCCGCGCCGCCGCATACGATCGCGGGCGAACTGGGCTATGGCACCGGCGAAGGCGCCCAGGCGTCGGTCAACTGGACCGACCGCAATCTCTTCCCGCCCGAGGGCGCGCTGACCCTTCGCAGCGTGCTGGGGACGCGTGAGCAGCTTGGCGCGGTCGTCTTCCGGCGCAACAATTTCGAGGGCCGCGACCGTATCCTGACCGCGCAATTCTCGGCCGCGCACCTGCTTCGGGACGCCTATGAGGCCAAGACGCTGTCGCTGTCGGGCAGCCTGGAGCGGCAGACCAACATCTTCTTCCAGAAGACCTGGACCTGGTCGCTGGGCGCCGAACTGCTGACTTCGGACGAGCGCGACGTGATCGCGGCGACCGGCGAGCCGCGTCGCCGTACCTTCTTCATCGGCGCACTGCCGACCAGCCTCAATTATGACGGGTCGGACGACCTGCTCAATCCGACCCGCGGGTTCCGGCTGGGCGGGCGGATCAGCCCGGAATTGTCGTTGCAAGGCAGCGTGTTCAGCTATGCCCGAACGCAGGTCGACGCCAGCATCTATCATCCCTTCGGCGACCGGGTGGTGCTGGCCGCGCGGACGCGGCTGGGCACGATCGTCGGTGCGCCGCGCGACGAGATCGCACCGTCACGGCGTTTCTATGCGGGTGGCGGCGCGTCGGTGCGCGGCTACAGCTTCCAGGCGATCGGGCCGCGCGATGCGAATAACGACCCGATCGGCGGACGCAGCCTGGCCGAATTCTCGATCGAGGCGCGGGTGCGCACCTTCGGCCATTTCGGCGTGGTGCCGTTCCTCGACGCCGGCAATATCTCGACCACGCCGCTGCCGCGCCTGACGGGACTGCGCTTCGGCACCGGGCTCGGCGTTCGCTATTACTCCAATTTCGGACCGATCCGCCTGGATGTCGGCACCCCGCTCAATCCGCAGCGCGGTGACAGCCGGGTCGCGGTCTATGTCTCCTTGGGACAGGCATTTTGACCGAGGAAGCGCCGCTGCCCGCGCCAAGGCGTCGGCGCGTTCGCTGGATGCGTGCGCTGGGCGTCGGGCTGGCCATGCTCGTCGCGATCCTGGCGACCGCGCTGGCGATCGTCGATACGTCGATCGGGCACCGCTGGGTCGCCGATCGGATCGGCACCATCCGCACCGAGACGGGATTGCGCTTCACGGTCGGGCGGATCGACGGCTCGCTCTATTCGGACATGCGGCTGGTCGACCTGCGCGTCTATGATCTCGATGGCCTTCTGGTGCAGGTGCCCGTCGCGCTGCTCGACTGGCGGCCGTGGAAATGGACGCAGGGGACGCTGGATATCCGGCGGGTCGAAGCGCCGCTGGCCATGCTCTATCATGTTCCGCGTACCAGGCGCACCGGACGACAGGGGCCGATCCTTCCCGATTTCGACATTCGCATCGACCGACTGACGCTCCAGAAGCTCATCCTCGCCAGGCCCGTGCTGGGCCGGGCGCGGGTGGCGCGGGTCGAGGGGCGCGCGGACATTCATGACGGCCGCGCGCTGGTGACGCTCGACGGGGGCGTGGCGGGGACCGATCGGTTGCGGTTGAAGCTGGATGCGCAACCCGATCGCGACCGCTTCGACCTTGCCGTCTCCGCGCGGGGCAGGCGCGACGGCGTGCTGGCGCGAATGGTCGGCGTCCGCGCGCCCGTCGCGCTCACCGTGGATGGCGAAGGCCGCTGGTCGCGCTGGACGGGCCGCGCGCAAGGCACGGTCGGTACGGCGAACGCGGTCGACCTGTCGCTGTCGGCGCAATCGGGGCGCTACGCCCTGTCGGGTTATGTCGCACCCTCGCTGGTCCTGCGCGGCCGGTTGCAACGACTGACCGGCCCGCGCGTGATCGTCGCCGGACAGGGCGATTTCGCCGACCGGCGGCTGAACGGCGCACTGGTCCTGCGCTCGCCAGCCCTGCGCGTCCGCGCACGCGGGCTGGTCGATCTGGGCGCGAGCCGGTTCGAGGGGCTGCGCGTCGATGCACGATTGCTCCGCCCCGAGGCGCTGTTCGGCAACATGACCGGACAGGCCATCGGCCTGACCATGCGGCTGGATGGCCGGTTCGATCGCGCGGCGTTCGACTATCGGCTCGCGGCGCCGCGCTTCGCCTTCGGGCGCACGGGGTTCGAGCAGGCGGTGGCTCTGGGCAAGGGGCATGTGTCCGGCGGATGGCCGGTGACGCTGCCGTTGCGCTTCACGGCGGAACGGGTGACCGGCGTCGGAGAGGCGGCGGGTGGCATCCTCCACCGGCTTTCCGTCGCGGGCGATCTGCGCATCACCCGGCGCGAGATCGCGGGGCAGGGGCTCAGCTTGCGCTCCGACAAGCTGGCAGGACGGCTCAACCTGCGGATCGACCTGACCAACGGGCGCTATGATGTCGGCCTTGACGGTGCGTTGAAGCGCTACCTGATTCCCGGCCTCGGGATCGTCGATGTCCGATCGCGCCTCAGCGCCGTCCCGGGCGCGGACGGGCATGGCACGCGGATCGTCGGACGGGGAGAAGCGCAGGTCCGACGGCTCGACAACGGCTTCCTGCGATCGCTTGCGGGCGGGTTGCCGCATCTCACCACCGATCTGGAGCGTGGCGCCGACGGGGTGTTTCACTTCCATCGCCTGGTGCTGACGGCGCCGGGCATCCGGCTGACCGGGGAAGCGATTCGCCGGACCGATGGCATGTTCCACTTCGTCGGCGGTGGACGCCAGGCGCGCTACGGTCCCGTGCAGATGGTTCTCGACGGCAAGATCGACCGGCCGACGCTCGACCTGGTGCTGGCCGCGCCCAATGCCGCGCTGGGACTGAGCGATGTGCGCGCGCATCTCGATCCGACCGTGCCGGGCTATGCCTTTCGGGCTACCGGGGGATCGCGACTGGGGCCGTTCCAGGCGGGCGGGGCGATCCTCCTCCCCAAGGGGCAGGACGCGGTCGTCCAGATCAACCCGCTGATCGTCGCGGGTACGCGTGCGACGGGGGCGCTGACGGTGGCGCAGGGCGGGCTGGCCGGTCGGCTCGACGTGGCGGGCGGTGGCCTGTCGGGCGAGCTGCTGTTCCGACCGGTCGGCACCGTCCAGCGGATCGAGAGCCATCTCGCCGCGCGCCAGGCGCAGATAGCCGGGATCACCGTCCGCCAGGGACGGCTCGACCTGATCGCCCTGCTCGATCCCACGGGCGCATCGGTCGAGGGCACCGCCAATGCCCAGGGGCTTCGGCACGGCGCGTTCAACATCGCGCAGTTCGACGGCAGCGCGCGGCTGCGCGACGGCAGCGGTGAGGTGCGGGTCGGCATTTCCGGTTCGCGCGGGCGCGCCTTCTCCATCCAGACGGTGACGCAGGTTACGCCCGGCCGGTTCGCGGTGACCGCCAAGGGGACGCTCGATCGCCGCCCGCTGGAGTTCGTATCGCCCGCGATCGTGACGCGCGAGGGCGATGGCTGGACGCTCGCGCCGACCCAGTTGCGCTTTGCCGGGGGCGAGGCGAAGCTCGCCGGGCGGCTGGACCCCGACGGGACCGAGGTGCAGGCCAGCCTGACGCGGATGCCGCTGGCGGTGCTCGATATCGGCTATCCCGGATTGGGGCTTGGCGGCAGCGCGACGGGCACCTTGACCGTTCGGCAGGGCAAGGGGGCGCCGACGGGCAAGGCGGATCTGACCATCCGGGGGCTGACCCGCGCCGGGCTCGTCCTGACCTCGCGCCCGATCGACATGGGGGTGGCGGGCGTGCTGTCCGCCGATCGGCTGGGCGTTCGGTCGGTCATGGCGTCGGGCGGCCGCATCATCGGGCGGGCGCAGGCCTTGCTGGTCCCCGCCGCGCAGGGAGATTGGGCAAGCCGGATGCAGACCGGGCGGCTGATCGCGCAGCTCCGCTATGCCGGGCCCGCCGATACGCTGTGGCGGCTGACCGGGGTGGAGATGTTCGACCTGTCCGGCCCCGTCGCGATCGGCGCGGACGTCAGCGGATCGCTCAACCAGCCGGTCATTCGCGGCGCGGTGAAGGCGGTCGGCGCGCGGATCGAGAGTGCGACGACCGGCACCGTCCTGACCGATGTGCAGGCAAGCGGGCGGTTCGGCGGATCGCGACTGGTCATCGATCGCTTCGCGGCACAGGCGGGGCGTGACGGCCGGGTCAGCGGCACCGGCCAGTTCGAATTCGCGGCGGCCAACGGCGTCGGGCTGGACCTGTCGCTGCAGGCGAGCAACGCGGTGATGATCGCCCGCGACGATATCGGCGCGACGGTGACGGGGCCGCTGACCTTCCACTCGGACGGCACCGGGGGCACGATCGCGGGCGACGTGGTGCTCAACCGCAGCCGCTATCGCCTGGGCCGCGCGTCGGCGGCGACGGCGGTGCCGCAACTCAACATCCGCGAGATCAACATCCCCGGCGGCGGCGAGGAGGACGATGTCCCCCGCAAGCCATGGACTCTGGCCATCCGTGCCAAGGCGCCGGGCGGCCTCATTGTGTCCGGCCTCGGGCTGAACAGCGAATGGTCGGCGGACCTGAAGATCGGCGGCGCGCCCGACAATCCGGCGATCACCGGACAGGCGACGCTGATCCGCGGTGATTACGACTTTGCGGGCCGCGAATTCGACCTGTCGCGCGGTGTCATCCGCTTTGGCGGCGAGGTGCCCGCCAATCCGGCGCTCGACATAGCGGCCAATGCCAATGTCCAGGGTTTGAGCGCATCGATCCGCGTGACCGGCACCGCGCTCAAGCCCGAAATCGGCTTCTCCAGCACGCCCGCGCTTCCCAATGACGAACTTCTCTCGCGGCTGCTCTTCGGCACCTCGATCTCCAGCCTGTCGGCGCCCGAGGCGTTGCAACTGGCGGCGGCGGTGGCGGCATTGCAGAATGGCGGCGGCGGGCTGAACCCGATCAACGCGGTGCGGTGGGCGGCGGGGCTCGACCGGCTCCGCGTCCTGCCCGCCGACGTGCAGCAGGGGCGCGCCACCTCGGTCGCGGCCGGGAAATATGTCACCCGCAAGCTCTATGCGGAGATCATCACCGACGGGCAGGGCTATTCCGCGACGCAGGTGGAATTCCAGGTCACCCGCTGGCTATCGTTGCTCTCCAGCATCTCGACGCTGGGGCGGCAGAGCGTGAACGTGCGGATATCGAAGGACTATTGAGGCGTTGCCGCCGGAAACCGGACAGGAACACTGCATGGAAAACATCGCCTTCATCGCCCGGACCGGCGGTCCCGAGGTCATCCAATGGCGGGAGGCCCAGCTGCCTTCGCCCGGCGCCGGTGAGGTTCGGATGCGCCACCATGCGGTCGGCCTGAACTATATCGATACCTATCATCGCAGCGGGCTCTATCCGATCGATCTGCCCGGCGAACTGGGCTCCGAAGCGGCGGGCGTGGTCGAGGCGGTGGGTGAGGGCGTCACCGACTTCGCTGTCGGGGACCGGGTCGGCGTGTTCGGTCCGGCGCGGGGCGCCTATGCCACCGCGCGAAACGTCGCCGCCGACCTGCTCGTGCCGTTGCCCGATGGCGTCGACGACCGGACGGCGGCGGCGATCCTCCTGAAGGGCGCGACGACCGCGTTCCTGGTCGAGGATTGCGCGCGCGTGCAGCCCGGCTGGACCGTGCTGGTCCATGCGGCCGCGGGCGGCGTCGGGCATCTGGCGGTCGGCTGGCTCAAGGCGATCGGCGCGACGGTGATCGCCACGGTCGGCAGCGAGGCCAAGGCGGAGAAGGCCCGCGCGGAAGGGGCGGATCACGTCATCCTCAATCGGCAGGACGATGTTGCGGCACGCGTGCGCGAGATCACCGGCGACGCGGGTGTGCCGGTGGTGCTCGACGGGGTCGGCAAGGCGACATGGACCGGCTCGCTCGACAGCGCGGCGCGCCGTGGCCTGGTGGTCAGCTTCGGCAATGCCTCGGGGCCGGTCGACGGGGTCAATATCGGCATATTGGCGGCCAAGGGATCGCTGTTCGTCACGCGCCCGACGCTGTTCGACTATGCGGTGACGGCGGCGGAGAAACGCAGCCTGATCACGCGCGTGTTCGCGATGCTGGAGAAGGGCGCGATCACGCCGGAGATCGGCCAGACCTTCGCACTGACCGATGCGGCGGAGGCCCACCGCGCGATCGAGGCGGGGGAGACGGTGGGGAGTACGGTGCTGATCCCGTGAGCTGCGGGGCGTGGCCTTCGACTTCGCTCGGGCGGTACGGGTTTCAGCACCCGGGTCCGAAAGCCCGGGGATTCACCCCGTCCCAAAACCCCGCTAGCCTGAAAGCCGATCCCAACCGGAGGCCCCGATGATCCCGTTCCTGTCCATCGCCCTGCTCGCGGCCCAGGCCGCCCCCGCCCCTGTCCCCGTGGCGCCCGCGCCAGCCGCCCCCGTCGAAGCCGCAAAGCCCGTCATGGTCCGCGTCGCGATGCAGACCAGCCTTGGCCCGGTCGTCCTCGACCTCGACCGAACCCATGCGCCGATCACCACCGCCAATTTCCTGCGCTATGTCGACCAGCATCGGCTGGATGGGGTGACCTTCTACCGCACGGTCCGGCCCGCCGCCAATTTCGGCTTCGTCCAGTTCGGTATCCAGAACGAACCCAAGCGCATCCTGCCGCCCATCGCGCATGAGCCGACCACCAAGACCGGGATCAAGCATACCGACGGCACGATCTCGGTCGCGCGGCTGGCCCCCGGTTCGGCACGCGGCGACTTCACGATCATGGTCGGGGACCAGCCCTCGCTCGACGCCGATCCGTCCAAGCCCGGCGACAATCTGGGCTATGCCGCATTCGGTCATGTGGTCGAGGGGATGGACGTGATCCACAAGATCCTCGACGCCCCCGCCGATCCCGCCAAGGGTCCGTTCAAGGGCGAGATGCTTGCCGCGCCGGTGAAGATCGTGTCGGCGAAGCGGATAGCCATGACGCCCTGACACGCGCTCAAAAAGAAAGGGGCCTCGCGGCCCCTTTCCCCGTAGTGACATCGGTGCAGGGGCTGGATCAGCCGCTGTAATACATGTCGTATTCGACCGGGCTGGGGGTCATTTCCCAGCGCATCACTTCGCTCATCTTCAGCTCGATATAGCTTTCGATCTGGTCCTTGGTGAACACGTCGCCCTTCAGCAGGAAGTCGTGATCGGCGGCCAGCGAGTCGAGTGCCTCGCGAAGCGAACCGCAGACGGTCGGGACCTGCGCCAGTTCGGCGGGCGGCAGGTCATACAGGTTCTTGTCCATCGCCTCGCCCGGATGGATCTTGTTCTGGATACCGTCCAGGCCCGCCATCAGCAGCGCCGCATAGGCGAGATACGGGTTCGCCAGCGCGTCGGGGAAGCGCACTTCGACGCGCTTCGACTTCGGGCCGGTGCCGTAGGGGATGCGGCACGAGGCCGAGCGGTTGCGCGCCGAATAGGCGAGCAGCACCGGCGCCTCGTAACCTGGCACCAGGCGCTTGTAGCTGTTGGTGGTCGGGTTGGTGAAGGCGTTCACCGCCTTGGCATGTTTGATGATGCCGCCGATGAAGTACAGGCAGGTTTCCGACAGACCCGCATAGCCGTTGCCGGCGAACAGCGGATTCTTGCCTTCCCAGATCGAGAAGTGGGTGTGCATGCCCGAGCCGTTATCTTCCTTGATCGGCTTGGGCATGAAGGTCGCGGTCTTGCCATAGGCATGGGCGACCTGATGCACGACATACTTGTAGATCTGCATACGGTCGGCGGTCTGGGTCAGCGTGCCGAAGGTCAGGCCCAGTTCGTGCTGCGCGGCGGCGACCTCGTGGTGGTGCTTGTCGCAGGGCAGGCCCATCTCGAGCATGGTCGAGACCATCTCGCCACGGATGTCGACCGCCGAGTCGACCGGCGCGACGGGGAAATAACCGCCCTTGGCGCGCGGACGGTGGCCGAGATTGCCGCCCTCATATTCGCGGCCGGTGTTGGTCGGCAGCTCGATATCGTCGATCTTGAAGTAGGAGGACGAGTAGTTCGTGTCGAACTGCACGTCGTCGAACATGAAGAATTCGGCTTCCGGACCGACATAGACGGTGTCGCCGATACCGGTGGTCTTCACGAACGCCTCGGCGCGCTTGGCGGTCGAGCGCGGATCCCGGGCGTACAGCTCGCCGGTCGACGGCTCGACGATGTCGCAGAACACGATCAGCATCGGGGTGGCCGAGAAGGGATCGGTGTACACGGCGTCGAGGTCGGGCTTGAGGACCATGTCCGACTCGTTGATCGCCTTCCAGCCCTCGATCGACGAACCGTCGAACATCAGGCCGTCGGTCAGCTCATCCTCACCCAGGATCGAGGCGACCATGGTCAGGTGCTGCCACTTGCCCTTGGGATCGGTGAAACGCAGGTCGATCCACTCGATCTCCTCGTTCTTGATCTTGCTCAGGATATCGCTGGCCGTATTCGCCATGTGCCGTTCTCTCTCTGCTTAAGGCCGTGCCCCGTAATCCGGGGCCGGTGGAAAAGGTCTAGTCGGGCTGGGTGTCAGCCCGGTGACGATGAGGGGGCGGGTGCGTCAGATCGCCGCGTCGTCGCGTTCGCCCGTTCGGATGCGCAGCGCGGTTTCGACCGGGATGACGAAGATCTTGCCGTCGCCGATGCGGCCGGTCTGCGCGGCGGCGGCGATCGCCTCCACCACGCGTTCGGCCAGCCCGTCCTCGACCACCACTTCCAGCTTCACCTTCGGCAGGAAGTCGACGACATATTCGGCGCCCCGATAGAGCTCGGTATGGCCCTTCTGGCGGCCGAAGCCCTTGGCCTCGGTGACGGTGATGCCGGACACGCCGATCTCGTGCAGCGCTTCCTTCACCTCATCGAGCTTGAAGGGCTTGATGATCGCCTCAATCTTTTTCACGACGTTGACTGTCCCCGATGATGTTCGAACCCTCGCCCGACCGCACGCGTCGCATGGATCGTGCCAATTGCATCACCCTCCTGCGAGGGTAAGATTCCGGTAAGGATCGCGCCCGAAAACAAGGCAGATAGCTGCGCACTGCTCAATTTATGGGCAGCGATCACAATATGCGCCACACGGCTTCCGGGGGCCGACCGATGACGACGCCCTTGTCGGTCTCGACCAGCGGGGGCTCGATCAGGATGGGGTTGGCGGCCATCGCGGTGAGTACCGTCGCGTCGTCGGCTCCCGACAACAGCTTCGCTTCCGCCTCGCCCTTGCGCACGCCGTCACGGGGCGAGAGGCCGGCCTTGGCATAGAGACGCGCCAGTTCGTCGGTGCCGGGGGGCGTCTTGAGATACTCGATCACTGTCACCTCGGCGCCTGCCTCGGTCAGCAGCGCGAGCGCCTCGCGCGACTTGGAGCAGCGCGGGTTGTGGAGGATCGTCGCCTTCATCGCCGGTGCTTGTGCCACGGGCGGCGGGGAATGTGGAGGGGGATTCGGGAAATTTGGGGGGAGGGGGAAGGCCCCTCCACCACCCGGCTTTGCCGGGCGGTCCCCCTCCCCAAGCGCAGCTTGGGGAGGAATGCGTCTTCCAAATCCTCCCCAAGCGAGCTTGGGGAGGGGGATCGCCGGGCGTCAGCCCGGTGGTGGAGGGGCTGAAGGGCTTACGCGCCCTGCTTGGCCAGCCATTCCTCCAGCCACTTGATCGTATAGTCGCCCTTCTGGAACTCGGGGTCGTCGAGCAGCGACTGGTGGAGCGGGATGGTGGTCTTCATCCCTTCGATCACGAATTCCTCCAGCGCGCGGCGCAGGCGGCGCAGCGCACCGTCGCGGGTGGTGCCGTACACGATCAGCTTGGCGATCATGCTGTCATAGTAAGGCGGCACCTTATAGCCCTGGTACAGCCCGCTATCGACGCGGACATGCATTCCGCCCGGCGCGTGGTACATCTTCACCGTGCCCGGCGAGGGGGCGAAGGTCCGCGGGTCTTCCGCGTTGATGCGACACTCGATGGCGTGGCCCCGGAACTGCACGTCCTGCTGGCGAAGCGTCAGCGGATGGCCCTCCGCCACACGGATCTGTTCGCGGACCAGGTCCAGGCCGGTGATCATCTCGGTCACGGGATGTTCGACCTGCAGGCGGGTGTTCATTTCGATGAAATAGAACTCGCCGTCTTCCCACAGGAACTCGATGGTGCCCGCGCCGCGATAGCCCATATCGGCCATCGCCTTGGCGACCACGCCACCCATGCGCGCGCGTTCCTCGGCCGAGATGATCGGCGAGGGGGCTTCCTCCAGCACCTTCTGGTGGCGGCGCTGGAGCGAGCAGTCGCGCTCGCCCAGATGGATCGCCTGGCCGTTGCCGTCGCCGAACACCTGGAACTCGATATGCCGGGGGTTGCCCAGATATTTTTCCATGTAGACGGTGGCGTCGCCGAACGCCGCCTTCGCCTCGGAGCCCGCCTGCTGCATCAGCGTTTCGAGCTGGTCCTCGGAAGACACGACCTTCATGCCACGTCCGCCGCCACCCGAGGCCGCCTTGATGATCACCGGATAGCCGATCTCGGCCGCCAGCGCCCTGGCCTCTTCGAGATCCGAAATCGCGCCGTCCGAACCGGGCACCAGCGGCAGTCCCAGCGCGCCCGCTGTCCGCTTCGCCTCGACCTTGTCGCCCATCACCCGGATATGCTCGGGCTTGGGGCCGACGAAGATCAGGCCGTGCGCCTCGACGATCTCGGCGAACTTGGCGTTTTCCGACAGGAAGCCGTAACCGGGGTGGATCGCGTCCGCGCCGGAAATTTCGGCGGCCGAGATGATGTTGGGGATGTTGAGATAGCTGTCGGTCGCCGCGGGCGGGCCGATGCACACCGCCTGGTCGGCGAGGCGCACATGCATGGCATCGGCGTCGGCCGTGGAATGCACGGCGACGGTCTCGATCCCCATCTCGTGACAGGCGCGGTGGATGCGAAGCGCGATCTCACCGCGATTGGCGATCAGGAGTTTCTTGATCTGCGCCAAGGCGGCTTACTCGACGACGACCAGGGGCTGGTCGAATTCGACCGGCTGGCCATTCTCGACCAGCACGGCGGTGACGGTGCCCGCCGCCGTCGCGGTGATCGGGTTCATCACCTTCATCGCCTCGACGATCAGCAGCGTGTCACCGGCGGCGACCTTCTGGCCGACGGCGGCGAAGGGCTTGGCGCCCGGCTCGGCCGACAGATAGACGGTGCCGACCATCGGCGACTTCACGGCATTGGCCGACACGGCTGGCGCGGCGGCTTCGGCAGGCGCGGCGGCCACGGGGGCGGCGGCGGCCGGAGCAGGCGCGGCAGCGGCGGGCGCATAGGCCATCGGCGCAGCCGGAGCCGCCTTGCGCGCGACGCGGATCTTGCGGTCGCCATGCTCGACCTCGATCTCGGTCAGGGCGGTGGCGTCGAGCAGCTCGGCGAGCTGGCGGACGAGGTCGACATCGACCTTCATCGCTTGTTCAGTCTTTTCGGTCATGGGCAGCGCTCCTGTCAGAACCGGGCGGCGGCTTCAAGCGCGAGCAGATAGGATTGCGCGCCAAAACCCGCGATTGTGCCTTTTGCGGCACGCCCGACATAGCTTTCATGGCGGAAGGGTTCCCGCGCATGGGGGTTGGAGAGGTGAACCTCGATCACCGGCGTCTTCACCGACTTGATCGCGTCGTGAATCGCGATGGACGTGTGGGTGAAGCCTCCGGCGTTGAGCAGCACGGCTTTGGCATCATAGGCCTGCGCCTCGTGCAGCCAGTCGATCAGATGGCCTTCATGGTTGGACTGACGCATGTCGATCGTCAGGTCGAGCGCCGCCGCCCGATCCTCCAGCATCCCCGCGATATCGTCCAGCGTATCATGGCCATAGATATCCGGCTCGCGCAGGCCGAGCAGGTTCAGGTTCGGGCCGTTGAGGACATAGACGGTCGCGGGCATCCGCACTCCCATGGTTGCGGCCCGGGGTGGCCGGGCCTAGATCGAGGCTCCTCCTTAACCGCTTACCCCATCCCGCGTCGAGATTGGCCAGGGAGATCGGGTCGGCGACACCATGGTAAGTGACGATCCTATGCCCCACACCGACGGAACCGTGACCATCACCGTGAATGGCGAGCATCAGCGCGTCGCCGCCGGACTGTCGCTTGCCGACCTGGCGAGCCAGCTGGGGCTGGTGCCCGAAAAGGTCGCTGTGGAGCGCAATCTGGAGGTCGTGCCCCGCTCGACGCTGGCGCAGGTGCAGGTCGAGGATGGCGACGAGATCGAGATCGTCCATTTCGTCGGCGGTGGCGACCATGGCGTCGCGGTGGATGACGATTCGTGGGAGGTCGCGGGGCAGCGCTTTCGTTCGCGCCTGATCGTCGGGACGGGTAAATACAAGGACTTCGCGCAGAATGCGGCGGCGGTCGAGGCGGCGGGTGCGGAAATCGTCACCGTCGCGGTGCGCCGGGTGAACGTGTCGGACCGAAACGCGCCGATGCTGACCGACTATATCGACCCCAGGAAGGTCACCTATCTGCCCAACACGGCGGGCTGCTTCACAGCCGAGGACGCGATCCGCACGCTGCGGCTGGCGCGCGAGGCGGGCGGTTGGGAGTTGGTCAAGCTGGAGGTGCTGGGGGAGGCGAAGACGCTCTATCCCGACATGGTCGAGACGCTGCGCGCCACCGAGATCCTGGCCAAGGAAGGCTTCAAGCCGATGGTCTACTGCGTCGACGATCCCATCGCGGCCAGGCGGCTGGAGGATGTCGGCGCGGTCGCGATCATGCCGCTCGGCGCGCCGATCGGATCGGGGCTGGGCATCCAGAACAAGGTGACGATCCGCCTGATCGTCGAGGGGGCCAAGGTGCCCGTGCTGGTCGATGCGGGTGTCGGCACCGCGTCGGAGGCGGCGGTGGCGATGGAGCTGGGCTGCGACGGCGTGCTGATGAACACCGCGATCGCCGAGGCCAAGGACCCCGTGCTGATGGCCCGCGCCATGCGCGTCGGGGTCGAGGCTGGGCGCATGGCATACCGCGCGGGCCGAATGGGGATGCGCCGCTACGCCGACCCGTCGAGTCCGCTTGCCGGGTTGATCTGAAGTTAATTTCAGGGAACCCGCCGCGTAACGAAGTGTTTTACCTCCGAGTGTTCAACGGGATCATTCGATCCCCTGTAAATGGAGGCCGCGATGGGTGAGCTCACCGACAAGATCAAGGGCAACGTCAACGAGCTGGTTGGCAAGGCCAAGGAAGCGATCGCCGATCACAACCACGACGCCGATCTGAAGGCGGAAGGCCAGGCCCAGCAGGTCAAGGGCAAGGGCCAGGAAATGAAGGGTTCGGTGAAGGGCGCCCTTGGCGACAACATCTGATCCTGCTAGTCGTTTTTGACTAAAGCAATCAGCAACGACTTCGCCGCCCCGGTTAACGCCGGGGCGGTTTTCTTTTGGGCGTGAAACATAAGCCAGGATGCTACTGGTAGCGTTACCTGCGCGTCATTCCGGCAAAGGCGGGAATCTTCGACCTTCCGTTCCAGCCAGGTCGCCGGAGGCCCCAGCCTTCGCTCGAGGCGATGGCTGGGGCGTGCGATCACCGTCCGGCGATGCGCGACAGGGTCGTGGCGGGCGTGATGACCTCGATATCGGTCTTTAGGTGCAGCAAGCGCACGCCCCTCTCCGTCATTGCGCGCACCAGGGCAGGGGCGAAGTCCTCGGTCCGCGTCACCGTCTCGCTCCAGCAGCCATAGGCGCGCGCCAGCGCCGCGAAATCGGGATTGGCGAGGCCGGTCCCCGCCACACGTCCGGGATATTCGCGCTCCTGATGCATGCGGATCGTGCCATAGCCGCTATTGTCCACCACGATCACCAGCATCGCTGCGCCATGCTGTACCGCGGTCGCCAGTTCCTGTCCGTTCATCAGGAAGCAGCCATCGCCAGCCAGCGCGACGACCATCCGCTCGGGGTGGCGCAGCGCGGCGGCGGTGGCGGCGGGCACGCCGTAGCCCATCGCGCCGCAGGTCGGCGCAAGCTGGCTTCGCGGTTCGTAGCGCCAATAGCGGTGCCACCAGCCCGAATAATTGCCTGCGCCGTTGCAGATGATCGAGTCGGCGGGCAGCGTGTCGCGCATCGCCGCGACGCATCGGCCCAGGTCCAGCGTCACGCCCTCGCGCGCGGCGGGATCGGACCAGGCGAGATACTCGGCATGGGCCTCCGCGCCGGACGGACGCGGTTGGCCATCGCCTGCCGGTGCTTCCAAGGAGCCAAGCGCCCGACCGACATCGCAGCACAGGGCCAGGTCGGTGCGATAGACGCTGTGCAATTCCTCCGGGTCGGGATGGATATGGATCAGCGTCTGCCCCGGATGGTCGGGCGTGATAAGGGCATAGCCGTCGGTCGTCGCTTCACCCAGCCGCGCGCCGAGCACGATGAGCAGATCGGCTTCGCGCACTCGCTTCACCAGCGCGGGGTTGGGGCCATAACCCAGATTGCCCGCATAGACCGGGCAGTTCGCCGAAACCGCATCCTGCCGCCGGAACGCCGCGACCAGCGGCACGCCCGCCGCTTCGCCCCATTGCTCGGCCAACGCGACCGTTTCGGCATTCCAGTGGGCGCCGCCGATGATCGCGACCGGGCGTTCGGCCCTGGCGATCAATTCCTGCGCCGAACGGATATCCTCGATCGCCACGTCCTGCACCGGCCGTTCGATCCGGGGGCGGGGGGTGCCATCGACCAGATCGCACAGCATGTCCTCGGGCAGCGCCAGCACCACCGGGCCGGGGCGTCCGCTCATCGCGGTGGCATAGGCGCGCGCGACATATTCGGGGATGCGCGTGGCATCGTCGATCCGCGCGGCCCATTTGGCGAGGGGGGCGAACATCGCCTGGAAGTCCACCTCCTGAAAGGCTTCGCGGTCGCGGGTGCTTCGGTCGACATCGCCGATGAACAGGATCATCGGTTGCGAGTCCTGCTTCGCCACATGCACGCCGATCGCCGCATTGGTCGCACCCGGTCCGCGCGTGACGAAGGCGATGCCCGGCCGCCCGGTCAAAGTCCCGTCGGCGCAGGCCATGAAGGTGACGCCCCCCTCCTGTCGACAGGGGACGAGGTCGATCGCGGGCGTGTCGTGCAGCGCGTCGAGTACCGCCAGGAAGCTCTCGCCCGGCACGGTGAAGATACGGTCGCACCCCTGTTCGAGAAGCGCATCGACAAGCAGGCGTCCGCCGGTGATCTGGGTCATCGCGGCGAGCCTAGCCCCGCTTGCCATCCCAGCGCAAACGCCGGGTTGACCCGGCTCCGTCGCTCCGCCTAACGCTGGCCGCAATCATAGGGAGGACGCCCATGCAGAAGCTTTATCGTGACGCGGCGGACGCGCTCGACGGCCTGTTGTTCGACGGCATGACGATCTGTGCCGGCGGCTTCGGCCTGTGCGGCATTCCCGAGCGGCTGATCGATGCGATCGAGGCGGCGGGGACCAAGGACCTGACCATCGCCAGCAACAATGCCGGCATCGACGGTGTGGGGCTGGGCAAGCTGCTCCGCTCGCACCAGGTCAGGAAGATGATCTCCTCCTATGTCGGCGAGAACAAGGAGTTCGAGCGGCAATATCTGAGCGGCGAGCTGCAGGTCGAGTTCTGCCCGCAGGGCACGCTGGCCGAGCGGTGCCGGGCGGGGGGCGCGGGCATTCCCGGCTTTTATACCAAGACCGGCGTCGGTACGAAGGTGGCCGAAGGCAAGGAAGTGAAGAGCTTCGACGGGGAGGATTATATCCTCGAGCGCGGCATCCGCGCCGATCTGTCGATCATCAAGGGGTGGAAGGCCGACGAGGCCGGTAACCTGATCTTCCGCAAGACCGCGCGCAACTTCAACCAGCCCATGGCGACGGCGGGCCGCATCTGCGTCGCCGAGGTCGAAGAGGTGGTGCCGGTCGGCAGCCTCGATCCGGATCAGATCCATCTGCCCGGCATCTATGTGAAGCGGATGATCGTCGGCGCGCCCTATGAGAAGAAGATCGAATTCCGCACGGTGCGCGAGCGGGCTTGATCGATGGGGCAGGGGGTGGGGCAGGCCCTCCCCCGACCCCCTCCCGCCTGCGGGAGGGGGAGCGTGCTTGGTGGAGGGCATGGCTTTGAGACGCATGAGAATGACGCAGTGCGGTAGCCCCGCAACCTCTCCCCTCCCGCAGGCGGGAGGGGTTGGGGGAGGGCACTTCGGCCTGAGGTCAGCCCTGACTCTAGCCACCACCGCCCTGACCCTATCCGGATGCGTCGTCGCCGTCGGCAACAGCACCCCATCCCCGGCGCCCACGGCCGCGATCAACCCCAAGCTGGCGGCCATGCAATATCTCTACGGCTCGGCCGAGGCCGACGCGATCTCGCGGCAGGCGTGGAATGCGCTGGTGACCTACGCCGCCGACAAGGTCCGCCGCCCGCCGCGCGACAGCGTCGTGCTGGACGAGGACGCGACCCTCGACAATCCGCGCTTCGTATCTTGCGCGGGCAAACGCCCGGCGGCGGTGTTCGATGTCGACGAAACCGTGCTGCTCAATCTCGGCTTCGAACATGACGACCTGACCGGCCGCGCCGACCGCGCGTTTCCCGGCCGCTGGAGCGCCTGGGAGAAGAGCAATGGACATGCCGTCCTGCCCACCCCCGGCGCGGCGGCGGCGATTGCCGAGCTGCGCACCATGGGCGTCACCGTGGTCTTCAACACCAACCGCGACGATGCGGCCGGAACCGCACGTGCGATCGAGGCGGCGGGGCTGGGCCCAGCGGTGCATGGCGACACGTTGTTCGTGCGCACCGACACCAATACCGGTGACATTAAGGACGCACGGCGTTGGCGGATCGCGGATCGCTATTGCGTGATCGCCATGGGCGGCGACCAGCTGGGCGATTTCAGCGAGTTGTTCAACGATCCTGCGAGCGTATCCCAGCGCCGTGCCCGCGCGGACGGTCCGCGCATCGCCGCGCTGTGGGGGCGTGGCTGGTTCGTTTTCCCCAACCCCGTCTACGGCAAGGCGCTGAAAGGCGCCGCCGACGACATCTTCCCCGCCGACCGGCGGTGGCATCCGACAGGAGAGCAGTGACCATGGCCTGGACCCGCGACGAAATGGCCGCCCGTGCGGCCAAGGAACTGAAGGACGGCTTCTACGTCAATCTGGGGATCGGCATTCCGACGCTGGTTGCCAACCATATCCCGCAAGGCGTTGAAGTCACGTTGCAATCCGAAAACGGGATGCTGGGCATCGGGCCGTTTCCCTATGATGACGCGGTCGATCCCGACCTGATCAACGCGGGCAAGCAGACGATCAGCGAACTGCCCCATTCGGTCTATTTCTCCTCGGCCGACAGCTTCGCGATGATCCGGGGCGGGCATATCGACCTGACCGTGCTGGGCGCGATGGAAGTGTCGGAGGGCGGCGACATCGCCAACTGGATGATCCCCGGCAAGATGATCAAGGGCATGGGCGGCGCGATGGATCTGGTCGCGGGCGTCAAGAAGATCATCGTCGTGATGGAGCACAACGCGAAGGACGGCAGCCCCAAGTTCATTCCCGAATGCACCCTGCCGCTGACGGGACGCAATGTGGTCGACATGATCGTCACCGATCTGGCGGTGTTCCAGCGGCCCGATCACGACAGCGCTTTCCGCCTGATCGAGTGCGCGCCGGGTGTGACGGCGGATGAGGTCGCGGCGAAGACCACGGCGAAGTTCGATCGCTGATGACCTACACCCTCGTCACCGCCAACCGGAACTATTCGAGCTGGTCGCTGCGTCCGTGGCTGCTGATGAGGGCACTGGGGATCGTCTTCGCCGACCGGATCGAGCCCTTCGAGGGTGCGGAGAATTACACGGCGTTCCGCGCCTTCTCGCCGACGGGCCAGGTGCCCGTTCTGATCGACGGTCAGCGGACGGTTTGGGATTCGCTGGGCATCGCCATGTATCTCGCCGAGCGGCATCCGGGCGTCTGGCCGGATGACGAGGCGGCGCGCGCCTGGGCGATGTGCGCGGTGGCCGAAATGCATGGCGGCTTTGCTGCGCTTCGGTCCGAGCGGACGATGAATGTCGGCGTTCGTGTCGATCCGAAGCCGGGCTCGGCGCGGCTTGAGCGCGATGTCGCGCGACTGGTCGAATTATGGGGCGAGGGGGTGTCCCGCTTCGGCGGCCCCTGGCTGGCGGGCGAGCGCTTCTCGGCGGTGGATGCCTTCTTCGCGCCCGTCGCCTTCCGGGTGCGGACTTATGGCATCGATGTCGGTCCGGCGGGTGCGGCCTGGGTCGACACGGTGCTGGCGCATCCGGCGGTCAGGGACTGGGAAGCGCAGGCCCTGGCCGAGACGTGGCGCGATCCGGATCATGAGGCCGAACTGCTGGAATGCGGCGGTGTGACGGCGGATCACCGCGCCAAAGGGTAAGGACCGGGGGCGAGCGAGACCTGAGCCCCGCGCCGTCTCCGGCATCACCAGCCGGTACAGCACCAGCCCACCCCCCGCGATCGCCGCGAGCAACCAGAAGGCGGCGTGATAGCCGGCCCCGACGATCATCACGCCCGCCAGCGACGTGCTGAGCGCGCCGCCGATGCCCTGGACCGTCGTCACCGCGCCTTGCGCCACGTTGAACCGTCCCGAACCGCGCATGATCGAGGCGACGATCACCGGGCCCAGCGCGCCGAGGATGCCCGCGCCGACACCATCGAGCAACTGGATCGCGAGCAGCCATGCCGGTGCGTCGGATAGGGTGTAGAGCAGCCCGCGTGCCGCGAGGACCGCGAAGGCGACCAGCATGATCGGGCGGTGCCCCCAATCGTCAGCCTTGCGCCCGACGATCATCGCGACGGGCACCATCACGAGCTGAGCCCCCACGATACATGCGGAGGTCAGCGAGGTCGCCTTGTCGCCGCCCACCTCGCGCGCGAGCAATTGTCCCACCGAAGGGAGCATCGCGGCGTTCGACAGGTGGAAGAGAAATCCGGCGACCGCGAACCAGGCCAGCGTCGGTGTTCCCGTCAGCGTCTGCCAAAGCGATGGCGGGTCACAATCCTCCTGCCCGTCGTCTTCGTCGGAGCAACCGCGCGCCATGGCGTGGTCGATGCGGCTCGGGTCGAGGGACAGGGTCGCCCCGATGCTGAGCACCGCCAGCCCCGCCATCAGCCAGAAGACCACGACCGGCCCGAACGTCCAGGCCAATATCCCGGCGAGCGCCGCCGAAACGGCATTGCCCGCATGGTTGAACGCCTCGTTCCGGCCGATCCGTGCGGTGAAGGCCTTGGGCCCGACGATGCCGAGCGAGATGGCGGCGATCCCCGGCGCGAAGACCGACGCGGCGATGGCGGCCAGCGACTGTCCCGCCGCCACCGCCCAGAAGCCGTGGACGAAGGGCAGCGAGATCGACGCGAGCGTCACCGCGACGGCGGCGGCGACCAGCACCGCGCGCTTGCCGTGCAACCGGTCGATCAGCGCACCGGCGGGCGCGTTGGCGATCAGCCCGGCGATACCGGCGATGGTCATGATGACTCCGGCGCTCGCCTCGTTCCATCCATGGCTCGGTCCACGAACCGCGACCAGATAGATGGCGAGGTAGGGCCCCAGGCCATCGCGCACATCCGCCAGGAAGAAATTCATCGCGTCCAGGGCGGGGAGGCGGTCGCGCTTCGCGTGGGGAGGCCGGGGCAGCGCGGCAGTGGCCATGACGTCATCACCTGGGTTAGGAATTCAAGAGCGGCCGGAACGCGGCGCCAGCCTGTCAGGTTCATGACAAATCCGACATTTGCAGCCGCCCGACGAAATAAGATTGCGCGTGGCCTTTGCGTCGCACATATTTTCGGATAACAGCGCCCGCATCATGGCCCAACGACCCCAGACTCTGTATGAGAAGATCTGGGCCGCGCACGTTGTCGAACGGCGGCCCGATGGCACCTGCCTCATCTATATCGACCGGCATCTCGTTCACGAGGTGACCAGCCCCCAGGCCTTCGAGGGGCTTCGCGTGGCTGGGCGTAGCGTTCGCCGTCCCGAGCTGACGCTGGCGGTGCCCGACCATAACCTGCCAACGACCCCGCGCGTCGACGCCGCCGGAAAGCTCCTGCCGATCACGGACCCGGAAAGCGCGCAGCAGCTTGACGCGCTTCGCCGCAACACCGCCGAATTCGGCATCGACTATATCGACGCGACCGCCGCGGCGCAGGGGATCGTCCATGTCGTCGGCCCCGAACAGGGCTTTACCCTGCCGGGTACGACATTGGTCTGCGGCGACAGCCATACCTCCGCGCACGGGGCACTCGGAGCGCTGGCGTTCGGTATCGGCACGTCGGAGGTCGAGCATGTGCTGGCGACCCAGACGCTCCTGCTGTCACCGTCCAGGACGATGGAGGTGCGTGTCGACGGCACACTGGGGCACGGCGTGTCCGCGAAGGACGTGGTGCTGGCCATCATCGGCAGGATCGGCGCGGCGGGCGGCACCGGCCATGTCATTGAGTTCACCGGCAGCGTGATTCGCGGCCTCTCGGTCGAGGGTCGCCTGACCATCGCCAACATGTCGATCGAGGGCGGCGCGCGCGCGGGGCTGATCGCGCCGGACGAGACGACCTTCGCCTATCTCAAGGGGCGCCCGATGGCACCCAAGGGCGCGGATTGGGACAGGGCGGTCGCCTGGTGGCGGACGCTGCCCAGCGATCCGGGGGCGGTCTACGACAAGGTCGTGACGCTCGACGCCGCCGAGATCGCCCCCAATCTGACCTGGGGCACCAGCCCGGAGGACGTCGTGCCGATCACCGGCGTGGTGCCCGATCCGGACAGCTTCGCCGATCCGTCGAAGCGCGAGGCGGCGCGCAAGTCGCTGGCCTATATGGGGCTGGAGCCGGGCACCGCGATGCGCGACGTCGCGATCCAGCACGTTTTCATCGGTAGCTGCACCAACAGCCGGATCGAGGATCTTCGCGCCGCCGCCGCCGTGGCGCGCGACCGCAAGGTTGCGGACGGCGTCCGGGCGCTGGTCGTACCCGGCTCGGGCCTGGTCAAGCGTCAGGCCGAGGCGGAGGGGCTGGACCGCGTCTTCGTCGAGGCGGGCTTCGAATGGCGCGAGCCCGGCTGCTCGATGTGCCTGGCGATGAACCCGGACAAGGTGCCCGCGGGCGAACGCTGTGCGTCCACGTCCAACCGCAATTTCGTGGGACGGCAGGGACCGGGCGCGCGCACCCATCTCCTGTCCCCGGCCATGGCGGCCGCAGCGGCCGTGACCGGGCGCCTTTCCGATGTTAGAGAGTTGATGTAACACAATTTTGATCGTCAGCGGCTTTGATCGGCAAGACGCGCGACAGTCGAAGCAGGGGAGAAGCTCATCATGAAGCACGTATTGGTCATGCTCGTCGCTGGTGCGGTTCTGTGCGGCGCCGCCGCCTATGCCGCTGGAATCGCCGCACGCCCCGCCGTTGCGGAACAGCCCCGCTGACGCGGACGCCTTGAGGACAGGATGAATTCATGAATCCGGTTACGACCGTTTCCGGCACCGCCTATCCCTGGGGTGCCAAGAATATCGACACCGACGTCATCATCCCGGCACATTGGTTGAAGACCATCACCCGCGCCGGTCTGGGCCGCGGCGCGTTCGAGACGGTACGGGCGCAGCCGGGCAATATCTTCGACGACCCCGCTTATGCCGGTGCGCCCATCCTGATCGCGGGCGATAATTTCGGCTGTGGGTCGAGCCGGGAACATGCGGCCTGGGCCCTGGCGGACATGGGCATCAAGGCGGTGATCGCGCCCAGCTTTTCGGACATTTTCTCGGGCAACGCGTTCAAAAACGGCATCGTGCCCGTCGTCCTGCCACAGGATGCGGTCGACCGGTTGCTCGACGTCGCGAAGGATCAGCCGATCACCGTCGATCTTGAGACGATGACCGTGACCACGCCCTATCAGGATCGCTTCACTTTCGCGCTGGATCCCTTCCGCCGCGAATGCCTGATGAACGGGCTGGACGAAGTCGGGCTCACGCTCGCGCGCGATGCGGCGATCGGGGCGTTCGAACATGCCATGACGGCCGGGCGACCCTGGGTGGAGGGCCGTGCCCGACTGACGGCGGACGTCGTGCCGACCATATAGGGCCGATTGAGATTCAACTATGCCTGTCCTTCCCCCGCCCCCCGTAGAGGGGAGAGGGTTGCGCAGATTTGGTCTTTGCGTAGCAAAGGCTTAGTCGGAGCTGGGTGAGGGGTGAAGCGCTCGAAGAGCGCGCGAGCCTTGAGGCTCGCTCAACCCCTCACCCAAGCTACGCTAGCCAGCACGCTGGCAAGCTTCGCTAACCCTCTCCCCTGTCCAGGGGAGAGGGCGGAATAACCTGAATGTCGATCCGGCCTAAGTCCTCAGGACGCGGCGAGGATGGCGGGCGTCGCAGAGCGGGTGCGGGCCATCGGTTGCGCCTTTCGCCTGTGCGTCCTATCTCGGGCCCGTGCTTTAGTGCCTCAAGCGGGCGGGGATGGCGAACCGATGGACAGTTTTGACGAGCGCAGGCGTGGATTCGAGGCCAAGTTCGTGGCGGATCAGGACATGATGTTCCGTATCACCGCGCGCCGCAACCGGCTGGTCGCGCAATGGGCCGCCGAGCGGATGAAGCTGACCCCCGCCGAGACCGACGCCTATGCCAAGGCGGTCGTCCAGGCCGATTTCGAGGAAGCCGGGGACGAGGACGTCATTCGCAAGCTGCTGGGCGACCTGACCGCCGCCGGGATCGACGCGGACGAGGCGGAGATCCGCCGTGCGCTCGACGAACAGATGGTCGAGGCACGCCGCCAGTTGCTGGAGAGCCGCTGACCATGCCGATGGCCGCCGACGATATCGCCGCGATGATCCGCGCCGCCATTCCCGACGCACAGGTCGACATCACCGATCTGGCCGGGGACGGCGATCATTATGCCGCGCATGTGACTGCCGCCAGCTTCGAGGGCATGAGCCGCGTCGCACGAACCCGTGCCGTTTACGCCGCTTTGGGGGGGCGCATGGGTGGCGAACTCCATGCGCTGCAACTGACGACCGCAGTACCCGCTGCCTGACCCCTTTTTCCGAGGAACACCGAAGATGACCGACGATACGAATGCGCGGATCGACGCGCTGGTAAAGGACAACAGCGTCCTGCTGTTCATGAAGGGCACGCCGCTGTTTCCGCAATGTGGTTTCTCCAGCCGCGCGGTGGCGATCCTGAACCATCTGGACGTGCCGTTCGAGAGTGTCGACGTCCTCCAGGATCAGGGTATTCGACAGGGTATCAAGGCCTATTCGGATTGGCCGACCATTCCGCAGCTCTACGTAAAGGGCGAGTTCGTCGGCGGCTCCGACATCATGATGGAGATGTACGAAAGCGGCGAACTGGCGGAATTGGTTCAGGACCTGAAGACGGCTTGACCGCCGCTTTGCGGGAATAGGAAGAGGAGGCCGGGTCGCGATCCGGCCTCCTTTTTTTATGCCGTCCTCCCCGAAGCGAGAAAGGATGTGCCCTATTGACTACAGGTGTAATCGAAATAGGATTACATTTGTAATCATTGAGAGGGCGAGTCGATGGCCGAGCGTATCAGCGATGCCGAGCATGCGGTGATGGAGGTGCTGTGGGACGACGCCCCGCTCACTGCGCAGGACGTGGCGGAGCGGGTCGACCCCGAGCGCGGCTGGAGCACCAATACCGTCAAGACCTTGCTCGGTCGGCTGCTCGCCAAGGAAGCCATCGCGCATGAGGAACAGGGGCGGCGTTATCTCTATCGCCCGCTCGTCGCGCGCGATGACTATGTGGTCGGTGAATCCCGCCGCCTGATCGACCGGTTGTTCGGCGGTCGCCTGACCCCGCTGGTCGCGCATCTCGCAGAGCGTGACGAACTGACCGCGCAGGATATCTCCGAGATCGAGGCGCTGCTCAAGGAGTTGAAGGCGTGAGCGGCGCGCAACTCGGCTGGGCGGTGGAGGCGATGATCGCCTCCACCCTCCTCATGGTGCTCGTGCTGCTCGCCCGCCGCCATGTCCGCGAGGCCTTCGGGCCGCAAATCGCCTATGCGCTCTGGGCGCTGCCCTTGCTCCGTCTGGTTCTGCCCCGTCTGCCGCATCAGATCGCCGAGCAGGCGACGCCGCCGCTGTCCGCGATGGGGGATACGCTCAACGCCTATGTCGTCATGCCGGTGGCCATGCAGTTGCCCACGCCGGTCGCGACGTCGAGCATCTGGCCGAGCCTGGGGCAGGGGCTTGCGCTGTTCTGGATCGTCGGGGCCGGCGCGTTCCTGACGTTCCAGTTGTTGCGTCATTGGCGGTTCCGCACGCGGCTGCTCGCGACCGCGGAGCCGATCGAGGCGATCGAGGGCGTTCGCGTGGTCGCCAGCGATGGCGCGCCGGGGCCGCTCGCCTTCGGTATCTGGCATCGCTACGTCGCCTTTCCTCGGGATTTCGCGGAGCGGTATGACGCCGACGAGCGTGACCTGGCGCTGGCGCATGAGCTGGGCCATCACGCGCGGGGCGACCTGATCGCGAACTGGATCGCGCTCGCCGTGCTGGCGCTTCACTGGTTCAACCCGATCGCCTGGCGAGCCTTCCACGCGTTCCGCGCCGACCAGGAGCTGGCCAATGACGCGCGGGTCCTGAAGGGGCGCAGCCGCACCGATCGGCACGTCTATGCCTGCGCCATCGTCAAGGCGGCGCACGGCCGCGCGCTGTCGGGCGCCTGTCACCTGCACACCATCGATGATTTGAAAGGGAGGCTGAAGATGTTGACCACTTCTCCGAAATCGCGTCGTCAATTGGCGCTGGGCGGAGCGACGGTGTCGCTGCTGGTGCTCGGCGGGCTGGGCGCAACCGCTTCGGGCACCCCGGCGGCGGCGGCACTGACCAAGAAAGTCGAACGGACGCTGGGCGTCGACCTGACCACGGTGGCGGCCCCGGAACAGGCCGAGGCGCCGCAATCGCCCGCGCTTCCCGCCACCGCCGCAGCGCCGATGCCGGCATCCGCGCCGATACCGGCGGACCATGCGATCGCCATGGCCCCCGCCGAGCCGATGGCGCCGATCGCGGCTCCGATGGAAGAGGCGCCGCCGGTCGCCGAAACCCCCAGGGCGCGCGTCTATACCATACGTAACGGGCGGACGATTCAGGTGGTCGACGGCTCGACCCCGATGCCGGTCATGCCCCCGATCCCGATGGTCCGCTCGGAGACCTGCGGGACGGCCGGTAGCGATGTCCGGACCAGCTATACGATCAACGGCCGGACGAAGCAGCAGGTGACGGTCATCTGCACCGACCGGATCGAGCGTATGGCGCGTCAGGCGGCGCTCTCGTCGGCGCAGGCCGCGCGCACCGCGGTCGACGCCAAGCATATGGCAGGGCAGAACATGGCCATCGCGCTCGCCAGCATCGCGACCGCGCGCAACAGCATCATGGCCGATCGCAACCTGTCCGACGAGGCGCGTCGCGATGCCCTGCAGGGCCTGAACGAGGCCACCGAGGAACTGAAGGCCGAGATGGCCGATCCCGAGCAGGACTGATCGCCTGCCGCTCGCTCTTCCCTCTCCCCTGTCCAGGGGAGGGGGGAGTAAGCCGGTCGTCGCGGGCCGGGGCCATCAGCTCTTGCCTATCGCGCATCGCCTGCCCACATAACCGACGATGGCTGAGCACCCGACCGGCATTCCGATCCTGCTTGAGCCGCTGGTTTCCCGCGTGCTCGCACCCAATCCGTCGCCTTTCACCTATACGGGGACGCAGACGCATATCGTCGGCGATCGGGACGTGGCGGTGATCGATCCCGGACCCGATGATCCCGCGCACCTCGACGCGCTGCTGCGTGCGATCGGCGGACGCCGGGTCGAGGCGATCCTGATCACCCATCACCACCGCGATCACAGCCCGGCGAGCCGACCGCTGGCCAGCGCCACCGGAGCACCGATCATCGGGGCCGCCCCCTTCGCGCCCGATCATATGGGCGGTCGCGTGGATGCGGCGTTCGACCGCGACTATGCCCCCGACCGCGTTCTGGCGGAGGGGGAGGGCGTCGCCGCGGACGGCTGGACCCTGACCGCGCTGGCGACGCCGGGCCATACCTCCAACCACCTGGCCTTTGCATTGCCGCAGACCCGTGCGCTGTTTTCGGGCGATCATGTGATGGGCTGGTCGACCAGCATCGTCTCGCCTCCCGATGGCGACATGGCCGACTACATGGCGAGCCTCGAAAAGCTGATGGGTCGCGACGACCGCGTCTATTATCCCGGTCACGGCGAAGCGGTCGACAATCCGCAGCGGCTGGTGCGCGGGATGCTGGGGCATCGCAAGCAGCGCGAGGGGCAGATATTGCGCCTGTTGTCCAGGGACGACGCGCTGACCATCCCCGCCATGACCGCGCGCATGTATGTCGGCCTCAACCCGAAGCTGTTGCCCGCGGCGGAGCGTTCGGTCATGGCCCATCTCTACGACCTGCGAACGCGCGGCCTCGTCCGCGAGGAGGGAGCATCATGGACGAGCGCGGCGTGACGCCACCGCCCCCCACGGTCCGCCAGCGCGGCGGCGTCGGCCTGTTCCTGACCAAGGTCGCCGGGGTTTTGATCCTGATCGTCCTGGCGGGGCTGATCGCGGCCTGGGGCGTGCAGCGCTATGTCGCCGACCGGCTGACGCCGGACCCGACGACGATCGCGCGCGCGAGCCTGGACGGACTGCGCGAGCAGAACCGCCTGTCCGCCTTCGCCGCGCGCTATGTCGCGGTGGTCAGTTCGCGTCAGTCGCAACTGGGCTTTTCGACCGAGCGGACGCTGATCATGCCGGGCATGGTCCGCTACGAGGTCGATCTGGGCAAGCTGCGTCAGCAGGATGTGCGCTGGGATGCGGGCAGCCGGACGCTGTCGGTGACGCTGCCACCGGTCGAGATCGACGGGCCGCAGGTCGATCTGTCGGCGATCCGCGAATATGGTTCGGGCGGCGTGCTGACGAGCTTTACCGATGCCGAACAGCGGCTTGACGCGGCCAATCGCACCGCCGGGCAGGTCGAGCTGATGCGTCAGGCGCGCGGGCCGTCGCCGATGAAGCTGGCGCGCGACGCGACCCGGCGGGCGGTCGAGCGCAGCTTCGCCATGCCGTTGCGCGCCGCCGGGGTGGACGCATCGGTGCGTGTCCGCTTTTCGGACGAACCGTCGAGCGACGAACATTGGGACACCACGCGTTCCGTCCAGGAGGTGCTGGGCAACGCGGGGTGACGTGGATGATTGTCGGCGCCCGCCGGTGCGCCTAGGGGAAGCTGCATGACCATCCAGACGAATCTGACGGGCCTAGACCTGCGTGCCGAGATCGACCGGCTCCGCCGCGAGCGCAACGCCGTCATCCTCGCCCATTATTACCAGAAGCCCGAGATTCAGGACCTGGCCGATTTCGTCGGCGACAGCCTGGACCTCAGCCGCAAGGCGCAGGCGACCGACGCGGACGTCATCGCCTTTTGCGGCGTGCGCTTCATGGCGGAGACGGCCAAGATCCTGTCGCCCGAGAAGATCGTCGTCCTGCCCGACATGGCCGCCGGATGCAGCCTGGAGGATAGCTGTCCGCCCGAGCAGTTCGCCGAGTTCCGCGCGAAGCATCCCGACCACATCGCGCTGACCTATATCAACTGCTCGACCGAGGTGAAGGCGCTGTCCGACATCATCGTGACCTCGTCGTCGGCCGAGCAGATCCTGGCGCAGATCGACCCGGCGCAGAAGATCATCTTCGGTCCCGATCGCAATCTCGGCGGCTATCTGGCGCGCAAGACGGGCCGCGACATGCTGCTGTGGCCCGGCGTGTGCATCGTGCACGAGGCGTTCAGCGAGACCGAGTTGCTGAAGCTTCGCGCGCAACATCCCGACGCGCCGATCGCCGCGCATCCCGAATGCCCGGCGGTGATCCTCGACCACGCCGATTATGTCGGTTCGACGCGCGGCATCCTGGAGTTTGCGCAGGCGATGACCGGCGACACGCTGATCGTCGCGACCGAGCCGCACATCATTCACCAGATGCAGAAGGCGATGCCGGGCAAGAACTTCATCGGCGCGCCGGGGGCGGACGGGAACTGCAACTGCAACATCTGCCCCTATATGGCGCTCAATACGATGGAGAAGCTGTATCTCGCGCTCCGCGACCTGACTCCGCGCGTGGAGATCGAGGAAGGGTTGCGCCTCCAGGCGAAGAAGAGCCTCGACGCGATGCTGACGCTTGCCAGCGGGACGGTCGGGAAAGGCGATCTGGGCCCGCGCTCGTGATCGAGGGTTTCGACCTCGACGGGTTCGTGACCGCGACGCTGGCCGAGGATATGGGCGCTGCCGGGGATATCACCTCGGCCGCCGTGATCCCGGCCGATGCGCGTTTCGTCGGGACGATGGCCAGCCGCGACGCGATCACGGTCGCCGGGCTGCCGATCGCGGAGGCGTTCTTCCGTCGCCTGGACGCGCAGGTCGTCATCGAACGGCTGGTCGAGGACGGCGCGACCGTTGCCCCCGGCACCGCGCTGCTGCGTCTGTCGGGCGCTGCCCGCGCGATGCTGACGGCGGAGCGGTCCGCGCTGAATACGGTCCAGCACCTGTCGGGTATCGCGACGATGACCTCGGCCTATGTCGCGGCGATCGCTGGCACGGGGGCGACGCTGCTCGACACGCGCAAGACGATTCCGGGCCTTCGCCTGATCGAGAAATATGCCACCCGCATGGGCGGCGCGCAGAACCATCGCATGGGGCTGTGGGATGCGGCGATGATCAAGGACAATCATGTCGCGGTCGCGGGCGGCATCGGTCCTGCGGTCGCGGCGGCCAAGGCGGCGGGGATCGCGCGGATCATCGTCGAGGTCGATCGTCTCGACCAGATCGAACCCGCACTGGCCGCCGGCGCGACCCACTTGCTGCTCGACAATATGGGCCCGGCGCAACTCGCCGAGGGCGTCCGTGCGGTCGCCGGACGCGTGCCGACCGAGGCTTCGGGCGGTGTCCGGCTGGACACGATCCGAGCGCTCGCGGAAACCGGCGTCACCTATATCAGCGTCGGCCGCTTGACCCAGTCGGCTCCGGCGGCCGATATCGGGCTGGATTTCGCCGCCGCGTGACGATGGCGGACTGAGAGGGGGTATGCACGTGCGACCGAAGTCGGTGATATTGGGTGAGCGACTGTCGTTCCTCGCCATCCTGCTGCTGCTGGTACTGGCGGTGCTCGGCTGGGGCGATACGGTGGCGCAGGCCGGGGTGGCGATCGCGGTGATCGCCAACGCATTGCTGATCGGGCTCTTCACGCTGGCGACCTTGCTCGTCACGCGGACCGCGAGCCGGGGCGGCCTGATCTTCCTCATCATCCTCACCGTGCTCAACCTTCTGGGCTTTCTGTATCAGGTGTCGGAGGGGGCGCTGGCCCAGGGGCTGTTCGGCGTGCTGACGGCGGTCCAGGCGGCATCGTCGCTCGTCGCGGTCGTCATGCTGATGCGACCCAATGCGCTGGCCTGGTATCGCGCGATGGCGGAGGAGATCGAGGCATGAAGACGATCCTGATCGGGCTGGCGATGCTCGCCGTCCCGCAACTGGCGGGCGCGCAGACGCTGCAATGTTCCGCACCCGTGGGGGCGCAGGCCATTCGCC
The DNA here is from genome assembly GCF_916858675.1 of Sphingomonas sp. Leaf21. GTDB lineage: Bacteria > Pseudomonadota > Alphaproteobacteria > Sphingomonadales > Sphingomonadaceae > Sphingomonas. Next base: position 43,095 of record NZ_CAKASM010000031.1, read on the forward strand.
CCGACCTGCCGACGGACAGCCAGCCCGCTCGCGTCCTGCCGATCGGCGGCTACACGCTCGCGATCACCTGGAGCCCGCAATATTGCCGCGACCCCAAGGGGGACAGCCGCTTCCAATGCGGCTCGGGCAACCGTTTCGGGTTCACCCTCCATGGCCTCTGGCCCGATGGCGTGGGCAAGGACTGGCCGCAATATTGCCGCCCCACGGCGATCCTGCCCCAGCCGGTCGTCCGCCGCCATATCTGTGCGACACCCTCGGCACAGCTCATGCAGCATGAATGGTCCAAGCACGGCACCTGCATGGCGGGCTATAGCCCGTCGCGTTACTTCAGCCAGTCGAACGCGCTCTATTATCGGCTGCGCTTCCCCGACATGAACGCGCTGTCGCGGCGTGACACGCTGACCGCAGGGGATGTGGCGCGTGCGGTGGCGGCGGCCAATCGCGGCATGACCGCCGACATGATGCGCGTGACAGCGACGCGCGAGGGCTGGCTGGACGAGATCTGGATCTGCCTGAACAAGGCCTTCCGCTACAATCGCTGCCCGGTCCACCAGGGCGGCCTGTCGCCCAGCGCGCCGATCAAGATCTGGCGCGGCGCGCGCTGATCCGGCTTATCCCTCCACCGTCACGGTGGAGGGATGATGTTTGTCGAGATGCTTGCGGATGATCCGCAGATTGCGGGTGTTCGAGCGGAACAGCACGTCCGCCGCATCGCCGATGAACGGCACGAAGCCCAGCACCGCGTCGAAGCCGACATTGCCCATCATCCGCATCATCTGGAACCTGGACAGCCCCAGGTTGCGCGCTTCCCAGATGATATAGCTTCCCAGCGCGGCGGCCGCGATGTCGCCCACGACGGGAACCAGCCCCAATATCACGTCGAGACCGATCGGACGGTTCAGGCCGGGGAGCACGACCACACGCTCCAGCAGGGCTTCCATCGCCTCGATCCGCCGACGGCTGGCGACGATCCCCTTGTCGAGTGGAAGCGCGTCGAAGGCGCCGGGGTCGATACGCGAAGCAGTGGCCATAGCCGTTAGTTGGGGGCGCCCCGCAGATGGTTCAATGGATGCCAGGCGCGGTTGTTCGCCTGATATTGCCGCAGCCTGTTGGTGACCAGCGACCAGCGAAGCGGGCGGGCGAGCGGGATGAACGGCGCGTCGGCGTTGACCGCCGCATCGGCGAGCGCCAGCGCCCGGCTTCGCTCGGCCAGCGAGGGCGCGAGGCGCGCCTGCTCG
>NZ_CAKASM010000032.1 GCF_916858675.1 Sphingomonas sp. Leaf21
CTGTCGCCCGTCGAGTTCGAACGGCAGCAGGCTTTGATGGCTCAAGGCGTCTAGAAAACTAGGGGCTACTCAGGGTAATGAGCTTCAACGGCGGTTGCAGGTCGATGCAACCGAACTCGCGTCGCGCCGCAGGCAACTGAAACGTGTGCTGGCCAACGCTACGACGAACAGGAGCCTACCTTGATGCCTCGAGATGTTGAACTTGAGCAGCTACGGCTGATCGACGACTTCCTCGAAGATGGTGAAAACCTTCTTGCGGATGATGCCTTTGACCCCGAACTCGAACAGGCAGTCATGGCAGTCGCAAAGTCCAAGCTGCGCCGTATCCGCGCTGCATTTGAGCGTGAAAAGGACGATACATGGGTAACGGCGCTTCGCAACACCCGTCTAATCTTCGGAAAACCAGAGGCACTCTAAAGCATGTAGCCAGTATGCTTGGCGCCCGGGAAGATTGACCGGCATGGATAATGACTGAATCGCCAGTGACAAGAACGACGCACAGGTAATCTTTCAGCCCCCTTCTTCCCGCCTAATGAATTTTGCCAATCATCCATTTTTACACGAACGACTCCCGCGCTCCAAGCAAGCTCGATGGAAACGGCGAGGTTTGGGACAAACCTGTCGTTCCAATGCCGCAGCTTGAGTTTCAGCTCTTGTCAGAAGCCGACGTTCGGCCCTTGATCAAAGTGCTAGAGCGGATTCCGATCAGTCCGGGTCATAGCCGCAGGACTTGAAGTAGTTGGCGCATTCCTGCGGCTGAAACAGGTCGACCAGCTTGCCGATGAGCGACCAAAGCCCGGACACGGTCCGCTCGCCAGCCCTGCGCAGCATGGCCTTGAGGCGGGCGAACGCCTTCTCGATCGGGTTGAAGTCAGGACTGTAGGGCGGGAGGAACATGAGGCGGGCGCCTGCGGCTTCGATGGCCTCGCGGACGCTGGCGCGCTTGTGGCTGGACAGGTTGTCCATGATGACGACGTCGCCGCATCCGAGATCGGGCACGAGGACCTGCCGGACATGGGCTTCGAACCAGTCGCCGTTGATCGGGCCGTCGAGCACCATCGGCGCGACCATGCCGGTCATACGCAGGCCAGCAACCAGCGTAGTCGTCTTGCGATGGCCGTGCGGGTAGCCCATTCGAAGCCGCTCGCCCGTCGGCAGCGGCCGTGGCTGCGGGTCATGTTGGTTGCCGTCCAGGTCTCGTCGATGAACACCAGCCGCGTAGGGTCGAGGTCGAGTTGGCCATCGAACCAAACCTCCCGCTGGCTCAGGACGTCGGCGCGATCCTGCTCGACCGCGTGCCCGGTCTTTTCTGCGCGTGATGCCGTGCCGGACGAAGAAGCGGTGCAGCGTCGAGATCGCCACCGTCACGCCAATCTGGCTCAGTTTGCGACGTAACTCATCCAGCGTGATGTCGCGTCGCGCTTCGTGCAGCGCCAGCACCGTCTCCCGATGCGCCTCGATCCGCCGCGACCGCGTGTCCCCGCCCTGCGGCTTGACTGCGTAGGCGCCCGTGCTGCGGCGCTGGTCGTGCCACCGGATCACCGTCGCGGCCGCCACCCCGAACCGCACCGCCGCAGCCCGGCAACTCATGCCCTCGTCAACCGCGGCCAGTGCCCGCGAACGCAGGTCCATCGATAACGGCTTGCCCATCCATGCCGGCCTCCATCCAGCCAACACCGTGAATCAGATCAGCGCGTTCCTGTGAATCCCCCTTCGACTCAGGTCGGCCGGAAAACGCTTTAGCTGCTGTTGCGCCTTTCAAGCGCTCCAGCGTCCAGAGCGCCTTTAAAAATGGAACTCGGGCCTCTCGCCTGAACGCCTAGAATAGCGACTTGATATCTTGCGCGCGTGACGGCGACATACAGCTTGTTGTGCGCTGCGAATGTTAGATAGGCTTTGCTTTGAGAGTGCTGACTGTCGGGTGACGGCGGCACCCTTCCATCGTCAACACCAACGAGAACAACTCCATCGAATTCTAGGCCTCCCACATAATCTGGAAGCGATAGTACGAAGCGACCGGCACTCTTTGCTCGCCTGACCACTTCTGGGTCACCGCGGTGCTTCAAGATCTCAACCGGCCGGTTTTCTTCGAGTGACCTTCTCTCAAGATCATGGAACAAGCTTTCGTCAAATACAACGATTGCAACATCCCCCTTGGTGGCGCTCATTGAGGCGCGCATATCTTCGGCCACCGACAGTGCCGAATCTAACATAGTCGCATCTGTCTGGAAATCGACGTAGTAAGGTCGTCTTGCCTTCTTTTCTTCCTCAAACGTCATATTGCTATGCGCAAGCGCCATAGGGTCTTGAAAATTTGTAAAGAGGCTCGCACCAGACGAGGTTATGCTGAATGCGAGATTCACAATGTCGGGGGAGCATCGGAAGATGCCCTTGACGTTGATGGTGGTGCTCGATGAGCGCTCGTCCGGGGATGGCATCAGCGAGGCCACGTCTATGTCGTCGGCCCAGCCTCTATCGCCGATGGCTTGGGAGCGATCCACCGCGAAGGCTATGGGGAACGACTGCTCCGATCGGGTTAGGTGATGAAAGGTCGACAACTCATTCATGTTGAAGAGATGGGTTTCATCGACAAAGATCGCGTCAAAGCCATCACGCGCGCGCCTACGACGCCAGATTGGCGTGGATAGTTGGCTTAGCGCCGATAGGACAACATCGTCCGTATCAAACTGTCCGCCAGCCACGAGTTGCTGTCGATAGTGCTCATAAACCCGCCAGACGAAGGCCTTATCTCCTTCGTTGCTAACCGGCAGCGCGGACGGAATTGGGGTTATGTTTTTGTAGGTGTCGAGGTTTTCCTTAGCTCGCCCCTTGATTACAACAGAAATCTCATGCTGGATAAGGGGAATTTTAAATTCGTCTTGTTCGCCTTCCATATACGCCTTAAAATCGGCCGACATGAATTTGGCGTACGATGCGAACTCGCCGTGAACCTGTCGCAATGCCTCGTCGACGTACATCAATTGCAGTTGCTTCGCATCATATGCGTCCGGGTCAACGAATTCCGTCTCGGAAATTTCCTGCCTTAGCAGTCCACTACAATAGCCCTGCAATGTCTCAACACGCAAACGCCGGCTTGATGCCTGTTCCCGCATAAATTCCGCTCCACCCATTGCTTGAAGAACGGTGGAGATGCTGCGCCGACTCGCTTCACTATGTGTAAAGAAAACGGCCTGATAGTCTCGACCTTCGTCGGTCGCCTGTCGCATGGAATGGATCGCGGCAAGCGACAAAGACGCTGTTTTTCCGGTTCCAGCCGGTCCATCAATCCGGACAGGATGCAGCAGAGGCTCCAAGATAAACTTCTTCTGATCCTCAGTGATTAAGCGCAGCCAAGTCTCGTAGCCCTGATGAATGTCAACCTTGGAGGTCAGCGTTCCGAGAGAGGTGCTTGAAAAATTTGTTTCCCACGCGGGCGCCAGTTCACCTTGCGATGCCTTAAGGCTAGTACCGAGCCCATCAAGGTCTTCTAGAAACTTACGAAAAGTCGCTACGCTGGCCGTTTCCTGCGGCCCATCCCCCTCATCGGTTCCGATCTTGTAGACCAGAAGGTAGCGGCCGGACTTACTGCGCTTCGCCAGTCTTTCCAAGTCTGGGTTCAAATCAAGGGCGATCCGCACTCCCGTCTTTTGGCTTAACGGATATGGAAACACCGCCGCCGTTGTCGCGCTCAGAACCTTCTCCGCGGGGGTTAAAACACCCTTGCCCCAAAATTTGACGGCAAATCGAAGAACTCGCTGGAGGTAGAGGATGGCTTGATTGTTCGTGACACCAGAGAAAATGTGGCTTTGGTCTAGGTCGAACACTACATAGCGCTGCTCAGAAGAATCCTTCCCGTAGGCAATCACGCCGTGCTTGGTCTTTGATGTCGAGACCCTCGGCCCAAGATCGTCGATAGACCCGGACCGAAGGTGAAGCGCAAGTCGGTTACCTTCTGGAAAGTCATTTGACTGAAGGACGCGTTCCGCAATTATGTCCTCCGCGGCGTCCCGTCTAATGGCGAGGAACGTCATGAGGCATCTCCAAGGTTGAAAGGCACGATAGCACGCAACGACTTCATCCGGTCGGTAGAGAAATCGGTAACACCGATCCTGGCATACAGGCTCGTAAAACGCTGCATTAAAAGCTCGATAAAGGGAGATTTTACTATGCCGACGGGCATCGCATACTGTTCTTCAGTAGAAATATTTAGTTTGTCGGCATATCTTGGCTGATCTTGGCAAAGTTGTGCAAATCGCTGGAAGTCAATGCCAGATTTCAATTCGCTTGCCAGCGCGACAGGAATATACCGGATCTCACGGAACAGTGCTATGTAGCCCTCACATTCTTCGCCAGGCTCAGAACGATCGATAAAGTGGTAATCCGAAACGCCGTTTGAGAGTAGTTCCTGTAGCATCCTATGGTATTCTTTTGGCTGGGCGTCGAACAAGTCCGCTGCAGGCTTTGCACCCGGCGCGACTTCAAGTGCAGCCTCAGCCGCATGCTTCTGCGTCTCTGCATCGACGTAGCGTTTGGCCGCGCTCCGCTCCACCTTCTGCGTCAGGCCCGAAAGATGCGCACGCACTATCTGCGGGGACATCGTGTCGAGCACGGAATCGACCAGCCCAGCCTCACGTAACGCCGATCTCATCGCCCCCCGGCTTGCGGCAAGGACGCGCGATGCCAAAAGCCTGAGTCCGTCGCGGAATAGCCACGCCCTGAAGCTTATCAACGGCACATAGCTAATTACCGGAGTCTTGCCGTGCGCAACGTCGCAACGGGCAGTGATCACCAGCCCACGAGCAGCCACGTCGGGATAGTCCTCAGATGCCGCACAAGTGAAGATGGCACCTTGCGTTAACTCCGCCGTCGGCGGGTAGCCAATCATGTCCACGTTGCCGTCGTTCCCCGTTGCCGCGTAGCTGGCTGCAGCTTAGCGGGCGCCACGCGCTGCTCAAAGCCTAACGTTAAGATCAACGCGGAAATAATGAATGTTTCTGTCCAACATAAGCCGGCTAAGCCCCTAACGACCGAGATTGAGGCGTCTTCCTGACGAACGGATGCCGCTGGCAGCCCCTGTCAGAATCAGACGCTCGCGGCAGTTAAGCTGAATGGCCGACTTTGGTCGACAAGGGCCGGCATGACTGGCTGTCTGGCGACTTTCGGCATCGACTGTAGCAGCGGCTGCCGCGCCATTGCGGCGAAAAGGTTGAAAGAGGCGGGGCAACAGGGCAAAAGGCACTGCATGGCAACACTTCTTGACTGGGGGAATGTAGATGCGGCCGCGGCCCAGATTGAAAAGACCCTCAATCTCGAAACCCGGCGGGAAGCATTCTCCCTTCTGTGCGTGACATCGCTCCTACGCATCGACTTCGATGAGGCAAGGGGCTCGATCACCGATGGAGGAGAGGATAGGGGTGTTGACGCGGTCTATCTCGACGAGCGTTTTGGGCGCCGTGTAATTCATCTCTTTCAGTTCAAGTGTCACAGCAAATTTAACGGTAGCAATCGCAACTTCCCGTCGACCGAGATTGACAAGCTTCTTGCCTTCATCGGAGATTGCTTCGGACAGGTCGATGGATTTATCGACACATGTAATCCGCTGCTGCGACAGAAGGTGCTGGACATCTGGGACTTCGTTAGCTCGGGGGCGTGCGAGGTCGAAATCCACCTTTGCTCGAATGGGGAGCGACTCATCCCGGACCATAAGGCTCGCTTTGAATCATCGCTTTCCCGGTTCAAGTTCTTCCAGCTTCACGAAGCTGATCTCGATTCCCTGTCTGACACGGTCTCGCGCCGGACAGCAACAGAACGGGAAATCCACCTCCGGATTGTGGAGGAACAGGTATATGAGCGCACGGACGGCAACGTGCGGGCAGTCATTGGTACGGTCTGCGGCGACGAGTTTATCGCGGCGTTGACGGATCCCACGAAGACGACGCAGCTCGACCCTGATTTGTTTGAAGAGAACGTCCGTGTCTATCTAGGTGAACAGAACGATATCAACCGTCGAATCTATGATACCGCCGTGTCCAACGAGGCTGGCATGTTCTGGTATTTCAACAACGGAATTACCATAGTTTGCGAACGGTTCAGTTATCAGCCCGGCTTCAAGAATGCTCCATTGCGACTCTTGAATCCTCAGGTGGTGAATGGCGGACAGACTTCCCATGCGCTCTTCCAAGCATCGCGAACCAGCTTTGCTTCCGTGCAGCGCGTTCGGCTTCTTGTCCGTATAATCGAGACGCAGGACAAGAGCCTCTATGCGAAGGTCGCTGAGGCAACGAACAGCCAGACCCCAATACGAAGCCGCGACCTGAGATCGAACGACCCCGTACTTGTCCGCCTCGAGGCATCGCTCCGAAATCACGAGTGGTTTCTGGATCGAAAGCGCGACCAGCATTCCAAGATTGGCGAAAACAGGCGCATAGATGCGCTGAAACTCGGACAGATTTGGCTAGCCTATGTTCGCGCTGAACCCGATAAGGCTAAGACGGCTTCAGATCGCATATTCGGAGAGTATTTCCCGCTGGTCTTCGATCCCGCGGAGATGGATGCGAAGCGGGTGATAGCGGTGTGGACACTCTATGCCGAGATTGAGAAGCATCGCCGCGCCAAGTTGCAGGAGGCGCGCAGGGCATCGAAGCTGGTTGCGGAGCAGGAAATTGAGTCCGCATGGATCGTAGAAGGCTTGTATCACCTGGCCTTTGCGGTCAGGAAACTCGCCGACCGCGCCAACGTCGACATCTTCGATTTCGATCAAGTCAGCCCTTTGATCCCTGAGGCGGAGCGGCGGTTGTCCGAGTTCGTCAAGGACCGTCCGAACATATCGACCTACCGCCTCTTCAGAAATGCGGCCACAAAACAGAATCTATTTCGGGCCTCGCTCAACGAGCAGCCCCAGCAATTAAGCCTTCTCTAGTCTGCTAGCCGTGTCTATTTTTGGTCACGCTGACCATTAGCAGACCGTACCTTCAGCGTCATTCTGTGACAGGTTTCAGCGCAAACTGCCATTCAGTGGAAAACTGGGAATGACCTGAACTGGTCGACTGCTGCCGGGAGCCCCATAGTCGTTTCGTGGGACAGACCCGTCGTTCCCATGCAGCAGGTTGAGCGTCAGCTCTTGTCAGAAGCCGACGTTCAGCGCTTGTGCGCGCGGCGTGGCGGTACGACTAAAGCTGGGCCAATAAGCGACCGCCCGGTTTGGAGCCGGGGCGGTTCATCCCGACAGCGCGCGGACTGAAAGTGCAAGAGCTATGGCTGTATACTTCATCTACCAATTGAGCGCTGGCGAGCCCTTGCTGAAAATTGGACGCGCCAAGGACATTTATCGGCGCCGCGACGCGCTGCAGACCGGCAATCCGCATACGCTGGTGCTGGTCGGGTGGATCCAGTCCGATGCAGACGGCCTCCTTGAGGCAGAGTTGCACCGCAAGCATCACGCGCGCCGCGTCGCAGGCGAATGGTTCCGTCTCGAGCCAACCGAAATCTTGGAGGATCTCATGCGCGCCGGCAGCGATGGCTTCGTCGCGCGACATGCCGACGCATTCGAAATAATCGGCCATGATCGTGACGCCGTTCCCGAATATCTTGGCGTCTGGGAATGGGGGGACCTCGAACTCGATGAATGCTGTCCATTATGTGGCGCCATGTGCGGGATGCATTTCCAGGAGGCGTCCCAAGCCTATCACTGCATCAGTTGCGGGCGTCTGAGCGACTTCTCCGATCAGACGCCAGACTTCGACACTGAAGAGGAATATCGCACCTGGCTGGCGGACAATCCTCCGCCTTTCCCCCCAGGAATAAATCGGTTTGCGATTCTGGGCGGCGCACCGGATTATCCCGAGCATCTTCGCCGGAACGGACGTCTGCGCTAGTCCGTCAGCGCCGATCTGAGATCCGTGATCGCATCTACATCTCGATCCAAAGATGATCGATTTGGATCGGTTTGAGGTTGGCGCGCCGGTTATGGCGCGATCGCAATGCTGCCGTGCGCCGCTTGCCGTCATGGGCGATCATTGCAAGCTTGTCGGCGGCCGACCAGTTCTCGGTCGCATCCTTGACAATGCCGTCGATCCAGCTGGCGATTTCCGCTTGCCAATGGCCGATGTCGTGGGTCTGGACATAGCCTATCATCGCGGCCTGTTCATGACGCGCACCGTGATGTCCGGCCTTGAAACGCTGCACGCCGCCGGTGGAGCTGAATCGGCTGATCAGATATTCGCGCTCGTCACGATCGCTGGCCGATGGCGTCGGCAATCGCTTGCATTCGATCGGAAGCAAGGTGCGGTATTCGGTATATTCGCGTCCCTTTATCCAGATCACTTCACCGCTCGGCGCAACGGCGAGGTCGATTGCGCGCCGCCCGTCCGCCTCGTCCGGTTCCTCCCTTCGGAATTGCAGAAAGTCCCAGCCCGGTGCATGCCGCGAAGCGCTGTTGAGGCGCGCGCACAGCTGCGCCGTAAGTTTCGTTTCACCCGTTGCTGCCTCGCGAAACGGGTCGTCGCGCCAGTCCGGAAGGACGCCGCCGATGAATGTCACCAGTGCGCCAAGCCACTCGCCGGGAAAATGGATGCCAGTTCCGAGTGACCCTGCCCGAGCAACGCTTTCCCCGCCATCCGCCAACATCTCAGAAGCCCTGCGCGCGCAAATCGGCGAGGATGTCGTCGGCATCGCGCAACGCGACCGAGCGTGTCCAGAAACGATGTCGATCAGGCTTCAGCAGGAAGACGAAACCCTGATCGTAAAGACGGGTGATCCGGGTGATCGTGAGGCCGGACCCGCGGCGTTCGTATAAAAGGCCGTCAAGCTTATGCCGTAGCGCTTCGGCATCTGCCCAGTCGACCTGTCCATCACCGAAGACATAAGCCCGGCAAATCGCGCCGGACCAGTGATAGGATGGCAACGCCCGCAAGGGGTTGCGGCCGTAAACAGCGTTGATCTGCTCGAGGAGCGTGCTGTCGAATTGCTCGAGCGCATCGGCCGGCGCGCTGTGCATGAGCTTGGCGCGCGTTCCCAGTCGAATGAAATCGCGCTGAAAGGCGACGATATCGTCGGTCAGAATCCGTTCGTTGGCGCTCAGGTCGAGGTTGCCGTCCTCAGGGAAGGGGAGCGCAAAAATATCGGCATTGAAGACGGCCGTTGCCCGCTGTGTGAAGAGCCGGGTACTGATACCGGCGACATAAGCCTTAAGCGCGACATGCTCTTGGTCGAGCCACTCGGCGACCGATGTGAGCCGCGCGACGTCGCCAGGCGCGGAAAAACCGACAATCTCATTCTTGAAGGTGAGATAGCCGTCCTGCCAGAGGTCGCTGTGAAGGTCCTGATGTTCCTTGATCAGCAAGAGGGGCGGCTGAAAACGGCGGCTGGTCTTCGGATCCTTGATTGGCGCGTTCGGAACGACCGTGATCCGATCCGCCTCGATACCATCCGGGCCAAGTGCATCGGTCGGAAGAAGCGGTCGGCCGATTAGGTGGTCGATATTGCTCGACGCATTTTTTTGACCGCCGAGATAGCCCTCGCCAGCATCCCACCCATGCTGCGATGCGTATTGCTCGAGGGTCGGAAACTGCCGCAGTCGCTCGATGAAATCCAGAACCCGGCTTCCGCCGAGCAGATTGGCTCGCCAGATATCACGTGATGCGACGGCGACCGCGTTGGCGAACCAATGCATGTCATAGTAGTCGATGTCGAAGCCCTGCTCGGCGCTGGCCCGGCCATTGCGCCGAAATACGGCATGGAGCAGACGGCCGTCCGGGCTGGGCTGGGCCGCTTCCGCAAGGATGACCACGACCTTGGGATCCGCGTCGCCCTTCTTGAAAAGGCCGCGCACGGACACGAAATCGAGCACCTCGCGCACCGTCCAACGGCCGAAAAAGGCTTGCCGGAACGTGAGGGCGTGCTGGTTGTACAGGAAGCCGGACGGCTCGATCATGGCGAGCACTCCGCCGGGGGCGAGCAGCTCCATCGCTTCGTGCAGGAACAGATAGGCAAGCTGGTTGTCGGCCAGACTGCCATGCGCCTTTTTGTAAGCGGCATAGCAACGTTTCGCGCCATCGGTCGTCAGCTTGGACTCGAATGGCGGATTGCCCACCACCACCGCGACCGGCGCCGTGACCAGTCCACGCGCCTTCGCTTCGAAGAAGCAGCTTCCGTGAAGCGTATGGTCACCCAGCGGCGGGAAGAGCTTGACGCTGGACCGGATATCCTCCGGTTCGAGCGCATCGCACAAGCTAAGGCAAAGGCTGAACGCAGCGAGCTCGACCGCGCCTTCCTCAAGATCGATGCCATGGACGCGCTGCAGGAGCGGACGAAGCTCGTCAACGCCGGGACGCGCCCAGCCATTGCGCCACCGCCAGTGGAGCACCAGCCGCTTATAGGCTTCCACAAGAAACACCCCCGACCCGCACGCCGGATCGAGGATTACGCCGTCTCCCTCCATGAGCGCGTCGATCCGCTTCCAGCTGAGGGCCTCCTCGAGGATCAGCCGGACCAAAGCGGGCGGCGTGTAGATCGAACTCGCTGCGTCCTTAACGAACAGCTGGTAGATATTGCTGATCAGCTCGACCGGCAGATCGCGGAACGAGTAGAGCCGCCACAGGCTAAGCTGCCCAGACGAATCCTCATATCCTTCGACAAGCCGTGCATAGCTGGCCAAGCCCTCGCTTGCAGTCAGAGCCGCCCGCTCGGAATCCTTCAACCGGAAGACATGGCCATTGAAGCGCTCCTCGAGCGCTTCCAGCAGTGTCACCAGCGCCGGACCATTTCCCAACACCTGGAAAAACTGCGTCGCACCGGGCAGGGCGCGATCGAAGTCGTCGGGCAACAGCACGGAGCGTTCTTCCAGATAGGCGATCAGCAGCGACAGTATGAGAAGCCGCCGCTGCAGGCCTGCGTCTAGCAGCTTGCGCTCGCTCATCTGCTTTGCGAGCCCGCGCACTTCCTCGACAAGCTTGCGATGCGCGGACTTCTTCGCCGACAGCATCAGCCGGCAGGCATCGGGATCGTCCCAGATCGCCCCGTTGCGGATGCGGCTCGCATCCCACCACACGTCTTGGGCGGCGATCTCCGCGCCGATCGTCAAGGTCCGGATCGGCCGGCAGACAGGCGTGCCGTCCGGCCCGAGAAAGTCGGGCTCGTGCGCGCACCGGAATAGCTGAACGCGGCCGGGCCCGGCCCGATAGACGATGGGAACGCCACCCCAGCTCCACAAGCGCTTGTGGAGTTCCGCAAACTGCCCATCATCGCCATGATCGATTATGTCGAAGATCAGCGCCTGCGCTACCGGTGCACGGCCATGGCGTCCGGCTTCAAAGAAGACAGCGCGCGCGCCATAGGCCGCCGCCTTCTCGACCACGGCGACCTCTTCGGGCGAGCGCCCGTCAGGTGCGTAGTCCGCAATGGCAACCAGGCCGTCGACGACGGGGAGATCGCCACCGCCGCCGATGGCAAATAGCCATTCTGCGCCGACGAAACTGGCGCCCGGGCTGTGAAGCGTCATCGCCGGCTCCTCAATGAAGATACGGCCGGCCGCCAAGGCTGACGTCGGATCACTTCTGCCGCTTTTTCTTCGAGAGCGCGTAGCCTTCCTTGAGGAGGTCGGTCATACTTAGGCCTTGAGACGCAGCAAAGCCTTTGAATTCGCGCTTGAATTCCTCGGTAACCTTGAAGTTTAGCGTCTTTCCCTTGTCGTTGTCGGACCCGGATTCCTGCTCGGTTGTTTCGGTCTGCCGGCTGGCCATGGCGAGGATCCTCAAACGGCGACCGCCCCAAGGTCGCAACGCCAAAGGCAGAAATACAGATTTCCGACTCTCTGGCAAGACCGAAAGCCAGAGTGTCAGAATATTGGAAAGCCAGAAATAATGAAATCTGGGTCATGTTCCCTTCCGTTGCAGCGAATGACAGAGCTTCGCACCGGAACATATAGAGAACATTGGCAATTGACGCTAGTTTGCGTCACCGCGCGTGCATCCCACGCCGCGCGCAGCGGAGATAGAGCCACGGTGCCCGCGCAAGCGGTCAGCTGCCAGCCTCGTCGGCCGCACCACTCCCGAAATCATGATCTCGATCATCCTCTCCTTGAGAGGATCGCCATGATAGATATCAGAGGAGGTCGATCCAGGGAGCTAGACAGAAGATTCGGGGGGAGCAGTGGCCAATGGACGGGGAAGAGGCAAAGGTCATCGACGCGCGACAGCTGGTTCGCATTGAGGCTGTGCATCGCGGTTTCCTATATCAGCACGTCTACGCGTCGATATGCCTGCTGATGGCGGGCGGCGCCGGGGTCGAGCGGATCATCGTCGAGCACGACGAGGACGTTGAGGTCGTCCTGCCCGGTCGGCATATCTATGTTCAGATCAAGACGCGCCAGGATGATCTGGCGAGCGGCGACATCAGCGGAGCGCTCGACCGGTTCGCCGAGATCCGCAAGGCGCACGCGGATGGCGACCGAGCCGGCGAGGCCTCCTTCGTCATCGCGTCGAACGCGGCGCCCAATGGGCGGCTGAAGGAGAAGCTGGCGGCCGACGATTGGCCAAAGGATGTGACGCTGCATTGGCCAGGGGGTCCGAAGCCCGAGGATCCTTGCCTCCCGGTGCCGCCAGCAAGCGTCCCTGATGCAATCGCGGGCTGCTCGGCTCTTGCAGCGGGCCTCCCGCTTGGGTTGCTGCGCCCGGACACCTTGACCTGGAAGCTGGCGAGCATGGTCATGTACGCGTCCGCAGGCGCTCCTCCGCGGACGGATCATGACTTTGCGCGGGAGGAACTTCCCGACCTGTTCGAGCAGCTCGCCGTCCAGATGCAGGAGCTTCCTACCCCGCCCGCGCCCTATCGGGCACAGATCAACGAGCCTGCCCTGCTGGGCGATGATAAGGTCCGGATCGTCTCGGGCCTATCAGGTGCGGGCAAGACCGCCTGGGTCGCCGAGGCGGTGGTCCACGCGCCGCTTCTGGTCACCTATCTCGACGTGGTCGACATGCCAGGCGCGGCGCTGGCAACGGCCGTTGCACGCGAGGTCGCGGGCAAGATGTTCGGACGAGCGAGCGGGAAGCTTGGCGAGATATTCCTGCCCGGCGCCATCGGCCTCGACATGCTGGGGGCGCTCAGCGTCAAGCTCGGCGAAGAGGCGATGGCGGCGCATGTGGTGATCGACAATGCGCACCGCGTCCCGCCGAGTGATCTCGAGGCCATCGCAGCGCGCGCACCGAATCTGCGCATCCTGTTGCTGTGCCAGCCGGGCGCGGCGGTGACCGAACTCGAAGCAAAGCTCGGCATCAAGGCGGAAACGCTGAACGGCTGGGATGAGGACACGATTGCCGCGGCACTGCACGATACCGGATGCCAGGCCGATTTCGCCGATTGCGAGCGGCTGTCACGGCTGACGGGTGGCTTGCCATTCTACGTCATCAACGCTGCAGTCGTGGCGGCGCGCGAATATGGCGGGGCCATCCGGGGTTTCTGTGCCGATGTCGAAGCGCAAACCCATATCGTCGAGACCGCGCAGGAGGTCATTTTGAAGCGCGCGTTCGAGTCCCTTTCGGCGGAGGATCGCGAGACTGTTGGTGTGCTCAGTGTGGCGGATGTCCCGCTTTCGCGGGACGAGGCGATGAACCTGCTGATGGGTGCCAGCGGCCTCGACACGAAGACGGCTGCGCTGAGGCTGAAGGCCCTGCCCGCGACCGGCGCGATGGAGATGTTCGGCAATAGCGGCTTGAAGATCCACGACGCGATCCGCGTCCTTGCGGCGGCGGACCTCGGTGCCCGCGGCAACGAGGTGGAGGAAAAGGCCAAGAGCGCGCTACTCCGGGTTATGATCACGTCGATCCGCGAGGATTGGTCCATCGCGAAGCTCGGTCTCCTGATCCGGCTGTTCGGACAGGTGGGCGATGCCCGGATCCTCGTGGAATTCGCGACCGACGAGCTGTTTCACGAGATGGGCGTTTGGCCGGAGATCGAGCCCTACCTGCTGGCGATCGCAGCCAGTGAGGAGGCCGACCCCGAAACGCGGCTATGGGCGCTCGACGGCCTCGCCTTCAACGATCTGCGTGATGGGGAAGCCGAGCCGGCGCTCGAACGAACCAATGCGATGCGTGCGCTGCTCGAGGCCCATGAACTGGGCGACGATGAATGGCTCGCCTGTGGCATGAAGCGCATGCTCGCATTTTCGCGGCTGGGCGATGCCGACGGTGTGAAGGCTATGTCCGACGAGGTGGAGAAGCGCCTGCCGGACAAGTCCGAGCATCGCCGCGTGTTTCGCTACAATCGCGCCTGGGCATTGTTCAAGCTGGACCAGCGTGAAGCTGCTGCCGAGGAGGCAACAGCGCTGGTCGAGGAATATTATGGGGTACTCGGCCTGACGCCAGGCGACGTATTCGGACGCAATGCGCCGGAGCTTCGGCCGTTGTTGCCGAAGGACAAGGACGTCACCGATACCGTTAAGCACCTCGCAGATACCCTCGATCTGCTGGCTCAATCGGTCGGACAGTTCAGCCAGCGGTCGGCCATGACCCGCATCCACGCGATGAAGTTCTACGAGCTGGCTCAGGCCTACAATTCGCTCGTGCGCGTAGGTCAGGATTTGGTGGACGAATTCGTCTGGGTTCACGACTTCACCGGGGCACGGGAAATCCTCGAGAAGAATGTTTTTCCATTCATCCAAGCGATCGGGTTGGTGTCCTGGGTGCTTCCCGTTCGCGCGCTCTATGCTGTGGTGCTGGCTTATTGCGGCGACCATGGCGCTGCAGCGGCCGAGGTTGCGCGGTTACGCCCCTATGAAGAAGCGATGCCGCTGGGACATCGCGATGCTTTCCAGAACCAGAAGAAAATGATCGAGGATCTGCGTCTCCATGGCGGTCCACCCCAGCGCCGTGTGGAGATACCGGCGCCCCTGCAGGCCCTATTCGATCAGCGGCGGGGCGCCCCGCGCGCTGTCGAGCCGCGCCGGAAGATCGGCCGCAATGAGCGCTGCCCCTGCGGGTCCGGCAAGAAGTACAAGCAATGCCATGGCCGCTGATCGGAAACGCCCCGGCAGCGACGCGATGGATCAGCATGGCTTCATCGCCAGCGTCTTCGAGGCCGCCGGCGGAGAGCACGTCGATGCACTTGTGCCTGCGGGCTACACGGGCAAGCGCGCGGATATCCTGTTCCGGACCGATGGCATCATTGCCGAGATCAAGTCTCTGACCAGCGATCGGCGCAACGATCCCAAGGTCGGTGAAAAACTGGGCGAAATGCTCGCGCGTGATCCAGAAGGCCCGGTGATTTTCGGCGAGGTCACCATCGGCCTGCATGACCTGCCCGGTCATCTGGCAGAGCGCGCGCTCCGCGAGGTGGGCGACCGGGTCCGAAAGGAGGTGTCGTCGGCCGGAAAGCAAATTGAGGCGACCCGGACGATCCTCGACATGCCTGAGGCCTATGGTTTGCTCGTGTTCGTCAGCCCTCCGGACAGGATCGGGCATCAGTCGATCGCGTGGTTGGTCAACGATATCGTCCGCCAGTCCGCGGATCGGTGCAAGCTCGATGGATTGCTCGTCATGGAGACCGCGCTCGGCCTCGGTGATCCGGAGGGGATCAACGCCAACAGCTTCTCATCGGTCTGGTCGATATCGGGCCGTCCCCTGCCCGAAAATTTCGGCAACCACCTGGGCAAGGCCTGGGAGCAAATGACCAGTCAGCCGGCACGAACCGCGGAGGTCGGGACTTTCACCCGACTGGGGTCGGCAGAATAAGGAGCAGGACCGGCGGGCGGAAATGCGTTCCGATCCACAATTTGATGATCCGGATGCAGCGGGTCAGAGGGAACATCGATATCAGGAAAAGCCGGACACGTGGCGGGCGTCTAGCTGTCATATTGGCCGCTGTCCCACGGCGCGAAGAACGCTGCCGGGTTGTGCCTCGACGGCCTAGGGAGCGTCTTCATTCTCCGGCGTGCGGGGCACCTCAATCAGATCGTCCGGGAAGCTGCGATCGCGAAAAGCGAGCACATCGTCATCCCTGTCGTCTTGGCCGAGGTCTACTTCTAAGGTTCAGCGAACTAATTGAAGAATGGCCAATATTTGAGCGCCTCGCTGGGGGTCCGCTTCGGAGCATTCCATCGGCAGCTCTTGGTAAGAGCAGACGTTCTCAGTGGTCGATCTGAACGACCGGCTCTGGTCGGGTGCCACCGGAAGAGTGGACCGTTTGGAACTGGGGGTCGAACATCCACCTCTCAGCCTCTCTGGGCCGCCCTACGTGCTGGTCGGTTCAATTTAATGTTTCGTCGCCGACGACAAATGCGAGCTACCTTCGAATGTCAAAGCAAGCGGCCAAAGCGCTGTCTTCGTGAAAAAGCGCTCAGCCCGGTTTTGCCGGGTCTCGTGCAATAGGCCGAGCCAGCAAAGCGGCCGCAGGACATGCACATAGACGAGCGATTTCATATGAGAGTTTTTGTCAGCGCTGCCCGTCAGTCTGGCACTGAATTGGTGATCCGTCACACCTGAATCGGCTTCACTGTTCACGGCATTGAGGACGGAAACCCATTCGATTTCCAGCATGTCATCCTGACCAGCGGAAAGGAGCAGATGCTGTGCCAGGGCAATCCAGAGGCTCCCCGGATGCTCCAACAGGTCCTTGCCGATTTTGGTTATGTGCACGTGGCCCTTGCGGTGACGGGCGAGCTTGGCGGCCAAAAGCAAATCGTGCAGTATCACCAGCGGTGGGAAGTCATGCTCATTCAGGACTTTATTGATCGCGTAGAGTTCGTCTGCGGTGTAGCCTGGCCAATCGAAGGCTTCGGCTGCCCAAGTAACAAAATATCGCTTCAATGCCCTGTTTTGCGTGAGTCCGATCGGGCCTACTTCCATAAGATGGCGCAATGTGAGCATGGCTGCTCGGTGGAGCGGCGATAACACCAACTGCGGGGCGTCGGCGGCTGGGGCGCGAAACTCGATCATTGCGAAGAGGCTTCTGCCGCGCAGCGGAACTGGAAACAACAACCGACATAGCCCTGAAAATGAGAAAGCGGACCGAGCGTTCCTGCAGATGGGGAATTGGCCATCAAACGGCCGAAATGGTCGGACTGAACCCCAATGCCACTCCTTCGAATCCTCTTCGGCACGCGTTCTGCAGATGGCCAATGTGGCCATAGGAGACCGATCATGGAGATGCCTGAAGCAGAACTCACCGTTACCAAGCGCCCGGTCTGGAATGCCGGAAGGACCGTGGGTGCAAAGCGGGCTCTGAAGCCGAAGCAGATTTGGGAAATTCGTTTCTACCTCAATCAGCGCCGCCGCCTGCGAGATCGGGCGCTGTTCGATCTGGCGATCGACAGCAAGCTTCGGGGCTGCGACCTGGTGCAGATGAAGATCGGCGATCTTGTTAGCGGAGAGCAGATCCGAACGCGGGCAATCGTAATGCAGCAGAAAACCGGCCGGCCCGTTCAATTCGAGCTACTCCCGGACGCTCGGGCCAGCTTGCTGGCCTGGCTCGACCGGCGCGCCGGCACGGTGGATGATTATGTGTTCCCGAGCCGGATCGATCATAATGGGCACCTGAGCACACGGCAGTACGCGCGGCTTGTCGACGAATGGGTGACAGGGGTCGGGCTGATGCGCAGCGAGTATGGCACGCACTCGCTTCGCCGAACGAAGGCTTCGATCATCTACAGGGCGACCGGCAATCTGCGGGCTGTCCAGATTCTTCTTGGTCATAGCAAGATCGAGAACACGGTGCGTTATCTTGGGATCGACGTGGAAGACGCGCTCGCGCTTGCCGAAAACACCGAGATCTGAACCTGCTGGCGCCCGTGTGCAGGGAGAGCCGGACACGGGCGCTGGGACATTCCCGACGTTCGCACGCGACATGTCGAACGGTGGCTTTTGTCAGGAGATGACGTTCAACATTAGCTGGTCGGCATCCCAGAAGGACAGGACTCGGGCCGGCAGCAGATTGGCAGCTTCAAATTTGAGGCCACGAGAATGCAGGCCTCCGCGGCTGACTCTTAATCAGCGAGTCCTTGGTTCCAGCCCAAGTGCGGGCACCACCTTCCCCTAGCGACTACAAGGACTCATGTAGTGGCAGCCCGGGGGCGGTACGGTCAGCGCCGGCCTCCGTAAGCCTGTCGTAACCTGCTGCGCAGGGACCGCTAGCCAAGTAGCCCGTTGAGGTGCTTGAACGCAGTCTCGAAGCGATCCTTGGTTTCGTCGGACACTTTCGGCCAGAGCTTACCCAGGTTGTCGGAGAAATATCGCGCAGGCCGGTAGTGGCCGAATGACCCAGACTTGAGGGGGTTCTCCGCCAGCCAAGCCTCAATGGCGCGCAGTGTCCTGGGTTCCTTCGCGTTGAGCTTGCTCTTCGTAATCTTTGCCGAGAGCTGAGCACCGAATTCAGCGTTCACGATCTCAATGTACAGATCACGGTCGAACATGTCCTCCACGTCCGCCTCGGACCCGCCGGTAAAGTCGGCGTAGGTTGACACCTGCTTCTTGGTAAGCAGCTTCTTCTTATACAGATCCTCGATGAGCTGCTTCTCGTTGTTCTGGATGTCCAGCAAGGTGGCGACATTCATCCCCTTCTGGGATCCTAGTAGAGAGACGAACGTAGGAACCTTGCCGCTCCCGCCGACCGGCGTAATCACCCAGTCCTCTGACAGCCCAACTCGTCCCTCTCGCTCCAACTGAGCCGAGACCGCACGCAGGTAGAGCATGTCGGCGACGCCCTCAACGACGAGCGAGTTCGGGCCGACGAACAAGGTCTGCTGAATCTCGTAACCGAGTGCACCCTGCAACGGGAACAGGCTGTCGTCAGTCGCATCGAAGACGTTCGCAAGGACCTTGGTGCCATCCTCGTCCTTCGGGAGCGCTTCTATTGCATCAATGCCGAGATCTTGAACAATACGAACGCGCTCAAACTTGGTAGGGTCGATCATGAACGGCGAGTGCGTCGTGTACAAGAGCTGGTGACCTGCGAGTTCGGCATCGAAGTATCGCAGGAGGTCTGCTTGGGCGCGTCCGTGCAGCGACAGGCCGGGCTCGTCCAAAAGCAATATGACATTCTGCTTCTGCCGCTTCACGTCCTCATACCAAGCAAAAAACGAGAAGAACCAGACGAAGCCGCGGGAACGGTTGCGCAGCGGGGTCGTGGCCCAGTGCACCGTGTCGTAAACCTCCCCCCAGACGTTGACGCCTTTGCGCATACCCTCTGGATCGCCTGGGCGCGCGTCTCGTACGTCGAATCGCATCTGGATGTGCCGATTCTGCGACCAGTACTTCACGATCCGCTGGGTCAGGTGATTGCCAGCACCTTCCAGCTTGTTCTTCAGTTCAGTCGTGTTTTTCGCAGCTACGAGCTTACGGTGGTCAAGCCGTGCAAGGTTTATGAGACCAATGAGCGGGTAATCTGAGTCTTCCAGCTCATCGTTGTCCTCTCGCTCGATAAGTGCGTCGAGGTTGGCCTGACCCTCCATCTGATAGTATTCATCAAAGTAAAGGAACTTCGGGGTGCGGGGCCAAAGTACTTTGCGGTATATATATGATCGAGCGGTGCCGCCCTCGATCACCTGGGCGACGAGGGCTTTCAGTGTGTTGACCGCCTCTGTGGACTCAGTCTCATCAAGTGCACTATGGAATGCCTTCCAATCCGATGCCTCGGCGAGTTCTGCTTTTAACTCGTCAGAAAACCCAGGGTTTGCAGCTAGAAACGAACGCGCTGCGGCCTCATTACAGTTCAGGTAGGCCATACTCTCGGCTTTGCCGTAGTACGACTTTCGGGTAAATGTTGAGTCGGTGAACGCTCTGGGACCGAACACTTTAACGATTGCAGCGTGATCATCCGCTTCCAGCTCATACACGCACTCAACAACTACCGCCTGTTCGCGGTCCTCGTTCTCTACCGCGAACCGGTAATCTTCTACCTCACGCTTAGGGTAGTCGAACGTCTCATCGAACGCGGCATCACCGTTACGAATAGGGTTGGTGCGATACAGGGCATTGAGGAGGGTCGTCTTGCCCGCCTCATTCTTGCCGACAAAGCACGTCGTCTGAGGATCAACATCGACGGGACCCGAGTCCCAAATGCTACGGAACTCGCGAACCCTGAAATTCTTCAGTTTCATGTGCAGCAGCCTCTCGTATCTCGGTTCTACCGTGCGCCTCTAGCGGGCATCATGAAGGAACAGAGAACGAACAGCAATACTTACGAGTAAGCGTCCGGTCTCCGGCGCGTTGTGTAGTTCGGCCTCGTTGGCGAGGGAGTGATCGATAGGAGTCTCCTTCTGGACTCCATAAGGAGATCAGGAGATGGGCCGGATCGAGGTCATCACTCGCACGGAGCGCCGCCGTAAATATTCTCCCGCCGAACGGACCGCGATCATGCGGGAGGCTGACGCGCCGGATGTGACCGTGCGCGAAGTGGCGAAGCGGCACGATATAGCCGAGAGCCTGATCTATAGCTGGCGGACGGCACGACGACAGGCGGAGAAGATCGCCAGTGAACCGCTGGCCTTCATCTCATACGGGGCCGTGCCGGAGGGCGATCTTGTCAGCGCCGCGTCAGCGTCGCCATCGTTGCAGCACCAGCCCGTCCCGACGATGCCAGTAATGGAAGAGTTGACCCGTCCGCATCCTGGCGCACGTCCCGGTGAGATCGGTATCGACCTGCCCAGCGGCGTTCGGCTGTCAGTCGACAGCTATGTGAACGAGAAGGCGCTCGCCCGCGTGCTGCGTACCCTGCGGGATATTTCATGATCTCACTGGCGCCGGGTACGAAGGTCTATCTCGCGAGCAAGCCGGTCAGCATGCGCCTGGGGTTCGACGGTCTGGCGGCGCTGGTGCGGCCGCTGTTCGCGGTCGAGCCTTACTGCGGTCACGTCTTCCTGTTCCGCAGCAGGAGCGGCAACTATCTCAAGGCGCTGCACTGGGACGGCTCGGGCATATGCCTGTTCGCCAAGCGTCTGGAGCGGCACCGCTTCGTGTGGCCGCCGCTGGTCGAAGGCGGAGTTGTGCTGACCCCGGCGCAGTTCGCGCTGCTGATCGAGGCGATGGACTGGCGCCGGACCATTGCCCCGGAAGCACCCCGTTTGCCCGTACAGATGTAGGCATAAAGTGACGTAAAACCGGGCATTTTCCTTGGTCTGCATGGGCCATTTTGTTATGGAGAACCGTGTCCGCCAACGAGATAAACCTTCCTGCCGATCCCGATGCATTGCGCGCGCTTTTCGCGGATATGCAGGCGCGTATCGCCGCCTCGGAACAGGCGCTGGAAGCCGAACGGACAGCCCATGAGGCCACACGCAACGCGGTCAAGCTGACCACGCTCCAGATCGAGAAGCTCAAGGTTCAGCTATCCCGGTTGCGCCGGATGAAGTTCGGTCAGTCGTCCGAGCGGATCACCGAGATGGCGGATCAGTTGGAACTGACGCTGGAGGATCTCGAAGCCGAACATGCCCATGCCGTATGTGTCGTTGACGAACTGCGGCCGATAGAGGGCCGCCCATCCACGGCCCGCAAGCCCAAGCGCCTGCCATTGCCCGATCATCTGCCACGCGACGAGACGGTCCATGTCGCCCCTGATGTCGATGGCTGCTCTGCCTGCGGCGGCACCATGGGCAAGCTGGGCGAGGACGTGACCGAGGTGCTGGAGTATGTGCCAGGCCGTTTCCGCGTCGTGCGCCATGTCCGTCCCAAACTGGCCTGTGGACGCTGCGATGCCATCAGCCAGGCCCCGGCTCCATCCTTGCCGATCCCGCGTGGCCGGGCCGGTCCCAACCTGCTGGCGCATGTGGTCGTGTCCAAGTTCGCCGACCATCTTCCGCTCTACCGGCAGTCACGCATCTATGCCCGTGAAGGCGTCGATCTCGGCCGTTCCACCCTGGCTGACTGGGTCGGACAGGTCAGTTGGCTGTTACAGCCGCTGGTCGAGCGCATCGCCGATCATGTCATGGGCAGTCCAAAGCTCCATGCGGATGATACGCCCGTGCCGGTTCTGGCGCCGGGCACCGGCAAGACCGCGACGGGCCGATTATGGGTCTATCTGCGCGACAACCGACGATGGCGACCGAGCGACAGACCGGCGGCGCTGTTTCGCTACAGCCCGGATCGCAAGGGCGAGCGTCCGCGCGAACATCTCAGGACATTTGCAGGCTTCCTGCAAGCCGACGCCTATGCCGGGTTCGAGCGGCTGTATGCGCCCGACCGTCAGCCCGGGTTGATAACGCCTGTAGCCTGCTGGGCGCATGCGCGGCGCAAGCTGCACGATGTCTACAAGGCCGACCCGCATTCCGTCGCCGCTGAAGGGCTGAAGCTCATCCGTGAGCTATACGATGTCGAGCGCGGCATCACCTGTGACCCTGCCGATGACCGGCGGAAGGCGCGGAAGCTGTCCAGGCTGCGGGCGCTGGATTTCTTCGCATGGGCGGATGGCGTGCTGGGGCAGATTTCTGCGCGTTCACCGCTGGCTGAGGCGCTCCGCTATGCCGTAAAGCTCAAGCCTCAGCTGCTCGCCTATACCGAGGATGGGCGGCTTGAGATCGACAACAACCTCGCGGAGAATGCCCTGCGCGGCATAGCCGTGGGCCGGAAGAACTGGCTCTTTGCCGGGGCCGATTGCGGCGGTGAACGCGCTGCTGCGATCTACTCCCTGCTGGAGACGGCCAAGCTCAACGGTGTGAACCCGCAGGCATGGTTGGCCGATGTGCTCGACCGGATTGGCAAGGGCCATCCCATAAGTCGGCTCGATGAACTGCTGCCTTGGCATTGGACACCGGCCCAAGAATAGGCAAACCCGGTGCGGGCAGACGAGCAAGCAACGGAAAGCGCGCATGATTGAGGTAGACGGGAATCGAGTGACAGATCCGGCAGTGTTGTCGACCGCTGAGATCGTTGAAGCCGCGGAGAAGCGCGGTCGCCTGGTGGTTCAATTCAGCAAATCTGGGACTTATCCGCTGGCCAGTTTGCACGCCCTAAATGACGCTTGCGGCATTGTTGGAGAGCGTATTCAAGTTCGCTTCTATGGGCATTACGGGGCAGCGTTCGATGCCAGCACCCTGCGCAACCTGCCTGAAGTACGTGATCTCGCCGTCGATTGTCTCGCCGACATCGTCAATGAGAATGAAATCGGTCAGTTGCCCAACCTGCAAACCCTGCATTTCGGTGTTTTCGACATGAACCGGCCTGACTTCCTGACGACAATAGAACTGGGTCGCTTGAAACGGCTCAGCTTGAGCGAGAATCGAAAAAGGAACATCGATCTATCGCCATTAGCTGCCGCTGGATTGCTTGAGGAGCTTTTCGTTCATGGTCATTCCAAGGGCATCGGTTCCATCACCGAAATTCCTGGTCTTCAGAGGCTGACGCTGAGCGCATACGCCAAAAGCCATCCTTTGGATTTTGTGGCTTCGCTTCCATCACTGAAAAATTTGACACTGATTCTGGGTGGCCGTGAGGACATCGATGATCTTTCGAGCATAAGCCTCGAAATGCTGCAGATCATACGTGTGCGAGGTCTTGGTACGCTTGGCGACCTGTCGCGTTTGCCCGCACTTTCGGCGTTGCGTGTCGAAGATCAATTGCAGCTTGGCTGCTTGGATCTTGGCGGAGCCAATTTGGAGCGCTTGTGGTTGTTCAATTGCAAAACGCTGGCTGAATTACCTGGGCTGGCATCACAGCATCGGCTCAAGGAATTTCGCGCGTCAGGCGTCGCGCTTGATATGAATGACCTTCGCGATCGAGACTGGCCATCGGCAACCCGCTCCGTCCACCTGTTTTCCGGCAGCAGAAAGTGGAACGATAACGCGCAAGCCAGTCTCGCTGCCCGAGGCCTCAGCGAGAAAGGCGAACTATGGCCGTAACCTGTCATTGCTGAAAACAGCATCGGGACCAACGGCCGTCACCAGACGCTTACACTTACGACCAGCTTCCGAGCGGGCAACGCGACGAAAGAATCTCGGACCAATACAGCGCCCAGCCGGTCAAAACCGACTGATTAGATGTTCGACATGCTTGCGCATAAAGCACGCGCCGGTCATGCTGCCCCGCGCAGCCGAGGCTCGCGGGACCCGTCCCAGGCTGCATAAATCTGGGAATGTCTCGCGTGCTGGTTTTTACGTCCGCAGTGTTCGGCTCATCAAGGGACCGCGGGGTTGAGGAGGAGCTGCTATGCAGATCACTTTCGCAATCGAAACCAGTAAGTCTAGCGGTGACAGCTTCCGCCTAGCGATGGGGATCACCATTCCTCTGCTGCTGGTTCTGGTTGCACTAAGCATCGTCGGGCTAATCTGATGCGAAGTGGGCGTCTCGGACACGGGACGTCCACTTTTGCGCGCTCCGGCCTACCTTAGATCGCCTCTTTGCACGGGTCGCATATGCGCACCCGTGTCACGTCGAGCGAGAAGAACGGACGGTAGCACCGAAGGCATGACCGTCAGCCTATGTGCCTTACAATCGTCCCAGGCCTTGGTCGAACGCGGTCAGCGCTTCAGCGACGACTTCGCCGAGGTGGCCCAACACGGCTGCGATCATCGCCAATAGGGCCTGACGCACGGGCACCAGCCTTGATGCCCTTGGCGAGTGACGAGCATCGGCGCAGCGGCGGTTCATCCGGTTCCGGCGTGAGCTGTCGTTCCGCGTGCGTCGTCGGAACAGCGTATATTGGTCGCAAGCTGCCCCTTCCGCAGATGGGGTGAAATCTCGGAGACTGCCCTCGGGGATACCACGATAATCGCAAGACTCTCGCTACTTTAAGGATGTCGCTTCACGCGCCTATGGACGATGACAGCCTCCCCCGCTATCGCTCTTTACCTCCTCCCCGCCTCTCAGGTAAATCTTCATCTGATTTACCCCTTCCATTACTTAGTCTTGCCGATGCAAGCACGTCCTGCTGAGCATGGGTTGGGTCGACATATTTGCCGGCGGACACAATGCGCCCGAGTTCAAGAACGCTTTGCTTCGTTATACGGCTGGATTCGGCCGCAGAAATTTCAGGCTTCGGGTGATTAGCATTCATCTCGGCGAACCGCTTCTGCGTCTCCGCATCTTGGCCTCGGGCTGACAAGGCCCGCCGCTCATCAAGCGATAGTCCCTCGGTGCTGATCGACCATCGCCCGGCCTCATCGCAGACCGGTAGACGCCCCATTTCGCTCAATTTTGCGAAAGCCCGCTTCCACGACTGCCTGAGAGCTTGCTGCTCGCGAGGAAGAGCTAATGCCCGTGCGCGCGATAGGTCATCAACGGGTTCGGATTGGGGTGCCGAAACAGGATCAATTGCACTTCCTGCAACCTCCAACGCCGCGGCGCTGACTGGAACATTTGGCGGCGATGAATTACCCGATGTGTTCGACTGCAACTTTGACCCGATAGCGGGTTCACCAAGACCTTCGATTTCTCGTGACCCGTTCTCCCCCATTTGCGAATCTGAATTTGGGACGATGGTTGATCGGGTCGGCCCCTGAGAGGTAGCTTTGGGCTGAAGCGCTCGCCACTTGGCTGCCAAATCCGCATCCGCCAGCACATGTCCCAATCCATGTCGCTGAGCGATTTCGAACGTGCGCTCTCGAAACTGCTTGTCGCCGTTGACCGATATCTTGCCGTCGAACTTCAGCGCAGCCAGCCGCAGGGCGGCCAGCATGGCCTCGTCGTTCTGAATGACGACCCCAATCTTCGGGCCGCGATCCAGGAATGCCGTCGGCTCGTCGGGTCCTCGGGCATAGCGCGTGCCGTCTGAGCAGGGATAGCCATGATAGCCATCGATTGCAGTTGGCAAACCAGACTTGCCCTGGGCGACGCCGCTGAAGTGCGGCAGCTCCTCCACCTCGAAGCGGTGTCGCCAGCGCTTTGCGAAAGCACCTTCTCGGCGCGCATAATACCAGCTCTCCAGATCAGGCGGCGGTCGCGTCAGCGGGGGCTGAATTTCTCCTGCCGCAGGTTGCGCCTGTTCGCCTTCTTCCTGTGCAAGGCCGGCCGGCAGTGAACGCTGCTCGCGACGTATTTTCTGCTGACGCCGCCAGCGCTCGCATTGTGCGCGATACTCATCGGCACGGAACGCCTCGGCAAGTCGATCACTATGGGGGTTACGCCATGCTTCATGAATCGCCTCCCCCCGCGGCTCGAATGGACCGAGACGTTTCTCTACCTGGGTCCGGGTGATCCCTCGATCGATACCGGACGCCTTCACGCGTTCGTCACCGACCGTGAGCGTCACGCCATTGGTGCCGACGATGTCGTAGCGAATACCGACCTCCGCCAACGTGGCATGCAGGTCATTCCAAGACTGCGCAGCCTTGATGCGTGGTACCGCGTCCTCCTGAACGATCCGCTGTGCAGAGCGATAGCCGGTCCGGTTCTCAAACGACATTGCCTTCGGACTGAGCGGCTTGCGTCCCGCCTTCTGTCTTGCTGCGGCACTGGCCGCCATAACCAGTCTGCCGTTCACGACGTGATAGCGCGCGTCGGCTTCCGACTGCCATCCAAACCGATCGACAACGAGAGCGATCGCCTGATGCGCCGCTTCGCGGGTGAAGCCGTCGTTGATCTCAATCATCCGCTCCGACAGCGGATCGTATCGATTGAGTGCCAGATGGACGTGCCGATTATCAGTGTCGCCGTGGCAGGCATAGATGCACGGCTGGTTACCGACGCCGAGGTGCTCGACGAACATTGCCACCGTCTCGTCGATCTCCGCGGGCATCGGGAGTTCGCCCTCGCGCCAGCTGAGCAGCCAGTGATCAATCGGATTGGGACTGCGGCTTGCCATCTGAGCGATGGCGATCATTTCAGCCCGTTGCCCGGCGATATCCGTGCTGACGAAGTTGCGGGCACCGATATGGAAGAGGCGCTCTCCTTTCGTATCGCCAAGCCCCTCACGAAGCATGTAGGCGACTTGATAATCCTTCTCTGCGCTCTGCTTCTCAGGCTGTCGAAGATAATCGACGAGATTGCGGGCATGCCGCGCCCGCTCAATGGTCGCATTGCGTCCGGCAGGCCGTGCTGGAATATGCTTCACGATCACGGCGTCGGCGCCCCGTCGCTAGCATCGTCCAGATCGACGGTCAGGCCCCCGATCGCTGCGCATATGTCACCAAGCGTGTCGGCGACGATACCGGCCTCGATTTCCGTCTTTTCGGCCAAATCCTGAATACGTCGCCCGAGCACGTGCAGGACGGCTATCTCACGAAGCTTGTCCCGATCGCGCAAGCCCCCGTCGAACAGGCGTTTGCGGACGTACTTCGATATGCCGACTTCACCCGCCTCTTGAATGAGCAGCCGCTTCTCATCGGCCGTGACTCGAATGTTGATGCTCTCGCCAGTTTTTGCGCGCGGCGCGCGCTTCCCGCGCGGCTTACGGCTTGGCCGGTCGGTCGCGACCTTGCTCATTTCTCTGCCCCTGCGACAAGCCGTCGGCGCGGAGCAGGTCCGCCCCGGCGGACTGTGGTGTAGTACACCACCCATCCTGCTACTCTGTTTCCTCGCTCGACATCGCGGAGGCGAGAGCCGGAGCGCATCCTCGTCTCCTTGTTGGTGCGCACGCCTCTTCTTCTTTTCTGTTCAGCCCGCCGGGGCTGCCTGGAGCGCGTCATGCGCGGTCCCCTTTGGCGCGCGTAGGGCGCGCCTGCCGCATGTTTGACGGTAAGAGGCGGATGGTCCGCTGGTCCGGCAGATGGCCGGTCACGATCGGAATCTTTGCCACCGTGGCCTTGAGCTTCTCGAGCGAGGCCCGCCCCGGATAGCGCGTCATGCCTTCGCCACCCGTCCCCTTGTGGCCGAGTAGATCGTTGCGGAACTCGATGAAGACCTCCTGATCCTTCAGCTCGTCCGACACGGTATGGCGGGCGGAGTGCATCGCCTGACCGCGCTTCCGGTCGGGCACGCTCGGCGCGATGTAGATCCACCACAGCTTGTAGAAGACGTCGCCCAGCTTTCGCTTGGTATCGCCTCCGGGCACGAATTCGGGGAACAGCAGCGTCTCCCCGGCCCCGCGCATCGCCTCGACATAACGCAGGAAGCCCAACCGGATCAGCTCGTCGGCGATGACGATCACGCGCCGGGCGGACTTGTTCTTGATCCGCCCGGTGATGGTGGGGCGGATCAGCAGATAGTCGATGCCATGCCGCTCCTCGACATCGTCGAGCATCAGCTTCGCCAGTTCCTCGCGACGTGCGCCGGTGTACCAGACGAGCAGCAGCAGATAGAACAGGCCATCGTGGATGATCTTGGAGCCGGGCTTTAGTCGCTCCTCGACGCCGACACAGCCGGTCCATGGCGGCAGGCGGAAGATCGCTTCGCCCTGCTCCCGCGTATAGCGCAACCGCGCCTCGCGTTCGTCCTTGTCGATCGGGGCCGTGAACTCGCCGAAGTCGATCGGCTCGGCGATGGGCACCGCCTTGCGCGTGAAGCTGTGGATCTGGCCCAGCTTGTTGAAATGCTTGTTTGCGGTGCCGGTGGACAAGCCGATCTGATCCATCGGCACGTCGCCATTCTCGACCCGATCGGCGAACACGGCCGCCGCCTGTTCCAGGCTCTGCCCAAGATCGTGGTCGCCAGCGGCCTTGCCATAGTTGACGGAGAGCCGGTCGAACCATTTGTCGAGCTTGACGATGTCCGCCTTGGTAACCCGCCACATCGGCGTGCCGGCCGGCAGCGACTTCTGTAGCAGCACGGCGGCCCAGCGGATCTGGCGCAGCGTCTGTTCGCCGACGCTGTCCTTCTCACGCTTGCCGCCCTTGCGATGCTCCAGCAGGCGAGGCGTCGTGGCGATCATTCGCTCCGCTGCCTCGGTCGGGGTGCAACGCAGCCAGTCCTCTGGCACCGCCGGAGCCATACCGACCGGCGCAGGATGGATGCCAGCGACCGGAGAAGGCGACGGCTGCGCCGGTGCAGGCATGGCCGAATGGCCAGGCGCCACCGTCCCGGGCGTGGCCGCACCTCGAAGCTGCGCCTCTGCGGCGGCATAGACGTCGCGGTAGGCCGGATAGAGGGCTAGCTCCAGCATCCAGCGCCGCCGGTCATCGACTGGGAAACCGGCGGCGGCGAGATGGCGATCGATCTCGTCTGGCCGGATCAGATTAACGCCGCGCTCCTCGCGCATCGCGATGATCGTGCGCAGGTCGGCGATCCGCTGCGCGCTCCAGCCCTCCGCCTCCAATTCGCGCTCTTCGCTCGGCAGGAAGGACCTATGGCCCCCCTGGTTCTTCAGCCGCTCGAAATAATCAATGAAGGCCAGATTGGCGGCCGAGTGGGTCTCAAAATCGTATGGCGTCGATCGCTGCAGGGTGCACACCTCGGCCAGCCGCTCCTCGTACATCGCCTTGGCGATCGCCTGGAGCTCCTGCTCGGTGATATCGGTCTTCTGCTTGGCCCGCCTGTCGAGCATCTCCAGCACCCTCGGCGTCACCGCCGTGAGCGCCGCCCCCATGTTGCGCGCTGCCTTCCGGTCGGTGGTCCGCAGCGACAGCCGGACATCTAGGGTGCCATTATCCAATAAACGGTGAATTCGGCGCCACCAGAAAATGTGCCCGCGCCGGTAAACGTGTTGAAGACAGTCCAAAACCGCGGCCTTCCCGGCCAGCGCATTGGCACAATCCGATGCACAATTGTGCAGGTGCCAACGGCCGACCCTGATAGTCAGCCAGCGTCTTCAAACACTTAGCAGCCAATTGGCTGGGATTTCAGGCAGATGGCTGGGGCGGCAGGATTCGAACCTGCGTATGACGGTACCAAAAACCGTTGCCTTACCGCTTGGCGACGCCCCAGTGGAGAGGCGCGCCTTATAACCGGCGCGCCGTTCTTGAAAAGCCCTTATCGGCGCGAAATCGTCAGCCCAGGCGGCGCATCCAGCCGTTCGGGTCGGGGGCCTGGCCGCGCTGGATCGCGACCAGTTGTTCGCGCAACCGCATGGTCAGCTGGCCGGGGCCGCCGCTGCCGATGGTGAAGCGACCCGCAGGTTCGGCGACGCTGCCGATCGGGGTGACGACCGCCGCCGTGCCGCAGGCGAACGCCTCGACCAGGCGACCGCTGGCGGCATCGGCGCGCCACTGCTCGATCGCATAATGCTCCTCGCGCACGGCCAGTCCCTGCGCGCGGGCGATGGTCAGGATCGAATCGCGGGTGATGCCGGGCAGGATCGTACCGGTCAGCGGCGGGGTGACCAGCGATCCGTCGTCGAACACGAAGAAGACGTTCATGCCGCCCAATTCCTCGACCCAGCGGCGCTCGACCGCGTCGAGGAATACCACCTGATCGCAACCGTTCGCGATCGCTTCCTTCTGTGCGAGCAGGCTGGCCGCGTAGTTGCCGCCGCACTTGGCCGCGCCGGTGCCGCCCGGTGCGGCGCGCGTATATCCCTGGCTCACCCAGATCGACACGGCGGGGGCACCGCCCTTGAAATAGGCGCCGACCGACGAGGCGATGACCATGTAGAGATATTCGGCGGACGGCTTCACGCCGAGGAAGACCTCGCTCGCGAACATGAAGGGGCGCAGATAGAGTGCTCCGCCATCCTGCTCGGGAATCCAGTCGCGCTCGACCTCGACCAGTCGCTCGACGGATTCGAGGAAGAGGTTCTCGGGCAGCTCGGGCATCGCCAGGCGGCGCGCGGAGTCCTGGAAACGGCGGGCATTCGCCTCGGGACGGAACAGCGCGGTGCCGCCATCGGCCAGGCGATAGGCCTTCATCCCCTCGAAGATTTCCTGCGCATAGTGGAGGACCGAGGCCGCCGGATCGATGCTCAGCGGCGCGCGCGCGGTGATCTGCGCGTCGTGCCAGCCCTTTTCATCGCTGTAGCGGATCAGCGCCATGTGATCGGTGAAGACGCGACCGAAGCCCGGATCGACCAGACGCGCCGCCCGCTCGCTCGCGGCGACCGGGGTCGCGCAAGGGTCGAACCGAAACGTAAGGGATTGTGCCGCGTCCATGATCATCTCTCTGTTTTGGGTTGCCGTGGCCTAGGCCCTGTGTCTAGACGGGTCAACATGGCTGCCTCTAACCAGTCCGCATCGGCACAATTTCTCCGCGAGCCCGAACTCCGCAGGGGTATGGAATTGCTGTATTTCGGCAATAGTCACCTCGTGCGCTCGATCGATCGCGGCCTCGCCGCGCAGGGGTTGGGCCGTGCCCATCACCGTGCGCTCTATTTCATGGCGCGCAAGCCAGACATGACGGTCAGCGAATTGCTGTCGCTCCTGGCGATCACCAAACAGTCGCTGGGTCGCGTGCTCAACGAACTGGCGAGCCGCGATCTGGTCGAAACCCGGCCGGGCGATCGCGATCGGCGGCAAAGGTTGCTTCGCCTGACGCCGACGGGCGCCAAGATGGAAGCCGAACTGTTCGACGCGCTGCGCGAGAAGCTGTCCAAGGCCTATGCCCGCGCCGGGCAGCAGGCGGTGACCGGGTTCTGGACCGTGCTGGAGGGATTCATCCCCGAACAGGAACGCGCCCGGATCGAGGATCTGCGCTCCCACGACGGGTGACGGTCGGGGGGGGGGGGGTGATCCCCCGGCCCGTCGCCCCAGCGCAGGCCGGGGCCTCCCACAGCTTACGGGTCCAGAGCTGCCGGAATTCCCAGCCGACGCTGGGATGACGCTATTGGCCGGGGTCAGCGACGCGCGGCGGCGGCCATTTCGCGGTTGCGGCGCTCGGAAGCCGCCAACGTATCCGCCATCATTCGCAGCAGAGCGTTATCGGCGTCGAGGACGTTCAGGCCTTCGCGGGTCGAGCCACCGGGGCTCGCCACGCGGTCGGCGAGCGTGGCGGCGTCCACCTGGGCGTTCATCGCCATGGCACCGGCGCCGTCGACCGTCGCGAGTGCGAGCCGCTGCGCCATGTCGGGCGAAATGCCAAGGCCGACCCCCGCCTGCGCCAACGCGTCGATGAAGCGGAACACAAAGGCCGGACCGCATCCCGCAAGGGCGGTGACGGCGTCGAACCGGTCCTCGTCCTCGACCCATGGCGCGATCCCCAACGGGGTGGCCAGCGCCTCGGCCGCCGCCCGAACATCGGGATCCGCCGAGTTGGTGAAGAGCGCCGTCACCCCCTGCCCGATCGCGACCGGCAGGTTGGGCATCATCCGCACCACCGCACCCGCGGGAATGCGCGACGCCAGCGCCCGGGTCTCCACCCCCGCGAGGATCGACAGCAGCAAAGCCGGACGGAGATGCGCCAGGGTCGGCGCGACATCGTCGAGCTGCTGCGGCTTGAACCCCAGCATCAGGGTCGCGGGCACTTCGTCGGCGGGCAAGGTGGTCAGCGACCGAACCCCGTCCGGCGCCCCGCGTCCGCTGCGCGTGACGACCGTAACCTGGCGCGGGTCCAGCCCGCACGCCAGCCAGCGACGGAGCATCGCCCCGGCCATGTTGCCACAGCCGATCAGCCAGATGGGGCCTTCGGGAAAGCTCATCGCGAGCGCTTCACGCTTCGCCTTGCGTCTCGATCAGCGCGGCGGCGAGCGCCTCGCGCGGGGTCTTGCCGCCCCACAGGACGAACTGGAAGACGGGGTAGAAGCGCTCGCATTCCTCGATCGCCGATTCGACGAGCAGCTCTGTCGCGGACAGCGAGATGGTGCCGTCCTCGCCGCCATCGACCATCGCGGCGTGGCGGTAGAGCAGGATGCCGCTGTTCGACCACAGCTCGAAATGGCCGATCCAGAGCTGTTCGTTCACCAGCGCCAGCGCCTCGTAGATGCTGGAGCGGCGATCCTCGGTCACCTTGATATCGGGAAAGGCCAGGAATTGCAGGACGCTGTCGTCGTCGCGCCAGAGCGCGCGCAACTCGTAGCTGGCCCAGCTCCCCTTTACGGTCGCGACGATTTCCTCGTCATGCCGCTCATGTTCCCATCCATGCGCGGCGAAATACGCCTCCAGCATGTCGATGGGGGCCGAGTCATCGGCTTCGTGATCGGTCGATTCAAGCATCACAGGCCTCTGCGAACAAACCCAGACCGCCGCAGGTTGCACCGCGCGCGGCCGGGCTGCAAGCAGCCCGTCGCCGAAAACTGTGGATAGCTGTCCGGCGCCTCGCACCGGACCAGCCATGGGAACGGATCAAGCGGGTCAGGATCAGGCCCCGGGCGTCGTCGCGGCGGGGGTGGTTGCCGAGCGGGCCTCGAGCGCATCCAGACGCGCCTTCAGCGCATCGGCCTCGTCGCGGGCGGCGACCGCCATCGCCTTGACCACCTCGAACTCCTCGCGGCTGACGAAGTCGAGGCCGCCGATCCATTCGCGCGCGCGCGAACGGGCGCTCGATTCGGCCTCACGGCCCATGCCGGCGACCGTCCCGGCCAGGCCGTTCATCACCTTGGCGAAATCGTCGAACAGCTTGTTGTCGGCCTGCATGATCAAATTCCCAAAAATCGTTTCACAGCATTTGGGAGGTCTGGGCGCTCGGCACAAGTCTTTCCGCGTCGGGATTGAGCTGCCCGATCCGCCAGTTGAGCACGCCCGCGAAGGACAGCCATACCAGATACGGCAGCATCAGCCACGCCGCGCCGCGCCGGATGCGCGAAAAGGCGAAGGTCGTCACGATCGACAGCGACAGGATCGCGACGATCAGGACCAGCGCCGTCCCGACCTTGTGCGCGCCGAAAAACATCGGCGTCCATGCGAGGTTGAGCGCGAACTGGACGATGAACAGGCCGATCGCGACGCCGCGCCCGCGCGCACCCCGTGCGTGGACGATCATCGCCAGCGCGAGCCCAATCAGGATGTAGAGCGTCGTCCAGGCCACGGGAAAGACCCAGCCCGGCGGCGTCAGCTCGGGCTTGGTCAGCGCCATGTACCAGCCATTCTCGCTGCCCGACGGCACCGAGCGGCCGGAAGCGAAGCCGAGCAGCAGCACAAGGGGCACGATGACGACCGCCCAGCGCAGGAAGGACATTCGCAACTGACCCTTCGATGCGATCGTACCCAATTGACCCTCTTTCGCCATGTTGGCCATCGGTCTGCCGCACGCGGCATCCACAGTAAACGGATAAGGTGAACGTTAACCGCGCCAGGCCGTTCAATTTCGGGATGCGGCGACCAGAAACTCGATATTCCCCTCTGGCCCGGTGATCGGGCTTTGCGTCACCCCAACGACCGTCCAGCCCGCCTCGGTTAGCCAGGCGACGACCTGGTCGCAGACGCGGGCGTGGACCACCGGATCCCGGACGACGCCGCCCTTCCCCACTTCCTCGCGCCCCGCCTCGAACTGCGGCTTGATGAGCGCGA
The DNA here is from genome assembly GCF_916858675.1 of Sphingomonas sp. Leaf21. GTDB lineage: Bacteria > Pseudomonadota > Alphaproteobacteria > Sphingomonadales > Sphingomonadaceae > Sphingomonas. The sequence goes on from NZ_CAKASM010000032.1 coordinate 34,160, forward strand.
GCAGGCGCGCAGCCGGACCGGCGAAGCGCATCGGCCGCTCCAGCACCTTGGCCAGGCCGATGAAACTGGCATCGCAGACGATGATGTCGATCGGCTCTGGAATGTGCGCCTCGGTCAGGATGCGCGCGCTGGTCTGTTCATGGACGATGACGCGGGGGTCCTGGCGGAGCGACCAGGCGAGCTGGTTGGTGCCGCTGTCCACCGCATAGACGCGCGCCGCGCCGTTCTGGAGCAGTACGTCGGTGAACCCGCCGGTCGAGCTGCCGACATCGATCGCCACCGCGCCCGTCACGTCCCAGCCAAAATGCTCAAGGCCATGCGCCAGCTTGATCCCGCCGCGCGACACCCAGGGATGGTCGCGCCCTCGCACGTCGAGCGCGGCGTCTTCGGGCAATTGCTGCCCCGGCTTGGCGATCTTCGCCTCGCCCGAGAAGACGAGCCCCGCCATCACCAACGCCTGCGCGCGGGACCGCGATTCCACGAGCCCACGATCCACGAGCATCTGGTCGACACGCTGTTTGGCCATGCCCCGCCCTACCCCCCGCCTCGGCCCGTCGCAAGACGCGATCCCTTTGGCGCGCGATCTATTGCCTATTGATTTGGTAGGAATACCTTGAGCCAAGGATCGGGAGTCGACCCGGCCCGCAACGAGGAGATGCCATATGGGTTCGTTCGCATCCTATGAGGCCCGCAAACCGACGGTCCTCACCGTTCCCGGGCTTGGCGGCTCGGGCCGATCGCACTGGCAAAGCCTGTGGGAAGAGGCGCGGCCCGACACCATCCGGGTCGAACTGGGCATGTGGTCTACGCCGCATCGCAACGCCTGGGTCACACGGCTCGATCAGGCCATCCGGCAGGCGCAGGCACCGGTCATACTGGCCGCCCACTCGCTGGGCTGTCTCGCGGTCGCGTGGTGGGCGGAGCTTTCGCCGCAACCCTATGGCTGGCCGGTCGCAGGCGCCCTGCTGGTCGCGCCCGCCGATGTCGATCGGCCCGACGCGCCCGACGCGTTGAAGGGCTTCGCACCCTCGCCGCGAACGCCCCTGCCCTTCCCGTCGATCCTGGTCGCAAGCCAGGACGATCCCTGGATCTCGATCGAGCGCGCGCACAGCCTGGCGGTCGATTGGGGCAGCCACTTCGTCGATGCCGGACAGCAGGGGCATATCAATGCCGCGAGCGGGTTGGGCTGGTGGCGTGAAGGGCAGGAACTGCTCGACCGCGTGATCGCGGCGAGTGGGATGGACCGCCCGACCTCACACGGGCCGCTATCGCCCGGCGATGCGCGCGCGGTGCTGGCGGTCAACGCGACCGATGCCGCGCACGCGCATTATCTGGGACGGTAAAGCTTTGGGTTTGAGGCGAATGTCCGAGCTTGCGCTTCGACTTCGCTCGGCACGAACGGACGATGAGGCCCTCCCTCCGTTCAGCCTGAGCGAAGTCGAAGGCTAAGGGAAATCCTATCGATGGGGACCCTTCGAACTAGGGCCGATCGACATTCAGCTTATTCTCCCCTCTCCCCTCCACGAGGGGCGAGGGAAGGACAGGCATAGTTGAATGTCGATCGGCCCTAAACCGAAGGGAGCGCGGGGTCTCGTTCGGCCGTGTCGGCATCATCAGCCTTCCGGCCATCGCCGTCCGCCTTCGCCACCGCCGTAGCGGCCTTCATCCGCCGCCACATCCGCACGTTCACCCCGACCATCATGACCACCGCCAGCGTCGTGAAGACGATGACGGCGGTCCAGCCACGGATCATGCGCGCGCGCCCTCGGGCACATTGGCGCTGTTATGGCGAAGCGCCTTCAGGACGGTGTCGACGATCGCATCGGCATCCAGTCCGGCCTGCGCATATTGCACCTCGGGCTTGTCCTGATCCTGGAAGACATCCGGCAGGCGCATCGTGCGCAGCTTGAGGCCGCCATCGATCAGGCCTTCGTCCGACGCCATGGTCAGGACATGCGCGCCGAGGCCGCCGATCGCATTCTCCTCGATCGTCACCGCCACCTCATGGGTGGTCAACATGCGGCGGATCAGCGCCTCGTCGAGCGGCTTGGCGAAGCGCAGGTCGGCGACCGAGGTCGACAACCCCTTGGCCTCCAGCGTGTCGGCGGCGCGCAACGCCTCCGCCAGGCGCGTGCCGAGCGACAGGATCGCGACCTTCTTGCCCTCGCGAACGATGCGGCCCTTGCCGATCTCGAGCAGTTGCGCCGTCTCGGGCAGCACGATGCCGACACCATTGCCGCGCGGGTAGCGGACCGCAATCGGCCCGCTGTCGTGGTTGACGCAGGTATGGACCATGTGGACCAGCTCCGCCTCGTCGGCGGCGGCCATCACCACCATGTTGGGCAGGCTGGCCAGATACGTGACGTCGAACGATCCCGCATGGGTCGCGCCGTCGGCACCGACCAGCCCGGCGCGGTCGATCGCAAAGCGGACGGGCAGGTTCTGGATCGCCACGTCATGGACGACCTGGTCATAGGCGCGCTGGAGGAAGGTCGAATAGATGGCGCAGAACGGCCTCATGCCCTGCGCCGCCAGCCCCGCCGCGAAGGTCACCGCATGTTGTTCGGCGATGCCAACGTCGAAGAACCGCTCGGGATGGGCCGACGCGAACCGGTCGAGCCCGGTGCCCGACGGCATCGCCGCCGTGATGGCGCAGATGCGCGGATCCGTATCGGCTTCCTTCGCCAGCGCCTCGCCGAAGACATTCTGATAGGCGGGCGGCCCCGGGGGCGCCTTTGCCTGCGCGCCGGTGATCACGTCGAACTTCTGGACGCCGTGATATTTGTCCGCCGCCGCCTCGGCGGGGGCATAGCCCTTGCCCTTCTTGGTGACGACATGGATCAGGATCGGGCCCTGCTCGGCGTCGCGGACATTCTCCAGCACCGGGATCAGGTGGTCGAGATTGTGACCGTCGATCGGGCCGACATAATAGAAGCCCAGCTCCTCGAACAGCGTACCGCCCATGGTCATGCCGCGCGCGAACTCGTCGGTCTTCTGCGCGGCCTTCTGGATCGGGCGCGGGAAGCGCTTGGCGAGCTTCTTGAGCACGTCGCGCACGCCCAGGAACTCGCGGCTCGACACCATCCGCGACAGATAGGCCGACAGCCCGCCGACCGGCGGCGCGATCGACATGTCGTTGTCGTTGAGGATGACGATCAGGCGATTGCCCGCCTGCTCGGCATTGTTCATCGCCTCATAGGCCATGCCCGCCGACATCGCGCCGTCGCCGATGACGGCGATGCCCTTGCCCGGCGTACCCGCCAGCTTGTTGGCGATGGCGAAGCCCAGCGCCGCCGAGATCGAGGTCGAGCTGTGCGCCGCGCCGAAGGGGTCGTATTCGCTCTCGGTCCGCTTGGTGAAGCCCGACAGACCGCCGCCCTGGCGGATCGTGCGGATCCGCTCGCGCCGCCCGGTCAGGATCTTGTGCGGATAGCATTGGTGCCCGACGTCCCAGATCAGCCGGTCGTCAGGCGTGTTGAAGACATAATGGATCGCGACCGTCAGCTCGACCACGCCCAGTCCGGAGCCGAGATGGCCGCCGGTGGTGCCGACCGCCGAAATCGTCTCGGTCCGCAATTCGTCCGCCAGTTGCCGCAACTGGTCGGGCGCCAATTGCCGCAGGTCGTCGGGTGTGTGGACCGTGTCGAGCAGCGGGGTCTGGGGAATGTCTGCCATCGGACCGGCTTATCCCACCTATTCACTGGTGTCGATTGCAACTGTTCACGTGATCGTCATTGCGGCGCCGCAATTTTAACCCGCGATGGCATGACGTTGCTTGTCCGACGTGTCGAAATGAGCGTCTCGCCGCGGACAAGGCGCCGCGTCCGTATCGACGGCGCGGCGCTTACCGAATCGACCTCGATCGGCCGATCCCAAGCGTCGGCCCGCCGACGATCCGCTACACGCTACGACGCGATCTGTGCGCGCAGGCGGGGAAAGACCTCTTCCATCGTCTTGGTGTCGGGCAGGATATAGACGTAGCCGCCCTTGCGCCGGAAGGCCGTTCGCAATTGCCTGGTGTAAAAGGCCTGCGGCACGTTGATGCAGCCGAAGGTGATGCGATTGTCGTCCGGCGTCGGCGACAGCATCCGCTCACGCCGCTTCTCGCGCGCGCCAGCGTCCTTGGGGATCGGGTGGAGCGCCACCGAGGTCGCATAATCGACCCACAGCACGCGCTCGCCACCGATCGGCATGCCGAACTTCGCGAGGTAGCGTCCGGCGGGCGTCGTCTTCTCGGCAGGGCCCAGCGAGGCCAGCGTCTTGGTGCCCACACCGGGGCTGGCCTCGTCGCCCGGCATGATGCCGATCAGCACCGGCACCGCCGCCATTTGCGTGCCATCCGCCGCGAACAGGAACAGCGTCGCGTTCTTCTTGTCGACCACGGCCCAGGGCAGGCCATGATTATCCTGTGATGCGCCGACCCAGCTGATCACCCGCTGCGCCTCCGGCGAGGGAAGCAGTACCGGATCGGGCTGGGCGGCGGGTTTGGCGGGGACCTTGCGGGCCGCCGCCTTCGGCTTGGCCTTCGCCTTGCGGACGGTCGTCCTGGGCGCATCGGCGGGCCGCGCCTGCGCGACCACAGGCAGCAGCAGGGCCAGCCCCGCCAGCGGAAGGAGCAGGGCTTTCATCGGGGCAGGAACGTCATCGGCGGGGCATACTCAGGCAAAAGGCCGACCCTCCCCCGGCATCGGGGGAAGGCCGGCACGGCATTCAATCGACCCTATCGCTCAAACCGGCGAGATCAATGCCGGGGGCGACGGGCGGGCTTCTGTTCCTGCACGGTCAGGCGCTGTTCGACGCCATCGACACGACCGCCGAGCTGGTCAAGACGCTGGCCATTGGCCTGGGACTGGCCCGACGCCGCCTGCGCCTCGGCGAGCGCCTGCTTGGCGGTGCCGTCGGTCTGCTGGAGACGCGATTCGAGCGAATCGACGCGCTGGCTGACCGGAGCGATCTGTTCCCGCACGAAGGACTTGGTCGCGCAGCCGCTGAGGCCGACAGCACCGGCCAGAGTCACCACCGCGAGCAGGGATTTGGATGCAAAAGCAGACATAACAGTTCTTTCAGTCGTTAACCAACCGCAACAACGAAGCTGAGCGGGAAAAGTTCGACAATCCCAAATATGTTCGACCGTGCCAAGTTTTCGACCAAGCGTTTACTGCAAAATAACCATCATTACTTGGTCAACATGACGTTTTGTTAAGTCTTCGTTCAGGGATCAGCGCTTCCGTCCGGCATGTCGGGCGAACGGATCCAGCGGTATCCCGTCGGTCGCGGCGTCCCTTTTCAAGGACTTGGCGGGCGTGGCGCGTTGCGCGGCGACGCAATCGCGCAATGCCGCGATCGCCGCGCCGCTGCCGTCCAGCGCCAGCCGCTCGACCGGCACGTCGCCCCGCGCGATGTCCAGCCGCTGCGACTTGGCGAGATAGGTGGGGAAGGCCTTTTCGAAGCTGGTGACGAATCCGCGCTTGCCATCCGTCGCCAGCCCCACCGCGAAATGCTTGGGATAGCCCCCGCTGCTCAGCCGGAAGTCGAGCGACAGGCGCGCCTTGGGCTTGATCGACCAATTGGCGTTCAGGACCGTCAGGTGGTTCGACCCGTCGCGGTCCAGCCCGAGCAGCAATGTCGTATCGCCCGGCCGTGGATAGATACGGGTCAGGAAACACCCATCGCCATCTTCACTCGGTGCGAGCGTCCAGTCGCCCAGATCGGGTGATGCCGGTTCCGCGGCATGGACGGAAGCCCCGCCGACGAACACCGTGGCGAGCAGCATCAGGGGCGCGAAAGGCAGGCGTGGCGTCGTCGTCATCGATATCCTCCGCGCCGACCCTAGTCGCGATGGGAAGCGTTCGCCAAGAGGCTGACGCGAGGGATCGGTGTGCCTTTCATTCTCCCGTCATGATGAGTAGCCCCTAGTTTTCTAGACGCCTTGAGCCATCAAAGCCTGCTGCCGTTCGAACTCGACGGGCGACAGCATCC
>NZ_CAKASM010000033.1 GCF_916858675.1 Sphingomonas sp. Leaf21
AATTGGGTTTCCCCATCGTCGCCTCCTGTCCTCAAAATTAGGACCCGAGGCGTCCAGAAATCTAGGGGCTACTCAGCCCGCATCCGCGCCGGCCCCTCACCCAACTCCGACTAAGCCTTTGCTACGCGAAACCCGAGGCTGCGGGATCTTCCCCTTTCACAAGGAGAGAGAAGAAAAAGCAGTGCTAAATGCCGACTCGACCTAACGATCGAATGCGGGTGGCGCGACCATAGCCAGCGATCAGGATGTCCGCACCAGGAAGCCTTGATCATCGCGCCGCCTCGCCCTCGGCACCAGAATTTCCCAATGATTCGAGTGCCCATCGCTTTCACCTCGGGTGCGCCAGCCACAAATTTCACGCTTCGAAGCGCATGTGCCGGTGATTGGCCTGGTCAGGTCTTTCGTGACGTTCGCCGTCGTCCGCGTACAGCGGCTTATAGCGGATCGCGATCGCCGGTCGGCGTTTTGGCGGCGCGCATGAACTGGCCGAAGCCGAAGCCTGCGAGAATGGCGGCGGCCAGCCAGGTCGCGCCGAACTCGAACACATACGCCATAAACCCCTCCTTGTGCTTGTGGGATACCGGTATCGCGACAAGCATTGTCGTGCAAATGAAGATGCTGCCGTTTTCGGATGGGAAGGGGCAAATCGGGACAGCCGCGGAACGGTTTTGCGCTTGCCGTCGGGGTTCGGCCATTTACGAGCGCTCCGCGCCTGCTTCGCGACCGGTCAGTGCGCCTCCTCCAATGCCTTCGCGACGTGGGACGGGATGGTCAGGACGGTGCCGTGACGCTGCCCCTTCACGAGGCGGACCGCGTCGGAGACGTCGCGCCATGTCCGCCAGTCGCGTGTCTCGAACGCGCCGTAGCGGCCATTGGCATAGTAGTCGACATAGAGCCGGGTGCGGTCGCCATCGGTGACCAGCGTCGGCCCCTCGGCGCGCTCACCGGTGACGAGCGGCTTGGGCATCAGCCTATAGGGGCCGAGCACCCGATCCGCGACCGCCCACTGGATCGGGCCCCAGCGGCCGCGCTCCTGATTGTCGCCTTCCTTGAACACGGCGACATAGCGGCTGCCGACGCGCAGGATCGTCGTATCGATATGGTCGAAACCGGGATCGATCAGCACGCCGGGCGTGCTGAAGGTCGCGAAGTCCTTCGTCGTGACATAATAGGTGCGGTTGTTCATCTGTCCCGAACGGCGCGTCGCCGGGAAGCGGCCATCGACGTCGGACGACCAGGTGATGACATAGGCGCGGCTGGCGGGGTCGTAGACGGTTTCGGGTGCCCACGCGTTGTTGGTCCCCGGCACCCCCTCCATGACCGGAATATAGCGTTGCGCCGACCAGTGGATCAGGTCGCGCGAGCTGGCATAGCCGATTCCCTTGTCCTTCCAGCCGGTGGTCCAGACCATGCGGTACACGCCATCGGGGCCGCGCAGGATATGCGGATCGCGCAACAGCCTGCCGCCCACCTCCGGCGTCAGGAAGACCCTGTCGAGATCGCGCCAACGATGCCCGCCATCGGTGCTGACCGACAGGTGAAGCCCGTCGCCATTGCCGTGGAACGAGGTGAAGACCATGGTCTCGCCAGCGGCTTTGGGCGGTCGTGCCGTCGCCGCGCACAGCCATGGAAACAAGGCCATGGCAGCGGCGATCCGCACTCGCCGACCCATGGCGCGGTACGTCTTCGATGCAGGCTCCATCGCCCAGTTCTCCCCATGCCGCGATCGCGCCCTGAAGGCGATTTGTCCGACAAGGCTAGAGCGTGGCCGCGACCGGGGCAAGCGGGCGGGGGGAAGGTGGGGCGGTCGGTCGGCCTTTGTCTCCGGCGGCTCGGCGTTGTACGGGGCGGGGACGACCATGCTGGAGCCCGTTGCCCGATGATCATTTCCGCCCCCGCCGATTATCGCGAGGCCGCGCGGCGCCGCCTGCCGCCGTTCCTGTTCCATTATCTCGACGGTGGCGCCAATGCCGAGCACACGCTGCGCCACAATGTCGAGGATTTGTCCGGCATCGAACTGCGCCAGCGGGTGCTGCGCGACGTCGCCGATCTCAGCCTGGAGACTGAGCTGTTCGGCACCCGCATGGCGATGCCGGTCGTGCTCGCCCCGGTCGGGCTGGCGGGCATGTACGCCCGGCGCGGCGAGGTACAGGCGGCGCGCGCGGCGGCGGCGAAGAATATTCCCTTCACCCTGTCCACCGTCTCGGTCTGCGCGATCCAGGAGGTGCAGGCGGCGTCCTCCGCGCCGATCTGGTTCCAGCTCTACGTGCTGCGCGACCGGGGCTTCATGCGCGACGCGCTGGAACGCGCGCAGGCGGCGGGCGTGACGACCTTGGTCTTCACCGTCGACATGCCGGTGCCCGGCGCGCGCTATCGCGATGCGCATGCGGGCATGTCGGGACCCAATGCGGGGTTTCGCCGGATGGTACAGGCGGTGACCCATCCGCGCTGGGCCTGGGACGTCGGTCTGCACGGACGGCCGCACGATCTGGGCAATATCTCGACCTATCGCGGCATGCCGACCGCGCTCGAGGATTATATCGGCTGGCTGGGCGCCAATTTCGATCCGTCGATCGCGTGGCGCGATTTGGAGTGGATCCGCGACTTCTGGAAGGGATCGATCGTGATCAAGGGGATTCTCGACCCCGAGGATGCGCGCGACGCGGTGCGGTTCGGCGCGGACGGGATCGTCGTGTCCAACCATGGCGGGCGGCAGCTCGACGGCGTTCGCTCCAGCGCGCGCGCGATGCCCGCCATCGCCGATGCGGTGAAGGGCGAGTTGAAGCTGCTCGCCGATTCGGGCGTGCGCTCGGGGCTGGACGTGGTGCGGATGCTGGCGCTGGGGGCGGACGCGGTGCTGATCGGTCGCGCCTTCATCTATGCGCTGGCGACGGCGGGCGAGGCAGGCGTCGCCAACCTGTTGCGGCTGTTCGATGCCGAAATGCGCGTGGCGATGACGCTGACCGGCGTGAAGTCGATCGCGGAGATCGATCGGAGTGCCTTGGCGGGCTAGGGCCGGGCACCGCTTCGCGGCGGTTCCCTTCCCCCCAAGCGGTGCCTGGGGAGGAATTGTTATCGGCTCCGCGCGGGCGACTGCGATATTAGGGCATGACACCGGCGCGTCCGGTCTGTTAGCCCTGTGGCCATGCCCGTATCGGCCGCCGCATCCGCCCGCGAGATCCTCGTTCGTCTGCACGACGTGATGGCGTCGCGCACCCCCGCCCAAGCCAAGCTGAACCAGGTCGTCCAGATCATCGGAGAGGCGATCGGCAGCGAGGTGTGTTCGATCTATCTGTTGCGCGAGGGGGTTCTCGAGCTCTTCGCGACGCGCGGTCTGGCCGAGGAGGCGGTTCACGTCACCAAGCTGGCGCTGGGCGAGGGGCTGGTCGGCACGATCGCCGAGGATGTCGAGGTGCTGAACCTAGACGAGGCGGCCAGCCACCCCGACTTCGCCTACAAGCCCGAAACGGGCGAGGACCGGTTCCACAGTTTCGCGGGCGTTCCCATCATCCGGCGCGAGCGCGCGGTTGGCGTGCTGGCGGTTCAGCATAGCGAGCCGCGCAAATATGCGGATGTCGAGATCGAGGCGTTGCAGACCGTCGCGATGGTCCTGTCCGAGCTGATCGCCAATGCCGGGCTGATCGACGCGGCGGGGGCGGCGGGCGCGCGACCGCAGATGACCGCGTCGATCCGCCTGGGCGGCCAGAAGCTGGTCGACGGCATGGGTAGCGGCTTTGCCGTCTATCACCAGCCGCGCATCGTCATCGAGCATACCGTCGCCGAGGACATCGATGCCGAGCGGCGCCGCGTCTATGCCGCGTTCGACAAGATGCGCGAGCAGATCGACCGCATGGCGCGCGAGGCGGAATTCGGCGTTGCGGGCGAGCATGTCGAGGTCATCGAAACCTACAAGATGTTCGCCTATGACGAGGGCTGGGCGCGGCGGATCAACGAGGCGATCGACAGCGGCCTGACCGCCGAGGCGGCGATCGAGCGGGTGCAGCAGCGCACGCGCCAGCGGATGCGCCAGATCGACGATCCGCTGCTCGCCGACCGGATGCACGATCTGGAGGACCTGTCCAACCGGCTCCTGCGGATCGTGTCGGGCCAGATGGGAACGGCGGCGCAACTCGGGCTGCGGCAGGACACGATCCTGCTCGCGCGCAATCTGGGCCCCGCCGAGCTGCTCGAATATGACCGGCGGCGGTTGAAGGGCGTGATCCTGGAGGAGGGATCGCTGACCGCGCATGTCATCATCGTCGCGCGCGCGATGGGCGTTCCGGTGCTCGGCCGGGTCAGCGACGTGCGCCGCCAGATCGCCGAGGGCGACCTGCTCCTGCTCGACGTGACCGAGGGCAGCGTGCTCGTCCGTCCCACCTCCGCCATGGAGGAGGCGTTCGAGGCCAAGCTGCAGCTTCGCCAGAAGCGGCGCGCCGCATTCGCGGCGCTGCGCGACGTGCCGCCGGTGACCAGGGACGGCCACCGCGTGACGCTGATGGTCAATGCGGGGCTTCGCGACGACGCCGCCGCGCTCGACACGACCGGGGCGGACGGGATCGGGTTGTTCCGCACCGAATTCCAGTTCCTCGTGTCCGCGACGCTGCCCCAGCGCGAGCGGCAGCAGCGGCTCTACCGCGACGTGCTGGAGGCGGCGGGCGACCGGCCGGTGATCTTCCGCACGATCGATATCGGCGGGGACAAGGCGCTGCCCTATCTCAACACCGCCGACCATGACGAAGAGAACCCCGCGATGGGCTGGCGCGCGCTCCGCCTGGCGCTCGAACGCGAAGGGCTGATGAAGGCGCAGGCGCGCGCGCTGATCGAGGCGGGGGCGGGGCGCACGCTCCATGTCATGTTCCCGATGGTGTCGGAGGCGTGGGAGTTCGACGAGGCCAAGGCCCTGTTCGAGGCGCAGCGGGCGTGGCTCGGCTCGCGCGGTCGTCGCCTGCCGCTGGAGATGCGCTACGGCGCGATGCTCGAGGTGCCGGCGCTGGCCGAGCAGCTCGACCTGATTCTCCCCAATGTCGATTTCCTGTCGGTCGGGACCAACGACCTGACCCAGTTCCTGTTCGCCGCCGATCGCGCCAACCCCAAGCTGGCGGAGCGTTACGACTGGCTGAGCCCGTCGATCCTGCGCTTCCTGCGCCGCGTGGTCGAACCCGCGCGGACGGCGGGCGTGCCGGTGGCGGTTTGCGGTGAGATGGGCGGGCGTCCGCTGGAGGCTATGGCACTGATCGGACTGGGTATCGAACGCCTGTCGATCACGCCCGCCGCGGTCGGGCCGGTCAAGGCGATGATCCGTTCGCTCGACCGTTCGGCGATCGCCGGGGAGATGACGCGGCTGCTCGCCCATCCCGTCCGCGACATGCGCGGGGCGCTTGGTGCCTGGGCTGCGACGAATGGTGTGGAATTGGCCTAAATCAAGCCGGGCCCCCGCGTTGACTTGAGCCCGGGGCTCTGAAAGAACGGCCGCGATCATGGGGTGGGCCATGGTCACTTCGGAGTTGAGAATGGACGAGGTCAATCCCGGCCACGATGCCGCACCGGCGGCACCTACCCGCGCCGGTGACGTCCTGCGCGAGGCGCGTGAGGCGCAAGGGCTGTCGCTTGGCGATATCGGGGCTCGCACCCGCATCCCCAGTCGTCATCTCGCGGCGATCGAGGCATCCGATTATCAGAGCCTGCCGTCGGCGACCTATGCCGTCGGCTTCGCCAAGGCCTATGCCCGCGCCGTGGGAGCGGACGAAGTCGCGATCGCACAGGCGGTCCGCGCCGATGTCGACCGGCTCGGCCGCCGGGTCGCCGAATATGTGCCGCAGGACATCGTCGATCCCGCCCGCGTGCCATCGCGCGGCCTGGCGATCATCGGCGTCGGCCTGGCGCTCGCGGTGCTGATCATCGCGGGGCTGTGGTACGGCACCGACCTGTTCCGCCGCGACCGCACCGCCCAGGACGTGCCCGCGGTGACGCCGCTGGGCAACACCGGCGAGGCGGCTCCGGCGCCTGCGCCCAGTCCGACCCCGGTGACCGGTGGCAAGGTCGTCCTGATCGCCAAGGGCGAGGTCTGGCTGCGCGTCTATGACGCGGACAACAAGACGATCAAGATCGGCACGTTGCAGCCCGGCGAGCAGTTCGAGGTGCCTGCCGACGTGAAGAACCCGCTGCTCAATGTCGGTCGTCCCGACAAGCTGACGGTGACGCTGAACGGTTCGCCCATCCCGCAGCTGGGTGACGGATCGCGCGCGATCAAGGACGTGCGGCTCGATCCCGCCGCGATCGCGGCGCGCCTGTCGGGTACGCCCGCTCCTGCGGCATCGCCATCGACGGGTACGAGCCGCAGCGCGCCGCGCGACCGGTCGGCCCGGCGGACACCGGCCGCGACGTCGGGCGATGCGGCGCCGCTGGCCCCGACGCCCGTGCCCTCGCCGACCACCGCCACCACGGCTCCGGCGGATCTGTAAGGGGCCGTTTCTTTCAGGCTGCAGACAGCCGCGACGGGGCAGGACGGCATCCGTTGTTTCCACATCATGCCCACCGGGGGGTGAAACCGATGCGTAATCTGTTGCTGGCCGGGGTCGCGGCCCTGACGATCCTGCCGAGTGCCGCCATGGCGCAGTCCAATGTCGAGGGGCGGGTCGGCAAGCTGGAAAGCGAAATGCGCGCGGTCCAGCGCAAGGTCTTCCCGAACGGGGCAGGGGGCTATGTCCAGCCCGAGATCACCGCGCCCCAGACCCAGACACAGGCCCCCGGCGTGCCCGCCTCCAGCGCGCTCAGCGACCTGACCTCGCGCGTGACCTCGCTCGAGGAGCAGATGGCGAGCCTGACCGGCCAGATCGAGCAGAACGGCTATCGCACCCGTCAGCTTCAGGATCAGTTCGACGCCTATAAGCGCGCGACCGATGCGCGGCTGAAGGCGCTGGAATCGGGCCCCGCGCCGATCGCATCCGCGGGGCAGAGCGCGCCGCTGGACACCCCCGCTCCGGCGGCTGGCGGCGGCAAGAGCCCGGCGGCGCCGTCGGTCGTGACCGGCGATACCGCCAGCACCGCGCCGGCTGGCGGCGCGGCGGTCGACAAGCCCTCGACCGGCGACCCGGCCGAGGACGCCTATCTCTACGGCTATCGCCTGTGGACCGCCAAGCGCTATGCCGAGGCGGAGACGCAGTTGAAGAAGGTCGTCACCGACTATCCCAAGAGCCGCCGCGCCAGCTATGCGCAGAATCTGCTCGGCCGCACCTATCTCGATTCGGGCAAGCCGAGCCTGGCCTCGATGGCGTTCTACGAGAATTACAAGAAATTCCCGGATGGCGAGCGGGCTCCCGACAGTCTGCTCTATCTGGGGCAGGCGCTGACCAAGCTCAACAAGGCGGCGGACGCGTGCAAGGTGTATGACGAACTGTCCGATGTGTACGGCGCCAAGCTGTCCGCCTCGATGAAGTCGCAGATCACCGCGGGACGCAGCGCCGCCAAGTGTCAGTGATCGTATTACCTTCCTCCCCTGCAAGGGGAGGTGGCAGGGCGAAGCCCTGACGGAGGGGTGTCACGGCCAGCGGGGACACCCCTCCACCATGCTTCGCATGGTCCCCCTCCCCTTGCAGGGGAGGAATTCAATACGGACCGATCACCGTTAAACCTCTTGCGCCCGTCCCCTGGACGCGTCAGAGGGCGCGCATCCCTGACCAGTTTTGAGAGCATCATGGCCACCGATGCCACGGCCGTCGATCAGATCGCGCGTTTCGTCGCCGATCTGACGCTTCTTCACGATCCCGCCGCCGACCCCGCGCCGCTCTTGCTGGCCGTATCGGGTGGGCCCGACAGCATGGCGATGCTGACGCTCGCCGTAGCGGCGTTTCCCAAACGGATCGCGGTAGCGACGGTCGATCACGGGCTTCGTCCGGAAGCGGCGGACGAGGTGGCGATGGTCGCGGCGCATTGCGCTGCCCTGGGCGTGCCGCATCATGGTTTGCGCCCTGCCGAACCGATCGCGGGCGCGAGCCTTCAGTCGCAGGCGCGGGAGGCCCGCTACGCGCTGCTCGCCGAGCGGGCGCGAATGATCGGCGCGACGACGATCCTTACCGCGCATCACGCCGACGACCAGGCGGAGACGTTCCTGATGCGCGCGGCGCGCGGGGCCGGGCTGTCGGGGCTGTCGGGGGTGCGCGCGCGTACCGTGATCGCGGGCATGACGGTCGTCCGTCCCCTGCTGGAATGGCGGCGGGCCGAGCTGCGGCAGATCGTCCGCCGGGCCGAGGCGCCCTTCGTCGACGATCCCGCCAACCAGGATCCGCGCCACGACCGTACCCGATTCCGGCAACTGCTCGACGGTCATGAGTGGCTGGGCGTGGCGCAGATGGCACGCGCGGCGCAGCAGCTGGCGGAGGCGGATGCCGATCTCCGCGCGACCGTCGACTGGCTGTGGGATCAGCGTGTGCAGATCGAGGGCGACAATGTCCGGATCCAGGCCGCCGACCTGCCGCGCGAACTGGGCCGCCGACTGGCACGTCGCGCGATCGGCACGGTACGCGATGCCGCCGGGATCGAGGCGCCCGCCTGGAGCGAGAGCGGCAATATCGAGAAGCTGCTCGAATCGCTCAAGCAGGGCAGCCGCGCCACCCAGGCGGGGGTGATCGCCAGCGTCCGCTCGGGCGTCTGGCGTTTCCGCCCCGCGCCACCACGCCGCACCGGCTGACCTTTCCCAGTCCTCCCTGCGCGAAGCGCGGGGAGGGGGACCGCCGCGAAGCGGTGGTGGAGGGGCGGGGGCGCGCTGCGCTCCGCCATCAGGCTGCGCCCGGCGGTCCCCATCCGCAAGCCGAGATTGGGAAGCAATTCGTCCGTCGCACCGATCACATTGATCGGCGTTGTTCCATTGCCATTAACCCCGCCATGCCTATCTTGGAGGCTGAAAGGTATCCGGCACCTATGAACGACAACGACAAGCAGCAGAGCCCCGATCCCAATGGGGGCGGCAACCCCTGGATGAAGAGCCTGTTGATCTGGGTGGGCATCCTGATGGCGCTCGCGCTGTTCGTGAGTCTGTCGGGTGCGGGGTCCTCGACGCAGAGCGGCAACGCGATCGAATATTCGACCTTCCTCGACAAGGTGGACGAGGGAACGGTCAAGACCGCGACCATCTCGCGCGATTCGATCACCGGCACGCTGTCGTCGGGTGAGCGGTTCAAGACCACGCCGGTCCCCGATTCGCAGCTCATCCCCCGCCTGCGCAAGCAGGGTGTGACCTTCACCGCAAAGACCGAGGAAGCACCGTCGGTCTGGATGCTGATGCTGTATAATTCGCTGCCGTTCATCCTCTTCATCGGCATCGCCTTCTTCGTCCTGCGCCAGATGCAGAAGGGCGGCGGCGCGAGCGGCGCGATGGGCTTTGGCAAGAGCCGCGCGCGGATGCTGACCCAGAAGGAAGGCAAGGTGACGTTCGACGATGTGGCCGGCATCGACGAAGCGCGTGAGGAATTGCAGGAAATCGTCGAATTCCTGAAGGATCCGTCGAAATTCGCCCGCCTTGGCGGCAAGATTCCGAAGGGTGCGTTGCTCGTCGGCTCGCCCGGCACCGGCAAGACCCTGCTCGCCCGCGCGATCGCGGGTGAGGCGGGCGTGCCCTTCTTCACCATTTCGGGCTCGGATTTCGTCGAGATGTTCGTCGGCGTCGGCGCCAGCCGCGTGCGCGACATGTTCGAGCAGGCCAAGAAATCGGCCCCCTGCATCGTCTTCATCGACGAAATCGACGCGGTTGGTCGCCATCGTGGGGCAGGGCTCGGCAACGGCAATGACGAGCGCGAGCAGACGCTGAACCAGCTGCTGGTCGAGATGGATGGTTTCGAGGCCAATGAGGGCATCATCATCATCGCCGCGACCAACCGGCCCGACGTGCTCGACCCCGCGCTGCTGCGGCCCGGCCGCTTCGACCGCCAGGTGGTGGTGCCGCGCCCGGATATCGATGGCCGCGTGAAGATCCTCGAAGTCCATATGAAGAAGGTGCCGCTGGCCCCTGACGTCGATGCCCGCGTGATCGCGCGCGGCACGCCGGGCTTCTCCGGTGCGGACCTGGCCAACCTGGTCAACGAGGCGGCGCTGATGGCGGCGCGCAAGGGCAAGCGCCTGGTCGCGAACGCCGAGTTCGAGGAAGCCAAGGACAAGGTCATGATGGGCGCGGAACGCCGCTCCATGGTCATGACCGACGATGAGAAGCGGATGACCGCCTATCACGAGGCTGGCCATGCCATCGTCGCGCTGCACGAACCGGCATCGGACCCGATCCACAAGGCGACGATCATCCCGCGCGGCCGCGCTCTCGGCATGGTGATGCGCCTGCCCGAACGCGACTCGTACAGCTATCATCGCGACAAGATGTACGCGAACCTGGCGGTCGCGATGGGCGGACGCGTCGCCGAGGAGATCATCTTCGGCTATGAGAAGGTGTCGAGCGGCGCGAGCGGCGACATCCAATATGCCACGGGTCTGGCCCGCGACATGGTCACCAAATGGGGCATGTCGGACAAGGTGGGCCCGGTCGAATATGCGCAGCCGGAAGGCGAAAGCTTCCTCGGCTATTCGTCCAGCCAGCCGGTGCGCATGTCCAACCAGACGGCGCAACTCATCGATGACGAGATCAAGTCGATCGTCGAGGGTGGCCTTCACCGCGCCAAGCATGTCCTGACCGATCATGTCGATCAGCTTCATCTGCTGGCGGGGGCCTTGCTCGAATATGAGACGCTGTCGGGTGACGAGATCAAGAAGCTGATCGCGGGTGACGATATCGGTCGCGACGATCCCAAGCTGAAGGCGATTCCGATCGCCAAGGCGGGTACGTCGATCCCCAAGACCCGTCGCGGCACCGGGCCGTTCGGCTCGCCCAGTCCGCTCGGCGCCTGACGCGAAACCCGATGAAAAGGGGCCGCTCCCGAAAGGGGGCGGCCTTTTTCATTTGGCGACCTTCGCCGCCTCTGCCGCGATCGTCGGCTTGGCGCATAATCGGGTTTCCATGGCGGACAGCGGTGTCTTGCCGGGCTTGGCACAGCGATACGCCGCCTCGCGCACCGGGATCATGTCGAGCGGTTCGACCGAGGCATCGCGGCGCGCGATGACCGGGCCCAGCTTGGCGAGATAGTCGTCCCAGCCGTCACCGACCCCCGGCTGACCGAGCATGGCCATGGCGTCGTGTCGCATTGTTTCTGCCGCGGCGAAATCGCCCATCTGGCGAAGCTGGTTGGCCGCTCGTGCGGTCAGCCAGAGCCGGTCCTTCATACTCGTATCGGAGGGCAGTCGGCGGACCCGGTCGACGAATTCGCTCGCATAGCGCGCACGTCGCTTGCCGGCCTCGGTCGAATCGAGCGGATCGATGAAACCGGGCGTGTCGGCCCACAGCGCCGCCTGTAGCCAGCCGAGCGATACGGGCTCGGGACGGCTCAGCCGTGCCGACAGCCAGCTTGCGCGATAATAGGGCGTGTCGCCCTCGGCGACCAGCCGGGCGTAGGCGGGCGTCGCGATCAGCATGGCGAGCGCCGCCTTGTCCGCATCCGGGAAATTGTCGAACACCACCAGATGGTTGCCGGGGCATTCGGGCACCGGGAAGGGGAAATGCAGATAGCTATAGGGGCGCCCGTCGGGCCGCTCGCCATAGGTGGAGTAGCTGCCCGCCTGCCAGCCCGAGAATCGCTCGCCACCGATCGGGCAGGTCATCGGCACCATGCCGCCATGCATGGGCGGCGGGGGTGGCGGCGGGGGTGTCTGCTGGGGTGGGGGAACGGTCTGCGCCTGCAGCAACGCCCATGCGACGATCAACATGACTTTCCTCCCTTTATCCGTCGATCCAGCCTAGCCCACCGCCAACCGCGCGCCTATGCTCTGGAGACGGTCGCAAGCGACAGGTCCGACCCGAGCCGGACGGGCGGCGGCCCGATGGAGGATCGCCCGATGACCGATGTTCCCGATAGCCAGGCGCTGCGCGACGACGCCGTTCGAATCTACGACGCCTTTACCCATGAACATCACGATCGCCGCACCCTGCTGCGCCAGATGACCGCACTGGCGGGATCGGCGGCGGCGGCCGAGGCGCTGATCCTGGGGATCGCGGCCAGCCCGGCGGCGGCGGCGATCGTCGATCCGCACGACGCCCGGCTGAAGATCGACCGTCGCGAGGGTATGGAGGCGGGCGCACGCTCGGCGGCGTATCTCGCCTCGCCCAGGAATGCCCGGAAGCGGTTGGGGAACGTCCTGGTCATCCATGAGAATCGGGGGCTGACCCCGCATATCGAGGATGTGGCCAGACGGCTGGCGCTGGTCGGCTTCCACGCCATCGCCCCCGATCTGCTGGCGCCGCAGGGCGGCACGCCCGCCGACGAGGACCGCGCCCGCACGTTGATCGGTTCGCTCGACTATGACCTGGCCCTGGCGCAGGCGCGGGCGATGATCGCCCATGCCGCCGCCGACAAGACGGGCACCGGTCGGGTCGGCGCGGTCGGCTTCTGCTGGGGCGGGGCGTTCGTCGATCGGCTGGCGATCGCGGCGGGACCGGCGCTGGCGGCGGGTGTCGCCTATTACGGCCCGGCGCCCGCGCCGTCCGAGGCGGTCAAGGTGCAGGCACCGCTGATGCTCCACTATGCGGGCAAGGACGCACGCGTGAACGCGACGGGCGAACCGTGGGTGGCGGCGCTGCGCGCGGCGGGCAAGTCGGTCGAGGCCTTCACCTATCCCGGCGTCGACCATGCCTTCAACAACGACAGCTCGTCCGAACGCTACAACGCCGCCGCCGCCAAAGAGGCCTGGGCGCGGACGACCGCCTTCCTCCACCGCCATCTCGACCGGGCCTGATCCAGCCCACTCATCCGCCGAACGGAGACCCCGCATGACCGCCGACGTGACGCTCTACACCAATCCGCAATCCCGCGGACGGATCGCCCGCTGGATGCTCGAGGAGACGGGGGTGGCCTATACGACCGTCGTCCTCGACTACGGCACGACGATGGTGGCGGAGGCGTATCGCGCGATCAATCCGATGATGAAGGTTCCCGCGATCGTCCATGGCGATCAGGTGGTGACCGAGACGGCGGCGATCTGCGCCTATCTGGCCGAGGCGTTTCCCGACGCCGAACTGGCGCCGCTGCCGGACGAGCGAGCCGCCTATTATCGGTGGCTGTTCTTCGCGGCGGGTCCGTTGGAGGCGGCGATCACCAACCGCGCCTTTGGCGTGACCGTGACCGAAGAGCAGCAGCGCATGGCGGGCTATGGCGATTTCGATCGGGCGGTCGGCGTGATCGGCGACGCCGTGGCGCGCACCCCCTATATCGCAGGCGACCGGTTCACCGCGGCCGATGTCTATGTCGGGTCGCAGTTGATGTGGTTCACCCAGTTCGGGCTGGTGCCCAAGACCGATGCGATCATGGCCTATATCGGTCGCCTGGCCGATCGACCCGCGCATCGCCGCGCCACCGCGCTGGACGACGGCAAGGTCGAGGACGGCGCGAAGGTCGAGGAAGGTGGGGCGGCGGGCGACTGACCCCCGCCCGTCAGGCCGATTCGCGACGGTTTTCGAGAGCCTCCTGCGCGGCCCGCAGCATATCGAGACCCGCCGCGATGTGATTGCCCGCCAGCGGCATTTGCAACGCGTCCGCGCCGTCCATCGCGGCCTGCGCATGGGCGATCACCTGTTCGAACGTCACGGCCTGCTCACGCATGTTCATGTCCCACATGGTCCGATGCCGGAAGGGCGTTTCCGCCCCTCCACGCTATGATGGATTGTGTAGCGGGCGATAACGTTTGCCGCGATAGCGAATCGGCGTCCGACGCTGTCCCGCCTGCCCTGTGACGGGACGATCCACAGGGGGCAGGCGGGATGGCTCAGCGCATCAGCACCAGTTCCTCGGCCATGGTAGGATGCAGCGCCACCGTCGCGTCGAACTGCGCCTTGGTCAGCCCCGCCTTCACCGCGACGGCCGCGGCCTGCAGGATCTCGGGCACGTCGGGGCCGATCATGTGCAACCCGACGACCCGGTCATTGTCGCCGTCGCACACCATCTTGTAGAGCGCGCGCTCGTCGCGTCCCGCCAGCACATTCTTCATCGGACGGAAATCGGAGGTGTAGACCCGGACGGAGCCGAGCTTCTGCTTGGCCTGCGCCTCGGTCAGGCCGACGCCCGCCATCGGCGGATGGCTGAACACCGCCGCCGGGATGCATTCGTAGTCGACCCTGGTCGGCTTGTCGCCGAAGATGGTGTCGGCAAAGGCCTGTCCCTCGCGGATCGCCACCGGGGTCAACTGGACGCGATTGGTGACGTCGCCGACCGCATAGATGCTGGGGCAGGTGGAGCGATTGTCCTCGTCCACCTTGACCGCGCCGTGATCGTCCAGCTCGACGCCCGCCGTCTCCAGTCCCAGGTCACGGGTATTGGGGACGCGGCCGGTCGCGAACATCACCAGATCGACCTCGATATCGGCATGGTTCGACATGGAAACCTTGAGCGTGCCGTCAGCCTGCTTCTCGATCCCCTGGAACGTCGCGTCGAAGCGGAACTCGATCCCCTTCATCATCGAGATCTGGAGCAGCCGGTCGCGGATCGTCAGGTCATAGCCGCGCAAGATGTCCTTGCTGCGGTTGATCAACGTCACATGCGCGCCGAACTGGTGGAAGACGCCCGCGAACTCGTTGGCGATATAGCCCGCGCCCGCGATCAGCACACGCTTGGGGATGCTGTCGAGATGGAATGCCTCGTTGGAGGTGATGCCATGTTCATGGCCGGGGCAGGAGGGGATGGCCGGGTGGGCGCCGACCGCGATCAGGATGCGCTCGGCGGTCTTCTCGGTCCCGTCGGCGAGCCGGACGCTGTGCGGCCCGGTGACGGTGGCACGCTGGCCGATGATCTCGACATCATGGCTCTCCAGCGTCTTCTTGTACGCGCCATTGAGCCGGTCGACCTCGGCCAGGACATTGTCGCGCAACGTCTCCCACGAGAATTCGCAGTCGCTCGGCACCTGCCAGCCGAAGCGGCGCGCGTCCTTCAGATCCTCGGCGAAATGCGCGCCATAGACGAGCAGCTTTTTCGGAACACAGCCACGGATGACGCATGTGCCGCCGACGCGATATTCCTCGGCGACCGCCACGCGCGCGCCATGCGCCGCCGCGACCCGCGACGCCCGCGTGCCCCCAGAGCCTGCCCCGATCACGAACAGGTCATAGTCATAGTCAGCCATGGGATCGGTCTCTCCGGGAAATTGGGGGCATCTCGGCCATCTAAAAGCACAACGGGGGACGCCGAGCCAAGTTCAGCGTCCCCCTGACAGTGATCGGAAACATGATCCTCCCCGCAAGCGGGGAGGGGAGGAATTGCCTATTTGCCGAACGCCCGCTTGATCAGGTCTTCGGTCGAGGGATCGAATTCCTGACCGCCCTGGTCGGCGGCCTTGGCCATTTCCTTGCCCAGCTCGACACCGAACTGATCGAAGCTGTTGATGCCCAGGATCACGCCGTTCACGAACACGCGGTGCTCGTAGAACGCGATCAGCGCGCCCAGCGTGCGCGGGTCGAGCGTTTCGAGCAGGATGGTCGAGGACGGACGATCGCCCGAATAGCTGCGCGCGGGATCGTCGGTCTTCTTGCCCTTCATCAGCGCGGCACCCTGCGCGAAGGCGTTGAGCAGCAATTGGCGGTGATGATCGTCGCTCAGCACGTCGCCCGGCTCGACCACCGCGATGAACTCGACGGGGACGAGGTGGGTGCCCTGGTGGAGGAGCTGGAACACCGCATGTTGCGCATCGGTGCCGACCCCGCCCCAGGTGATCGCGGCGGTGGGCCGACCGACCGGCTGGCCGTCCACGGTCACGCCCTTGCCGTTCGATTCCATCTCGAGCTGCTGGAGATAGGAGGGCAGGAGGCGCAGGCGCTCGTCATAGGCGAAGGGCGCGCGCGTCTCGGCATGGCGGACCTGGGTGTAATAGAGGTCGGCGAAGGCGGCGAGCGCGGGCGCGTTCTGGCTGATGTCGGTCAGGCGGAAATGGCGGTCCATCTCGGCCGCGCCCTCCAGCAGTTCCTCGAACGCGTCCCAGCCGAGGCCGAGCGCGGCGGGGAAGCCGATCGTCGACCAGAGCGAGTAGCGGCCACCGACCGACTCGGCGAAGGACAGGATGCGCGTCTCGTCCACGCCCCATTCGACCGCCTTGTCGGGATTGGCGGTCAGTGCGATGACGCGGCCATACGGATCCTCGACGCCATGCTCGGTCATCCATTGCAGCGCCGAGGTGGCGTTGAGCATCGTCTCGGTGGTGGTGAAGGTCTTGGACGCGACGACCAGCAGCGTGGCGGCCGGGTCGAAGCGCTTGAACACCTCCTCCAGCGCCATCCCGTCCACATTGGACACGATCGCCACGTCATAGCGATCGGTGTCGCGGCCCAGCGCGTCGACCAGCAGGTCCGGGCCCAGCGCCGAGCCGCCGATGCCGATGTGAAGCACGTGGCGGATCGGCCCCAGCGCCTCGGCCTCGATCGCGTCGATCAGCGCGCGCATCCGGGCGTGCGAGGCGCGGGCGGTGGCGACGCTTTCGGGATTGCCTTCGCCACGCTCGGCGGTGTGCTCGACCGCGCGGCCCTCGGTGACGTTGACCACCTCGCCGCCGAACAGCGCGTCGCGCTTGGCGGCCAGCCCCTGCGCCTTGGCGAGTTCGGCGAAGGCGGCGACCGCCTCACGCGTCAAATGGGTCTTGGACCAGTCGAAATGGATGCCCGCGACGTCCAGGCTGAGCGAGGCCAGTCGGTTGGGATCATTCGCGAAAAGATCGAGAAGCGGGGTCTGCGGAAGCGATTCGATAGTCGACCAGTCGGCAGCCATGATGCCTGTTCCTTCCTTGCGCGTGCCCCGGGGGGCTTCATGCACGGCGTTAGCCAAAGCGCGGGGGGTAAGCCAAGCCTTAGATTGGTATGGTGGGCCCGGACGGGCGCCATGAACCTGCAGCGGGCTTGCCGGATTCACGACGGTCATGCCATCGGTGGGGACGGTGGTGGGAGAGCCGCCGAATCGGGGGAGTGAGATATGCGGGCTTGGACGTTCATGACGCATCTGGCGATGTTGGCGGGCAGCGCCGCACCGCAAATGGCCCTGGCCGCCGAGCCGCCGCCCGCTCTTGCCCCGTCGTCGAAATGGCAGGTCGATTACGCACCGAACGAATGTCGCCTGATCCGCACCTTCGGAGAGGGCAAGGAGCGTACCATTCTGCAGCTCAGTCGCTACGATCCGGCCGACCGGATCGAGATGCTGCTGGCGGGCCCGCATATTCCCGCAACCGACAGGCGCGTGCCGGTATCGGTCGCGACCTCCACCATGGCCGACGTGCCCGGTATCCAGGCCCAGGGGTTCGCCAGCACGGGCCAGGTTCCCGCGACGCTGCGATTCCAGCCGGACGTCGACCTGCCCAAGGCGTTTCGCAGCGACGTCGCGGCGGGCAAGCCGACGATCATGCGGGTCAATTTCGTCCGGCGCTACGTGATGCAGTTCGACCTGGGTTCGATGAAGGGGGCGCTGGCGGCGCTCGACCAGTGTTCCGACGACCTCATCAAGTCCTGGGGACTCGATCCGGCGGCGCTGCGCAGCGCGACCCGCGGGCCGCAGCCGGTCGGCAACATCGCCACCTGGTTCCAGCCGGACGACTACCCCGCCGGCGCGGCGAGGATTGGCCTGGCCGGGGCCGTCATCATCCGGCTGCTGATCGGCTCCGATGGCAGTATCCAGAATTGCGCGGTCACCAAGTCCGGTGGGGACAAGGCGTTTCAGGACGCCACGTGCCAGGCCGCCACGAAGCGCGGACGCTTTGAACCCGCGATCGGCCCGGATGGCAAGCCGATGGCTTCGGTCTGGGTCCAGCGGATCAACTGGGAGCCCGGCGCGCCCTTCTTCACCGTCCGCTGACGGTGGCGCGGGTCAGCGATGCTTCCCCGCCACCGGATCGCGGATCACGCCGACATCGGCGAACCGCCTGGGCTCGGCCGGGTGGGGTTTCGGTTCGGCGAGTTCGCGCTGCCAATAGCCGACGTCGATCCAGCGACCATGTTTGTGCCCAACCTCGCGGAAGACGCCCGCGCGGCGGAAGCCGACCGCCTCGTGCAGCTTGATCGAACCGTCATTGGGCAGCGCGATGACGCCCATCGCCTGGGTGAAGCCCTGTGCGGTCAGCGTATCGACCAGCGCCTCGTAGAGCAGTCGCCCGATCCCCGACCGCTGCGATACGTCGGCGACATAGATGGTCGTCTCGACCACCCAGCGATAGGCCTCGCGCTCGCGGAAGCGCGCGGCATAGGCATAGCCGATCACGGCCTCTTCCTGCCCTTCGTCATCGTCCCCGTCCTGGCTGCGCAGCGTCGCGACGATCCAGGGATAGAGGCCGTCCGCGCCCTGCATCCGGGACAGCATGGTATCGGCATCCGGCGCCTGGGTCTCGAACGAGACGACGCCCGCCAGCACGTGCGGGGCGTAGATGGCGGCGATGGCGGCGGCGTCTTCGGGGCGGGCGGCGCGGATGGCGATCATGTCAGTCGGAATCTCCGGAAGCGTCCGACCTGCCTAGCGTGATGCGACGCGGTTCGGGAAGTCCCGATCCGTGTCCCGCGCCTCCCCGCGCCATCCCGCCGTCTTCGCCAAGGCTCGGCGGGTTTTACAGCCCGAGCTTCGCGATCATCAGGTCGAGCAGCCGCTGGTCGCCGACCTTGGCGATCGGGCCCAGCGCACCGCATTCGAGGCAGCGGGCCTGGACCGAACCGCCGCGGACCAGCCGCGCGACGTCGCCCAGCGCGCGCGCGGCGACCGCGCGGCGCTCGGCGGCGGCGATCGCGAAGACGTCGCCGCCCTGCTGTCCGTCATCGTCGCTCTCGAAACCCTCCGCCAGGAAGGCCGCGAAGCCGGGCTTCTTCTCCAGATATTCGGCATGGACCTTGGTCGGGTCGAGCTTCGCGCGGCGGGCGGCCTCGGCGATCGCGTCGGACAGGGTGCCGAAGCGGTCGACCAGTCCGATCTGGCGCGCGGTGCCGCCGTCCCAGACGCGACCCTGCGCGATCGTGTCGACCTTTTCCGGCGTCATGTGCCGCGACTGCGCGACGCGGCCCAGAAACTGGCGATAGCCGTTCTCGATCCCCGCCTGCAGGATCGTGTCGAGCATCGGCGTGGTGCCGCCCAATATGTCGGGCTGGCCGGTCAGCGGCGTGGTCTTCACCCCGTCGGTGGTCACGCCGATCTTGGCGAGCGTGTTCTCGAAGGTCGGGATGATCCCGAAGATGCCGATCGATCCGGTGATCGTCCCCGGCTCGGCGTAGATCATGTCGCCGGGGGTCGAAACCCAATAGCCACCCGACGCGGCAAGTCCGCCCATCGAAACGATGACGGGCAGCTTCTGGCGCTTGGCCTCGAGGATCGCCTGACGGATCTGTTCCGAGGCGAGGACCGAGCCGCCCGGCGAATCGACGCGCACGACCAGCGCCTTGAGCTTCTCGGTCGCCAGTCCGTCGAGCAGCGCCTTGGATACCGTGTCGCCCGCCGCCGTGCCGGGGCCGGCCTCGCCGTCGACGATGTCGCCCGCGACGGTCAGCACGCCGATCGCGTCGCCAGTGGTCGGCAACGGGTTGGCGCGCACCCAGGAGGCATAGGAGATGGTGCGGAAGCTGCCAGCGGGCTTGTCCGATTCCGCACCGGCGATTTCGGCGACGCGCTTGCCGAACGCCATCCGGTCGCCCAGCTTGTCGACCAGCCCGGCCTTCAGATTGGCCTCCGCGATATTGCCGTTCGTCGCCAGGATGGCGCGATCGGGCTGGGCCAGGAAGCCGTCGATCTGCGCCTTGGGTCGCGCCTTGGCGACGGCTTCGCGCCACTGGGCGAACAGCGTGCCGTAGAGCGCCTGCGACGCGGCGCGCGCGTCGGGGCTCTGGTCGGTGCGGATATAGGGCTCGACGAACGACTTGAACTTGCCGACGCGATAGACGTGGGTGTTGACGCCCAGCTTGTCGATCAGCCCCTTGTAATAAAGCTGGTTGCCGCCGGGACCGGTGAACAGCGTGCCGCCCAGCGGGTTGACCCAGATCTCGCTGGCATTGGCCGCCAGACGATAGGCGCCGTCGGTATAGGCGGTGGCATAGGTCAGTACCGGCTTGCCGCTCTTGCGGAAGCGGGTCATCGCATCGCCCACTTCCTGCAGCATCGCGGGATAGGCGCCGCCGAACGCATCGAGGTCGAGCACCAGCACCTTGACCCGACCGTCTTCCCTGGCGGTGTCGATCGCGCGGACCACGTCGCGCAGGCGATACTGGCGCGGGGTTTCGCCGCCCGACAGCAGGGCGAGCGGGGCGACCGTCTCGGGCTGTTCGACGATCGGGCCGTCGAGCTTGAGCAAAAGTGCGCCGTCGGTGATCGCCCTGGTCCCCGGCCGGGCGTTGAGCGCGGCGAAGATCAGCCCGAAGAACAACAGCATCGCCGCCAGGACGAGGAAGTCCTTGATCCCGACGAGCAGCCGCCACGCCGCGCGGACGATCCGCCACCCGCCACGTCTGCCGGGCTTGCGACCGGGGCGGCTGAAATCCTGATCTAGCGGGGAGGCGGGCGGAAAAGCGTCGGAACGGGCGTCGGTCATCCGGCATGGCTAGCCCAGCCGGGGAGGCTCGGCAATGGTCCGTGTTACGGCGCCAATACGGGTGGGCCTCATGCTTCGTTTGGTTCCCGTTTTCGGGTCGCCCCGTCGAAATATTTCTCCGCCGGGCGTTGACGCCCCGAACGGCCGTTCACATATCCGGGGCGTTGGCACTCGCATGGCTCGAGTGCCAGAAAAGTGTAACATGCCAGATAAAGGGACATGGCAATGAACTTTCGTCCGTTGCACGACCGCGTTCTCGTTCGCCGGGTCGAGGCCGAGGAAAAGACGGCTGGCGGGATCATCATCCCCGACACCGCCAAGGAAAAGCCCCAGGAGGGCGAGGTCGTCGCCGCCGGTTCGGGTGCGAAGGCCGAAGACGGCAAGCTGACCCCGCTGGACGTGAAGGCGGGCGACCGCATCCTGTTCGGCAAGTGGTCGGGCACCGAGGTCAAGGTCAACGGTGAAGACCTGCTGATCATGAAGGAATCGGACATTCTGGGGATCATCGGCTGAGCCGATGAGCGCCAGCCCCGGCGAAGGTCGGGGCCCGGATCCAAAGACTCCTGATCTCCACAATCCTAATCTGAAAGGGTAGCCACCATGGCAGCCAAGGAAGTCAAGTTTTCGCGCGACGCGCGTGAGCGCATCATGAAGGGCGTCGACATCCTCGCCGATGCCGTCAAGGTCACGCTGGGGCCGAAGGGCCGCAACGTCGTGATCGACAAGTCGTTCGGTGCCCCGCGCATCACCAAGGACGGCGTTTCGGTCGCCAAGGAAATCGAACTCAAGGACAAGTTCGAGAACATGGGCGCGCAGATGGTGCGCGAAGTGGCGTCGAAGACCAACGACATCGCCGGTGACGGCACCACCACCGCGACGGTCCTGGCCCAGGCGATCGTCCGCGAGGGCATGAAGTCGGTCGCGGCGGGCATGAACCCGATGGACCTGAAGCGCGGCATCGACATCGCCGTCACCAAGGTCGTCGAGGACATCAAGGCCCGCTCGAAGCCCGTCTCGGGTTCGTCGGAAGTGGCGCAGGTCGGCATCATCTCGGCCAATGGCGACCGTGAAGTCGGCGAGAAGATCGCCGAGGCCATGGAAAAGGTCGGCAAGGAAGGCGTGATCACCGTCGAGGAAGCGAAGGGTCTCGATTTCGAGCTCGACGTCGTCGAGGGCATGC
The DNA here is from genome assembly GCF_916858675.1 of Sphingomonas sp. Leaf21. GTDB lineage: Bacteria > Pseudomonadota > Alphaproteobacteria > Sphingomonadales > Sphingomonadaceae > Sphingomonas. The sequence goes on from NZ_CAKASM010000033.1 coordinate 21,788, forward strand.
AGTTCGACCGTGGCTATCTGTCGCCCTACTTCATCACCAACCCGGAGAAGATGACGGTCGAACTCAACGACCCGTACATCCTGATCCACGAGAAGAAGCTGTCGAACCTGCAGGCGATGCTCCCGATCCTGGAAGCCGTCGTCCAGTCGGGCCGTCCGCTCCTGATCATCGCCGAGGACATCGAGGGTGAGGCTCTGGCCACGCTCGTCGTCAACAAGCTGCGCGGCGGCCTGAAGGTCGCAGCGGTCAAGGCGCCGGGCTTCGGCGATCGTCGCAAGGCGATGCTGGAAGACATCGCCATCCTGACCGCTGGCGAGCTGATCTCGGAAGACCTGGGCATCAAGCTCGAGACCGTCACCGTCGGCATGCTGGGCACCGCCAAGCGCGTCACGATCGACAAGGACAACACCACCATCGTCGATGGCGCGGGTGATGCCGAAGCGATCAAGGGCCGCACCGAGGCGATCCGTGCGCAGATCGAGAACACCACCAGCGACTACGACCGCGAGAAGCTCCAGGAGCGTCTGGCCAAGCTTGCTGGCGGCGTCGCCGTCATCAAGGTCGGCGGTGCGACCGAGGTCGAGGTGAAGGAGCGCAAGGACCGCGTCGACGACGCGCTGCACGCGACCCGCGCGGCCGTCGAAGAGGGCATCGTCCCCGGCGGTGGCACGGCGCTGCTCTACGCGACCAAGGCGCTCGACGGCGTCAAGGGCGTCAACGACGACCAGACCCGTGGTATCGACATCGTCCGCAAGTCGCTGACCGCGCTGGTTCGCCAGATCGCTCAGAACGCCGGCCATGACGGTGCCGTCGTGTCGGGCAAGCTGCTCGACCAGAACGACACCTCGTTCGGCTTCAACGCGTCGACCGACACCTATGAGAACCTGGTGACCGCCGGCGTGATCGACCCGACCAAGGTCGTCCGCACCGCGCTCCAGAACGCGGCGTCGGTCGCGGGCCTGCTCATCACCACGGAAGCCACCGTGGCCGAGCTGCCCGAAGACAAGCCCGCCATGCCCGCCGGTGGCGGCATGGGCGGCATGGGCGGCATGGACTTCTAAGTCGGATATCGGCGACCGGCGGGGCGACCCGCCGGGGACCGGACCGGCCTGTCCTTGCGGCAATGCCAAAGAGAGGCTCGGGGAGCGATCCCCGGGCCTTTTTTGTGTCCGCGGTGTTCCCGACCGCCGTTCCGCCCGAGCGAAACCGAAGGCCACGGGACTCGCGCGCCATCATCCGCATCGCGACCGGGCCCCGGCCTTCGCCGGGGGGACAGAAGAGCACAGAAAAAGGCGGCCGGACCATCGCCCGACCGCCTTTCCCGTAACCCGAAAGTCGGACCCGCTTACGCGCCCGCGTTCTTCAGCGCGGCCTGGACGTCCGACCAGGTGATCGCGCCCTTCAGCGGCTTGCCGTTGAGCAGGAAGGTAGGGGTGCCGGTCACCGTGCCGTCGGCGCCGCGATCCTGGGTCTGCTTGGTCAGGCGATCGATCTGCGTCATGTCGCCCAGGCACTGGCGTGCCTTGGCTTCGGGGATGCCGCGCTGCTTGACGAAGTTGATGAGGTCCATCTGGTCGGCCAGCGCCTTGATCACGTCGACCGGCTTGGCGTTCTGCAAAGCCTTTTGCTGGTCGGGGCTCATCGCCTGGAGCTTGTCGTTGAAGCCCTGCTGCGACTGGTACATCTGCTCCAGCACCGGGAAGAAGGTCGCCTCGCCCGCGCAGATGCCGAGCAGCGCAGGCGGCAGGTCGGGCGCGCCGTGGATCAGGAATTCGCGGAATTCCCAGCTCACCTTGCCCGACTTGACGTAATTGCTGGTCAGCGGCTCATATCCCTCGCGCGCGAAGGCGCCGCAGGCCGGGCAGAGGCGCGAGCCATATTCGACCAGCTTGATGGGGGCATTGGGGTTGCCCATCACATAGCCCTCGGCGGTCTTGCTGACGACCTGGGTCCAGTCCTGGCCCGCGGGCGCGGCGACCGCGGGCAGCGGCGAGGCGGCGGGGGCGCTGCTGTTGGCGTCGCCATTGCTCCCGCAAGCGGCGAGCGCCAGCGGCAGGGCGAGGAGAAGGAGGTGGGACTTCATCGACAAATGCTCCGAGGGGGAAAAAGGAACTTAGCGGGCGCCCGCCGCGCGCAACAGCGGCAACAGCGCCTCCCAGGTGAAGACACCCATCGCCTGCTTGCCGTTGATGAAGAAGCCGGGGGTGCCCTCGATCGTGGCGGGCGCGGAGGTGGTGAGCGCGATGACGCGGTCGGTCGCGGCGCGGTCCGACAGGCAGGCGGTGATCTGCGCGTCAGTGAGGCCCGCCGCCTTGCCGATCGCGGTCAGCCCCGCCCCGTCCACCTCGGCACGCATCTGTGCGGCGGCGGGGTAGGCGGCGATCCGCTGGCCATTGGCCTCGTCGAACTCCATGCCGCGCTTCAGCCAGTCGCGCTGCTGCGCGAAGATCGTGTCGCTCAGCCCGGCGAATTTGGCCGCCCCGCCGCAGCGCGCGACGAGCGCGGCGGCGAGGTCGAGCCGGTCGCGGATGAAATGGCGAAGCTCGATGCTGGTCGAGCCCGAGCGCACCATCTGCCCCTTGAGCACGGCCGCGGACCTGGTCGAGAAATCGGCGCAGTGCGGGCAGGTATAGCTGACATATTCGACCAGCTTCACCCGCGCATTGGGATTGCCGATGACATAGGCGCCAGCGGGCGTCTGGGTGACGTGGCTCGTCCAGTCGACCTTGCGCTGCGCCTGCGCGGCGTCGGCGGTGGTCGGGACGGCGGAAAGCGAGAGGCCGAGCGCGGCCAGCGACAGGAAGAGACGCATCACGACACCTTGGGAAGGCCGCGCGTCGCAGCGACGCCCGCGGCAAGCGATTCGAGAACGGCGCGAAGCTCCGGATCGGCGATCTGGCGCAGCCCGTCGCCCATCTCGGGCGGGACCGGCTGGGGCTTGGGCGGCGCGGCGCGGCGCGGTGCCGCCATGGGCAACTCACCCTGCCGGATCTGGAGCCGCGCGACCGCCGGATAGCCGAAGAAACGGTTCACCCGCTCGATGATCTCGGGCGCGATGTGCTGCATCATCGGGGCGTGCGCGCCGCGCACCACCAGGGTCAGCACGCCGTTCTGCTTCTCGCCCTGCGGGAACCGGATCGATTCGGGGGCGCTGGCGGTCGACAAACGGGGCCCGACGATATCGGGCCAGCGGCTGACGATCGCGCTCTGGACGAAGCCGAAGCGGCGAAAGGCCGCGCCGCCGATCGCGGGCAGCAGTTCGGATACCGCGCGCGGGCGATTCGATCGGGGGGGCGGCTCTTGGGGGGCGCGGACGCGCTTGCTCATATCGCGCTCCATGCCATAGCGGGCGGGTGGACGCCAAGCACTCATCATCGACTGAAAAAATCGACACCCCCGCCGGGCGTTTGCTGGCCTGGTACGACCGCCATGCGCGCGACCTGCCGTGGCGCGGCCGTCCGGGAACGACCCCCGATCCCTACCGGGTCTGGCTGTCGGAGGTCATGCTGCAACAGACGACGGTGGCGGCGGTCGCGCCGCGATTCACCGCGTGGACCGAGCGCTGGCCCGATGTCGCGAGCCTGGCGGCGGCATCGGACGCGGACGTCATGGCCGCCTGGGCGGGGCTTGGCTATTATGCGCGCGCCCGCAATCTGGTGAAGGCGGCGCGGGCGGTGGTCGCCGAGCATGGCGGGCGCTTCCCGACGACCGAGGCGGCGCTTCGCGAACTTCCCGGATTGGGCGCTTACACGGCGGCGGCGGTGGCGGCGATCGCGTTCGGCGAGCGGGCGGTGGTGGTCGACGCCAATGTCGAGCGTGTGGTCGCGCGGCTGTTCGCGATCCGCACCCCGCTCCCCGCCGCGCGGCCCGCGATCCGCGCGGCGACGGACCGGATCACCCCCGACCGTCGCGCGGGCGACTTCGCGCAGGCGATGATGGACCTGGGCTCCTCCATCTGTACCGTGAAGCGGCCGCAATGCCTGCTCTGCCCGATCGCGACCGACTGTCGGGCGCGAGCCGAGGGGATCGCCGAGACGCTGCCCGCCAAGGCACCCAAGAAGAAGCGTCCCCGTCGCCACGGCACCGTCTTCTGGATCGAGCGGGACGGGCGGGTGTGGCTGGTCCGGCGACCGGACAAGGGGCTGCTGGGCGGGATGCGCGCCCTGCCGACCGGGCCGTGGAGCGACGATCGCCCCGGACTGGCCGACGCGCCCGGCGACGGGCCGTGGACGATGCTGAACGACACGGTCGTCCATGGCTTCACGCATTTCGAACTGGAATTGGCGCTTGCGAAGAGCGAGGGCGAACCGGCCGATTCGGCGGCGGGCGAATGGTGGCCGGTGGCCGAACTGGGAACCGCTGGCCTGCCCACGTTGTTCGCGCGGGCAGCCGATCGTTTGAAAGGGGCCGGAGACCGATGATGCGCCGTGTGATGTTGACGAGCGGGGCGATGCTGATCCTGCTGAGTGCCACCGCCCCGGCGCAGGTCGCGCAGCAACCGCAGCCCCGCGCCCAAGCCGCGACCGCGCTGCCCGCGACGCAGGCGTTGTTCGACACCTATGTCCGCACGGGCAAGATGCCGGGCATCGTCGCCGCGATCGGTATCCAGGGCCGGCCGCCGATGTTCGTCGCCGCCGGGCGTACCGGTCTGGAGCCCGGCGCCCCCGCCGTCACGCCCGACAGCCTGTGGCGGGTCTATTCGATGACCAAGCCGATCACCGCCATGGCCGCGATGATCCTGATCGAGGAGGGCAAGCTCAAGCTCGATCAGCCGTTGTCCGATATCTATCCGGCCTATCGGCAGATGCGGGTGCTGACCGATCCCGACGCCTCGCTCGCCACGCGTCCGGCGACCAAGCCGATCACCATCCGGGAACTGCTGACCCACACGGCGGGGCTCGGCTATGGCTTCAATGCCAAGGGGCCGCTGCTCAAGGAATATGAGCGGCTGGGCCTGATGCCCTTCGCCGCCAATGCGCAGGTCGAGGCCAAGGTCCGTCCGACCCGCCCGGCCACGCTCCAGCAATTCGCCGAGCGTGCCGCCGCCGTGCCGCTGGTCGCCGAGCCGGGGACGCAATGGAGCTATTCGATGGGCCTCGACGTGATGGCGGCGGTGGTCGAGAAGGTGTCGGGCGTGCCGTTCGAACGCTTCGTGCAGACGCGGCTGTTCACCCCGCTCAAGATGAATTCGAGCTATTGGCAGGTGCCCGCATCGGCGGCGAACCGGCTGGTCAGCAACTATACCTTCCTCGGCGACAATCTGGTCCCGGTCGATCCGGCGGCGACCTCGGTGTTTCGCCAGGCGCCGAGCTTTCCCTATGGCGGCGCGGGTCTGGTCATGTCGGCACGCGACTATGACCGGTTCCTGCAAATGCTCCAGAACGAAGGGCAGGTCGACGGCGTCCGCGTGATGAAGCCCGAAACGGTGCGGCTCGCCATGTCCAACCTCCTTCCCCAGGGGGTGAGCTATGGTGGCGTGTCGGGGAGCACCGGGGGCAGCGCGGGGGCGATACCGACCGGTTATGGCGCGGGGGGATCGGTGACGCTCGCCGATACGCCGGGCGGACCGGGCAAGGGCACCTATGGCTGGGGAGGGGCGGCGGGCACGATCGCCTATGTCGACCCGACCCGGCACATGCGCGGCACGGTGATGGTCAATTATTTCCCGGCCGACCGCTATCCCCTGCGTCGCGACCTGGCGGCGGCGCTCTACCAGGATCTGGGGCGGAGCCGTCCGTGACGATCGGCTTTACCGGCGGTCGCCTGGACCGCGCCGATCCGCTGCGCCACGATCCCCAGGGTTTCGCGGCGGCCCTGGCCGATCCGGCGGCGCGGCTATTGGTACTCGATGGCTATCAGCCCGGCATGGCGGACGGACGACTGGCCTGGACCGGCATTCCCCCCGATGCCGTCGCGGACGAGCATGTCCTGCTGGGGATCGAGGACGGCGTACCGCATTTCGCGCGGCTGACAGGCGAACCGGCGGTCGGCCGCTCGTTCGAGATGATCGCGGCGCTCCATGCGCTGATGCCGGGCGAGGCGGCGACCTATGCCGCGGCGCGGTCGGTGATCGACTGGCACGCGCGGCATCGCTTCTGTGCCCGCTGCGGCACCGCGACGGCGCCGTTCCGCAGCGGCTGGGGGCGGCACTGCCCCGCCTGCGGCACCGAGCATTTCCCGCGCGTCGATCCGGTGGTCATCATGATCGCCGAGCATGATGGTCGCGCGCTGCTGGGTCGGCAGCCCGCCTTTCCGCCGGGGCGCTACTCGGCGCTGGCCGGTTTCCTCGAGCCGGGCGAATCGATCGAGGAGGCGGTCGCACGGGAATTGTTCGAGGAGGCGGGCGTGCGGGTCGGGAATGTCCGCTACATCGCCAGCCAGCCCTGGCCGTTTCCGTCCTCGCTGATGATCGCGTGCGTGGCGACCGCCGTGGACGACGTCCTCACGATCGATACGACCGAGCTGGAAGACGCGATTTGGGTCTCGCGCGACGAGGTGCGCGCCGCGCTGGCGGGGGATGGCTCGCGTTTCGGCGTGCCGCCCGACTATGCGATCGCCCATACGCTGCTGGCGGCCTGGGCCGCCTGATCCCTCCCCGTATCGGGGAGGATCACCCCCGCTCGCGCGCCTGGGCGTAGGTGCCGAGTATCCGCACCGACTTGCTGTGGAATCCCAGTTCCTCGACCGCGCGGTCGAAGGCGGGTTCGCCCGGCTTGCCGACCACGTCGCAATAGAATTCGGTCGCCGCGAAGCTGCCCCCGCGCTGATAGCTTTCCAGCTTGGTCATGTTGACGCCGTTGGTCGCGAAGCCCCCCATCGCCTTGTACAGCGCGGCGGGAATATTCTTCACCTCGAAGATGAGGCTGGTCATCCAGGGGCCGTCGCCGACCGGCGGCTGGCTGCCGCGTGCCAGGGCGACGAAGCGCGTCATGTTGCGCTCGCCGTCCGAGATGTCCTCGGCCAGCAGGTTCAGGCCGTAGAGCTCGGCGGCGCGCGGGGGGGCGAGCGCGGCGATACGGGGATCGCCCATCTCCGCCACCCGCGCCGCCGCGCCCGCCGTGTCGGCATAGGCGATGGGACGGATACCGTGCGCGCGCAGCCAGTGACGGCATTGGCCGAGCGCCTGGGGATGGCTCATCGCCTCGGCCAGTTCGTCGCGCGTCCCGGTCGCCATCAGCGCGTGGCGGATCGACAGGAAATGCTCGCCCACGATCGCCAGCCCGGATTCGGGCAGCAGGAAGTGGATGTCCGCCACCCGCCCATGCAGCGAATTCTCGATCGGGATGATGGCTCGGTCGGCCTTTCCACTCTTCACCGCATCGAGCGCGTCGGCGAAGTCGAAGCAGGGCAGGGGCAGGCCATCGGGATAGGCCTCCAGCGCCGCGACATGGCTGTTCGCGCCCGGCGCGCCCTGAAACGCGACGGCGCGGTGCGGCTCGGCCAGCGCGGCGTTCGTCATCGCCGCGACGATCGGGCGGGCGGGGGCGGCGTAATTCTCCATGGGCCAGCGGCCTAATCGCGGGGCGGCGCGCGATCAAGACGTGAAGCCGGAGACACAAAACTTGCCGTCCGCGAAAGCGGCACCTAAGGTCCGGGTTCAGGAGAGATATTGGCGGGGCAGCGAAAAGCGATGGACCTAAAGACCAATACGATCGCGGGATGGGTGCTTGGCGCGGCAGGCGCGGCACTGGGTCTTTCGATCGTCGGCGGCATGATGTTCCACGACGAACGGCCGGAAAAAATGGGCTATGCGATCGAGGGTGTCGAGGCCGAGGGCGGCGGCGGTGCCGCGGCGGAAGTGCCGATCGCGTCGCTGCTACCGACGGCGGACGCGGCCAAGGGCGCGGAAGTGTTCAAGAAATGCGCCGCCTGCCACACCATCAACCAGGGTGGCGCGAACGGCATCGGCCCCAATCTCTATGCCACGCTGGGTGAGGGCATCGCCCAGGGCAAGGCGGGCTTCGCCTTCTCCGACGCGCTGAAGGCGGTCGGCGGCAATTGGGACTGGGACAAGATGAACGCGTGGCTGACCAGCCCGCGCAAATTCGCGCCCGGCACCAAGATGACCTTCGCGGGCCTCTCCAACCCGCAGGACCGTGCGAACGTGATCCTCTACCTCAACCAGCAGGGATCGAACCTGCCGCTCCCCGCCGCTCCGGCGGCCAAGGACGCGGCGGCCAAGGAACCCGCCGCCGGTGCTCCGGCCAATGGCGCCGACGCGGCGGTCAAGAAGGTCGAGGAGGATCCACGCGGCGACACCGGATCGATCGCCAACACCGGAACGCCCGCCAAGGGCGCGCCCTCGGTCGATCCCCAGGCCGCGATCGAGGGGGCCAAGGCGCCCAAGTGATCGGGTGACATTCGCCGAGCTGATCGCCCATCTGCCGATCCTGCAGGCACCGATGGCGGGGGTGTCGACCCCCGCCATGGCGGCGGCGGTGTGCGAGGCGGGCGGGCTCGGCGGGATCGCACTGGGCGCGAGCGATCCGGCGCAGGCCGCCGCGATGCTGGCCGAGACCGGCGCGCGTACCGACCGGCCGTTCAACGTCAATCTCTTCGTCCACGCGCCGCCCCGCCATGACCCGATGCGCGAGGCGGCGTGGTGCGAGGCGCTGCGCCCCGTCTTTGCCGAGCAGCGGGCCGAACCGCCCGCGGCCCTGCGCGCCATCTATCCCAGTTTCGCCGGGGATGATGCGATGCTGGCGCTGTTGGTCGAGGCGCGACCGGCGGTCGTCAGCTTCCATTTCGGCCTTCCCGACGCGACGCGAATCGCCGCGCTCAAGGCCGCCGGGTGCCTGCTGCTGGCGAGCGTCACCTCACCGGCGGAGGCGCGTGCCGCCGAAAGGGCCGGGATCGATGCGCTGGTCGCCCAGGGCTATGAGGCGGGCGGGCATCGCGGGGTCTTCGATCCCGACGCCCCCGACGACCGGCTGGGCGTGCTGGCGCTGACCCGGTTGCTCGCGGTGCGGGCGGCTCGGCCAGTGATCGCGGCGGGGGGCATGATGGACGGCGCTGGAGTGTCCGCGGCACTGGCGCTGGGCGCGGTGGCGGCGCAACTGGGAACGGCGTTCATCGCCTGCCCCGAAAGCGCGGCGGACGCGGCCTATCGAGCGACCCTGCTGGGCGAGGGGGCGGCGCATACGCGGATGACCCGCGTCATCTCCGGACGGCCGGCGCGGTGCCTGCCCAATCGCTTCACCGCACTGGAGGAAAGGCTGTCGGTCGCGCCGCCCGACTATCCGATCGCCTATGACGCCGGAAAGGCGCTCCACGCCGCCGCCAGCGCGCGGGGGCAGCATGGCTATGGCGCGCAATGGGCGGGGCAGGGCGCACCGCTGGCGCGGGTCATGCCCGCGGGCGAGCTGGTGCGGACCATTGCTGGCGAGATGCGGCGATAGGGTCTATCCGACCGGGCTCAGGCTGCTCGACGTTCATTCCCTTCCTTCCTTCGCGAAAGTGCCATTCCAACCGCAAATTCGCCGTTCCCCCGCGCAGGCGGGGGCCCAGTGCTCTCCGTGAAGCGGTTGTCCTGCTGGGGGTACTGGACCCCCGCCTGGGCGGGGGAACAGGGGGCAGGGATCGGGCTTTTGCGCAGAACCCCTCGCGTGGCAGGAATAGGGGGAATGTCGACCGGTCCCAGGACAAGGCGGAGAAGAGCAGCATGACGAAGTTCGCGGCCTGGATGGCCCCCATGGTGATGGCCGCTACCCCGCTGGCGGCGGCGGAGATGCGCTCACCGATCCTGTCGTCCGAGTTCATCGATGCACATGCCCCCTATCCGCAGGCGCATGCCTCGACGCTGGTGCAACTGCCCGACGGGACGCTCGCCGCCGCGTGGTTCGGAGGTTCGGGGGAGAGCCGCCCCGATGTACGGATATGGTTCGCACGGCGCGAGGGGCGGGGCTGGACCGCGCCGGTGCCGGTCGCGGACGGCGTATCCCCGCATGGCGACACGCGCTATCCGACCTGGAACCCGGTCCTGTTCCAGCCGCCTGGCGGCCCGCTTCACCTCTATTACAAGGTCGGGCCCAATCCGCGTCAATGGTGGGGCATGGTCATCCGTTCGAGCGATGGCGGCCGCACCTGGACGACGCCGGAACCGCTGCCCCGGGGCGTGCTGGGGCCGATCAAGAACAAGCCGGTGATCGCCGCCGACGGGAGCTGGCTTGCCCCGTCCAGTCGGGAAGAGGGGACGGCGGAGGCCAATATCTGGTCGCTGCGGATCGAGCGCAGCACCGATCGCGGCGGACACTGGACGGTCAGTGCGCCCATCGCCTCGCCCATGCATATCGAGGCGATCCAGCCCAGTATCCTGTTCCACAAGGACGGCACGCTGGAACTGGTGGCGCGGACGCGGCAGGGGGCGCTGGCGCAAAGCTGGTCGCGGGACAATGGAGTCACCTGGTCGCCGATCGCGGCGATCGACCTGCCCAATCCCAATGCCGGGACCGACGCGGTGACGCTGTCCGACGGGCGGCAACTGATCGTCTACAACCATGGCGCCCATGCCCCCGGAACCCCCGGTGACGGCCCGCGCTGGCCGCTGAACATCGGGTTGTCGGAGGACGGGGTGCGCTGGCGCAACGTCCTGACCCTGGAGAGCAAGCCGATGCCCGATGGCTATGCCTATCCGGCGGTGATCCAGACCCGCGACGGGCTGGTGCATGTTTCCTATACCTGGAACCGTCAGCATATCCGGCACATGGTGATCGATCCCCGACTGTTGCGGTAAGGGGGCATCGTGGCCAAGGCCAAGGGATGCGCTGGCCACGATGCTCCGCTAGACCGTTGCCATGACCACCAAGCCCCCCATCGGCCGCGATACGCGGCTCTGCATGTCGCTGTCGGCGCGGCCCGGCAATTTCGGATCGCGGTTCCACAACCGGCTCTATGAGCTGACCGGGCTCGACTATGTCTACAAGTCGTTCAGCACGACCGATCTCGCGGCGGCCGTCGGCGGGATCCGCGCGCTGAACATCCGGGGCTGCGCGATCTCTATGCCGTTCAAGGAAGCGGTGATCCCAATGCTCGACGGGCTGGCGGGCTCGGCGGCGGCGATCGACAGCGTGAACACGATCGTCAACGACGACGGGCGGCTGACGGGCTACAATACCGACTATGCCGCGGTCGTCGAACTGATCGCCGATATCGACCGCGACACCGCGTTCGTGCTGCGCGGCTCCGGCGGCATGGCAAAGGCGGTGGCGGCGGCGTTTCGCGACTCGGGGTTCACCACGGGCACGATCGTCGCGCGCAACGAGGACGCCGGGCGCGGCCTGGCCGAGCTTTACGGTTTCGCCTGGGCGCCGGAGCTGACCGAGGGCGCTGACCTGCTGGTCAACGTCACGCCGATCGGCATGACTGGGGGCGATGAGGATCAGTCGGCCTTTCCCGACGCGATGATCGCCGGAGCAGGGATCGCCTTCGACGTCGTCCAATACCCACCCGAGACGCGCTTTCTTCGCACGGCGCAGGCGATGGGCAAGCGGATCATCACCGGCACGCAGGTCGCGACGATCCAGGCGCTCGAGCAGTTCGTGCTCTATACCGGTGTTCGGCCGACCGATGCGCAGGTTGTGGAGGCTGCGGATTACGCGCGCCGCATGGGGTGATCCTAGGCGCGCGCCGCTAGGGCCGATCGACATTCAACTATGCCTGTCCATCCCTCGCCCCTCGTAGAGGGGAGAGGGTTGCGCAGACTTGGTC
>NZ_CAKASM010000034.1 GCF_916858675.1 Sphingomonas sp. Leaf21
ATTGGGTTTCCCCATCGTCGCCTCCTGTCCTCAAAATTAGGACCCGAGGCGTCCAGAAATCTAGGGGCTACTCAATCGCACGGATGGCGCGCGCCATGGGCCGTACAGACATTGCCGCCACATTCGAAAAACGTGCAGGCAACTGGCGCAATAGTTTTGATGCCCACACCGGCTTCATCCGTGCGCGCAAGAGCGACGGATCGTTCCGTACGCCGTTCGATCCAACAGCGATCAACTACGGATCGGATTATACCGAGGGCAATGCCTGGCAATATAGCTGGTTCGTGCCGCAGGATCAGGCAGCGCTCGTCCGCGCGCTAGGCGGCGATGCGGTCACCGTCGCCAAACTGAATGCCATGTTCGAGTTTGACAATTCGAAACTCGACTATAGTCATGCCGAGGATATTGCCGGACTGATCGGTCAGTATATCCACGGCAACGAACCCAGCCACCATGTCGCCTATCTGTACAGCTACGCGGGGGCACCGTGGCGGACACAGGCCCGGCTGAAGCAAATCGTCGAGAGCCAGTATCGCCCGACGCCCGACGGGCTGTCCGGCAACGACGATCTCGGGCAGATGTCGGCGTGGCTCGTCTTTACTGCGCTAGGCTTTTACCCTGTTACGCCCGGCAGCATGGAATATGTGATCGGCCGTCCTTTTGTAAATCGGGCTGCCCTTTCCCTGCCCAACGGGCGGCGGCTGACCGTGATCGCCGATCGACTGGACACCCGGCATCCCTATGTCGGGAAGGTCATGCTGAACGGAATACCCGTAACGAGGGCCTATCTCCGGCACGACGAGATCATGGCTGGGGGTGAATTGCGTTTCACAATGCAGGCAAAACCGAACACCACCTGGGCAACGCACCCCAAGGATCGACCATATTCTGCCAGCACGACGCGGTGAGAAGGACCCGCAAGCGGAGATTCGAAGCGAGAGAGTGACTTTCCTAAAGCGGCCGTTCGTTCATCTCGAAAGCCGAAGGCCGCGATCTCACGATCAACGGCCCAAGACTTCAATCTAGGCCGCATTTGCCACCGTCAGACGCTCCCAATTTGCGAAGGCGAAACCGCGGCGCGCTGTGTCGTCTAAGTCGACGGTCTTGAGGAAGCGAAGTGGCTCGCCGCCCGGTCGATACTGGTATGGGAAGTCGGTCGAGAACAGCAGACGACCCGGGCCGACGATCTCCAGGCACTGCCGCATATAGGCTTCGCTCCACATCCCGCTGCCGGTGACGTAAAGGTTGCTGCGCGCGTATTCATACAGCGATCGCTCAAGCTCAAGGGCCCGGCCCATCACAGCCGATGTTCGCTCGAGGTAGAACAGCACCACCTCGCCCCAATGGCCAAGGATGATCTGTAAATTCGGCAGTTCGTCGAAGACACCCGCCGCAGCCAGTCGAACCCATTCCAGGCCTGCCTCATAGTGCCAGCCAAGACCAAAGGCGGCGAGCGCGAGATCCGCCCTCTCGCTGATCCCAGAGTAATTGGACGCGCGCACCTCCGGTGCCGGAGTTTGAGGATGGATGAATAGAGGAACGCCCAGTTCGGCAGCCTTCGCCAGCATCGGTCGCAGCGCCCTATGGTCAAGGTGCCGATCACGCGTACGGCCGCAGAGCAACGCGCCCTTCATACCAAGCTCTTTCATGGCGCGCTCCAGCTCGCGGGGGGCGGCATCTGGATCGGAGGTCGGAAGAGCCGCGAACCCCTGGAAGCGTGTTGGATGACGCGCGCACGCATCGGCAATCAGATCATTGACGCGCCGAGCGCACTCGACCGCTGGCCTAGGCTCGAGATTGTGTAGACCCGGCGTGGTCAGGGACAGGACTTGGACATCAACGCCCTGCTCGTCCATCAGCGCCAGGCGCCCCTCACCAAGGTCTGCCAGACGCTCACCCGTCAAACCTCCGTCCGCGATGGCAAATACAGGGTCATGTGGGGGCGGCGCTGACGCCCAGGCGTCACGAACGGTGTGTGGCAGGACATGTTCTTCGATGGCGATCAGGCGCATGGACGTCTCGCATATGGCTCAGGGGGGCGCTGTCAGTCTAACGCGAACCGCTCTCCATACGATCCCGTTCGGCCTTTAAGTGTAGCAGCCTAGCTCGCAAGGATCTGCCACTCCGCCAGCGCAGCGGAGCGTCGTTTCCGGTGAGTATGGCGATCGATCAGGTGACGTTCCAGGCTGAAGTGGTTGTGGACGTTGGCGTGCACGGAGGCGAACTTTTGTAGCGTCTTCATTTGCCTGAACCGTAGCATCGCCCGCTCTCGTCATCGGAACGGCAGGTGGCTGTTCTCCACCCGGTTGTTGGCCCACCGGCCGATCTCCTGACGATCACGCCAACCCAGTTCGTCCATGGCCGCGCCGTAGCTGCGCAGGCCGTCGGTCGTGATCAACCGCCCGCCACAGGTAGATCATCTCGCCGTTCATTTTCACGTACATCTCGTCGAGATGCCATCGCCAGTGCCGAAAGCCTCGCATGCGGCTCACGCGTCCACGGCGGATGTCCCCCGCAAATAGCGGACCGAACCTGTTCCACCACAGCCGCACCGTCTCATGGCAAATGTCGATGCCACGCTCGAACAACAGGTCTTCCACATTCCGCAGCGACAGCGGGAAGCGCACGTACATCAGCACCACCAGCCGGATCACCTCCGGCGACGAGTTGAAACGGCGAAACGGGCTCGGCGGCAAAGCCCTCGATTTCCGGCTCATCCGCCATCAATATCAGCCGCCCGCCCGACCTGCCACGTTGGTTTGACGGCCCCAGCCGGTGCATATGGTTTGACGGAGCCCCTCAGCGGGCTAGCCAACCTCCGTCGACCGCTAGGATATGCCCTTGGACATAGGCCGCCGCATCCGACGCCAAGAAGACCGCCGCCCCGCCGAGATCGACCGGATCGCCCCACCGTCCCGCCGGAATACGCTCCAGGATCGCGCCGTTGCGGGCCGGATCGGCCTGCAATGCGGCGGTGTTGTTGGTGGCGATATAGCCCGGCGCGATCGCGTTGACCGTCACGCCGTGCTTCGCCCACTCATTGGCGAGCAATTTGGTCAGCCCGCCGATGCCCGATTTCGACGCGGTATAGCTCGGCACGCGGATGCCCCCCTGAAAGGTCAGCATGGACGCGATGTTGATGATCCGTCCCACGCCCTGCCCGATCATGTGCCGCCCGGCGGCCTGGCACAGGAAGAAGACCGACTTCAGATTGGTGTCGACCACCGCATCCCAGTCCTCCTCGGTGAAGTCGACCGCGTCGGCGCGGCGGATGATACCGGCATTGTTGACCAGAATGTCGAGGCCGCCGAACCGGTCGAGAGTCTCCGCGACGACTCGATTCACCGGCTCGATCGTCGACAGATCGGCGGTGACAATCTCCGCCCGGCGGCCAAGGCCCCGGACCATCTCGACCGTCTCCTCGGCGGGTGTGCGGCCGACACAGGCCACATCCGCCCCCGCCGCCGCCAGCGCGACCGCGATCGCCTGGCCGATGCCGGTATTGGCCCCGGTGACGACCGCGACGCGGCCCGAAAGGTCGAAGGGGTTCACAGGCGCGCTCATGCCAGCTGACAGATGTCGAGCACGTTCATGTCGGTATAATCCTGGTTCTCGCCCGCCATCGCCCAGATAAAAGCATAGGCCTTGGTCCCCGCGCCCATATGGATCGACCAGGGCGGCGAGATCACCGCTTCCTCGTTCTTCACCACCAGATGCCGGGTCGCCTCGCCCTCGCCCATGAAGTGCATGACGCGGTCGCTCTCGAGATTGTCGAGCTCGAAGTAGAAATAGATTTCGCTGCGCCGCTCATGGATGTGCGGGGGCATGGTGTTCCATACGCTGCCCGGCTTCAACACGGTCAGGCCCATCACCAGCTGCGCGCTGTCGCAGACGCCCGGAATGACAAGCTGATAGATGGTGCGCTCGTTCGATTCCTCCAGGCTGCCACGCTCGAGCGCATTGGCGTCGGCGATGCCCAGCTTGCGGGTCTGGAACGCCTTATGCGCCGGGCACGAGGCGAGGTAGAAACGTGCGCCCTGCCCTTCGAACAGGACTTCCCGCGCACCCATCGTCACATAGAGGCAGTCCTTGTTACCCAGCGTGAAGACCTCGCCGTCCACCGTCACCCGGCCCTCGACGGTGCCGACATTGACGATCGCCAGCTCGCGGCGTTCCAGGAATGGGTGCCCTGCCGCGGACTTGGGCTCGGTCTGGTCAGGCAGCTTGACGGCCGCGTCGCCCACCGCGACGCCGCCGATCACGAAGCGCTCGGCATGGGTATAGTTCAGGACGCACTCGCCGGTGCGGAACAGGCCGGGGATCAGATAACGGTCGCGCAGCTCGTCATTGGAGACGCACTCCATCATGTCCGGGTGGGTGGCGTAATAAGTGCGATCGTACATGCGGTTCACTCCCAAATTCTCATGTCTTGCAGGCCAAGGCGGTCAGCAGCCCAGCCCGATGCGATAGATACGGTCGGCATTGCGACCGAACAGCGCGCGGCGATCCTCTTCGGTGAAATCCGCGACGGCGGCATGACAGGCCTCCATCTGCGCGTCGATGCCGCCGAACAGCCGGTCGGTCGGCAGGTCGCTGGCGAACATCGCACGCTCCGTGCCGAACAGGTCGATCACGGTGCGGACTGTGTCGCGCACGAAGCCCGGCGTCCAGTCACGCCGGGCGAAGCCGAAGCCCGACAGCTTGACCGATACGTGACGATGCCAGGCCAGCGCGGCCAATCCCCGGCGCCACTCGGCCGCCCCATCGGGATCGCTCAGCACCGCCATGCCCGCATGGTTGACGATGACCGGAATATCCGGATGGCGTGCAATCACTTCGGCGAGCGCGGGCATCTGCCCCGGATAACATTGCAGGTCGAAGGACAGGCCATGCTCCGCCAGCTTCGCGAAGCCCCGCTGCCACCTATCGTCCCGTGTCACGTCACGCGGAGTATAGCTGCGCTGCGGATCGGCATGCCAGTTGACGATATGCCGGATGCCCCGCACACGCGGATGCCGGACATGCGCCGCCAGCGTGGCGTCGAGATTGGGATCGTCCAGCGCGGCGAAGGCGACGATCGCGCTCGGCAGCCCCTCCGCCTTGGCCAAACCCTCCAGCCACTCGGTCTCGGCCAGCGCATCGCTCGGATGCGCCCCAGCATCGACATGGACCGCGCCGACGACATGCCACCGCGCCATCTCCGCCCGGTAATCGGCGGGCAGATAGGTGCGCGCGATGGCCTCAACCGAGCCGTTCGGCCAGTCATCGGCAAAGGGCGGCGTCAGCCACGGATAACGCAGCCGCCCCAGATCCCACAGATGGATATGCGCGTCGACGAACGGGATCATCAATAGGTCGTCCGCCCACCCGACGTGTCGAAGGTCGAGGCGGTGGTGAAGCTGCACTCCTCCGACGCCATGAAGCAGACCATCGCCGCCGTCTCGCTCACCTCGCCCAGCCGCCCCATCGGGATCTTGCTCCGCATATAATCGACCTGGCTCTGGGGCAGTTGCGCCAAGATCGGGCTCTCGAAGGTCGCCGGGGTGATCGCATTGGCGATGACACCCTTGCCCGCCAGTTCCTTGCCCAGCGACTTGGTGAAGCCGATCACCCCCGCCTTGGTCGCCGAGTAGGCCGAAGCATTGGGATTGCCCTCCTTGCCCGCGACCGAGGCGACGTTGACGATCCGGCCGTAACCGTTCGCCATCAAATGCGTGACGACCGAACGACAGCAATAGAAGACGCCGTTCAGGTTGATCTCCACGACCCGCTGCCAGCTGTCGAGTGGATAGTCCTGGACGCTGGCCGTCGCGCCGGTGATTCCCGCCGAGCAGATCAGGATATCAACTTTGCCCAGTGCCGCCACGCTCGCGGCGGTCGCTCGCTCGACCGCATCGAGGTCCGAGATGTCGAAGGCGTCCCAGTGGGTCGCACCGATAGCCTTCGCCGCCGCCTCCAGCTTTTCGCCATCGACGTCCCAGAGCGCGACCGAACCGCCCTCGGCGACGATGCGTCGCGCGACCTCGCAGCCCAGGCCCGAGGCCGCCCCCGTCACGATCGCGGACCGCCCCGCGAAGCGCCCCCCGAAGACGGTCACCGGGGCAGTTCCAGCGAGAAGGGGACGCAGGTCTGGCGCTGTTCGCCCAGCTTCGCGATGCCAAGGTGCATCGTGTCACCTGCCTTCAGGAAGATCTTGTCGGGCTTCTGCCCCTCGCCCACGCCGGGCGGGGTGCCGGTAATCAGCAGATCGCCGGGATGCAGCGTGATGAAACGGCTGACATAGGCGATGCACTCCGCGACCGGGAAGATCATCGTCCTGGTATTGCCGGTCTGCATCCGCCGCCCGTTGACGTCGAGGAACATGTCGAGTTCCTGACAGTCGCCGACCTCGTCCGGCGTGACCAGCCACGGGCCGACGGGTCCGAACGTGTCACACCCCTTCCCCTTATCCCACTGGCTGCCCAGTTCCTTCTGATAGGCGCGCTCGGACACGTCATTGGCGAGAACATAGCCCGCCACATGATCCAGCGCGTCGGCCTGTTCGACATAGCGACAGGTCTTGCCGATCACGACGCCAAGCTCGACCTCCCAGTCGGTCTTCTCGGCGTCCTTCGGGATCATGACCGGGTCGTTGGGGCCGGTCAGGCACGATATCGCCTTGGTGAAGAAGATCGGTTCGGGCGGCACCGGCAGCCCGGATTCCGCCGCGTGGTCGGCATAGTTCAGGCCGATCGCGATGAACTTGCCGATCCCGGCGACCGGCACGCCGTAACGCGGCTCGCCCTCAACCAGCGGCAGGGTTTCGGGATCGATGTTCCGCAGGCGACCCAGCGCCTCGGGCGTGACGGTGGCGGGGGTGACATCGTCAATCACGCCCGACAAATCGCGGATGCGACCGTGAGCATCGATCAGACCGGGCTTCTCCATGCCCTTTTGTCCATAACGACAGAGTTTCATGCGAACATCCTCAATGGGTGTAAGGGCGGTGGAGCGGCACGTCGGCGTTCAGCTCGACGCCGAAGCCGGGCTTGTCGAGCGCGCTCGCGCGGATGCGGCCGTTCTGCGGCACCGGCTCGCCGAGCAGCTGCGGCGCGAACATCGGCACGACCTCGGTGGGTCCGGGGTGCATCATCAGGAATTCGGCGAAGGGCGAATTGTGGCGGGTGATGACGAAATGGTAGCTATACACCGAGGATCCGTGCGGGATCATCATCACCCCCCGGCTGTCGGCATAATTGGCGATTTTGATCAGTTCGGTCACGCCGCCGCACCAGCCCACATCGGGCTGGATGATGTCGCAGCAGCCCATGTCGATCAGCATCCGAAAGCCCCAGCGGGTCGCCTCATGCTCGCCGGTGGTGACGAGCAGGCCCGGTGGCGCCTTCTTCCGAAGCTCCGCATAGGCCCAATAGTCGTCCGGGCTCAGCGCCTCCTCGATCCACTTCAGCCCGCACTCGTTCCACGCGCGGTGCGCGAGGCGGGTGGCGTAGTCGAGATCGAGCGACATCCAGCAATCGTACATCAGCCAGAAATCGTCGCCGCACTTGCCGCGCATGTCGGCGAGCAGCGCGATGTTCTTCTCCATCCCCTCTAAGCCCTCGGCGGGACCATGATGGAGCGGCAGCTTGCCGCCGATGAAGCCCAGTTCCTTGGCGACATCGGGCCGCGCGCCGGTGGCGTAGAATTGCAGTTCGTCGCGCACCGCGCCGCCGAGCATGTGATAGACCGGCTCACCGCGCAGCTTGCCGAGCAGATCCCACAGCGCCAGGTCGACGCCGGAAATGGCGTTCACCACCAGACCCTTGCGGCCATAATATTGGGTCGAGAAATACATCTGGTCCCAGATTTTCTCTACCTCGACGGGCGAGCGGCCTTCGAGGAAGCGGGCAAGATGCTTCTCGACGATATAGGCGGCAGGCTCGCCCCCGGTGGTGACCGCAAAGCCGATCGTGCCGTCCTCCGCCTCGATCTCGACCACCAGCGTTCCCAGCACGTTGATGCCGAAGCTCTGCCGCGACTGGCGATATTCGGGATAGCGGCTCATCGGCGTGGCGATGTGGTCGTCGATCCAGTGGCCCGCGCCCTGATCGTGATAATCCGCGCCCGCCCCGCGTGCGACAAAGGCACGGACATGCTTGATCCGCGACAGGCTCATCGCCCGCCCTCGCTGGCCCGCGTCCCTTGGCAACCGCCCCACATCCGATCCTCCCGGCTTTACTTTCTCACTTTATGGAATAGTATGCTAATTGTTGAGACTCTGAAGGTCAATCGGTTGTTTTGCAAAAACCGATGGGCGAAGTGAGCAGACGGACAGGATGAGGAGCAAGGCCGTGAAGCTGCTGGAAGGAAAAACCGTCGTCGTCACCGGCGCTTCGACGGGCATCGGTCGGGCGATCGCCATTGGTGCGGCCGAACATGGCGCGGATGTCGCGATCAACTATGCCCGCGACTCGGATGGCGCCGCCCAGTGCGTGGCGGGGATCGAGGCGCATGGGCGCCGCGCGGTCGCCATTCAGGGCGATGTCGCCGACCCGGCCACCGCGACCGATTTCATCGCGCGCGCGGTCGCGGCGTTCGGCAAGGTCGATGTGATGGTGTCGAACGCGGGCATCTGCCCCTTCCACAGCTTCCTCGACATGCCCGTCGAGACGTTCGAGCGGACGATGCGAGTCAACCTGCATGGCGGCTATTATATGTGCCAGGCGGCGGCGCGGCAGATGGTCGAGCAGGGTCATGGCGGGTCGATCATCGCGGTCTCTTCCATTTCGGCGCTGGTCGGTGGCGAGTTCCAGACGCATTATACCCCGACCAAGGCCGGCTTGCATTCGCTGATGCAGTCGGCCGCCATCGCGTTGGGGCGGCATAATATCCGCTGCAACTCGCTGCTGCCCGGCACCATCCTGACCGAGATCAACAAGGACGACCTCGCCGACGAGGCCAAGCGCAAATATATGGAGGGCCGCGTACCGCTGGGGCGGCTGGGCGTGCCGGAGGATATGGCGGGGCCCGCCGTCTTCCTCTCCTCCGACATGGCGCGCTATGTCACCGGCGCGGCGCTGCTGGTCGATGGCGGCGCATTCGTGAACCTCCAATGAGGCTGTGCGCTGCCCTGCTGCTGACGTTCGCCGCTCCGTCCGTCGTGCGTGCGGCGGATACGGTGCCTCTGCGTGAGTGGATCGACCCCGACACCGGCCACCGCATCGTCCGTCTGTCGCACGAACCGGGCAGCGCCAGCCTCTATTTCAACTTCAACGGCTATACCCCGCAGGGCGACAAGCTGCTGCTCTCGACACCGAAGGGCATCGCCTCGGTCGATCTGAAGACCCGTGCGCTGAAAACCGTCGTGCCGATTACGGGGCCGTTCCGCCTGCTCTTCACGGGGCATCGCACCCGCACCGCCTATTACCAGACGCAAAGCGCGGACGGACAAGGCGCCAAGACGATCTGGGCCGCCGATATCGACAGCGGCAAGACCCGCGAGATCGCCAGCATCGCACAGGGCGATATCCAGACGATCAACGCCGACGAGACGCTGCTGGGCGGGGTCGAGACCGATCCCGCCGCCTCGTCCGACACGCTGGCGCTCTTCGCCAAGAAGGACGCCCGCTACGACCAGGCTGATTACCGCGCGACCGGGCCGGACGGAAAGCCGCTGAGCTATGCCGAGGCCAAGGAAGTGCGGATGAACGAGCGGCTGGAGGCGCGCGTGCCGATGGCAATGTTCGTCATCGACACGCGCACCGGTGCGAAGCGCATCGTCCACCGCGCGACCGACTGGCTCAACCATCTGCAATTCTCGCCGACCGATCCCGGCCTGCTGATGTTCTGTCACGAAGGACCGTGGCACAAGGTCGACCGGCTCTGGCTGATGCGGGTCGACCGGCCGGGCGACGTGCCCCGCAAGATCCATACCCGCACCATGAACATGGAGATTGCCGGGCATGAGTGGTTCTACCATGACGGGCGGACCGTCTGGTACGACCTGCAAACCCCGCGCGGCGAGGATTTCTGGGTCGCGGGCTATGACATCGCGACGGGCAAGCGGACCCGCTATCACCTGAACCGCAACGAGTGGTCGGTGCATTTCCATAGCTCGCCCGATGGCAAGCTATTCTCCGGCGATGGCGGCGACCGCGAGATGGTCGCCCATGCGTCCGACGGCAAATGGCTCTATCTGTTCCGCCCACGCGCCATTCCCGATGTCGCCGGCATCCGTGCGCCCGATGCCGATACGCTGGTCCAGCCCGGCGTGTTCGAGGCGGAGAAGCTCGTCAACATGGCTGCCCAGGATTACCGGCTGGAACCCAACGCGAACTTCACGCCGGACGGCAAATGGCTGGTCTTCCGTTCCAACATGCAAGGCGAGCAGCAGGTCTATGCCGTCGAGGTCGCCAAGGCTCGCCCCTGACCATGCGCCTGATCGCGCCGGTTCATGCCCGGCAATCGGTCGACGTGGTGCAACTCGGCGCCCGCGGCGACGGGCGAACGCTGGAACACCACGCGATCAACCGCGCCATCACCCATGTCGCCCGCACCGGCGGCGGGACGGTGCTCGTGCCCGCCGGACGCTATCTCTGCTTCTCGATCCGGCTGGCGAGCGGCGTCGCGTTATGGCTGGCCGAGAACGCGGTGATCGAGGCCGCCGATCCGGCGCGCCACGCCGGGCGCTATGACGATCCCGAACCGCGCGGCGACCAACTCTATCAGGATTTCGGACACAGCCATTGGCATAACAGCCTGATCTGGGGCGACGGGCTGCACGACATCGCCATCGCCGGGCCGGGTCGGATCGAGGGATGCGGCCTGACCCGCAACGGTCCGGGATCGCGCTGGCATGCGCAACGGGGCGAACATCCGCTGTCGATGCACTATATGAGCCCCGCCGCCATCGCCGCGCTGGAGCCGGGGTTTCAGGCGATGCGCGGGCAAGGCAACAAGGCGATCGGCCTGCGCGACTGCCACGGCGTCACGATCGAGCGGCTGACCATAGACCGTGGCGGACATATCGCCGTCCTGCTCACCGGCTGCACGCGTGTTGCGCTGGACAGGCTGACCATCGATGCCGAACGCGACGGTATCGACCTGGATGGTGTGCGTCACGCGACCGTGACGCACTGCCGGGTCAACACGCCCAATGACGACGCCATCGTCATAAAGAGCAGCCTGGCCATGGGCCACCCGATCGATGTCGAGAATATCGTCATACGCGACTGCACCGTGTCAGGCTATGACCGCGGCACGATGCTGGACGGGCGATTCGGCACGACTCAGCGGCTCGCGCCCGACCGGGACGGCCCCACCGGCCGGATCAAGATCGGCACCGAGAGCAATGGCGGATTTCGCGACATCCTGATCGAGGATTGCCGCTTCGAGCGTAGCCGGGGACTGGCGCTGGAAACGGTCGATGGCGGTATCATGGAAGGGGTTACGGCGCGGCGGCTGTCCATGGCCGACGTGACCAGCGCCCCGATTTTCATCCGCCTGGGGCATCGCGGGCGTGGGCCGGAAGGGACGGGCGTGGGCGCGATGCGGGATATCACCCTGAGCGATATCCAGGCGACCGGCATCGATCATCCTTACCCGCTGATCATCGCTGGACTGCAGCACCACCCGATTTGCGATGTGACGCTCGCACGCCTGAGCCTCCATTACCGCGGCGGCGGCACGTCCGAGGATTCCGCGCGGGTGCCCGAGGAACGTCCCGACGCCTATCCGGAGCCGAGCATGTTCGGTCCCCTGCCCGCCTGGGGACTATGGGCGCGGCATGTTGAGGGGCTGGGGATCGATGGGCTGGCGCTGTCGCATGAAGGACTGGACGCGCGCGCGGCGATCATTCTCGACCGGGTGACCCAGGCGAGTGCACAGGATGCGCCATTCTGGCCACAATAGCACGGCATCGGCGCGCTTTGTTCTCGACAGCGGCACCCCGCTTGGGCAAATACTCCCACAATATGGTACGCGTACGCAGACACTGTGGCGCGCCTGGAGAGCCTTTCCGATGCCTGCATCCGCCAAGACCGCCAAAGCCGAATCCGGCGAGACCAAGGGGCCGACCGGCAGCCAGACGCTGCTGCGCGGTCTCGACCTGATCGACGAGGTTGCCGATCGCCCCATCGCACTGGCCGAGCTGGCCGAGCGACTGGGCCTGACGCGCAGCACGACGCACCGACTGGCGAGCGCGTTGATCGACCGGCGCTTCCTGATCTTCACGCCGCGCCAGGGTTATCGTCTGGGACCGAAGCTGCTCGAACTCGGTTTCCTGGCACAGCAGCAGGCAGACGTGGTCCAGATCGGCCGCGACCACATCGAAGCTCTGGCCGCCGCGTCGGAGGATACCGTCCATCTGGGCGTACGCGACGGCGACAAGGCGCTGTATCTCGACAAGATCCCTGGTCGCCGCCGGGTCGACATCTCCAGCCGGGTCGGCGACCGCCAGCCGATGACGTCCACCGGGCTTGGCAAGGCGCTGATGCTCGACGACGATGCCCGGGCGTGGGGTCAGCGGTTCGAGGAGGAGCGCGGCGGTGATCCGAAAGCTCCCGATTATGCGATCTGGCTCGAACGGATGCGCGGCTATGTCGGTCTGGGTTGCGCCTTCGACCTGGAGGAGAACGAGGACCAGATACGCTGCGTCGCAGCCCCTATCCGCGACGCCAGCGGCCGGATCGTCGCTGCGATCAGCGTATCGAGCGCGGCGCAATATATGTCGGACGACCGGATGACCGCGCTGACCGGCGAGGTGCTGGGCACCGCCCACGCCATCAGCCGCGACCTGGGCTGGAGGGAAAAAGAGGGCCGGTAAATCCATTCCAGATAACAAACTTGTCTTGCACTATGTGGGATTTTCTCTCATAGTTCGGGAAAGCGGGCCAGCAACGGGCTCGCAAGGCATGACAAGGGAGCGGGTGCATGGCGAAGCGTCATCGGGCGGCTGTCGGACTGTTGGTCGCCGCTCTGCCGTTCCTGCTCGCCGGAACGCCCCCTCGCGCGATGCCCCCCGCCCGCATCTTCATTGCCAGCGACTCGACCGCGCAGGATTATCGGCCGGATAAATATCCGCTGTCCGGCTGGGGTTCGATGCTCCGCTGCGCCGTCGGGCCGGAGGTCACGGTCGTCAATCGCGCGATCGGCGGGCGCAGCACAAAGAGCTTCATGGCGGAGGGGCGACTGGACGCCATCGCCCAGGACCTGAAGCCGGGCGACACGCTGCTGATCCAGTTCGGCCATAACGACGCCAATCAGGCCAAACCCGAACGCTACACCCCGATCCCCGACTATGAGGCGAATCTCAAGCGCTTCATCGCGGTCGCTCGTGCCGCCGGGGCGAAGCCGGTGCTGCTGACCCCGGTGACCCGCCGCGCCTTCAAGGACGGGCACGTCGTGCCGAGCTTCCCGACCTATTCGGAGGCCGCCAAACGCGTGGCCGAGCAAGAGCATGTGCCGCTGATCGACCTGGCCCAGTTGTCAGAGCGCTGGATCGACGGCATCGGCCCGGACGGCTCGCGCATCTATTATCTCCATTATGCCAAGGGCGAAGGGCTGCCCGGCTATACCGAAGCGGTCGATGACGACACGCATTTCAGCGAACTGGGCGCGCGAAGGATCGCCGACCTGATCGCGGGCGGGCTTGCGAAGACGCATCTGCCGATCGCGCGGCATATCCTGAAGGATCGCCCGGCTCTGACCCGGACGACGCCTGCGGGCGGGCCGTCATGCGCCGGCTGATCGCGGTGACGGTGCTGGGCATGGCGAACATCGCTGCGGCCCAGCCTCCGTCGCCCGTCCGTCATTTCGTGCTGGCGGCGAACGTTCGGGAAGCGGACGCCGTCGCCGTGGCGCGGGACCATCGCTTCGATCACAACTATGGCTATGAAGCCGATCCCCATTTTTTCTCGGTCGCGGTGTCGCCCGGCAATTATGAGGTGACGGTGACGCTGGGCGATCCGAAGCGCGCCACCGACACGACGATCAAGGCGGAGAATCGCCGCCTGATGCTGGACGCGATCCGCACCCGGCCGGGCCAGATCGTGACGCGCCGCTTCCTCGTGAATGTCCGCGACCCGCAACTGACTGCGCCCCCTGCCAATGCGCCGGGCGGCAGCGCCGTGCGCCTGAAGCCGCGCGAGGTCGGGTCGTTCAACTGGGACGACCGGCTGACGCTCGAAATCCTGGGCACCGCGCCCGGCCTGCGTACCGTGTCGATCGCGCCCGTCGAGGTGCCCACCCTGTTCTTGCTGGGCGACTCTACCGTCACCGACCAGCCCGCCGAACCGGCGGCGAGCTGGGGGCAGATGCTGCCCGTCTTTCTCGCGCCGACCGTGGCTGTCGCCAACCATGCGGAATCGGGCGAGACGTTGAAATCCTTCCTGACGGAGCTGCGGCTGGACAAGGTGCTGGCGAGCGCGAAGCCGGGCGACATCGCCATGATCCAGTTCGGCCATAACGACCAGAAGGTGCAATGGCCGCAGACCTACGCCGACGCGGCGACCACCTATCGCGACTATCTGCGCACCTATATCGCCGAGCTGCGGCGGCGCGGGGTGACGCCGATCCTGATCACCTCGCCCGAGCGGCGGCAATGGACGGCAGACGGACATATCCGGCCTACGCTGGGCGACTATCCCGCCGCCGTTCGCGCGGTCGGCGCCGAGGAGCATGTGCCGGTGATCGACCTGAACGCGGACTCGATCCTCTTCTACGAGGCCTTGGGCAAGGATCACGCGCCGCTGGCTTTCAACGACAACGGGCGCGACGTGACGCATCACGACAATTACGGCGCGTGGGTGCTGGCCCGCGACATCGCCGAGCGGATGCGGGCATTACCCTCACTTGCGCGCTTCGTGCGAAGCGACCTGTCCCCCTTCGACCCGGGCCAGCCGCCCGCACCGGAAAACTTCCGCCTGGCGGCTAGCACGATGCACAGCAGCGAAAGACCCGCGGGGAACTGACGATGATACTCGATCGCCGCACCCTGATCGCCGCCGGACTGTCGCTCGCCGCGACGCCTCGCGTGGCGATGGCCGCCACGCCTGCGGTGAGCCGCTTCCCAATCTGGCCCGCGACGCCGCCAGGTATGCCCAATCCGCCAGTGGTCGACGCGTTCGTGCTGCGCGCGCCGAACGGCCCGGCCGACAATATCGCCTGGCCACATATCGCGACGCCGATGCTGACCGTCTGCCCGGCACCCAAGCCGACCGGTGCGGCGGTGCTGCTGATCCCCGGCGGTGGCTATGCCCGCGTCGCGCTGGGCCGCGAACCGTCGCCGGTCGCGCGCTGGTTCGCCAGCCTGGGAGTCACCGCCTTCGACCTGCTCTATCGCCTGCCGCATGACGATTGGGCGGCGGGTCCGGACGCGCCCCTGCAGGATGCCCAGCGTGCTCTGCGCGTGATCCGCGCGCGTGCGAGCGAGTGGGGCATCGATCCGACCAATATCGCCGCGATGGGCTTTTCGGCTGGCGGGCATCTCGCCGCGCGCCTCGCCGCACGGTCGGCGCTCAAAACCTATGAGCCCGTCGACGCGGCGGACCGCCAGCCGACGACGATCAGGACGGTCGGCCTGCTCTTCCCGGTCATCACCATGACGCAAGAGTTCGCGCACGGCCAATCGAAGCGCGAGCTGCTCGGGCGCGATGCCGATGCGGCTAAGGCGGCGCGCTATTCGGCCGAATTGAACCTGCCCGCCGATATGCCGCCGACCTTTCTCGGCCATGCCGCCGACGATCCGGTCGTGCCCGTCGCCAACAGCATCGCGATGTTCCAGGCGGTCCACGCCCTGCCCCGCCCCGCCGAACTCCACATCGTCGAGACCGGCGGCCACGGCCCGCGCCTGATCGAGGCGGACGGCCGTGCCCATCCCTGGCTGGCGCGTTTTGCCACCTTCGCGCACCGCCATGGCCTCAACATCCCCGGAGACGACTCATGACCCAGCCCATCGCCTTTCGCATGATGTTGAAGCCCGGCATGGCAGAGGAATATCGCCGCCGCCACGACGCCATCTGGCCCGACCTGGCCGAGGCACTGCGCGAGGCGGGCATTTACGACTATTCGATCTTCCTCGACGAGGAGACGAACGCGCTGTTCGCCGTCCTGCGCCTCCATCCCAACGATACCCGCGACACGTTGCCGGGCCAGCCGGTCATGCAGCGCTGGTGGGATTATATGGCCGACCTGATGGAGGTCCGCCCCGACAACCGCCCGGTTGAAGCCCCGCTGACGCCGATGTTCTACCTGCCATGAGCGTGATCGCCGCCCTGTTGCTGGCGAGCACGGGTACGGCGCAGGCAGCGCCGCCGCCCCAGCGTGTCACGTTCGACCGCTATTCGCTACGCATTGACGGCAAGCCGACGCTGATCTGGTCGAGCGAGTTCCACCCCTTCCGCCTGCCCTCGCCCGATCTGTGGCGCGACATATTGCAGAAGATGAAGGCGAGCGGGTTCAACACCGTGGCCATCTATATCGACTGGGGATTCCACAGTCCGAAAAAGGGCGTGTACGACTTCAGCGGCATCCGCGACATCGACCGGCTGCTGACCATGGCGCAGGAGGAAGGGCTCTACGTCATCACCCGCGCCGGGCCGTATGTGAACGCGGAACTGTCGCGCGGCGGCTTTCCGGGCTGGCTGGTCAACCAGCCGGGCAAGGCGCGCACCGACGATCCTGAATATCTGGCCGCCGTCGATGAGTGGCTGAGCCATATCAACCCGATCATCGCCAAGCACCAGCTGGGACGTGGCGGCACGATCATCCTCCACCAGATCGAGAACGAACTGGCGCTGACCACACCGTCGCAGAGCCGCTACATGCAGCACCTGTACGACAAGGCGCGCGCCGACGGCATCACCGTGCCGATGTTCCACAACGATCAGGGCCGCAACGGATATTGGGTGCCGAAAAGCTCAGACGTGTCCCTGACCGTACCGGGGCCGCAGGAACTGTACGCCTTCGACGGTTATCCCGGCGGCGTCTGCGGCGTCGACAACAAGCCCACGAAAGGCGCCCCCGCCCCCGACTGGGGCCTGTACGGTCCCGGCGGCGCGAAGGGCGGGGCCAGTGCCTCACCCAAGACGCCCGGCTTCCTCGCCGAATTCGGTGGAGGCTGGTTCGACTATTGGGGGTCGAACGGCATGTATCCGTGCAACGCAATCCAGCGCGGCAGCGGCTATCAGCGTGTCTTCTACGGCACCAACATCGCCAACGGCATCGCGATCCAGAGCATCTATATGGGCTATGGCGGCACCAGCTGGGGCTGGCTGCCCGCGCCTGTGGTCTACACCTCCTATGATTACGGCTCGGCGATCGACGAGGCGCGCAACCTGCGGCCCAAGGCGCTGGAGCTGAAGCAGATCGGCCAGTTCCTCGCCGCCGTACCCGATCTCGCCCGGCTGGAGAAAGCCCCGCCCGTCACCATCGCGGGGAGCGACGCGGTGCAGGTTTATCACGACCGCAATCCCGACACCGACATGCGCCTGCTCTTCGTCGCGCCCAAGCCGTCCAACGCGACCGGCGACGCACGCTTCACCATCACTGCCGACCTGCCGGACGGGCGCTACAGTTTTGCCAGCGAACTCCATGGCCGTGATGCCAAGCTGCTGGTCGCGGGGTTGAATCTGGAACGGCAGCGACTGGTCTATGCCTCGTCGGAACTCCAGACTACGATCCGCCGCGGCACGGAGGATGTCGCACTCTTCTACGGCCGCGCGGGCGAACCCGGCGAGATGGTGCTTCGCTATGCCAGCGCGCCAAAGGTGACGGTGATCGAGGGGCAGGTCGCGAGCAGCTTCGATCCCGCCAAGGGCGATCTGCGCCTCACCTATGTCCATCAGGGCCTTGCCCGCGTACGGATCGAGGGCGGGGCTCGCCCGCCGCTCCTGCTGCTGATCGGCGACGTCGCGGCGGGGCAGAGCTTCTTCCGGCAGGACGGCCTGCTCGAACGCGGCCCGGCGCTGGTCCGCCATGCGGTCGTGCGTGGCAGCACACTCGACCTGACCGGCGATACGGATACGGCGGCGCCTCTGGAAGTCTGGGGCCCCGTCCGGTCGATCCGCTGGAACGGGCAGGCGGTGCCCGTCACCCGCTCGGCAAGCCGCAGCCTGATCGCCAAACGGCCCCTGCCCGCCCCGGAAAGCCTGACGCTGCCCGATCTGATGGCGGCGACGTGGCGCTATGCCGAGGGATCGCCCGAGACCCGACCCGATTTCGACGATTCCGGCTGGACCGTCGCAGGCTCGGCGCGGAACGTCGCGACCGTCCGCCCGCCGACCGGCCAGCCCAATCTCGGCGCGGACGCCTATGGCTTCCACGACGGCGACGTCTGGTATCGCGGGCGCTTCCAAGGGTCTGCGCAGGCGAAGACCGCGACGATCCATCACGGCGCGGGCGGCGCGGGGATGCTGCAACTCTTCCTCGACGGGAAACTCATCGGCCAGCACGAACTGGCGGGCGGCCTGCCCCGGCCGATCACCACCGGCGTCGCCGAATTCGCCCTGCCGCCCGAGGCACAGACCCCCGGCGAGCATGTGCTGGCCGCGATGGTGCGGGTGAACGGCCATAACTGGGACCTCGACGTCGACGACGCGCACAAGGAGCCGCGCGGGCTGATCTCTGTCTCGCTCGCCGACGCCAGCGGCGACAGTTTCGCCGTACCGATCGCGTGGAAGATCCAGGGTCGTGCAGGCGGCGAGGACCTGAGGGATGTCGCACGTGGCCCCAGCAACAATGGCGGCCTTTACGGTGAGCGCATGGGCTGGACACTGCCGGACTTTGCCGACGGCGCATGGTCATCGATGAAGCTGGCGGATGCGACACCCTATATGGGGACCAGCTGGTATCGCACGACCTTCGACCTGTCCGTACCAAAGAACGAGGACGCGACGATTGGCCTCCAGATCGGCGATGCCAAGACCCCGCGTTCGCCGGGCCGCTACCGCGTGCTGATCTTCGTCAACGGCTGGAACATGGGCCAGTTCGTCGCCAATGTCGGGCCGCAGCGCGTCTTCCCGATCCCCGAGGGCATCCTGCACCATCGCGGCCGCAATACGCTGGCGTTGGCCGTGACCAGCGACGGCGCGCCCGGCAACGGCATCGAGCCGGTCAGGCTCGTCACCCTGCATCACGCGCGTGGCGGCGTGAGCGTCACCGACGTGGCCGTTCCCACCTACCGCGATCTTTATCCATCCCATTGATCTTCGGAGAGCATTTCCCGTGGCAGCCCTCAATCACGACATTCCCCGCGCCGAGGTGACGGCGCAGATCGCCAAGCTGATCGACAACCTCGTCAACATCAAGGACGAGACCGGCGAGTTTCTGCTCCGCCTGGAGGATGGCCGGGTGATCGACACCAAGGGGTGGAACGACTGGGAATGGACACACGGCATCGGCTTGTTCGGCCTGTACCGTTATTGGGAGCTGACCGGCGACCAGGCCGCCTGGGACGTGATGTTGAAATGGTTCGAGGACCGCTTCGCCGCGGGCACGCCGACCAAGAACATCAACACCATGTCGCCCTTCCTGACGCTCGCCAACCTGTATGAGCAGACCGGCGACCAGACCTACCTCCCCTATCTCGACATCTGGGCGGAATGGCTGATGGCCGATGACGGCCTGCCCAAGACCGAGGAAGGCGGCTTCCAGCACATCGTCTTCAACGACGAGAACCCGCAGGAGATGTGGGACGACACGCTGATGATGAGCGTCCTGCCGCTCGCCCGCATCGGCCAGATCCTGGACCGCCCGCACTATATCGAGGAGGCCAAGCGCCAGTTCCTCATCCACATCAAATATCTGTTCGATCGCCAGACCGGCCTCTGGTATCATGGCTGGACCTTCGATGGTCGCCACAACTTTGCGGGCGCGCTGTGGGCGCGCGGCAATTGCTGGGTCACGATCGCGATCCCCGAGATCATCGAGATGCTCGATCTGCCACCGGGCGACGCGTTCCGCACCTTCCTGATCGACACGCTGGCGGCACAGGTGAAGACGCTGGCCGAGCATCAGGACGAAAGCGGGCTGTGGCATACGCTGATCGTCGATCCGACCAGCTACCTGGAAGCGTCGGCCACCGCAGGCTTCGCCTATGGCATCCTGAAGGCGGTGCGGAAGGGCTATCTGCCGCGCCATTACGAGGCGGTCGGGATCAAGGCGATCCGCGCCGTGCTCGCCAATATCGATGACAAGGGCGAGCTGAAGCAGGTGAGCTTCGGCACCGCGATGGGCGACACGATGCAGTTCTACAAGGACATCGCGCTCACCTCGATGCCGTACGGCCAGAGCCTGGCGATCTGCGCGCTCGGCGAATTCCTGCGGACGTACATCTGATGGCAAACGCCGCCATCGCCCCCGCCCGTCCGGTCCGCTGGTACAATTTTGCCGCCTATGGATCGAACGACATCCTCGGCGCCGGGTCGATGGCGGTCATCAGCACTTGGGTGCTGTTCTTCTACACCACCTTTTGCGGCCTGTCGGCGGCACAGGCGACGCTGATCTTCGGCATCGCCCGCGTGCTCGACGCGGTGGCCAGCCCGACCATCGGTTATATTTCCGACCGGTTCGGCAACACCTGGGCGGGACGCAGGTTCGGGCGGCGGCGCGCTTTCGTGCTGGCTGCCATACCGCTCCTGCCGTCTTTCGCGATCATGTGGGTCGCAGGCCAGAGCTTCTGGTATTATCTCGTCACCTACGTCCTGTTCGAACTGGTCTATGCGCTCGAGATCATCCCGTTCGAGACGCTCGCGGCGGAGATGGCGAGCGACTACCGGACCAAGGCCAAGTTCGCCGGTTGGCGCATCATGTGCGGCCAAATTTCGGCGATCCTCGCCGCCATCCTTCCGGGCCGCCTGATCGAGCATCTGGGCAAGGATTCGCCTGACACATATCTGTACATGGGCATCCTGTTCTCCATACTGTTCATGCTCTCGGCGACGATGCTGTATCTGTTAAGCTGGGAACGTCCGCGCACGGCCGAGACCAGGCAACTCGCCCGCGAGCGCATGACGCCGTTGGCCGCAATCCGCGACCTGTACCGCAACCTGTTCTCGACGCTGCGTATCCGCGCGTTCCGGCTGCATCTGGGCATGTATCTGGGCGGTTATATCAGCCAGGATATCTTCAACGCGGCCTTTGCCTATTTCGTCGTCTTCGCGCTGGGCGGCACGACGCTGGCGGTATCGAATCTGGCAGGGCTGACCTATGCCGTGCAGACGCTGGCGGTGCTGCTGGCGATCAATTTCGCGCTGCGCGCGTCGCCCGCCCGTGCCTACCGGATCGCAGTGGGCAGTTTTGCGCTGGGTGTCCTTCTGTTCCTCGGTCTCTGGTGGACCGGACAGGGCGCGAGCGGCTGGGTGTTCGTGTTGCCGGTGGCGTTCGCCGGGCTGGGACGCGGGGCGCTCAACTACATCCCCTGGGCGACCTACAACTATATGGCCGATGTCGACGAGATCGTTACCGGTCGCCGTCGCGAGGGCGCCTTTGCGGGGGTGATGACCTTCGTGCGGAAAATGTCGCAGGCCGCCGCGCTGATCGCGGTGGGACAAATCCTGCAGGCGTCGGGCTTCGTCACCGGCGCGGCCAGCCAGTCGCCTCAGACCATCCATGCCATCGTCGCGGTCATGGTCGGCGGCACGCTGGCGCTGCTTGCCTTCGGCCTGTGGGTCTCGCTCCGCTTCCGGCTAGATCCCGCCAGCCATGCGGTCCTGATGGACGAGATCGAGCGGTTGCGTGCGGGGGAACGCGAACCCGCCACCCCACACACCCGCGAGGTGGTTGAGGACCTGTCGGGCTGGCGCTACGACCAGCTTTGGGGACGCAACCCGGTTCTTTGACCGGGCTGCGCCGCCCCATTACTCTGCCTTGTCGGACGGCTTGGCCATGCCGAGATAGAAGCCGGTGTGCGGCGGTTGGTTGTAAGCCGTATTCTGCCAAGCGATCCCGGCGCGATAGACCGGGTCCTGGAGCAACGTCGTGATCCGGTGAGTTGTCGGCCAAGGCGTGGTGTAGATGCGCAATTCGCGATTATCGGCACTGCGCCACACCACTTCTTCGCGCCAGTCACCGATCAAGTCCGCCTGCAGCGCCGGGGTCGCCTTGGTCCCGTTGTTCGACGCCGTACCCTCCGTCACCAGCAACGGCTCGGTCGTGCCGGTCTTCCAGTTCCATTTGAAAATGGTCGTGCCGTCGAGCAGTTCCCGAAGCAAATCGCCGTCCCACCAAATGGCGAAGTTGGTCTGGCGGGGGTGCGGGCCGATCGGCTTGCCATGCACGTCGTACAAGTCAGGCTGGTTCGCGCCCCACATCTCCTCGCCGACATGCCGCGGGTCAATATCGGCGGATAGGCCGCGACCGGTGTCGGACTTCGCGGGCTTAGTCCATAATATCTTACCGATGCGCGCATCAAGCAGTGCCGAGCCGATGCCGCCATTATGGGCGATCTGTTCATGCACGCCGAATTTCTCAAGCCCCGGCCGCGACGGATCAAGGTCGCCGACATGCATGGTGTCGCCATGATAGAGCGGTTGCGTCCATAGCCCCTTGCCGTCGGCATTCACCGCCATCGAGCCGTAGATCACCTCGTCGCGCGCATCGCCATCGACGTCGGCAATGCTGAGCTGGTGATTGCCCCGATCGGCATAGTCCTGATTGCCCGGCTGGTCGGTGTCGAACAGCCAGCGCTCGGTCAGCTTGCCGTTACGATAGTCCCAGGCGGCGATCGCGGTGCGCGCATAATAGCCGCGCCCGAAGATCATGCTCGGGTGCCGCCCGTCGAGATAGGCGACACCAGCCAGGAACCGGTCGACCCGGTTGCCATAAGCATCGCCCCACAGCTTCGCCATCTGCGCAAAGCCCGGATCGTTTCGTGGTCCGCGCGGCGGATCATAGGGCGCGGTCGCCAGAGCCTTGCCAGTCCGTCCGTCGAACACGGTCAGATATTCAGGCCCGGTCAGGATACGCCCGGCGAGCTTGGCGACCATCCGCCCGTCGGCGGTGACATGCGCGCCGGTCCTGTCGGCCTGCGGCACCTCCCCGCCATGTTCGCGCCAGTCGGCCTTGGCGTCGCCGATCACCTGCCCCGTGCCATCGATCGTGCCGTCGGCGGTCTTCATCGCCACCTCGGCGCGGCCGTCGCCATCGAAATCCTGGATCAGGAACTGGGTGTAGTGAGCGCCTGCCCGAATATTGATGCCGAGATTGATCCGCCACAACCTCTTGCCCGCCAGCGTATAGCCGTCGAGATAGACCGGCCCCGTATAGCCAGCCTGGCTGTTGTCATGGCTGTTGGTCGGGTCCCATTTCAGCACCAGATCAGGCTGCCCGTCACCATCAAGATCGCCCATCCCCATATCGTTTGCGGTATAGCTATAGGCTTCGCCATCGGGGGTGACGCCACCTGGCGGCGGATCGAGCGGGATGGAAAGATAGCCCTTCGCCCAGACCTGCGCTTCGGTGGTGAGCGCGCCAGCAGCGCCGGATGCGACCATACGTACCGAATAGCGACTGATCGATGTGCCCGCCGGGTCTCGGAAATTGGTCGAATCGATGACGGGATGCGCGGTGATCTTCCGACCATCGCGATAGACGTCAAAGCCAACCCCCTCCGCATCGGCTGCCAGCAACCGCCAGCTGACCAGGACGCCGCCTCCCATGGCCGGAACCGCGACAACGCCACGGTTCAGCCTTTCTACCTGCCGGTTTTCGCCCGGCGGCATCGCCATCAGGGGAAACGCAGCGGTGATCGCGACCCATGACCCAATACCGCCGCGTAGCGCCTGTCCAATCCGCTTCCCCATCCGCTACCTCCTCTTCCAAAAACGCCGTCTTTCCGGTCGCTTGCCCTGCCATTTTGGTGACGGGCACAAGAATAGCGATCCTATACAAAATTCCAATCTATATGATTGCATTCCACATTGTGGTCATATACAACCTCTTTACACTTTAGGGGGCCCCAGAACCGTCAGCTGAGAAACATCGGCGACACCGGGGCGAGAGGGAGGACACCATGAACGGTTTCGTCGCCATCACCGGATCTCATCAGACTCATGATCGGCCATTCCTGCGGGGCATGATGCGGACATCGGCCTGGGGCGTCCTGGCTGCCGGGTTGGCGCTGGGGACCCCGGCTTTTGCGCAGAATGCCCAAGCAAACGGGCAGAGCGACAATAGCGGAACAAGTGGCCAGTCGTCCGATTCGCTGGGAGGCGCGAGCGCCGGGGATATCATCGTCGTCGGTACGCGTGCCTCGCTGCAATCCGCCATCTCGCGCAAGCGCAACGCGGGCACCGTCGTCGATTCGATCGTCGCCGACGATATCGCCAGCTTCCCCGACAAGAATATCGGCGACAGCCTGGCCCGTGTCACCGGCGTCCAGCTCAGCCGCGAATTCGGTGAAGGCAATCAGATTTCGATCCGTGGCGTAGAGCCCGATCTCAATCGTGTCGAGATCAACGGCGTCGGCCAGTCCTCCGCATTGGGGGCCCGCGCGGGCGACTTCCGCGAATTCGCCTCCGAACTCGTCAAGTCGATCGACGTCTATAAGGGGTATCAGGCCAAGCTGACTGAAGGCGGTCTGGGCGGCACCGTCCTAATCGAGACGCGCAAGCCGTTGGAGTTGAAACAAGGGGTGGCTACAGTCAACCTGTCCGGCCAACACCTGGAAACGACCAAGGATTGGCGCCCCCGTGCGACTCTGCTGGTGGGTACGCCCCATTTCCTGATCGACGGCCTCGGCGTCCTGGCCAATATTACCTATAGCGACGTGACCACGCGACAGGATTATGCCAGCAACACGAACTGGAGCCGCATCGCCGACTTCGACCGTTCGAACGAAAAGACGGTCGCCGATCCGAATTATTCCGCGTTCAACAGCTTGGCCAGCTGCTCCGGCGTCAGCGCGACGGCCAGCCAGAGCGCGGCGACGCGTCGTACCGCGTGCGAGAGCCAGTTCTATGACTGGGCTCCGACCGCACCGCGCTATCGCAACCTCGTGCGCCGCGACAAGCGTCTGTCCGGTGACATCACGGCGCAGTATGAGTTCGCGCACAATTTCCGCGCCTATGCCGAAGTGCAATGGAACAACCGCGACCAGCGGCTTCAGGACGTCAACTACTCTCTCGATATGAGCCGCATCCAGCGTTACCAATTGGCAGCCCCGAACACGGCGGTCATTCAGAACGGCACATCGACTGTCGATGCCAACCATGTAGTCACTAGCTATACGACGGCGCTCAACTCGGTGAACATCGGTAGCGGGGCCGCACCGAACTATAACGGCTCGTCCAACATCCTGGGCGTTCAGCGCCGCGACTTCCAGTACAACCAGAAGTCGCGTTATTATATCACCGGTTTCGAATGGAACGTCGACCGCCTGCGATTGAAGGGCCTCGCCTCGCGCAGTGAATCGCGCACGATCGGCAACACCAACCTGATTTCGCTCAGCACCGGCATCGCCGGTATGCAGGTCGATCGCAACAACGACCTGGGCGTGCCGGTCTTCATCTATCCCAGTAACGTCAACCCCGCCGATCCGGGCATCTATACCGACTACACGCGGACCGGAAACTTCATGGCCGCCGGCCCGACCGTTCAGTATCGTCCGAGCGATCAGGGTAATAGCGAGAACCAGCTGAAACTGGACGGGACTTACGACACCGATCTGGGGCCGCTGCGGAGCATCGAGTTCGGCGGCCAGTTCCGCTGGGCCGATTATTACACCTATCAGGGCGGCGGCTCTCGCTTGCTGACGCCCGCGTCGGGTTCGACGCCCGCCGTCTATCAGACGAGCGCGAACGTGTCGTATAATACCCAGATCGTCGATGCGGCGAGCGTGCCGCAGCGCTCGATCGGCAACACCTATTTCCTGACGCGCACCGAATATGCCAACCTCATCGGCGCGCTGGGTACGACGACCGGTGGCGCACCGATGTTCACGGGCATTCAAGGCATTCCGTCCTCCATCCCGACCCGCCTGGCCTATGCCAATTTCGATCCGAAGATCCTTGGGCAATTCTATGACCTGTCGGGCTTTAACCAGTCGCTGGTGCGCCAGGCCGACGGCTTGCCGCAAATCCCGCAGGTGAAGATCGCTGAGACGATCGCGGCAGGCTACGTCCAGGGCAATTTCGAACAGCAAGTGCTCGGCATGCGCCTGACCGGCAATGCCGGTGTCCGCTATGTCTTTACCAAGGATGTCGGAACCGGAACCAATATCCGTCGCCAGACACGCCTGAACGGGGCCGGTCGGCCCGAAACCGTAGTACTCGGTGCGCAGCAGCTATCGCTCGACAATAACTATGTCGACATTCTACCTACCTTCAACCTTCAGCTGGCGATCACACCCAACCTTGTTCTGCAAGGCAACTGGGCCAAGAACATGGCCCGGCCCAAGCCGACCAATCTCGTCCCCAACATCAACTGCCTCGACGATCTGACCATCGCCGCCGCGGACAGTGCCTGTTCCGCAGGCAACCCGGAGCTGCAACCTTATCGCGCCGATCAGTGGGAGGTGAACCTTGCCTGGTATCCCAACAAGGACACGCTGGTCAGCCTGGGCTATTACAAGAAGTATGAGAACAGCTTCGTCATCGAAAATATCGTACGCTCGGGCGTCGACCTGTTCCAAGACGGGGTAACCTATACCGTGCGCCAGCCGGTAAACGGCTTCGGCGCACTGCTCGACGGGATCGAGGCGAGCGCGCAGACCGCTTTCACTTTCCTGCCCGCTCCGTTCGACGGTTTCGGCGCCAGCGCCAACA
This sequence comes from Sphingomonas sp. Leaf21, assembly GCF_916858675.1. Classification (GTDB taxonomy): domain Bacteria; phylum Pseudomonadota; class Alphaproteobacteria; order Sphingomonadales; family Sphingomonadaceae; genus Sphingomonas. The sequence continues at coordinate 26,739 of NZ_CAKASM010000034.1, forward strand.
TGACCTATGCTCGTGCGCTACGCACCAACCTGACCAATAGCGCGACCGGCCAGCCGCTGAACGATTATCCGGGCCTGTCGAAATGGACCTACAATGCCAGCATCTTCTACGACAAGGGCTGGTTGAATGCTCGCCTGGCCTATAATTTCCGGTCAGACTGGTTGCAGACGGTGGCCGATGCAAACAACGGGAACCTGCCCATCTATCGCAAGGGCGAAGGCTATCTTGACGCCAAGGTGACGTTCCGTTTCCCGCAGTGGCATTACAGCCTGTTCATGGAAATGCAGAACATCAACAAGGAATTTGGCCGGACCTATATCAAGAACATCGGAACGTCCGAAGTTTTCTACCCAGGCCAGCGTTTCTTTGCGGGCCTCAGCTTGAAATTCTAAAACAGGAATGGTCGGATCGACGACGATCCGACCATCATTGTTCTCGGGCCAGCGGCGTGATCCGCATATTTCGCACCCGCAAATGGCTCCGCGTCGTGCGCAGGCCGAACCAGCCCTGGCGATAGGGTGCGGCGTCCTGCATCGTGAACAACCGCCGCCCATCGCGCTCGACCGCGATCTCGTTTCCGTTCGCAATCAGGCGGATATGCGTCCAGCGATTGGGCACCAGCATCGCCGCCTTGTCGCCAAGGTCATGCTGGGGGAGCAGCGGCCGATCCCCCGACCGCCCGACATAGCGCCGCATACGGGTCGTCGTGTTCCGGTTGCCGCCGATCCCGACATAATAGGCCTCCAGCCCGTCATAGCTGGCGAAACGACCATCGCGCGGTCGCGCCAGGACCGAGCCGCCGGATACCGCCGGGTCACGCGCCATCCAGAAGGCATTGACGTCGCTGACTGTGTCGTGCGGGCCACCGGCCTGCACCGCCATCACGTCATAGTCGATCGCCACCGGACCGGTCAGCGCGCGGGCGTACCATAGGGTCACACCGTCCGCGGCATCGATATCGAGAATACCGTTTCGGGCGAAAATCCGAGCCCCCGGCTCCGCCTCGATCCGCCAGCGGGACAGATTGTCGGCCCGGAACCCATCCGCCTGCCACGCGACGGGTGTCGCTGCCACGGCCAGTGCGACCAGGGGGAGGATCATGCGCCCCCGCCCAGCAAGGGTACCAGCAGCACCAGATTGGCGGTCGCCGCCAGCCCCCATTGTGCGGCATCATTGGTAGAGACATCGGCCAGTTCATCGACCGGCTTCAGCACCGCGGGCGGCAGGATCTTCGTCACGCCCCGCCGCTGGTCGCGTCCGGCCCGGTCGCCCGCGCCGGTAAACTCGGCCCAGGCGCGACGGGCCAAGGCCGGATCGTGCCTCTGCACGGCGGCATAGGCGGTGTAGCGCGAATGCGCCTGGGTCAGCCCCCGCCCTTTGCCCGGCTCACCCGTCTTCGCGCGGAACGCCGCCTCGGGCGCATTGTAGAATGCGCAATAGTCGAGCCAGGCCTCACGATAGCCGGGCACTTCGACTAGTTCGAGCAACTCGGCCATGGTCTCGAATACGCCGAACACGCCGTTCAGATGGCTCATACTCACATGCTCGCCACCGCCGATAAAGCGCCCGGATGCCAGGTCGAAGGGGGCCCCGCCCGCGAACCATTGCTTGGGCAAGGCGGCCAACGACTGCATTCCGGCCACGATCCGGTCGCGCCAGCGTGTGTCGCAGGTGCGCTCCCACTCGGTCATCCATGCGGCGACCAGCGGTCCCCAGACGGTGCCGAACTGGACGAAGACCTGCCCCGGCGGCAACGGCTTGTCCGCGACGACGGCGCCGGTTCCGCCAGGCGGTGCGGCACCGCCCACGCGCGCTTCGACCTTGCGGCCGATCTCGACATGGCGCAGCGTCTGGTCGCAATCGATCAATGCGTGCATCAGATCGCCGCAACGCTCATCGGCGGACACATAATAGAAGATGCGTTTGAACGCGGCATTGGAGATACGCGGCTGTTTCGAGCTGTCGCCCCAATGCTGCACACCGTGGCGCGTGCCAAATCCCTTGAAACGGCCGAGGTGATAGACGTCGACCTCGCTCGTATGCCGGGTCATCGCCTCCGCCATGCGGAACACATCGGCCCGACCGGTACGCAGATAGGCGTACCAGAGCCAGAGATCGGTCGACAGCTCGCTATTGTCCCAGGCGAAGCCACCGATATCGTAGCGCCAGACATGACGGTCGTCGTCATAGCTGTGCATGACGTCGCCATAATTCCAGAAGCCGTACCAGCGCCGCTGATCCACCTGCGCGATGTAGAAATCCAGCTCGCGCGCCGCCCGCGCTTCGACCGTACCGCGCAGGCCCGGTCCGGCAGAACCGGCCCGGTCCCAGATGCCAAAGATTCCAGCGGCATGGATCGCGGCGTTGGTGGGCACCACGCGCGGGGGCGTGGCGACCTGTGCCGCCATCTGGACCAGCCGCTCGCGTGGCGGCGTCGCGGGCAGCGCCCAGAGCCGAAATTCAGTCGTCCGCGCGATCCCGGTCGCCTCCCCCCAGCCCGGCTCATAATCCTCATAAGTGATGTCGAGGCCGAGATTCTGATGCGCATAGTCGGCCATGCCCATCGTGTCGTGATAGAAGCGCAGATCCATGGCCGGGGCGTCGGGTGCGTGATACCATAGGTTGAAGCGCGCCGTGTCGCCTGTCGCACCGGTCACGTCCAGCCCGACCGGACAGCGTTGCCAGAAATCGTGCATGGCAAAGGCGACGCCGCCCCCCACTCCGCCGATATAGCCGAGGCCGGCCGCCCGCGCGCCGCCATCCACGTCAATCCAGCCATGTCCTGGTCCGGTCCGTTTGGTAATCGCAAAGCCGCCGGCATTGGGCTGGCGCAGGCGGAAATCACCCCAGGCCGGAATATAGTCGAGCTTGTCGCGCACGGCGGCCGCCATGGTCGCGGTTGGCGGGACAGGCCGCCCCTCGATCTGCGCCTCACGGAACGCCCTGCCCGGATCGCGCCGCAACCCGGTCAACGGCCGGGCGGCCTCCGCCCACAGCCCCCCGTCCTGCCCCGCGAAGCGGACATGCCGATCGACCAGCGCATCGCGCATCGGCACTTCACCCTGCAGGCCCAACCCCCGGATGAAGCGACGCGCCGGATCGCCGTCAAAGATCAGGCTGTGGACGATCCGCACCGATGCCGCCCCGGCGTGGAAATATAGACGGAGCGAAAAGGGCAGCCATTGCTCGCCTTCCCCCTCGTGTCGGCCCTCGACGCGGATCACGGCGCGGATCGGCCCGCCTTGTTCGACCACCGCGCGATCGATCCGTCCGGCATAGCGGAGCAACCGCGCCGGGTCTTCGCCGTCATCCTCCGACCGGTCGAGCGCCGTGGCGGTCAGCGCAACGTTGCGCATCACGACGGACCCGCCGGTCGTCGCCTGACGGATGATCGCGGCGCCGTGCCGCCCAACCGTCCAAACGGTGTCGCCGACGATGACGGTCAGCGCATCGGGCGTTTCGCTGACCTGCACCATGCTCGCCGATGCGCGCCCCCGCCCGGCTTCGACACGCAGTCCTTCCGCCCGCGCCGCATCAGCTGCCACCGCGTGGCCGGTCCATTTGATCGATCCGTCCGGCCACCATGCCAACGGCCAGCTCTGGAGTGCCTCCCCCGCCGCCAGCCGATAGTCACGCGCCAAATGCGTACCGCGCGGCCAGGGCTGTCCCCAGGTTACACCCTCATGCCGATCTGGCGGTGCGCCGTCGAGCCACGTCGCGCTCCCGGTCGGTCCTGTCGTTTCGCGCTGCACCTCCGCGAGTGGTGCTGCGGCCGCGTTCCGTACCGGCATGACCAGAGCGGCCGAACTCGACATCAGGAACGCCCTGCGGCTCCAACCTACCATCGCTCCACCTTCGCATAATGGAATATTTATCCACAATATGGAAATAAGTTCAGAGCGTCAAAGCGATACTTATGACTCGGCGTCTTGACCGGATCCCAACGCGTCAGATGGCGCACGCGTAATGAAAACGCAGACGCGGCAGCGCATATTACCAGGCTGTCAGAGCCGCGCCGCGGTCGATGACGAGCTCGCGGACATGAGCATCGACACCAGCCTTGCCATATTCGCATGTGAACATTGTCACATTGATGAAAAGTCCCGGTCATAAGGGGGCCGTCTTCCAAATCTCCCATGGAGGAATGCGTGAACAAGAACTGGACCGGCTTGGCCGGTATCGGCGGCGTGTGTCTGTGCGCCTTGATCCCCCAAATGGGTGCTGTCAGTCTAACGCGAACCGCTCTCCACACGATGCAGTTCGGTCTTTAAGTGCAGCAGAAACGGGTGGGCGCGATTCAGGCGCTGCTGAGCTTCGCCAAGGGCCAGAAGTGGATCAGCCGCAACGAGGGCCGCGATGTGCCCATCCTCGGCTATTCCAAGACCGGCGGCGCCGCTCGCCAGACCTTTCAGGAAGAGGAGTTGCAACGGCTGTTCGCCAG
>NZ_CAKASM010000035.1 GCF_916858675.1 Sphingomonas sp. Leaf21
GCGGGGGCCGCGGCCCTGCTGAAGCAGTACTGGCCGCAGCTCGGCGGCCAAGAGATTAGCCGCATCATGCTCGACACGGCGACCGATCTCGGTGCACCTGGGGTCGATCAGGTCTACGGCGTCGGCCTGCTGAACGTCGAGAAGGCTATGCTGGCGCAGGCACCGGCAACGTCGTTCGCGGCGGCACGTACGGTGCTGGCGCGTTACTCGTCGCTGGTCGTGTCCGCGCCGTTCGGCGGTGCGGCAGGTGCGGCCGACCTCGGCTTGCGCACGTCGACGATGACCGTGTTCGACCGCTACGGCCGGGACTACCTGATGACGGCGCCCAGCGGCATCCGTGCGCGGTCCTCCGGCCTGCTCGCGGGAGGGCTCACAGCTTCCGCATCTGCCTATCCCCTTCGGTCCTCCTCGTGGCCGGACGCAAGACTGGGTATCGCGTCGACGACGACAGGACCCTGGCAGGCCGCTGCATCCGGCCGACCGGCGATGGTGGCCTTCTCTCCGGCTGCGGGTCAGACGGTCACGCTGGGCGCGAACGTCGCCGTGGGTCCGGGTGGCGGTTCCTCGCTCGCCGGTTCGTATCTGCGCGGCACCATCGGGCAGCCGATCGGCATGTCCTCCGAATGGTCCATCGGCGGCTGGTCGGCTGCGTTCGCGTCGGGTTCGTCCACCGCCGCGATGCCCTCGTCGTTCCGGCGCGGGTCGCGGAGCCGCGAGGCCAGCCTGCGCACCGTCACGGTCTCCGCCCCGTTCGGTGTCGGCTTGGAGGTGTCGGAGCTCGTCGAACGGGGTCAGGTGCTGGGGTTGCGGGACGATGCGGGGGCCGGTGCGGCCGGTGCCCGGACCTTGCTGGCGACGGCGATGCTGCGCCGGAACGTCGCGGGCGTACTGCTGTCCGGTCGCGCCACCGTCGGCAGCAGCAGCGCCGCCGACGCGGTCGCCGGCGTCCGTTTCGATGGTCGCATCCTCAGCACCGCCTTCGCTGTCGAGGGTGCGCGTCCGCTGCTCGGCGGGCTGGCCACGCTCGGCCTGTCATCGCCGTTGCGCGTCGAGCGCGCGCGGGCGTCGCTGTTGGTGCCGGTGGCCTATGACCTGATGTCGGGCGCGCTTGCCGAAGAACGTCGGACCTTCGATCTGTCGCCGACCGCGCGGGAACTCGATCTCGAACTCGGCTGGTCGACCGCGGTGGCGTCCACCGCGACGCTGCGGGTCGGCGTCGCCCGCGCCTTCGACGCCGGCCACGTCCGCGGCGCGTCTGACGTTGCCGCCTTCTTCAATTTCGTCGTCCGCTGAACCGCAAGGAACACCCATGTCCAGATCCACGTCCATGTCCGTCGCCGTCGTACTCGTCGCCACCGTCGGCGCCTTGAGCGGGTGCGGCCAATCCAAGGCCCCGAGTAAGGAGGCGTTCGCCTCCGCGCTCGAACCCGTCGTCCGCGACGTCTTCTGCCACCCGATCGATGTGATGCGGTACGAGGTCGAAGGCGAGCCCGCCGGGTCGGGCTTGCCGATCGTGACCTCGCCGAAGCCGCCGATGGCGGGGCCAGGCTCCGACGGGAAGGCGGTCGCGATGTTGGATGGTCTGGCCGGCGTCGGGCTCGTCACGCGCACGACGTTCGAGAAGCCGGCGCGGTGGAGTGGCTCCAACAATGCCTTCGTGCGCCAGCCGCTGATCTCCTACGCGCCGACGTCAAAGGGCGCGCCCTACCTGCACACGGTCGAACGCAAGGCGACGAACGCCATGGTCTCGGTGCCGTCCTTGTGCCTCGCGAAAGGCGAGGTGGTCGACGTGGTGCGCTGGACCGAGCCAACCGACTTTGCCGGTCGTCGGGTCAGCCAGGTCACCTACACCTATCGTGGTGTCGATCCGATCCCCGTCATGCCGCCGGCGGAACAAGCACGGATGGCCGAGCCGAAGGAGGCGACGATGCCGTTCGAGCTTCGGAGCGACGGCTGGCGTCCCATGGCACGCTGATCACGCGCATATCCCCGATCGATGCTGCCGGCGCGGGTCGTCGGCCAAGGAAGGAACACGACCATGAAGTTGTCCTCGACCGTCGCCCACGGTGCCATGCTCATGCTGGCCCTGGGATCGGCCACCCCCGTCGTGGCGCAGGCGCGTGCCGACTCGCTTGCCGTGAAGCTGATCGACCGTCTCCTGACGGGCGGCCCGCGCTGGGCGCCGGTCGGTACATTCGACGTCGCCGGCGTGAAGCTGGGCATGACGCCGGAGGAGACGCGGGCCGCGCTGAACGCGGGAGGCTTCACGCCCCAGGCGACCGAGCCGACGCAGGATTCGTGGACGTCGGTGGTCTCCAGGCGCATCGCGGAACGCATCCCCGGCAAGGTGGACGGGACCAAGGTTCCCATGTTCACCCGTGCCGGTGGGCCGCAGGGTGAGATGGTCGAGGTCTGGTACACCGCCACGCCGGAGGGGGTGCGTGCCACCTCGATCGAATACACGATGCCGACGAACCGCATGGAACGGGCGGCGTTCGTCGCCGGCGTGTCCGCCAAGTATGGTCGACCAACAGCTGAGGATCCCGTGCATGGCCTGTACTGCACGAAGGGCGAGGCCAACTGCGTGACCTACGGGAATAGGAATCTTCCGCATCTCCTGACGGAGAGCAGCTACTCGGTGCATTCGATCAAGCTGATGGAAGGTATGCGGTATGGTGACGAGCTGAAGGCGCGGAGCGCCGCTGCGGTCGAGGCTGCGGCACCTAGGAACGCCAAGGCGTCGTTCTAATGACGAAATGGCCGGTTGTCCTGACGATGGCATCGGCATGTCTGCCGATGGCGGTTGATGCGAGGCAGGCCACTTCGACCGCATCGTCGCTGTCGTTGGAGCCCATGAGCCACGCCGACGCCGAGCAAGGCGGTGCCGCGGGCACCGGCTGTTCGTGGTCGCTGGCAAAGGACAGGCGCATGCGCTTTGCCGCGGCCGACGACCGCGCCGTGGTCCGGCTCGCCAGCGGCATCGTGCGACTTCGGCCTGCGGACCCCGCTGGCGACCTGTTCCCGTTCACCTATGATCGCTGGGCAGGTGACGGCGTTACCGTCACGGTGACGCCCATCGGTCCATCAAGGTGGAAGGGCACTGAGGTGAACGAGGGGGCGGCCGACATCGAGGTTCGCAACGGTGGCCGCCGATGGATCGCGCGGGGGCGCCTGACCTGCGGATCCTGACCATAGCCGGTACGAGGCTAATAAGTCTGCCAATCGAGCGTTGGCCTACCCACCCCGCCGGCGATCGGCACGCTGCTCAGAAGGAGGCCGACATGCCGCCAAAGAAAAGAAATAGCACAAGTATAGGCCCTGCCGCTGGCGTACCAAGCCAGATGAGTAAGAAGGGGCAGGAAAGATAGACGGTGCAGTAAGGGGGAAGCTGGGCTTTTGAGCCCTGAAGATCGATGAAAAAGATTGGAGGTGCTTGTCCGGATCGCTCGGTCCGCGACCCTTAAGCTTCGGTACAACAATGGATTTTCTGACTACCCCTGTGCACTCGCTGCCGCACGTGCTTCTTCACTATATCGCTTCCAGCTTCGGCAAGCCCGAGGTGCCCGTTCTGATTTCGGGCGGTGGCATGCCCGCCGACAGCGTTCTGTACGACGCCCAGTCGGTCGTCGTGGCGCTGACCTGTGTCGCCAGCCCCATGTTCCGCAGCAAGATCGAGCGCCTCGCGGCCGATCAGTCGATCGACGTCATGCTGGTGCGTTGCTGCCTGACCGGCGGTGACCTGCTGCCGGTGTCGATCGATGTCGTGCTGGCGGGCGGTGGCCTCACCCCCTTCAAGCTGGAGGACCTGGCGCTCTACCGCCACGATGATGGCGGCCTGTGGCTGGTGCCGTTCGGGTTCGGCGGGGCGATCCGGCTGGAGACGCACGGCCTCGAACTCTATCTGGTGCCGCCCTATGCAACGCTCGCCGAACGCGCCGACGGCATCTACCGCGCCGCGTCCGATCTGGCCGAGCGCCTCTACCCGCAAGGTGCGTTCTGATGCGCGCCAAGGCCAAGCGCGCAGCGGCAACACCCAGCGTCGAGGTCAACCCGGGCTGCCTGCCGGATCCGGGGAACCCGCATAGCTGGCTGGTGCTGACCGGCGACGATGCCGATCGCGACGCGACCCGCGTCATGTATGGCTGCCTGCGACCCAGCTTTCGCGGCCATCGCAACAGCGCGGCGGCTTTCGCCGCCGCCAAGCTGACCGTCGGTGCACCACCCGATACGCCGCCATGGACGCTGACCGCCGCACGGGCCGAAGTGTTGCTGCCGCCGGGGGCCGACGACCGGCTGTGCGACCCGCGAATCCTGATGGAGACGGTCGACGCCGAATTGCCGGTCAAGGCCAAGGCGCTGCTCGCCTATCTGACCTTCACCTTCCCGACTTCCCGGCTGCACGAGCAATATGAAATGGTCCGCGACTTCACCCGCCGGTTGATCGTCGATCCGTTCGAGGTGGCCGCACTGCTGGTCCAGCATGCCCCCCACCGCGCCGGAAGTGCCAGTCCGCCGCATGTTCATGCCCTCCTTGCTGGACCCAGGCGACTGACACCGCTCGGCTTTGGCGAATGGGTGACGCCGCTCGCCACCGACAAGGCCCATGCCCTGGTCGGCAACGCCTTTCGCCAGTTCCAGGCCGACTAGCGGCAAGCCTGAACACGCCCGCTCACGTCGACGAACCAACACCATCATCGGGAAACATCATGAACGATAACGAACCCTGGCCGCGGATCGGCCAGGCGATGAACTCGCACGTCGTGCGTACACTGGCGCATTCAGCGGGGTGGCAGCTTGCCGACATGCCAGCCGATCTCGGCCTGCCGCTGGCCGGCTGCCTGTATAGCGAGGCGAACCACCTGCTGGTCACGACGACGGTCGGCAATCTCGCCGCGTCTATCGCTGCGATGGACAGCGCGCTGGTGGAGACGCGGTCCGATGCGCTGATCATCAGGACGCCGGACAAGGACGCGATGCCGGGCTTCGCACTGGGCCTGTGGCACAGCGGGCGGGTCACCTGGCACTGGATGCTAACGCTCTGGGTCGATGTCGACGCTGGCCTGTGGCTCGTGCCGACACCGGACAAGCGGGATGGCACGGCCGCTTCGGGGTTCCGTCTAACGGCGCGCCATCTTCATGTCGAAGGGGTGCCGTGGCGAACGGCACACGAACGCGCCGACGGCTTGGTCCGGGCTATCCGCATGCTGGTCCACGACGAGCGCAGTTCGGCTTTCGACCCCGCAGGTATGGGTGATCGGTCATGACGGTGCCGATGCCCCGCCTGTTGCGGCAGGCGTGCTGGGCGCTCGTCATCGCCTTTCCGCTGCTCGTGCTGATCGGCCAGCGCTGGCAGGATGCGGTGAGCGGGCCGGGTACGCGAAACGTGATGGCGGTCGCCGCCGTCGTTTGCCCGGCGGCAGTTGGCCGGGTCCGGGCGGTGCGCGTCGCTGACGGCGCGCACGCGCTCGACCGTGCTGTCCTGCGGCGGATCGCTGTGCAGCTTCACATAGGACCGGGGTGCTCAGTCCCGGTTGAACCGCCCGCCGTGCGGGCCGATCGACGGCGCGATCACGGTGAGAGGGAGAAGATGAAGGGGATGGGCAAGTCGATGTGATCCCCGTGGTGGGGATGAAACAAGGAAGACAGACCATGAACCCCGATCAGACCGCCCATGTCCGCGCCCATGTCGCTGCCGTTTCCAAGCTCCTGCTCGGCAACAAGATCATGAATCCCGGCCTGATGATCCTCGCCGGCGATCCACTCGCCCATTCCCAGCAAGTCGCGTTCGGTCGCACAGCCGTCGAGGCACAGGTTGATCTTGTCTATCTCGAATTCGCCATCGGCGAAGGCGATGTCCCCGTCATGACCGGGATCACCGTCATGCTGCCGCGTGATACCGTCTGTTACGTTTCGACGGGATGCCGCCTGTCGCTCGTCCCCGGCAAGGCTCGCGCGGTGATCGTGCCGCAGGACGGGGCTCAGTCCCACTTCAAGGTGCTGCCGGGCGAGATCGTGCAGGTCCGGGGTCGACCGGCGTCGCTGGCGGCCGGATGTGACCGCGCGATCGCGAAGCTGGCGGTGCTGGTTCGCGATGGCGTCGACGTCGCGGGACAGGTTGCGCTTCAAACTTGGTAGAGACGCAGGGGCGGTGGTGGGTCAAGAGCGGCAGGTCACGGGCGGCGAGTGCAGCATTGGCCCGGGCGAGTGAGGTCTCCAGCGCGGCAATCCGCGCGACGGCATCAGCATGGGAAACGGGCGCTTCCGACACCCGCTACGACAAACTCGTCGCAAACTTCCTGTCAGGCGTCGCCATCGCAACTGCACTCGCTTTCTGGCTCTGATTGAGTCTCAGCCCTAGCGACCGTCACCGGATGGCCGAGACTACACGCTCGGGGCGTGGAACACGCATAGGGCGCGGGTCCGAAGGACAACGTCTCAATCGACCGTCTACATGATTGCAGTTGCTCGATTTATCGTGCCAAATGCGCTGATGAACGATGTCATCAGCTCAGTTACGATGCGAGAAGTTGCAGCGGCATTTTGGATGTCAGCGCTTCTGGTCTGGGTGGCAGCCTACAAACCAACGCGAGGTAGCTTTAAGGAAGTATTGAAAGCGCTGTTCCAGCCAATCCTTCTCATACCTCTGGGAATTGCAGCGCTATATGCCGGGGCCGAAATTACGCTCCTTCATCGTGTCGGCTGGTGGTCGGTCGCCAATCTCAAGACGACCGTCATCTGGTTGGTGACATTCGCATTCGTCACGATGTTCGAGGTCGCCACCGCGAAAAGCAGGAAAGCGGGCTTCGGTAAGATTGTTCACGATATCGTCACTGTGACCGGTATACTGGTATTTATCACGGAGCTTTATAGCTTTCCGCTGTTGGTAGAGATCATTGCGCTGCCTGTTGTCACGATGATCGTGATGACCGCCGAGATGGCGAAGCGAAAGCCGGATGATGCGCCAGCGGCCAAACTGCTTGGCTGTGTCGCGAGTTTTATCGGATTTTCTTATCTCGGGTTCAGCTTGTGGAAGAGTTTCCAGTCGTGGAGCACGACCGCGACGTGGGCGAACGGGTTGGAGTTCCTTATCCCGATCCTGCTGTCTCTGGGTTTCTTGCCTTTCCTGTACGGATGGCGGACCTACGTCGCCTACTCGGAAATGTTCACGACATTGTCCGTGTTCGGTTTGGACAAAGCGTTGATACCCTACGCCCGCTGGTTGGCGGTCACGCGCATAGGCAGTGATCTTGATACCCTTGAGCGATGGCGAAAAGCGATCCAGAGTACGCGCCCGTCTGATAAAGCGGAATTGCGGCACACGCTTACCGCGCTGTCGGCTTTGCAGGAGCGTGAGAAATCGCCGCCTGTCGTGCAACCGAAGGACGGATGGTCGCCTTATCTCGCGATGCAATTCCTGACCGATATGGGAGTCGACACTGGGCACTACCATCATAGTTTTGATGGCGAATGGTTTGCGTCCAGTCCCATGCGGGAAATGGGTGACAGTCTAATTTTAAGAAACAATATCGCCTATTATATCGATGGGACAGAGCAGGCAGCGACGACGCTGAAAGTGAAACTGAACATTAATGATCCGGAAAAGGGTCAGGAAGCCGAGGATATTTTCATTCTACAGGCACTGCTTTTGCTAGAAAAAGCCGTCAGCATGGATGCGATTGAACGAATGAAAATGCAGATCGCATCCCTCAGTCCGTTCGAGGCAGCTATTCCGTTCGGATCGGTGTCGTTGAGGCGTGAAAATTACGAAGGTGGTATCACCGGAGGTTACTCGCGATACTTCGAGATCAAGCGCGGAAAAACCGGATCGTGACTCACACTCATCCGCTTTCGGCAGGGTTTTTCACCGGCCATTCCGGCCGCTCTAATTTAACACCTGTCAGCATGTCGGTGATGAGTTTAAGCCTCTCGCCTACAAACTGCCTGATGATTTCCTGATCTTCCTCGGTCGCTATTCGTTCATCCAGATCGGCCGCATAAGTCTCAAGGAAAAGCTTTAACGCGCTGAGCGTCGTACTTGTCGTGACGAGGTATCGAGCTACCGAACGACTGCCTTGATCGTCCAGTTCGTAGATGGGAAACCTGCTTATCTCTTCGCTCATCACCATCATTGTCATTGCAGCTTGGCGTAGCGAAAGAGGGAAAGGCAAGAAATGCGCGGACGTCCTATGATAACTCTCAATCGCTTCATACCCGTGGGAAAGTAGCCGGTCAGCAGACAGCTTCAATTGCCTCTTCCTACGCCAGATCGGCGCGAAGGCTGTGAAATAGGTAACGATTAACGCCAGCATTGCGCCGAAAAACTGCGCCCAGCCCGCCAGTTTGTCATGATTTTCGAACCATGTGATTAGGTCTGACACCAGATATATCCCTAATTTATCGGCCGACTATATCGCCCTTGCTATGATTCAGGTAGCCGGGTCAGCGATCGTAGGACTACCGCCCAATACCAAATTTCTATTTGGTCCTGATATGTTAATATCAATGGGCGCATATCTCGGCGAGGCGAGCGGCTAATGTCTTATGGCGACGGGTTCCGCTACTTCAAGGCGGGCGTGATCCTCGTGGACCTGTACCGTCCGGACGAGTTGCCCGTGGCGGACCTGTTCGTCACCCGCAACCCTGCGAAGTCGAAGGCGCTCATGTGCCCGCTCCACGCGATCAATTCTCGCTTCGGGCGCGGCCTTAGCCTGTGAGGAAAATGCCGTCTCGCTTCCGGCGTCTCGATGGGGCACTGGCGGACCTTCCGGTCGAAGAGCCGATGCTGCTCACCGAGCTCGACGGTTTCCTGATCGGGCTAATCGTCTGTCCCGAGCCGATCCCTGCGGATGAATGGATGACGGTCATATGGGGTGTCGAGGTCGATGGCGTTCCGCCTTTCGACGATCCGCTCGACGTGCAATGGTTCGTCAAAGCGGTCGCGGCGCGCCGCGACGCGATCGCGCGCGACCTGTCCCGCGGCAAGTTGCAGCCGATCCTCGACGTCGACGAGCGGGATGGCGAGGTTCTTTAGGAATATTGGATCGACGGCTTTTCTGACGCGGTCGCATTGCGGCCGGATGCGTGGGACGCGGCGGCGGCCGATGCCGGATGGGCCAATCCATGGCACCACCTGTTGGCGCTGATCGCGATCGCGCGTGATGAAAGCGAGCTCGACAGCGTCGAGGTCAACGCCTTCCAGGACCGTGCGGTGGCCGAGCTGACGGATACGGTCCAGCGCCTCTACGCGGCGCGTGCCCGGGTCGGCGAGGCGAAGCCGATCGCCGCGGATGCGGTCGCGGCGGCAAAGATCGGCCGCAACGATCCATGTCCTTGCAGATCAGGTAAGAAGCATAAGCATTGCTGCGCCTGACCTGACCCATCGACCCGGCAGGCGTTCTCTTCTGATCCTCGCCGCACCAGATCGACCAAGCGCTGCCCGTCCATGATAGGGACGGGCAACACGGGCGCGCCACGATACGAGCCGCTCGATTATTTCGGAAAATGAATCCCGCACAGCTTGTTGCCGTCGGGGTCGCGAAAATAGGCGAGTTCGATCGTACCCATGGACGCGGTATGACGCGGGCCGGGCGGGGCTTCGATCGACGTGCCGCCATTGGCCACAGCCGTATCGTGAAGTTGCTTCACCTGCTCGGGCGAGTCGCATGAGAAGGCCACGGTGCTGCCGTTCGCGACGGTCGCCGGTTCGTCGTTGATCGGCTGGCTGACGATGAAGTTGGTCCCCTTGCCATCATTGTAGATTAGCCGGGTGTGGCCGCTGTCGGCGATATTCCGCGCCGGTTCGCCGACGCCGAGCGTGCCCAGCACCGTGTCGTAGAAACGCTTCGATCGCTCGATGTCGTTCGATCCAACCATCGTGTGAAACAGCACGTCATTCTCTCCTGTTCAGGGTATTTCTCAAACGGACACAAACCCCGTCCGGGGCACGCGGTTGCTAGGAGCGATTATCCAGTTCTGGCACGCCACTGCTGCGATCGGCATAGGCGGCGAGGAACGTTGGGCGGCGCTGCCACCGCTGCCAGAACGCATCGATATATTCGTAGCGTTCGTCGAGCGGCATTGCGTTCACCTCGAACTTGGAAAAGGCGATAGCAGTCGCCAGCGTGATGTCCGCAAACGTCGGCTCGGCACCGCCGAGCAGCCAGTCGCGGCCATCGGCCAGATGCCGGTCGACCAGCGCGGTATGCGCCAGCGCTTCCTTGCGGCAATGCTCGCCCCATGCCGGGTTCGAGGTCAGTTCGAGCTTGGGGCCGAGTCCTTGGTGCAGGACGTGGAACGCGGTGGTGATGCGGTAGAGGATGTGCACCCAGATGCGATTGTCCCACATGGCGTCGAGCCCTTGCTCCTCGGCCGTCTCGCCCATGATCCGGCGTCCCGGAAATGCCTGGTCGAGATAACGCACGACGGCGGCAGTTTCCGAGATGCAGCTGCCATCGGCCAATTCAAGCGTCGGGGTTTCACCCCATGGGTTCATCTTCAGGTGCTTCCACTGCCGCTGCTCGCCCACCGGCGACATATTGTAGACCTGCTCATCGAAACGGTCGGCAATGCCTTTCTCGTGCAGGAAGATGCGCAGGCGCTGGGGATTGGGGAACGCCGAGGGAGAGGTGAACAGGTGGAGCTTCGTGGTCGGCGGCGGCGGGGATTGCGACATCATAGTTTTACCTACCAAGTGATCGGTAGGCAGGCAAATGCGCGCTTGCGCGATGGGCGTCAAGGTCTATCTACCACTTGGTCGGGTCGGCGAGACGGGTGGAGCAGTGGCGGTTTCAACATCCAGGGAAGCGGTGCTGGCCGCCGCACGGCGGACTGCGATGGCACGTGGCTATAACGGCCTCAACTTCCGTGACATCGCGGCTGAAGTCGGGATCAAGGCGCCCAGCATCCATCATCACTTCGCAACCAAGGCCGATCTCGGCGCGGCGGTGGCGCGGCGCTATTGGGAAGACACGGTCGAGCGGCTCGATGCGATTGCGGACGAAGCGCCCGACCCGCTGGCCGCGCTACAACGCTATCCCGAGATTTTCCGGGCCTCGCTGTCGAACGACAACCGCATCTGCCTGTCCAGCTTCATGGCGGCGGAATATGACGATCTTCCCGATCCAGTGAAGGCCGAGGTGCAATGCTTCGCCGAGGTCAACGTCGCGTGGCTCGGCAAGCTGCTCGTCGATGCCAAGGTCGTCGAGGCGGGTGAAGGCGAAGCGAGGGCAAAGGCGATCTATGCAGCGGTCGCCGGCGCACAACTCTTCGCGAGGGGCCGATCGGACATCGCACTCTTCGACACGATGATCGCCAGCTACCGCACGGTTGGGCTCTTGCCGGCTTAGGCGCCGGGACGAACCGCTAAACTTAAAACCGCGTTTCGGTCCGCTTGCCTCGCTGTTTCGGCCAGGAAGGACCAGCCGTCGACGGACAAGCGTTCCTGCATGCACCACTGCGCCGACACGTCTCTTGCTGGCGCCCAATACCGTCCAAATCGCAATTGAAAATTGTGCCAATGCACTGTAGCAATGGGCTGTGCAGGCGGTACCTGCGCGCTGGTGGAATCAAATACTTAGCTCGCAGATGCGACAGGATGGGAATCCTGCCGCCCCAGCCAGTCACTGATTGCCCCAGCTAAGGGGACCTAAAACTGCGGTTTTCGGTAACTTAGCGGGACTTCGACCATCGCAGTGGCGTCAACTGACGCCAGTCGATGGAGCCAGTCCCTGATGCCAGCGATCGAGAACGTCACCCGCCGCAGCGCGGTCTATTGGTGGCGTCGAAGGCTGCGTTTGGCGCCCGCGAGCGCAAATCCTATAACCGTTGTGACGATGGTCAGCCTTCTGACGAAGGACCAGCCGGTCGCGCGTCGACGTGCGGTCGCGATGACCGGGCGGAGCGAGACGGTACGGATGAGCTTGTACGAAAAGATCGAGCGTGACGGCCTGACCGCGGAACAGGCCAGTGCCGTGTTCCAGGAGGAGATGGTCCGCTACCGGAACATGCTCGCCTATCAGCACCAGTTGATCCAGCAGGACGGCGAGGGAGATGTCGCGGAACGCTTCGCGCAGATGCGAGCCATCTATGGCGCGGTGAACCGCGATTTTGCCGACAACGGCTTCAGCGATTTTCTGGGGATCGATTATGTCGGCGGTTTCGATCGCCGCTTCGCCGACCTGGACGACGAAGCGCGCGTCCACCTCTACGCGATGCTCGGTCGAGCGCCTGACCTGCCTGAGCACCTGCTGAACGAAGCGCGCGACCTGTTGCGTCGTGTCGGTATCGACGACTCTGGCGACCGGAGTGAGACGGCCCGTCAGATCATGTGCCAGGCGCGAGCTGCCGCCGCGGGCTCGTTCACCGATCCAGGGTTGCAGGACATGGCCAACCGGATGGCCATCGCGGCGGCGATCATGCGGCCGCTAGGCGTGGTGACTTCTTCCCCTTTGCAAGCCGTGGTTCCGGCAACCGCTGCCACGTCCGCGCCAACCGCAGCGAATGTCACGGCGGACCCCGAGCAATCGGATGAGGACGATGGGGAAGATGAGAAAGCCGAACGGCGGCGCTACGCGCGCATGACCCCGTTGGAGGTGGTCGATGCGTATATGAGCCTCAAGCCGAAGGCCCGAGGACGCGCCACCGCGACCAAAGCAGCCGCGAACAAGCCGAAATCGCAGGCCAAGACCTGGGGCGATAGCCAGCGGCGTCAGTTCAAGGCGGCGGCCTTCCTGTTCGGCAAGTCGAATGGCGGCAAGCCCTTGGCGCGAACGAGGCAGGAGGATCTCAACCGGTTCTACGATCAGCTCAACCGCATGCCTTCCACGCATCACAAGTCAGCGCGGCACGAGCCGATGACGATCGAGGACATCTGCGTCGAGGCCGCCGACCGAGTGGAGGAGGCGGAGAAGCAGGAAGAAGCCATCACTTTCACGATCGGATTGGATGTCGGGACGATCAACAGGCACTTTGCCAACCTGAAAAAGCTGTGCACCTGGCTTGCCAGCAAGACGACCATGCGGGCGCTCGATTTCTCCGACTACATTCTCGTGGAAGAGGAGCGCGACGAACGGACGGAGCGTGATCCCTACACCATCCAGCAGGGCCAGGAGCTGTTCGCGCTCAGGATCTGGACCGGTAGCCTGACGCTGGACGACCGGTTCGCAAAGGGCAGTGGCGGCCGGATCTGGCATGATGCCGCCTATTGGATCATGCCGATTGTCTGGTACTCCGGTATGCGGCGTGAGGAAGCGTGCAAGCTGCTCGTCGAGGACATCGGTGAGGAAGATGGCGTCCCCTATTTCGACATCCGCAATACCCGTGCCGGGCGGGTCAAGACCGCCAAGAGCACTCGGAAGGTTCCCATCTGCGCGGAACTTCGCCGGCTCGGCCTGCTGGACTACGTCGCCGCGATGCGGGCGGCGGGCGAAGAATATCTCTTTCCGGAAATCGTGCCCGGCAAGGGCGGCCGACCGTTGGGCGATGTGTTCTTCAACACCATCTGGCTGAAGATCAAGCCGCTGTTGATGCTCATCAAGCCGGGCCAGGCGGTGCATAGCGGCCGACACATGGTCAGCACCGAGCTGAAGGCGTTGCAGACCTTCGAAGAGACGCGTGCCGACCTACTCGGGCAGCAGATCGGCGGCGAAAATGCCGTTCGCTATGCGGGAGCGACGCGGCTGGAGATCCTGGCGGATGTCGTTGACCGTCTGCCCATCGTCACCGGCCATCTGCCGTCGCCCGAAACCATCAACCTTCTTCCGAAGCATCTGCGCTGTGCGCGCCCGACGCGTCAGTCGGCGGGCCGGAGGACGCGAGGCTGAGAGGCGCGGTTACAGGACGGAAATCAGCGCAGCCCCATCCGATCCATCTTCTTGAGCAGGCCGACGCGTGACAGGCCCAGTTCGCGCGCCGTATGGGTGTGGTTATGCCCGGTACGCTGGAGCGCCTCGACGATGCGGCGGCGTTCCAGCGCGGCGACTTCCTCTTCGAGGCTTTGGGGGGCGATGGTGGCGACGCTCTCTACCGGCAACGGAGCGTCGCCGACCGCGAAGGCGAGGTCGGCGGCCGTGACGATCGTACCCGCCGCGCCCGGGATCGCCAGCGCGGCGGCGCATTCGACGGCCGAGCGCAATTCGCGGACGTTGCCGGGCCATCCCCGGCCCGCCAACCAATCCAGCGCGTCCGGCGAGAAGTTGGCCTGACCTTCGGCCGCCCGCCGCAGGAACAGGCTGGCCAGCAACGGCACATCGGTCGCCCGCTCGGCCAGCGACGGCGTGCGCAGGACGACGCCCTTCAGCCGGTAGAACAGGTCCTCGCGGAAGCTACCCTCGACCACAGCGGCGGGAAGGTCGCGATGCGTCGCCGCCACGATGCGCACATCGGCCTCGCGCGGGGCACGGGCGCCAACCGGCTGGTAGCTGCCGTCGTTGAGGAAGCGCAGCAGCTTGACCTGCATCGCGGCGGGCATCTCGCCGATCTCGTCGAGGAACAGCGTGCCGCCATGCGCCGTCTCGATCAGGCCCGGCCGGTCGGCGGTCGCGCCGGTGAAGCTGCCCTTCAGATGCCCAAATAGCTCGCTTTCCAGCAACTCGGCCGGGACCGCGCCGCAATGGATCGTCACCAGCGGCCGCGCGGCGCGCGGCGAGGCCGTGTGGATCGCGCGGGCGACCAGTTCCTTGCCGGTGCCGCTCGGCCCCAGCACTAGCGCGGGGAGCCGGGTCGGCGCGACGCGGCGGATCAGGTCGCGCAACCCCGCCATCGTCGGCGAGGTGCCGACCAGTCCCATATCCTCCTCCGCCCCCGCCTGCGCCCGCAGGGTCGCGACCTCGCGCGCGAGCCGCGCCCGCTCCAGAGCGCGGCCGACGACGACGCGCAGCATGTCGGGATCGACCGGTTTGGCGAGGAAATCCCACGCTCCGGCCTCGACCGCCTTCAGCGCCAGCGCATGGGCGGCATGGCCGGTCATCACCACCACCGCGGCGGGGGCGAAGGAGGGGATCAGCGCCAGCCCTGCCGCCGGGTCGTGATGGGGCGGCATGGCGAGGTCGAGCAGGACCAGATCGACTGGCTTGGCCTTGAACGCCGCTACCGCCGCGTCGCCATCGCCGACGACCTCCACATCATGGCCAAGCCCGCGCAACCATGCGCCGGTCAGCCGCTGGAAGGCGGGTTCGTCATCGGCGAGCAGGATCATCGGGATGCTCCGAAGGTCAGGCGAAAACAGGTCGACCAGCCGGGTCGCTCGGCCAAGGTGACCGAGCCGCCATGCGCCTCCATGATTCGCCGGACGATGGCGAGGCCGAGGCCGGTGCCGCCGGGGCGGCGCGAGACGAAGGGGCGGAACAGGCTGCCCGAGATTTCGGGCGGGATCCCGGGGCCGTCGTCGCAGATGTCGATTGTGACCGGCGGCCCAACCTCCGCGAAGATGGCAACGCGCGTGCCGAGCGCGCGGCCGTTGTCGACGAGGTTGGTGAGTGCACGCAGCAGCGCGTGGCGGTCCGCCGCCACCATCAGGCTGTCCGGGACATGGACCTCCACGCCCAATGACGTGACAAGGTCCGCCACGATCAGCGGCTGCGGCACGATCGTCCAGGCACGGGCATAATCGAGGATGTCGGTGACGAGATGGTTCATCCGTGCCACCTGCTCGCCGATCTCGCTGCGGATCTCGGGCGACGCGCCGGTAGCTGCCATCTGGACGATGCCGAGCGGATTGCGCAGGTCGTGCGCGACCGTCGTGGCCAGCGCACCGAGTTCCGCCAGCCGCGCCTCCCGTTCCGTCTCCACCATCTTGCGCGCGACGGCGAGGCGGCGGGCGCTCTCCGTCACCAGCCCGGCGAAGCGTTCGGCGACATGCCGCGTGGCGATCGGCGCATCGTCCCATCCGGTCAAGGTCACCACTTCGCCGTCGACGGTCAGCGTCGGACCATCGACCGGCAGACTCAGCCGCTGCCGGAGCAGCGCACGGGCTACATCGACTAGCGCCGCTTCGTCGGCCGCTGTCGCCAACTGGTCACGCCATGCGGCCACGTCCGCCTCGCTGATCCGCCCGCCAGGAAAGACGATCCGGTCGGCCAGCCGCTTCAACGGCGCAAGGATCGCAAGCCCCAACGCCAGTGTCGCCGCTAGCGCCGCCCAAGTGGCGAACAGCCCCGCCGGACGCCCCGCCAGCGCTAGCGGCAGCGAGGCGATCAGCGCGCTTGCCGCGCCCGCGCCCGCGACGAGCATCAGCCATACCAGCCCCCGGCGCGCCCAAACATCCGCGGCCATGAACCGATGCCGCACGATGCCATAGACCAAGGCGACCGAGTAAAAGGGCAGCAGCAGGACCGGCCATGGATAAGCATCGATCCCCAGCGCCGGAAAGGCGAAGCCGGTCAGCGCGACGAGCCCGATCAGGCTGGAGACGAACACCGCGCCCGCCTGCCTGCGGTGCTGGCCGTCCTGCTCGCGCCAGGTCTGCGCCAGCCGCAGATGCCCGGCGATGGACAGTATGGCCGCGATCGCCAGCACGCACCAGCCGATCGTCGAGGGCACGAACATGCCCGGGAATTCGCGCCAGGGCACGACCGCGCCGACACCGAAGATCAGCCCGATCAGCGTTGTGAAGGCCGCAGTCGCATAGGCCGCGATGGCGACGGGCCGCAACGCGCCGCATAGCGCGAAGGCGAAGGCCAGATGGACGAACCCCGCAGCCGGCAGTGGCGACAATGCAATCAGCGTGGTCGATACCGGCCCGGCGGCCGGGCCGATAATGGCGGGCAGGACCTGCGCGATGCTCCACAGGGCGACGCCCAGCAGAAACACCGCCAGCAGCGTCGATCCCGGCACGGCCCTGGCACGGAGCGCCACGAACAGCGCCAATAATGCGCTGGCGATCGCGGTCAGCGAAAGCGCACCGATATAGGCGAAGAAGCCAACAGCTATATCCATCGTTGACAGCATCGCAGCATCTTCCGTTCACGGTGTAAACATCGCGCGCAAGTCCGAAGGGCAAAAAGCACGGATTTCCGTCGATCGTGGCAATTGGCATGCCATTCGCAACGCCTCTCCCGAGCCGGGCGATCGTCGCCAGGCACTCGAAGGGAGACCGAACCATGTTGCTGCCGATCGCAGCCCTGCTGCTGACTTATGCGCTGACCGCGCTCATCTCGTTGCTCGCCGCCGTCGTGCTCTGGCGCCCGCTGGCAATCCTGCTTGCCGAGCTCTGCGGAACCGAGGAGCGGTCACGCTTCTGGACGGTGTGGTCGACCGTGATGATGGTCGTGACGCCGATGCTGTTCGTGTCCTGGCGCGGCGTGGCCACGGAGCCGACCCAATTGGTCCAAGGTACGATGACCAGCGCGCTGCTCGGTGTCCTGATGGCGCTGGCCGGCATGGGCATGGCGGTGTGGAGCCGCAGCCCCCGCGCCGATGTCTGACGGGAGCGAGACATTATGCATGTCCTGATCGTGGGCGCGAGCGGCTTTATCGGGCGGCACCTCGCCGCCCGGCTGGTGGCGGAGGGCGTTCGTGTCACCGCCGCCGGTCGCGCGCCGGATTATTTGAGGCGGCGTCTGCCGGGGGCGGCGGCGATCCGCTGCGACCTTGCCACTGACGGGTTGGACGACTGGCGCGAGCGGCTGGCGGGCGTCGACGCGGTGATCAACTGCGCGGGGCTGTTCGGTGACGAACGGGGCTATGCGCGCGTCCATGCCGGTGGGGCGATCGCGTTGTTCGACGCCTGCCGCGCCGCCGGGGTTGGCCGCGTGCTTCAGATTTCTGCGCTGGGCGCGGCGGCCGATGCCGCCAGCGCCTATCACCGCAGCAAGGCCGCTGCCGACGATCATCTGGCGGGGATGGGGGACGCGATTAGCTGGGCGATCGTCCGGCCGTCGCTCGTCCTCGGCCATGGCGGGCAGAGCAGCGCGCTGTTCACCACGCTCGCCGCGCTGCCGGTCACGCCGGACCTCGGTCGCGCCGATGGCTTGGTGCAGCCGATCCATGTCGACGATCTGGTCGAGATACTGATTCGCCTGCTTCGCGCTCCGCTGCCGCTGGCCGTCCGGATCGATGCGGTCGGGCCGGAGGCGATGAGCACGGCGGCGCTGGTGACGATCCTGCGCAGCTGGCTCGGCCTGCCCGACACGATCCGCGTGACGGTGCCGCGATGGGTGATCGCGGGCGTCGCTCGCCTCAGCATCGGGCCGGTGAGGCGCGAAGGCATGGCGATGCTGGCGGCGGGCAACAAGGCGCCCGTCGAGCCGCTGATCGCCATGACCGGCTTTCGACCGGCAACGATCGGCCAGGCTGTGGCCCGCCGCCCGTCGAATTGGGCCGATCTGCGTACGGCACGATTTGCCCCTGTCGCGCCGATCCTGCGCAGTGCGCTCGCGCTGGTTTGGTTCGCCGGTGGAGCAATACCCTTGTTCGTCACTCCGGCGGCGACGAACATGGCGTGGCTGGCGCGGGTCGGCCTGTCGGGGAGTGCGGCGACGATCGCCTTATGCGCAGGCGCGCTGGCCGACATCGCAGTCTACGCTGCGGTGCTTCTGCGGATACGCGGCGCGGCGCTTGCGGGGATCGCCCTGATGGCGACCTATACGCTGATCCTGACCCATATCGCGCTCGAACTCTGGGCCGATCCCTTCGGTCCGCTCGCCAAGAACGTCGCCGTCCTTGCCCTGTCGCTCGCCGTCAGCGCGCTGGAGACCCGTCATGGCTGATTATCTGCTGCTGAAAACCGTCCATATCCTCAGCTCGACCCTGTTGTTCGGCACCGGGCTCGGCACCGCCTTCCATGGCTGGATGGCGAACCGCTCCGGCGACGTGGGCGCGCGGCGGGTGGTCAATCGCAACGTCGTCCTCGCCGACTGGCTGTTCACGACCCCCGCCGTCATCGTTCAGCCGGTGACCGGGGTGTGGCTGGCGCAACTCGCGGGATTTCCGCTGACGACCGGCTGGCTGGCGGCGTCGATCGCGCTGTACCTGATGGTCGGAGCCTGCTGGTTGCCGGTGGTCGGCATCCAGATCCAGATGCGCCGCATTGCCGATGCCACCCCGGCGGAGATGCCGCTGCCGGCGCGCTATTTCCAGCTGTCGCGGACGTGGTTCCTGCTCGGCTGGCCGGCGTTTATCGGGGTGATCGTCATCTTCTGGCTGATGGTGACCAAACCGGAGTTCGCGTGGTGACCCAGCCCCTGTTCCGTCGTCTCCTCGGGGCCGCGATCGATGATCTGCCGCCCGTGCTGCGCGAGGCGCATGACAGCCGGATCGACCAGCGCTGGCGCGGCGTGGCGCAGGTCGAGGCGCACCCGAACCCGCTGGCGCGGCTGCTCTGCCGCATGATGCGCCTGCCCGCCGCCGGGACGGCCATCCCGGTCACGGTCCGGTTCGAGCGGCGCGGCACCGCCGAACACTGGCACCGCGATTTTGCGGGGCGTCGCTATGGCAGCACGCTGGTTAAGCGCGACGGATTGATGATCGAGCGGATGGGCATGGCGACCAACATCTTCCGCGTGTCGGTGGAGGACGGTGCACTCCGGTTGGACCTGATTGGCTTCAGGTTCCTCGGCGTCCCGCTGCCTTCCGCCCTGCGCCCGCATTGTCACGCCCGCGAACATGGAAACGACGGGTGCTATGTCTTCGACGTGCCCGTCGACCTCTGGCCCTTCGGCCGGATCATCCGCTACACCGGCCAGATGGAGCGGATCGATGACTGACGGCCCCATCATCCTGTTCGACGCGCAATGCGTCCTGTGCTCGGCCAATGCCCAGTTCATCCTACGCCACGATCGCCGGCACCGTTTCCGACTGGCGGCGATGCAGGGTGCAGCCGGTGCGGCACTGTTCCGTCGGCAAGGGATAGACCCGACAGATCCCGACACGATCCTCGTTGTCGATGGCGATAATGTCCTGCGGGACAGTGACGCGGTGATCGCAATCTACACCGGCCTGGGCTGGCCGTGGCGCGTCGCCGGAGTGGCCCGCTTGGTGCCGAACTGGTTGCGCGACCGGGCTTACCGATGGATCGCCCGTAACCGCTATCGCGTCTTCGGCAGGCGGTCGACGTGCTGGCTTCCAGCGCCGGAGGATGCCGGTAGGGTTCTATCATAGCCGCGCACCTGCCCGATACCGGAAGCCATAGTTGGCCGATGTCGCTCTGCGTTGGAGCGAAGGCGACGGGCATTGGGACAATCCCGCCGTTCGAGAGCGATAGTCGAATGGCAGCCCTCGCCGAAAACGGACATTCAGCGGTTGCCTGACCCGAATCGTAGATCGACAGAGGTGGTCCGATTGCCGGCTGTCAGCTCCTTGGTGCTTCTCCGCGGAAAGCTGCCGTTGAGTTGTCAGCGCAAGATGCGCGATGATCGAGTCGGGGCACACGCCGAAATGTTTTCCAAAAAATTCATTCTGCCGTTCCGGTTTCAGTTTCCATGGCGATTACCTCTGAAACGCATTTATGCTGGTGCTTCGAAAGGGAGGACAAGTTGATCGCCCCGCTCACCCGGAAGAAGAAGGACGGGACGCTGTATACGCGCCCCGACAATGTCGAGGGGCTCCTCCCCGCGCTCGGCGAACTGCCACGCGATGGACTGCTCGAGCGGGCCCGGATCCGCAATCGCAAGGATCCTGGCTATGTGCCCAGCGAATGTCTGGTGCATTTCATCCGCGCCAGTCGCCACGAGAACGCCCACGTTTGGTTCGACCGCCTCTACAAGGTGCTCGCCGAGCGCGTCATGCGGGCGGTGCCTATCGCGTCGGGTGGCACTGCCTCCGCCACCGACGAGCGGATCCGCGATGCGGTCTTCGACCGCTTCGTCGAGTTGCTTGCCAAGGACCGCGCGGCGCCGGATGACAGGCTCGATTTCTTCGAGGCGCGGTTCGATCTCGCCATTAAGCGGCTACGGCTCGACGCCCAGGAGCGGGTGTGGCGCGAAACCAACCGCGGCGATTCCATGGACGCCGAGGAAGGCGGCGCCGCCGAGGCGGCAGCCGCCGCCGGCACGACCAACCCTCTGAACGCGGAAATTTTTTCCGATCCGCTTTTCCGGGAGAGGCTCTACGTCGCGATTGACGCCCTGCCACCGGAACAAAGCAGGACTATGCATCTCCTGCTGATCGGGTGGCAGATCCATTCGAGCGACCCGTCGGTCATGACGATCGCGAAGGCCCTGGACTGCTCGGATCGGTCGGTTCGCAACTATCGGGACCGGGCGCTAAAGACGCTCGGTGCCCTGTTCAATCCTGGGGACGACGAATGACCGCCACCAACCCGCCGCTCACGCTCGACGCCGTGCTCGACCTTTTCCAGATGGAGGAGCTCCATGACGGCCATGTCCTCGCCCGCTACGTCGCGGCGCACCCTCAGTTCGCGCTGCAGCTGATCGACTTCTCCCGCCTGATCGCCACGCCCGACACCGAGGACGAGGGCGGCCTGACCGCGACCGAGCAGTCCCGCATCGACGCAGCGTGGATCACCCATCAGGCGGCCCGACCCCAGGGCGCGACTGGCGCTGATCCCTTGGTTCGCCTTTCCGGCGACGTGGGCAAGGCTCTCGCTGTGAAGCTCGGCGTGCCGCGGCAGGTGATTACCTGCATTCGCGAGCACAGGGTGCTCGCCTCCAGCGTCCCAGCGTCCGTGACGCGCGAGCTATCCGTGGCGCTGGGCGTCCCTCAGGCGCATGTAATAGCCGCCATGGCGCGATCTCCGGCGGGGATGGCGGCGACGAGAAGCTACAAGTCGGACGGTCCACCTAGGCCGGTCGCGCAAACCACGTTCGAGCAGGTGCTGAAGGACGCTGGCGTATCCGAAGCCGACCGCGTTCGGCTGCTGGCCGACGCCTGACCCGTGGACGCGATCGAGCTAGGGCGCCGACGCGCGGCGGAACTGCACGCAAGCGCGATTGCGCGCGGACTTGATCCGACGGATCCTTACGCCTTCGCGGTCGCGATCGCGAAGGATCGCGGCCTCGACGTTGATTCCGCGAATCCGGGCGCCACGGTCCTAGACAACGGACGCGCGACGCTGGTTCCAGAGGATGACCTCATCATCCATGAGAACGTCGGGTCGCTCTTCGAGCAGGCGTTCCTCGTCGCCCATGAGATCGGGCATCACGAGCTCGGGGACGGAACCTCTTCCCCGACGGTCACCGAGGCGGATTCGGCCCGTGGTTCGGAGCCATCGCCGACTGGCATCGATCGCGTGGTGGACTACGGCCGCCGGCAACGGCGCGAGGTCCAGATGGACCTCTTCGGACGCGAACTCCTCCTTCCGCGCGAAGTGGTATGCCGCCTCCACCTCGAAGATGGTCTGACCGCATCCGCCATCGCCGAGCGGATGCACGCCCCGTTCGACGTCGTGGCGCAGCAGCTGTTCGACGGTCTCCTGCTCCCCGTGATCGCACCCGACGACAAGGTCCGCGAGACCCATCCGCTGAACGAGGCCCAAGCGACCGCTGCGGCCCATCGCGGCGGCCCCTACTTGCTCGAGGCGGGGCCCGGCACCGGCAAGACCCAGACCTTGACCGCGCGGGTCGTCCAGCTGCTCGACGAAGGCGTTGATCCCAAGCGGATCCTAGTGCTGACCTATTCGAACAAGGCGGCCGGCGAGATGGCCGACCGCATCGCGGCCGAGCGTCCCGAGAAGGCCGCGGCGATGTGGATCGGCACGTTCCACGCCTTTGGGCTCGACCTCATCCGACGTTTCAGCGCCGAGTTCTCCCTGCCCGACGATCCGCGGTTGATGGACCGAGTCGAGGCGGTCGAGCTACTCGAGCGCGAATTCCCGAAGCTCGAGCTCAAACACTACCAGGACCTCTACGACCCGACCCGGCTGATCGGCGACATCCTCGCGGCGATATCGCGCGCGAAGGACGAGGTGGTCACCGCCGAGGAGTATGCGGGGCACGCGGAAGCCATGCGCGTCGCCGCAGTCGGAGACGAGGCACGGACGACCGAGGCGCTCAAGTCCGCCGAGGTGGCGCAGGTCTATGCGCTATACGAGAGGATCAAGCGCGAACGGCGCGCGGTCGACTTCGGCGATCTAGTGTCGCTCCCCGTCGGACTCCTCGAGCGGTGCCCCGACATCGCCGCGAAGCTCGGCGGAATGTACGATCATCTGCTCGTCGACGAGTATCAGGACGTCAATCGCGCCAGCGTTCGGCTGCTCAAGGCGATCCGCCCCACCGGCGATAACCTCTGGGTCGTCGGCGACGCGCGGCAGTCCATCTACCGGTTCCGGGGCGCGTCCCCGATCAGCACCTCCAAGTTCACGACGGAGGATTTCCCGGGCGCCGGGTCGGGTAGGTTGAAGATCAACTACCGCTCGTTCGACGAGATCGTCACAGCCTACTCCGCATTCGCGGTCAGAATGACGGCGAGCACGACGGAGACGCTGCTCAAGGCGGACCGTGGCCACTCTGGGATCCCGATCGAGCTCAGGACGCGCGCCATGAAGGACGAACAGTCGGTCGCGATCGCCGACTGCATCGGCGAGATGCACGCGGCCGGTTTCGCCTACCGCGACCAAGCCGTCCTGTGCACCGGCAACGAGCGGCTCGGCGTGATCGCCCGGGACCTCGAGCGCATGGGTATCCCCGTTCTGTTCCTCGGCAGCCTGTTCGAGCGTGGGGAGGTCAAGGACCTCCTGTCACTACTGTCGCTGCTCGCCGACCCCCGGGCGATGGGCCTCGTCCGCGCCGCCGGCATGACGGAATTCGCCCTGTCGCTCGACGACGTCGGCACCGTGCTCGCCACGCTGCGCGACGACGAGCGGGAGCCGCTCGATTGGCTAGACGCGCGACGGGACCTTCCGATCTCGGCGGACGCCCATGCCGCGTTGGACAGGCTCGCGGTGGCGCTTGAGGGCTTCGACGCCGACACGCCGCCTTGGCGAGCCCTCGCCGTGATCCTACTCGACCGGACCCGCATCGCCGCCACCATCGCCGTGGCGCAGTCGGTCGGCGAACGCAGCCAGGGAATCGCGCTTTGGCAGCTGATGAACTTCCTGCGCGTGCAGCCGCGCGAGCAGGGAAAGGCCGTTCCCCGCCTGCTGGACCGGATCAGGCGGCTCGTGGCGATCGGCGACGATCGCGACCTGCGTCAGCTGCCTGCCGCCGCGCAGGGACTTG
Source organism: Sphingomonas sp. Leaf21 (assembly GCF_916858675.1). Classification (GTDB taxonomy): domain Bacteria; phylum Pseudomonadota; class Alphaproteobacteria; order Sphingomonadales; family Sphingomonadaceae; genus Sphingomonas. Next base: position 24,111 of record NZ_CAKASM010000035.1, read on the forward strand.
ACGCGGTGCGGCTCATGACGATCCATGGTGCCAAGGGCCTCGAGTTCCGGTGCGTCCATCTCCCGGGCCTCAACCAGGACACGCTCCCAAGTCCGTCGAAGGCGCCTGCATGCCTCCCGCCGGAGGGCGTCATCGCAGGATTGACCGGCGACGTGAAAACGGCTTTGCGCGATGGTGACGGGGAGGAGCGGGAGTGCCTCTTCTACGTCGCCCTGTCGCGCGCCCGAGACCGGCTCGTCATGTATGCGGCCACGGAGAAGGCCAACCACTCTGCCAGACCCCTGTCCGAATTCCTCGGCCGCCTCGGGACGGGCGTGGCGCGGTCCACGCCCGACCTGATCCGCAAGCTGCCTCCTGCCCCGGAGGACGAACTGGTCAAGCTCGTGATCGACGGGACGATCCGGCTGCGGGATTCGCAGGTGGCAATGCTGGACAAGGATAAGTGCAAGCGACGCTTCTTCTACACACATGTGCTTGGCATCGGGGGACGCCGGAGCGAGACCGACTACATGAGGATGCACGAGGCGGCCCGGTCCGTCGTCCGCGCGGCGGTGCGGGACGGACTCGACCTGTGGGATGACGCGCAGCTCCGTGCCGCCGTCGAACGGGCCTGCGACGATCATGGCCTCGACACGCCTGGTAGCTTCGCGGAGCTGCGGGCGATGGCGATCACGCTGGTGACGCGGTTCCGACAATCGCGCCTGGTCCACCGCGCCGAGACCCCGGCAGCGGTGCCGCTCAGCATCGGGGCCGATCAGATCGTCTTCAGCGCCGACGATGTCCTCGTCGATGCCAAGGGCGTCCGGATCTACCGGCGCATCCGCACGGGAGCATACCGCAAGTCGGACACCGAGAACCTCGGCGTGGCCACCGCGCTGCTCGCCATCGCGGAGAACGCACCTGGTGCCGCCGCGGAGGTGGTCCACCTGATGAGCGATCAGGTCACTGCGCTCAACATGACGGCGCGCGTTCTCGGCAACCGGCGTGAGCTGTTGGACAAGGTGATCGCGGGGATCCGCGACGGTTCGTTTCCCGCATCCCCCTCGCAGCGCGTCTGCCCGGGATGCCCCGCATTCTTCATCTGTGGGCCTGTCCCCGGCGGATCGCTGCAGAAAGTTTTCTGATCGCGTTTCCGGTCGGCGGCGTCTGTTCCGATTGTCCCTTCGTGACCGGGTTGGCCCGGCTGGACACGAAGGAAAAAGTAAGATGAACACACCCGAACTCCCCGAATACGACGATGTCGGCGACGCAATCCGCGAGGGCCGCCCCCTGCTGGCGGCAAAGGCCTACCGCATCCAGTTCGCGCTCAACGGCCTCGACTTCCGCCCGCTCGGCATCGCCGACCCGATCCCAGTGGGCCGCCAGATTCTTGAGGCCGCGGGCCTCGAGCCCGACCGCGGCTACAGCCTCTTCGCGATCCTCGATACCGGCGATTTCGAAGATGTGCGCCTCAACGAGCCGTTCGACGTCCGCGGGTTCGGCGCGGAGCGCTTCATCGCCTTCCTGACGGACCGCGACTTCAAGTTCGAGGTCAACGACCACGAGGAACGCTGGGGCAAGCCGACGATCAGCGGCCGGATCCTCGAGCAACTCGCCAAGCCGGAGCGCGACGAGGCGGTCTTTCGTGAGGTTCGCGGCGGGACGGACGTCCTGATCGAGCCCGCGACGCTGGTCGACCTCAGCGCGCCGGGCATCGAGCGCTTCTATAATGCGAAGCGCCCCACGGCGGAGATCGAGATCATCGTCAACACCCGTCCGCGTACCGTGCCGGGGCCGGATGCGACCTTCGAGCAGATCGTCGAACTGGCCTTCCCCGGTCCGCACGAGCCGAACGTCGTCTTCTCGATGACCTACCGCAAGGCGGCCTCGACGCCGCATGCCGGGGAGCTTGGCGCCCACGGCTCGGTCACCATCAAGCAGGGGACGGTCTTCAATGTCACGCGCACTGTTCAGTCGTAACGCCGACCTCGCGAAGCTGCGCGAGGAGGGCTATTTCGTCCAGGTCGTCGGTGGGTTCCTCGTCATGCGCGAGGTTCCCTACGTCGACGCCAACCGCAAGGTGCGCAAGGGGACCCTGATTTCGAGCCTGGCGCTGGCTGGCGACCAGACCAGGCCGCCCGACACGCACGTCGTGCATTTCGACGGCGAATACCCTTGCTTCGCCGACGGGACGCGCATCGCCGCGATCGCCAACCAGACGACCCACTTCGACCTTGGCCACGGCCTGACCGCCGAGCATGCGTTCTCCAGCAAGCCCGACGGCGGCTACCGCGATTATCACCACAAGATGACGACATACGCGTCGATCATCGCGGGGCCGGCCGCGGTGCTCGATGCCACAGCAACGCCCCGGCCCTATCGCGCGCTCGATGAGGAGGAGGACGTCGACAGCGTGTTCAACTACGTCGAGACCGCGTCGGACCGCGTAGGCATCGGCGCGTTGACGGCGAAGCTGGCGGGGCACCGGGTCGCTATCATCGGGCTCGGCGGCTCGGGCAGCTACATCCTCGACATGGTCGCCAAGACGCCAGTGGCGGAGATCCGCATCTTCGACGCCGACGAGTTCCTCCAGCACAATGCCTTCAGGGCACCTGGTGCGCCGAGCCTCGGCGAACTCCGCGAAGCGCCGCTCAAGGTGGACCACTTCAAGGGGATCTACGACCGCATGCACCGCGGCATCACTGCGGTGCCGGTCGCGATCGCGCCGGGCAATCTTGATCTGCTCGACGGCATCGACTTCGCGTTCCTGAGTCTCGACGCCGGCGAGGCCAAGGCGGCGCTGGTCGAGCGGCTGCACGCGAGGGGTGTGGACTTCATTGACATCGGCATGGGACTGGAGCTCGGCGAGCGCGGCCTCAGCGGGATACTTCGCGTGACAACCAGCACCGCCGGGACACGGGAGACCGTCGCGTCGCATGATCGGATCCCGCTCGCCGGGGGAGGTGCCGGCGACATCTACGCGTCCAACATCCAGGTCGCCGACCTCAACGCGCTTAACGCGGTGTTCGCGGTCATCAAGTGGAAGAAGCTGTGCGGCTTCTACTGCGACCTCGAGAACGAGCATCATTCGACCTATACGCTCGACGGGAACATGCTGCTGAACGAGGACCAGTCGTGATGCGGCATTCCGTCCTCGAACACAGGTTCGTCGAGACGTTCCCGGAAACGCTTGAACGTGGCGTGCTATACGTGTCGCTGGAATTCGGCAGCGCCGCCCACAGCTGCTGCTGCGGCTGCGGCGAGGAGGTCGTGACCCCGCTAACGCCGACGGACTGGAATATTACCTATGACGGCGAGACGATCACGCTGCACCCGTCGGTCGGCAGTTGGACGCTCCCATGCCGCTCGCACTACGTGATTCGTCGCAACCGGGTGATCGAGGCGCCTCCTTGGTCGGATGCGGAAGTCGCGGCTGAACGTCGACGCGACCGGCGGGCGAAAGCGGCGCATTATGGTTTGGATACAGCTTCAGATGTGGCAGTATCAGCGACAGATGTCGAAGCATCTCAAACACTACCAGCCGCCTCCGGACGTAAGAACCGCTTCCTCGGTTGGCTGTTAGGATCAAAATCTTAGTCGACCGCTTGTCAGGGTTCTGCGCATCTCAACCGCGCGCAGGACCCACCCGATTTTCATTCGATGTGTCGAATCAAGCGACAGGAGCGAATGGCAGCTTAGGGGTCATTCACAGAAAGGGCGCGTGACCGAAATTGGGGCGCAAAGCCAACCGGCCGTTTTGTGCGACTTGAATGACGGGTTTCAGCGAAAGCCGACACTCACATCAACTACGCTCAATGTCTTGAACTGGTCGACAGCTGTCAGTTTGACAGCGGCTCAGGCGACGGAAATCTATTCAAACCGCCTAGTCCAGTCGACTTCGGTGCTTGCCTGAACCAATGCGGCCCAATCCAGAAACGACCAATCGACTTTATGAAGCTCGCGGTTCAGGATCGCCAAGCGAACCCCCTGACCGTATTTTCCCCCGAC
>NZ_CAKASM010000036.1 GCF_916858675.1 Sphingomonas sp. Leaf21
TGCTGTCGCCCGTCGAGTTCGAACGGCAGCAGGCTTTGATGGCTCAAGGCGTCTAGAAAACTAGGGGCTACTCAATGGCTGATGAAGGATTGGCCTAATCCGGCTCTAGCTTCCGCCTTTATCCCCGATGAGGCCGCAGGGCTGGCCGTGCTGCTATCCCGGCAAGCTATCGAGCATGAAGCCGGATGGCCCCAGCTATCCGACCGGGCCGTAATCCCTGCACTCTACGACCTGCCAGAGGATGCCCAAGGTATAGCCCGCCGTATGGCCGCTGAGGTTCATGCGCTCTGGGAAGTCGCAGGCCGTCCCTACCTCAACTCCGACCGCTTCAAGGATGCCTACCGCTGGCTGGTAGCTTGCGTCCGCTCAGGGTCGATCCCGCCAGTGTTGACCATTGGCCACGTCCCGCCACTCAATGCCTAAGGAAACCACATGACCGCGCTAACTCCCCGTCAGGCCATCAAGGTCAAGGCGGCTTTATCCCTGATCGCTGTACACGGCCACAATCCCCGCACTGTACAGCAAGCCGCTACGGCTGAATTGGCAAAGGGCTATCCTGCCAATATCGCCTACAAGAATGCTATTGATGGCTTCATTGCCCGTGTTCCTGCTATGGGAAATACGCTGCATCTTGCCGTTGATCTTATTCACAATAGCGATGATGCTACGGTAGCTCTCTATGACAAGGCGCTTACCGAGTACAATAACATCGGGGATGACAGTTGCCTTGATGGCCTTGCCCCTATGATCCTTGAGGATGCTAAGGCGCTGGCTATCAGCAAGGGTGAAGTGTCCGAAGCCGATGCCGCTAATTGGACTATCAATGATGCGCTAGGCAGCACGGCAGAAGCCTTTGCCGAAACCCCCGATGTTCCCGACGCCTCCACGCTGGCACCGGGTCAGACGGCCAATAGCTCGTTCGGCTTCAATGGCCTTCCCAGCCCTGCCGCTCAGGCTCCCTCAGCCGCCCCTCAGGCACCGGCAACGGGTCCGCAATGGGTACAGGGTCCAACCGGTTATACCCTCGTCTCGCAGGCTCCTACCGGCCCTCAGGTGGGGCAGAGCATGACCGGCTATGATCCCTATCAGGGCGGGCAGGGGCCGACCGGCATCCGGGTAGCTCAGACCGGGGACGCGGCCCGTCGCTCGCATGGCACCCCAGTAGGGGACGTGGCCTATATGCAGACCGAATATGGCATCCGAGTTGCCCCGACCGGGGAAGCTGCTCGCCGTGAGGCTGGCGTACCGCTCGGCCCGAATGCCTGAGAACCGGCCTAGGAGAGTCGCTGAGAGGCGATAGCTTATCCCGGCCTACAGATACCCGACCGCATCCAATCGACTCCTGACGGGGGCTGAGCGGGGCGTTTTCGGGTATCTGTATGTCCGTTCCGTTCAAGGCTTGGGAATGACCAGCCCCGGCACCCGATAAGATGCAATAGCCGCTACCATTACTCGCATAGATGGAGCTGCCCCGTACTTATCCGCAGCGTCTTTACCTTCATGCCCTTGGAATTGTCTGCATACCCGCTCAGGAATACCGGCATCTACGGCATGGGTTTTCCATGTATGGCGGAATGAGTGAAAGACTTTAGCATTATCCTCTATCCCGCAATCTCGCTTATACCGGCTGAACCACTGGCCTACCTTGTCGGTTAGTTTCTTGCCAATGCCTACAGCTTTCAAGCCGGGAAATACGCGGCCTGTCTGATCTGGTAGCTTATTCACATATTTAATGAACCCTAGCTCGATCAGTTTGGGATGCAGCGGCACAAGCCTATTGCTAGCCTCATTCTTGATCTGATTAGGCAAGGCATCGTCATCCGGCGTATCTGTAATGTCGATACACCATACCTCTTGCCGCTTATCGTCATCGTCTATGTAGGCTTCTCGCCGCACATCTTGCACCCGAAGCTGGCCTATCTCTTCCCGCCTAGCTCCCATGAACAGGGCTAGCAGGGGCATCCAGTACACAGCCTCACCATATCCGCCCTTAGGCCGTTCGCCCTTGGCATGAACCGGGCCAGCGAACAGGGCATTGAGGTCATCGGTAGAGAAGTCTTTCCGCTTCTCTCCCCGTTCCGTCACAGCGATCTTAACGTCACGGGCCACGTTGACGGGTACGATATCCTCTTGAGCCGCCCACTCTAGCAGGGTCCGCAAGTAGGCCAGCCGATCCCGTACATTGACCTGAGAACGGGCAGAGTCCGCTATCAGCTTGCGCTTGTAGGCCATCACATCGGCCTTGGTGATTAGCTCGACGGACTTACGGCCCATCATGGAATTGAACAGCTTGGCATCCCGCCAATAGGCATCCTTGCCACGGGGCGACGGCTTACGCTCAGCGGCCCAACCGTCGAGGATATCAGTATCTAGGTAAATGCCCCTGCCATGATCGGGGTACTCAACGGCCTGATTTTCGCTTCCCGATGCGCGAGCAACCTTGTTGTAGCGGGCCACTACGGACGCAAGCAGGGCATCCCGGTCTAACCCAGCCTTCTCCCGCTCATCTACGATTAGCCGACGGGCAGCCCTAGCTATCTCAGCAGGGGAGGCATCGGGTTCGATACCCTCGGCTAGCGCATCTATGATCGGGCCTAGGGCCTCAGCTTCCATGTCAGCAGTGAAGTTGGCATCGGCTGCATGGTCAGTCTGTTCCTGATCGTACTCCCATTGCCTCCGCTCCCGTTCGATCTGGGAGGCCGGCTTGGGGGCAATGACAGGGGCAGGGATCGAAGCGGCCTTATCCCGCTCAGCTTGCTTGAGCAGAGCATGGGCCGTCTTCGTCATGTCAGGGATGAGGGCTTTCGCCGCTTCCCGGTCCTTAAGACCGAGTGACCGCTTAATCTCCCGCTTGCCAGCCATGAAGGGGCGCAGGTCCGCCGGTATCCCCATGCGGAAGTAATAGACCCCGTTCGGAGCGCGGTGGAGGTAGGAACACATAGGCTTTCGTCCTCGTACCTTTGTACTAGACGCTTGTAAAAAGCCTTAGATTTCCGCTAATTCCTAGGCTTTTCAGGGCCTAGGACAAAATGGTGCCCAGAAGAGGACTCGAACCTCCACGACCTTGCGATCGCCAGCACCTGAAGCTGGTGCGTCTACCAATTCCGCCATCTGGGCACGGGGTAGGCCCGCGCCTTTAGGGGAGGCTTTGAATCCTTGTCAACGGCTTTTTTGCGGGGCAAAGGGGCGGTGCACAAAAAATCTGGCGGATAAGGACGGTCATGACGAACAAGCTGGTGACGCTGATCGGCGGCGGGGGCTTTCTGGGCCGCTATGTCGCGCGGGAACTGATGCGTGACGGTACGCGCGTGCGTGTGGCGCAGCGCGATCCTCGCCAGGCGTACTTCCTGCGGACCCAGGGCGGGCTCGGCCAGACGCAATTCGTCGCGGTCGATATCGCCCGGCCCGAAACGGTGGCGCGCGCGGTCGAGGGGGCCGACGCGGTCGTCAATCTGGTCGGCGTGATGGGCGGCAACATGCAGCGCATCCATGTCGACGGCGCGCGGTCCGTCGCGGAGGCCGCGCGCAAGGCGGGCGTCGAGGCGCTGGTCCATGTCTCGGCGATCGGCGCGGACGAGCAGGGCGCGGCGGCCTATGCGCGTTCCAAGGGCCAGGGTGAGGCGGCGGTGCGCCAGGCCTTCCCCAACGCCACGATCCTGCGCCCCTCGATCGTGTTCGGGCGCGAGGACCAGTTCGTGAACCGTTTCGCGGGCATGGTCTCGGCGCCGATCGTGCCGATCCTGCGCGCGGGCGTGAAGTTCCAGCCGGTGTTCGCGGGCGATGTCGGCGAGGCGGTGGCGGCGGCGCTTCGCGATCCCGAGACGCATGGCGGCCACACCTATGAGCTGGGCGGCCCCGACGTCATCTCGATGGGCGAGCTGATCCGCTGGATCGCCAAGACGCTGGGCCGCAAGCCCAACTTCGTCGAGCTGCCGGACTTTGCCGGCGCCCTGCTCGCGCGGGTGCCGGGGTCGCCGATCAGCTGGGACCAGTGGCTGATGCTGCAGCAGGACAATGTCGTCGCCGCCGGGGCGCAGGGGCTGGCCGCGCTCGGCATCACGCCCGAGCCGCTCGCCGCGGTCGCGCCCGACTATCTGGTGCGGTTCCGCAAGTCGGGTCGCTTCGGGCGACGGACCGAGACGCTGGCCGCCTGAACCGTCCCACCGTCATCGTCTTTATCGTTTCGCCGACAGCCCCGTCGCCCTATGGCGGCGGGGCTTTAGCATTTGGGGACTCGCGTGAACGATCTGATAGCCGCCATCATTCTTGGCATTGTCGAGGGGGTTACCGAATTCCTGCCGGTATCCTCCACCGGGCACCTCATCCTGGCGGGCGCGCTGCTCGGCTATGACGATGCGCGGTGGCAGATGTTCAACATCGTCATCCAGCTCGGTGCGATCCTGGCGGTCGTCGTCCTGTACTGGCGGACCTTCTGGACGGTGCTGGTCGGACTGGCCAAGCGCGATCCCGGTTCGATCCGCTTCGTGCGCAACCTGCTGATCGCCTTCATTCCCGCCGCCGTCATCGGCGTACTCGCGAAGAAGCATATCGAGGCATTGCTGCTCCAGCCCAAGGTGGTGGCGGTCGCGCTGATCGTCGGCGGCGTCGCGATCCTGGTGATCGAGCGGCTGGTCAAGCCCGGTACGACGCGCGGCATCGCGGCGGTTCCGGCCAGGACCGCGCTCGGCGTCGGCTTCCTTCAGTGTCTGGCGATGATTCCGGGCGTCAGCCGCTCGGGCGCGACGATCCTGGGCGCGCTGACGCTGGGCGTCGAGCGGCGCACGGCGGCCGAATTCAGCTTCTTCCTCGCCATTCCGACCATGCTGGGCGCCAGCGTCGTCGAGACGGCGGGGCATATGGACGCCATGCGCGCCGGGAACAGCGTCGGTCCGCTGGAGATCGCGATCGGCTTTATCGTGGCGTTCGTCGTCGCGCTGCTGGTGGTGCGCTGGTTCGTCGGGATCGTCGGCAAACATGGTTTCGGGCCGTTCGCCTGGTATCGAATCGTCGCCGGCGGCATCGCGCTCGCGCTGCTCACCATGCATTGATATCGCATCGGACCTATTTTATTGCGGATAGATCGCAATAGGCGGGGCTGGACGATGGATTGAGCGTTTAATAGGGCAGCCTTTGTGTCCTATGTGTCGATTTCGAGGTGACATAGGGCCGTTCGCGCAATATCCGGCTCCTCGGAGGCGCATATGGCGAACGATTCTATGTTGAAATTTGTCGGCCGTGATCAGGCCTATCCGGCCAAGCGGACCGCAGAGGTGCGCGCGGAGGATTTCCGCGAGATCGCCGAACGCTATGCGCCACCAGCGGCGGAGGATCAGGCCGGGCGCTGCTCGCAATGCGGCGTGCCTTATTGCTCGGTCCACTGCCCGCTCCACAACCATATCCCCGACTGGCTCCGCCTGACCGCCGAGGGGCGGTTGCGTGAAGCCTATGAGCTGTCCAACAGCACCTCGACCATGCCCGAGATCTGCGGCCGCATCTGTCCGCAGGACCGGCTGTGCGAGGGCAATTGCGTCATCGAGTTTTCGGGGCACGGCGCGGTCACGATCGGATCGGTCGAGAAGTTCATCACCGACACCGCCTGGGAAGAGGGCTGGGTCGAGCCGCTGGTGCCGGGGCCCGAGCGGGGCCAGTCGGTCGCGGTGATCGGCGCGGGGCCCGCGGGCCTGACGGCGGCGGAATATCTGCGCGTCTCGGGTTACGAGGTCCATGTCTATGACCGGCATGACCGGGCGGGCGGGCTGCTGACCTATGGCATCCCCGGCTTCAAGCTGGAAAAGCCGGTGGTCATGCGCCGCGTCGAGCGGTTGAAGGCGGGCGGCATCGTCTTCCACGAGGGCTTCTCGGTGGGCGAGGATGCGACGCTGGAGGACCTGCGTCGCCGCCATGACGCGGTGCTGATCGCGACCGGCGTCTATAAAGCGCGCAATGTCGATGTGGACGGATCGGGCGCGAACGGCGTGATCGCCGCGCTCGATTACCTGACCGCGTCCAATCGCAAGAGCTTCGGCGACACGGTCGAGGCGTTCGAGAACGGCTCGCTCAATGCCGAGGGCAAGAATGTCGTCGTGATCGGCGGCGGCGACACCGCGATGGACTGCGTCCGCACCGCGATCCGCCAGGGCGCCAAGTCGGTGAAGTGCCTCTATCGCCGCGACCGGGCGAACATGCCGGGCTCGCAGCGCGAAGTCGCCAATGCGGAGGAGGAGGGCGCCGAGTTCGTCTGGCTCTCCGCACCTTTGGGCTTCGAGGGGGGGGAGACGGTGACCGGCGTCCGCGCCGCGAAGATGCGGCTGGGTCCGCCCGACGCGAGCGGCCGTCGCGCGCCGGAGGCCGAGCCGGGTGCCGATCACCTGCTGGACGCGGACATGGTCATCAAGGCGCTGGGCTTCGACGCCGAGGACCTGCCGAGCCTGTTTGGCACCGCCGAGCTGGGCGTCAGCCGCTGGGGCACGGTGCTGGTCGACGGCCGCACGCTGATGACCAGCCTGGACGGCGTGTTCGCCGCCGGTGACATCGTGCGCGGGGCGAGCCTGGTGGTCTGGGCGATCCGCGACGGCCGCGACGTGGCCAAGGCGATGCACCAGTGGTTGAAGGCGCGGGCGAAGACCGGCGCGCGTGAGAAGGTGGCGGCGTGAGGCTGTCACCGCCGATGATCGCGGCGATCAAGGCCGCCGCCGTCGAGGCATTTGGCGGTGATGCGGTGGTTCGCCTGTTCGGCAGCCGTGTCGACGATCAGGCCCGGGGCGGCGATATCGACCTGCATATCGAAGCCAGCCCCGACCGGGCGGACATCCATCACGAGGTGCGGTTCCGCACGGCGCTGTGGAAGGCGCTCGACGAGGAACAGCTTGACGTAGTGGTGGAGGCGCGTGGGCGGCCGCAGCGGTGGATCGACCGTGCCGCGCATCGCGAGGGGATCGTGCTGTGACCCGTGACGAAGTGATGGAGGCCACGACCGAGGCGGTGCGGGCAGCGGAGGCGCTGACCGATCACCTCGAACGGTTGATGGCGCGGATGGCGGATCGCCTTCCGGTCGATCCGTCGGCCCTGCGAACATGGGACGACGATCCGCGCGAACGGCTGCACGCGTTGCTTCGTATGTACGAACAGACCTACGATCTGACGGCGCGCAAGCTGTTCCGGGGTTTGCTGTTCCTGTCGGGCGAGACGATCGCCGGCCTGTCTGCGCAGAACCAGTTTCGTCGGGTCGAGGCGATAGGGGGAATCGCCAGTGCCGATCGCTGGATCGAGCTGAGCGTGACGCGCAACATTCTTGTCCATGACTACCCGGTCGATCCGGTGGCGCAGGCTCAAAGGGCCAATCGCGCCTGGACCGATCTTCCCGATCTGATCGCGGCAACCCGCCGCACCATTTTTCATCTTCGCCAGGAAGGGCTGAAGTGATGACCGACCAGCGCCAATATCTCGCCGAGCATGGCATGTACCGCCCCGAGTTCGAGGGCGATGCGTGCGGCGTCGGCATGGTCGCGGCCACCGACGGCCAGCCCTCGCGCCGCGTCGTCCAGTCGGCGATCGACGCGTTGAAGGCGGTGTGGCACCGGGGCGCGGTGGATGCGGACGGCAAGACCGGCGACGGTGCGGGCCTGCACGTCGACCTGCCGCACCGCTTCTTCGACGATGCCATCGCGGCATCGGGCCACAAGGTCCTGCCCAACCGGCTGGCGGTCGGCATGATCTTCATGCCGCGCACCGATCTGGGCGCGCAGGAGACCTGCCGCACCATCGTCGAGAGCGTCATCATCGAGGCGGGCTACACCATCTATGGCTGGCGTCAGGTGCCGGTCGACGTGTCGGTCATCGGGATGAAGGCGCAGGCGACACGGCCGGAGATCGAGCAGATCATGATCGCCGGGCCGATGCCCGACGAGGTCGATGCCGCCGAGTTCGAGAAGAACCTGTATCTGATCCGCAGGCGGATCGAGAAGCGGGTGATCGCGGCGCAGATCAGCGGCTTCTATATCTGTTCGCTGTCCTGCCGCTCGATCATCTACAAGGGGCTGTTCCTCGCCGAGAGCCTGTCGGTCTTCTATCCCGACCTGCAGGATCATCGGTTCGAGAGCCGCGTCGCGATCTTCCACCAGCGTTATTCGACCAACACCTTCCCGCAATGGTGGCTGGCGCAGCCCTTCCGCTGCCTGGCGCATAACGGTGAGATCAACACGATCCGTGGCAACAAGAACTGGATGCTCAGCCACGAGATCCGCATGGCCAGTATCGCGTTCGGCGACAATTCGGAGGACATCAAGCCGGTGATCCCGGCGGGCGCGTCCGATACCGCCGCACTCGATGCGGTGTTCGAGGCGATCTGCCGGTCGGGGCGCGACGCGCCGACCGCCAAGCTGATGCTGGTGCCCGAGGCGTGGCAAAAGGACCTCGACACGCCCAAGGCCCATGCCGAGATGTACCAGTATCTCGCCTCCGTGATGGAGCCGTGGGACGGCCCCGCCGCGCTGGCGATGACCGATGGCCGCTGGGCGGTGGCGGGCATGGACCGCAACGCGCTGCGCCCGCTGCGCTACACGCTGACCGCCGACGGGCTGCTGATCGTCGGGTCGGAAAGCGGCATGGTCGTCGTGCCGGAGGCGAGCATCACCGCCAAGGGCCGTCTGGGACCGGGGCAGATGATCGCGGTCGATCTGGCGCAGGGCAAGCTCTACGACGACCGCGCGATAAAGGACCAGATTTCGGGCGAGCAGGACTATGCCGCGATGATCGGCGAGTTCCTGACCATGGACCAGTTGCCCGCGCCCACCGAGGAACAGGCGCTGGTGCGGATGCCGCGCGGCGAAATGCTGCGGCGCCAGGTCGCGGCAGGCCAGACCATGGAGGATATGGAGCTGATCCTGTCGCCCATGGCCGAGGGGGGCAAGGAAGCCATCGGCTCGATGGGCGACGACACGCCGCTGGCGGTCATCTCCGACAAGCCGCGCCTCATCAGCCAGTTCTTCCGCCAGAATTTCTCGCAGGTGACGAACCCGCCGATAGATAGCTTGCGCGAACGCTATGTGATGTCGCTCAAGACCCGGTTCGGCAATCTCGCCAACATCCTCGACACCGAGGATCGGCGCGAGCGGGTGCTGGTCCTGCCGTCCCCGGTCCTGACCGGCGCCGACTGGCACCGGCTGAAGACCCATTTCGGCCGCTCGGCGGCGGAAATCGACTGCACCTTCGAGGCCGACGGCGGTCCCGACCGTCTTCGCGCCGCGATCCAGCGTATCCGCAACCAGGCCGAGCAGGCGGTGCGCGAGGGCCGGTCCGAGCTGTTCCTGACCGACGAGCATGTCTCCGAAGGCCGCGTCGCGATCGCGGGCGTGCTGGCGGCGGCGGCGGTGCATACGCATCTCGTCCGCCGGGGCCTGCGCAGCTATGCGTCGATCAACGTGCGCTCGGCCGAGTGCCTCGACACGCATTATTATGCGGTGCTGATCGGCGTCGGCGCGACCACGGTGAACGCCTATCTGGCCGAAGCCGCGATCGTCGACCGGCATGGCCGTGGCCTGTTCGGCGACATGAGCATCGAGCAGTGCCTGACCAACCATCGCACCGCGATCGAGGATGGCCTCCTCAAGATCATGGCGAAGATGGGGATCGCGGTGATCTCCAGCTATCGCGGTGGCTATAATTTCGAGGCGGTCGGCCTGTCCCGCGCGCTGGTCAACGACCTGTTCCCCGGTATGCCCGCCAAGATTTCGGGCGAGGGGTATAACTCGCTCCATTACTCGGCGATGGTCCGGCACGAGGCGGCCTGGGACCAGCATGTCGCGACGCTGCCGATCGGCGGTTTCTATCGCCAGCGCGACGGCGGTGAGACGCACGCCTATTCGGCGCAGCTGATGCACCTGTTGCAGACGGCGGTCGCGACCGACAGCTATTCGACCTATCTGCAATTCGCGCGCGGGGTCGGCGACCTGCCGCCGGTCTATCTGCGCGACCTGCTCCAGTTCAACTTCCCCTCGGAAGGCGTGCCGGTCGATCAGGTCGAGGCGATCACCGAGATCCGCAAGCGTTTCGTGACGCCGGGCATGTCGCTGGGCGCGCTGTCACCCGAGGCGCATGAGACGCTGGCCATCGCGATGAACCGGATCGGCGCGAAGGCCGTGTCGGGCGAGGGCGGCGAGGACAAGCTGCGCTACCAGCCCTACGACAATGGCGACAACGCCAATTCGACGATCAAGCAGATCGCGAGCGGTCGCTTCGGCGTGACGGCGGAATATCTGAACGCCTGCGACGAGATCGAGATCAAGGTCGCACAGGGCGCCAAGCCCGGCGAGGGCGGGCAGCTGCCCGGCTTCAAGGTGACCGAGTTCATCGCCCGCTTGCGCCACGCGACGCCCGGCGTGACGCTGATCTCGCCGCCGCCGCACCACGATATCTACTCGATCGAGGATCTCGCGCAGCTCATCTATGACTGCAAGCAGATCAACCCGCGCGCGCGCGTCTGCGTGAAGCTCGTCTCCTCGGCGGGCATCGGCACGGTCGCGGCGGGCGTGGCCAAGGCGCATGCCGACGTCATCCTGGTGTCGGGCCATGTCGGCGGCACCGGCGCCTCGCCCCAGACCTCGATCAAGTACGCCGGGACGCCGTGGGAAATGGGCCTGTCGGAGGTCAACCAGACGCTGACCCTCAACGGCCTGCGCGGGCGTATCCGCCTGCGGGCGGACGGTGGCCTGAAGACCGGTCGCGACATCGTGATCGCCGCGATCCTGGGTGCCGAGGAGTTCGGCATCGGCACGCTGTCGCTGGTCGCGATGGGCTGCATCATGGTGCGCCAGTGCCATTCGAACACCTGCCCGGTCGGCGTCTGCGTGCAGGACGAGCGGCTGCGTGCCAAGTTCACCGGCACGCCGGAAAAGGTCATCAACCTGATGACCTTCATCGCCGAGGAAGTCCGCGACATCCTGGCGCGCCTGGGCGTCCGCTCGCTGGACGAGGTGATCGGGCGGACCGAATTGCTGCGTCAGGTCAGCCGCGGGGCCGAGCATCTCGACGATCTCGACCTCAATCCGGTGCTGGCCAAGGTCGATGCGACCGATGCCGAGCGGCGGTTCAGCCTGTCGACCTTCCGCAACGAAGTGCCCGACAGCCTGGATGCGCAGATCATCAAGGACGCGAGCGCCGTCTTCTCGCGCGGCGAGAAGATGCAGCTGACCTATTCGGTGCGCAACACGCACCGCGCGGTCGGCACGCGGCTGTCGTCGGAGATCACCCGCAAGTTCGGCATGAGCAAGCTGGCCGACGGGCATGTCACCGTGCGATTGCGCGGGTCGGCGGGCCAGTCGCTGGGCGCGTTCCTGTGCAAGGGCGTGACGCTGGAAGTGTTCGGCGATGCCAACGACTATGTCGGCAAGGGCCTGTCGGGCGGCACCATCATCGTGCGCCCGGCGGTCAGCTCGCCGCTGGCCAGCCAGAAGAACACCATCATCGGCAATACCGTGCTCTACGGCGCGACCTCGGGCCGGTTGTTCGCGGCGGGCCAGGCGGGCGAGCGTTTCGCGGTGCGCAATTCCGGCGCGACCGTGGTGGTCGAGGGCTGCGGCGCCAATGGCTGCGAATATATGACCGGCGGCATCGCGGTGGTGCTGGGTGAGACGGGCGCGAATTTCGGCGCGGGGATGACCGGCGGCATGGCCTTCATCTACGACCCCGAGGAACGCTTCGCCCGCCGCGCCAACCCCGAGAATATCGTGTGGCAGCGTCTGGCCTCGGCGCATTGGGAAGGGGTGCTCCGCGACCTGATCGCCGAACATGCCGACCGCACCGACAGCAAATGGTCGAAGGGCCTGCTCGAGGATTGGGACCGGGTCGCCGGGCATTTCTGGCAGGTCTGTCCGAAGGAAATGCTGACCCGCCTGGCCCATCCGCTCGACGACAGCGTCGAGGCGGTGGCGGCGGAGTGAGAGTGTGGAGGGGTGTCATCGCGGGCGGTGACACCCCTCCGTCAGCCCTTCGGGCTGCCACCTGCCCTTGCGGGGGAGGAACGACGCCATTCCCACCTTCGCTCAGGCTGAACGGAGCGGGGGGCGTGTGGGTCACCGCGCTCGAATCCATGACATTCCCGTCATCACCCTAACCCATATCACGGAACCGTTCCGTCACCGTGACGGTTGGGGCGCGATGCGAATTGGGGAGGGCAGGATGACCATCGACCGGCAGAGGATAGAGCGTGGGGGATTCATCCTCTTCCTCGCACTCGTCACCATCGGCCTGATCACGGTCATTTCGGGCTTTCTGGTCGCGCTGCTCTGGGCGGCGCTGGCGGCGATCCTGTTCCGCTCGCTGTTCCAGTGGCTGCTCACCAAGACCGGCGGGCGACGCAACGCGGCGGCGGGGCTCACCATGCTCATCATCACCTTCGCGGTGGTGGTGCCGACGCTGTTGATCGGCAGCATGGTCGTCGACCAGGCCTCCGGCGTCTATATGAAGATGCGCAGCGGGCAGATCGACTTCGCGCAATATTTCCAGCAGATCCGCGACGCGCTGCCCGGCCGCCTGCGCCAGGCGATGGACAAGTCGGGCATCGACAGCTTCGAGGGGCTGCAACAGCGCGTCTCGCGCACGCTGAGCAGCAGCGTCAGCCAGATCGCGACCCAGGCTCTGTCGATCGGGCGCAACGCCTTCGCCTTCGCGCTCGCCTTTGGCGTCGGGCTGTATGTCGCCTTCTTCCTGATCCGCGACGGCGACCGGCTGGGCCCCGGATTCGTGCGCGCGCTGCCGCTCGATCCGCAGGTCGCCGGGCGGCTGGTCGACACCTTCGTCGCGGTGGTGCGCGCCACGATCAAGGGGTCGGTGATCGTCGGGCTGGTGCAGGGAGCGCTGGGCGCGATCACCTTCTGGATCGTCGGCGTGCCGGCCGCGCTGCTCTGGGGCGTCCTCATGGCGATCGCGGCGTTGCTGCCCGCAATCGGTCCAGCGATCATCTGGGGACCGGTCGCGCTCTATCTGCTCGCCACCGGCGCGATCTGGCAGGGGGCGGTGGTGGTCGCCTCGGGCGTGCTGGTCATCGGGCTGGCCGACAATATCCTGCGTCCGATCCTGGTCGGACGCGACACCGGATTGCCCGACTGGATCGTGCTGCTGACCACGCTTGGCGGGATCGAGGTGCTGGGGCTCAGCGGGATCGTGGTCGGCCCGGTCGTGGCGGCCCTGTTCCTGGCGGGGTGGCGCATCCTGACCGAACAGCGCGGCGTCGCCCCGCCAGCGGATGGATCCTGATCCGAAAAGGGCGCCTGACCGGGGTCTTCGCGGCATGGCCTATGCTCCCGGAATCGCGCGGTTTGCGTGGCCGCGATCCGCTGCCTATGGTTCGGCCCTGGGCGGACCGGTCAGGCCGAGCAGGGGGTTGGGAATGCGGATTCGATCGGTGGGCCTTTCAGCACTGACGGGGCTCGCGCTGGCAACGGCCGGATGCGATTCGCGCGATCCGGCGGTCGCCCGTGCGGCGGGGGCGCATGGAAGCTCGGTCGAACTGCCGATCCCGGCACCGTCTCCCTCCGTCCCGGCGACCCCCGATGCGCGATCCGCCGCCACCGGGAATGCGGTGGTCATCGGCTTCCCGCAGGGCGGCGCGACGCTGGACCGCGACGCGCGGGCCGCGCTCGACCGGCTGGCGGCCGATCCGGCGGCGAAGGCCAGCCGCATCACCTTGCGCGGTCATTCGGACAGCGAGGGCGACGACGCGGCCAATCGCCGCATGTCGCGCCGCCGGGCCGATGCCGTGCGCGACTATCTGGCGAAGAAGGGCCTGAACCGCGCCGACATGACGGTCATCGCGCTGGGCGAGACTCGGCCGATCGCCCCCAACGCGCATCCCGATGGCAGCGACGACAGCGCGGGCCGCGCCCGCAATCGCCGGGTGGAGATCGAACTGGATCCCGCCATCTGATCGACGTGCGATTGTCGGCGGCGCCCGCGACCACTACAGCGCACGGATGGCCAAGGCTGATCGACTTGCTCGCCTCGACGCGCATCGTGCCGAGATGGAAAACGACTATCGCGACACGCTGATCGCCGCGCTGCGCACCACGGCGGCGGGCAAATGGGGGCTGTTCGACCACCGCAGGGACAAGGTGGCGCGTGCCGCCGCGGCGCCGACGGTCGCGCGATTGACCGAGATGGGCGAGGCGATCGATGCCGCCCGCGAACAGCTCGGCCTGCCGCCGTTCGACCTCCATGCGGAATTCCTGGCATCGCGCGGGCCGGTCGGACCCGAAGCGGTCGGGGAACCCAACCAGGCCCGGGCCTGGCTCGACCGCCTGACGCTTGCCTAGGGCCGATCGGCATTCAGCTTATTCTCCCCTCTACGAGGGGCGAGGGATGGACAGGCATGGTTGAATGTCGATCGGCCCCTAGGCCGCCTGCAACGCCTCCACCGCGACCGCCGCGATATCGTCGCCCAGTTGCCCGACCCGCGCCGGATCGGCGTCCCAGGCGAACATGAAGCGCGCGCCGCCACCGATGAAGGTATAGAAGCGCCAGCCACGCGCGCGAAGCGCCTCCAGCACCGTGGCGGGCGCGCTGAGGAACACCGCATTCGCCTCGACCGGGAACATCGGCGCGATGCCGGGAAGCCCCTCGACACGCGCGGCCAGCGCCTGGGCACAGGCGTTGGCGTGGGCGGCGTTGGACAACCAGGCGCCGCTGTCGAGCATCCCGATCCACGGCGCGGCGAGATAGCGCATCTTGGACGCCAGCTGTCCCGCCTGTTTGCAGCGATAGTCGAAATCCTCCGCCAGCACGGGATCGAAGAACAGAATCGCCTCGCCGACCGCCATGCCGTTCTTGGTGCCGCCGAAGCACAGCACGTCGACGCCCGCGCGCCACGTCATGTCGGCGGGCGAACAGCCCAGCGCGGCGCAGGCGTTGGCGAAGCGCGCGCCATCCATGTGGAGCCGCAGCCCAAGCTCGCGGCACACCGCCGACAGCGCGTGGATCTCGGCGAGGCTGTAGACCTGGCCCGTCTCGGTCGGCTGGGTGATCGTCACCGCGCGGGGCTTGGGGAAGTGGATGTCCGAGCGGCCGGTCGCCAGCGCGCGGACCGCATCGGGGGTCAGCTTGCCGTCATCGGTATGCGCGACCAGCAGCTTCGATCCGTTGGAGAAGAATTCGGGCGCGCCGCACTCGTCGGTCTCGACATGCGCCGAGGCCGAACAGATCACGCTGTGATAGCTCTGGCAGAGCGCCGCCAGCGCCAGCGAATTGGCCGCCGTGCCGTTGAAGGCGAAGAACACCTCGCACTTGGTCTGGAACAGCGTGCGGAAGGCGTCGGCGGCGCGGTCGGTATAGGGGTCTTCGCCATAAGCGGGGACATAGCCGCGATTGGCCTCTTCCATCGCCGCCCAGGCCTCGGGACAGATGCCCGCGTAATTGTCGCTCGCGAATTGCTGGGGGGCCACGTCCATCACAAATCCTTCGTCCTGTTCGGCGAGTCGGATCGAAGGGTGAGTGGCTGATCGTCCCGTTGTTGCCGGTCTGGCCACATCCCCCTCCGTATCGGAGAGGCACCACCTTGCCGGGGGGCAGGTTGGTGCCGGGCGACGGCCCGACTCTTGATGCTGAGGCGCCCCCTAGCGGCCGCGCGTCCCGGAATCAAGCGCCACCATGGTCGCCCCCCTAGAGAAACGATCGCAAAGCATTGCGTATCGCGGCCGAAAGGTGGAAGCACAGGAGCATGAGCATCAGGACTTCGCGCCGCGGTAGCAGCGCTCCCACGATCAGTGACGTCGCCCGCGCCGCCGGTGTTTCGTTGATGACCGTTTCGCGCGTAATCAACAACGAGGCCAATGTCCGCCCCACCACCCGTGAAAAGGTGGAGGCGGCGATCGCGCAGCTCAACTACGCCCCCAATCCCGCCGCGCGCAGCCTGGCCGGGGCGGCGCAGATCCGTATCGGCATGCTCTACAGCAACCCCAGCCAGGGCTTTCTCAGCGAGTTCCTGCTCGGCACGCTCGACCAGGCGTCGCGCCTCGACGTGCAGATGGTGGTCGAGAAATGCGAGATCGGCGATCACGAGGTGGAGGTCGCACGTCACCTGATCGCGGGCGGCATCGACGGCGTGATCCTGCCACCCCCCCTGTGCGAGGCGGAGGCGGTGCTGTCGCTGCTGCGCGAGGCGGGGGTCCCCTCGGTCGTGGTGGCGACCGGCCGCGCGCCCGAGGACATGCCCGACACGACGATGGCGGTGCAGATCGACGACCGCGCCGCGGCCGAGGAGATGACCCGCCACGTCATGACCCTGGGCCATCGCCGGATCGGCTTCATCTGCGGCAACCCCAATCTGACCGCGAGCGCGCGCCGCTACGAAGGCTTCCGCGCCGCGCTGGACGCGGTCGGGGTGCCGTTCGACGAGGATCTGGTGGCGCCCGGCCTTTATACCTACCGCTCCGGCTTGGATGCCGCCGAGCGGTTGCTCGATCTCGCCGAGCCGCCGACCGCGATCATCGCGTCCAACGACGACATGGCGGCGGCGAGCGTCGCGGTGGCGCATCGGCGCGGACTGGACGTGCCGAGCGACCTGACCGTCTGCGGCTTCGACGACACCACGCTATCGACGACGATCTGGCCCGAGCTGACCACCATCCACCAGCCGATCGCCGACATGGCGCGCGCGGCGGTGGAGATGATGGCGACGGTCATCCGGCAGAAGAGCGGCGACGCCGCCCCGCACCGGATGCTCGATTACAGCCTGATCCGGCGCCAGTCCGACGCCGCGCCGCGTCGACGCCCGCGAGAGGTCTGATCATCGCCGCGCGCCATCCGTCGCAACGCGGGATCGCGCCCCGATGCGCACGCTTGACGGCGCGATGTTTTAAGATAGCGTTACCATTGATGGCCGGTGGCATATTGCGCCGGTGACACGACTTACCCGTGGCGATAGGCGAAGACGCCATTCACGGATCAGGAGAGGGCCCGAGGTGACCGACAAGACAAGGGGATTGGACGCTGGCAGCGTCAATCATGGTTTCATCACCGCGATCGTCGCCGTCGCGACCATCGGCGGTTTCATGTTCGGCTATGATTCGGGGGTCATCAACGGCACCCAGAAGGGACTGGAGGCCGCCTTCGCGCTCGGTCGCCTGGGCATCGGCGTCAACGTCGGCGCGATCCTGGTCGGTTCGGCGATCGGCGCCTTCGGTGCGGGGCGTCTGGCCGATGCGATCGGTCGTCGCAACGTCATGATGCTGGCCGCCGCGCTGTTCCTGGTCAGCGCGCTGCTGGCCGGTGCGGCGGGCAGCTCGGGCATCTTCATCTTCGCGCGTATCATCGGCGGCCTGGGCGTCGGTGCGGCGAGCGTGATCTCGCCCGTCTACATCTCCGAAGTGACGCCCGCCGCGATTCGCGGCCGTCTGTCGAGCCTTCAGCAGGTGATGATCATCACCGGCCTGACCGGTGCCTTCGTCGCGAACTTCGCGCTGGCCCGCTATGCCGGTGGCTCGACCGCCGAATTCTGGATGGGCTATCCCGCCTGGCGCTGGATGTTCTGGCTTCAGGCGATTCCGGCGGCGATCTATTTCGCGGCGCTGTCGATCATCCCGGAAAGCCCGCGCTTCCTGGTCGCCAAGGGCCGCGATGCCGAGGCGCACACCGTCCTGACCAAGCTGTTCGGCCAGGCCGAGGCGACCCGCAAGGTCGGCGAGATCCGCGCCAGCCTCGCCGCCGACCACCACAAGCCCAAGCTGTCCGATCTGGTCGACAAGACCACCGGCAAGATCCGTCCGATCCTGTGGGCGGGTATCGGCCTCGCCATCTTCCAGCAGCTCGTCGGCATCAACGTCGTCTTCTATTATGGCGCGACGCTGTGGGAAGCGGTCGGCTTCTCGGAGGATTACGCGCTTCAGACCAACATCCTGTCGGGCGTGCTGTCGATCGGCGCCTGCCTGTTCACCATCGCGACCGTCGACAGGATCGGCCGCAAGCCGCTGCTGCTGATCGGCTCGGCGGGCATGGCGGTGACCTTGGCGATCGTCGCCTATGCCTTCTCGACCGCGGTCACCGGTCCGACCGGCGGCGTGAGCCTGCCCGGTAACAACGGCCTGATCGCGCTGGTTGCGGCGAACCTCTACGTCATCTTCTTCAACGCGAGCTGGGGCCCGGTGATGTGGGTCATGCTGGGCGAGATGTTCCCGAACCAGATTCGCGGTTCGGGCCTGGCGGTGTCGGGCTTCGCGCAGTGGATCGCCAATGCGGCGATCTCGGTCAGCTTCCCGGCGCTCGCCGTGTCGCCGGGCCTGAGCGTCACCTATTTCGGCTATGCCTTCTTCGCGGCGGCCTCGTTCTTCTTTGTCCGCGCGATGGTCAACGAAACGCGCGGTCGTGAGTTGGAGGACATGGCGGGCTGATAGCCCCCGGTTACGTGAGATGCCTTGGGGGCCCGCTTTCCGTGAGGGAGGCGGGCCCTTTTTTGCGGATGGCGCGGGAAGAGACACCGCGGAGGGACCAGCCGTCACCCCAGCGAAGGCCGGGATCCGCCAGGGAGGCGGGAGACGAGCCGCCAGAGGCCCCGGCCTTCGCCGGGACGACGATCGATCGGACCCTAGCCCCGCCCGGCCTGGATCAGGATCGAATCCGACGGCAACAGCCGGTCCATGAACGGCAGCATCGCCGCCCCGATCGACGGCGCGTCCTGCGCGGTGTGGGCCGGGCGGATCACCGGGCGGGCGGGCAGCTCGATGCCCCCGATCGCCTGATCCAGTCCTTCGGCCAGACGCCGTAGTATCTCTGGCGGCAGGCGGCCGCCGATCAAAATGGCGTGCGGATCGAACAGCGTGGTGACCGCGACGAAGGGCTGGGTCAGCGAGGCGATCGAATCGACCACCCATTGGTCGAGCACGGCGGCGAGCCCAGGATCGTCACGCTCGCCCAGGGTCTCGGGCGATTCCAGCGTGTAGCCCGCCGCCGCCAGCCGGACCTGTAGCCCCGCGATCGACACCGTGTCCTGCACCACCGCGCCCGGCCGCCCCGCGGTCGGATCGGGCATCAACCCGATTTCGCCCGAGCGACGATGCGCGCCGCGATGATAGTTGCGGTCGATGATCAGCCCGCCGCCCAGACCCGCCGTGATCAGCAGGTAGAAGAAGCTGGGACACTCGAAATCCTGGTCATATTGCGCCTCGCCCAGCGCGGCGGCGGCGGCGTCGTTGTCGCGGTGGATCGGCCAGGGCAGCAGCGGCGTGAGCAGCGTCTCCAGATCGACCCCGACCCAGGCGTCGTATCCCTGGGTCTGATTGGGCAGTGAGCGGTCGACACCGTCGGGCATCGCCACGCCGACCCCGACGACGCGCGTGCGATCCACGCCGCCCTCGGCCAGCGCGGTGTCCAGCGTGTCGCGGATGAAGGCGAGCACGCCGTCGGGGCTGGCGAAACCGATTTCCCGCGTCGCGCGCGCACGGACCGCACCGGCGAGATCGAGGATCGCGATGGCCAGATGGTCGCGGTCGATGGTCAGGCCGATCCCGAACGCGCCGTCGGGGCAGAGTTCGATCTTCAGCGCGGGCTGGCCGCGCCCCTGGTGCAGCCGTCCGGCGGTGCGGATCAGCCCCATCTCGGTCAGTCGTCCGGTGATGTTGGCGATCGTCGGCGGGGTCAGTCCGGTCTGGTTGGCGATCGCGATCCGCGTCGTCTCGCGATGGAGGCGGATGACCTGCAGGACGGTGCGAAGATTATAGTCGCCGGCCCGCTCGAGATTGGTGCCCGACAATCCGCGCGACAGCCGCGCATCGCGCGAATGCACCTCGACGGTTCGCGTGCGACCGGGCGGCGGCAAGCGTGACGGCGATGGCATGACGTTCGTCTCTCCCGATGGTGGAGCGAACATATTCCGCCCATCTTCCTCCGCCGAAAGGATCGGCGTGCCGGTTGCGCCGGTCAAGTGAATTGTCCGACCAATCTCGCCGCCCCGGTCGCGAAGCCGGGGCGGCGCGGTCGAAGCGGTCGTTCAGCCCGCCGGGGTGAGGCGGATCAGCCGCCCCTGCGAGTCGCCGCCATCCTCCAGCACGTAGATCGCGCCGTCGGGGCCCTGCTCGACCTCTCGGATGCGGGCGCCCATGTCCCACTGGTCGCCCTTGGTCGCGCTGGTGCCGTTCAGGTCGACGCGGACCAGCGACTTGCTCGACAGCCCGCCGATAAAGGCGTCGCCGCGCCACTGCGGGAACATCGATCCCGAATAGATCATCAGTCCGCCGGGCGAGATGACCGGATTCCACCAGACCTTGGGCGCCTCATAGCCGTCGCCCGGACGATGATCGGGAATGTCGCTGCCGTCGTAATTGCTGCCGTTCGAGGCGTTGGGCCAACCATAATTGCGGCCGGGCAGGATCAGGTTGAGCTCGTCGCCGCCCTTCGGCCCCATTTCCTGCTCCCACAGATTGCCCGCCGAATCGAAGGCGATGCCGAGCAGGTTGCGATGGCCATAGGTCCAGACCGCCGGATCGGACCCCTGCGCCGCCAGCGGATTGCCGGGCGCGGGCTTGCCGTCCGGGGTCAGGCGAAGCACCTTGCCCAACGTCGCCTTGGGATCCTGGGCGGGCGTGAATTTCTGCCGCTCGCCCGCCGTGAAGAACAGATATTGGCCGTCGGGGGAAAAGGCGATGCGTCCCGAATAATGGCCGTCGCCGGTGACGGCGGGGCTCGCGCCCCACAGCGTTTCGATCCCGGTCAGTTGCGCGGCGCCGTTGGTTTCCTGCAACGTGCCGCGCGCCAGCACGACATGCTTGCCGCCCTGCGCCGCGGCGGAATAGCTGAAATAGACATGCCGACTCTGCGCGAAATCGGGCGCGAGGACGACATCCATCAGGCCGCCCTGGCCCGCCGAATCGACGGCGATCCGCGCGATCGTCTGGCGTGCCTGTCCATCCGCGCTGACCAGCAGCATCCGGCCGTCCTTTTCGGTGACCAGCATCCGGCGGTCGGGCAGGAAGGTCATCGCCCAGGGCGCATCGAAATCGGCGATCACGGTTCGGCCGAAGGGCTGGCCGTCCACCACCGTGGCGGGCGGCGCGGTCGTGGCCGAGGGGGAGGGCGACGGGGTGGCGCCGGGCGTCACCGCGACGGGCGGATTGGCGCCGCTTTCGTCGGGCGCGGGGCCGTTGCCCGAACAGGCGATAAGGGCCACCGGCAAGGCGGCGAGCAACGGCAGTTTCATCATCATCTCTCCCGGAGGGCCCCTGACCGGCCCGATGGGCCGCCAACGCTTCGACAGGGATGCTTGTTTCGTCGGCGGTTCATGTGTATAGACTGCGCCATTCTCTTACATCGTCGGGTGAAAGAGGCTGCGGGACGGGTTCCGCGGCAGCGCACCGGCACATCTGGAGCTTTCATGGCGGATATCGCCCTTCTGACGCAACTCATCGAACCCGAGGCCAAGGCGCTCGGCTTCGAGCTCGTTCGCGTGAAGATGTATGGCGGCACGTCGGACCCCACGCTGCAGGTGATGGCCGAGCGTCCCGATACGCGCCAGCTCAACATCGACGACTGCGCCGACCTGTCGCGCCGCATCTCCGACGTGATGGACGCGCTGGAGGAGCAGGGCCGCGACCCGATCGACCATGCGTACCGGCTGGAGGTGTCCTCGCCCGGTATCGACCGCCCGCTGACCCGGCTGAAGGATTTCGCCGACTGGGCGGGGCATGAGGCGCGGATCACGCTCGCCGAGAAGCTGAACGGTCGCAAGCAGTTCAAGGGCGATCTCGCCGGGGTGGAGGGCGACAATGTCGTCATCGTCGACGGGGAGGAGGTTCGCCACGAACTGCCCTTCGCCGCGATCGAGGACGCCAAGCTCGTCATGACCGACCGGCTGATCGCCGCGACGGTGCCGCTGTCCACCCAGGGCGCGGAAGAGGTTTATTATCAGGACGCGCCCGAACAGGACGGCGCCACCACGGAAGGACGGCACTGATGGCTACCGCCATTTCCGCCAACAAGGCGGAACTGATCGCGATCGCGAATGCGGTCGCCTCGGAAAAGATGATCGACAAGGGCATCGTCATCGAGGCGATGGAGGACGCGATCCAGCGCGCCGCCCGCGCCCGCTACGGTGCCGAGAACGACATCCGCGCCAAGCTCGATCCGAACTCGGGCGACCTGCGCCTGTGGCGCGTCGTCGAGGTGGTCGAGCAGGTCGACGACTATTACAAGCAGATCGACCTTAAGGGTGCCGAGAAGCTGCAAAAGGGTGCCGCGATCGGCGACTTCATCGTCGACCCGCTGCCTCCGATCGAATTCGGCCGCATCGCGGCGCAGGCGGCCAAGCAGGTCATCTTCCAGAAGGTCCGCGATGCCGAGCGCGACCGTCAGTTCGATGAGTTCAAGGACCGCCAGGGCGAGATCATCACCGGCGTCGTCAAGCGCGTCGAGTTCGGTCACATCGTCGTCGATCTGGGCCGCGCCGAGGGCGTGATTCGCCGCGACCAGCAGATCCCGCGCGAAGTCGTCCGTGTGAACGACCGCATCCGCTCGCTGATCCTGAACGTGCGCCGCGAGAACCGTGGCCCGCAGATCTTCCTGAGCCGCGCGCATCCCGACTTCATGAAGAAGCTGTTCGCGCAGGAAGTGCCCGAAATCTATGACGGCATCATCGAGATCAAGGCCGCCGCGCGCGATCCGGGCAGCCGCGCCAAGATCGGCGTGATCTCGCACGATTCGAGCATCGATCCCGTCGGCGCCTGCGTCGGCATGAAGGGCAGCCGCGTGCAGGCCGTCGTGCAGGAGATGCAGGGCGAGAAGATCGACATCATCCCCTGGTCGCCCGACACCGCGACCTTCGTGGTGAACGCGCTCCAGCCCGCGAACGTCAGCCGCGTCGTGATCGACGAGGAGGAGGACCGTATCGAGGTCGTCGTTCCCGACGATCAGCTCAGCCTCGCCATCGGTCGTCGCGGCCAGAATGTCCGGCTGGCCAGCCAGCTGACCGCCAAGGCGATCGACATCCTGACCGAGGCCGATGCCTCCGAGAAGCGCCAGAAGGAGTTCGTCGCGAATTCCGAGATGTTCCAGAACGAGCTGGACGTGGACGAGACGCTGGCCCAGCTGCTGGTCGCCGAAGGCTTCGGCGCGCTGGAAGAGGTCGCCTATGTCGAGCTCGACGAGCTGGCCGCGATCGAGGGCTTCGACGAGGACCTGGCGCAGGAGCTGCAGAGCCGTGCGCAGGAAGCGCTGGACCGCCGCGAACAGGCCGCCCGTGACGAGCGTCGTGGCCTGGGCGTCGAGGACGCGCTGGCCGAAATGCCGTATCTGACCGAGGCGATGCTGGTTACGCTGGGCAAGGCGGGCATCAAGACGCTCGACGATCTCGCCGATCTCGCGACCGACGAGCTGGTCGAGAAGAAGCGCGCCGAGCCGCGTCGTCGTGGCGACGATGCCCCGCGTCCTGCGCCCAAGGGCGGCATCCTGGCCGAATACGGGCTCAGCGACGAGCAGGGTAACGAGATCATCATGGCCGCGCGTGCGCACTGGTTCACCGATGAGGACGAACCCGTGGCCGCCGAAGCGGCCGACGCGGAGGGCGACGAAGCCTGATGCCGTTCGTCTCGATCCGTCTGGCGGGCACCGCCTCCAAGCAGCAAAAGGCGGAGATCGTCGCCGACGTGACTCGTTCGCTGGTGGAGCGGCTGGGCAAGAACCCGGCCGCTGTCCAGATCGTGATCGAGGAGGTCTCCACCGAAAATTACGGTGCGGGCGGTCAATTGATCGCCGACCGTGATGCCCCCACCGCTCAATCCCGGGGAGACGCGCATGCGGAACCGGGACAATGAGCCGGCTGGCGTAAACGCGGCTCCGGCCAGAAAGGGTCGGAGCTTTCGGGACTCGGCGAAGGCGGCGCGCGAATCGATCGACGGGCCGGTCCGCCGCTGCATCCTGTCGGGCGAGCATGACGCGCGCCCGCACCTCATCCGTCTGGCGCTCGCGCCCGACGGGCGGGTGCTGCCCGATGTCCGCGCGAAGGCGCCGGGGCGGGGCGGCTGGATCGGCGTGACCCGCGCCGAGCTGGAAACCGCCATCCAGAAGGGGCGGTTGAAGGGGGGCTTGGCGCGCGCGTTCAAGACGGGCGAGTTCTCGATCCCGGATGACCTGCCCGACCTCATCACCGCCGCGCTGGAGCGTAACGCGCTCGACCGGCTGGGGCTCGAATCGCGCTCGGGCATGTTGCTGACGGGATCGGACAAGATCGCGACGGCGGCGCGCTCGGGACAGTTGCACGCGCTCTATCATGCGTCCGACGCGGGCGAGGACGGGTGCCGCAAGCTGGCGCAGGCGTGGCGCGTGGGATCGGGGCGTGAAGGTTCCGATCTCAAGGGGTTGGCACTGCCCGCCACACGCCCCATATTGTCATTGGCGTTGGGCCGCGAAAATGTGGTACACATCGGCCTGACAGATCGTAACGCGGCAAAGCGGGTGAGCGAAGCGCTCGACCGCTGGCTGCATTTTATCGGACCCGACCCTGTGGCAACGCCTTGCGAAACGGCCTCGCAAGGCGCATCGGCGTCCGACATTACCGGTGACCGAACGGCCGTGACCGTACACGAGGATTTTGAGTGAGCGAGACCGACAACGACAAGCCGAAACTCGGAATGCGCCAGCCCCTGGGGCTGAAGCGCACGGTCGAGACCGGCAAGGTGAAGCAGAGCTTCAGCCACGGCCGCTCGAACACCGTGATCGTCGAGACGAAGCGCCGTCGCGTCCTTGGCCCGCAGGGTGGCGCCGCCCCCGAGGTGGCCGCCCCTGCGCCGACCCCGGCTCCGGCGGCCCCCGTGGCTGCCGCGCCGGTGGCCCCGTCGCGTCCGGTGCCGTCGAACGAGACGGCGCAGGAGCGTCAGGCCCGCCTGCTGCGCGAGGCCGAGGAACAGCGCCTGGCGATGCAGGAGGAATCGCGCCGTCGCGAGGATGCCGAGCGTCAGCAGCGCGCCGAGGACGAGCGGGTCCGGGCCGAAGAGCGTGCGCGTGCCGCCGCCGAGGTTGCCGCCGCACCCGCACCGGCGCCTGAACCCGCATCCGAGCCGACGCCCGCCGCCGAGCCGGTCGCGCAGGCCGAGCCGACGCAGGATGCGCCGACCATCTCGGTGACGCC
>NZ_CAKASM010000037.1 GCF_916858675.1 Sphingomonas sp. Leaf21
CCCTTCTCCTTCAGCCGGATCGCCTCTTCCACCGCGATCTCGTCGAACGGGTTCATCGACATCTTCACGTTCGCCAGATCGACGCCCGTCCCATCCGCCTTCACGCGCGGCTTCACATTGTAATCCAACACCCGCTTCACGGGCACGACGATCTTCATCAAATCACACTCCGTCAGAAGCTGAACCGGCCACCGATCGACCCGACGAACGCACGGGCGTTCTGGACCTGACCCGACGTCAGGATCGGCGTCTGCACCGGCGTGCCGACATAGGCGGCGGTGCGCCGGTCGATGCTGGCATTGGCGAAGTCGATATAACTGGCCGCCGCGTCGAGCGTGAAGCGCGGCGTCAGCTTGTACGAACCGCCGACCGAGTAATTCCAGCGATTGGCATCGGGCACGCGCGCATCGCGATTGCCGTCCTGCGTCGGGGTGATGCCCCGCTGAAGACCCGCACGCAGCGTCAGCCGCTCGTTGGCGGCATAGTCGAGGCCGCCGGCCAGCGACCAGCTGTTGCGGTAATTTTCCGGGATCGCGGTGTTGATCGGCGCACCAAGCCGGATCGCGTCGAAGTCGGACCAGGTGAAGCGGACCACCTGCGCGTTCAGCGTCAGCTTGTCGGTGGTGCGGAACCGCCCCGCGACGATGATCTGCGCGGGCGTGTAGAATTCCGCCGTCGCGCCATCGACCGTCCGGTTCTGCCCCGCCAGCGGGCCGAGCAGGCCGCCTACCTCCAGGCTGCCCTTCAACTGGTGCTTGATCCGCGACTTGTAGCTGATGCCGACGGTCGCCCAGTCATTGTGAAGCTGAACACCCGCGGTCCAGCCGAGGTCCCAGCCATCGCCCTTCAACCGCTGGAAGCCGTCCGCCAGCAGCGGCGACAGATTGGGCAGCGCGTTGCCCAGCTCGGCCTTGGTATATTCGACGTTCAGCGCGCCGCCGACACGCAGCCAGTCGAGCAGCGCGACGCCGACCGAGGGCTGGATGTCGATCGTGCGCAACTCGGTCTTGAGCGCGCTGTACCGGGCCCAGCTATTGGCGCCATATTCGGTGGTGAAGCTATAGGGCGAGGTGACCGCCAGGCCGACCGCGACCCGGTCGTTGAGCGGATAGGCGACCGCGCCGGACGGCACGATGCCGCGATTGATCGGATCGCTCGACACGCCGTTGCCACCGACGGCCCGCGCGGGCTGGCCGGGGCGGAGGATCACCGTGCCGGTGTCGACCACATCGCCCTTGGGGATGATCGCCGACGCGCCGATCACCGCCTCGCCACGCTCCATGCCCGCGATCGAGGCGGGGTTCCACCACAGCGACGACGCACCGGTATCGGCGGCCTCGCCCGAAAAGGCCCGGCCCTGTCCACGGGTCGACTGTTCCTGGAGATAGAAGGCCTGCCCGTGGGCCGCACCGGCAAAGGCGAAGGACGACGACAGGATGGCGGTGGCCAGAAGCGGCGCCTTGAGGCGGTTGGTCATCAATTTACTCCCCGAATCTCATGATGTTTGGCGATGGGACGAATCCGCGCGACGGATCAGCGGATACGCGTCCAGGTCTGGGTCTTGCACAGCGGTACGAAGACGCAGCCGCGCACCTTCAGCGTGTCCGGCCCCTCGGGCGTCAGCTTGGCGCTATAGGTCTTGCCGTCCTCGGCATTGTAGATGGTGCCACCGCCCCAGGCCGAACCGTCCTGCGCAAAGCCCTGGAGGATCAGCAGGTTCTTGAGCGGACGATTGCGCAGCTTGGGATCGCGGTTGTTCTGGTCGGTCAGCGCGGGATTGGTGCGCAGCTTTTCCGAACTGATGATCCGGCCGCAAACGGACGCACCGCATTTCTGGATCTCGACCACGCCGCCGCGCGTCTGGGTCTGCCAGCGGCCGACCACCGTGTCCGCATTCGCACCAGCCGCCGCAAGGGCCATGGCCGTCAGGGTCAACAACATGCCTCTTCTCCTCTCCATGCCCGTTTCCCGGGCGGGAACGCCGGTTTTCCCGGTCGCCCCTGAATTACCCTATACGTCCAATATATGACGCATAGGATAACAGACTGTCATGCCTACGATGCCGGTCGCTCGCGATCAAGCGCAACCGGCATCGCATCATTTCAAAATGCTTCCAGTTCCAGCGCCATGGTCGAGCGCTTGCCCGACTTGATGGCCAGGAACGCCGCCGTCGCCTGTGGCAGGATGCGGTCGAAGAAGAACCCTGCGGTGGCGAGCTTGGCCTTGTAGAAGCCCGCCTCGTCCGTGCCCTCGGCCAGCTTCTCGGTGGCGATCCGCGCCGATTTCAGGAAGCAGTGGCCCATGCCGACCAGGCCCAGCAGGCGCAGATAGTCGGTCGCCGCCGCACCCGCCTCCTCGGGGTCCTTCATGCCCTTCTGCGCGATCATGCCGGTGCTGAGCTGCAAGGCGCCGAACGCCTGCTGCATGGCGGCGGCCCAGCCGGTGATCGCCTTGTCGTCATGCTTGGTCAGTGCCTCGACCTGTTCCGAGACCGCATGGAAGAAGGGGCGCATGTAGCGGCCCATATGCGCGGGCATCTTGCGGCCGACCAGATCGAGCGCCTGGACGCCGTTGGTCCCCTCGTAGATTTGCGCGATACGGGCGTCGCGGACGAACTGCTCGATACCGTGGTCGCGGATATAGCCATGGCCGCCATGGACCTGCACCGCCATATTGGCCGCATCGAAGGCGAGATCGGTGAACAGCGCCTTCACGACCGGGGTCAGCAATGCCACGAAGTCCGCCGCGCGCGACTTGTCGGCGGGGTCGATCGCGTGCGCCTCGGCGTCCAGCCCGCGCGCCGCCCACTGGCCCAGCGCGCGGCAGCCTTCGGCATAGGCGCGCATGGTCATCAGCATCCGGCGCACGTCCGGGTGGACGATGATTGGATCGGCAGGCAGATCGGGACGCGCCGCCCCGCCGAGGGCCCGGCCCTGGAGACGGTCCTTCGCATAGGCGACCGCCGACTGGTAGGCGACTTCGTTGATGCCCAATCCCTGAATACCGACCGACACACGCTCGGTGTTCATCATCGTGAACATCGCGGCGAGCCCCTTGTTCAGCTCGCCCACGACCCAACCCTTGGAGTCGTTGAACTCCAGCTGGCAGGTGGCCGACGCCTTCAGGCCCATCTTGTGCTCGATCGCCGCGACGCTGACCCCGTTCGCCGGACCGACCGAGCCGTCGTCCTTGGGCAAATATTTCGGCACGAGGAACAGGCTGATCCCCTTCACACCCTTGGGCGCGTCGGGCGTGCGCGCGAGGACGAGGTGGATGACGTTATCGGTCAGGTTATGGTCGCCCGCCGAGATGAAGATCTTGCCGCCGGTGAGACGATACGAACCATCCTCCTGCGGATCGGCACGGGTGCGCAGCAGGCCCAGATCGGTGCCGCAATGCGCCTCGGTCAGGCACATCGTCCCCGACCATTCGCCCGAGATCATCTTGGGCAGATAGAAGCTCTTCAGGTCTTCCGAGCCATGGCCCATCAGCGCGGTGGTCGCACCGTGGGTCAGGCCGGGATAGAGGCTGAACGACAGGTTGGTCGCGCAGATCATCTCCTCGACCAGCTTGTTCACCGCCTCGGGCAGCCCCTGCCCGCCATATTCGACCGGCGAGGCGAGCGCGGCCCAGCCGCCCTCACAGAACTGGCTATAGGCTTCCTTGAAACCGGCGGGGGTGCGGACGACGCCGTTTTCCAGCTTGCACCCTTCGATATCGCCGGTGGCGTTGAGCGGCAGCAGGACCTCCTGCGTGACGCGCGCGGCTTCTTCCAGAATGGCGTCGTACAGCTCGGGACCGAATTCGTCCTGCCCCGCGACGGGGCCGAACTCGTCCTCGGCAAACAGCTCGTGGAGGACGAAACGCATGTCGCGCAGCGGCGCGTTATAGACTTGCATGGCTTATCCTCTCCTCAGTTCCGCAGCGGCTTGCCGGTTTCGAGCATATGCTCGACCCGCGCCTGGGTCCGCGCATCCTTGACGCTTTCCATGAAGGCGGCGCGTTCCAGCTTGAGCAGCTGGTCCTCGCTCACCTCGTCGATAATGTCCGCCTCTCCGCCGGTGACGATATTCGCCAGACGGCCCGCCACCACCACGTCGTACGGCGTGGCGATGCCCTTCCTGGCGAAGTCGGCGACCGCGCCGTTGAAGGCGACCCGTCCGGCCGCGCCCGGCAGGCGGAAGACCGGCTTTTCGGGCGGCTGATACCCCTCGACCAGCGACAGCGCCTTCCGCTTGGCATCGGCCAGCAGCCGGTCGCGGTTCATGGTGATGCCGTCGTCCTTGCGGAGGTATCCCAAATCCTTCGCCAGTGCGGCGGAGCGCGACACCTGCGCGGTCGAGATCGTCTCGAACGCCTTCATGGCGGCGGGCATCGGCCCCTTGGGCATCTTGGGCGACTTGGCGAGACGGTCGATCAGCTCGCCATTGCCACCCCAGCCGGGGACCAGACCGACGCCGGTTTCGACCAGCCCGATATAGCTTTCGGCATGAGCCTGGATCGCATCGGCGTGGAGCAGGATCTCGCACCCGCCGCCCAGCGCCATGCCGGCCGGCGCCGCGACCACCGGGAAGGGTGCGTATTTCAGCGCCTTGTACGCCTGCTGGCCCGCGACGACCAGCTTGTCGACCTCTCCCCAGGCCGCGATATTCACCGCGAACATGGCGAGGCCGAGATTGGCACCGGCCGAGAAGTTGCTGCCCTCGTTATAGATGACCATCGCCTTATACTGGCTCTTCACCAGCGCGATGGTCTTT
The DNA here is from genome assembly GCF_916858675.1 of Sphingomonas sp. Leaf21. GTDB lineage: Bacteria > Pseudomonadota > Alphaproteobacteria > Sphingomonadales > Sphingomonadaceae > Sphingomonas. The sequence continues at coordinate 4,758 of NZ_CAKASM010000037.1, forward strand.
TGAAGCAGCGACAGCACCTGCTCGTCGAGCGCGTTCATCTTGCCGGTGAACTCGAACGCGACGACGCCGTCGCCCACGTCCCAGGCCGCCGCCGAGCCGTTCTTCAACAGCGGCTCGGAGCGCAGCTTGATATCCTCGAGCAGCAGCACGCCCTCGGCGCGGACGACATCGGCGTATTCGCCGCCCAGCGTCAGATACTGACGCTTGCCATCGACCACGCGGTAGAAGGACCGGTCGCCCGCCGTCTCCAAGAGCGCAGGCACCGTCTTGCCCTCGGCACGCAGTCGCTCGGCCAGCTTGCCCGGCCCCATGCGGTCGATCAGCTCGAACGGGCCGAACTTCCAGTTATAGCCCAGCTTCATCGCGTCATCGATCGCGACGATATCGTCCGCCGCCTCGCCGACCAGACCCGCCGCGTAGGACAGGACGGGGCCCAGCACCGCCCAGGCATAGTCGCCGACCTTGCCCGGCGTCGCGACCAGCGCGGCCAGATCCTTTTCGGCGCGACCGGGGAGACGCTCGGGCTTCTTTTCCGCGCGGTATTCGCCGGTCTTCAGGTCGATCGCCTGCTTGGCCTTGGTGCCGTCGGGCTTGCGGTCGAGGCGATAGAAGCCGCCCTTGCCCTTGCGGCCGGTAAAGCCCTCCGCGATCATCTTGTCGACCAGCGGCAGCGGGCGGATCGTGTCGAAATAGGCGTCACCCTCCGGCAGGGTCGACGACAACGACTTGGCGAGCAGCGGCATCAGGTCGATGCCGACCAGGTCGATCAGCCCGAAGATACCGGTCTTGGGCACGCCCATCGGACGGCCACCGATCTGGTCGGCCTCCTCGACGGTCAGGCCCTGATCCATCGCCGCGTTGATCGCGACGGCCAGCCAATAGGTGCCGATGCGATTGGCGATGAAGCCAGGCGTGTCCTTGGCGCGGACGATCCGCTTGCCCATGCGATGATCGACAAACTGCTCGACCTTGCCCGCGACACCGGCGTCAGTGTGCCCCGACGTCACGATCTCGATCAGCCGCATATAGCGCGGCGGGTTGAAGAAGTGGGTGATGAGGAAGTCGCGCTTGAACTGCTCCGACCGCCCCTCGACCAGATGGCCGAGCGGGATGGTCGAGGTGTTGGACGACACCGCCGTGCCGGGGCGCTTCAACGTCTCCAGCTTGGCATAGAGCGACTGCTTGATATCCAGCCGCTCGACCACCGCCTCGACGATCCAGTCGCATTCGGCGACCTTATCGAGGTGATCCTCGATATTGCCCGTTTCCACCAGCTTGGCGGCGGCGGGGGACATGAAGGGCGCGGGCTCGGTCTTGAGCATCTTCGCGACCGCGCCCTTGGCCACCGCGTCACGGTCGCCGCCGTCCTTCGGCACGATATCGAGCAGCAGGACGGGCACACCGGCATTGGCGACCTGCGCCGCGATGCCCGCGCCCATCACGCCTGCGCCGATCACGCAAACCTTGTTGATCGTCTCAGCCATCATGCACGCTCCAACACAGTCGCGATGCCCTGCCCGCCGCCGATGCACTGGGTGGCGAGCGCATAGTGGCCGCCCTCGCGCGCCAGCAGAGCCGCCGCCTTGCCGACGATGCGCGCGCCGGTCGCGCCCAGCGGATGGCCGATCGCGATCGCGCCGCCGTCCTTGTTGATCGCGTCTTCCTTCAGGCCCAGATCGCGGATGCAGGCGATCGCCTGGCTGGCGAATGCCTCGTTGATCTCGACCACATCGAGGTCGCCGGGCGCGATACCCGCGCGCTCCAGCGCCTTCTTCGACGAGGCGATCGGGCCGAGGCCCATCGTCTCCGGCTCGCAACCCGAAATGGCGACCGACTTGATGCGGGCCAGAATGGTCAGGCCATGCTTTTTGGCAAATTCTTCCGAAGTCACGAGCACGGCGGCGGCACCATCGGTCAGCGGCGAAGCGGTGCCTGCGGTCACGGTGCCGTCCTTGTCGAAGGCGGGCTTCAGACCGGCCAGAACCTCTTCGGTCGTGTCGGCGCGGATCAGCCCGTCCTCGGTCACGTCGCCCGCCTTGGTGTGGATCGGCACGATCTCATCGGCCAGGCGACCGGCGGCGCGCGCCTCTGCGGCCTTCTTCTGGCTGGCGACCGCGAACTTCTCCTGCTCGGCGCGGGTGATCTGGTATTTTTCCGCGACATTCTCGGCGGTCTGGCCCATGCCCATATACGCCCCCGGCCGCGCGGCGGCGAGTTCGGGGTTGGGCAGCGGGTTGTAGCCGCCCATCGGCACCCGGCTCATCGACTCGATACCCGCGCAGATGAACGCCTCGCCCGCGCCGATCTGGATCTGGCCCATCGCGATATGGATGGCCGACATGGACGATCCGCAGAAGCGGTTCACCGTCATCCCGCCGACCGACAGCGGCAGGTCCGCGAGCAGTCCGATCAGCCGCGCGACGTTCATGCCCTGCTCGCCCTCGGGGAAGGCGCAGCCCAGGATGATGTCCTCGATCTCCGACGCATCGACGCCGGTCCGATCGATCAGGCCGCGAATTACCTGCGCGGTCAGATCATCGGGGCGGACCCGTGCGAGCGCGCCCTTGCCAGCCTGGGTGAAGGGTGAGCGGGCATAGCCTGCGATCACGATGTTGGTCATCCAATCCTCTCTTTATGGGCTTGCGGCCTAACGTTAAGGTGCGTTACCTACCCTATACGTAAATACCATAAGAAACTCGACCGCAATCGACAACCGGGTATGGTCGAAAAAAGAACAAGGAGAGCGACGCGATGACGATCGGAGCGAACGGGGAAGCCGCCAGCGTCGAGATGCCGGGACAGGCCACCGGACGTCCGCTGGTGTCGGAGCCCCGCCTGCTGACCGATATGTTCGAGACCACGGTACGGCGGCACGGCACCCGCCCGGCGGTCGATTTCATGGGCCGCATCACCCGTTACGACGAACTCGGCGCGATGGTCGAGCGGGCGGCGGCGGGTTTGCAGGCGCTGGGGGTGAAGCCCGGCACGCGCGTCGCGCTCTGCCTGCCCAACATCATCTATTACCCGGTGCTCTACTTCGCCACGCTCAAGGCCGGGGGCATCGTCGTCAACGTCAACCCGCTCTACGTCGAACGCGAACTCTGCCATCTGCTCGAGGATTCGGGGGCGGAGATCATCGCGACCTGCGACATTCCCGACATCTATGAGCGGGTCAGCCATGTCGCCGACAAGCTGAACCTGCGCCACGTCATCGCCTGCCCGGTCGCCGATGCGCTGCCGGTGGTGAAGGGTCTGGCCTATCGCCTGCTCAAACGGTCGATGATCGCGCCGCCGGGGCCTGCGCCGCGCCATCTGACTTTCCAACAGATGATGAAGCGCGGGCGTGGCCTGACGCCGGTGGCGGCCAAGCCCGACGATGTGGCGGTGTTGCAATATACCGGCGGCACGACCGGAAGCCCCAAGGCCGCGATGCTCTCGCACGTCAATCTCGTCGCCAATGCCGATGCGATGGTCATCCATACCGGCGGTGAAGAGGCGATCGGCGAGGAGCGTATCCTGGGGGTGCTGCCCCTGTTCCACGTCTTCGCACTGACCACGGTGTTGAGCTTCGCGATCCGGGTCGGCGCGGAGATGATCCTGCTCCCCCGCTTCGAACTCGACCAGGTGCTGAAGACCATCGCGCGCAGCAAGCCGACCTATTTCCCCGCCGTCCCGACCATCTACAACGCGATCGCGGGTGTGGCCGAGGCGCGAAAGGTCGATCTGTCGGCGATCAAGGCCTGCATCTCGGGCGGTGCGCCACTCCCCGCGGAGGTCCGCATCGCGTTCGAGACGACGACCGGCGGCAAGCTGGTCGAGGGTTACGGCCTGTCCGAGGCGTCGCCGATCATCACCTGCAACCCGATCGTCGGCGAGAACAAGGGCGGTTCGGCGGGACTCCCCTTCCCCGGCACGGTCATCGAGATCCGCGACCGCGACGATCCCGACCGGCTGATGCCGCCGGGGGAAGTCGGCGAGATCTGCGCGCGGGGGCCGCAGGTCATGTCGGGCTATTGGCACAAGTCGGCCGAGACCGAACAGGTCTTCATCCACGGCGCGCTGCGCACCGGCGATGTCGGCTATCTGGACGAGGACGGCTATCTGTTCATCGTCGACCGGATCAAGGACGTGATCCTTTGCGGCGGCTATAATGTCTATCCGCGCATGATCGAAGAGGCGCTGTACGAGCATCCGGCGGTCGCCGAGGCGGTGGTGATCGGCGTCCCGGACGCCTATCGCGGCCAATCGCCCAAGGCCTTCGTCAAGCTGGCGCCCGACCATCGCGCGACGCCGGAGGAACTTCGTGTGTTCCTTCAGGACAAGGTCAGCAAGATCGAACTTCCCCGCGAGGTCGAAATCCGCGAAAGCCTGCCCAAGACCCTGATCGGCAAATTGTCGAAAAAGGAACTGGTCGAGGAAGAATTGGCGAAGGCGGCCGCGACGGCGCGGTCGATGGGGGAATAAGCGGTGGGGGACAATGAGGAGCTGCGCGGCATACAGGATGTCGCGAACAGCTTGGGGATCACGACGCGGACGCTGCGCTTCTACGAGGATCGCGGCCTGATCGAACCGCGCCGCGTCGGCACCGCGCGCGTCTATTCGAAGCGCGAGACGGCGCGGATGCAGTTGATCCTGCGGGGGAAAAGGCTCGGTTTCTCGCTTCGCGAGATCGAGGAGTTCCTGCGCCTCTACGACGCGGATCCGCAACATGTCGAACAGATGCGCGCACTCGCCGAGCGGTGCCGCGAGCGGGTGGACGAACTGCGACAGCAGATGACCGCGCTGGTCCAGACGGTCGAGGAACTGGAAACGATCGAGCGCGAAGCCCGCGACCGGATCGCCTCGGCTGGGGCATAACTCCCCCGTTCCTCCCCATCGGAGATGGGGAGGAGGGCCGTCGCGCCGGTGATGGTGGAGGGGCGAGACGGATCGGCCATGCCCCTCCACCACGCCCTGACGGGCGCGGTCCCCCTCCCCGAGCATAGCTCAGGGAGGATCTTGAGAAGGTGGGCGGCGGCGTGTGCCCCATTCCTCCCCATCTCCGATGGGGAGGAGGGCCGTCGCGCTGGCGATGGTGGAGGGGCGAGACGGACCGGCCATGCCCCTCCACCACGCCCTGACGGGCGCGGTCCCCCTCCCCGCGCGGCGCGCAGGGAGGATTTTGAGAAGGTGGGCGACGGCGTGTGCCCGATTCCCCCCCATCTTCGATGGGGAGGGGGACCATCGCGCCAGCGATGGTGGAGGGGCGAGACGGACCGGCTATGCCCCTCCACCACGCCCTGACAGGCGCGGTCCCCCTCCCCGCGCTGCGCGCAGGGAGGATTGTGCGAAGGTGGGCGGCGGCGTGTGCCCCATTCCTCCCCATCTCCGATGGGGAGGGGGACCATCGCGCCAGCGATGGTGGAGGGGCGGGACGGATCGGCCATGCCCCCCCCACCTCCCCGAGCATAGCTCAGGGAGGATTTAGGATGCGGCGCGCCAGCCCAGGCCGAGCGCCTTTTGCAGCGCGACGTAATCGTTGGTCAGACCGGCCACCGCCTGCGACAGCGACTGATCCGCCGCCACCCGCTGCCGCTCCGCGTCGAGCGTATCGATCAGCGTCGCCGCGCCCGCGCGGTAGCGTTGCTGCATCAGCGCCGCCGAGCGGTCCGCAGACGCCTTCGCGCGCGCCAACGTCGCGACCGTATTGCGACGCGCCCGAAACCGCGACAGCGAATCCTCGGCATCGCGCAGAGCCGCCAGGACCGCGCCGCGATACTGCGCCTCGGCTTCGTCGCGCGCGCCCTCGGCCTGGCCGACGCGGGCATTGGCGCGGCCGAAGTTCAGCACATTCCATTGCAGCATCGGCGCGCCCAGCGTCACCAGATTGTCGAGATCGGTCAGCGCGTCGAGCGACGTGCCGCCGATACCGATGATCCCCATCAGGTTGAGCCGCGGGAACTTGGCCGCCTCGGCGACGCCGATCCTGGCGGTCTGTGCCGCGAGGTTGCGCTCGGCGGCACGAATGTCGGGACGCCGTTGGAGCAGCGCGGTCGGATCGCCCACCGCGACCTGCGCGGGCGGCAGCGGCACCTTGCCGACCGTGCTGAGACGCTGGTCGAGCGTCCCCGGCGCCTCGCCGATCAGGATGGCCAGCGCGTTGAGATAGGTCTCGACCGAGGCCGATAGCGGCAGGATCTGCGCATCGGTACTCTCCACCTGGTTGCGCAACCGCTCCACCTCAAGCTGCGAGGCGGTGCCGTTGGCGAAACGCTGCTCGGTCAGCTTCAACGTGTCGCGCTGCATCCGCGAGGCGGCGCGCGCCAGGATCAGCCGCTGCTGCGCATCGCGAAGCCCGACATAGGCCTGGGCGACATCGGCGCTGAGCGACACCTGTGCATCGGCGACATTGGCCTCCGCCGCCGCCGCGCTGGCACGAGCCGCCTCGACCGTGCGACGACGACCGCCGAACAGGTCGATCTCCCAGCTTGCGTCGAAGCCGAGGTTGAAGAAGTCGACATTGGTGCCGCCGCCCGAGCCGCTCGATCCGCCGCCATTGGCGCCGTCCTGCTCGCCACCACCGCCGCCGAGATCGAGCGAAGGCAGATTCGCATGGAGATAGGTCGCGCTGGCATTGGCGTTGGGCGCCTGGTTGGCTCGCTCCAGCCGCAGCGCCGAACGCGCCTGCTTCAACCGCGCCTGCGCCACCGCGACATTGGGATTGGCCTGAAGCGCCCGCTCCTCGAGCCAGTTGAGCAGCGGGTCGTCGAGCGTCGTCCACCAGTCGGCGACCGCAGGCGCGGTCGTCGCCAGCGTCGTGTCGGCGCGGACGAACCCGGCGGGCGGGGTCGGTGCCGATCCGACGCCCTTCGGTGGCCCCGCATAGTTCGGCCCGACGGTGCAGGCCCCGAGCAGGAGAAGCGGGATGAGGGAAAGCTGCTTGCGCATCAGGGTTCTCAATGCATCGCCACGGGGCCGCCCTTGGGCAGCGGGCGGAGGAACAGGACAAGCGGCATCACCATCAGGATGCCGACGCACAGGATGAAGAACAGGTCGTTATAGGTCATGACCAGCGCCTGTTGCCGGATCGTGTTACCGATCATGCGGAGCGCCGCGTCGGGGCTGCCGAACTGCTGGGTCAGCGAGTCGACCCAGCCCTGGGTCGTGCCCGAATTGGCGGTCAGCGTCTCCTCCAGACGGCGCTCGTGGAGGAAGCTTCGCTGGTCTTGGACCGTCGCGATCCCGGCGAGCGCGAAGGAGCCGCCCAGGTTGCGCGCGGCGCTGAACAGCCCGGCCGCGTCACCCGCCTGCGACGGCGGCACCGACGAGATCGCCGCCTGGTTCAGGAACAACATGCCCAGGATCGTGCCCACCCCACGCAGCAACTGGCTGTCGGTGAACGAGCTGCCGGTGGAATCGGCGGTCAGCACCGTGTCGATCCCCGCGCTGAGCGCCATGATGCCCAGCCCCAGCCCGACCGCGATGCGGATGTCGACCTTCTTGATCAGGATCGGCGTGAACGGCATCAACATCAGGCTGGGGATACCGCTGAGCAGCACGACCTTGCCCGCCTGGAACGCGTTGTAGCCCGCGATCGACGCCAGGAACTGCGGGATCACATAGGAGGTGCCGTAGAGCACCATGCCCAGCACGATGCCCATGATGACGACGCTGCCGAACTGGCGATCGAGCAGCAGTTTCAGCCGGATGACCGGCCGCGACGCGACGAACTGCCCCGCGAACAACAGGCAGAAGCCGAAGATCGACAACAGGGTCAGCTCGATGATCTCACGCGATTCGAACCACTGCTCGCGCTGCCCTTCCTCCAGCACGACGGTCAGACCGCCCAGCCCCAGCGCGAGCCCGGCGATGCCCAGCCAGTCGGCCTTGGCCAGCTCGGACAGATGCGGCTTCTGGTGCGGCAGGCCGACCAGCAACAGGGTGACGAGCAGCGCGCCCACCGGAATGTTGAGGAAGAAGGCATAGTGCCAGCTGACATTCTCGGTCAGCCAGCCACCGATCAGCGGGCCCATGACGGGGCCGAGAATGGCGGTGACGCCGAAAAAGGCGGTGCCGATCGGCTGCTGCTCGCGCGGCAGACGCGTGGCGATGATGGTCAGCGCGGTCGGGATCAGCGCTCCGCCGGTAATCCCCTGCCCCGCACGACCGATGATCATCATCGTCAGGTTGGTCGACAGGCCGCACACCACCGAAAATCCGGTGAACAGGATCGAGGCAAGCAGCAGGAAGGTACGCAGGCCAAGCAGTCGCTCGAGCCAGGCGGACAGCGGGATGATGATGATCTCGGCGACCAGATAGGAGGTCGCGATCCACGTTCCCTCCGTGCCGCTCGCCCCGATCTCGCCCTGGATGGTCGGCAGCGCCGAGTTGACGATGGAGATGTCGAGCGTCGCCATCAGCGCGCCGATGCTTCCCGCCGCGACGGCGAGCCACGCGGTCAGGTCGGCCTTGGCCGGATTGCCGCCCCCGGAGGCGGTCGATCCGGCCCCTTTGCCTTTGGGCGCACCCCTGGCGGGGGCGGCAGCGGCGCTCACCGGCCCTGCGCCCCCTGACGCGCGTCGTTATGCTGGTCCTGCTGCTCGGCGATGCGCTTCAGCGCACCCTTGGCGGAGCGGGTGTCGACGGTCACGTCGACCGACATGCCAGGCACCATCAGCGCGCGGGTCTGCGCATCGGCATCGACCGCGATGCGCACGGGCACGCGCTGGACGATCTTGGTGAAGTTGCCGGTCGCGTTCTGCGGCGGCAGCAGCGAGAATTGCGCACCGGTGCCGGGCGCCACGCTTTCGACATGGCCCTTGATCTCGACTCCGGGCAGCGCATCCACCTCGATCTTCACCGGCTGGCCCGCACGCATCAGGCCGAGCTGCGTCTCCTTGAAGTTCGCGTTGATATAGAGCTGGTTGACCGGCACGACCGACATGGTCCGAGTACCCGCCTGCAGGAACTGGCCGACGCGCACGGTCTTGTTGCCGACACGCCCCGCGATCGACGAGCGGATCAGGGTCGAGCCCAGGTTTACTTCGGCGGCGTCGAGCTGCGCCTGCGCGGCCTGACCCTGCGACCGGGCCTGGCGGACCTGCGCGTCGAGCGTCCCGACGCGGCGCTGCGCGGCGGCCAGCGCGGCCGAGGCGCTGGCGACCTTCGCATTGGCCTGGCGTGCCTGGTTCTGGAGCTGCGACAGGCGCTCGCGGCTCTCCGCCCCCGACGCGGCGAGCGGCGTGTAGCGGCTCACCTCCGCCTGGGCGAAGACGGCATCGCTCTGCGCGGCGCGAAGATCGGCACGGGCGCGGTCGATCGCGGCCTGCTGCTCGCGGATCTGCGCCTGCACGCCCTGCGCATTGGCCTGGGCGACGCCGATTTGCGCCTCGATCTGCGCGGTCTGGGCGCGGTAGTCGCGGGTGTCGATCTGGAGCAGCGGCTGCCCGACCTGGACGTTCTGGTTCTCGCCGACGAACACCTTGTCGACATAGCCCGAGACCTTGGGCGCGATCGTCACCGCATCGGCCTGGATGAAGGCGTCGTTGGTCGACTGCATATACTGGCCGACGCTCTTGTAATTGGCGTACCAGAAGACGCCGCCGATCACCGCGACGGCCGCGACGACCAGCAGGATGATCCGGATACGCCGCTTCTTGGCGGGGGAGACGGGGGTCTTTTCCTCCGAGTCGGCGGCGTCCTGCCGCCCCTCGTCCTGCCCCTCTTGCACTTGGTTTGCGTCGGCCATCCAGGCCTCCCTGTCGATGGAATCAATAGAACTCGATAGTGCATTTGCTCGCACTTGCACAATAAGGCAAGACCATTTATTGAGCTACCTCACAATATGCCCGATCTTGACGCCCTGGCCCTTCGCTACAGCCGTATCTACCTGCGACTGCACCGCCACCTCGACCGGCGGATGGCGGCGCAGGGCGCCTCGCTGGCGCGGGCCAAGATGCTCAACTTCATCGCGAACAACATGCCGGTGCGCGCGGCGGACGTGGCCGACTGGTTCGCCCTCGCCCCGCGCACCGTGACCCAGGCGATCGACACGATGGAGCGCGACGGGCTGGTGGTGCGCGTGGCCGATCCGGCCGACCGCCGGGCCAAGCGGCTGGAAATCACGAAGAACGGTGAACAGGTCATCCGCCAGACCGAGCCGTTGCGCCGCGAATTGGTCGAGCAGGCCTTCTGCCTCCTGACCCCCGCCGACACCGCGCAGCTCGAACGGATCCTCGACAAGCTGGAACTCGCGATCGAGACCCGGCTGGAGGGACCGTCGGACCAGTCGTAAGCCGTGAATTGCCCCTGTCATCGGCGAGCCCCCTTCCCCCCATGTCCCTGACGAACGCCGCTAGCGCGCCTCGCCATAGAAGCGCAGCGATGGTGGAGGATCGCTCGGCCTCGCGCCGGTCGCGACCTGGTGGGCGGCGCGGACCGCCGCCCCCAGGCTGCCAGCGCGAAAGGGCTTGGCGATACAGCCGATAACGAGCGGATGACCGCCGCGGTCGGGGCAATTGCCGCTGAGGAATATGCAGGGGATGCCACGATCGGCGAGAAGCTGCGCCGCCGTCACCCCGCTGTCGCCATCGGCCAGCTTGACGTCGCACAGTGCCAGGTCCGGCAGGTCCTCATCCGCCAGCGCGAGAGCCGACGCCACCGTATCGGCGATCCCGACGACCCGGTGGCCGTGAAGGGTAAGCGCGTCCTCCACCAGCATGGCGACCAGCGCCTCGTCTTCGATGATGAGCAGGTTCAGCGGTGCGTCGTGCACCGCATCGTCATGGACGTGCGTCGCGGTGCCCGTATTCGCCGCCGTCATGCGGCATCACCAAAATCAGGCACCCATCATCCTCGTTCGTCAACGTCGCGCGCAATTGGTGACACAATCGAGCGACCAGCCGATTGGGTTCGAGCCCGGTCGCGACACGCCCCCATCCCGACGCCTCAAACGAGATGCGCAGATTTTCGTTCCCGTCGCCCTGCCCCACCGTCATCGTGATCCGTGGCAGCGCGGCCCCGTCCTCCAGCAGCGAATCGAGCAGCAGCGCCGCCGCCACCGCCCGCTCGATCGGAACCGCCACGGGCTCGGGCGCCGAGATCGTCCCCTCTGGCATATCCCCGCGTAGCTGCGCGATGACATCGCCGAACAGCGCAGGGAGATCGACCAGGCCCGGATCGGCGGTGGCGTAAAGCGGGCGGTGCGCGCTCGCCAGCACCTGCAGCCGTTCCGCCGCACGCGACAGCGCCGCGCGGGCGGCAGGCGCCTCGGCCCCGCGCACCTCATGCGACACCAGCCCGATCGCGACCTGGAGAGCGTTGCGGACCCGGTGGTTCAACTCGTCGAGCAGCCGCGCCTGTGTCTCGATACCGTGGCGAAGCGCTTCCTCGATCCGCAACCGGTGCTGCGCGAGCGCGGCGTAATGGCACAGCAGGAGGAGCAGCCGCCGTTCCTCGTCATCGAACGGCCGCGCGGCGCGGCGGCCATAGCCGAGCGTGCCCATCACCTCATCGCCGTGGAGGAGCGGCATGCACATATAGACGTCGAGACCCAGCGAGCGGACATAGCCGGTCCGGGATTCGCTACTCCGCTGGATATCGGTCAGGTGGAGCGGCCGACGCTCGCGCATCACCTCACCGCAGGCAGACCCCTCGATATCGAGCCGCGCCGCCTCATGCCGCTCGGCCTGGGTCAGACCGCCCGCGGTCGCTAGGCGGGTGCCTTCACCGTCGCGACGAAAATGGAAGAACATGTCGAGCCGCAACTCGTCGCGGATCAGCGCGAACAGCGAATCGACCATTGCCGCCGGATCGTCGGCCGCCATCAGCCGCTCGGTCGCCGCCGTCACCAATGCGAGATAGCGGCGGACATCGGCGGTATCGGCCGCCGTCGCGATCACATCACCGGTCGAAGGGGCAGGTTCGGTCAATGGCGGGGCAGCAACCACCCGTCACAGATAGCGCTCCCGGCGCGGGCGTCCAAGGGGTATGTCGGACGAACGGGGCGAGCCGAGGGCCTTGGGCGTGCGGTGGTGACATTCCCCGTCCGCACGCCCACCCGATCAGCGAGCCATCGCCGCCGACTGGTCCAGCGGCACGACCGGCAGCCATACCCGGCTCGCATTGGCGCCGCCGCGCTCCAGCGTGATCGTCGCCTTGCGGTAATCGCTCGCCTGGGCCGTGAAGATGTTGGGCACGAAGGTCTGCGGATTGCGGTCGTAAAGCGGGAACAGGCTCGACTGGACCTGGATCATGATCCGGTGCCCCGGCTGGAACACATGGTTCACGGTCGGCAACCGGAACTTGTATTCCTGCACCTTGCCTGCCGGGATCGCGGTCGGGTTGGAGAAGCTGTTGCGATAGCGGCCCCGGAAGATGTCGAGGCTGATCGGCAGTTCGTAGCCACCCATCTTGGCGTTGATCGCGTCTTCCGGCGGGAACACGTCGATCACCTTCACCACGAAGTCGCCGTCGGTGCCGGTCGTCCTCGCGAACAGATCGGCGATGGGCGCGCCCGATACGCGCACCGCCTTGGTCAGCACCGGCGTCGTATAGGTCACGACATCGGTGCGACCATCGACATGCCGCTGGTCGCTGACCAGCCAGTCGCCCCAGCGGCCATCGTCGAAGTTCACCGGTCGCGACAGATGCGGCACCGGATTGGCCGGGTCGGAGACATAGGCGTCCTGCCCGGAGCCGGGCTTGTCGAAGCTCAGCCCCTTGCCATCCGCCAGATAGATCGGCGTCAGCGTCGCGGGGCAGCCGCTCTGGCACGCGAGCGGCCACTGGGCCAGCTTGTCCCAGTGATTTTCGCCGGTGTTGTAGATCGCCGCGCTGGGCAGATTGGCGGCCGGGCCGTCCTTCAGATACTGGTTGAACAGCGGCAGGACCATGTCCTCGCGGAACTGCTTGGCGGTGTCGCCATTCCACTCGAACGGCCCCAGGCTGGTGCCGGTCCGGTTGATCTGGCTGTGCCGCCACGGGCCCATCACCAGGAAATTGTTGCCGAGCTTCCCCTTGGCCTTCAACGCTTCCCAGGACGTGATCGCGCCGTACATGTCCTCCTGATCCCACAGCCCCTGTTCCCACAGCGTCGGGACGTTGGAGGGAGTGGCGGCCAGCAGCTTGTCGAGCGCCTGGCCCTGCCAGTAGAAGTCATAGGACGGATGCTGCACCATCCGCTGCCAGAAGGGCAGTTGGTCATAGCCCGACTTCTTGGCCCAGTCGTTCGCCGAGCCGTAGCGGAAATTCTCGTAATCGTCATAGCCGCCGCTCGACGGTGCCGAGCCTGCGCCCTTATACCCCGTCTGCGACCCGATCCACCCGATATTGGCGAGGCGGAAGGCGCCGTAGTGCATCCAGTCGTCGCCCATCCAGCCATCGATCATGGGGCTCTCGGGCGCGGCGACCTTCAGGGCGGGGTGCGGGTGGAGGAGCGCCATGACGACGGTAAAGCCCTCATAGGACGAACCGATCATGCCGACCCGGCCGTTCGATTCGGGCAGGTTCGCCTTGTTCACCAGCCAGTCGATCGTGTCATAGGCGTCGGTGGTGTGATCGACCTTGGTCGCGTTGAGCGGGCCGATCACCGGCCGCGTCACGACATAGTCGCCCTCCGAGCCATATTTGCCGCGAATGTCCTGATAGACGCGGATATAGCCCGCCTTGGTGAATTCGGCGTCGGCGAGCGGGAGCGCCTCGATCATCCGGGTGCTGTCCGACCGCTTGGCCCGTCCCGCCGCGTTATACGGGGTGCGGGTCAGGACGATCGGCGCGTTCACCGCACCCTTGGGCACGACGATCACCGTATAGAGCTTGGTCCCGTCGCGCATCGGGATCATCACCTCGCGCTTGTCGTAATCGCGCTCGGCGACGTTGGTCGGCGGCGTGAAATGCGCGGGGATGTCGCTGACCGTCGAGTCGGTGACGACCCGGACCGGCGCGGCGGCGGCGTTGGTGGTGGCGTTGGTCTCGGGGCGCTGTTGCGCGGTGGCGGGCGACAGGATGGCGAGCGTGCTCGCGGCCAGCAAAAGGTTACGCAAGGTCATGAAAACGGATCCCCCTCATGGATCGGCTGATGCGCCATCGTGCCGCGATCGACACGTCGGGGCAACTGGCTGATTTCAGATTTGATACATTGTCTCATTGCAATGGCAAGCCGATGGTGTCGGGTGGAGGCATGACACCGCGCTTCCCTTTCGCGACCATGCCCCATAAAAGGTCTGACAAAGGCGCGACCGAGCCCCCTGCCCCGGAGAGGAACAAGCCGAGTGACGACAGTGAAGCGACGCGGACCCGCCCATAGTGCCCTGGCGCGGGACATCGGTGTCGCCATCGTGACCGGGCGGATTCCCACCGGTTCGACCCTGCCCGGCGAGGTCGAGATCGCCGAGCAGCGCGGCATGTCCCGATCGGTGGTGCGCGAGGCGCTGCGCATGTTGTCCGCCAAGGGGCTGGTGGTCAGCAAGCCCAAGGCCGGGACGCGGGTTCGCGAGCGTCTGGAGTGGAACCTGCTCGACCCCGAACTGCTCGCCTGGATGTTCGAGGGCGAGCCGCCCGCTGGTTTCGTGCAGAGCCTGTTCCAGCTCCGCCTGATCGTGGAGCCCGCCGCCGCCGAGCTGGCCGCCCTCAAGCGCGATACCCGCCAATTGTCGCGCATGGGCGCCGCGCTGGAGGCGATGGGCGAGAACGGCCTTCACACCGAACTCGGCCGCGCCGCCGACCAGCTCTTCCACAACATCATCCTCGAGGCGACCGGCAACGAACTGCTGATCAGCCTGTCGGGCAGCATCGGCGCGGCGGTACGCTGGACCACGCTCTACAAGCATCGCAGCGCCAAGCTGCCCAGCGACTCGATGCCCGAACACCGACAGTTGTTCGCGGCGATCGCGGACTCGAACGCGGCGGCGGCGCGGGCGGCGACGATCGTGCTGGTCGATCAGGCAAGAGAGGATACCGAGCGAGCGCTGGCGCGGTGAGGTGATATTTCCCTCTCTCGGCCGGACGCAGCAAAGCGGAAAGACGGAGATCGGCGCCAGTTCGAGGGCCCCGGTTTCCCGAAAAGGATCGGAGACCGTCCGAAAACTCGCTGGTGGTGGGGCTGCAGGGGTTCTTCGTGGCGAACTGGCGCAATAAGCGATATCCTG
>NZ_CAKASM010000038.1 GCF_916858675.1 Sphingomonas sp. Leaf21
TATTCAAGTGGATATGTAACGAGACATACGAACTGGCTTTCCGCTTGTTAACGATCTCAAGGCACCTTGAATGCCCCAAACAACCGCCAAGCCGCCGCCCGCATGTCCCTTCATCAATCAACTATGTCAAAGAGCCGACAACAATACACCGGCACCCCTTCCCTTCCTAAACCTCTCGGCCTAGAAATTTCCGTGCGCCAGCATCTCAATGCCAGTACCGCCGACCCCGAAGCCGCCGTAGCGGCCCGCTCCGTCGCGGTGACATCCCTCTAGGCGGGGTCGCCCCGAACCGTCAACAGCGGATTTTCATTTTTCTGCAAAAAACTGGAACTCCGGCGCTATCTCAACAACATAGCGGCTGGAATGGGGCGACCTGCGCCCGGAACCTTATTCCGTATCGTGCGTGCCGACGCAGATCGGCCGGAGAATCGGTGCCCGGATGCAAGAGGGCGCCCCTTCCAGTGGAAAGGACGCCCCCGCATTCCTTCGCGTCGCGTACCGCCGATCAAAGGCGGCCGACCGTCACCGGCTTATCCTCGCTCCGCTTCAACGGATTGGCGAGCGGCAGGGCGAACGGCGCCGCGGCGATCTCGAACATGTCGCCTTCCTCGGTGCGGATCCCGTCCGAGAAGGAGAGCGTCGCGGTGCCGAAGAAATGGACGTGCACGTCACCGGGTCGCCGGAAGAGCGCATATTTGAAATGATGATGCTCGAGGTTGGCGAGGCTGTGCGACATGTTCGCCTCACCCGACAGGAACGGCTTTTCCCACAGCGTCTGGCCGTCGCGCACCACCTTGCTCGTCCCCTCGATATGCTCGGGCACCTCGCCCAGCAGCAGTTCGGCGCCCAGCGCGGCGGGGCGGAGCTTGGAATGGGCGAGCCAGAGATAATTGTGCCGCTCGGTCACATGGTCGGAGAACTCGTTGGCGAGGCACAGACCGAGGCGGTGCGGCGTACCGTCGGGACCGATCAGGTAGATACCGGCCAGTTCGGGCTCTTCGCCGCCGTCCTGCGCGAAGGCGGGCATTTCGAGCGCGTCGCCGGGGCCTACCAGCTGGGTGCCGTCCCCCTTGTAGAACCATTCGGGTTGCTGGCCGACCTGGCCCTGGCCGGGCTTGCCGCCCTCGACCCCCTCAAGGAACATGCGCATCGAGTCGGTCTGGTGCGCGGCCGCCGCGGCGTCGCGATGCATCTTGTCGCGCCCCTCGGCCGAGCCGAGATGGGTCAGTCCGGTGCCGGTCATCACGCAGTGGGCGGGATCGGCATGGTCGATCGGTGCGATCAGATGCCCCACCGCGAGTTCGGCCGACAGATCGACACTGGCACCCTCTCCACAGGACAAAGCGGTGTCGAGCAGCGACTTGCCCTCGGCAATGGCACGCTCGGCCAGCGCGATGACGGTTTCGACGCCCGGTACGAACGCGGCGCGGTCGCCGCGCGCCAGAATGACCGCACGCGTTCCATCCGGCGCACGATGCTGCAACAGACGATCAGCCATCAAATCCTCCCCTTGGTCCTTATCATCGAAAAGGGGCGCGAGCCCTATCCGGCCCGCGCCCCGTCATTTCCTTAACCCGGCTGGCCGTCGACCAGGCGGGGCAGCGTGCCCGCCGCCTCGTCCTTCAGATCGTCGGGCAGCAGCGCGGCGCTGAGATTCTGGTACGACACCGGCCGCAGATAGCGGTCGATCGCGAGGCTGCCGACCGAGGTCGTGCGCGCATCCGAGGTCGAGGGGAACGGGCCGCCATGCACCATCGCATGCGCCACCTCGACACCCGTCGGCCAGCCATTGGCGAGGATGCGCCCCGCCTTGCGCTCGAGCACCGGCACCAGCCGTGCGGCCATGTCGGTATCGCCCTCGTCCATCTGGATCGTCGCGGTGAGCTGGCCCTCGGCGGCCTTGAGCACGGCGATCAGTTCGCCCTCGTCGCGGCAACGGACCAGGATCGACGAAGCGCCGAAAACCTCATGGCCGAGCGCCTCATCGGCGAGGAAGGCCTCCGCCGTGGTCTGGAAGAAGGCGGCGCGACCGGCGGTGATGCCCTCGCCCACCTTGCCACGTGCCACCGTCTCGACCTTGTCGTGGCTCGCCAGCGCTTCCGACGCCTTGGTATAGGCCGCGTGAATGCCCGGGGTCAGCATGGTCTGCGCCGCCGCATCGGTCAGCGCGGTGCGTGCCGCCTCGATGAAGCCGTCTAGCCCCGCGCCCTCGATCGCGACGAGCAGGCCGGGATTGGTGCAGAACTGGCCTGCGCCCATGGTCAGCGATCCGACGAACGCCGTGCCCAGCGCCTGGCCCCGCGCCTTCAGCGCCTCGGGCATCAGTACGACGGGGTTGATGCTCGACATCTCGGCATAGACCGGGATCGGAACGGGGCGTTCCTGCGCGATCTTGACGAGCGCCAGGCCACCGGCGCGCGAGCCGGTGAAGCCGACCGCGGTGATGCGCGGGTCACGGACGAGTGCACCGCCCAGTTCGTTGCTGGGGCCGGTCAGGTGGCCGAACACGCCCTTGGGCAGACCGCATTGGGCGACGGCGCGCTCGATCGCGGCGGCGACCAGCGCGCCGGTCTGCGGATGGGCCGGGTGGCCCTTGACGACCACCGGGCAACCGGCGGCCAGCGCCGAGGCGGTGTCGCCGCCCGCGGTCGAGAAGGCGAGCGGGAAGTTGGACGCGCCGAACACCGCGACCGGCCCCAGCGGCACCATGCGCAGACGCAGGTCGGGACGCGGCATCACCGGCCGATCGGGCATGGCGGGATCGATGCGGACCTGCAGATAGGCACCGGCGCGCAGCACCTTGGCGAACAGGCCGAGCTGACCGCAGGTACGGCCGCGCTCACCCTCCAGGCGGCCACGCGGCAGGCCGCTCTCGCGCATCGCGGTCTCGATCAGTTCGTCGCCGATGCCCATGATCTCGGCCGCGATCGTCTCGAGGAACACCGCACGGTCCTCGCGCGAGGTGGCACGATAGACGTCGAACGCCTCCTCCGCCGCCGCGCAGGCCGCGTCGACATCGGCCGGTCCGTGGACCGCGAAAGCGTCGCCCACCGGCTGTCCGGTGGCGGCGTCGATCGAACGGAAATCGGTCATAGGGGAAGCTCCTTTATATTACTCCGACATATTCGTTTGACGGAGTGATGGCAATGTTAAAGGTTGTGCGCAAAGCTAGGGGCGGAGAGGTATAAGCGATGAGTGACAATGACATGATCGAGGACAGCGCCGCCCCGACGGCCATCGCACCGGGCGATGACGCCACCGCGACACCCGCGCGCACGCGGCGCGGCACCGGCCGTCGCCTGCACGGCGCGATCGCGCACAAGCTGGGCGCGGCGATCGTCTCGGGCGAATACCGGCCCGGCGACACGCTGTCGGGCGAGGTCGCCTTCTCCGAAGCGCTCGACGTGTCGCGAAGCGCCTATCGCGAGGCGGTGCAGGTGCTCAGCGCCAAGGGCCTGGTCGAAAGCCGCCCCAAGACCGGCACGCGCGTCCTGCCGCGCAACCGCTGGAACCTGCTCGACCCCGATGTGCTGGCCTGGGCGTTTTCGGGCGAGCCGGACATCCATTTCGTCCGCAGCCTGTTCGAGTTGCGCGCGATCGTCGAGCCCGCCGCCGCGCGGCTGGCGGCCGAGCGGCGCGACAAGACCGATCTGAAGGAGATGCGCGACGCGCTTGCCGCGATGCGCCGCCACACGCTGGCGACCGAGGCCGGGCGGACCGCCGATCGCGATTTCCATAACGCCGTGCTGGCGGCGACGCGCAACGACGCGCTGGTCGTGCTGAGCGCCAGCATCGGCGCGGCGGTCGCCTGGACCACCCAGTTCAAGCAGCGGTCGCGCGCGCTGCCCCGCAATCCCGTGCCCGACCATGTGAAGGTCTATGACGCGATTGCGGCGGGTGATGTGGACGGTGCGGGAGAGGCCATGCGGCTGCTCGTCGATCTGGCGCTGGAGGATACCCGCAGCGCGATGGAGGAATGAGAAGGCCCGCTCCCCCTGGGGAAGCGGGCCACCCGAGACGCCGGGTTCAGATATGCGCGCGGTGGACCGGCTTGGCGGGGACGCGCACGCGGAAGGTGAAGATGTCGCCCGCCTGGACCTGCTCGGCCAATTGCCCCTCGGTCAGCCCCTGGCGCGCGGTGGTGGCATAGGCGGTGCGGCCGTCGGGGCCACCCAGCGCGATCTTGGTGATGTTGGAGACGGGGAAACGCACCTCGTCGGTCATCACGCCATCGGGGCCGTAGCGCCGCGCGCTCCAGCCACCGAAGAAGCCGACCCAGACACCGCCCTCGGCATCGCAGATCGCCCCGTCGGGGTGACCGTCGGCATCGCCGAAGCGCGCGAATTCGGTCGCGGGGCCCAGCGTCCCGTCGGCGAGGATGGGATGCGCCAGGATCACCTTGCCGAGCGTATCGACGTGGTAGAGCGTCGAATCGTCAGGCGAGATGGCCGGGCCGTTGGTGATGCACACCGCGTCGGCGCTGGTCGGCGTGACCAGCCCGGCGGCCCACTGGAACAGGCGGCCCGAGAGCGAGGTCTCGTCATTGTCCATGGTGCCGAACCAGATCCGCCCCTGGCTGTCGACGCAGGCGTCGTTGAGGCGATTGGCGGGCAGATCGGCATCGACCTCGGCCAGCCGCTCGAAACCGCCGGTCGCGGGATCGAAGTGATGCGGGCCCGATTTCAGCCCGACGACGAAACCGCCGCGCTCGGCCGGAACGACCCAGCCCACCATTTCGGGCGAGGCCCATTGGTCCAGAGCGCCGGTCGCCGGATCGTGGCGGTAGATGCGCTGCTGCTTGATGTCGACGAACCACAGCGCGTCGTCGACCCAGATGGGCCCCTCACCCAGCGTCGCACCCACGGTCAGGCAATGTTCGGCCTGCTGCATCACTCTCTCCTGTCGTCTCGCGCCGCCGGTCGCCGTCGATCAGCGCCAGCCAGCGTCGATGAAATAGTCGTGGCCCGTGCACATCCGCGCATCGTCGGACGCAAGGAACAGAACCAGCGCCGCCACGTCCGAGGGCTGGATCCGGCCGTCGAGACACTGCGCCGCGACGATCTCGGCCTCGCCTTCGGGGGTGTACCATTTCTCCTGGCGCGGGGTCTGGACATTGCCCGGGACGATGGTGTTCACGCGGATATTCTCGCGCCCCAGATCGCGCGCCAGGCTGCGCGTCAGCCCTTCGATCGCCGCCTTGCAGGTCTGGTAGAGGACGAGATCGTTCAGCCCCAGATGCCAGCTGATCGACCCGAAGTTCAGGATGGCGCCGCCCCCTGCCCGCTTCATCGCGGGGATCACCGCCTGCGCCGCGAAGAACTGATGCCGCAGATTGACGTTCAGCCGCTCGTCCCAATAGGCGGGCGTGACCTCCGCGATGCTGTGGCGATCGTCGTTACCGGCATTGTTGATCAGGATATCGACCCCGCCCAGCGCCGCTTCCAGATCGGCGAAGATCGCCTTCAGGTGATCGAGATCGGTCAGGTCGCAGCGGCGGTGGATCGGCGCATGACGCGCATCGGGGGTCAGCCGGTCGACCAGCACCCGGCTCGCCTCCTCGGCGATGTCGACGAACGCGACCCGCGCGCCCTGCGCCACGAACGCCTCGACCAGCCCCTCGCCGATGCCGGAACCGCCGCCCGTCACGATGACGCGCTTGTCGATCAGGCTGGGATAGCGCGCGGTCGTGTCGCTGACGGCGCTGGTCTTCTGCAACATCGAGGTCTCCGTCACAACAGGCCGCGCTGGGCCAGGTTGCGCATCAATTGGCCGAGGCCGAAGGTCCAGGCCGGGGCGTCGGCGGAGGTCGTCACCGGATTGACCAGCGTGCCGAGACGCGGGTTGGTGATGACGACGGTATCGCCGACCTTGTGGGTAAAGCCTCGGCCGGGTTCGTCGCGGTCCTGGGTCGGGGCGAACAGCGTGCCCAGGAACAGGACCAGGCCATCGGGATAATGATGCTCGCTGAGCGCCTGGCCCAGCAGATCCTCGGGATCGCGGCTGATCTGGTCCATCGAGCTTGCGCCCTCCAGCACATAGCCGTCGGTGCCCGTGATGGTCAGCTTGACCTCGCTCGAGCGGACATCGTCCATGGTGAAGCCGTCATCGAACAGCCGGACCAGCGGCCCCAGCGAGCAGGAGGCGTTATTGTCCTTCGCCTTGCCGAGCAGCAGCGCGGAGCGCCCCTCGAAATCGCGCAGGTTGACGTCGTTGCCGAGCGTCGCGCCGACCGCCTTGCCATGCGCATCGGCGACCAGCACCACTTCCGGCTCCGGATTGTTCCAGGTCGAGTCGGAGCGGACGCCGACCGGCATTCCCCAACCCACGGTCGACAGCACCGGCGACTTGGTGAAGATCTCCGCATCCGGGCCGATCGCCACCTCGAGATATTGCGACCACAACCCCTCGGCGATCAGCGCGTCCTTGAGCTGTGCCGCCTCGGGCGAGCCCGGCACGACCGAGCGGATATTGCCGCCCAGCGCCTGCTCCAGCGTGGCGCGAAGCCCGGCCGCCTTGGCATGGTCGCCGCGCGCGCGCTCCTCGATCACCCGCTCCAGCGCGGAGACGGCGAAGGTCACGCCCGCCGCCTTCACGCATTGCAGGTCGATCGGCGACAGCAGGCGGTTCGCGGCGTCCTGTTCCGGAGAGAGATTCAGGTCGGCGAGTTCACCCAGCGCCTCACCCTGCGATGCGTCGACCGGGCCGTTGGCGAGCAGTGCGGAGACCGTCGGCGCGACCCGGCTCATGTCGTAAGCGCGTCCCGCCTCGATCATGATGGGGCACGGACCCTCGCCGCGATCGATCCGGCCGACAAAACGCCCATCGCGCCAATCGTCCGGCAACGCATCGATCAGGTTGGTGAATTCGCTCGCCATAAGATCCTCTCCGCAAACTTTGTTAGCGGTATCGATTGGTGTCCTTCGCAGGTCAAGCACTCGATGATGCCCAACTCGGCCATTCATCATTTGATACCAAAGCCGACCCGCAACTACCGGGCACTATGACGCAATTCGCAGAGGGCCGCTATTGGTATCATAAAGCGGCGGCGCGATCCGACCCGGGCGAATTTTCGAGCGGACGCGCCGGGAATGCGATCGTCCCGAACCGAAACGGGCCGGGCATTGGCCCGACCCGCTGGCTGGATCAGTGGTTGTCGCGCGGCAGACCCTGGGTCTGGGCGATGCGCTGATACTTCTCCGCGCCTTCCAGGATCGCGCCGGTCGACATCTGGCCGACGACCGAACGCTGGATTTCCTGCCACGGGGTCTGCGATGCCGGGTATTTATACCCGCCCGCCGCCGCCAGCGTCTTGCGACGCTCGGCCAGTTCCTCGTCGGAGATGAGGATGTTGGCACTGCCCTTGTTCAGGTCGATGCGCACCCGGTCGCCGGTCTGGATCAGCGCGAGGCCGCCCATCGCCGCCGCTTCGGGGCTGGCGTTCAGGATCGAAGGCGACCCCGACGTCCCCGACTGGCGCCCGTCACCGATGCAGGGCAGCGAATGGATGCCTTCGGTGATGAGATAGGACGGCGGACGCATGTTGACGACTTCCGCCGCGCCCGGATAGCCGATCGGCCCGGCGCCGCGCATGAACAGCAGCGTCTGCGGCGTGATGCCGGTCGCGGGATCGTCGATCCGGTGGTGATAGTCCTCCGGCCCGTCGAACACGACCGCCGGACCCTCGAACGCGTCGGGGTCATTCGGATTAGACAGATAGCGTTCGCGGAATTCGGGCGAGATCACGCTTGTCTTCATCACCGCGGCGTCGAACAGATTGCCCGACAGGACGATGAAGCCCGCTTCCTCGACCAGCGGCTGCGCGAAGGGGCGAATGACCTTTTCGTCCTCGATCTCCCTGCCACGGCAATTCTCGCCCATCGTCTTGCCGTTGACGGTCTTGGCGTCCTCGTGGATCAAGCCCTGCTCGATCAGCTGGTTGACCACGGCCGGTACGCCACCGGCGCGGTAATAATCCTCGCCCAGATACTCGCCCGCCGGTTGCAGGTTCACCAGCAGCGGGATCTTGTGACCCTCGGTCTCCCAATCCTCGACGGGCAGGTCGACGCCGATGTGGCGCGCGATCGCGGCGAGGTGGATCGGCGCGTTGGTCGATCCGCCGATCGCCGAGTTGACCTTGATCGCGTTGTGGAACGCGTCCTTGGTCAGGATGTCGGAGGGCTTCAGGTCCTCGTGCACCATCTCGACGATGCGCTTGCCGGTCAGGTACGCGACCTCCTGGCGGTCGCGGTACGGCGCGGGGATCGCGGCCGAGCCGGGCAGCGACATGCCCAGCGCCTCGGCGAGCGAGTTCATCGTCGTCGCGGTGCCCATCGTGTTGCAATAGCCGGTCGACGGCGCCGACGACGCGACCAGGCGGATGAACTCGGCATCGTCGATCTCACCGGCGGCGAGCATCTGGCGCGCCTTCCACACGATGGTGCCCGAACCGGTACGCTCGCCCTTGTGCCAGCCGTTGAGCATCGGCCCGACCGACAGCGCGATCGCCGGGATGTTGACCGTCGCGGCCGCCATCAGCATCGCCGGGGTCGTCTTGTCGCAACCGATGGTCAGCACGACACCGTCGAGCGGATAACCGTACAGCACCTCGACCAGGCCCAGATAGGACAGGTTGCGGTCGAGCCCCGCGGTCGGACGCTTGCCGGTTTCCTGGATCGGATGGACCGGGAATTCCAGGACGATGCCGCCCATCTCGCGCACGCCCTCGCGCACCCGCTCCGCCAGCACCAGGTGATGACGGTTGCAGGGTGACAGGTCCGACCCGCTCTGCGCGATGCCGATGATCGGCTTGCCCGACTGAAGCTCCTCCAGCGAAAGGCCGAAGTTCAGATAGCGCTCCAGATAGAGCGCCGTCATGTCGATATTCTCGGGATTGTCGAACCAGGCGCGGCTGCGCAGGCGGGGCGACGCGGGGTTGGGCGTGTCGGTCATGTCAGGCTTTCGGTCAGCGAACGGTGGAGAAGCGATAGATCATGGTATGCCGGTAGGGCTTACCCGGATCGACGCGCGGAGAGACGAAATCGGGCTTGTTGGGCGAGTCGGGGAACTTCTGCGGCTCGAGCGCGATGCCGTCGCCCATGCGGTACAGATGGCCCTTCTTGCCGACATAG
This sequence comes from Sphingomonas sp. Leaf21, assembly GCF_916858675.1. Taxonomy (GTDB): domain Bacteria; phylum Pseudomonadota; class Alphaproteobacteria; order Sphingomonadales; family Sphingomonadaceae; genus Sphingomonas. The sequence goes on from NZ_CAKASM010000038.1 coordinate 9,129, forward strand.
GTGCCGTCGAGGAAATTACCCGTATAGAATTGCACGCCCGGCTCGGTCGACAAGACCTCCATGACGCGGCCCGAGGCGGGATCCTCCAGACGTGCGGCGAGCTGCGGCGTCGCGGTCAGCCCCTTGTCGAGCGCGAAGTTGTGGTCATAGCCCTGGCCGTAGCGGATCTGCAGGTCGTTGCCGTCGCGGATGCCGTCGGCGACGACGCGCGGCTGGCGGAAGTCGAACACGGTGCCCGCGACGGGCTTGCGCTCGCCGGTGGGGATCAGCTTGGCATCGACCGGCGTGAACGCGGTCGCCGGGATGGTCAGCTTGTGGAACGTCGCGCCCAGCGGCGAACCCTCGCCGTTCAGGTTCCAGATGCCGTGGTTGGTCATGTTGACGATCGTCGGCTTGTCGGTCTTCGCCTCGAACGCGATGGTCAGCGACCCCGCCTCGTCGAGCGAGTAGGTGACGGTCGCGTCGACCTTGCCGGGATAGCCCTGGTCGCCATCGGGGCTGGTCAGCGCCATCACCACGCTCGCGGTCGGACCGTCCTTCATCGAGACGATGCGCCACAGATGCTTGTCGAAGCCCTTTGTCCCGCCATGGAGCGAATTGGTCTTGTCGTTGAGCGAGAGCTGATAGCTCTGACCGCCCAGCGAGAAGCGCCCGCCGCCGATCCGGTTGGCGAAGCGCCCGACCGTCACGCCGAAGAAATTGGGGTGGTTCACATAATCCTCGGCCTTGTCATAGCCGAGCAGGACGTCGGCGAACTGGCCGTTGCGGTCGGGGGCCATCACCTGCTGCAGCGTCGCACCATAGGTCAGGACGCGCGCGGACAGCCCCGCCTTGTTGGTCAGGGTGACGGATTCGATCGGCGCGCCCTCGACCGAATAGCCCGCGGGCGCACGCTTTGCCTCGCTCGCCAGAGCGGCCGTGGAAGTCATTGCGGAGGTTACCGCTACCAAAGTAAGAAAGCTCTTGATTGACGCCATCGACATGCCTCATCCCTCCGTCGCCAGACGCCATTGACGCGCCTTTTGCGTCACTATAGTCAGACAAAATATCAGGAGCAAGCCGGTCGACGCACAGTTTTTCGTGGTGCGACCGGTCCGAAGGAGAGGAATGCAATGGCCGCACCCGTCACGTCCCGCGCCACCGGCGCACCGCCCGTCGGAGGAGGGACGACCAATTACGGGTCGGCGCTGACCCTGCTGGCCAGCCTCTTCTTCATGTGGGGCTTCATCACGGTCATCAACGGCACGCTGCTGCCCCACCTGCGCAGCGTCTTCGAGCTGAGCTATTTCCAGGCTTCGCTGATCGAGAGCGTGTGGTTCATCGCCTATTTCTTCGCCTCCATCCCCTCGGCCAAGCTGATCGAGAAGATCGGCTATCAGAAGTCGCTGGTCACCGGCCTGCTCATCATGGCGGCGGGTGCTGTCGGCATGATGCTGGCGGCGTCGCTTCCCTCCTACGGTGTCACGCTGCTGATGCTGTTCGTGATCGCCAGCGGCATCACGCTGCTCCAGGTCGCGGCCAACCCCTATGTCGCGGTTCTCGGCCCGGCGGATACCGCGTCGTCGCGCCTGAACCTCGTCCAGGCGATGAACTCGATGGGCACGATGCTGGCCCCGCTGTTCGGCGCCTATCTGATCCTCGGCCGGTCGAAGGGCGGCACGGCGGAGGCCGGTAGCGCCGCGCTGACCCAGGCCGAACGCCTGGCCGACGCGCATGCCGTCGTCCTGCCTTACGGCCTGGTCGCCGTGGTGCTGGTCGTCCTCGCCGTCGTCATCGCGCGCTTCCCGCTGCCCGCCATGGGCTCGGCCACCAGCCGCGTCGCCAAGGAGGACCGCAAGAACCACTCGCTGTGGAAGCATCGCAACCTGGTGTTCGGCATCGGCGCGATCTTCATCTACCTGATCGCCGAGATCGGCGTCGGCAACCTGTTCGTCAACTTCGTCAGCCGCCCCGACATCGGCAACATGACCACCGAGGCCGCTGGCCGCTACCTGACCCTGCTCTGGGGCGGGATGATGGTCGGTCGCTTCGTCGGGTCGGCGATCATGCAGAAGGTGCCCGCCGGTGTCGTGCTGGCCGTCTTCTCGATCGGCGCGTTCATCGTGATGCTGGCGACCGTCTTCACCACCGGCCATGTCGCCATGTGGTCGCTGATCCTGGTCGGCCTGTTCCACTCGATCATGTTCCCGACCATCTTCACGCTCGGCATCCGGGGTCTGGGCCCGCTGACGGAGGAAGGCTCGGGCCTGCTGATCATGGCGATCGCGGGCGGCGCGCTGGTCGCGGTGCATGGCTGGCTCGCCGATCACTATGGCCTGCAGGAGTCGTTCCTGCTGACCGCCGTGTGCGAACTCTACATCCTGTTCTACGCACTCTGGGGATCGAAGCCGACCAACGCCTTCCCAGACGAAGACGCGGTCTGACCGACCCCGCGGAAGCGGAATGCATGAAAGGGCGGTGCCGCGAGGTGCCGCCCTTTTCCTATGGCGCCGGATCGACGGGATGAGCGGGCCGCCGCCCCCCCCTTTCGTCATCGATTATGTTTTGGTAATGTTACACCGTAACACAAAATGATGATGACAGGCGTGATCCAGACCGTAGAAATTGAAGCGCACCGCACGGCCCCGGCGCTGCCCGAGCATGTCCGGATGGTGCATGACGCCGCGATGCTCGACGCGATCGACGATCCCGTCGTCACGCTCGCCGTCTGGCAACGCTCCTCTCCCCTGGCGCGTCCGGACCTGACCGGCGTCCCGACCATCCGCTTTGCGAGCCACAGCGGGTCGGTGGCGCACGGCATCGCCAGCGCGCTGGCCGGACTGCCGCCCCAGGACTGGCACCATCTGCTGGCCACCGATGTCCAGCATCTGGCACGACTCTATGCCGCGCTGACCGGCGAGGACCGGGTCGAGGTACGGCTGGAGCGGGTGACGGGCGACGGATGCTGGAAATTCCATGCCGATTACGTCGCGCTGCGCCTGATCACCACCTATTGCGGGCGCGCGACGCAGTGGCTGCCGCAAGGCGCGTCGGTGGAAGCGGAACCACGAGCGCTGGCACCGGGCGATGTCGGCCTGTTCAAGGGCCGTGAGCGGGCGGGGGAGCGGGCGATCATCCATCGCTCGCCACCGATCGCCGGTACTGGCGAGGACCGGCTGCTGCTCGTGATCGATGCGCCCTGGCCGGAGGAGGACGCATGACCGGCCTCGCCTTGCCCCTGGACGCCAGCCGGACCACCACGCCCCCCGCCGCCGCGACCGCGCGTCTGGCGAGCATCGACGCGGTGCGCGGGCTGGTGATGGTCATCATGCTGCTCGACCATGTCCGCGACACCTTCTGCACCCACTGGGCGGTCGGCGATCCGATGGATGCGCGGATCGTGGCGCCCGCGCTGTTCTTCAGCCGGACGCTCGCGGCGATCTGCGCACCGACCTTCATCGCGCTGACCGGGCTGTCGGCCTGGCTCTACGGCCAGACGCACAGCCGTGCGGAAACCAGCCGGTTCCTGCTGACGCGCGGCCTGTTCCTGATGCTGCTGGAAGTGACGTTGGTCGGGTTCGCCTGGTCGGCGAAATTTCCGCCCGAGACGCTTTGGCTGCAGGTCATCTGGGCGATCGGAGTCTGCATGATCGCGCTGGCCGGTCTGATCCACCTGCCGCGCATCGCGATCGCCGCGATCGGCGTGGCGATCGTCGCAGGCCATAATCTGCTCGATCCCGTAACCTTCGCCCCCGACAGTCCGTGGTTCAAGCCGTGGGCGCTGGTCCATCACCGCACCGCGTTCGAATGGATGGGAATCACGATCAAGACGACCTATCCGGTCCTGGCCTGGATCGGGGTGATCGCGCTTGGCTATGCGATCGGCCCCTGGTTCCGGCTCGCCGCCCAAGTCCGGCAGCGGAGGTTCGCATGGCTGGGCGTCGGCTTGCTGGTCGGCTTCGTGGCGCTGCGGACATCGAACCTCTATGGCGACGCGCCCTGGGCACCGCTGCCCGGCGACACGCTGCGCAGCGTGATGCGGTTCATGGCGCTGACCAAATATCCGCCGTCGCTGCTGTTCCTGATGGCGACGCTGGGTGTCGCCGCGCTGCTGCTCGCCCTGTTCGAAGGGCGCGACGGTCGCCTGGCGAGGGCGCTGGCGGTCATGGGCGGCGCGCCGATGGCCTTCTATCTGCTCCACCTCTACGTGCTGCGCGGCCTCTACCTGCTCGCGGTGGCGATCTGGGGCACCAATCAGGGAGCGGTGTTCGGCCTTCCCTCGGTCGGGGCGATGTGGCTGATGTATCTGCTGCTCATCGTGCCGCTATATATTCCGACCAAATGGTTTGCCGAACTCAAGCGCCGCCGCCGCGACCTGCGCTGGCTGCGCTACCTCTAGAACCAGGTCCGGATGCCGAGTGCCAGCCCCGCGCCGCCGCCACCCGCCGGGCCGTAGCGACGCTCCCAGTTGATGCCGACATAGGGGGCGAATTCGCGCGCGATCTCGTAGCGGAGCCGCAGGCCGAGTTCGAGGCTGGAGACACCGGCGGCGATCCGCTGCTCGGGGACGTCCTGCGCCGACAGATTGACCTCGACCCGCGGTTGCAGAAACGCGCGCTGGGTCAGCCGCTGATCGACCCAGGCCTCGGCGCGACCGTGAAGCTCCCCCTTGTCGGAGAGGAACACCATGCCCTCGACATCGAACCAGTAGGGGGCGAGCCCCTCTACCCCGACCGCGGCATAGCTCCGCCGCGCGCCGCCGCCGACATCCTGCCGAAGCCCCGCCTGCAGGTTCCAATAGGGATCGACCGCCCGCGAATAGAGCGCCTGCACCTCTGCCGCGCCGATCCGGTGGCCGAAGTCGCCCTCTCCCTCGGTCTTCACCACCAGCCGGTCGATATCGCCGCCGAACCAGCCCTCCCCATCCCAACGATAGCCGTCGCGCCCTTCGCGCGGCTGCACTTCGGCCAGATTGAACAGGATCTGCGAGAAGCGCATGCCGCCATGCTCGGCGCGCATCCGGCGATCGGCCAGCGCCATCGCGGCGGGATCGTAGAAGCGGTCAGCGGCGCGGTCGGTCGGTGGCGATGGCGGCGGCGCATTGCCGACCATTGCCTGCGTCATCGGCATCCCGGCCATGGCAGGCATCGCCTGGCCATGGTCGGGCATCGCCTCTGCCGGCCGGCAATGCCCCATCGCGGCGTGCGCCGCCGGGCAGGCTTCCGCCTCCGACGCCGCCGGAGCCATCGGCGCCATGCCCGGCATCGCGTCATGCCCCATCGCGCCCGACGCCTGCGGTTCCGCGACGGTCGGTGGCCTGATCGAGGGCCCCGGGCGCCGTTTGGCGGGCTTGCGTGGCCGCGTGACGGGTTTCGCCTTGGGCATGGTCATGCCCGGCATCATCGTCATGTCGTGATGCGCCTGAGGCTCGGCCAGCAACAGTGCGAACGGGATCATGCCGCCGCCCCTTCCGCCGGATCGCGCCGGACGGAGACGACCTGCATCATCCCCGCATGCATGTGATAGAGCATGTGGCAGTGGAACGCCCAGTCGCCCTCGGCATCGGCGGTCAGGTCGAAGGTCACCATCCCACCCGGCGCGACATTGACGGTGTGCTTGCGCGGGGCATGATCGCCATGCCCGGTCACCAGTTCGAAGAAGTGGCCATGCAGGTGGATCGGATGCGCCATCATCGTGTCGTTGACCAGGGTCACGCGCACCCTCTCCCCCAGCCGGAATGGGATCGGCGCGGTGACGGCGTTGAGCTTCACGCCATCGAACGCCCACATATAGCGCTCCATATTGCCGGTCAGATGGATGGTCAGCGCGCGTGACGGCACCCGCCGGTCGGGATTTGCCGCGACGCTCTGGAGGTCGCGATAGGTCAGCACGCGGTGACCGACATCGGCCAGCCCCTGTGGCGGCTCGCCGGTCCGGTCCATCGGCATCGGCGCGACCGTCTGGACGACGGGGGTGCGCGGCAGACCGGGTGCGTTGGCGAAGTCGCGCATGTCATGCGTCATCGCCCCCTGCCCCTTATCGTCCCCCGCCGGATCGTCCCCCGCCGGGCGGCAATGGCCCATGGCCGCATGCTCCGGCGGACAAGCGCCCTCCGCCTCGCCGCCATGCCGCATCGCCCCCATGCCGCCCATCCCCATGCCGCCCATCCCCATGTCGGTCATGGTCGCCAGCGGGCGCGGGCGGAGGGCGGGAACCGCCGCGACCATCCCGGCGCGCGGCGCCAGCGTCCCCCGCGCCATCCCCGACCGGTCCCAGGTCTCCGCCACCAGCGTATAGGCACGGTCCTCGGTCGGCGTGACGATCAGGTCATAGGTTTCGGCGACCGCGATCTGCAATTCGTCGACGGTGACCGGCCGCACATCCTGCCCGTCCGCCTGCACCACGCCGAGCGACAATCCCGGAATACGGAGGTTGAAGTTGGTCATCGCCGATGCGTTGATGACCCGCAGCCTCACCCGCTCGCCGGGCGTGAACAGGCCCGTCCAGTTGTCCGCCGGGCCATGACCGTTGATCAGGTAGCGATAGGTCGACCCGGTCACGTCCGACACATCACTTGGGTCCATCCGCATCGCGCCCCAGCGCAACCGCTCGGCAAGCGGCTGGTCGCGCCCGGCCATCAGGCCCGAGAGCGTCTGCTTCTGGTAGTTGAAATAGCCACCCTGCAGCTTCAACCGCCGGAAGATCGCATGGGGATGGAGCGGGCTGTGGTCCGACAGGACGATCACATGCTCGCGGTCGGAAGGGATCGGATCCGCCCCCGCCGGATCGATCACGATCGGGCCATAATGGCCTTCCTGCTCCTGCAACCCGGAGTGGCTGTGATACCAATAGGTCCCCGCCTGCACCACCGGGAAGTCATAGGTGAAGCGCCCCCCTGCGGGGATGCCCGGAAAACTGATCCCCGGCACGCCGTCCATCTGGAAGGGCAGCAACAGGCCATGCCAGTGGATCGACGTCTCCTCGTCCAGGGCATTGACCACGGTGATCCGCGCACGCTGCCCCTCGCGCAGGCGGATCAGCGGCGCGGGCGTCGCGCCGTTGATCCCGATCGCATGATAGGGCTTGCCGTCGATCGTCATCATCTGCCGCCCGACCGTCAGCGTGATGTCCTCGCCGCTCAGTTCGGCGCGCGGCGCCAGACCCGGTGCTGGCCGATGCGCATGGCCCTGCGCCCAGCCGGGCAGCGCCGCAAGCGAAGAAAGTCCGACGCTCCCGACCAGGAGATCGCGGCGACCGATCGCCGTCATGAATCTGTTCATGGCCCCCTATACGCGCCCCGGCGTCCCTCCCCTCACCCGACCTGCTCGCGCAGAGCCGCGCGCGCCCGTCGCACGCGCAGCTCGACCGCCTTGGCGCTCAGGCCCAGCGCTTCGGCAGCCTCGGCCTGGCTCAGCCCCTCGACCGCGCACAGGATCAGCGGGGTGCGCAACGCTTCGGGCAGCGCGTCCAGCGCCGCGAGCGTCCGCGCCAGCGAATCCCGCTCGATCGCCGCCGCTTCGCCACCGATCCGATCGTCGGCGATCTCGGCCGCGGCGTCGACCGGCAGCACGCGCGCCAGCATCGCCCGCACCCGTCGCCGCCGACCCCAGTCGCGGCACTTGTTGAGTGCGATCCGGCTCAGCCAGGCGCGGAGCGACCGCGCCTCGTCGAACCGTGCGAGCGCGCCATGCGCCGCGACGAAGCTCTCCTGAACCAGATCCAGCGCCTCGTCGGCATCGCGGACATGCGCCAGGATCAGCCGGTATAGCGCCGTCTTGTGTCGCGCGACGATCGCGGCATAGGCGTCCTGTCGGCCGCGCCGCGCCAGCACCACCAGCTCGCCATCGGCCAGCCCGCCCAGATCACGGCTCACCGCGCCGGGCTCACCGGCCACTCTCGGTCAGCTTCGCCACCACCAGCCGGTCGAAGGTCGCCGCCTGATCGGGCCGCAACTGCGCGCGCATCGCGAAGACATGCGCCAGCGTGGCCTTTTGCAGCTCCCCCATGCTGTGATGCACCGCATCGATCGCGCGGGTGACTCGCGGCCCGTCGCGATGCTCCGCCTCGATCGCCGCCGCCAGCCGCGCATTGTCGCCGCGCAACCGCGCCTCCAGTGTCGCGCGGGTCGTCGCGAACTGCGCCTCCAGCCGATCGAGCGCGGCGGCCTGTGCCGGATCGAGCCGGATGTCGTGATGGACCAGCGCATGGAGATCGCTTGCCTGCGGCTCGCGCGGCATCAACACCCGGCACCCGATCGCCACCCCCGCCAGCGCCGCGACGAAGGCGATCGCCAGCGTCAGCAGATTCCGCCGCATCACCGCCCCAGCAACAAGGTCGAGGGCGCCAGTCCCGCGTCGAGCGCGACGAGCGAGGCCGGCGGCGCCTCGGCCTCCATCCGCCCCGCCATCACACCGCCACCCGCGAGCCCGAGCAACAGCGCACCGCCGCCCGCGACCACCATGCCGCCGAACGACGCCCTATCGCGCACCGCCTGCCCCTCGGCGATCACCGCGCCGATGCGGCGCTCCATATCCTGCAGGGAGTCGGGTGGCGCCATGCTGGCCAGCCGGTCGAGATCGCGGTCGAAAAGGTCGGTCATCACACCACTATACGCGAAAACCGCCCTGCCCCCTCATCGAAGGATAGGGGCGAGAGGTCATGTCCGGCGGCGTACGCAACTAGGCCGCCAGGCAGCCCGATCAAAGGACCCGTCAGGGCCATCACCATGCCCATGCGCGCGTCTGGGCACTGCGATCCGCCCGACGACCTTGCCGCCGAACGCCAGCCGCCGAAGGTACAGGAAGCGCGTCGCGCGCTCGAGATCGGTCAGCGTGGCAGGATCGACCCGGCGGAGCCGGTCGAACTCGTCACGGCTGGCGACCTGGCACCGGACGGCGTCGTCCAGTGCGTCGGCGGGGATTTGGGGAGCGCCGCTTTCCGGCGGCTCGACGTTTGCATGGACGATTGCATCGGGTTCGGACCAATCCGAGGTTCCGGGTAAGATTCTCTTTACGTCACGGCGAAATGCTGACGCCATGAAACCGATCACGAAATTCCAGGCCGCCTGCATCGGCGGACTGACCGGCGCCGCCGTCCTCTTTCTCGGGGCGTTGATCCTTGCCAGACCAAAGGTCTGGGCGGGATTCGCCGGTATCAGCGGCGGCGATTGGCTCCAGGCCATGGCGACGATCCTTGGCATAGCCCTGACGGTGCGCGCCACCATGTGGCTTGAGGACCGCAAACGGAACCAGGACCTGCAGCAGGAAAAACGACTGCTCCGCGAAGCGCTAGGCCAGATGCAGAACATCGTCGGCGTGATCGGCGTTGAGCTGGATCCGTCCGAGCCACTCTTCACTCGCCGGATGGCCGTAGCCGGGCAGTATGAGGTGTTGAGGACGTCCTGGGATTCTGTTCAGGATGCCCGCCAGAATTTTCGCGCGAACAGTTTCGCCCTGTGGGTGGCACTCAACGACCTCTCGGAAACATTCAACCGGGACCGGGCCATGCTGCGGGGCGAGGAAGGCATCGTCAGTGGCAGGGTGACGGAGGAGGTTCTGAGGATCAGCCATCGCCGCCTCAAGGCCGTGGCTGAAACCATCGAGCCGCATATTCGGCTAGCCCTCGAAGCATTGTAACGCGGGGCCCGATTGGGCCGCGCGGTAGTATGGGCATCGCGCCCTGCTTATTCCCCGAACGGGTCTCTCATTGAGCAGCCCACCCGGCGAAGCCGGCCAACCTGTGCTTTCCGCGCGCAGGCCACCCCTGTCGGCCAAACCCAGGGCAGCGCCGCTTCCTTGCCCGTTCGCCACGCCGATCGTCTACCATCCGTAACGATCCTGCCGCTCGACACCCGGCGATCCCTGCGCCGGTCGAAAGGATCGCCCGCTGGCATTCGCGCTCCGTGCGACGGCGACGGCGCGGCGATTGCCCCGCTCGACCGACCCGACCGCCTCGGCCACCCGACGTGATCGTGCCGAGCGTGGGCACCACCACTTCGACCTTCTTGGCCATCAGCGCCCGCACCGTCGCCTGGATGTCCAAAGCATCGCGGCCCAGCCGATCGATAGCGGTGACGTGCAGCCTGTCGCCCTCGCGGATGTATTCGAGCAACGCGGCGAAGCCGGGCCGGTCCTGGGCCAGCACCGAGCCGCTGACGTTCTTATCGAAGAACTCCTTGTCGAAGGGCTGAACGATCGATCCGAGCAACGCACTACGTTGCGCCTCGATCTGAGTAGCCCCTAGTTTTCTAGACGCCTTGAGCCATCAAAGCCTGCTGCCGTTCGAACTCGACGGGCGACAGCA
>NZ_CAKASM010000039.1 GCF_916858675.1 Sphingomonas sp. Leaf21
GTCAACGGCGCCTCGCGCCGGGCGAGCGCGGCGAGCGGCAGCTCGATCCGCGCGCGCTCGAACGCCTCGATCCGGGCGGCGCGGCGGAGGCGCGCGGCGATCGGCTGCGCGACCAGATTCCCGAACAGCGCGCCATATAGGGTGGCGAGCAGCGCGATCGCCATCGCGCCGCCGATCCGCTGCGGATCGTTCATCGTCGCGAACATCGCGGCCAGCCCGATCAGCGTGCCGACCATGCCCATGGCGGGGGCCGCCTCCGCCGCGCCCGCCCAGATATCGACCACGGCCAGCTGCCGCTCGACCCGCGCCAGTCGCGCCTGGCGGGTGCGGCTGAGTACCGCATCGGCGCCTTCGCCATCGACGATCGCGCCGACGGCCTCGGCAAGGTCGGGGTCGGCGATGACCGAGCGGTCGAGCGTCATCACGCCGTGCCGCTGCGCGATCCGCGCGAGGTGGGTGATCTGTTCGAGCAGCGGCTCGGCGGAATAGGGTGCCCGGACCAGCACGCGCAGCGCCCGCACGCTACGGCGCGCATCGCGCCATGGCGCGCGCAGCAGGGTCGCGACCAGCGTCCCGCCCAGCACGATGGCGAGCGCGGCGGGATCGAAAAACTGCGAGAGGGGCGGCAATCCGTTCATGCGCCCGTTTCTTGCAAGGGGCGGGCCAGTTTCCACCGCCGCTCTGTCGACGGAGCGGGGCGGCGGATGGCTTGCCGCCCTTTGCCGCCACCCGGCAAATCGGCGGCAAGGCGTTGCCGGATGCCGCCTGCCGCTCCGCCACGGAACGCGCTTTTCCGTCGTGGCGAGGCATTTGGCACGGTGATTGCGTATCCCCGCTGGCGTGACGGTTTCGCACCGGAAAGGAGGATGACGATGGCCAATGAGACACTGTTCGGCGTGCATGGAGCGGCGCTGGAGGTACGGGCACAGCGCATGGGTGTGCTGGCGTCCAACATCGCCAATGCCTCCACTCCGGGCTTCAAGGCGCGCGACATCGATTTCAAGGCTGCGCTCGCCGCGGTCGAGAGCGAGCCGGGCCAGGGTCAGGGTGTCGGCGCGGCGATGAAATATCGCGTGCCGATCCAGACCTCGCTCGACGGCAATACGGTGGAGCTCAACCAGGAGCAGACCGCCTTTGCCGAGAATGCGGTCCAGTATCAGACGACGCTGTCGTTCCTGAACGGACGCATCGCCACCATCACCCGTGCGCTGAAGGGCGAATAATCCATGGCGGACGCACCCCTTTCCATCTTCCAGGTCGCCGGGCGCGCCATGTCGGCGCAGCTTGTCCGGATGAACACCACCGCGTCGAACCTGGCCAATGCCGGGGACGTGACCGGATCGGCCGACACCGCGTACCGCACGATGAAGCCGGTGTTCCGCACCAGCTTCGACGCCGCGACCGGCCTGTCGACCGTCGATGTCGAGAAGATCGTGACCGCCGGTGAGAACCCCACCGCGCGCCACGACCCGAACAACCCCTTGGCCGACAAGGATGGCAATATCTACGAAGCCGCCGTCGACGAGACCCGCGAGCTGGTCGACATGATGGAGACGGCGCGCACCTATCAGAACAATGTCGAAGTGATGCAGACCGCCAAGTCGCTGATCCTCGACACCCTCAAGCTGGGCCGCTGATCATGACGATCTCCACCACCATGGACTCCACGCTCGACGCGCTGGGCGTCCGCCGTTCGGGCGCCGCCAGCGGCGCCTCCACGACCGCGACGACCGCCAAGAAGTCCGACACGCTCGACCAGTCCGCCTTCCTCAAGCTGCTCACCGCGCAGCTGCAGAATCAGGACCCGTTCGCGCCGATGGACAATACCCAGATGGTCGCGCAGATGGCGCAATTCTCCAGCGTCGCTGGCATCTCCGAGATGAACACGACGCTGTCGGCGATGGCCGCGAAGATGAACGGCACGACCAAGGCCGATGCGATGAGCTATGTCGGCAAGACGGTGCTGACCCCCGGAAGCACCGCCTATGGCCGGACCAGCGGCGGGATCGCGGGTGCGGTCGAGCTGGACCAGGCGGCGTCGAACGTGTCGGTCACGATCTCGGACGCGCAGGGCAATCCGCTCAAGACGCTGTCGCTGGGCGCGCAGAAGGCGGGCACGGCCAGCTTCGACTGGAACGGCAAGACCGACACCGGCGAGGAAGCGGGCACCGGCCCCTTCACCGTCACGCTCAACGCCAATGACGGCGTCGCGGCGGTGTCGGGTCGCCCGCTGGTCTGGGCGCCCGTCCAGTCGGTGTCGATGCCGACCAGCGGCGATCCCGTCCTGACCGTCGCCGGCCTCGGCCAGATCGATTTCTCCGCCGTCCGTTCGGTCGGCTGACCTCCCTCCCCATCAAGGTAATCGCCCATGTCCTTCTATACTTCGCTGAGCGGTCTTCAGGCGTCGCAGAGCGACCTGTCGGTCATTTCCCACAACATCGCCAACGTCGCGACCAATGGCTTCAAGAAGAGCCATGCGCAGTTCGCCGACGTCATGGCGTCCAACTTCGCGACCGACCCGACCAAGCAGGTCGGCTCGGGCACGATGGTCAAGGCCAACCGGCAGGAGTTCAAGGAGGGCAACTACAACAGCTCGTCCAACGCGCTCGACCTGGCGATCCAGGGCGACGGCTTCTTCGCGGTTCAGACGCCGGGCAAGGGCCCGCTGCAATATACCCGCAACGGCGCGTTCCAGGTCGACCAGCAGAATTACGTGACCGACTCGAGCGGCGGCCGTCTGCAGGTGCTGCCGGTCGACAATGACGGCAACGTCACCGCCAACGGCGCCGACGGCCTGACCGCGCTGCAACTCCCCGCGACCAGCGGCCTGCCGATCGCGACCAAGAAGGTCACGATGGACCTGAACCTGTCGACCGCCGCGACCGCGCCGGGCGTCGCGTTCAACCGGTCGAACATGGGCACCTACAACAACACGACCCAGACCAAGATCTACGATCCGTCGGGCAACGCCATGACGCTGACCAACTATTATGTCCGCAAGCCGTTGCCGGTCGATGCCAGCGGCAACGCGATCCAGCCCGCCGACGGCAGCAGCACCTGGCAGGTCTACAGCTTCGTCGACGATCAGCAGATGAAGGTCGGCGGTTCGACCGCGCCGGTCGAGCTGACCTTCGACAAGAACGGCAACATGACCGCGCCCGCCGCGCCGGTCGCGTTCGACAGCTTCACCTCGCAGAGCTCGACCACGGCGCAGCCGCTGTCGATGGACTTCACCGGTTCGTCGCAGGCGGGCTCGGTCTTCTCGGTCGCCTCGCGGTCGCAGGACGGCAAGGCGATCGGCATCCTGTCGGGCGTGTCGGTCGGCGCCGACGGCCTGGTCACCGCCTCCTTCTCGAACGGCGAGACCGCCAAGCTGGGCAAGGTCGCGGTCGCCGACTTCGTCAACATGCCGGGTCTTCGTCAGGAAGGCGACAGCTATTGGCAGGCGACCGGCCTGTCGGGCCAGGCGGTGTTCGGCGTCGCCAACGAAGGCACCTACGGCGCGATCCGGTCGAGCACGATCGAGGGTTCGAACGTCGACATCACCGAGGAACTGGTCAACCTGATCGCGGCGCAGCGCAATTTCCAGGCGAATGCCAAGGCGCTCGATACCGCCAGCCAGATCTCGCAGACCATCTTCAACATCCGCAGCTAAGCGACGGTACGGGGGTAACGGGGAACAGCGATGGACAAGCTGGTCTATACGGCGGCGACGGGCCTGCGCGCGCACATGGCGGCGCAGACCGCGATCGCCAACAACATGGCCAACGCCTCGACGATCGGCTTTCGTTCGGATCGCGTCGTGTTCGACCGCATCGACCTGAAGGGCGGCGGCGCGGCGTTCGAGGCGCGTATGCCCACCGCCGAGGAAGTGACCGACGCCGATCGTCAGTCCGGCACCGTGCAGCAGACGGGCAAGCCGCTCGACGTCGCGGTCGCCACCGGCACCGCCTGGCTGGCGGTGCAGGCCCCGGACGGGTCGGAAGCCTATACGCGGCGCGGCGACCTGGAGGTCACGGCCTCGGGCGTGCTTCAGACCGGTGACGGGTTTCCGGTGATCGGTCAGAACGGTCCGATCACGATGCCGCCGTACAACTCGCTGACCGTCGCCCCCGACGGCACCCTGTCGATCGTGCCGCTGGGCGCTGGCCCCGACACGCAGCCGCAGGTGATCGACCGGCTGAAGCTGGCCGACACGCGCGGATCGACCACGGTCAAGGGGCTCGACAACCTGCTGCGCGTCAAGGGCGGCGGCGCACTGCCGCAGGACATGGACGCCACCGTCCAGTCGGGCGCGCTGGAAGGCTCCAACGTCAACATGACGCAGACGCTGGTCGACATGATCGAGAACCAGCGCAGTTACGAGGTGCAGGCCAACCTCATGAAAGAGGCCAAGTCGATGGACGAGAACAGCGCATCGCTGATGCGGCTGCCGAGCTGAGGATTAGAGAGTTATGTCTTCCGCCGCCATGCACGTCGCGCGCACCGGGCTCGATGCCCAGGATATGCGTATGCGGGTCATCTCGAACAACCTGGCCAACGTCAACACGACCGCGTTCAAGCGCGACCGCGCCGCGTTCGAGACGCTCGCCTATCAGGTCGTCACCGCGCCCGGCGCGGCGAGCTCGACCGAGAGCAAATACGCGACCGGCCTGAACCTGGGCACCGGCGTCCGCGTCCAGGGCACCGCGCGCATCAACACGCAGGGTGCGATGCAGACGACCAACAACAGCCTCGACCTCGCGCTCGACGGCGAGGGCTATTTCCAGGTGCAGATGCCGGGTGGCACGCTGGGCTATACGCGCGCGGGCAACTTCTCGCGCTCGGCCGAAGGTCTGCTGGTCACTTCCGAGGGGTATCAGGTGATGCCGGGCATCACGATCCCCGAGGGTACGACGCAGATCACCATCGGCACCGACGGCACCGTCTCGGCGACGCTGCCGAACCAGACCGCGCCGGCCGAGATCGGCCAGATCCAGGTCGCCAACTTCCCCAACCCCGCCGGGCTCCAGGCCAAGGGCGACAATTACCTGACCGAGACCGCCGCCTCGGGCGTCGCCAATATGGGCGTCGCCGGGCTGGAGGGGCGCGGCCAGGTCCGCCAGGGGATGCTGGAAGGCTCGAACGTCAATGTCGTCGAGGAACTGGTCGACATGATCGAGACGCAGCGCGCCTATGAGGTCAATTCGAAGATGATCAAGTCGACCGACGAGATGCTTCAATACGCGAACCAGAATCTGTGATGAGCCGAATCCGCACCCTGTCGACGCGCTACGGGATCGAGCTGGGGCTGTCCGCCGCCGCGGCGATCCTGGTCGCCGCCGCGCTGGCGCCGTCGCCCGCTCATGCCAGCCTGTTCGGCAAGAAGAAGCCGGTCGAGGACTTCACCACCGTCCGCCCCGCGCCCGTGCCGATGCAGCCGGTCGCGCAGCCGACGGGTTCGATCTTCCAGGTGTCGGACGGCTATGCCGCGCTGTACGAGGGCTGGCGTGCGCGCCGGGTCGGCGATCCGCTGACCATCGTCCTCGTCGAGCGGACCGCCGCCTCCAAGTCGGCGGGCTCCAAGCTCGGCTCCAAGGGCGATTTCGGCTTCACGCCCCCGACCACCGGACCGCTGGGTTCGCTGGTCAAGCCGAGCGACATCGGCATGAGCGGCAGCCGCAATTTCAACGGCACGGGTGCCGCCGACCAGTCCAACTCGCTGTCGGGCGAGATCAGCGTCACCGTTGCGCAGGTCTTTCCCAACGGCACCATGCTCGTCCAGGGACAGAAGCGCGTGACGCTGAACCGCGGCGACGAGTTCATCCAGATCAAGGGGCTGGTCCGCATGGCGGATGTCGGCATCGACAACCGGGTCGACTCGACCCGCGTCGCCGATGCGCAGATCGCCTATACCGGCAAGGGCGACGTCGCCCGCGCCAGCCGCCAGGGCTGGCTCAGCCGCTTCTTCCAGGCTGTCAGCCCGTTCTGAGGCATATAGACATGATCCTCCGCTTCCTCCTCGCGCTCCTCGCCGCCCTCTCGGTCGCGGTCCCGGCCTCGGCCGACCGGATCAAGGATCTGGGCGGGTTCCAGGGCATCCGCACCAACCAGCTCACCGGATACGGCATCGTCGTCGGTCTGCCGGGGACGGGCGACGACAATCTGGAATATACCGTCCAGTCGCTGAAGGCCGTCGTCTCGCGCTTCGGGTTGCAGCTTCCGCCCAACGCCAATCCGGGCATGAAGAACGCCGCCGTCGTGATGGTCACGGCCGAGCTGCCGCCCTTCGCCAAGCCGGGACAGAAGCTGGACATCACCGTATCCTCGATGGGCAAGGCCAAGTCGCTTCGCGG
Organism: Sphingomonas sp. Leaf21; assembly: GCF_916858675.1. GTDB lineage: Bacteria > Pseudomonadota > Alphaproteobacteria > Sphingomonadales > Sphingomonadaceae > Sphingomonas. The sequence goes on from NZ_CAKASM010000039.1 coordinate 6,336, forward strand.
CGGCGCCCTGATCCTCACCCCGCTTCAGGGTGCCGACGGCCAGATCTATGCGATGGCGCAGGGCAATCTGGCGGTCGGCGGTCTGGGCGCGGAAGGCGCGGACGGGTCGAAGATCGTGGTCAACGTGCCCTCGACCGGGCGGATCCCCGAGGGCGCGACCGTTGAGCGTGCGGTCGCCACCGGGTTCGACACCGCCCCCACGCTGACCTTCAACCTGGCGCGCGCCGACTTCACCACCGCGCAGAATGTCGCGCAGGCGATCAACGGACGGCTCGGCATGGGCACCGCGCAGGCGGTCGACGCCGTGTCGGTCGCGGTCCGCGCGCCGATGGGTGCCGATGTCCGCGCCATGCTGATGTCCGAGATCGAGAATCTCAACGTCGCCTCGGCCGAACCCTCTGCCAAGGTCATCGTCAATGCGCGCACCGGCACCGTCGTCATCAACTCGGCGGTCCGCGTCGGCCCGGCGGCGGTCACCCACGGCAAGCTGACCGTCAAGATCGACGAGAACCAGCGCGTCAGCCAGCCCGGCCCGCTGAGCGGCGGCCAGACCGCGATCACCCAGAAGTCGGGCGTTTCGGTCGAGGAGGAGCGTCGCCCGATGTTCATGCTCGCCCCCGGACCCAAGCTGGCCGATGTGGTGAAGGCGGTGAACGCGATCGGCGCGGCGCCGTCCGACCTGGTCGCGATCCTCGAAGCGCTGAAGGAAGCCGGTGCCCTCAAGGCGGAGCTGATCGTCCTGTGACCCAGAGCATATCGTCCACACCGGCGGCATCGCCGATCGCCGGTTCGGTCTCGACCGATACCAAGCGGCTGGCGAACGGCGCCAATCTCGACAAGGCGGGCAAGCAGTTCGAGGCGATCTTTAACGGCATGATGCTGAAGGCGATGCGCCAGACCAAGCTGGGCGACACGCTGTTCGAATCGAAGGCGCTCGACACGTTCCGCGATATGCAGGACCAGCAGGTGGCGCAGACCATGGCCGATCACGCACCGATCGGCATCGGCAAGGCGGTCACCAATTTTCTGGCCAAGTCGAAACCTGATCTTAACCAGACATAATCTATCCCGAGTCGTATGGGCGACCTGCTCTCCATCGGCGCTTCGGGCGTCCGCGCATATCAGACCGCGTTGACGGCGGTTGGCGAGAATATCGCCAACACCGGCACGGACGGCTATTCGCGTCGTTCGGTCGGTCTGAGCGAGGTCACCACCTCGGGCGGCGTGACCAGCAGCAAGCTGTCGGCCGGGGCGGGCGTGACCGTGACCGGCATCGTCCGTGCGACCGATACCTATGCGTCTGCGGCGGTCCGCTCGGCGACATCCGACCTGAAGCGCACCGAATCGGGCGAGGTTTGGCTCAACCGGATCCAGGACGTGATGACCGGCGACGAGGTGTCGAGCCGGCTGACCGGTTTCTTCACCGCCTCGCGCGCGCTGGCGGCGGACCCGACCTCGACCGCGCTGCGCACCACGATGCTCGAATCCGCCAATTCGGCGGCTTTCGCCTTTACGGCGACCGACAAGGCGTTCGATTCGATGCAGGCCGATTTCGACGGCCAGGCGCGCGAGGCGGCGCAGGGTCTGTCGTCGCTCGCGCTGTCGCTGACCAAGGTCAATGACGGGCTGACCCGGACCCAGGCGGGAACCTCCGCCTCCGCGCAACTCGCCGACCAGCGCGACCAGTTGCTCGCGCAGATGAGCGAGCTGTCCGACATCAACGTCACCACCGACGAACTGGGCCGCGCGACGGTCCGCATGGGCGATCGCGCCGGGCCGATCCTGGCCTCGCCGGACACGCTCGGCGCGGTCAGCTATGCGCGCAAGACCGGCGGCGGAGTCAGCTTCACCGTCGTTTCGCAGGGCCAGGCGAAGGAGGTCATCCCCTCGGGCGGTACGCTGGGCGGAATGCTCGACGGGGCGGAGCGGATCGCGGCGATGCGCGACAGCTTCAACTCGGTCGCCAAGGACTTCACCGACTCGGTCAACACGATCCAGGGTCAGGGGCAGGACGCCAATGGCGCGCCCGGTGCCGCCATGTTCAACCTGACCGCGGGCTCCGCCGCGATGAGCGTGGCCTTTACCGACGCCTCGAAGATCGCGGCGGCGGGGGCGGGGCAGGGGCCGCGCAACACCGACAATCTCTCCGCGCTGGAAGCGGCGCGCAACAGCGGCCAGTTCGAGGGTCGCATCACCCAGGTCATCACCGAAAACGCCTCCACCCTGAAGCAGCGGCAGACGATCGCCGATGCGCAGACCGCGATCCGCGACGGCGCGAACGCCGCGCTGACCGGTGCGACCGGCGTCACCCTCGATAACGAGGCGGTGTCGCTGATGCGTTTTCAGCAGGCCTATTCCGCGTCGAGCCGCGTCATCCAGGTCGCGCGCGAGACGTTCCAATCGATTCTCGAGATCCGATGATGGCGATGCAGATTTCGACCTCCACCATGTACGACAGCGCGACCCGGCGAATGGCGGCTCTGCAGAGCAAGGCCAACGACCTGATGACGCAGAACGCGACGGGCAAGAAACTGCTCAAGCCGTCGGACGACGCCGCCGCCTCGGCGCAGGTCGCCGCGCTCGATCGCGCCGATGCCGATGCGGAGGTGTACAAGGGCAATTTGTCGCTCGCCAAATCGGTGCTTCAGCAGGTCGACACCACGCTGGGTTCGATCGGCAGCCAGTTGCAGACCGCCGTCGAACTCGCGACCAAGGCCGCCAACGGCACGCTCAACGATTATGACCGCTCGGTGCTCGGCGACCAGCTCAGCGCGGTCCGCGACCAGCTCGTGTCGCTGGGCAACACGCGCGACATTCGCGGGCAGCCGCTGTTCGGCACGGTCGACGGCACCGATGCGGTGCAGGCCGCGAACGGCAGCTACAGCTATACCGCGCCCAAGACCTCGGCGGTGCCGATCGATCGCGACCAGTCGGTCGAAATCACCGTCGGCGCCGAACGCGTGTTCAAGTCGGGCAGCAACGACACCTTCGCGGTGCTCAACAACCTGATCACCGCGCTGAAGACGCCGGGCGGGTCGAGCGACACCATCCGCAATTCGATCGACCAGCTCAACGCCGCCAACGACAATGTCGGCGCGGTCCAGGCCTCGATCGGCGCGCGCGAGACGCGGGTCGAGTTGCAGCAGACGATGCTCGACACCGCGAGCACCGATCGCGCGACGCTGCGCTCCAACGTCGCGGATGCCGACATCGCCAGCAACATCGCACAGTTGCAGCAGACGATGACCGTGCTGCAGGCGACCCAGGCCAGCTTCACCAAGCTGTCGGGCCTGTCGCTGTTCGATTATCTGAAATAATCGTCACACGGGCGGCACGTGCTTTCCGCCACGGTAACCCTATGGTGACCAAATCCCGGTAATCCAGACGTCTGACGGCCTTCGCGCCGGTCCCTGCTGGAGAATCGGTTCACCATGTTTCCTGCCATCGGCCTTGTCATCCTGCTCGGCATGGTCTTCGGCGGCTTCGCCATCACTGGCGGCGCGCTGGGACCCGTGTTCGAGGCGATTCCCCATGAGATGCTCATCATCGGCGGCGCGGCCGTCGGCGCGCTGGTCATCGGCAATTCGGGTGCCGAACTGAAGGCGCTGGGCGGCGCGATGGGCAAGATCTTCAAGGGGCCCAAATACAAGAAGCAGGACTATCTCGACGTCATCTTCCTCGTCTCGAAGCTGATGAAGATGCTGCGGACCGAGGGGCCGATCGCGCTGGAACCGCATGTCGAGGATCCCAAGTCCTCCTCGGTCTTCGCCGAATATCCCCGCCTCGTCGCCGACCATACGCTCGTCGCCCTGATCGCCGATACGCTGCGCCTGGTCGTGGTGTCGTCGGGTACGCTCGACGTCCATGCGGTCGAGGAGGTGATGGACAACGCGATCAAGACCCATCACCACGAGGTCGAGGGGCCGCAGGGGACGCTGCAGAGCCTGGCCGACTCGCTGCCCGCGCTGGGCATCGTCGCGGCGGTTCTCGGCATCGTGAAGACGATGGGCTCGATCGACAAGCCGCCGAGCGTGCTGGGCGGGATGATCGGGTCGGCGCTGGTCGGCACCTTCATGGGCGTTCTGCTCGCCTATGGCATCGTCAATCCGTTCGCGGGGCGCCTGAAGCAGGTGATCGACGCCGACGCCGCCATCTATCACGTGGTCAAGCAGATCATCATCGCCTCGCTCCACGGCCATCCCCAGCCGCTGGTCATCGAGGCGGCGCGTTCGGGTATCAAGCACAAGGACCAACCCGGCTTCGCGGAAGTCTTCGACGGCCTGCGGGGTCGCTAAGCCATGGCGCGCGCACCGCACGGCAAGAACGAACCGCCCAAGATCGTCATCGTCAAGAAGATCATCGCCGATGGTCATGGCGGACATCATGGCGGCGCATGGAAGGTCGCCTATGCCGACTTCGTGACGGCGATGATGGCGTTCTTCCTCCTGCTATGGCTGCTCGGCGCGACGACCGAGAAGCAGCGCAAGGGCATCGCCGACTATTTCGCGCCGACGCTGCTCGACACGCGCTCGATGGGCATCGGCGGCGGCGCGCTCGCCGGTGGACCCGGCGCGGGCGAGCAGCAGAGCGGCACCAACGGCATGATCCAGCTCATCGTCCCCAAGGTGTCCGGCGAGGGCGGCGAGAAGGCCGGGACCGGCGACAAGGGGTCGCTGCGCAATCCCAATGCGATGGCGATGGACCGCAAGAGCTTTGCCGAGCTGCAAAAGGCGATCCAGAACAAGATGGAATCGACGCCGTCGCTCAAGAAGCTGGCGCGCCAGGTCCGCTTCATCCCGACCCAGGACGGGTTGCGGATCGATCTGGTCGACAATGCCGATTACTCGATGTTCGCCAGCGGCACGACCCAGCTGGAGCCCGAGGCGTCGACGCTGATCGGCACCATCGCCAAGTCGATCGTCGGCCTGCCCAATACGATCATGATCCGTGGGCATACCGATGCCGTGCCCTATGGCGACCCGCGCGCGATGAACAACTGGATGCTGTCGTCCAGCCGTGCGGAAACCACCCGCCGCCGCCTCGCCGCCGGGGGAATCCCCGAGTCGCGCTTCGAACGGATCGAAGGCGTCGCCGATCGCGAGCCCATGATCGCCGACAACCCTTCCGACCCGCGCAATCGCCGCGTCGCGATCACGCTGCTGTACCGGAAGGGCAGTTTCGGACGGTAGGGGCTTCCTGCCGGACGTGCGGCGTGGATCGCCGTGCGGACTTGTTCCCTCCTGCTCCCCCAACCCCGCTCCGACCGACGGGTGAGGGAGAGACGACCGTCAGCCCCAAAAACGACGAACCCGCCCGGCCAGCCATGCTCCGGGAGACGAGCATGGCCGATCGGGCGGGTTCGTTCGCGATCGCTGGGATCGGCGCGGGCTTATTCGGCTTCGGGCGCGCCGTCGGTCTTGCGGGGCTTGCGCGCCGCGGTGGCGCCGGCGTTGCGCGGACCCGGCTTGCGGCCCAGACCGATCTTCTTGGCCATCGCGCGACGGCTTTCCGAATAGCTCTCGGCGACCATCGGATAATCCGACTTGAGGCCATAGCGATCACGATATTCTTCGGGCGTCAGGCCGTGCGTCGCCAGGTGACGGCGCAGCGTCTTGTAAGGCTTGCCGTCGATCATCGAGACGATGTGATCTTTCGAAGCGAGCGACTTGCGAACCGACACGGCCGGAACATATTCCGTCGGCGATTCGACATCGGTCGCCTGCGGTGCGCTGCCCAGAAGCGAAGACACGGTTTCGTGCATCTTGTTGAGAAACGCCGGAACCTCTTCGGACGACGTGCGGGTGTTGGGATTGCCCAGCCAAGCGATCGTCAACTCGGTCGCCAGTTCTACGGCATTCACATCGATAGGTTCGTCGGCCATGATACGCTCCTGTTGTTTCAGCTTGACCTAACCGTCAAATGTCAAACGTCAACCGCTAGATTGATGAGTTTGTCCGGAATCGCTCCGGAAAAGGCAGCGAATTTCAGCACCAGATCAATCGGCATGTGATTTTGGTCGGGAAACAACTTGGAATAAACCTAAAAGGTTCAACTCGATAACGTTGCAATGGCAGTTACCAAACTCCAGCAATTATAACGTACATTAGAGTGTTAATGACAAGATGTTCATGCCGCGTCGGCGCGACCCCGCCTGACGCCATGCGTAGGAATGGCTCGGACCACGCGATTGCAATTTATGCAAGAAAAATTGATTTCGTTGCATTTGTGTTAACCAGTTCGGTCCGCCATATGGGTCGGGCCTTTCAGGCATCCTCTCCTAAAAACTTTCACGGCTGGTCCTCGGACCAGCCTTTTTTTTGCTATGCTTCCGGCGCAAGCCCGCCTAGGCTGCGCCATCGCCGCGCTTCAATATAAGATAAGCAGGAGTGGAAGCCGCCGGAAAGACCGGCATCGCGCGTCGGTGCCGGGGGTCGAGCGAACACATCGCTCCCCCCGTTTACCGCCAGCTTCCCATACAGACGCCGTGCTGCTGCGCGGCACGCGATGCTACGGCCAGGCGCAATCGACATTCAAGCATGGGCTTTGTCTTACCCGCCCCTCTTTGAGGGGAGAGGGGTGAAGCGCTCGAAGAGCGCGCGAGCCTGAGGCTCGCTCAACCCCTCACCCAAGCTGCGCTAGCCAGCAGGCTGGCAAGCTCCGCTAACCCTCTCCCCTTTCCAGGGGAGAGGGATAAAGGGGCTCATGAAGGTCGTCAGGCCTTGTCGTCCGGCGACTTGCGACGAATGAAATGGTCGAGGGCGGACAGCGCCAGCCCGGCGAATGCCGCGGCGTCGGATGCGCCGGGCGCCTTGGGCGCGGGCTCGCGGGGCGGCCCGTCCTGAGGCTCGGCGCTGGCCGTATCGTCCGGCGTCGAACGTGTCGTCTCGCGCGCCAGCGCGGCAGCGGCCACCACCAGCCCGGAGGCGATCAACTGCCGCCCCATCGGGCTGCGCGCCTGGTCGAGCAGCGCCTGTCCCACCCGGTGAAGCGAGGACGGTGCAGCAGCAGCGGCCTTTTCCGCCTGCTCGGCCTTTTTCTGCTTTTTCTTGTGCTTCTTCTTGCCCATCGGCGGAGCCCTCCGGCTAAGGTGTACGCATGATATAATACACCCGCGCCCCGCGACAAGTGGCGGGGTCGTGGTCAGCCGTTCAATGCGCGGGCGCGTCGCCGCTGGACCGAGCTGCCGATGCCCAGCGACTCGCGATATTTGGCGACCGTCCGCCGCGCGATGTCGAAGCCCTTGGCCTGGAGCAGTTCGACCAGCGTGTCGTCGGACAGGATCTTGGCACCCTCTCCCGCGATCAGCGCCCGGATCGCGCTCTTCACCGCCTCGGCCGATACCGCATCGCCGCCATCGGCCGCCGCAATGCCGCTGGTGAAGAAATATTTGAGTTCGTACAGTCCGCGCGCACAGCTCAGATATTTGTTGCTGGTCACCCGGCTGACCGTCGACTCGTGCATCCCGATCGCCTCCGCCACGCGCGCCAGGGTCAGCGGCTTGAGATGCGCGACGCCGTGGAGGAAGAATGCCTCCTGCTGCTTCACGATCTCGGTAGCGACGCGGATGATCGTCCGCTGCCTCTGGTCGAGCGCCTTCATCAGCCAGTTGGCGCTGGCCAGGCAATCGGCGAGCCACGCCTTTGAGCCCTTGTCCTGCGGGCCGTGGCGCAGTTCCTGATAATAGCGTCGGTTGACCAGCACGCGGGGCAGGGTGGCGCTGTTGAGTTCGATCCCCCAGCCGGTCTTGGTGCGGGTGACGAACAGGTCGGGCACCACCGCCTGGCACGGCTCGCCGCCATAGCGACAGCCGGGCTTGGGATCATAGCCGCGCAGCTCGCGGATCATGTCCGCCATATCCTCGTCGTCGACGCCGCAGATCCGCTTGAGCCGAACCAGTTCGCCCCGTGCCAGCAGCTCCAGATTGGCGATCAGCCGCGCCATGCAGGGGTCGTAGCGGTCCACCTCGCGCGCCTGCAGCGTCAGGCATTCGGCCAGGTCGCGTGCGCCGACGCCGGTGGGGTCCAGGCTCTGCACCACCGACAGCACCGCCTCGACGCGCGGCAGTGGAACCCCGAGTCGCCCTGCGATCTCGTCCAGCGCCACGGTCAGATAGCCCGCCTCGTCGAGCTGATCGATGATATGCGCGGCGATGGTCAGCTCGGCCCCGGAGAGGATCATGGCGACCTGCGCCTCCAGATGCTCGGCAAGGCTCGGCGCATCGTCGGCCAGCGAGTCCCAGTCGGGACCATCCTCGCCACCAAGCCCGCCGCCGCTCGACCCGCCGTTGAGCGACAGGCCGCCATCGGGGCCGGTGCCGCCATCGGCGACGCTGTCCTGCTGGTGGCTCTCGGTGGCATAATCCAGGTCGAGCCCGCGATCCTCTCCGGGGGCGGTGCCGGTGACCAGCTCGTCGGCACCGGCGGGCGCCTCGCGCTCGGGACGTTCGGGGGTCGCCACCTCGCGCACGACGGTGGCGTCGAGCAGCGGGTTCTTCTCCACCTCCTCGGCGATGAACGCCTCGATCTCCAGATTGGACAGCGCCAGCAGCTTGATCGCCTGCTGGAGCTGCGGCGTCATCACCAGCGATTGCGACTGACGGATATCGAGACGCGGGGCGAGGCTCACCGGGGCGGTCCTCCCCGACACGGGGAAGCGGCAGGCCGAGGGCCCGACGGAGGGGGGGCGGCGTCGATCCGCGCGTCCGCGCCCGCCTTGCCGGTCATGCCATCAGGTGCGGATCGACGGGCGCCTTGCATCGGATCAGAGCGAGAAGCCCTCGCCCAGATAGAGGCGGCGGACATTGGCGTCGGCGACCAGTTCCTCCGGCGACCCGCTGAACAGCACGCGCCCGTCATAGATGATGTAGGCGCGGTCGACGATGTCCAGCGTCTCGCGGACATTATGGTCGGTGATCAGCACGCCGATGTCGCGCCGCTTCAGATCCTTCACCAGGTCGCGGATGTCGGCGATCGAGATCGGGTCGATGCCCGCGAACGGTTCGTCGAGCAGCATGATCGACGGATCGGCGGCCAGCGCGCGCGCGATCTCGGCACGGCGCCGCTCGCCGCCCGACAGCGCCATGGCGGGCGCGGCGCGCAGGCGGGTCAGGCCGAATTCCTCAAGCAGCTTGTCCAGCTTGCGCGCGCGCTCGGCCGGGTCGGGCTCGGCCAGTTCGAGCACGGTCAGGATATTCTTCTCGATCGACAGCCCGCGAAAGATCGAGGTTTCCTGCGGCAGATAACCGAGCCCCAGGATCGCGCGGCGATACATGGGCAGGCCGGTGATATCCTCGCCGTCCAGCATGATGCGGCCCGAATCGGGCTTCACCAATCCCATCACCGAATAGAAGCAGGTCGTCTTGCCCGCGCCATTGGGGCCGAGCAATCCAATCACCTCGCCGCGCCCGACCGAGACGGACACGTCGGTCAGGACGGTCCGCTTGTCGTAGCTCTTGGCGATCGACACGACCTGCAGGCCGTCGGCGACCGGCGGTTCCGACACGGGGGCGGTGCGCTGGCTCGCCTCGCGAATCGGGGTTTCCATGTCCATCGGCCTGTCTCTTTCCTTGGCTGGCAGGCGTCACGTTAGCGCGGAGAACGCGCCCGCGTCACGTCTCAGTTGCGATCGGGGACCGAGAAGGTGCCCGTGACCCGGCCCGACGGCGCGCGCGTGACGTTGCCGCCATTGCCCGTGGAGCCGCCGCCCGCCACCGACGACCCGTCGATCACCGCGCGTCCGGTGTCGAGATTGATCGTCAACCGGCCGCCATTCACGGTATTGCCGTCCTGCGTCAGCGAGACGTTGCCCAGCATGGTGATGACCCGGCGGTTGAGGTCGTAGATGCCGTAATTGCTGCGCGCCGTCTGGTTGGGGCGCTTGACCACGACATTGCCCGACGCCTCGAACCGCGACACCTGCGGCTTTCCGCCGATCACCTGTCCCGTATAGACGATGACCACGCGCGACGCGGTCAGCGTCATCTCCGCCTGGCGAAGCGAGACATTGCCCGACAGGACGCCGCGATTCGCCTTGTCCTGCAATTCGATGACGTCGGCACCGAAATCGACGGGCGCGCGGCTGTCATGCCGCGTCTGCGCCACGGCGGATGTCGCAAGAACGATAAGGGCCGGGGCCGTCGCGGCGAAGAACTTGTGCATAGGCGGCTATTTCGTGCTTTACGGCACGATGCGCAAGCGTGCGTTGCCTTCCAGCCGGACGGTGCGATCCTCCAGGTTGGCGCGCAGCTTGTTGGCGCTGAAATTGCCCTGCGGCACGCGCCCCGTCACCGCGCCGCCCGATTCGAGCGTGCGCTGCTGCAGATCGATCGTCGCATCGTTGGTCTGGAGGTCGTAGCCCCCCGCCGATTTGAAATCGAGCGGGCCGTCCAGCTTCACCTGCTCGGTCCGCATGTCGTAGCGGCCCGAATTGGCGCTGACCGTGGCGGGGCCGTCGGACAGCCGGATCATCGCGGCCAGCTTGTTGAGCTGTACCACCGGTTCGGCCGAGCTGCGCTGGATCGCCGAGCCCGCGTCGAGCGAGAAGGGCTGCCCCTTGTCGTCGACGCCGCGATATTGCGCCGCCTGGATCTTCAACCGTTCCTTGGCGACCTCCACCTTCTTCTTGTCGAGGACGAAGGACACCTCGCTCGACGAATAGACCGGGGCCATGACCAGGAACGCGGTCAGCACGCCGATCGCGCTGGGCAGCAGCCAGCGGGCCAGCATCACGAACCGGTCGTGGCGGCTCCCCGGCGCGGCCCAGAGCTGGCGCTGGGTGCGGACGCGATCGGCGATCTCGGACATGCTGGTCTCTTCCCTATGAGCCCGGATCAGGCATGGGCGAAGATATCAACCTCGGGCCAACCCGCCAGATCCAGTTCGGCGCGCGCGGGCAGGAAATCGAAACAGGCCTGGGCCAGCGCCATCCGCCCCTCGCGGGCCAGCCGCTTGTCGAGTTCGACCTTCATGCGGTGGAGGTAGCGCACGTCGGAGGCGGCATATTCGCGCTGCGCGTCGGTCAGTTCCGGCGCGCCCCAGTCCGACGATTGCTGCGCCTTGGACAGGTCGATGCCGAGCAGTTCGCGGACCAGCTCCTTCAGGCCGTGGCGATCGGTATAGGTGCGGATCAGACGCGAGGCGATCTTGGTGCAATAGACCGGCGCCGCCACGACACCGAGATAATGGCGAATCGCCGCGATATCGAAGCGCCCGAAATGATACAGCTTCAACCGCGCCGGATCGGCGAGCAGGGCGCGCAGGTTCGGCGCGGCATAGTCGCTGTCGGGGCCGAAGCGGACGAGATGCTCGTCGGGGCCGCCATCCGACAGCTGGACGACGCACAGCCGGTCGCGTGGGGTGATCAGGCCCATCGTCTCGGTATCGACGGCGATCGAGGCGCCGGGGGCGAACAGATCGGCGGGAATGTCTTCTTCATGCAGATGAACGGTCATGCGACCTGCCCTAGCGGGCCGCGCCGCAAGCCTCAACCGCGATCACTGCCATCGGCCCATTGCGGAGTCGCGGCATGACCGCCAAAATTTCACTGATGTTGTGGAGTTTCAGCCACATTTCCGACGCAATCTGCCTCGTTCGCGGCAAAGCGAGACGCGGGCGCACGAATTCGTTCGCGATGCGTGGCCTCTTGCGTTATGAATGGCAATTAGGCGCAAAAGGTTTGGCGCCGAAAGACCCGCGCTCTTCGTCCGGCGCACGGTTCTTGAGGATAGCATTTGCGGGCGAACCGGGAAGACGAACAGGGCTTATGGGTTTCGATAGAGGTAGCCGAGGCAATCGCGGCACGCGTGGTCGCGACAAGCGGGACAATTTCGGCGGTAGCGACGATTTCGGCGGCGGTGGCGGCGGCTTCGGCGGTGGTGATCGCTTCGGTGGCGGCGGCTTCGGCGGCGGCGACCGTTTCGGCGGTGGCGGCGGCGGTGGCGGCGGCTTTGGCGGTGGCGATCGTGGCGGCTTCGGCGGCGGTGATCGCGGCGGCT
>NZ_CAKASM010000040.1 GCF_916858675.1 Sphingomonas sp. Leaf21
CCGCCACCGCCGCCGCCGCGCGCGCGGCGGGGCTGACGGTCGTCCTGACCGGCGGCCACGACGCCGCCACCGTGGTTGCCGAGGCGCGGGCGCTGGGCCTGACGCGGCTGCTCCATCTTGCGGGGCGCGATCGGATCGAGACCGGGGCGATCGTCCGGGTCGTCTATGCCGCCGAACCACTGGCCATCGCGCCCCGTGCCGTCGCCGCGCTGACGGGACATATCGTCCTGCTCCATTCGGCGCGGGCCGCCGAACGACTGGCGACGCTGGTCGACCGCGCGGACGTCGCGCGGCGGGGGATCGCGATCGTCGCGATCAGCGCCAAGGTCGCGGCGGCGGCAGGCCCCGGCTGGTGGGCTGTCCGGATCGCCGGGGCGCCGCGTGACGAGGCGATGGTCGCGGCGGCGCAGGCGTTGACCCGGACAGCCGCCACGGGGATAAGCGGGGCATGAACGACTTCGCGCCATCCGACCGACCGCCGTCGCGCGGGCCCCGAACGGGCGCGACCATCGCGCTGATCCTGATCGCCTTCGCCGCCGGTCTTCTCCTGATGGCCTATGCCATGCGCCACCTGACCTGGTTCGGCGGCGCGCAGGCGACGCGAACGAGCGCGGTGACCGGCGCCAAGCCCGGTGGGACCGCCGCCACCGGGTCGCCCGCCGCCGATGCCGCGCACGGCGCCACCGACCCGGTCGCGCTCGCCACGCGCGAGGCGGCACTGGCCGCGCAGATCGCCGCGCTGGAGACGCGCGCCGCGACCATCTCCACCGACGCCTCCGCCGCGGGGGCCCAGGCGGGTCGCGCCGAGGCGATCCTGGTCGCCGCCGCGGCGCGCCGGACGGTCGATCGTGGCCAGCCGCTGGGCTATCTCGAGGAACAGGTGCGACAGCGTTTCGGTGCCAGCGAGCCGCGCGCCGTCGCGGTGCTGATCGCCACCGCGCGCCAGCCCGTGACGCTGGAGACGCTTCGCCAGGGGCTCGACACGCTGGCGCCCGATCTGGTGTTCAACGGCACCAATGGCTGGTGGGAAGGACTCCGCCAGGAACTCGGCCGCCTGATCGTGATCCGCGAGGCGAGCGCGCCCTCCTCCAACCCCGCCGACCGGCTGGCACGCGCGCGCCGCCTGCTCGACGGCGGACAGGTGGATGCCGCGCGCGCCGAAGTCGCCCGCCTGCCCGGTGCCGGAGCCGCGCAGGCCTGGCAACACGCCGCGCAGCGCTATGTCGCGGCGCGCCGCGCGCTCGACCTCATCGAGAATGCCGCGCTGGTCACTCCCGTGACCGCGCCCGCGCCGATCGTGACGACGCCGATGACCAACCCCGCTCCGGAAGCGGCCGGGGCAGGCGACGGCGCCACCCCGACGCCGCCGGCGAGCGCCCAACCCAACGCCCCGACCATCTAGGCCAGATCGACCTTCAGCTTATTCTCCCCTCTCCCCTCTACGAGGGGCGAGGGAAGGACAGACATAGTTGAATGTCGATCGGGCATAGAGCCCGATTGCCCTTCTTCCCCTCGCCCCAGGCGCAAGGCAAAGGAAAGCAGGGCCGAAAACAATGTCGATCCGGAATTTTCCCGGATGCCGTGATCGGCATTCGCGGCCCAGACAACAGCCGATGACGGCCCCGCCCGAACCCGCACCCACTCCGCCCCTCATCCCTTATCCGGCGAGCCATCGGTCGCTCGGCCACCTCGTCCCCCATGGCGCGGACTGGGGTGCGCTGGCGCTCTACGCCCTGGGGTTCGGTGCGGCGCATCATTTCGCCGCGTCATGGGGCGGCAACGGCTTTTACTCGCTCTGGTTTCCCGCCGCCGGACTTCGCCTTGCGCTGATGTGGCGGCGGGGGGCGCGGCTGACCCCGGCGATCGCGCTGGTCGAGATCCTGGTCGACCTGGTGCTGAGCCCCGCGATCTTCCTCGAGGCGCCCTGGCCGATGACGCTCTTCGGGATCGTCCGGCCCGTCCTGGCGTATGGCGTCACGGTCGCGGCGATCGGGTGGCTGGCCGATGGTCGTCGTGCCGAGCTGTTCACCGCGCCGATGCCGTTCGGGCTCGCCGCCGTGCTCGCCCCGCTCGCGGCGGTGCTGAGCGCGGTGCCGCAGGCGATGTTCAATCCCGAGCTGACCGGCGTCACCAACGGGCGCGAGGTCATCGTATCGCTCGCCGCCTTCGCGGTGGGCGACCTGCTCGGCACGCTGTTCGTCGCACCGCCAGTCCTGTGGATCGCCGATGCGGTGAAGGGCGGCGGTGGCTGGCGACGCCGCCCGCCGCCCCGCCTGGCCGCGATCGTCGAGACGGCGGCGGTGCTGCTCTCCGGCATCGGGCTGGCGCGGGTGCTGACCGCCGCCGGCCTGGGGATGCAGCCCGCGCCGGTGCTGGTGGCGGTGGCCTGGATCGGACTGCGCTTCGGGCGGACGGCGGCGTGGTTCGCGCTGCTCGTCGTGATCCTGCGCGTGCTGCCCGACACGGCGGGAATGATGGACACGCCCGAGCGGTTGCAACGACACCTGGCGCTCGCGACCATCGTCATCGCCGGATATCTGGCGGGCAGCTTCGCCGATGCGCAGGCCACCGCGCGCGCCTCTCTGGAGCGGCGGGACCGGCTGCTCTTCCAGGCCGAGCGGCTGAAGACGCTGCGCGCCATGTCGGTCGCGGTCATCCATGAGGTCAGCCAGCCGCTGTCGACGCTATCGATCGAGGCACGCCACCTGCACCGACTGACCGCCGAGCGCGACGACGATGTCGCGCGGGGTGCCGCGCTGATCGACCGCAAGGTGGAGCACCTGGCGACGCTGATCCGCCGCCTGCGCCGGTTCGGTGGCCACGCCGCCGACCAGCTCCAGCCGGTCGCGGTCGCCGCGCTGATGGACATGGTCGCCGCCCTCGCCCAGGCGGAGGCGCGCGCGGCCGGGGTCGCCGTCACCATCGCACCCGTCGATCCCGACTGGATCGTCATGGCGCAGGAGATCGAGCTGACCCAGGCGGTGATGAACCTCGTCCGCAACGCGGTCCAGGCGGTGCGCGACGTACAAGCGCCCGAGCCCATCCACCTGAGCGTGACCGGAACATCGGGTCTCGCGGTCATCCATGTCCGCAACCGTGCCAACGCCGACCAGCGGATCAAGGACGGCGGCATGGGGATCGGCACCTATGTCGCACGCGCCATCGTCGAGGCGCATGGCGGCACGCTGACCCGGATGAGACTGGCCGACGGGACCGTCCTGGCCACGCTTTCCCTGCCGCTGATCGAGGTTCGCTGATGCCCAGTCGCCCGCCCTCCCCGCTGGACCTCGATGCACCCGCGACGGTGCATGTCCTGGACGACGATGCCGATCTGGGCGCGGCGATCGCCCGGATGCTGGGGCGGCAGGGGATCGTCGCGCGCGCGTTCGACGATCCCCTCGCGCTGCTCGACGCCTATCCCGACTGGCCCGCCCATGCGGTGGTCAGCGACGTGATGATGGGCGACCTCGACGGGTTCGGCTTTGCCGACCGGCTGCGCGCGATCGATCGCCATGTCGCGATCCTGTTCATGACCGCCTGGCCGACCACCGCACATGCGGTCGATTCGGTCCGGCGGCATGGCGGCCTCGACTATCTGGAGAAGCCCATCGACGAGGACCGGCTGTGCGCCTCGCTGGTCGAGGGCATCGCCTGGTCGCGCGACCGCCGCGCCGCCGCGCGCCGCCTGTCGGACCTGACCCCGCGCGAGCGGCAGGTGTTCGAGCTGCTGGTCCAGGGGCATGGCAACAAGGCGATGGCGGGGCTGCTCGGCCTGTCGCCCAAGACGATCGAGGATCACCGCGCCGCCGTCTTCGCCAAGACGCAGACCCAGGGCGTCGCGCAGCTCATCGCGCTGTCCCGCTGACGGCGCTTGCGGCGGGCCGTGGAGCCGGTCGCGGGAACCGGGCGTTGATCGCGATCACTTTCATCGGAGCCTTGCCCCATGACCCGTGCCGCACCCCGTATCGCCCGCTGGCTGGCTGGTTCGCTGCTGCTCCCGCTCGCCGCCTGCGGGAGTGACGGGAGCCCGACCCGCAACGACGCTGCGGCGGTAACGGACATGGCGACCCCGGCGACGACCGCCCGGCCCGAGGGGGCCGCATCCCCCGCCCCGATCAAGACCGCCGCCTCCCCCGCGCCCGTCGGCATCCTGTCCTGCTCCGCCGAGCGAGGACAGGCGGCGGCGCAGCGACTGGTGAAGATCTGCACCTCGGTGTCGCCCGCCACGCATCCACCGTGCAACGCGGTCAATAGCTGTGCGATCATCGAGGACGAGATCGCGCGAAGCTGCGCCCTGATCGGCGACGATGCCGCGACGACGCCGGGCTGTTCGGTCGATCCCAGGAGCGATGCCGCCGCCGCCGCGGTCGTGCGGCGCTATTACTCGGCGATCAACGCCCATGACTATTCCACCGCCTGGACCCAGTGGGGCCCGGATGGTCGGCCGGGCCAGCGCTACGCCAATTTCCAGAAGGGGTTCGCCGACACGCGCGCGACCAGCGTGACGATCGGCCCGATGGCGCCGAGCGAGGGTGCGGCGGGGTCGATCTATGCGACGGTGCCCGTCACCGTCGACGCGCAACTCGATGACGGACGACGCCAGCGCTTCGTCGGGCAATATGTGGTGCGCCGGGTCAACGACGTGCCGGGCGCCAGTGCGGAGCAACTACGCTGGCATATCGATTCGGCGACGCTGAAGGCGGCGGGGATTTAGGCCGGATCGACATTCAGCTTATTCTCCCCTCTCCCCTCACAAGGGGCGAGGGATGGACAGGCATATTTGAATGTCGATCGGCCCCGGGGAAGGGAATCCCGTGCCCCTCAGATCGCATGTCCCTCGGCATCGCGCAGCACCTCGCGGCGTCCGACATGGTCGGGCCGCCCGACGATGCCGTCGGTTTCCATCCGCTCGATCAGCCGCGCCGCCGAGTTGTAGCCGATCCGCAACTGCCGCTGGAGCCACGAGGTAGATGCCTTCTGGCTCTCGCATACCAGCTGGATCGCGGCGCGGTACTGCTGGTCCTCGGCCGAATCCTCGCCCGTCGGCGCGCCGTCGAGCGCGAAGCTTTCCGCCGGTTCCTCGGTGACCGACGAGATATAGTCGGGCGTCCCCTGCGACCGCCAGTGATCGGCGACGCGGTGCACCTCGTCGTCCGACACGAACGGGCCGTGGACGCGCACGATGCCCTTGCCGCCGGGCATGTACAGCATGTCGCCGCGCCCCAGCAGCTGCTCCGCGCCCTGCTCGCCCAGGATGGTGCGCGAGTCGATCTTCGAGGTGACGTGGAAGCTGATCCGGGTCGGCAGGTTCGCCTTGATGACGCCGGTGATGACGTCGACCGAGGGGCGCTGCGTCGCCATGATGAGGTGGATGCCCGCCGCGCGCGCCTTTTGCGCCAGCCGCTGGATCAGGAATTCGACTTCCTTGCCCGCCGTCATCATCAGGTCGGCCAGCTCGTCGACGATCACGACGATCTGCGGCAGCGGTTCGTACTCGAGCTTCTCCTCCTCATAGACCGGCTGGCCGGTCTCGGGATGATAGCCGGTCTGGACCTTGCGGCCGAGCGGCTGGCCCTTGGCCTTGGCCGCGCGCACCTTGTCGTTGAAGCTGGCGAGGCTGCGCACGCCGACCGAGGACATTTGCCGATAGCGGTCCTCCATCGTCTCGACCGCCCACTTCAGCGCGCGGACCGCCTTGGCCGGATCGGTGACGACCGGCGACAGCAGATGCGGGATGTCGTCATACATCGACAGTTCGAGCATCTTGGGATCGATCATGATCATCCGGCACTGCTCGGGCGTCAGGCGGTAGAGCAAGGACAGGATCATGCCGTTGAGGCCCACCGACTTGCCCGACCCCGTCGTACCCGCGACCAGCAGGTGCGGCATGGGGGCGAGGTCGGCGACGACCGGATCGCCCGCGATATTCTTGCCCAGGATGATCGGAAGCTGTGCGGCCTGATCCTCGAAGCTCTGCGAATCGACGAGTTCGTGCAGCGACACCATCTCGCGCTTGGCATTGGGCAGTTCGATGCCGATGACGTTGCGCCCCGGAATCACCGCGACGCGCGCCGAGATGGCCGACATGTTGCGCGCGATATCGTCGGCCAGCGCGATGACGCGGTTCGCCTTGATGCCGGGTGCCGGCTCCAGCTCGTACATGGTGACGACCGGGCCGGGCCGGACCTCGACGATCGAGCCCTGCACGCGGAAATCGTCGAGGACGTTTTCCAGAAGACGGGCATTGCGCTCCAGCCCGGCCTTGTCGATCGTCCCCGCCGGACTGGGCGGCGCAGGCGTCAGCAGGTCGATGCCCGGCAATTGATAGGGCGCGTCGCGGTCCGCCGAGGCCTTGGCGCGGGTCGAGGCGGGCGCGGGCGCGCTCTGGCGGTCGGCGATGACGGGAGCGGGGCGATCCTCGCGCACCGGCACCGCCTTGCGCGCGAGGGTCAGCGGCTCCTCTTCCTCTGCTTCGTCGTCATACAGCGCCTCGTCCTCGTCGTCCCAAGGCAGCGCCTCGCCATCCTCCGAGACTGCGCGACGCCGCCGCAGGCGTGCCAGCCCACGCTCGGCGAGATCGAGTTCGAGGCTGCGTCCCCAGATCAGCGCGCCGCCCAGGCCGAAGGCGAGCCCCGCCGCCGCCGATCCCCAGGTCACGACCGCCGCCTGCCCGGCGAACGCCAGCGCCCAGCGGACGAGCCCGGCGACCGACAGGCCGATCACGCCGCCCCATCCGGCGGGCAGCGCCAGCACCGCCGAGTCGGACACCAGCGACAGGGCGCAGGCCATCAGCGCGACGCCGACCACCGCCTGCCGCAGCATCCGCACCCAGCGCCCCGCCGGGCGGTCGCGCCACAGCCGGGTGGCGACGATCGGCCCGACCGGCAGGATCAGCGCGACGGCGGGACCGAACAGGGTCAGCGCGATATCGGCGACCCAGGCGCCGGGGGCTCCCAGCCAATTGGCGGGCACCGCGCCAGAGGCGGTGTTGAGCGCGGGATCGCTCGCCCGGTAGCTGGCCAGCGCCAGAGCCAGCATCAGCGTCAGCGCGAACAGCGCGGTGGCCGTGACCAATGCGCCACTGCGTACCGCGCCCGCCTTCACCGTCTCGCGCCATAATACGGGCTGCGCGCGGCTGGCCATGGGTGTCGTCCTTCAGGAATGTCCGAAAATGCGGGAAAATTCATCGCGCCTGACGGTTCCTACGTCAAGCCATGGGGCACGCCCCCGATTGTTCGGCGCGCCACGACGGTCTAGGAGCAAGGTTATGGATAGCGACGTCATCATCCTCGGCGGCGGGCTGGTCGGTGCGACGCTCGGCGTCGGGCTGGCCGCGCATGGCCTTTCCTCGGTCATCGTCGATCCCGCCGACCCGGCGGTCGTACTCGCCCCCGGCTTCGATGGCCGTGCCTCGGCGGTCGCCTCGGCGAGCTGGCGGATGCTGGACGCGATCGGCATCGGCGCGAAACTGGCGGGACAGGGCTGCGAGATCCGCCACATCCGGGTCAGCGACGGGCTGGAGCCGGGCGCGCTCGACTTCATTCCCGACGCCGACGACGGCGCGCTGGGTACGATGTTCGAGAACAAGCTGCTCCGCCGCGCGATCCATGCGACCGCGACCGAGGCGGATCTGGTCGACCTGCGGATGCAGACCCGCGCCACGCATGTCGAGCGCGGCCCGGCGGGCGTCACCGCGCAGCTGAGCGACGGTTCCACGGTCCGCGCGCCGCTGCTCGTCGCCGCCGAGGGACGCCAGTCGCCGACCCGCGACGCCGCCGGGATCAAGGTCGCGCGCTGGTCCTATGATCACAAGGCGATCATCAGCGCCTTCCACCACGAGGTCGCGCACGAGAATATCGCGTTCGAGATCTTCTACCCCACCGGTCCCTTCGCACTGCTGCCCCTGCCCGATGACGAGGTCGGGCATCGCTCGGCGATCGTCTGGTCGGTGCCGGGGCGCGACGGCGATGCGATGCTCAAGCTGTCCGACCGCGCCTTCCTGGCCGAGGCGGAGAAGAGCATGGGCGGCTTCCTGGGCACGCTGTCGCATGCGAGCCCGCGTTCCGCCTATCCGCTGGGCTTCCACCGCGCCGCGACGATGACGGGCGACCGGCTGGTGCTGGTCGGCGACTCGGCGCACGGCATCCATCCGATCGCGGGGCAGGGCGTCAATCTGGGCTACCGGGACGTCGCCGCGCTGGTCGAGGTGCTGGTCGAGGGCAAGCGGACCGGACTGGACCTGGGCGATCCGGCACTGCTCCAGCGTTATCAGCAGTGGCGCGGGCTCGACACGCTGATGGTCTCGGTCGCGACCGACAGCTTCAACCGGATCTTCAGCGTGCCCGGCAGGACCGCGAGTGCGGTCCGGCGGTTGGGCATCAGCGCGATCAATCACATACCGCCGCTCAAGAACCGCTTCATGGCCGAAGCCCGCGGCGAAACCGGACAATTGCCCCGGCTGCTCCAGGGCGTGATGGTGTAATTGGGACGGGTTGGTCCGAAGAGTATCGGCCCCTCCCCCATCCCCTCCCGCCTGCGGGAGGGGAGCGTTTCCCGGCTGGCCCCGCGCGCACCTCGGCACACGCCGCTCCCGCAGGCGGGAGAGGATGGGCGCGACACGCCCGAGATGGTGTCAGACGGGATCCCAAACCCCGCTTCGACGTTTCCCGCACCATGATCCCTGGGCCTGACACCCCCACCCGACCCTTACGCGCACCGATCCGCGATCGTCGCCAGACCGGGGTCGCGAAGGGCATGGCGGCCGCGCTGGCGGTCGTCCTGCTGACCCTGCTGATAAGCTGGACGGCCGGGCCGCTGTTGTCCCCCGCCGACCGGCTGCTGCGCGCGGTGGCGGCAGCGACGGTGGCGGCCCTCTGGCTGGCGGCGGCGATCGGGCATGTCGCGGCACGGCGATTCGATTCGCCCGCCGATATCGACGCGGCGGCGGGTGGCGGCATCGAGACGCCAGGGGTTCGAATCGCCAATGCGGTGCTGCGCAACACGCTGGAACAGGTGGTGCTGGCGATCCCCGCCTATCTCGCCCTCGCCTGGGTGGTGGAGGGATCGGGCGCGATGATCCCGGCGCTGGCGGCGCTATTCTCGGTGGGACGGACTTTGTTCTGGGCGAATTACGCACGCGGCGCCGCGGCACGCGCGTTCGGCTTCGCGCTGACCTTCTACTCCAGCGTCGCGGGACTGGTCATCGTGCTGGTGGCGCTGGTCGGGCGATTGCTGTGACGCTCGGCCTCCAATCCCCTGACCGTATCCCCCCTTGCTTTCGCACCGATCGAAGTCGAAGGGCACATATCGCGCGCGCGGAACGGGGGTGGGGATAACCCCGTACCGCAGGCGCTAGATCTCGCGCGCTTCCTCGACCAGCATCACCGGCACACCGTCACGGATCGGATAGGCCAGCCCGGCCGCCTCCGACACCAGTTCCTGTGCCGCTTCGTCATAGCGCAGCGGCGTCCGCGTCACCGGACAGACCAGCCGCTCGAGCAACCATGGGTCCAGGCTCATTGCAGCGTCACCCGATCCTCGCCGTCATGGCGTCCGAAAAACTGCATGAGCTGGATGATCAGTTCGGCGCGCTGCTCCAGATCGGGGGCTTCCAGCAGCGCCTGTTTCGCCGCCACGTCGAAGGGGGCGATCTGCGCGATGCCGTTGACCAGGCTTTCGTCATCCAGCCGCCCGACCGCGTCCCAGTCGACGGCATAGCCCTGCAACTCGGCGAAACGGCGCGATTCCTGTTCGAGCGAGGCGCGACGCCCCAGCGACAGCAAATCCTCCTCCACCACCGGCAGGAGCTGCGCCTCGACCTGGCGGAACGGCGTCGTCACCTCCAGCTCGCGGAGGATGCGGAACAGCGAGACGCCCTCCAGCACCAGGTTGTAGCGACCGTCCTCCATCGCCTCGACCTCGGCGATGCGGCCGACACAACCCATCTGGTAGAGACTTGGCGTATCGCCGTCGCCCGATGGCTGGACCATGCCGATCCGCCGGTCGCGCGCCATCGCGTCGGAAACGAGCGCCCGGTAGCGCGGCTCGAAGATATGCAGCGGCATCGGCATCCCCGGAAAGAGGATCGCGCCCGCCAGCGGAAAGATCGAGAGCCGCGCCACCCGCCTTATCCGAACAGGATGGCGGACAGCCGCCGCCGCTGCTGCGACACCCAGGGATCGGTCATGCCGACGACCTCGAACAGCTTCAGGAGCTGCTGGCGCGCGGCATCCTCGTTCCAGGCGCGGTCGGCGGCGACGATGTGGAGCAGGTTGTCCGCCGCGCCGTCCCGGTCGCCCGCCGCCATCTGCGCGTTCGCCAGCGCGAACCGCTTCTCGTGGTCGTCGGGGTTGGCCGCGACCTCGGCCGCGAGATCGGCATGGTCGGCCGCCGCAGGAGCCGAACGGGCAAGCGCGATCGCGGCTACCGCGCGGTGGATGGCGGGATCATCGGCGAGATCCTGGGGAAGCGCCTCGGCCGCGGCTTCGGCCTCCGCCGCCCGTCCGGCGCCCAGCAGCGCGCGGATATGCCCCGACAGTACCGCGGGATGATCGGGCGCCATGTCGAGCAACTGCTCGAAGATCGACACCGCACGCTCGGCGTCTCCGGCGTCCAGCACTTCCTCGCCCATCGCGATCAGCGGTTCCAGCTCCGCCGCCGCGTCCGTCGCCTCCGACTGGATCGGCAATTGCTTGAGCAACTGGTCCAGCGTCGCGCGCAGCGCGCTTTCGGTGCGCGCGCTGGTCAGGTCGGCGACCAGTTGGCCCTGGAACATCGCATAGACGGTCGGGATCGAGCGGATCTGGAATTGGTTGGCGATGAACTGGTTCTTGTCGGTGTCGATCTTCGCCAGCACCACGCCCTTGTCGGCATAGGCCTCGGCGATCTTCTCCAGCGTGGGGCCCAGCGCCTTGCACGGGCCGCACCATTCCGCCCAGAAGTCGAGGATGACCAGCTTGGTCATCGACGGCTCGACGACATCCCGGCGGAAGGCGGTGACGGCTTCCTTGTCGGCGGGCGACATTCCCAACGTGGCCAAAAGACGCTCCTTTACGTGTTGCTCGGCCCTATGTGGGCGAGGGGATGCGGTAATGAAAGGCCGATCGGCGAATCAGGCGCTCAGCCGAGCGATCGTCCGCTCGCGCCCGATCAGCGGCAGCAGCGCGGCCATGTCCGGCCCCTGGGCACGACCGGTCAGCGCCAGTCGCAGCGGCAGGAACAGCGTCTTGCCCTTGCGCCCCGTCGCCTCCTTCAGCGCGGCGGTCAGCGCGTGCCAGGGATCTTCCGCCCAGTCGATCCGCCCCGCGACCTCCGCCGCCTGAACCAGATAGGCCCGGTCCTCTTCGGACGGCATGGGCGCGTCGACCGGCCCCTCGATCACCTGCCACCAGTCGGCGGCCTCCGCGACCGTGGAAAGGTTCGGCCGAACCGCCTCCCACTCCGCCTCGCCCATGCCCGTGGGCAGCCGGTCGGCCACCGCCGCATGGGGCGTCTGGTGGAGGATGCGCGCGTTGAGCTGCGCCAGTTCGGCCTCGTCGAAGCGCGCGGGCGCGCGGCCGAAGCGGGCGAAGTCGAATCCGGCGATCAGCGGGGCCATGTCGGCGACCGGCTCGACCGGATCGCTCGTCCCGATCCGCGCGAGCAGCGCGCGTACCGCCTGCGGCTCGATCCCGATCTCGCGGAAGTGATCGACGCCCAGCGAACCGAGCCGCTTGGACAGCTTGCCCTCGTTGCCGGTCAGCAGCGCGGCATGGGCGAAGCGCGGCAGCTCCGCGCCCAGCGCCCGGAACATCTGGATCTGAAGCGCGGTGTTGGAGACGTGGTCCTCGCCACGCACGACCTGGGTCACGCCCATGTCGATGTCGTCGATTACGGAAGGCAGCATGTAGAGCCACGTTCCATCGGCGCGGCGGATCACGGGATCGCTCATCGTCGCGGGGTCGAAGCGCTGGGGACCGCGCACCGCGTCATCCCATTCGATCGGGGCGCCATGGTCGAGCCTGAAGCGCCAATGCGGGCGGACGCCGTCGCCCTCCAGCCTGGCGCGATCCGCCTCGGTCAGGGCGAGTGCGGCGCGGTCGTACACGGGCGGCAGGCCGCGCCCGAGCTGTATCTTGCGCTTGAGGTCCAGTTCCTGCGCGCTCTCATACGCCGGATAGACATGCCCGCTTGCGACCAGTTCGGCGAACCGCGCCTCGTACAGCGCGAAACGCTGCGACTGGCGAACCTCCGAATCCGGGTTCAGTCCCAGCCAGGCCAGGTCCGCCCGGATCGCGTCGACATACGCTTCCTCGCTGCGCTCGGCATCGGTATCATCGATGCGCAGCAGGAAGCGTCCGCCGGTGCTTTGCGCGTACATCCAGTTGTGCAGCGCGGTGCGGATATTGCCGACATGCAGCCGCCCGGTGGGCGATGGGGCGAAACGGGTCACGGTCATGGCCCCGCCCATAATCGGGGAATCGCCTTTGCGCTATTGTGACAGCGCTATTAAAGGGGCGGCGATTACGGACTGTCTGCGGGGACGGGGTACACGCATGAAATTGATGACCGGCAATTCGAACCTGCCGCTGGCCAAGGCGATCTCCTCCTATCTGGAGGTTCCGCTGACCGAGGCGCTGGTGCGTCGCTTCGCCGATGAGGAAATCTTCGTCGAGATCCAGGAAAATGTCCGCGGCGAGGACGTGTTCGTGATCCAGTCGACCGGCTATCCGGTCAATGACAATCTCATGGAATTGCTGATCTCGATCGACGCGCTGAAGCGCGCATCGGCCCGGCGTATCACGGCGGTCATCCCCTATTTCGGCTATGCCCGCCAGGACCGGAAGCCCGGCCCGCGCACGCCGATCTCGGCCAAGCTGGTCGCCAACCTCATCACCGTCGCGGGCGCCGACCGCGTGCTGTCGGTCGACCTCCATGCCGGTCAGATCCAGGGCTTTTTCGATATCCCGACCGACAATCTCTATGCCGCGCCGGTCATGTCGGCGGATATCCTGGCACGCTTCAAGAACGATAACCTCATGGTCGTGTCGCCCGACGTCGGCGGCGTGGTCCGCGCGCGGCAGCTCGCCAAGAGGCTGAACAACGCGCCGCTCGCCATCGTCGACAAGCGCCGCGAGCGTGCGGGCGAGTCGGAGGTGATGAACATCATCGGCGATGTCGAGGGACGTTTCTGCATCCTGATCGACGATATCGTCGACTCGGCGGGCACGCTGTGCAACGCCGCCGCGGCCCTGCGCCAGGCGGGCGCGGAGGATGTCCTCGCCTATGTCACCCATGGCGTGCTGTCGGGCGGCGCGGTGGCGCGGGTCGAGGGGTCCGAGCTGCGCGAGCTGGTCATCACCGACTCGATCGGCAATCACGAGTCGATCGGCGCGACGACCAAGATCCGCCACCTGCCCATCGCCCCGCTGCTCGGCGAGGCGATCAAGCGGATCGCGGATGAAACCAGCGTGTCGAGCCTGTTCGACTGACGGTAACAGGGGGCTGTCGACGCGGACGCCCCCCGCTCACCGCGAGGGAAACGAACCGCCTCAGCGATTCCCCAGGCCGACGATGTGCTCGAACACCGCCGGGTGCAGCGGCTTGGAGAAGGCGCAGCCATATTTGAACCGGTCACGCCACGCGATCACCGCCTCGAGCGGCGCGAGGCCCGGCACCGTCAGCCAGACGATCGTGCCCGGCCACAGGGTAAAGCTGGTTTCGGCGCGAAAGCCCTCGGGTGACAGGTCGACGACATCGATCTCGAACCGGGTCTGCCCCTTGTCGCGCAGATGCGCGCGCATCCGCACCGCCTGGCGCAGCGAACGGCGGAGATCCTGGCCGGCGACCGGCTCGAACGGCGGGGTGAAGACCGGTTTTTCCATAACGCCCCCTTTATCGAAAGAAGGTTACTTTTCCGACAACATCGCATCCCCTTCGGATGCGACACCCACCGGACGCCGCACCCCGGCGCGCGAACGCCGCTTCAGTTCCGCCTTCAACGCCTCGGGCCGGGGCGCCACGAGGAAGCCGAAGCTGACCGTCCCCTGCTTCGTCTCCACGACATGGTGCAGCCGGTGCGCCTGGATGATCCGCTTCATATAGTCCGATTTGGGCATATACCGACTCGGCAGCCGCTTGTGCACGATCACGTCGTGAAAGCCGAAATAGATCGCGCCATAGGCGGCGATCCCCGCCCCGATCCAGATGAAGCCTGGCCACCAGCCGAGCTGCGCGCCGCCCAGCAGCATCACGAACGACGGCACCGCGAAGATCGCGGCATAGAGGTCGTTCAGCTCCCAATTGCCGGTACGCGGCCGGTGATGGCTTTCATGAAGGAACCAGCCCGGCCCATGCATGATCCAGCGATGCGCCGCATAGGCGAATCCCTCCATGAAGATCACGGTGGCGAGGAACAGGAGAATACCGATAGCCCAGTGCATGTCGCCCATATAGCGTGCCCGCGACGAATTTGCGCGCGATTCCGTTCGTCGCGATCATCCAACGGCTTGCGGTCGACGGTGTCGCATCTGCGATGCATTTGCAATAAGCCCGTTTCGGGCTGGATTTGTGCCGCAGCCTGTGCTTTAGCCGCACCCAATTTCCCTAGAACCACCCGAGAGGCGGAAGGCTAGCGTATGAACATCCACGAATATCAGGCCAAGGAATTGCTCGCCAAGTTCGGCGTGCCCGTCCCCGCCGGCTTCGCCGCGATGACCGTCGAGGAGGCCGTCGAGGCATCGTCCAAGCTCCCCGGACCGCTCTACGTCGTCAAGGCGCAGATCCATGCGGGCGGCCGCGGCAAGGGCAAGTTCAAGGAACTCGGCCCCGACGCCAAGGGTGGCGTCCGCCTCGCCAAGACCGCCGACGAAGTGCGCGCGGCCGCGACCGACATGCTGGGCAACACGCTGGTGACGATCCAGACCGGCGAGGCTGGCAAGCAGGTCAACCGCCTGTACGTGACCGACGGCGTCGACATCGCGAAGGAATTCTACCTCGCGCTGCTCGTCAACCGCGCGACCGGCCGCGTCTCGATGGTCGCCTCGACCGAAGGCGGCATGGACATCGAGACCGTGGCGCATGACACGCCCGAGAAGATCCACTCGATCGACATCGACACCGCGACCGGCTTCATGCCGCATCACGGCCGCGCCGTCGCCGCCGCGCTGGAGCTGACCGGCGACCTCGCCAAGCAGGCCGCCAATGTCGCGTCGAAGCTGTATGCCGCCTTCCTGGGCACCGATGCCGAGCAGATCGAGATCAACCCGCTCGCCGTCACCGAGGACGGCAAGCTGATGGTGCTCGACGCCAAGGTCGGCTTCGACGGCAACGCCATGTTCCGTCACAAGGACCTGATGGAACTGCGCGACACCACCGAAGAGGACGCGATGGAGCTGGAGGCGTCGAAGTACGACCTTGCCTACATCAAGCTCGACGGCGACATCGGCTGCATGGTCAACGGCGCGGGCCTGGCCATGGCGACGATGGACATCATCAAGCTGAACGGCATGTTCCCGGCCAACTTCCTCGACGTCGGCGGCGGCGCCAACAAGGAGAAGGTCACCGCGGCGTTCAAGATCATCCTGAGCGACCCCGCCGTGAAGGGCATCCTGGTCAACATCTTCGGCGGCATCATGCGCTGCGACATCATCGCCGACGGCATCGTCGCGGCGGCGAAGGAAGTGAACCTGCAGGTTCCGCTGGTCGTCCGCCTCGAGGGCACGAACGTCGAGAAGGGCAAGGAAATCCTGGCCAATTCGGGTCTTGCCATCGTTCCCGCCAACGATCTGGGCGACGCCGCCAAGAAGATCGTGGCCGAGGTGCAGAAGGTCGCGTAATCCGCGCCTTCGACCCTGACGGATCGATTATAGAGGGGCCCGGACGGAAACGTCCGGGCCCCTTTCTCGTTGGTCGGGCTGAACGCTTGCGATGCACTCGCAAGGCCGCTTAAGACGGCGGCATGACAGGCCATTCGGCCGGGAAGGAACCGCGATGAAGATCGTCGTGCCCGTGAAGCGGGTGTTGGATTACAATGTGAAGCCGCGCGTGAAGGCGGATGGGACGGGCG
>NZ_CAKASM010000041.1 GCF_916858675.1 Sphingomonas sp. Leaf21
GTCGGGGGAAAATACGGTCAGGGGGTTCGCTTGGCGATCCTGAACCGCGAGCTTCATAAAGTCGATTGGTCGTTTCTCGATTGGGCCGCATTGGTTCAGGCAAGCGCCGACATAGACTGGACTAAGCGGTTTGAATGAATTTCTGTCACCTGAGCCGCTGTCAAGCTGACAGCTGTCGACCAGCTCAAGACATTCAGCGTCGTTGATGTGAGCGGCGGCTCTTGCTGAAACCCGCCATTCGGGTCACGCAACTCAGCCGGTCGGCTTTGCGCCGCAGTTTCAGACATCCCGGATCATCCGGCCAACGATCGAAAGCGGTCGTTCGCGGTTGAAACGAGCCAACTTTCCAATACGCTCGGTCAATAGGTTGCGTAGGGACAGAACCTTAGGCGCCACTGTAAGCGCAGGCGTGGTTGTCTCGGCCGATGGTTTGAGGACTATACCTCCGTGGCGGGCGGGGAGTCCGTGACAGTCTCGGCATCTGCGAAGGCCGGGGTGTCGGGGACAGGCTCGGCGTTCGCACTGGGCTCGGCATCCGGAACTTCGAACACTTCGAGCGCGATATTGGCGAAGTTCGCAGCGGACAGTTGCAGGAGCGGAATCGTCTGATGCGGTGAATCGATCCGCTCGACCCGGTCATCCTTGATCTTCACCACGAACCGGTCGCAGCTGCTGAGGACGATCATCGCAATGGCGCGATTATCGTCGAGCGCGATATTCTCGACGATCCCCTCATAGGCGACCGTGGCGCCCTCATGCTCGAGAGTCGTCACCACATAAGCGATGATGAAGCTGTTGGCGGGGCGTGCGACATCGACCCAGCGCTTGAGCCAGCCAAAGGTCGCAGTCTCGCGCATTTCACGTACCCAGTTCCAGCCGCTCGCCCAATAAGCGAGGCCGCCGACGAAGATCGCCGGTAGCAGCAGCGCCACGAACCACGCCAGGAACGCCGCATCGGTCGGCGTCCCGGCCGATTTTCCACCCGACAGGATGACGCGGTAGACATTGGGATCGAAGGACAGGCCGAGGCAGCAGCCAAGCGTGTGACACAATGCCGCTTGCAGCAGGAATAGCGACGACATCACAATATGTCCGACGAGCGCACCGAACACGATGACCAGCAGGCTGAAGGTCGATCCCGGTTTCTCGGGTGCTTGGGAGATAAGCTCCGAGCGTTCGCCCGCCCGCAGGCCCGCCCACACGCCCAGTCCCGGCGCAAGCAGCAGCAGCGCCAGAAACAGGGTGTAGCTGAAGCTCACTCAGGCCTTCTTGGCGCCCGGCTCGGCAGCAGAAGGCAGGACTTGGCCATTTGCACTGCTGCGAACCACAAACTTGCCGTCCTTGAAGTCAGACGACGCCTTGGCCGCCTTCCAGCTGCCGAACCGGTTATGGACCGAATTTGCGGTCCTGATCGAACTGGCGGTGTTCACGCGCATGCGGGCCTCCTGGAAGATAGATAGTCGCGCAGCGCGTGCGTCACAACCGGCGATCGTGCGGCACGCTTCGCCTTCACTCGTCGAGCGCCGACAATCTGAACTGGAGCGCAGCGACGCTGACCTTGATCTGCTTGGCGCATTTGGCGAGTTGGTCCTCGTCGTCGAGGTCGAGCGTGCCTGCCAGCGCGACGATCTGATCGCGCGGCATCAGCAATTCCGAACCGAAGACATTGGCCTGAATCTCGAAATCGTCGGTGCCGGTGGCGGACAGCACGTCACGGCGCATGACCATCTTATCGACATGAATCCCCTCCCGCAGCTTCTCGGCATGCAGGACATGGTGGCCGATCTCATGTGCGATCGTGAAGCGCTGGCGGTTGGCATGGTGGAAGGAATTGACCGCGACGACCTTGGCATCGCCTTTGACGAACGCCATGCCGGAGAGATCGCCCTCGAGCGGCTCGTAGCGCACGCTGATCCCCATCTTCTTGGCCAGCTTGTCGACAGGCACCGGCAGCGTCAGCATACCGTGTTCCTTCAATATGTCCCGAGCCCGGGACCTGATGATCCGCTTGTCCAGATACGCCACGTCCACCCCCTCAGCTGACCGCTCGGTATATCTCGCCGATCTGATCCAGCTGCTTGTCGCTCACCCCTTCCGAGGGGCCGAACACTCGGATCTCGTTGTCGACCATCGCGTCGGTCAAACCGCTCGACGGTAGCAGCGACGCCAAGCCGTCGAGCTTGAGCACCCGCGCGAAGGTCAGCGCGACATGCAGTGGCAAACGCTGTCCGCCGCGTTCAATGCTCGCAAGTCGCGGCCGCGACATGCCCATCGTCGCAGCGAGCGCTTCCTGCGTCAGGCCGGTGCTTTTGCGCCGCGCCGCGATGCGCCGGCCCACCTCTACATAGAACTGATCCGGGTTCATGGCGCCGTAGTGACGATCTCAAGCAGTGCTGTCAAGAATCCTGACATGTCAGGAAAACAAACAAAAAAGATCAAAAACTTGCCATTTGCGAAATCTAGCCGCATACGAGGGTCAGGCGAGTCGTTCGCCGACGTTGATGAGGTGATGCATGTATCCCAACCGACCCGACCGCCCCAGCTATCCGATGCCGCCGCGCCCGAGCGAATTGCCCCGGCCTGCACCCGGCGACTTTCCGCCGCAGCGCCCGAACCGCTTCGACCCGCTCCACCATCGCTAAGGACAAGAGAATGGCTACCAACACCGGGAATGGTTTCCGCCGCGGCGCCGTAACGGGCCGCACCCAGTTCCAGCGCCCCGACGGCAACTGGCAGAAGCGCGATGAGCGCAACGGCCAGCTGATGGGCGTCAAGGACGACGGCAAGCCCTTCAAGGGTGTCGCGCGCGAGCCCGATGGCCGCGACACGCCGAACGCCTGACATGACCGCCGTCACCGACAAGCCGGTCGCGCGCTTCATCGAGCGCTATCTCGCGGAGATCGAGGCGGGCAACGCCGCCCTCTTCGCGGGGGCCGGCTTGTCGGCCCCCGCCGGGTTCGTCGACTGGCGCGAATTGCTGCGCGATATCGCCGACGAACTCGACTTGCGCATCGACTGGGAGCATGACCTGATCGCGGTCGCCCAGTTTCACCTCAACAAGACCAAGAACCGCCACCGGCTCAACCAGGCGATCATCGATGCCCTGTCATCGACTCCGGCGCCGACTGCCAATCATCGCCGTCTTGCCCGTCTACCGATCCGGACCTGGTGGACGACCAATTATGACGGGCTGATCGAACGCGCGCTGGAAGATGCGGGCAAGATCGTCGATGTGAAGTCAGCAGTGTCGCAGCTGGCCAATACTCGGCGGGGGCGCGATGCCGTCCTTTACAAGATGCATGGCGATGTGTCGCGGCCCGACGAAGCCGTCGTCACGCGCAACGACTATGAGCGCTACGCGCTCGATCGCGGTCCGTTCGTCAGCGCGCTGACTGGTGATCTTCTGTCAAAGACCTTCCTATTCGTCGGGTTCAGCTTCACCGACCCCAATCTCGAACAGGTGCTGGCCCGGCTGCGGCTCCATGTCGGAGTCAATCAGCGCGAGCATTTCGCGTTCCTGCGCCGGCGTACTCGCCTGGCCAATGAGAGCGACGACGAATTCGCTCACAATCTCGCCCGCCACCGGTTGATGGTCGACGATCTCCAGCGCTTCAACGTCCAGGTCATCCTCGTCGATGAATATGCCGATGTCGAACTGATTCTCGCCGAGATCGAACGGCGTCACCGCCGCCAGACTGCCTTTGTCTCCGCTAGCGCCGATGATTTCGAACCATGGGGCCGGCCAGCAGTGGAGAATTTCATGCGCCGCCTCGGCCACGCGATCGTGGCAAAGGACGCGCGGCTGCTGACCGGCCTTGGCCTCGGCGTCGGCAACGCCTTGTTCACCGGCGCCGTCGAACGCGTGCTGGAAGGCGGGCGTGGCCGGATCGAGGACACGCTGATCCTTCGTCCCTTTCCGCAGCATATCGACGACCAGGCGCGGCGCGAACGCGTGTGGGAAGACTATCGCCAGCGCATCATCCCCGATGCCGGGGTCGCGCTTTTCCTGTTCGGCAACAAACGTGCTGGCGACGAGATCGTGCTGGCCAACGGCATGGTCCGGGAATGGGAAATCGCGTTGCAGCATGGCCTGACCCTGGTTCCCATCGGGGCGACGGGATCGACCGCGCGGGACCTTGCGGCGCAAGCGCTGGCGGATCCCGACCGGCTGCTGGCCGGCCTTGACCAGGGTCAGCGCGACATCGTGGCGCGGTTGGCCGAGCCCGTCGCCGACCTAGCAGAACTTATCGAACCGATCGCACGCCTCATCGCCGAC
This sequence comes from Sphingomonas sp. Leaf21, assembly GCF_916858675.1. Taxonomy (GTDB): domain Bacteria; phylum Pseudomonadota; class Alphaproteobacteria; order Sphingomonadales; family Sphingomonadaceae; genus Sphingomonas. The sequence continues at coordinate 4,277 of NZ_CAKASM010000041.1, forward strand.
CTGCGCGGCGGCCGTTGAACCCTATTGATATCAGGAGATTGCACGATGGCGCATAAATGTTTTCTCAGCTTCCACTACAAGCCCGACAATTGGCGGGTCCAGAAGGTCAAGCAAATGGGCGCGATCGAGGGCCAGGCGCTGCTCGACTCGAATGGTTGGGAATCGGTCAAGCGCGGCGGCGATGCGGCGATCCAGAAGTGGATCGACGACAATATGAAGGGCCGCGATTGCCTCGTCGTGCTGGTCGGCGAGAAGACCGCCGGCCGCCGTTGGGTCAATTATGAGATCAAAAAGGCTTGGGGCAAGGGCATGGGCGTCCTCGCCATCCATATCCATAATCTCGAGGATCGCGATGGCAATCAGGCCAAGAAGGGCGGCGACCCGTTCACCGGTCTGACCGTCGATGGCAAGGCGGTGACCGGCAAGGTCTATGATCCGCCCTATTCGATCAGCAAGAATGTCTACAACCACATCTCCGAGAATATCGAAGACTGGGTGAAGGCGGCGGTCAAGGCGCGTGGCTGAAGCCTGCCGCCCGGGTTAGTCGATGCCCGGGTCAGCCTCCGTCTGGGGCAACCGCCGGCCGCATCAGCCGCCGGCGGCGATCCGCGCCTGGAGATAGGTCTGATAGGCGTCGAGCATCGCCATCTGCTCCTCGTCGCAGCCGGCCCGCGTCTCGCCAATCGCCGCCAGCGCGGCGAACAGCGTATTCCATTTCGCCGTGCCGGTCATGTCCATCAGGCGGCCGCGATCATGGGTGCGGTAGAAGTCGCGCAGCTCAGCGGTCAGATATTCGGGGTGGCGCTCGTGAATCAGGCGGTAGCCATGATAGCGAAGCCGGTCATCCTCGAACGCATCCACGATCGCGACCCGGTTCTCCCACGGCAGGAGATGAAACATGTCCATCCGCGCCCGGTCGCCGTCCGGGATGAAACCGGCATAGATTTGTTCCTCGACATGCGGCGAAGGCTCGATCTCGTCGCGGCGGGCGACCACCGCTGCGATCAGGCGTTCGCGCAGTGCCGCGTCCTGCTCCAGCCTATCCGCCGCCGCAGCGATCGCCGCTTCGTCGAGTGCGCCAAGAAAGGCTTGTGGGACCTCGTCGACCGGGGCGATCGACGGCGCGGCGTTGGTGCGAATCTTGCGCACCGGCTTCGGGCTCTTGCCGACCCAGACCGCCAGTTGCGCATCGCTCATCGCTGCAACCCAGTCGAGATCGTGCCGCAGATCTAGGCAGAGCAGCGCTGCGGGGTTATCCGGGTCGGCGCCGAGCGGAGCGATGACGAAGTGATAGGGGCGGTTGAAATAGAATTCGGTCAGCACGAAGGCGCTCTCGCTCTCGACGAATGCATTGACCCCGGCCTTTGAGGAGAAGCGGACGAACCGACTCCAGCATTCAGGCTCGCGCTCGCGGATGCACTTAGCCATATGGATGGTCGCCTCGACGTCGGCGAGCGCGTCATGCGCATGGTCATGGGCAAAGCCATTAGCCGGGGCGAGCTGGTCGAGCTTGAAGACGGCATTGCCCTTGGGACCGGTTGGCACGACCAGGCAATCGGGCGCGAACTGCGACGCTGCTTGGACCAGCGTCATCGCATCGGCCCGGCAATTGCCGTTGGTGTTGGTCAGATACGGGGCATGCAGCGTCCGGAACAGCGCTTGGCGCAGCAGATGCTCGTCGAAGTTCAAAGAATTATAACCGACGAATATCGCCGGCGACCATTCCGCCATCTTGGCCTGGATCGCCCGGAGCATCTCGTAATGACAGGGCAGGCTCGGATCGGTCACGCGGGCGATGTTCATGCCAGTAACCTTGAGCGCCGCCGGATGCGGGATGACGTGCGGCAGCAGCCGGCACCGCACCTCGAATCGCTCGATCTCGTTAAGATCGGCATCGGTCCGGATCGCTGCGAATTGCAGGATCTGGTCAAAGTCGGTCGAAATGCCTGTCGTTTCGGTATCGTAGAAAACGAACGCCAATTGCCATCCCCCAGTCACAAGCCTGCGGATATTTCCGGATCAGGCTACCAATGATTCGAGCCGCCGCGTGAAATTGTCGGGAACGGCGTCAAACAGCGTTTCCTCACTACAGAACTCAGAAACCTCGGTTTTTTGAGGCTGGCGCCGTGCGCCAGAAAGTTGGCTCCCTGATTAGGCTTCGAGCCTACGGCCCGTTGTATTTACAGTCGAGCGCTCGATTTGTGAACGACGGCTTTTGCTGATCTTGTGCCAAAAGCTGACAGACAGCAGCCTGCCCAGTTTCAGTCGTATCGCGACGCCGCACGAACAGGCGCCGAACGTCGGCTTCCGTCAAGAGCTGACGCTCAACCTGCGGCATCGGAACGACGGGTTTGTCCTAATCATCGCCGTACAGAATGGTTACATCATACCAGGATATGATACCTTTCGATAACGACTTTCGAGGCCGTTATTCGGAAAAGCACGCAGCCCGTGATGGCAAGGCCGAGGCAGTTGAGCTGGGTTGAAGAGGTTGCCGCCTTTTGCACGGCAACCTCTCAACTATTAGCACCACGTCTGCAGATTGACTTGGTTCCCTAAATCGGCGCCATCGCGAACGAGCACTTCCAGCTTAGCAGTCGCGCGGTCGCATCCGGCCGCCAGCGATGCCGGTCGACCCCGGACTTGCACGATCTCGCCCGGCAGTACCTTGAAGTGGGACTGAGCCCCGTCTTGCGGCACGATCACCGCGCGAGCCTTGCCCGGGATGAGCAACAGGCGACATTCCGTCGAAACGTAGCAGATGGTGTCGCGCGGCAGCATGACGGTGATCCCGGTCATGACGGGGACGTCGTCTTCGCCGACGGCGAATTCAAGATAGATGAGATCGACCTGTGCCTCGACTGCTGTGCGACCGAACGCAATTCGCTGGTGGGGATCAAGCGGATCACCGGCCATGATCATCAGGCCGGGGTTCATGATCTTGTTGCCGAGCAGGAGCTTGGAAACGGCAGCGACATGGGCGCGGACATGGGCGGTCTGGTCGGGGTTCATGGTCTGTCTTCCTTGTTTCATCCCCACCACGGGGATCACATCGACTTGCCCATCCCCCTCATCTTCTTTCCTCCACCGTGATCACGCCGTCGATCGGCCCGCACGGCGGGCGGTTCAACCGGGACTGAGCACCCCAATCCCATGTGAAGCTGCACCGCGATCCGCCGCAGGACAGCACGGTCGAGCGCGTGCGCTCCATCAGTCACGCGCACCGGCCTGACCCGCTCGATGGCCGCGGGGCAGATGACGGCGGCGACCGCCGTCACACCTCGCGTACCCGGCCCCGCCGCCGCGTGCTGCCAGCGCTGGCCAGCCAGCACGAGCAGCGGGAAGACGATGACGAGCCCCCAGCACGCCTGCCGCAGCAGGCGAGGCATCGGCACCGTCACGACCGATTGTCCCCGCCCGCGGGGCCGGACGCCGTGCCGCGCTCGCCGTGGACCAGCATGCGGATGGCCCGGACTAAGCCATCGGCGCGTTCGTGCGCCGTTCGCCACGGCACCTCTTCGACACGAAGATGGCGCGCCGTCAGCCGGAACCCCGAAGCGGCCGTGCCATCCCGCTTGTCCGGTGTCGGCACGAGCCACAGGCCAGCGTCGACATCGACCCAGAGCGTCAGCATCCAGTGCCAGGTGACCCGCCCGCTGTGCCACAGGCCTAGGGCGAAGCCCGGCATCGGGTCCTCTGCCGGCGTCCTGATGATCAGCGCATCCGACCGCGTCGCGACCAGGGCGCTGTCCATCGCGGCGATGGAAGTTGCGAGATTGCCGACCGTTGTCGTGACCAGCAGGTGGTTCGCCTCGCTATACAGGCAGCCGGCGAGCGGCAGGCCGAGGTCGGCCGGCATGTCGGTCAGTCGCCACTCAGCCGCCTGCGCCAGTGTACGCACGACGTGCGAGTTCAGCGCCTGGCCGATCCGCGGCCAGGGTTCGTTATCGTTCATGATGCTTCCTGATGATGGTGTTGGTTCGCCGCCGACTTTCGCCAGCATGCTCAGGGCTACCGCCAGTTGGCCTGAAACTGGCGAAAGGCGTTGCCGACCAAGGCATGGGCCTTGTCGGTGGCGAGCGGTGTCACCCATTCGCCAAAGCCGAGCGGCGTCAGCCGCCTGGGTCCGGCAAGAAGGGCATGAACATGCGGCGGGCTGGCGCTGCCGGCCCGGTGGGGGGCATGCTGGACCAGCAACGCGGCAACCTCGAACGGGTCGACGATCAACCGGCGGGTGAAGTCGCGGACCAGTTCATACTGCTCATGCAGTCGCGCCGTCGGGAAGGTGAAGGTCAGATAGGCGAGCAGCGCCTTGGCCTTGACCGGCAGGTCCGCGTCGACCGTCTCCATCAGGATCCGCGGATCGGACAGCCGGTCATCGGCCCCCGGCGGCAGCAACACCTCAGCCCGCGCGGCGGTCAGCGTCCATGCCGACGTGTCAGGTGGTGCACCGACGGTCAGTTTGGCGGCGGCAAAGGCCGTCGCGCTGTTCAGGTGACCGCGAAAGCTGGGGCGCAGGCAGCCATACATGACACGGGTCGCATCGCGATCGGTATCATCGCCAATCAGCACCAGCCAGCTATGCGGGTTCGCCGGATCCGGCAGACAGCCCGGGTTGACCTCGACGCTGGGCGTTGCCGCTGCTCGCTTGGCCTTGGCGGACATCAGAACGCACCTTGCGGATACAGGCGTTCCGCCACGTCGGACGCGGCGCGGTAGATGCCGTCGGCACGGTCGGCGAGCGTTGCATAGGGCGGCACCAGATAGAGTTCGAGGCCATGCGCCTCCAGCCGGATCGCACCGCCGAACCCGAACGGCACCAGCCACAGGCCGCCATCATCATGGCGGTAAAGCGCCAGGTCTTCCAGCTTGAAGGGCGTGAGCCCGCCGCCCGCCAGCACGACATCGATCGATACCGGCAGCAGGTCACCGCCGGTCAGGCAGCAGCGCACCAACATGACATCGATCGACTGATCCGCAGCGAGCCGTTCGATCTTGCTGCGGAACATCGGCGCGGCGACACAGGTTAACGACAGGATCACCGACTGCGCATCGAACATCAGGGTATCGGCGGGCATACCTCCGCCCGATACCAGCGCGGGCACCTCGGGCTTGCCGAAGCCGGTGGCGAGATAGTGTAGAAGCACGTGCGGCAGCGAGTGCACGGGGTTGGTCAGGGATTGCATGGCAGTTCCGAAGCTTAAGGGCCGCGAACCGAGCGGTCCGGGCAAGCGCCTCAGATCTTTTTCATCGATCTTCAGGGCTCAAAAGCCCAGCTTCCCCCTTACTGCGGCGTCTATCTTTCTTGTCCTTTCTTACTCGTCTGGATTGTTACGCCAGCGGCGGGGCCTCTGCCGCCGCTATCCCGTTTTCCATCCGATATGCCGGCTTGAGGCGGGGCCACTTGCCGGTCGCCAGCGGCGGCAACCGCCTGGCCGAGCAAGCCGCTCGACTTGCCTCTCGACGCAGGATCGGCGGGCGATGGCTCCGGAACGTCTATGGGCGACGTGGCGGCAAGCTCATCGGGGCCAGCAGGCGATGCAACTGTCGCCTTCCGTCGGCGCTTGGCCTGGATTGTCGGCAGCGCCTGCAGCAGCTCGACATCATGAAGGCTGTCGATATCTGCCAGCGTGCGTGAACGTCCGCCGTCGGCACCACGGTTTGCGACGGTAAGCGCGTGGCCGAACCCCTCGCCGCTTAGGACCGCCCTGCCGCTATCGTCCTGCTTCATCAGATCTTGGGCCACAGCTGCCGATGCCGCCATGACCTTGCGCCGCTGGCGTTCTTCCAACAGCAACTTCTGGAATTTAGGATCGTCGCCGAACAGGCGAAACAGCCGGTGGACCGCGGGTGGGACGGTCTTGGCGATGGCGTATCCGCCTGGCACGAAACGCAAGTGTATGGGGCTTCGGCGATGCTCAATCAGCCATAGGTGCAGGCGCTCTTCGACCTGCGGTCGATAGGCCGGCGGTACTGGCTTCAACGGTTTCAGTTTGGCGTGATCTGCTGGGACGTATCGCAACCGTTCACGCCCATCGCTGGTGAGGGTGAGAACCTCGGCCTGGGCTTGCTCGATCTTAGCATCGCTATCCTCCAGCGGCGCTGCGAGTGCCTGTTGTGTAGTGGCGTTCACGATAGCGTCGATCTCGCCCAGCCATGTGCGGGCCTCATCCTGCACGGCCAGACTGGCAGTGCCGACACGCAGCACGGTTTCGGCGCGTGAGCGCACCATCCGCTCGACGATGGCGACCAGCCCCGCCTGACACCGCCGCGTCACGGCAGCGTTTGCCAGTTCCTGCCAGTGTGCAGTCGCCTTCAGGGAAGCGGCGGAAGCCTTGAACCCATTCTCGTTCCGGTCAAGATCGGCCTGCTCCAGAAGCCGCCGCATCTCATCATTGAACCGGATATGGGCGTTTCGGGTACCGGCAGCTGTGACCTCGCCCCTGGCCTCGCTGGCGGTGACGGCGGAGCCGAGATGCTCCATCGGCGTCAGCCGGATCTTGGCGTCCTTAAACGTCCCCGTGGCGTAGACGGGGCTGCCCGCCCGGCCATCCACGACCTTGTTGACGATGTCGACATAGCGTTTGCGCAACGCTTTGACGTAGCGTTGACCAGCCACAAAATGGGAAACGGCCTTTTCGCCGTCCTTCGGCACGTCCCGGGTCGACTCCGCAATCTTGTTCTGGCGATAGGGGTAGCAGAGCTTGCCGTTCCGCTTGCGCTCGGAATATTCGAAGTCCCAGCAGCCGTCGCCTTCGAAGGGCTTGCGGGGGTTGCGCTCGTCATTGATCTCCTTCGCCGTCAGCCAGCGTGCAGGCCGATCATAGCAATCGATGTGGAAGTGGAAGTTATCGGGGTCGTTCGTCGCATCAGGGCGATGGATCGCGGCGACATACATCCAGCCTTCCGCAGCCAGATGCTCGCAAAAACGTTCGAGCGCCAGGCGCCGTTCGGCCGGCTTAAGTCCGCGTGGCAGCTCGCCGACGAAGCGGGTCTGGGTGCGCCCGCATGGTCCCGCCTTCCAGTTCGGCCGTGCAGCCTTGGGCAGGTTTTTCTGGTCATCACACCATACCAGCCGGTTATAGGCTTCTTCCAGATTGACCTTGGCGATGTCGACGATGGTATCGACAAGGGCGTTGCCTTTGGCCTTCGCCTCCGTCTCCTGGGCGAGCCTTTTCCGCTGCAGCGTCACCGCGGCCTTGCGCACCCATCCCGGTGCATCGTATCGGGTGGCCAGCAGCATCCAGTCATCGGCATATTGCGTCGAAACCTGCAGCGTCCCGCCCTTCGCCTGCCGCTCGCAACGCTCGGCCGCCTCGAACAGGCTGCGTTCCCGCTCGCGCCCGCCGGGGATGTTGCTGATGATGGCGAGGTGGTTCTGCAACCGGCGATCTTCGTCCATGTCGAGCATGTCGATCAGCAGCGCGGTGTCATTCTTCTCCACGGCGGTGGTACGGGTGATATAGTCGAGATGGGTTTCGAAGTCGGCGACACCGCCGCGCGTCACATAATCGTGATGGGCAGCCGCGATGCCGCTTCGGTCGGGATAGCGCGGGTGGGTACGGCCATCCTTCGCGCGCGGGACGACGGTGCGACTGATCCGCATCATGTCGAAATGCGGGATCCGCACAGGGCCGGTCTGGCGCGGCGTCACGGAAAGCGGGCTGGCCCGCGAAAAGTCGACCGCAGTCGTCCGCCCACCATTGCCGCCCGCAGCTGCGATACGTCGGCGCGTTCCCGTGGCTTCGCGCGAGGGCGATAGCGTATGCGCGCCGGCGTCGGATGTTACCCGCACGCGACCAGGTGAGACAGCTAGCCCAGGCTCGATTTCCCGCTTGCCGAAGCCGCCGCGTCGCAAGCTCGCGCCGATCGCCTCGCGATCCTCACGCGCCAAGCGCCGCAGCAGCGCCTGTAGCTGATGCGCATATTGCGGATAGGCAGTTTGTGGGTCGGCACCGCTGGTCATGGCGTACAGTGTCTCGTGGCGCTGCCCCATTCTCAAGGGGGCGCCCCCTGCCCTCGAACAAAAATGCCTTCCGGAGCCGAAGGTGGAGGACATGGGGGATGTCTCCGAACCGACGGTCGGTCAGCCCCGCAAAAAGGTGGTCACCACCTTTTTGCGCTGTTGCGCCTTAAATCTTGCCCGGGCTTCTTCTGTTTCCTCCTATCTGATCCGAAAGGCATCCGAAGCTCGCCGATCCTCATTGGCTGGGGTCAGGATCCGCAGGTCAGGCGCCCCCTCGCGATCCATCGGCGGTCACCGTTGCGAACCTCGATGTCGGCCGCCCCCTCGTTCACCTCGGTGCCCCGCCATGTCGATCGACCGACGGGCGTCACCGTCACGGTGATGCTGTCGCCGACCCAGCGATGATGGGTGAACGGGAAAAGGTCGCCAGCGCCGGCCGCAGGCCGAAGATGCACGATGCCGCTGGCCAGACGGATCACGGCACGGTCGTCGGCCGCGGCGAAGCGCATGCGCCTGTCCTTCGCCAGCGACCACGAGCAGCCGGTCCCGACTGCGCCCGCCTTCATGACCATCGGCATCGACAGCGGCCGCAGCGGTGCTACGGACGCAGTGGCCCCGACGCCGTTTCGCGGGACGCCTACTGACATGTTCGCGAGCGTTGGCGCGGCGGCCATCAGCGACAACGCGACTACAGGCGCGAGAAGCGATACCACGGCCGTGATCATGCCCGACCTCAAAAAGCGCCGCGCGCCGCAGCCGGTGCTTCGCGCGCGGCGGCCGCCTTCACCGCAGCCTCATCGGCAAGACGCGCGCTGCTTCCCCGGGTGCCGAATATCTTGAGGGACCAGGCGTCGGACCTGACGGTGATGCGCGGATTGGCCTCCATTGTCAGATCGCCGCCGCATCGGCTCTTGCACCACGATCCGTTCGACGGGACGCCCTCAGTTGGCCGCCCGTACTTGGCCTCGACCTGCGCAAGGAGAGTCGCCGGATCGACGCGGTTGGTCGACACCGTCAGGTCGATCCGGTCGACGATCTCCCCCGTCGGCGTCTGCGCCATGAACAGGCGGAGATGCTCACCAGCAGGACCCTGGCAGGTCAGATCACCAACGGCCGTGCCATCCGGGCCGAAGCCGTCCGGGATGCCTTTGCGCTTGCGGATCTCTCGCTCGACGAGTTGCCGGAACGAGGCCGACTGGTAGGTCGAGCAACGGTAGGTCCCCGCCAGCGCTGCCTGTACCGCGGCCAGCGGCATCCCGAGGCGGACGCCGGCGACGTCCATCGCCAACGGTTTAGCGGAAGACGCGGGTTGTGCGGCCAATCGCGCCTTCTGCGCCACGGCGGGAGCGGTGGCGAGCGACAACGCCATCACGGCACCGATGGCAGCAGCATTGGTCATTCTCATCATGGTGTTCCTTGACGACCCGGCGCTCGGCGATCGGGTCATGGTGTAGGCCGAAATGGATGGGATGGTGATGGTCACGTCGATCGTCAGCGCGGCATTGGATGCCAGCCGTCGCTCTGCAATTCGAACGGCACCGTCCTCTCCTGCGGCTCGGCCAAGCGCGCTTGTTCCGCCGGCGGCATGACCGGGATCGGCTCGACGCCGTGATAGGTGTAGGTGACCTGGCTGACCCGATGACCAGCGATGTCGGTCGGCTCGGTCCAGCGTACCACGTCGACCACCTCGCCTTTTGCGAGGCAGAAGGACGGCACGGCAACCGTCGCGCTCGTCGCCTTGCGCTTGACCATATGAAGGTATGGCGCACCCTTCTCGGTCGGTGCGTACGAGATCAACGGCTGGCGCACGAACGGATTGTTCGAACCACTCCACCGCGCGGGCTTCTCGAACGTCGCGCGCGTGACGAGCCCGACGCCGGCCAGACCGTCCAGCATCGCGACCGCTTTCCCATCGGAGCCTGGCCCCGCCATCGTCGGCTTCGGCGAGGTGACGATCGAGAACCCCGAGCCGCCAGGCTCGCCTTCGACCTCGTACCGCATCACGTCGATCGGATGGCAGAAGACATCGCGGACGACGGGTTCGAGCGCCGTGGCGAAGGCCTCCTTGCTCGGGGCCTTGGAATTGCCACACCCGCTCAAGCCCGTGGCGGCGGCGAAGAGCAGGACAGCGGCGGACATGGACGTGGATCTGGACATGGATTTTCCCTGCGGTTCAGCGGACGACGAGGTTGAAGAAAGCGGCGACGTCGGAGGCACCGCGGACATGGCCGGCATCGAAGGCGCGGGCGACGCCGATCCGCAGCGTCGAGGTGGGCGCGAGCTCAGTCGACCAGCCGAGTTCCAGGTCGAGCTCCCGCGCGGCCGGCGACAGATCGAAGGTCGGGCGTTCTTCGGCGAGCACACCCGACATCAGGTCGTACGCGACCGGCACCAGCAGCGACGCCCGTGCCCGCTCGACGCGCAACGGCGACGACAGCCCGAGCGTCGCCAACCCGCCGAACAGCGAATGCGCGCCCTCGATCGCGAAGGCGGTGCTGACGATGCCGCCATCGAAACGGACGCCTGCGACCGCGTCGGCGGCCCTGCTGCTGCCGACCGTGGCGCGACCGGACAACTGCACGCCCGCGACGTTCCGGCGCACCGTCGTGGTCGCCAGCACGGTCCGGGCACCGGCCGCACCGGCCCCCGCATCGTCCCGCAGCCCCAGTACCTGACCCCGTTCGACGAGCTCCGACACCTCCAGGCCGACACCGAACGGGGTGGAGATCGCGACGGTGCGTAGACCGGACTCACGGCTCCGCGACCCGCGTCGGAACGACGAGGGCATCGCGGCGATGGAGGAACCCAATGCGAACGAAGCCGACCAGCCGCCGATGGACCATTCGGACGACATGCCGATCGGCTGCCCGATGGCGCCGCGCAGATACGAACCGGCGAGCGAGGAGCTGCGACCCGGACCCACGGCGACGTTCGCGCCCAGTGTGACCGTCTGACCAGCCGCTGGCGAGAAGGCCACGATCGCCGGTCGGCCGGACGCGGCGGCCTGCCATGGCCCTGTCGTCGACGACGTCACGATGCCCAGGCTCACGTCTGACCATGACGAGGACCGAAGGGGATAGGGAGATGCGGCGAGCCCTCCCGCGAGCAGGCCGGAGGACCGCGCACGGATGCCGCTGGGCACCGTCATCAGGTAGTCCCGGCCGTAGCGGTCGAACACGGTCATCGTCGACGTGCGCGAACCGAGGTCGGCCGCACCTGCCGCACCCCCGAACGGCGCGGACACAACCAGCGACGAATAGCGGGCGAGCACCGTGCTTGCCGCCGCGAACGACGTCGCTGGCGCCTGCGCCTGCATCGCCTTCTCGACGTTCAGCAGACCGACGCCGTAGACCTGATCGACCCCGGGCGCGCCGAGATCGGTCGCGGTGTCGAGCATGATGCGGCTAATCTCTTGGCCGCCGAGCTGCGGCCAGTACTGCTTCAGCAGGGCCGCGGCCCCCGC
>NZ_CAKASM010000042.1 GCF_916858675.1 Sphingomonas sp. Leaf21
AGGGCAGATCGCGGGCCGCGATCCCGACAAGACCATGATCGATTGTCCATATGATGGTCGATCCAAACCCATGACTGCTACAGGTCGGCCGTTCCACCTTCTATCGCCACTTCCCTGCGGCCGAGCGTGAACCCGGCTAACCAGCGTCAGAAGATCGTCGCGTAGTAGGATTGCTCGAACCGGCCCCGACTGATCCGGGCCATGTGGTCTATCCGTTCCGGCACCGGCACCGGGGGCGGGCGACGGGTCCGGGCCGGTTTTGCGTCGGTGCGGGCCAACAGCACGAGATTGGCAATGGCTGCACCCAATAGAAACTCTTCCTCGGCACCGCGCAGACCGCGAAGGTGCAGGCGGGTCAGCCCTCGCTTGCCTTTGGCATCGGCGAACACCCGCTCGACGCCCCGACGCAACCGCATCGACCGCTTGAATAGCGGCGTCTGCATCTCGCCGCGTACCAGCTCGCGCACGTCCTCATGTTCGCTGTGCGTGACCGACCTGTTCCTGCCTGAAGTGCATTTCCGTTTGAGGTGACAGGCGCGGCAATCGGCAGGACTGGCGCTGTATCGGAGAAAGCCAGCCCGACGATCGGCACCGCGAAAGGGAAGTATCTTCCCAGCGGGGCAGACATAGCGGTCCTGCTCCCGTTCATAGCGGAAGGCTTCGCGGGGGAATTTGCCCTTGGTCTGTTCGGATCGTTCCAGCACCGGGATATGCGGGATGGTGCCTCGATCGGTGACGAACGCCAGGAACGCGGCGCTGCCATAGGCGGTGTCGGCCGCGACACGCTTTGGCCGGTAGCCGAACCGATCGTCGGCCCGTGCCAGCATGGTCCGCCCCGCATCGACTTCCGCCGCGAAGCGGGCGGGACTGGCCTCCACGTCGATCGCCACCCCTCCCGGCGTGTCGATCAGGACATTGAAGGCATAGCCAAACCGGCCCCGCGCTGTGCGTGCAGACCACGCCGACGCCGGATCGGTGCGCGACACCTCGGCGGGCTTGCCACGCGGTACGCCATGTTCCTGCGGTGGAGCATTGGCCTGATCCGCCAGCCATTCACAAACCGGGCGCGGAAGCCGGGGCGCGGCCATGTCGGCGTCCCGCATCTTGCGCTGCCAGCTTGCATCAGCGGCGACGAACGATGCGTCGATTGCGGCATCCTTGTGGGCGATCAGCCCCGCGTCGGCGCACCGCCGAACAGTTGCTCGAACAGGATGCGGAAGATGCCGGCATCGCGAAAGCGGCCATGCCGGTTCTTGCTGAACGTCGAGTGGTGCGGCACCGGCGCGTCGAGCGGCAATCGGCAGAACCAGCGATAAGCGAGGTTAAAGCGGACTTCCTCGCACAGACGGCGTTCCGAAGTGATGCCATAGAGGCGAGCGATCAGCGCCATGCGGACCAGCAGTTCGGGCGCGATCGAGGGACGCCCACGGCGACTGTAGTGCGGAGCGAGCGCATCGCGCAGTTCACCCAGGTCGATCAGCCCGTCTATCCTGTGTAGGATGTGATCGGCGGAGATCATCGCTCCCAGCGCCCGCCAACTTGCGCCCTTGCCGCCTCGCTGTTGCTCACCCATCATGGCCGCTGCTCCCGATGTGTCGAAGTAGGGAACCCGTTAGGAACGCGATCGGATCACCCGGCCTTTTTCAACAGCCCCGACCCATTTTGGGTCGACTGCTGCCGGAACCGAACGCTGGATTCTTCCGGAAGCAGATTAAGTGCAACTTCGGTTACCCCCTCCGAGCGAAGGAGACGCGATAGCGTATTGTGTCAGTCCTGCGCCGTCCGGTCCATCGTTTCGACAAATCGCTGCGACACCGTCTTCCAGTCGACCACCTGCCACCATGCATCGAGATACTCGGCACGGCGGTTGCGGTGCTTGAGATAGTAAGCGTGCTCCCAGACATCATTGCCGAGCAGCGGCGTGCCGCGCGTCTTGGCGACATCCATTAGCGGATTGTCCTGATTGGGCGTCGTGATGATCGCGAGCCTGCCGTCAGCCCCCACGATCAGCCATACCCAGCCCGAACCGAACCGGCCGGCCCCGGCCGCCTTGAACGTCGCCTTCATAAGCTCCATCGAGCCGAACGCCGCGTCGATTGCGCGTGCGAGTTCCGGCGACGGGCCGCCACCCGTGCCGGGCTGCGCCATCGTCTTCCAGAAGAAGTCGTGGTTCCAGTGGCCGCCGGCATTGTCGCGCACCGCCGCCGGCACCGATCCGGCCTGCGCCAGCAATTGCTCCAGCGAGCGCCCCGCCAGCGTGCGATCGGCGGCGACCGCCTTGTTGAGCGCGTTGACATAGGCCTGATGATGCCGATCGTGATGCAGCGTCATCGTTTCCCTGTCGATCACCGGCTCCAGCGCGGTCGCCGGATAGGGAAGCGGGGCGAGCGTGAAGGCCGGTACCGTGGCGCGTTCCTGCGCGATGACGGGGGTGGCAAGGACCGTGAGGCAGGCGAACCAGTACCGCATCGAGACGTCTCCTTCACAGCCCGACGCTGAGGCCAAACCGCACATCGCGACCGGCCAGCGGGGCATAATCCTTGAGGAAGCTGGCGTGGCGGCGCGCGACCACGTCGAACAGGTTGCTGGCGCTCAGCGTCAGCCGCAGTTCGCGCCCGGCCAGCGGCCTCCAGTCGGCACTGAGATTGACCACCGAGAAGGCATCGGTCGTCGTCTCGAACCCGGTGACGCGGGTCTGGCGGGTGCTGTGCTCGATCTCCGCGCGCATACCGAAACGGTCGCCGCGGCCTTCGATGCCGCCGAGCAGTCGCAGCGGCGGGATGCGCGGGGCCGGGCCGAAGCCATCGATCGTCGCGCGGACCGCATCGACCAGCCCGTCCGCCTTCAGCGTGAAGCCATGGCGTTCGACGAACCGTGCCTCGCCCTCCACCTCGAACCCGCGATAGGTTGCGCGCCCTTGCGCGAAGCGGAACACCGGCAAGTCCTCGAGCACCTGTCCGGTCTCGAATTCATAGATATAGCCCGCGAAGCGCGTGCGATAGGCGGATGCGTCGAGCCGCCACGCCGGGCCGGAGAGGCGGGCGATCAGTTCGACCCCGCGTGCCCGCTCGATCCCGAAGCTGCGATCGCCGATCTCATAGGATTGGGTGCCGATGTGCGCGCCGTCCGCCAGCAGTTCCTCGGCGGCGGGCGCGCGGGCGGTGCTCGACAGGTTCAGGCCCAGCTTCACGCCGCGCGCCACCGACCAGAACGCGCCGCCAGCGATGGACGTGCCGGTGAAATCGCGGTCGAACCCGGCGGTCTGCGAGTGGATGCCGGTCCATTCCACCCGTCCGCCGCCTTCGAACCGCACCGGTCCGGCCGCGAATTCCTGAAGCGTGAACAGGCCATTCTGCACTGTCTCGTTGGGCGGCACGAAGGCTTCGGCCCCGACGGCACGGAAGTCGCGGAAGAAGGTCTGAACGCCGCTGACGCCCTGCCAGCCGCCGCGCTGCCGCTGGCGCAGTTCGACGCGCGCCTCCAGCCCCTCGTTGGCGAAGGTCGTACCCGCCTCGGCGCTGCCTTCGACATGGGAATAGTCGGCATAGCCCGCGCGCAGCGATAGCCGCTCGAACAGGCCCGGCAGCACGACCGAGGCGCGCAGGTCCGCGCGCCATTGCTCCGCCGCGATCCGCACCGCTTCCTGTTCGGCGCCGGGCGTCAGGGCGTAGCGGATCGGCAGGCCATATCGCGTTTCGTAGCGGGTGATCGCGACGCCCAGATCGCCGCCGTCGTCGATGAAGGCAGCGCCCACATTGGCGGTGCGTGTCCGCGCGCTCGTGTTGGCAAGACGGCCGGACAGGTCTGCAAGGGCACGGATGGCCGGATCGGCGCTGCCGCGCGCCTGATCGCGCAGGCGCCCGGACAGCACGGGGCCGCCGACGCGCAGGTCGCCGGTATCGGTCAGACTGCCGCCGCCCCCCACGACGAAGCGCTCCGATACGCGCACGCCGATGTTCGCGCCCGCCGACCGCTCATCGGCCGCCGAACCGAGCGATCCGCGCGCCTGAAGGGCGACCGGTGCATCCGGGACCGTCGTCGGGATGCGCCGGTCAAGCACGTTGACGACACCGCCGATCGCGGAGGATCCGAAGCGCAGCGAGGCGGGACCCCGCAGCACCTCGATCCGCTCGGACAGCAGCGGATCGATCGCCACCGCATGGTCCGCCGAGGTGTTCGACACGTCGAACGCGCCGATGCCGTCGGTCAGCACCCGCACCCGCTCGCCCGCCAGCCCGCGCAGGATCGGGCGCGAGGCGTTGGGGCCGAAGCTGGTCGCCGATACGCCGGGTAGCCGTGCCAGCGCCTCACCGAGCTGCGGGCGCAGCGACCGGTCGAGTGCCTCGTCGGCCAGCACCGACATCGGCGATGCTGCGTCTCGCGGGTCGCGTTGAAAGGTGCCCGTGACGACGATGTCGTCGCCTTCGGGTGGATCGACAGGGTCGTCGGCGGCGGTCGCAATGGCGGGAAGCGCGAGCAGGATGCCGCCCGCGAGCAGCAGGCGCAGCTTCACGCCAGCCCCCGGTTGCGCAGCAGCGCGGTCGCATCCGGCATCCGCCCGCGAAACGCGATGTAGCTTTCCGCCGGATCGCGACTGTTGCCGCGCGACAGGATCTCGCGGCGTAGCTTCGTCGCGAGCGTCCGATCGAACACGTCGCCGCTCTCCTCGAACGCGGCGAAGCCATCGGCATCCAGCACCTCCGCCCAGGTATAGGCGTAGTAACCGGCCGAATAACCGCCATCGAAGATGTGGCTAAAGTGCGAGAGCCGGTGCCGCATCCCCACCGCGGGCGGCACGTCGAGGTCGGCGAGCTGCGCCGCTTCCCACGCCTGCGCGTCGAACCCTGCGGGTAGCGAACGGAGCGAATGGAGGCGCATGTCGAGGATAGCGGACGACAGCTGCTGAACGGTCAGATAGCCCTGATTGAAGGTCCGTGCCTCCAGCAATCCCGCCAGCATCGCCTCGGGGATCGGCTCGCCCGCCGCGTTGCGTGCGTGGGTGCGCAGGATCGCAGGCTGGCTGACCCAATGTTCGTGAATCTGCGACGGCAGCTCGACGAAGTCGCGCGATACCGCCGTACCCGACAGGCTGGGATAGCGCACCTTGCTGAACAGCCCGTGCAGCGCATGGCCGAACTCGTGGAACAATGTTTCAGCGTCATCGAGGCTGATGAGGGCCCGTTCCCCCGGCGCGGGCCGCGTGAAGTTGCAGTTGTTGACCACGATCGCGCGCTGGCCGAGCAGGTCACTCTGATCGCGCAGCGATCCCATCCAGGCGCCTGGTCGCTTGGTCGGACGGGCGAACCAGTCGGCATAGAACAGGCCGATCGGCGCGCCGTCAGCCTCGCGCACCTCCCACACCTTCACGCCTTCGGCATAGCCGGGCACATCGGGGCGTGGCACGAAGCCGATGCCGTACAGCCGCTTCACCGTATCCATCAGCGCAGCGACCATGCCGTCGAGCGGAAAATATTGCTTCACCGCCGCCTCGTTCAGGCGGAAGCGCCGCTGTCGCTCCTTCTCCGAGTAGAAGCGCCAGTCCCACGGCTCGATCCGGTCGATGCCATCGGCGGCGGCAAGTGCGAGCAGCGCGCGCTCCTCCTCCTGCGCGCGCGCCAGCGCGGGGCGGTAGACCTGCATCAGCAGGTCGGTGGCCGCCTGCGGCGTCTTCGCCATCGAATCCTGCAAGGCGAAATCGGCATGGCTGGGCGCGCCCATCAGCCCCGCCCGCTCGATGCGCAGTTCGACCAGCCGGCGAATGATCGCGGCGGTGTTGTTCGCATTGGGGTTCGACCCGCGGCGATCGAAGGCGTTGAACACCCTCTTGCGCGCGTCGCGGTTCGTCGCAATGGTCAGGAAGGGTTCGACGGCGGAGCGGCCAGCGGGGATGAGATACCCCGACTTGCCGGCGTTGCGCGCGGCGGTAGCGGCCGCACCCTTCTGGTCGGCGGGCAGGCCGGCGACCTCCGCCTCGGTCAGCAACACGTCGCTGGCCTTCTGGTCGGCGAGCAGCTTCTGCCCGAACTGCACGCCGAGCGCCGCCATTTCCTCGTTGATCGCGGCAACGCGCGTGCGCGCCGCGGGCACAAGTGCCGCGCCCGCCCGAACGAAGCGCTTGTGTGTTTCTTCCAGCAGCCGGGTCTGTTCCGGATCGAGCCCCAGCGTCGCGCGAGCGCGATACAGGCGGTCGACGCGGGCGAACATCGCGGGGTCAAGCGAAGTCTCGTTCGAAAAACGGGTGAGGTCGGGCACCACCGCTTCCTCGATCGCCTGGATCTCTGGCGTCGCGTCGGCGCCCGCGACGGTGAAGAAGGCAGCCGACACCCGCGCCAGTTGCTGCCCCGACCGCTCCATCGCCTCGATCGTATTGGCGAAGGTTGGCGCGGATCGCGAGGTGGTCACTGCACGATGATCCACATGGGCCGCCGCGAGCGCCGCGGCGAAGGCAGGGCGGTAATGGACCGGGCGGATCGCGTCATAGGGCGGCACGCCACCGGACCACTCGCGCAGCAGCGGATTGGCGGGGAGTGCTGCGCGAAGCGGCGTTGCGAGCAATGGCATGGCGGCGGCGGACAGCAACAGGGTACGGCGGTTCATGGGAATCCTTCTGCGATGATGGTCGGCCGGGCGATACAGCGCCGCAACCGTTCGCCCGGCCCCGGCGGCGTGATCGTCGATGAAGCCGTTCGTCGCGTCACTTCCTAGCGGCTCTCGCAACTGCGAATCGGATCGATTGCGAGTACGAGACGTCGCTCACCCATCGCCGCGATCGGCGGCGACCGGTGCAGCACGGTCGGTGGGTCCAGCAGCAACCGGCCCTTGAACACGCCGACCGCGCCGGTCGGCACCTCGCAGATCGCATCGGACGCGGCGGCGCGGCACCATTGCGTACCCGGCCCGGCATAGGTGCACAGCAGCCGCAGCGTGACGTAATCGGCATGGAAGCGGCGGCAGGCATCGGTGTCCACCACCTCCAGCCGCAGGCGTAGTCGATCCTCGCCGGTCAGCGCGGAATGTCGCCGTACCAGCAGGTCGATATCCCCGGAGAGCGGCGCAGCGACGGCATTGGGGTACCCCGCGTCCCGCAACGTCGCATCGAGCGGCGCCCCGGCGTCGAGGTCGAGCGACAAGTCGTCGATCGTGTCGAGGTCGAGTGCTTCAAGCCCGGCCCGCATGTCGCCGGGCAACGATCGCCACCAGATCGCCAGCGCGGCCTTGGGACGGGCGATCGCATCGAGCGAGGCAGGGTCGTCACCGAACGCGACGACGTCCTCCATCATGGCGAGGGTCATTCGGCGGCCTCCAGCTGGCGCTCGCCCCATGCGGGAAACGGGTCGTGCAGCCCCGTCCACAATCGCGGGGTAAAGGCGCTCGCGCGGATCAGACAGGCATCGAGCCGGGTGCGGATGCGGGCTTCGTCCATGCCGATACCGATGAACACCAGTTCCTGCCGCCGGTCGCCCCAGACGGGATCCCAATGCTTCGCGACGAAATCCTCGAACCGCCCGTCTTCGGGCCACTGGTTCTTCGGGATCGACGCCCACCAGCGGCCCATCCGCGCCGTTTCCGTCTGCGACCCCGCCACCGCCAGTTCGCCGACCCAGTCGGGCCGCGCCGCCAGCCAGAAATGCCCCTTGGCGCGCACCACATGATCCAGCCCGCCATCAATCAGGAAGTCACGGAACAGCGACGGATGGAACGGCGCGCGGGAGCGATAGACGAAGCTCTCGATGCCATATTCCTCCGTCTCCGGCTGATGGTGCGCATAGCCGTACAGTTCCTTGGCCCAGAGCGGATGGCGCGCCGCCTTTTCCTCGTCGAACAGGCCGGTCGCCAGCACGAGGTCGAGATCGACGCGGCCATGGTCGGCCGCCACGACGATCGCATCGGCGTTCAGGCTCTCAACCAGCTTCTTCACGATGGCGAGCTGTTCGGACGACACCGACGACGCCTTGTTCACGACCACCACGTCGGCGAACTCGATCTGTTCGACCAGCAGGCCGACTAGGCTGCGCGTGTCGTCCTCGCCCAGTGTCTCGCCGCGGTCGGCGAGGAAGTCCCGGCTCGAATAGTCGGCGAGCAGGTTGAGCGCATCGACCACCGTCACCATCGTGTCGAGCCGCGCCACGTCGCCCAGCGACACGCCATCCTCGTCGCGGAACGAGAAGGTGGTGGCGACGGGCAGCGGCTCGGAAATGCCGGTCGACTCGATCACCAGATAGTCGAAACGGCCTTGTTCGGCGAGCGAACGCACCTCCGCCAGCAGGTCGTCGCGAAGGGTGCAGCAGATGCAGCCATTGGTCATCTCGACCAGCGCCTCTTCCGACCGCGACAGCGCCGCCTCGCCGCCGCGGACCAGATCGGCGTCGATGTTCACCTCGGACATGTCGTTGACGATCACCGCGACGCGCCGCCCGTCGCGGTTGGACAGGATGTGGTTGAGCAGGGTCGTCTTTCCGGCTCCTAGAAACCCGGACAGGACGGTCACGGGAAGGTGACGATCGGTTTGGGAAAGGCTTGCCATGGCAATCATCCAATGAGATACGTTACAACATCACATAAACGGAGAGCCGACTTGGTGTCCAGTAGTGTTCGAATGACCGGTAGTCAGAGCCTGCGCTGGCTCGATGGCTTCGCGGTGACGGCGTCGGCGCTGTGCCTGATCCACTGCCTGGTGCTGCCCGCAATCCTGATGGCGCTGCCGGTACTGGCGACGATGCTGGCGGTGCCGGAGAGCTTCCACGCGATCGCCTTCGCGCTCGCGCTGCCGACCAGCACGGTGGCGATCGCGTCCGGCTATCGGCGTCATGGCCGACGGTGGCCGTTTCCCGTTGCCGGGTTGGGGCTGACGCTGCTCGGCGTCGCCGCGTTCGCGATCGAGGTGGAGGTGGCGGAACGGGTGGTCAGCACTGCGGGTGCGATCCTGCTTGCAGTGGCGCACGTCGGCAATTGGCGCGCACTGTCGCATGCCACCGACGTTCGCCGTCCGTGTGCGGCGGAGGATGGACGATGAGCCGCATTATGGCGGGCGCGGGCGCGCGCATTCCCGTGTCGGTGCTGACCGGCTTCCTCGGGAGCGGGAAGACGACCGTCCTCAATCATCTGGTCCGCTCACCCGCCATGGCGCGCGCGCTGGTCATCATCAACGAGTTCGGCGCGGTCGGACTGGACCATGATCTGATCGCGCGATCGAACGACGATCTGGTGGTCGAGATGATGGGCGGTTGCCTGTGCTGCACGATCCGCGGCGATCTGTCGCGTACGCTGCGCGATGCGCCGTGGCGCTTTGCGCGCGAGGGGCGGTGCTGGTTCGACCGGGTAGTGATCGAGACCACCGGACTGGCCGATCCCGCGCCGATCCTCCACACGCTGATGACCGATCCGCAACTGGAGACGCTGTACCGGCTCGACGCCGTCATCGCGACGGTGGACGCGGCCGCCGGCATGGCGACGCTCGACGCGCAGCCCGAAGCGGTGAAGCAGGTGGCAGTCGCCGACCGGCTGCTGCTGACCAAGACCGATCTCGCCGACCCCGTCGGGCAGATCGTGATCCGCGACCGGCTGGCGGCGCTCAACCCCGCCGCGCCCCTCCTCACGGTGACGGACGGGGGGGGTCGATTCCGCGCTGCTCTTCGATGTCGGGCTGTGGGACCCCGCCAGCAAGAGCGACGACGTGCGCCGCTGGCTGGCGGACGAAGCCTATCACGCCGGTCATCACCACCATCACCGTCATGACGTGAACCGGCACAATGACGGCATACGCGCGACCTGCCTGACGTTTGACACGCCGCTGGAACCACTCGCTTTCGACCGTTGGCTGGGGCTGCTCACGATGTTCAAGGGTGCCGACCTGCTGCGGGGGAAGGGGATCGTGAACCTCGCCGGGCATGATGCGCCCGTGGTCGTGCACGGCGTGCAGCACGTCTTCCATCCGCCGGTGGAACTGGAGCGATGGCCATCGGACGACCGGCGCACGCGGATGGTGTTCATCACCCGGGACATCGATCCCGAGGAACTGCGCGGCACGCTGGCGCTGATGACGATGGGATTGAGCGACATCGGCCTCCAAGGGCTTGTGGAAAGCGTCGCCGCGGGCATGCCGGCATGATCCGCGCCGCCGCTCCCGCACGGCGGCGCTGCGGCGAAATCGACGACTTGGTCCATGACATCCTCGCCGCCGGGGGCAGGCCACTCAGCGCCTATGATATCGCAGCCCAGGCCAGTGAAAGGACCGCCCGCATCGTTCCCGCACAGGTCTATCGCACGCTCGCGCGGTTATTGCGGCAGCGCCGCGCGTTACGGATCGAGATGCTGGGTGCCTATGTACCATGCCCGACGTCAGCCGATCTGTGTCTCGTCTGTCTGGATTGCCACGGCGTGCAACTGATCGCGGACGAGGCGCTGCGATCGATCCGCAATCATGCGGCCGGACGACGGTTTCGGCTGGCCGCTGCCCCGGTGGAGGCAAGCGGCCTGTGCGATGCCTGCGCGCGCGTCAAGGATACGAACGATGCTCGCAGGAACGCGCGATGACCGATCTCACCCTGACCCGACGAACCGCCGCACTCGGCCTGACCGCCACCGCCTTTGCCGGGCTGGCAAGAACAGGCCACGCCGCTGCATCCGGTGCCGGGACGATCGGGTACGGACCGCTGGTGCCGGATCCCGCCGGGCTGCTCGACCTGCCACGGGGTTTCTCCTATCGTGTCCTCTCCACCCTCGGCGACCGGATGGACGATGGGCTGGTGGTGCCCGACCATGCCGACGGCATGGGATGCATCCCGCTGCCCGGCGGACGCCACGCGCTGGTCCGCAACCACGAACTATCGCCGCAGCACGGCCCACGCAGCGCTTTCGCGGGCGGCCCCGGCGCGGGAGCGGCATTCGACCGCGACGGGAACGGCGGCGCGCTGCCCGGCGGCACCACCACGCTGGTGATCGATGACGCGAGCGGGCGCCTCCTGTCCCAGCATCTCAGTCTGGCGGGCACGATCCGGAACTGCGCCGGCGGCACCACGCCATGGGGAAGCTGGCTGACGTGCGAGGAGGACACGACCCGCGCCGGGAGCGGCCTGTCGCAGGACCATGGCTGGGTGTTCGAGGTGCCGGCCGCAGAACGCGGGCGCGTCGATCCCGTACCGCTGCACGCCATGGGCCGCTTCAACCACGAGGCGGCGGCGGTCGATCCGCGTACCGGCATCGTCTATCTGACCGAGGATCGCGACGACAGCCTGCTCTATCGCTTCCTGCCCGATCGGCCCGGCCGGCTTGCCGCGGGCGGGCGACTCCAGGCGTTGGCGGCGCGCGACCTGGCGCGGCGCGACAGCCGAAACTGGACGGGCACCGACCTGATGCCGGGCGAGTGGCTGCCGACCCGCTGGATCGACCTCGGCGGCACGGACAGCCCGGACGATGACCTGCGCATGCGTGGTGCGGCAAAAGGGGCACTCCGGTTCGCACGGGGCGAGGGCATCCACATGGGCCACGGCGAACTCTATTTCTGCTGCACCTCCGGCGGCGCGGCGAAACTGGGGCAGATCATGCGCTACCGCCCCGCACCGGACGAAGGCCGGCGCGCGGAGGGCGGGATGGTGCAGGTCTTCGTCGAGTCGACAGGCAAGCCGATGCTCGACTTCGGCGACAACCTGACGGTCGCGCCGAACGGCCATCTGGTCGTGTGCGAGGATCAATATACCGAAACAGTCGCCAACCGGCTGATCGGCGTCACGCCGACCGGCCAGACCTATGTGCTGGGCTTCCTGCGCGCCCAGACCGAGCTGGCGGGGGCGTGTTTCTCTCCCGACGGCCGGACATTGTACGTCAACACCTACAGCCCGGCGCGAACCCTGGCGATCGCCACGCCGATGGGCAGGCGCGTGAGCGCCCGGATCCCTTGACCAGCTTGACCCTGAAAGGAGCGATGAGATGTTTACCGAAGACATGGTGCACAAGGCGTTGCAGACCTGGTGCGACAATGTGGTGGCGGTCGGCAAGGCCCATTCCGACGGCGGCGATGCGCAGGCCGTTGCGACGCAGGTGCTCAGCGACAATTACGACTATGACGATGGCAAGGTTCTGTTCAAACCGACCCTGGCGTTCGGCAGACAGACCTTCCGTCCGACGAAGGACGGAGCCCTGGCCTATTTCACGGGAGGAAACGATGATTTCCCCGACGACAAGGGCTTCAAGCTGAAGCCCTGGGTAAAAGTATGGTACAGCAAGGAGGACTTCATTCTGCATGGCGACCTGGCGATCGTGCAATGCAACGTCCACTTCATCGGTCAGGATGACAGCCACGTCTTCGTGAACAAGAGCTTCGTGTTCAAGGAGTGCAAGGACGGAAAGGTGCGCATCATCCTGCACCAATCGTCTTTGCCGTATCAGCCCTGATCTGCCCGCGCGGCAGCGCTGTCGGTAATTACACCGACTTGCTGCCGCGAGCGCGACTTCTGCCCCGCCAGATGCGGCAGAACGACTGAATACCGGGCTGCGAGTCGAACGAGCATCAGGTACTGCCGCTCGAGTACGACGCGGCGCTCACCCTGCCTGAACGTGTCCACGGCAGGACGCCCGTCCGGTTTGTCCGCCAACTATCTGCATCGCGAACGGCAAGCGACGATTGACGGTGCTCGGGACGCATGGCGGGCTACGTCGGGCAAAAGGAATTCAAACGTCGGGCAAGAGGAATTGAAACTAACGTCCTTTGGGCTCTGCCGCGAACTGACCGCATCCGTTTTGGGAAAGGGCCAAACTTTTATGATTGGCTAGTCAACGGGCGTGCCGATGGGCAGGTTTGCTTGGGCCGGATGGCAGGTCACAGAATAAGCGGACGATCAGACCAAGGCCGTTGAAGGTCTTGAGTTGGTCGAAAGTGGACTGGCTGGCGGTCGATTGGACGCTGTCGTCCAATCGACCGCCAACAATGTGACAGTCCTGTCAGCGTTGACGGTACGCACACTTTACGCGCCAACGAGGCTGACGACGCCTCACGCCGCCGCCCGCACCACCTCCGTCGGTATGGCGTCGGCATAACTGCCGCCGGCGGGGATGAAGAGGGACCCAGGAAGTTCGACGCCGCTCATCTGATCCGCAGCTTCCCGCCAGCGCCGGTGTGCGCGTTCGATGCCGCGTTTGATGCGGCTGCGGGACGGCAGCGGCGACGCGGTCAGGATGGCGCGTGGCCCGACCGACCAGCGGTGCGTGTCGCTGAGCAGTTCGATGACCCCGTCGGCGCTGGCGAGGTAGGGCTGGACGTCCGCGTGCCACTCGACAAGGATGTTGCCGCGGGTGGCGAGCGAGATGCCGACCGGCCCGTTGGCGATAGGCAGGTCGAATGCGACGAGGACGAAGTCTTGGTTCGTCTGTTCGACGATGGCGGCGATCTCGAGCGCCTCGGCGAAGTTCTTGCGCCCGCCCGAGGCATAGGCGATCGGATTGCCGACGGGCGCATATTGCGGATAGCCCATCGCCAGGCGCAGGCCGACGGTCCAGGCCTGCATCGTGTCCATCGATTCGATGACGCTCATATCGTTGATCCTTCCTTCTTTTCCGCCCCCTTCAGAGAGGCCATCATCACGGCTCAGTTGCAGGCCGAGGCTCCCAGGGTTTGAGTAGCCCCTAGTTTTCTAGACGCCTTGAGCCATCAAAGCCTGCTGCCGTTCGAACTCGACGGGCGACAGCAT
>NZ_CAKASM010000043.1:0-6396 GCF_916858675.1 Sphingomonas sp. Leaf21
GGCCTGCGCCGCCTCGCCGCACGGCGCGCAGGCCATGGCGAGATACCAGCGCGCGCTGTCGAACGGCGCGACCGCATCGACCAGGCGCAGGTCGGCGGCGGCGCCGCTCGCCACACGCACCGGGGTGATCCCGATCCTGAGCAGCGTCGCGCCGATCTGTCCGTAAAGCAGGTTCGCGCCGGGGCCATCGGGCAGGGCGATGCGCAAGCGGACCGGCTGCCCCCAGGCGGCGACCCGCGCCCGCGCGGCCGCCCGCCGCTCGTCGAGCGTGAGTAGCGCCCAGCCGGGGATCTGCGGCGGTGCGTCCGAGTCGAGCGCGTCGGGGAGTAACCGGTCGGTCGCTTCCCAATTGGACGCCACCGCCGCCAGGACCGCCGACCGGTCGAACGCCGACGACAGCGCCTGGCGGTTGGCGACGTCGCCCAGAAAGCCGTCTCGGCTCGCGATCGACAGACCGAACAGACCGGCGGCGGGGTCGATCCGGACGGCAGCGGGATTGATCTGTTGTCCGTCGAGCAGCGGCCAGTCGGTAAAGCGCCCACCCAGCATCAGGTCCGACTCGCCCCTGGCGAAGCGCAGGATCGCCCGTGCCGGGCTCTCCGCGACCAGGCGGACATCGTCCTCGGGCGCTGGCGTGGCGTCGTCATCGGGCTCGACGCGGCGGGGATCGGCGATGGGGCGGAGCAGGGGCGGGGGCCCTGCGCGGATGATCCGGAAGGGGCCGGTGCCATGCCGCGTCCGGTCGATGATCGCCATTTCGGGCTGCGCGAACAGCTTGAGCAGATCGGGGCGCGGACGTGACAGCCGTACCTCGATGACCTGCGGGGTCATGACGACGATCTCGTCGATCGCGGTCAGGAACGGCGCCAGCGGATTGCCCGAGCGGGGAGAGGCGAGCCGACGCAGGATCGGCACCACCTGTTCGGCGGTGACCGGACTTCCGTCGTTCCAGCGCGCCTCGCGCAGGCGGAAGATGAAGCTGCCGCCGTCGTCGATGACGATCCAGCGTTCGGCGAGGCCGGGTTCGATCTGGCCATTGGCGTCGAACCGCACCAGCCCCTGAGCCAGCGAGTCGCGCATCAGCCGGTGCGCCATATCGCCATCGCCGGGGATCGATCGCGTCCCACCGGGGATGGAGCGCTGCCCTTGCACCGCGCTGACCGTCACGGCGCCGGTATCGGCATGGCGGTCGCAGGCGCTGGCCGACAAAAGTGCCGCGCCCAAGGCGATGGTGCGGACGGCGGGACTCGAACCCGCACTCCATAGGAAGCCGATTTTAAGTCGGCAGCGTCTACCGGTTTCGCCACGTCCGCACACGAGCACACGAAGAGACGAGGTCGTCGGAAAGGTCAAGCGAAGACCGATGTTCCGACGCCGGAAGTATTGCCGCGGCGCCGTCCAGCTGACGGAGAAGGGATCAGCCTTCTTCGACGTTCAGGCGCGCGCGCATTTCCTTGCCGGGTTTGAAATAGGGGACGCGCTTGGCGGTCACCTCGACGGTTTCGCCGGTGCGGGGATTGCGTCCGGTTCGCGCGCCACGCGACCGGGTAGAGAACGCGCCGAAGCCGCGCAGTTCTACACGACCATCGTCCGCCAGCCGCTTGGTGATCTCGTCGAAGAAGATAGTCACGATCAACTCGACTTCACGCGGGTTCAGGGCCGGATTGTGTTGGCCGATTTTTTGCACCAGTTCCGAACGGATCATCGTCTAGTCCCAAGCTACAGACAAGACGTACCTAACCTGTGTTTCTCGCTGCTGAAAGTGTTTTTATTATACGATTAAGCAACGCAACAGGCTAATAAGGCATAAAATGCACAAAACCGGGACACGTTGTTGAAAAACGTGTCCCGGTCCAGTGGTTTACTTCTGGCCGCGCGCCTTCAGCGCTTCGCCCAGAATGTCGCCCAGCGACGCGCCCGAGTCGGACGAGCCATACTGCGCAACAGCCTGCTTCTCTTCGGCGATCTGCATCGCCTTGACCGAGAAGGTCGGCTTCTTCGAACGATCGAAGCCGGTGACCATCGCGTCGAACTTCTGGCCAACCTGGAAGCGCTCGGGGCGCTGCTCGTCACGGTCGCGACCCAGATCGGTGCGCTTGATGAAGCCGGTCGCACCATCGTCGCCCGCCTGGACTTCGAGGCCCGCGTCGCGGACTTCGAGGACGGTCACGGTGACGACCTGGTTCTTGTTCAGGCGATCGCCAGCCGCAGCCACGCCGCCAGCGACCGGGCCGCCGCGCTCGAGCTGCTTCATGCCGAGCGAGATACGCTCCTTCTCGGGGTCGATGTCCAGAACCACGGCCTGAACGACTTCGCCCTTGCGGTGCAGGTTGAGGGCATCCTCACCCGACACGCCCCAGGCGATGTCCGACATGTGGACCATGCCGTCGACGTCGTTGTCCAGGCCGATGAACAGGCCGAACTCGGTCGCATTCTTGACTTCGCCCTCGACGGTGGAGCCGATCGGATGGGCAGCGGCGAACGCCTCCCACGGATTGGCCTGGGCCTGCTTGAGGCCCAGCGAGATGCGGCGCTTTTCCTGATCGACTTCGAGGACGACCACATCGACTTCCTGCGAGGTCGACACGATCTTGCCCGGATGGACGTTCTTCTTGGTCCAGGACATTTCCGAGACGTGGACCAGGCCTTCGATGCCCGGCTCCAGCTCGACGAACGCACCGTACTCGGTGATGTTCGTGACGCGGCCCGACAGCTTCGCACCGACCGGATACTTGGCGCCGGCGCCATCCCACGGATCGCTCTCGAGCTGCTTCATGCCCAACGAGATGCGCTGCGTGTCCTTGTTGATGCGGATGATCTGCACCTTCACGGTGTCGCCGATCGCGATCATCTCCGACGGATGATTGACGCGCTTGTACGACAGGTCGGTGACGTGCAGCAGGCCGTCGATGCCGCCGAGGTCGACGAACGCACCGTAATCGGTGATGTTCTTGACGACGCCGTCGATGATCTGACCCTCGGCCAGGCTCTGGATCAGGCCCGAACGCTGCTCGGCGCGGGTCTCTTCCAGGACCGCGCGACGCGACACGACGATGTTGCCGCGCTTCCGGTCCATCTTCAGGATCTGGAACGGCTGCGGGATGTCCATCAGCGGCGTGACGTCGCGGACGGGGCGGATATCGACCTGGCTACCGGGCAGGAACGCCACGGCGCCGTTCAGGTCGACGGTGAAGCCACCCTTCACGCGGCCGAAGATCACGCCTTCGACGCGGGCCGACTTCGAGAATTCGAGTTCCAGCTTGTCCCAGGCGGCCTCGCGGCGCGCGCGGTCGCGGCTGAGCATCGCTTCGCCGTGCATGTTCTCGACGCGGTCGACATAGACCTCGACTTCGTCACCGACCTTCAGGTCGGCCTTCTGGCCGGGGGCAGCGAATTCGCGGAGGGGCACACGGCCTTCCGACTTCAGGCCGACGTCGATGACGGCCATGTCGTTTTCGATCGCGGTGACGGTGCCATGCACGACGCGACCCTCGAAGCTGTCGGCACCGCCGAACATGTCATCGAGCATCGCCGCGAAATCGTCGCGCGTGGGCTGGGGGTTGGTTGCCATAAAAGGGTTAGGTTCCTGAGAGTTTTTCACGTCCGGTCGGGCAGGCACGCCGCCCACCTTCGATGATGGCCGCGCCGACCCCATGTCGACGCCACCAGACCCGAAGATGTGCTGAAACACGGAAAAGCGGCGGTCCGCCACGAATGCGGAACGGACGCTGAAGGCATGGCCTTGCGTCAGCCTCTCCGCGGAACAGGGTCTGCGAGCGGCGCGCCTATAGCCGAAAACGGGGTTTCGCGCAAGGCGGGGGCGTCTTCGCCATATTGGGGAGGATCGCGTTAGCGCACCTTGCTTGCCACCTGTGCGTCGACATATCGGATCGCGCGGGCCACCGCGGCGTCGATCGTCAGGTTCGACGTATCGAGCGCCGCCGCATCCGCCGCCTGGGTGAGCGGAGCGGTGGCCCGGCCGCTGTCGCGGGCGTCGCGGGCGCGGATATCGGCCAGCACCTGCTCGAACGTGGCGGTCGATCCGTTTCTGACCAGTTCGTTATGCCGCCGCCGCGCGCGGATCTGCGGGGTCGCCTTGACGAACAGCTTGGCATCGGCGTCGGGTGCGATCACCGTGCCGATGTCTCGCCCGTCGAGGATCGCGCCCCCAGGCTGGCTGGCGAAGCGCTTCTGCCGCTGGAGCAGCGCCGCACGGACCAGCGGATGCGCCGACACGACCGAGGCGAGCTTGCCCGTCTCGTCGTCGCGCAGCGCCGGATCGGCGAGCAGACCGTCGTCGAAACCGCAGGCCGCCACCGCATCGGCTTCACGCGCGGGGTCGAGATGCATGTCGCGTACCGTCGCCGCGACCGCACGGTAGAGCAGCCCGGTGTCGAGATGCGGCAAGCCATAATGTGCGGCGAGCGCGCGGGCGATCGTGCCCTTGCCGCTCGCCGCGGGGCCGTCAACGGCGATGATCATGCATTCGCTCCCAGCGTGTCCAGCGTGTCGAAGAAGACGGGATAGCTCGTGGCGACCGGCGCGGCATCGTCCAGCGTGATCGGCACTCGGGCGTGGAGCGCGGCGATGGTCATGCTCATCGCAATACGGTGGTCGAGCAGGGTCGCGACCGTCGCGCCGCCCGGAATGGGCCCGCCACCGGTGCCGGTCACGGCCATGCCGTCCTCATATTCCCGGCAGACGACGCCGCAGGCGCCAAGCGCTTCGGCCATGGCGGTGATTCGATCGGACTCCTTGACGCGCAGCTCCTCGGCTCCGCGCGCGACCGTCGTTCCGCTGGCATAGGCCGCCGCGACGAACAGTACGGGATACTCGTCGATCATGCTCGGCGTCAGTTCGGGCGGCACCTCGATCGCGGTCAGCGATGCATGACGGACGCGCAGGTCGGCGACCGGCTCGCCGCCGACGATCCGCGCGTTCAGCTCGGTGATGTCGGCGCCCATCAGCTTCAACGCGGCAATGATGCCGGTGCGGGTCGGATTCATGCCGACATTGGTGACCGTCACGTCCGCGCCCGGCACGATCGACGCGGCGACGAGCCAGAAGGCGGCCGAGGAGGGGTCGCCCGGCACGACGATATTCTGTGGCGTCAACTCGGCTTGCCCGCGAATCGTGATGATCCGGCCGTCGGGCGATGGCGTCACGCTGAGGTCGGCGCCGAAGCCCGCCAGCATCCGCTCGCTATGGTCGCGGGTGGCGATGGGCTCGATCACGGTCGTCTCGCCGGGGGTGTTGAGGCCCGCGAGCAGGATCGCCGACTTCACCTGTGCCGACGCGACGGGCAGGGTGTAGCGGATCGGCACCGCCGGGCTGATCCCCCGGACCATGAGCGGCAGGCGACCGCCCGGCGTGTCCTGAAATTCCGCCCCCACGTGCGACAGCGGCTCGATGACGCGGCCCATCGGGCGCTTCGACAGCGAGGCGTCGCCGATGAAGGTCGCGGTGATCGGATGGCTGGCGACCAGACCCATCAGCAGCCGCGTCGAGGTGCCCGAATTGCCCATGTCGAGCGCGGTTTCGGGCTGGAGCAGCCCGCCGACGCCGACGCCGTGGATCACCCACACCCCGTCATCCTGTCGGACGATGTCCGCGCCCATCGCGCGCATCGCGGCGGCGGTGGCGAGGACATCCTCGCCCTCCAGCAGCCCCTCGACGCGGCTTTCACCGACCGCGAGCGCGGAGAGCATCAGCGAGCGATGGCTGATCGATTTGTCGCCAGGAACGGCGATGGTGCCGCGAAGGGCGGCGGCGGCTCGCACGGTGCGAGGCTGGGGAAGGGTGTGCGCCATAGATGGCGCGGGCTTTTGACAGGGGGCTTGCGCTGTGGCAAGGCGCGCCCACTTTTCGCTCCGGCGGAAAACCCAATCCGAAAGGTATGAACGGCATGATCAAGCCGGAATGGGGCACGAAGCGTACGTGCCCGAAATGCGCGACGCGCTTCTACGACCTCGAAAAGGACGACCCCGTTACCTGCATCAATTGCGGGACGCAGTGGGAGCCCGAGCCCATCCTGAAGTCGAAGCAGCCTCTGCCGTTCGAGCAGAACAAGCCCGAGAGCAAGGAAGCCGACAGCGATCTGGCGGGCGGCGACGACGAGGATCTGGACATCACCGGTGAGGACGAAGAGCCCTCGCCCGACGATGAAGTCGATCTGGGCGGCGACGACGATCTGGGCGTCGAAACGTCCAGCGAGGACGACGAACACTAAGTTGCCAGCGGGCTCGGCGAGTGCTTGAAAAAAGTGCTTGCCGAGCCCCGGCGGCCCCGCTAGTGGGCTGCCTCCACAGCGGAACGGGGCCGTAGCTCAGCTGGGAGAGCGCTGCAATGGCATTGCAGAGGTCAGGGGTTCGATCCCCCTCGGCTCCACCATTCCCC
>NZ_CAKASM010000043.1:6491-13149 GCF_916858675.1 Sphingomonas sp. Leaf21
GGGGCCGTAGCTCAGCTGGGAGAGCGCTGCAATGGCATTGCAGAGGTCAGGGGTTCGATCCCCCTCGGCTCCACCATCCCCCATAGTTTGAATTCGGCGTCACCTGACGGTTGGGGCCTTTTTCGCGTGCGCGCGTCCCGTTAGTCTGTGCTGGTGGGGCACGGGCCGGTGGGGCATGGGCTGGGAGCGAAGGATGCGGACCAAAGACTGGGCTATGACGATACTGGTCGTCGCGTTCCTCGGACTGGCCTTTGCGCCGGTCGCGGTCTTGGCGGGCGCACCGACCGAAGGCCCGAGCTTTTCCTGTGCCAGTGCCGGCAACGCGGTGGAGCGGGCGATCTGCGCATCGCCAAGCCTGTCCGCCGAGGACCGGACGATGGCCGCGCTCTATGCGATGGCCAAGCTCAGCGCCTTTGGCAAAGGCCCGTCCAACGAACGCGCCGCACAGCGCGCGACGGTCGATGAACTCCGCAAGTGCGACAGGCCTGGCGGCGCCGTTCCTTTGACGGACTGTCTCGAGGGCGTCTATGCCCATCGCAACAACGACCTGGCGATCGCGCTGGCGCTGCGGGCTCCCGATCGGGTCCTGCCGATCATTCGACGCGACGATCCTCCGTTCGCACCGATCATCGAAGCGATCGGGCTCTGGGCGTCCGAACCGCGCGATGCCGATTGGTCGATGCCCGAGCGCGCCGCCAAGAGGGCGCGGATCCTGTCCGTCCTCGCGCCAGCCACGGACATCATGTTCGCGCGGAAGGATGCACCATGGGGCCGGGATATCCTGGGCAACGGTCAGGACGGGGTGTCCGTCAAGGCTCCGGACGACCTGTTCCGGTCCGACCGGCATTTCGCCTTCTTCCTCAACGCACTGGGGCCGTACCTGCCGGGTGGCCTGGGGGACCGGTCTTCCCCGTTCGATCGCAACATCCCCTGTGTCGCGATCGTCCGCCATCCCGCCCTGCTGGGAGCGACGACGTCGCTATTTGGCTCGACGCTCGACAATTTCGTGTTCTTCAACGACTGTGGCGCGACGGCACCGCCGCTTCCGCGCCTCGTTGCGCTGAGCACGCAGCTGGACAAGGACTGGCCGGATTGCCAGGGGACGATCCGCTTTGCGGCCTATCGTGCGGCGGGAACCGCCTATGACGAAGCGCGGTTGGGCCTCGCCCCGCACACCCGGGATGCATGGCCGCGCGAGCGCTACGGCGTCGGTGCCGCCGCGCTAGCCGCGGTACGGACCGAACTGGCGGATTATTATGCCACCTATCTCGGCAAGACGGCGGCCGCCGCAGCCGTGATGGCGGACGACGCGCTCAAGGGCATTTTCGCGACCACGCACCAATGTGAATGACGGGGCCGGGCCATCGACCGGCCCGGCCCCGCTCGTCATGCCGCCAGCCCGTGGTGGCGCAGCAACGCGTCCGGTTGTGGCGCCCGGCCACGGAACGCGTGGAAGTTCTCGGCGGCCGGGCGGCTCGCCCCCCGCGCCAGCACCTCGCGACGGAACCGGTCGCCCGCCACCTGGCCTTCCTCGGCAAAGGCGGCGAAAGCGTCCGCCGACAGCAATTCGGCCCAAAGATAGCTGTAATAGCCCGCCGCATAGCCGCCCGCGAAGATATGCGAGAAGCTGTGCGGGAAGCGGTTCCACTCTGGCGGACGGATCACCGCCACCTCGTCACGCACCGCGTTCAGCACATCCATCACCCGGCCACCCTCGGCGGGGTCATAGTCGCGGTGCAGCCGCAAGTCGAAGGTCGCGAACTCGATCTGGCGAAGCAGGAACAGCCCCGCCTGGAAGCGTCGTGCCGCCAGCATCCTGGCGAACAGTGCGTCGGGCAGCGGCTCGCCGGTCTCGACATGCGCCGACAGGTCGGTCAGCGTCGCGCGGTCCCAGGCGAAATTCTCCATGAACTGGCTGGGCAGCTCGACCGCGTCCCATTCGACGCCCGAAATGCCACCGATCGAGGGCAGGTCGACCTCGGTCAGCAGATGGTGCAGCACATGGCCGAACTCGTGCAGCAAGGTCACGACATCGCCATGCGCCAGCAGGGCAGGGGTGCCGCCGGTCGCCGGCGGGAAATTGCAGGTCAGATAGGCGATCGGCCGGTGGAACCGGTCGGCATCGCGGAAGCGCGGACGGCACACGTCCATCCACGCGCCGCCGCGCTTGCCCGCGCGGGCGTGGAAGTCGCAATAGACACCCGCGACGATCTCGCCGCTCTGATCCTGCACGTCATAATAGCGGACGTCGTCGTTCCACACCGACACGCCGGGCCGCTCGACCAGGCGGACACCGTACAGGCGCTCGATCAGTGCGATCGTGCCCTGCATCACGCGGGGCAGTGGGAAATAGGCGCGGATCGCCTCGCGGTCGACGCCGAAGCGCTCGCGGCGCATATGCTCGGCGACATAGCCCGTGTCCCAGGGCTCGAGCTTGGCGATGCCGAACTTCTCGGCGGCATAGGCGCTCGCATCCGCCAGCTCGCGTTCCGCCAGCGGGCGCGCCCGGGCGGCAAGATCGGACAGGAACGCCAGCGCCTCGTCCGCCGATTGCGCCATCTTGGTCTCGACCGACCGCGCGGCGGCGTTGCTGAAACCCAGCAGCCGTGCGGCCTCGTGCCGCAAGGCCAGGATGCGGTCGATCCGTGCGCTGTTGTCATGGTTCGGATCGGCCGCCTGATCCGATGCGCGGGTGGCATAGGCCTTTGCCACCCGCGCGCGCAGGTCGCGATTGTCGGCCTGGGTCAGGATGGCCTGAACGCTGGGTTCGCGCAGCGTGACCAGCCAGCCGTCCAGCTCCTTCTCGGCGGCATAGGCGGCCAGGATCGCCTTGGCGTTGTCGGTCAGGCCGGAGAGCAGCGCCTCGTCGGTGACATGCTCGCCCCACGCCTCGCTCGAATCGAGCACGGCATTGCCGAATTCGGTGGTCAGGGTGTTCAGTTCGACGCCGATCTCCCGGAACCGAGCCTTGGCGTCATCGTCCAGACCCACGCCCGACAGGGTGAAGTCGCGGCGCGCCAGCACGACCGCGCGCGCCTCCGCCTCGGTGAGGGGGGCGAGGTCGACGCGATTGAACGCGGCGAACAGGCGCGGATCCTGACCCGCTTCCAATCCATATTCCGCCAGCTTCGCCTGTGCCTCCGTGAAGGCGGCGCGCAGTTCGGGCGTATCGGCGACCGAGTGGAGATGCCCGGCGGGCGACCAGCCGCGCGCGATCGCAAAGCCCGCGCGCTCGCTCGCCAGCACGACATCGCCGAAATCGCTGGTGTTGGAGCCACCGATCCGGTCGGCGGCGGCACGCGCATCGGCGATCATCTGATCGACGGCGGGGACGAGATGTTCGGGACGGATCGCGGCGAAGTCGGGAAGGTCGGTGTCGGCAAGAAGGGGATTGATGGTCATTCGGCGTCCTTGAGCAGCATCTGTCGCAGCCTCATCTCGGCAGCGTCGACGCTTTCGGCAAGCCCCTGTGCGGTCAACCAGCGCGGATCGTGGTGACAATCGGCATAGCGCGCGCCATGATCGCAGATCAGCGTGGCGATCGATCCGCTCCGTCCGGCGGCGGCCATGTCCAGTGCGAGCATCGCGGCGGCGACGAAATTGGTCCCCGTCGATGGCCCGACCGGTCGACCGAGCAACTCGCTCGCCACCCGCATTCCCGCGATCGAAACGGCATCGGGCAGCTTCATCATCCGATCGACCGAGCCCGGCAGGAAGGATGGCTCGACTCGGGGGCGCCCGACACCCTCGATTCGCGATGGCTCCGAACAGCGTGCGGCGGGATCATGGTCGCGATATCCGGCGAAAAAGGCGCTGCGTTCGACATCGGCAACGCACAACCGGGTGGCGATGCCGCGATGTCGACAGTGGCGGCCGATCGTCGCGGCGGTGCCCCCGGTCCCCGCGCCGACGACGATCCAATCTGGGACCGCATGGGGTTCGCCCGCCATCTGGGTCAGGATCGCGGAAGCGATATTGTCGCACCGCCAATCGGTTGCCGGGGCGGCATTGGTGAATTGATCGAGATAGACGCCGCCCAGCGCGTCGGCGAGGTCGCGCGCCTCGTCGTAGAGTCGGTTCGGCGCGACCAGATGGCACTGGCCTCCCTGCGCGGCGATCGCGCGGATCTTGGCCGGGGCCGTCGTCGTCGGCATCACCGCATGAAAGGGCAGGTCGAGCAGCCGCGCGAAATAGGCCTCCGACACCGCGGTCGACCCCGACGACGCCTCGACCAGCGGCCGCCCCTCGCGGATCACGCCCGCCACCACGCCGCTGGTGAACAGAGAGCGGGCGAGACGATGCTTCAGGCTGCCGGTCGGATGCGCCGACTCATCCTTGAGATAGAGGTCGACCGAGGGCGCCGCCGCCAGCCCGACCGCGAGTAGCGGCGTCTCGGGGCACCGTCGCCGGTCGCGGTCGATCACGCACAGGGCGCGCGCCACGAAAGCCCGGTCGACCGGGTGTTCGGCGGTCACGATCCCCAATCGTTCGGCGGCGGTCCCGGTCTGGCCGACATGGTCGGTGGCGGTCATCAGCATCGTCTTTTCCTTATTCCGTAATAAGGATATGCAAGTATGACTGCCAAATCATACCAAATTTGGGTTGGGAACCGGGTTAAAGCGTGAAAATCTTTCGCATCGGGGCATCATGATCGATAAAGTTGACACCGCGATCCTCGCCGAACTCCAGAACGATGCCAGCCTGTCGGTGGCGGAGATCGCGACACGCGTGAACCTTTCGCAAAATGCGTGCTGGCGGCGGATCCGACGGCTGGAGGAGGAAGGCTATATCCTGCGGCGGGTGGCGCTGCTCGATCCGGGAAAGCTCGAGGCCGGGATGGCCGTCTTCGTCAGCGTCCGCACCGCCGAACATTCCGCGACCTGGCTGAACGAATTCGCCCGCGCGGTGAGCGATATGCCCGAGGTCGTGGAGTTCTACCGCATGGCCGGGGAGGTCGACTATCTCCTCAAGATCCGGGTGGCGGACATCAAGGCCTATGACCGCGTCTACAAGCGATTGATCGACCGCGTGCGGCTGGTCGATGTCAGCGCGGCCTTCGCCATGGAGGA
This sequence comes from Sphingomonas sp. Leaf21, assembly GCF_916858675.1. Taxonomy (GTDB): domain Bacteria; phylum Pseudomonadota; class Alphaproteobacteria; order Sphingomonadales; family Sphingomonadaceae; genus Sphingomonas. Next base: position 11,561 of record NZ_CAKASM010000043.1, read on the forward strand.
AATCAAACACAGCACCGCCATCCCCCTGCCAGGCCGGGGCTGACCACCCGCAGCGCATAGCCAAAGTGATACCAGTTGCGTTTTGTGCAATTCAATTTGCTTAGGTTGCAATTGCGTCGGTCAGCGCTGCAGTGCACAAGGATCGGGCCTTTCAGGCATCCTCTCCTAAAAACTTTTCGGCCGGTCATTTGACCGGCCTTTTTTTTGGCCCGCGTTTCGCCTAGGGACGGTCCCGTATCGTCCGCCAACACGAACAGAATAAGCATCAGGAGCGGAAGCCGCCGGTCGTACCGGCATCGGCAGGACGATCGGGGCGGGGGTCGAGCGAGCCGGGCATCGCTCCCCCCGTTATCCCGTTGCACGCCTGCGGCCGATCATCTTGGCGGTTCCGTGTCGGGCTCTGCTCCGCTATCCCGCCGTTCTGGCGATGCTTTTCCGTTCATGCATTGCCCTAATCAACCAAGGAGCGCCCGTGCTGAAGCGCCTGTTGTCCGTCTTCGAACCCTTTGTCCTCATGCTGCTGGGGACGGTGCTCCTCGCGACCCTTCTGCCTGCGCGCGGTGGTTTCGCGAGCTTTGCCGGAATGCTGGCGGACGCCGGTATCGTGCTGCTCTTCTTCCTGCACGGCGCGAAGCTGTCGCGCGAGGCGATCTGGACCGGCTTGCGGAACTGGCCGCTGCATCTGGCGGTGCTGGCATCGACGTTCGTCCTCTTCCCGCTGCTGGGGCTGGCGCTGATTTATCTGCCCGGCCTCGACCCCAGCTTCGCGCTGGGCCTGATGTTCCTCACATTGCTGCCGTCCACCGTTCAGTCCTCGATCGCCTTTACCGCGATTGCCCGCGGCAATGTCGCTGCGGCCATCTGTAGCGCATCCTTTTCCAACCTGCTGGGCATCGTCCTCACGCCCGCGCTCGTCGCGATGCTGATGCGCGTCGACGGTGGGGCAGGGGTGTCGCTCGCATCGGTCGAGGGGATCCTGCTGCAACTTCTCGCCCCGTTCGTGGCGGGTCATCTGCTTCGCCCATGGATCGGCGGCTTTGTCGGTCGCCACAAGACGCTGTTGACCATCGTCGATCGCGGATCGATCCTGCTCGTTGTCTACACCGCCTTCGGTGCCGCGGTGGTCGAGGGGCTTTGGTCGCGCGTCTCCCCTGGCGATCTCGGGCAGCTCATGCTCCTGTGCCTGTTGCTGCTCGGCGTCATCCTGGCGGCGACCTTTGTCATCGCGCGCCTGATGCGGCTCTCGCCCGAGGACGCGATCGTCCTGCAATTCTGCGGCTCGAAGAAGAGCCTGGCGTCGGGCGTGCCGATGGCGGGCGTCCTGTTTCCCGCGGCGCAGGTCGGCGTCATCCTGCTCCCCGTGATGCTGTTCCACCAGGTCCAGCTGATCGCCTGCGCCATGCTGGCCAGGCATTACGGCGAAAGGGCCGCTACGACGGAGCCAGGCCCCGATCTTTGACAGAGGCGTATGACGCTGGCGTGCAAGAAAAATGACCGAGCCGTGAAAATAGCTGTTGACCGGTTGGGAGGGTGGGCCTAGAGGGGTTTCACCGCAGCGGTGGTCGCTTAGACCGCTGGTTGCAGTCACG
>NZ_CAKASM010000044.1 GCF_916858675.1 Sphingomonas sp. Leaf21
TCTCGCAGCGGCATGAAACCGGCGGACGCTCCACTTAGCAATCGCGTCGAGCTGTTCAGATGAACCGAGCCACCTCTGTTCTGAGCCCGGCGGGAAGTTGAGGTTTGTAAGGCATCGAGCTGATACATTAGGTCGTTTGCATTGCAGCCTTCATAAATAAGCTGTAAAGGAGACAATATACCATCACATTGGATTCTCTCATTGTTATTACCGACCATCCCCGTCACCGTTCTCACCGGCTATCTGGGCGCGGGCAAGACGACGCTCCTGAACCGCATCCTCAGCGAAAACCACGGCCGCAAATATGCGGTCATCGTCAACGAATTCGGCGAGATCGGCATCGACAACGACCTGATCGTCGATGCCGACGAAGAGGTGTTCGAGATGAACAACGGGTGCATCTGCTGCACCGTCCGCGGCGACCTGACCCGCATCATCGAAGGGCTGATGAAGCGCAAGGACGGCTTCGACGCGATCATCATCGAGACCACCGGCCTCGCCGATCCCGCCCCCGTCGCGCAGACCTTCTTCATGGACGACGACGTGCGCGCCCGGGCGAGCCTCGATGCGATCGTGACCGTGGTCGATGCGCGGCATGTCCTCGCCCGGCTGGAGGACAGCCACGAGGCCGAGGAGCAGATCGCGTTTGCCGACGTCATCCTGCTCAACAAGACCGATCTGGTGACGGCGCAGGAGTTGGAGGTGGTGCGCCAGCGCGTCCGCACGATCAACGGCCAGGCGCGGCTGCACGAGACGCAGAACTGCGTCGTACCGCTCGAGGAGGTGCTGGAGCGCGGCGCCTTCGACCTCGACCGCATCCTCGGGATCGAACCCGATTTCCTGTCCGAGGACGATCACGAGCATGACGATTCGATCACCTCGGTATCGCTGAGTTCGGCGACGGCGATCCGGCCCGAACTGTTCATGCCGTGGCTCCGCAACCTGACCGTGGTCCAGGGACAGGACATCCTGCGTCTGAAGGGCGTGCTGTCGTTCCCCGACGAGGACCAGCGCTATGTCGTGCAGGGCGTCCACATGCTGCTCGACGGCAATCATCAGCGCGACTGGAAGCCGGACGAGGCCCGCACCAGCCGGATGGTGTTCATTGGCCGCAATCTCGATCCCGTCGCCTTGCGCGCCGGGTTCGAGGCCTGCGCGGTTCCTGCCAGCCGATGATCGACGCGATGGGTGAAACGCTGGTGCAAAGCCACGGCCGCCGTGTCGAGGTCGGCGCGGAGCCGACCGCGATCCTGTGGCTCCGGGACGACGCGTGGCTGACGCTCGGCGACGGCAGCGTGCGGCACATGACCGACGCGGGCGAGGTCGCCGCGCATCCGGTGCACGGCGGCGCAATCCTGGCGGCGTGCCGTCATCCCGATGGACGCTCGATCGTCACCGGCGGCGACGATGGCCGGGTATGCCGCGTGACGGCGGATGGCGATTTTCTGGAGTTGGGCCGCTTCGACCGACGCTGGGTCGAGCATCTGGTGGCGAGTCCCGCATCGGGCCTGATCGTCGCGGGCGTCGGTCGCGAAGCGGTCGTCTGGACGCCCGGCGCCACCGAACCCTCGCACCGCTATGCGATCGGTTCGACGATCGGCGGCTTGGCGCTCGACGGCAAGGGCAAGCGATTGGCCGTCGCGCATTATGGTGGCGTCAGCCTGGTCTATGCCGCGACCGCCGGCAGCGGCCGCGTCGCGCTCGATTGGATCGGCTCGCACCTCGCCTGCACGATGAGCGCGGACGGCCGCTATGTCATCACCGCGTTGCAGGAGACCGGACTGCACGGCTGGCGGCTTCCCGATCTGCGCGACATGCGGATGTCGGGCTACGTCGCCAAGACGCGCAGCTTCTCGTGGGATCGCCGCGGCAAATGGCTGGCGACCAGCGGCGATGCGTGCACCGTCCTATGGTCGTTCGATGGCAAGAGCGGCCCGATGGACAAGCCGCCGTTGCTGCTGGCCGAGCGGCGGGGCGCGATCGTCACCCGCGTCTCTTTCCATCCCCGCAGCGACCTGCTCGCGGTCGGATATGACGATGGCGTCGTCGTCCTCACGCAGACCGGCGACGATCGCCCGCTGCTGGTCGATGAAGAGGGCGCTGCCATTACCGCGCTCAGCTGGAACGACGCCGGCACCCGGCTCGGCTGGGGCGACGAGGACGGCCGGATCGGCATTCTCGACATGGCCGCGCGCGCATGAAGAGCCCGTGCGTCGATATCTGCCGCTTCGATGGCCGGACCGGCTGGTGCGTCGCCTGCGGGCGCACGCAGGTCGAGTGCCGCGGCTGGCGCAAGGCCGCGCGGCCGACCCTGCTGGGGATCCAGGCAGAGCTGCCCCGCCGCCTCGCCAAGTTGGCCGCGCGCGGCATCGTCGCCTCGGAACTGGCGCCCGACCCGATTTCGGAAGACCCCGACACTATCTCGGAAGACATGGCATGACAGATCCCTCGTTCGCACTGCCCACGCTGGGCCTGATGTTCGTGCTCGGCCTGCGCCACGGGCTCGATCCCGATCACGTCGCGGTGATCGACAATATCGTCTTCCGCATGGTCGAGGAGCGGCCGCGATTGTCGCCCTGGACCGGTACGCTGTTCGCGCTCGGCCACAGTCTCGCGGTGGCGGTCGTGGCGATCGGCGTGTCGCTGTTCGCGCACTGGATCGTCGTGCCGCGCTGGACCGCGACGCTGGTCGATACGATGGTGATCGCGTTGCTGATCCTGGTCGGCACGCTCAATCTCGTCGCGCTGCTGCGACACCGCGCGTACGCGCCGGTCGGGTGGCGGGCGGGGCTGGTGCCGCGGTCGCTGCGGTCGAGCACGCACCCGGCGGCGGTCGTCACGATCGGCGTCGTGTTCGGGCTGGTGTTCGACACCGCGACCCAGGCGGCCGCCTGGGGCGCGGCAGCAACGACGCGGGGCGGGCCCGCGGCCGCCGCCGGTATCGCGCTGGCCTTCACGATCGGCATGGTGCTCGCCGATACGCTGGACAGCCAGATCGTCAGCCGATTGCTGCGCTCGAGCCAGCGGGCGGGTAGGGGTGCAGGCGGATCGGTCATGCGGTATCGGCGCGCGGTCGGCTGGCTGATCGTCGGTCTGTCCTACGGCATGGCGCTGTTCGCGGCGTCGGAGGCCGCGGGCTTCGCGCTCGACCTCGACGACCAGACCTTCACCGCGATCGGCGTCGGCGCTGCCACCATCGTCGCGGTGCTGCTCGCCCACGGTGCCTGGATCGCCCGCAAGGCCAGTCGTCCCGCTCTGGAAGGCGCGGCATGACCGGCCTGGTCACCGGACCCGGCGCGCTGATCCCGGTCTCGGTTCTCACCGGCTTTCTCGGCAGCGGCAAGACGACCGTGCTCAATCGGCTGGTGCGCGATCCGCGGATGGCGCGCTCGCTCGTCATCATCAACGAATTCGGCTCGATCGGGCTCGACCATGACCTGATCGTCCGCAGCCAGGACGACATGGTCGTCGAGATGATGGGCGGTTGCCTGTGCTGCACCATCCGCGGCGACCTGTTGCGGACGCTGCGCGAGGCGCCGTGGCGGTTCGCGCGCGACGGCAAGTGCTGGTTCGACCGGGTGGTAATCGAGACGACCGGTCTCGCCGACCCGGCGCCGATCCTGCACACGCTGATGACCGACGAGCGCCTGCAGACGCTGTACCGGCTCGACGGTGTCATCACCACCGTCGACGCCGCGACCGGTATGGCGACGCTCGATGCGCAGGAGGAGTCGATCAAACAGGCCGCGGTCGCCGACCGGCTGCTGCTGACCAAGACCGATCTGGTCGGTGCGGACGCGCGTGCTGCGCTGGAAGCGCGGCTGCACGCGCTCAACCCCGCGGCCCCGATCACGGTGGCGGTCGATGGCGCGGTCGATCCCGACCTACTGTTCGAGGCCGGGCTGTATGATCCGACGACCAAGAGCCACGACGTCCGCCGCTGGCTGAACGCCGAAGCCTATACGAGCCCGGTCCACGACCATCACGACCATCATCACGGGCACCATCATCACGACGTCGATCGCCACGGCGACCGGATCCGCTCGGTCTGCCTGACCTTCGACGACCCCATTCCAGCCTTGGCGTTCGAGCGCTGGCTGGGCATCCTGACGATGTTCAAGGGCGCCGACATCCTGCGCGTGAAGGGCATCGTCAACGTCGAGGGTGTCGATCGACCGATGGTGATCCACGGCGTCCAGCACATTTTCCACCCCCCGGTCCGGCTCGACGCCTGGCCGAGCGAGGATCGCCGCAGCCGGATCGTGTTCATCACCCGCGACCTCGACGAAGCCGATCTGCGCGGCACGCTGACGCTCATGACGCTGGGGCTCGAGCATTTCGGTCTGGTCGGAGAGGACGCGATGACCCTAGGGGCAGGGGGGGACTGATCCCGGACAGGCGCTGACGACCACGAGACGACCGCAGGGGCGGGGCGATCATATTAAAAACGGGGGATATCGGTGCGCACGACGATCGTAAATTCATGGGTACGCGGTGCCGCCGCGGCGACCGCCCTGTGCGGCGCCTCGACGGCGGCGATCGCCCAGGACAGCACGCCGACCGCGTCGCTGTCCGTACCGGCGGCGGGCGAGGAGATCACCGTGACCGGCTGGCGGCTGCGCCAGCTCGACGTCGCGACGCCGACTGCGAGCCGCCTCGGCCTGTCGATCCGCGAGACGCCTGCCACGATCGACCAGATCGGCGCCGACGAGATCCTCACGCGGGGGTTCCGCACCGTCGAAGAAGCGACGGTCAGCCTGCCGGGCGTCATCTCGGGCGGCTCGCCGGGCGATCCCTCACTGTTCTCGATGCGCGGCTTTACCGGCGAGCAGATCACGGTGCTGCACAACGGGCTGTATCTCGGGCCGGCGAACATGATCAATCGCCCCGGCAACACCTTCAACATCGCCAGCATCGACGTGCTCAAGGGGCCGGCGTCGGTTCTATACGGGCAGGGCGCGATCGGCGGCGCCGTCAACATCGTCAACAAGAGCCCGGACTTCACCGCCGACAGCCTCCAGGCGCTCGCCTCCTATGCGTCGTTCGACACCGCCAGCATCGGGCTGGGCAGCAACCACCGCCTCGGCGACACGCTCGCCGCCCGCGCCGACGTGAGCTATCATCGCACCGACGGCTTCGTCGATCGCGCCGGTTCCACGTCGTTCAACGCCACCGGCGCGGTGCTGTTCAAGCCGCGCGACACGCTGTCGATCGCGTTCAGCGTCGATTATCTCAAGGACACTCTGTCCACCTATTTCGGTACGCCGCTGGTCCCGGCCTCGTTCGCCGCCGATCCGATCGGCGGGATCCTGTCGACCGGCAAAGGCTATGTCGTCGATCGCCGCACGCGCTTCACCAATTACAACGTGGCGGACAACCGCGCCAAGAGCTGGCAGGTCTGGCCGCGGGTCGTCGTCAACTGGTCGCCCTCCGACCACCTCACGCTGTCGAACACCGCCTATTATTTCCATGCCGAGCGGCAATGGATCAACGCCGAGAACTACGTCTTCAACGCGACCACTAAGTTGATCGACCGCGATCGCTTCTTCGTGTTCCACAACCAGGATCTGTTCGGCGATCAGTTCAGCCTGACGCACAAGGACAAGCTGCTCGGCCTCGACAACACGCTGGTCGTCGGCATCGACTACAGCCATCTCGATTTCGTCCGCAGCCGGGGTTTTCCCGATGGCGACAGCGTCGATCCGCTGCACCCGAACCCGGGTCTTTTCGGCGCGATCGACAAGCGCGTGTCGCCGACCCGTTGGGACCAGATCGCGCTGTTCGGCGAGGATGCGCTCGCTCTCACGCCCTCGCTCAAGCTGGTCACGGGCTTGCGCGCCGAGCGGCTGTATCTGACGCGCGAGAATTTCAACGTCGATGGCAGCTTCAACGCCGGGTCGAGTTTCGACCGCACCTACCGGCTGTTCAACTGGCGCGTGGGGCTGGTGTACGACGTCTCGCCAAACGTCACCGCCTACGCGTCGTACAGCACCGGCAAGGATCCGGTCGGCGCGAACATCTTCCTCGTCAACGCCAACCAGAATTTCGGCTTGAGCACGTCGCACCAGGTCGAGGGCGGGCTGAAAGCCGATCTGATGCACGGCCGCGGATCGCTGACGCTCGCGGCCTACGACATCGAGCGCGAGAACATTTTGACGCAGGTCGCGGTCGATACCGTCAGCAATATCGGCAGCCAGCGGTCGCGCGGGATCGAAGCGTCGGGCGAACTGCGCGTGACGCCGGCGTGGGCGGTGATCGCCAGCGGCACCTATGTCGACGCGAAATACGCCAATTTCGTCGATCCGAACTACGGGATCGCCGCGTCGGGCAACACGCCGCCTAACGTCCCGGCCTGGGTCGGCAATATCTGGACGACGGTGCAGCATATCGGCGGACTGCCGCTGGAAGCGGGCGGCGGCGTCAAATATGTCGGCAAACGCTACGGCAACACCGCCAACGACCTCGTGCTCAAACCCTATGCGACGGGGATCGTCTACGCGACCTATGCGCTGACGCCGCGCTGGTCGCTGACCGGGCGCATCAACAACGTCTGGAACAAGACCTTCGTGCAGTGGGCGGACATCTATTACCCCGCGCAGGTCATGCTGGGGGAACCGCGCAGGTTCGAGGTCAGCGTCCTTGCCCGCTTCTAGCGCGAAGACGCGGTGGCGTCAGGCGATAAAGACGCTCGTCTGGTTCCACCGCTGGCTCGGCGTCGCGACCTGCCTGATCTTCGCGCTCTGGTTCGCGAGCGGGGCGGTGCTGCTGTTCAAGCCGTTCCCGTCGCTGTCACACGCCGACCAGCTGCGGCTGGAGGCGCCGATCGACTTCGGCGCGGTGGCGATCTCGCCGCGTGGCGCAGCGATCGCCGCCGGTCAGCCGACCGCGTTGCGCCTCGTCCAGCGGGGCGGGGCACCCGCGTATATCGCCACCACGCCGGACGGGACGATCGCGATCGATGCGCGATCGGGTGAGAGGCTGGGCGATCTCACCCCGGAGGATATCGCCGCGGACCGACGTTCATCGCCCGGTACGACGCCCCCGGTCGCGATCGCCTACGACCAGTGGGTCGTCCACAACCGCTTCGATCCGCTCCGCCCGTTCTACCGGATCGACCTCGCCGACCGACATGGGACGAGCCTCTATCGCTCGGCGAGGACCGGCGAACTGGTCCAGCGCACCACCGCCGCCGATCGCGGCTGGAACTGGGTCGGTGCGGTGCTGCACTGGGCGTATGTCACGCCGTTGCGGTCGAGCTTCACCGCGTGGGACCGGACGGTCTGGACCCTGTCGTTCGTCGCGCTGTTGGTGGCGATCGCCGGCACGTTCCTGGGCATCATCCGCATGCTCGCGGCGCGCCGTCTGCGCACGCCGTCGTTCACCGCCTACCGCCGGCGCTGGATGCGCTGGCACCATCTGCTCGGCCTGTTCGCGAGCGTCTTCGTACTGAGCTGGACGTTGAGCGGCTGGCTGTCGATGGACCATGGCCGCCTGTTCTCGCGCGGTCAGCCGACCGCCGAACAGGCCGCGCGCTATGCTGGTGCCCCATTGACGACTGCGCTGCCGAACGATCTGCCGACGGGCATGCCTGCAAACACCAGGCAGCTCGACTTCACGGTCGTGGGCGGCCGGAGCCAATCGGTCGCCTGGCAACCCGACGGAACGGCCCTGACCAACGACTCCGCGACCGCGCGTATTGCGCCCGCGACCATCCGCGACAGGATCGGCAAGGCGGTGCTGACAGCATTTCCCGACGCGTCGGGTTTCAGCGTCGCCCCGATCGATCCGACTGCGACCTATGCCTTAGCGGAAGGCTGGCCTGCGACGGCCGTGCGCGTATCGCTCAAGGGCAAAGCGCTTCCCGATGTCTACGCGGACGGCGTCGACGGTCGGTTGCTGACGGTGATGGACGACAGCCGCGCGCGCTACGCCTGGATCTATTACGCGCTCCACACCTTCAACGTGCCCGGCCTCGCTACGCGCCCGGTGCTGCGTCGGATCATCGTGCTGATCCCGTTGATTCTCGGCTTCCTGTTCAGCCTCACCGGCGTCGTGCTGGGCGTTCAGCGCCTTTGCAAACCCATTGAGTACCGGTCCTGATAGAAATCTCTACGGCACTCAATCCGGCTGGACCGAGGGCTGCTGGGGGATGCAACTTAACCAAACGCTCTCTATATTAGAGGCATCGCATGCCCTTCCTGAGCATCGTGCGGCTGAGAGACCCCCGGGCTCCCGCTCATCGGGACGG
>NZ_CAKASM010000045.1 GCF_916858675.1 Sphingomonas sp. Leaf21
TCGCAGCGGCATGAAACCGGCGGACGCTCCACTTAGCAATCGCGTCGAGCTGTTCAGATGAACCGAGCCACCTCTGTCAGCCGCCCTAGAACTATCCCTAGAATGGCCATTGACGTTTCCGCAAAAGGGTGCGCAGCGATCGGCACCGCCAAGATCTAGCTTTGTGTACGCGCATTCCAACGAGTGGCCTTTGCCGCATCCTTGCCGTAACGAGCATTCGCCCTCAAACGGCACAGGAACTTCGACGATGACCTGCAATGTCCAACTCATCCGCCCGAAACGCTTCGGCGACAGCCGTGGTTGGTTCACCGAGGTGCACTCCGTGCCCGCCTTCGCCGCGCTGGGTATCACCTGCACCTTTGTCCAGGACAACCACTCTTATTCCGCTCCCGCCTTCACCCTGCGCGGGCTGCATTTCCAGACGCCGCCGCGGGGCCAGGACAAACTGGTGCGCTGCATCCGCGGCCGGATCTTTGACGTCGCGGTCGATGTCCGCAAAGGCTCGCCCACCTATGGCCAGTGGGTCGGCGCCGAACTGTCCGCCGAAAACGGCCACCAGCTATTCATTCCGATTGGTTTCGCGCACGGTTTCGTGACGCTAGAGCCCGATTGCGAAGTCACCTATAAATGCTCCGATACCTATGCTCCCGACCATGACGGCGGGATCGCATGGGACAGTGTGGGTATCGACTGGCCGATGCCCGCCAGGACCATTCCGGAACTGTCGCCTAAGGATACTCGCCAACCGACGCTGGCCGAGTTCGACAGCCCGTTCCCCTATGACGGCCACCCGCTGGCCCCACTTTCCTAAAAGGACGCCTCGATAATGCGCATCTTCGTCACCGGCGGGGCCGGGTTCATCGGCTCGGCGCTCGTCCGCCACTTGATCGAGAACACGACCCATGAGGTACTGAACTTCGACAAGCTGACCTATGCGGGCACCCTTTCCACGGTCGAGCGGGTCGCCGCCAGCAACCGCTACCGCTTCGTCCAGGGCGATATCTGCGACGCCGAGGCCGTGCGTGCCACGATCGCCGAGTTCAAGCCCGACGTCATCACCCATCTGGCTGCCGAGAGCCATGTCGACCGCTCGATCGACGGCCCCGGCGCTTTCGTCCAGACCAATGTGGTCGGCACGTACACGATGCTGGCCGAGGCGCGCAGCTATTGGCTGAGCCTCGACGAAGCCGCGAAGGCCGCCTTCCGGTTCCACCATATCTCGACCGACGAGGTGTACGGTACGCTGGGTGACACCGGCCTGTTCACTGAGGACACGCCCTATGACCCGCGCTCGCCCTATTCGGCGTCGAAGGCCGGGTCGGACCATCTGGTTTCGGCCTGGGGCCATACCTTCGGGCTGCCGGTACTCATCACCAACTGCTCCAACAATTACGGGCCGTATCACTTCCCCGAAAAGCTGATCCCGCTGATGATCGCCAAGGCGCTCGATGGCGAGGCACTGCCCATTTACGGCAAGGGCGACCAGGTCCGCGACTGGCTGTATGTCGAGGATCATGTCCGCGCGCTGCAGGCGGTGTTCGAGCGCGGGCAGCCCGGCCGCACCTATAATGTTGGCGGGCATAACGAGCGCCAGAATATCGACGTCGTGAAGACACTCTGCGCGATCCTCGACGAACTGCGCCCGCGCGCCGACGGCAAGCCTTATGCCGCGCAGATGACCGAGGTCGCCGACCGGCCGGGTCATGACAAGCGTTACGCGATCAACGCCAGCCGGATCGGTGCCGAATTGGGCTGGACTCCGGCCGAGACGTTCGAGACGGGCATCCGCAAGACGGTCGAATGGTATCTGGCCAACGAGGCCTGGTGGCGCCCGCTGGTCGCCGCCAAGGCGTCCGAGCGGCGCGGCGTGACGGCATGACGGCGGATACTCCCCGCACGATCCTGGTCACCGGTGCCGGTGGCCAGCTCGGCACCGAGTTGCAGCGCTGCGCTTGGCCGCAAGGCTATGAGATCGTTGCGATCGACCATGACATGCTCGATCTGCGCGATAGTGCCGCCATCGCGGCGATTGTCGCCTCGCGTCCTTGGGCGGCGGTCATCAACGGCGCCGCCTATACGGCGGTCGACAAAGCTGAAAGCGATGTCGTGACCGCTTGGGCGGTAAACGCAATGGCGCCCGCCGCCTTCGGCGAAGCCTGTGTGAAGGCGGGCATCCCGCTGATCCAGGTATCGACCGACTATGTGTTTGCGGGCGACAAGCAGGGCGCGTGGGAGGTGAACGATCCGGTCGCCCCGCTCGGCGTCTATGGCGCGTCCAAGCTTGGTGGCGAGCTGGCGGTGCGGACCTCTGGTGCGCGCCATGCCATCGTACGCACCGCCTGGGTCGTGTCGGCGCATGGCCATAACTTCATCAAGACGATGCTGCGCTTGGCCGAAAGCCGCGACACGCTGTCGGTCGTCGCCGACCAGCATGGTTCGCCGACCAGCGCGGCCGATCTAGCCAATGCGCTGATGACCATCGCGCTACGGCTGATCGAGGACGAAACCGCGCCCACCGGCACGTTCCATTTCAGCAATGCCGGGGCCATCAGTTGGGCGGATTTCGCTACGGAGATTTTTTACCAGTCGGCTGCGCGCGGCGGTCCTTCGGCCGATGTCGTGCCGATCCCCAGCCGCGATTACCCGACGCCTGCGGCACGCCCCGCCAATTCGCTGCTCAGCCACAGCGCGATACGCGACGCCTATGGCATCGCCCCGCGCGACTGGCGAGCGGCCTTAAGCGACATTCTCAACGAACTGATCGGAGCCATGAAATGAAGGGCATCATCTTGGCCGGAGGCTCGGGTACCCGGCTTCACCCGGCTACCTTGGCGGTCAACAAGCAGCTGCTGCCGGTCTATGACAAGCCAATGATCTATTACCCGCTCAGTGTCCTGATGCTGGCGGGGATTCGCGACGTGCTCATCATCTCGTCGCCGGAATTTATCGACAATTACCGCCGCCTGTTCGGCGACGGCTCGGCCTTCGGCCTGACCATGTCTTATGCCGAACAGCCCAGCCCCGACGGCTTGGCCCAGGCCTTCACCATCGGTGCGCACTTCATCGGCGACGATAACGTCGCACTGGTGCTGGGCGACAATATCTTCTTTGGCGCGCACCTGACCGACCTGCTCGCCAGTGCCGTGGCCCGTCCCAAGGGCGCGACCGTGTTCAGCTACCGCGTCGAAGACCCCGAGCGCTACGGCGTGGTTGAGTTCGGCGAAGGCGGTCGCGCGGTCAGCCTGGAGGAAAAGCCGGAGATGCCGAGATCGAACCATGCGGTCACGGGTCTGTATTTCTACGACAACCGCGTCGTGGAGTTTGCCCGCAACCTCAAGCCCTCGCCACGTGGCGAGTTGGAGATTACCGATCTCAACCGGCTCTACCTGGAGGCGGGCGATCTCTATGTTGAACAGATGGGCCGCGGCTACGCCTGGCTCGACACCGGGACTCATGACAGCCTGCTGGAAGCAGGCGAGTTTGTCCGGACGCTGCAGCACCGCCAAGGCGTCCAAGTCGCGTGCCTGGAAGAGATCGCCTATGAGATGGGGTTCATTTCCGCCGATCAGGCCCGGGAAGCAGGCGAGCGGTTCAAGAAGACCGCCTATGGCCGCGCCATTCTGAACGCCGTCGACGGCAAATAACCGATAGCAGGGCGGCCCCGAACGATTCCGCGCCGCCCTGCCGATCGGATCAGTTGGCGCACATTTGCTCATTATTGCTCGCGGGTCATCCGCCAAGTGGGACCTTTCCACATGAACCTGTCGCTTCATCACGCATCGACAGGCGTAGCAGTAGGCTGCTGGAACCGCGCATTCTTCGGTAGGCGTTTGATCACACGGTTTGATGGTGCGATCCGTAAGACCGTATGTCCGTGTCGTTGATCGGATTCGTTCGCCCTACACTCGTGATCCGAGGGTTGCTCGGGTGGGCCGAGCCTATCCTCGCACAAGGAGGACGAACCGTGGGAGATCCTACAGAGATTTCATCGGAATCGATGTGGCAAAGGCGCGCAATGCGATAGCGGTAGCTGATGACGGGCGTGGCGGCGAGGTACGCTTCATCGGCGGACGCATCCCATGATGCGATGAAGCGCGTCCTGCAGCGGATCGCGCCCAAATACGACGTGGTGCATTGCTGCTATGAGGCAGGTTCGACGGGATACGGATTGCATCGCCTGATCGTCGAACTGGGCCATTCCTGCATGGTGGTGGCGCCATCGCTTATCCCGAAACGCGCAGGCGACCGGGTGAAGACGGGCCGGTCGAGAGCGCCTGGACGTACCGCCACCCGTCGCGTCTCGGAAAGGCCAAGCTGTACCGTCTCGAGCAGACCACGCCTGCGGTCCGCGAGATTGCCGGGAAAGCGCAGAGCCGGTTGACGGCGCGCTATCGTGCCCTCGTTGCCAAGGGAAAGGAAACCACCGTCGTCTGTGCCGCTGTCGCCCGTGAACTGGTGGGCTTCAGGTGGGCCGTCGCCAGGGAGGTGCAGCCAGCCTGACGGCATCGCAGACCCTGCGTACAGGCGAGGGCAGGACCACGGCAGGGGAATATTCGTCACACGCTTTGTGGCCGGCAATGCGACGCCCGCTGTAAGATCGGATCAGCCCCGGCACGCATACACGGGAATGCGGAAGCCAATCCGCGTATCAGAGCTTGATCACCGACGTCCTTCAGGCCCCGCCTCCACCTGAACGCGGTCATATTCGCCATCTGCGTTTCCACGCGGATGATGGAGCACGTCTTGAGGGTTGGAAACGGACATCAGAGCGTGACGTGGAGACCGCGGATTATGCAGCTTGTGCGGTCGGCTGATGTGCCGACGGCATCCAGTTCCAGGGCATGAGTTCATCCCATCGGCTGGCAGGCCAGTCTGCCGCGACTTTGGCGATGACGTCGGCGATATGGGTCTGCGGATCGACGCCGTTGGCCTTGCAGGTCTGGATGACGGTGTAGATGGCCGCGGCCCGCCCGCCGCCTGCGCGCGAACCGGCGAATAGCCAGTTGCGGCGTCCGACCGCGACACCGCGCAGCGCACGCTCAGCGATATTGTTCTCGATCTCCAAGCGGCCATCGTCGAGGAAGCTCGACAGCTCTGGCCAGCGCTTCGTGCCATAGGCGATGGCCCTTGCGATGTCGGACCTGGCCGACAGGCGGCGCAAGCTGGCGTCGAGCACCTCGCGCAAGGCGTCGACCCGCCAAGCCATCTACAAGCGTCGCGCAAAAGCTGCTGGTATGAACTGGCCCCCGTTTCACTGGACGGATTTAAGCCTAAGAAGGAAGAGGTGGCTCGGCAAATCTGGACAGGCTGCTAAGTGGAGTTTCTGCCTGAAGGCGGCCAGCATGGCTGCCGAACAG
>NZ_CAKASM010000046.1:0-3354 GCF_916858675.1 Sphingomonas sp. Leaf21
TGGGGCGGGCTGTGTGTGGTGTGGTTGCGGGGGCAGGATTTGAACCTGCGGCCTTCAGGTTATGAGCCTGACGAGCTACCGGGCTGCTCCACCCCGCGACGCGTAGGTAAGGGGAGACGATGTGAATGGGTTTTTGTGTTCGCGGGCTGTAATGCCTGGCGACGCCCTACTCTTCCACTGCTTGAGCAGTAGTACCATTGGCGCAGTCGGGTTTCACGGCCGAGTTCGGGATGGGATCGGGTGGGACACCGACGCTATGGCCACCAGGCAATAGAGTCCGCGAACACTGACCTCGTTGCCGTGTGGGCGACGAGGTGGTTTGGGTATAAAATCGATGCGGTGCACTGGCTGTGTTGATGACCAGACCCTCTTGCCATCGGCCCAGGGCTGATGGTGGGGGTGTGGAGCTCTCAAGCGCGAATAGGACAATTAGTATCGGTTAGCTCCATGCGTTACCGCACTTCCACATCCGATCTATCAAGGTCGTGGTCTTCGACCGTCCTGAGAAATCTTATCTCGAGGGAGGCTTCCCGCTTAGATGCTTTCAGCGGTTATCCCGTCCGTACATAGCTACCCTGCTGCGCCGTTGGCACGACGACAGGTACACCAGAGGTACGTTCAACCCGGTCCTCTCGTACTAGGGTCAACTCCTCTCAAATTTCGACGCCCACGGCAGATAGGGACCAAACTGTCTCGCGACGTTCTGAACCCAGCTCACGTACCACTTTAATTGGCGAACAGCCAAACCCTTGGGACCTGCTCCAGCCCCAGGATGTGATGAGCCGACATCGAGGTGCCAAACAACCCCGTCGATATGAGCTCTTGGGGGTTATCAGCCTGTTATCCCCGGCGTACCTTTTATCCGTTGAGCGATGGCCCTTCCACGAGGGACCACCGGATCACTATGACCGACTTTCGTCTCTGCTCGACTTGTCAGTCTCGCAGTCAGGCTGGCTTATGCCATTGCACTCTAACAGCCGGTTTCCAACCGGCCTGAGCCAACCTTCGCGCGCCTCCGTTACTCTTTAGGAGGCGACCGCCCCAGTCAAACTACCCGCCACAGAGGGTCCCTGTACCGGTTTCACGGTACGAGGTTAGACATTAGATAACAACAGGGTGGTATTTCACCTATGGCTCCACACCGGCTGGCGCCGATGCTTCAAAGCCTCCCACCTATGCTACACAGTTCTTATCCAATGCCACTCTGAAGCTGCAGTAAAGGTGCACGGGGTCTTTCCGTCTAACCGCGGGTACTCCGCATCTTCACGGAGAATTCAATTTCGCTGAGCATGTCCTGGAGACAGTGGGGAAGTCGTTACGCCATTCGTGCAGGTCGGAACTTACCCGACAAGGAATTTCGCTACCTTAGGACCGTTATAGTTACGGCCGCCGTTTACCTGGGCTTCATTTCAGAGCTTGCACTCCTCCACTTAACCTTCAGGCACCGGGCAGGCGTCAGGCCCTATACGTCGTCTTGAAGCCGACTTAGCAGAGCCCTGTGTTTTTGCTAAACAGTCGCTACCCCCTGGCCTGTGCCCCCCATGATGGCTTGCGCCTACATGGGGCCTCCTTCTTCCGAAGGTACGGAGGCAATTTGCCGAGTTCCTTCAGGACACTTCTCTCAAGCGCCTTGGTATACTCTACCTGACCACCTGTGTCGGTTTCGGGTACGGTCTATACGGTGGGGCTATTTCCCGGGACTTCTTCGAAGCACGTCCAATCCGTTAAGGACGTACAACACACGAAATCCGTCACACACCACCAGGCCCACGAATATTAACGTGGTTCCCATCGACTACCCCCTTCGGGCTCGTCTTAGGGGCCGGCTCACCCTGCGCGGATTAGCCTTGCGCAGGAACCCTTGGTCTTTCGGCGAGAGGGCATCTCACCCTCTTTATCGCTACTCATGTCTGCATTCGCACTTCCGATACCTCCACGACCCATTACCAGATCGCTTCGCAGGCTTACGGAACGCTCCGCTACCGCGTACGCATAAGCGTACACCCTAAGCTTCGGTGCGTGTCTTGAGCCCCGTTACATCTTCGCCGCAGAAACCCTTGTTTAGACCAGTGAGCTGTTACGCTTTCTTTAAAGGATGGCTGCTTCTAAGCCAACCTCCTGGTTGTTTTGGGATTTCCACATGCTTTCCCACTTAGACACGACTTGGGGACCTTAGCTGTAGGTCAGGGCTGTTTCCCTTTTGACGACGGACCTTAGCACCCGCCGTCTGTCTCCCGAGTATCACTCATAGGTATTCGGAGTTTGGTTAGTATTGGTAGATCTCGCGACCCCCGCAACCATCCAGTGCTCTACCCCCTATGGTGTCCGCTCGAGGCACTACCTCAATAGTTTTCGCGGAGAACCAGCTATTTCCCGGCTTGATTGGCCTTTCACCCCTAAGCACAACTCATCCGGTAACTTTTCAACGTTAATCGGTTCGGACCTCCAGTGCGTGTTACCGCACCTTCATCCTGGTCATGCATAGATCGCCGGGTTTCGGGTCTAATACTTCAAACTAAAGCGCCCTATTCAGACTCGCTTTCGCTGCGCCTACACCTATCGGCTTAAGCTTGCTTGAAACATTAAGTCACAGACCCATTATGCAAGAGGTACGCTGTCAGGCCCTAAAGACCCTCCAACTGCTTGTAGGCAATCCGTTTCAGGTACTGTTTCACTCCCCTCATCGGGGTGCTTTTCACCTTTCCCTCACGGTACTAGTTCGCTATCGGTCATGTACGAGTATTTAGGCTTGGAGGGTGGTCCCCCCATGTTCAGACAGGATTTCACGTGTCCCGCCCTACTCGAGTCTCAGATCATCACTTTCGCATACGGGACTGTCACCCGCTATGGTGCTACTTTCCAGAAGCTTCTGCTAGTTGAAATCTGAGCACTGGCCTGGTCCGCGTTCGCTCGCCACTACTAACGGAATCTCGGTTGATGTCTTTTCCTCCGGCTACTGAGATGTTTCAGTTCACCGGGTTCGCTTCTCGAAACCTATGTATTCAGCTTCAAGATACCTAGCCCGCCTAACCCTCACAGAGCCACACGTCAGCACGCTTGGAAAGCGTGCCGCCGAGCGGCTCAGCTAGGATTAAACGGATAGGTGGGTTTCCCCATTCGGAAATCGTCGGGTCAAAGGTTGCTCACACCTCACCGACGCTTATCGCAGCGTGCCACGTCCTTCATCGCCTGTACATGCCAAGGCATCCACGAATTGCCCTTACCTCACGCTTGAGAGCCCACACCACCACCATCAACGCTGGGCATCCCTCTCAGGATGCCGACTCGGCAGAGCAGCGCGATGTGGCTCAATTGGTGTGGTCATTAAATACTCAGCCAGATATTGTGAATTGC
>NZ_CAKASM010000047.1 GCF_916858675.1 Sphingomonas sp. Leaf21
GGATGCTGTCGCCCGTCGAGTTCGAACGGCAGCAGGCTTTGATGGCTCAAGGCGTCTAGAAAACTAGGGGCTACTCACTTTGCCCTTATCGAGTAGCTTTAAGCGATCCCCGTCTGTAGCCTCATCGGCCGCTTGGCGCGGCATGGGAGAGCGTCACGATCTGCCGGTTGAGGTGGTCGCGCTCCGCAGTGGAGAGGACCATCGCAGGCTACAGCGGGAGGACGATTTGCCGGCTGTCATGGGGAGGAGGCTGGTCCAGTCGGGCGGCGATGGTCTGCGCCATGTCGCGGGCGGCGCGCTCGCGCAGCCTGACATCGGGCATGGTGATACCGACGCGGGCGAAGCCGCTGCTCGAAAGAATCGCTTCGGCAATGATGTCAGGGTCATAGGGGTCGGTTCCGGCTGAGGGCGAAATGACACCCTAAGCGAAACGGCAAGAAGGGGTGGAAACCCGACATTGTCGCTGCCATGTTACCGGCATGAACCCACGCCTCATATTATCGTTACTCGCGCTCGCCTGCTTATTCGGGTGTGCAAATAGTGAACCGCGAGCGTGCACTCCGCCTGATGCCGCTTGGCGCAAGCCAAATTTAAATCGAGGCTTGCAGGTGATCAGGAACAAAGTCACTCTAGACAGGGCCGGTAAACTCTATTGGAACGGCTCTTTTGTTTCGGCTCAGCAGTTCAATAAGATGCTGTCTGCCGCAAAGAAGCTCAGTCCACAGCCTGAATTTTATCTCGAAGCGGAGATGGGCGCGCCATGTCGAGAACTCGATCGAGTGCGGGACGAAGTCAGCGAGGCTTTGGGATGTCATGATGCGAACGGAGCCTGTGTGGAGGGCTTGCCCGATAACCAGCCTTCCGCATTCAAATGACTGATTTGGGGCGGGCGCAGTCCGTCCGCAATCCAGCGACGACCACTCAACCGCCGGTCAACCTTTTTGGTCGCGCCTTGCCATCGCTTTACGGTAATTCTCCATAGCGGCCTGTTTCGCCGCTTCACGCTGCCCTACGCCATCACTCTGAGGGCCCACCTGCTGGCCGCCAACAGCGACCTGCTGAACGATTTGCGCTTTTCGTTTGGCGCTACTGGTTCGAGATCGGCTAGCGGAGACGACGCTGGACATAGCGCCAACTTACCCCACGTAGCCTCAGGTTGAAAGGTCCGCTTTGGGGCGGATGCTGCCCTTCACCATTCCGCCGGATGGATGTCGATCAAATGGATCAAATGTCAGTGAGATCCTCAGGGTACATCCCACCGCGCTGGCAGAAGAGAGCCCATGTTTCCTTCCCCTGTGCAGTTACGATCATGCGAACCGGTAAATCGACTGCGAGCGCGATAAGGCCGAGGCGGACAAGCGGGCCAATGCTCCTATCGCTGATCACCCTGTCAGGGGTGTACCCTCCTGCCACGAGTGTCCATCCGGGCGTTCCGCGTTCGGTAATAGCCGGAGCGAGATGGCCGTCACGTGGGAGATCGGTATCGCGGCCCAGGGTGTATAGGCAGATACTCCAGAAGGCATCTCGCGGTCGTGGTGGGATCAACGCCCATTCCAGCGGGCCGGCATCATCCTGTTCGGGCGCTTGAACGGCTGCGGCCGGGTCGTCCCGGACTCCATCGCGGTACGCGCGCTCTAGCGCCTGCGCGATGGCGCCAGCAGTGTCGACGGCGATCCCGTACTTCCGATTGTAGCGATCCTTGGCGACAATGCCTCGGGCGATTTCGCGAAACCGCGCCTTGCGCCGGGGATCGGGACGCAGCCGTCCAGACGCCCCGGTCATGTCGTCACCGTGACATCAGGGCTCACGTTACCCCGTGCGCGAGCCACGATCCCGGCGACCGTGTTCTTGCTGAGTCCCAGGTCGCGAGCGATCCAGCGATAGCTCCGCCCCTCGGCGATATGCGCCAACACTTTGGGCGCGAGGCGGTCCGACTTGGGTCGCTCCCCCAGTTGCCGGCCGAGTTTGCGGCCACGTGCCCGCGCTGCAGCAAGGCCAGAGCGGACCCGCTCGCTCAGCATGTCGCGCTCGAACTGGGCTATACCTGCGAGCATCGTCGCCATCATCCGCCCATGCGGCGTATCGACCTCGAACGTCATGCCGCTCATCGCGACCACCGACACGCGCCAGCCCGACAGCCGGTTGAGTGTATCGAGCAGGTCCTGGGTCGAACGCCCCCAGCGACTGAGTTCGGTAACGAGGATCGCATCGATATGGCGTGCCTGCGCCAGCTTCATCACCTCAGCCCGCGCCGAACGGTTTGCCTTCATGCCCGACGCGGTTTCGCGGAAGACCTCGACCACTTCATAGCCGCCACGCTCGGCAAAGCCGGCCAGGTCGCGGAGCTGCCGTTCGCACGACTGGTCGGCTGTCGAAACCCTGGCGTAGATGGCGGCGCGCTGTCCCAATTGAACCCTTCTGGAATTAGGCCTCGAAAAGCCTTGATTTGCGTGGGGTCAGTGTTGTCCAAAACAGACTTCTGTTCAACAGGGACACTGCCGCATGCCGCGACGCCATATCCTGAGCGCCCGGCAGCGGTCGGCGTTGCTCGACCTGCCGACCGACGAGGCATCGCTGCTCCGTCACTACATCCTCGCCGATGATGACCTGATCCATATCGACCGGCGACGTCGCCCCGAGAACCGGATCGGCTTCGCGCTCCAACTGTGCGCGCTGCGCTATCCCGGCCGTATGCTGGCACCAGGTGAGGTGATCCCACTCGCGGTGTCCGCCTTCCTCGGTGCCCAACTCGGTGATCTTCCCCCGGTTTGGCGGACACCGATGATAGGCTCTGCGGAGCCAGGAGGTGTATGATGGCGAGTACGACAAAACGTCGGTTCACTGACGAGTTCAAGCGCGAGGCCGTTGCGCTTTGGGAGACGAGCGGTCGGATGCAGACCGAGGTGGCGGCGGAGCTGGGGATCATGCCGACGATGCTGCGTCGCTGGCAGCGTAAGCAGCAGGAGGGCATCGCTCCGCCGACAAGCCCGGCGGCGAAGCCGCCAGTATCGACCATGGCGTCGCCGGCAGATCAGGCGTCCGAGATTGCGCGGTTGCGCCGCGATCTGGAGCGGGCGCGGATGGAGCGCGACATCTTAAAAAAAGCCGTCGGCATCTTTGCGGAGATGCCACGGTGAAGTTCACTTTTATCGAGCAGCATGCGTCCACCTGGCCGGTGAACGTCATGTGCCGCATGCTCGGCGTGTCGCGGAGCGGCTATTACGATTGGCGCGGTCGCGCACCGAGCGCTCGGACGACAGCGAACCTGGCCCTGCTCCACGATGTCCGCCGCCTTCAGGCGCGCCATCAGGGACGATACGGGTCGCCCAGGATGCATGCCGCCCTGCGGGCGGAGGGCCATCAGTGCAGCCGTGGCCGCGTCGAGCGGCTGATGCGCCGACACCGCATCCGCGCGCTGGCAGGACGCCGGTTTCGGCCCTGCACTACCGACAGCCGCCACTATCTGCCGATCGCGCCGAACCTGTTGGCGCAACGCTTCGTAGCAAATGCGCCGAACCGGATCTGGCTCGCCGACATCACCTATATCGCGACCGGGGAAGGCTGGCTGTATCTGGCCGCGGTGCTCGACCTGGCGACCCGCAAGATCGTCGGTTGGGCGATGCGCGACCATATGCGGACCGAGCTGCCGCTCGCCGCGCTGATGATGGCGGCCCAACGCCAACGACCAGCGCCCGGCCTCATCTGCCATTCGGATCGCGGGTCGCAATACGCGGCCGGTGCCTATGTCGACCACTTGGCGGCAATCGGCGCAACACCCTCGATGAGCCGCACCGGTAATTGCTACGATAATGCCCCGATGGAGAGCTTCTTCCACACCCTGAAGGTCGAACTCGTCCATCAGTGCCGATGGGCGACACAGGCCGAAGCGCGACAGGCCCTGTTCGGATACATCGAAGGCTATTACAACCGGCACCGCATGCACTCGGCCATCGCGTATCTTACGCCCGAACAAGCCGAGCAAAGCATGACCTGCTAACCCTGCGTGTCCGCCGAGACGGGGGAAGATCAGAACGACCTAGCCGCAGCCCTGCGCGAGGTCGGCCGGATCGAGCGTACGCTGTTCATCATCGAATGGATTCTCGACACCGGCATGCAGCGCCGCGCCCAGGTTGGCCTCAACAAGGGCGAGGCGCACCACGCGCTGAAGAACGCGCTGCGC
>NZ_CAKASM010000048.1 GCF_916858675.1 Sphingomonas sp. Leaf21
GAGACCGTCCGAAAACTCGCTGGTGGTGGGGCTGCAGGGGTTCTTCGTGGCGAACTGGCGCAATAAGCGATATCCTGGCCTCCATGTGCACCGTGAGGCCGGGATACGCGCCCTACCTGTCGTCCAGGACGTGACGATGGCGTGTTCAGCGGTGTTTCAGGCCTGCACCGCCCGGATCAGCCCCGGTACGCCGATGAGGGTGATGGCGCGCCGGAGATTGTAGGCGAGCGCCGTCAGACTGAACTCGGCGCGGACTTTCTCCAGCCCCCGCATGAGGAACGCGCCCTGGTTCATCCACTGTTTGATCGAGCCGAACGGGTGTTCGACCGTGGATTTGCGGATGGTGAGGATGCCGGGGCGCTCTGCCATGCGCGCCGCCATGCGCTCGATGACCGCCTCGTGCTCGCCGCGATTGATGCGTCGCCAGCGCCCCGTGGTGCAGCGCGCCTTGATCTGGCAACCCGCACAGGCGGCGGGGCTCGAATACTGGACCGACAGATGGCCGCGCGTCACCGAGGCGTAGCGGGTGTCCAGCACCTGCCCGCCGGGGCAGTGATAGACGTCGGCCTCGGGATCGTAGCGGAACCGCTCCTTGGGGAAGAGGCCGTTGCCGACGGCAGTGCCGCGGTGCGGGCGGGGAATGTAGGGCGTGATGCCTGCCGCCTCGCACGCGACGATATCGTCGCCCGAATGATACCCCATATCGGCGACCACATCGATCCGCTCGACCCCGAGTGCGTCCATCGCCGATCCGGTGGTGGACGCCAGCAGGCCCATGTCGTTGCAGGCGTTGGTGACATGCTGCTCGACGATCAGACTATGCCTGACGTCGACCGCAACCTGCGCATTGTAGCCGACCGTGACCTTCGAATGCGCGACCATCAGGCGCGCGTCTGGATCGGTGAGCGAGATCTGCCCTTCGCCGCTTTCCTCCAGCTGGCCCAGAAGCGCCGCGCTGGCCTGACGCTGTTCGCGCAGCTTGGCGATCTTCGTCGCCAAGGTATCACCGCGACCGGTGCCGGCACCGTCCTCACCACGGTCGATCTCGTCCAGTTCGGCCAGGTAGCGCTCCAGTCGCGCATCCATCGCAGCGAGATACGTCGCGAGCCGCTCGCGGCTGAAGTTGCGCGACCGGCTGTTCACTGCCTTCAGCCGCGTGCCGTCCACCGCCAGCAGCTCGCGCCCGAACAGGTCGAGCTTGCGGCACAGCAGGACGAAGGCGCGAAAGACCGCCTTGAACGCGCTCCGGTTGTCGCGACGGAAGTCGGCGATGGTCCGAAAGTCCGGCCGCACCCCGCGCAGCAGCCAGATCAGCTCGAGATTGCGTGTCGCTTCCGCCGCCAGACGCCGGCTCGACCGCACCCGGTTGAGATAGCCGTACAGATACAGCTTGAGCATATCGGCCGGATCGTAACCCGGCCGTCCCGTCGCCTTCGGCCGTGCGCGCTGGAAACCGGCAGCGCCCAGATCGAGATCGTCGACGAAGGCGTCGATGAACCGCACCGGGTTGTCTGCCGCCACATAGTCCTCGACCGACGCCGGCAGCAGCAGCGCCTGGTCCCGAGCATGTCCCTCGATATACGCCATGCCAGAAGATTACACTGCCGAGATGCGCACGGGAATCAGGATCCGCGTTTTCGGACGGTTTC
>NZ_CAKASM010000049.1 GCF_916858675.1 Sphingomonas sp. Leaf21
CTGGCGAACGTGAAGATGTCGATGAACCCGTTCGACGAGATCGCGGTGGAAGAGGCGATCCGGCTGAAGGAGAAGGGGGCGGCGACCGAAGTCGTCGTCGTCTCGATCGGCGAGCCCAAGGCGGCGGACACGCTGCGCACCGCGCTGGCGATGGGCGCGGACCGTGCGGTGCTGATCACCGCCGACCAGCCGGTGGAGCCGCTCGGCGTCGCCAAGCTGCTCGCCAAGGTCGTGGAAGAGGAACAGCCCGGCCTCGTCATCCTGGGCAAGCAGGCGATCGACGGCGACAACAACCAGACCGGGCAGATGCTGGCCGGGTTGCTCGGCTGGGCGCAGGGGACGTTTGCCTCCAAGGTCGAGATCGACGGGCAGACGGCCAACGTCACCCGCGAGGTCGATGGCGGCCTCGAGACGGTGGCCCTCACGCTGCCCGCGATCGTGACGACCGACCTTCGCCTCAACGAGCCGCGCTACGCCAGCTTGCCCAACATCATGAAGGCCAAGTCCAAGCCGATGGCGACGAAGACGGCGGCCGATTACGGCGTCGATGTCGCCCCGCGCCTGACGATCACCCATGTCGCCGAGCCCGGCAAGCGCCAGGCGGGCGTCAAGGTCGGCTCGGTCGATGAGCTGGTCGAGAAACTGAAAGCACTGGGAGTGGCCAAGTGAAGACGCTGGTTTGGGTCGAGCATGACGGCGGGGCCGTCAAGGATGCCACGCTGGCGACCGTCACGGCGGCGGGCAAGCTGGGCGAAGTGCACCTGATCGTCGCGGGTCAGGGCGTCGACGGCGTGGCGCAGGCGGCGGCCAGGATCGCGGGCGTGGGCAAGGTCCATGTCGCCGACGACGCTCCCTACGCCAATGCGCTGGCGGAGAATGTCGCGCCGCTGATCGCCAAGCTGATGGACAGCCACGACGCATTCCTCGCGCCGTCGACGACGACCGGCAAGAACATCGCGCCACGCGTCGCCGCCCTCATCGACGTGATGCAGATCTCGGACATCCTGTCGGTCGAGGGGCCGGACAGCTTCACCCGGCCGATCTATGCGGGCAACGCGATCGCGACGGTCAGGACCAGCGACACCAAGCTGGTCCTGACGGTGCGCACCACCGCCTTCGACAAGGCGGCGGCCGAGGGGGGTTCGGGCGAGATCGAGGCCGTCTCGACCACCGGCGACGCGGCCAGGTCCCGCTTCGTCGGCGCGGAGAAGGCCGAGAATGCGCGGCCCGAGCTGACCAGCGCCAAGATCATCGTCTCGGGTGGTCGTGCGCTGGGTTCGGAGGAGCAGTTCCATGCGCTGATCGACCCGCTGGCCGACAAGCTGGGCGCGGCGGTGGGTGCCAGCCGAGCGGCGGTCGATGCGGGCTATGCGCCCAACGACTATCAGGTCGGCCAGACCGGCAAGATCGTCGCGCCGGAAGTCTATGTCGCGGTCGGCATCTCGGGCGCGATCCAGCATCTGGCGGGGATGAAGGACTCCAAGATCATCGTCGCGATCAACAAGGACGAGGACGCGCCGATCTTCCAGGTCGCCGATATCGGCCTGGTCGGCGACCTGTTCACCGTCGTGCCGGAGCTGACCG
>NZ_CAKASM010000050.1 GCF_916858675.1 Sphingomonas sp. Leaf21
CCTGGACATATAGGGTCGTTGCGGTGGCGGCGATCCAGGCAGAAGATGCCGAGGCGGATCGCGAAGCAAGGACCGCGATACCGCCATTCCCCTGCAATGTTCAGGAGGCAACCATGGCAATGAAGGTGAAGCCGGAAGAGGTGATCCGGCATGAGGAAGTGTACAGCGTCGGGTTGGATGTCAGCCAGCGCAGCACCAGCATCTGCGTCCTCGACGGCAGCGGTGCCGTCGTGGTCGAAGGCCAGGCCAAGACCAATCCGTTCGAGATCGGCCGATACCTGCAAAAGCGGCTGGAAGGGCCGCTGAAGCTGGGCATGGAGACGGGCAGCCTGGCGGCGTGGCTCTATCACGGCCTGCGCAAGATGGGGTTCGACATCGCGGTGATGGACGCGGTCCATGCCCACCGCGCGCTGTCGCTCAAGCGGCACAAGACCGACCGCAACGACGCGCATGGCCTGGCCGAGATGGTGCGACTGGGCGCGGAGTGGATGAAGATCGTCCACGTCAAGGAACAGGCGGCGCAGGAACTGCGCGTCCAACTCGCCGCCCGTGCGCGGCTGGTGAAACAGCGCGTCGACCTGGAGAACGAACTGTGCGGGCTGTTGAAGCCGTTCGGGTTCGTGGTGGCGCGCGGCAATGTCGCCCCCGACACGTTCCGCGACCGGGTGGTCGACGTGCTCGCCGAGGCGCAGGACATCGGCCTGCACCTGAAGATCGTGCTCATGCCGCTACTCGACGTCCACCGTCTGATCGCCAAGCATATCGCCGAGGCCGACCAGCGGCTGGAGGCGGTCGCGCAGGCCGAACCCGTGTGTCGGCGTCTGATGAGCGTGCCGGGCGTCGGTCCGGTCACCGCCCTGTCGTTCCGCGCCGCGATCGACGAGCCGACCCGCTTCAAGCGCGCGGCCGATGTCGGCGTGTATCTCGGCCTGACCCCGCGCCGCTTCCAGTCGGGCGAGCAGGACCATCACGGCCGGATCAGCAAGCGCGGCGACAGCGTGACGCGGCTTCACCTCGTCCAGGCGGCCACCGTGCTGCTGGTCAGCGTGAAGCGATGGTCGACCCTGAAGGCCTGGGGCGTCAGGCTGGCGAACCGCATCGGTTTCAACAAGGCCAAGGTGGCGGTGGCGCGAAAGCTCGCCACCGTCCTGTACCGGATCTGGCGTGACCAGAGCGAGTTTCGTTGGGGCAAGGCGCCCATGGGACCTGCGGCACTCGCCGCGGCGACCAGCTAGCGCCCCATCCTGGCGGAACCTGGACGGGCGGTCTGAACCCGTTCGGGCGTGACCTGCAGGCACGGCGGGTCGGTGACCTTGTGACGCGCATTGTCGGACCCGGTCTTCGGACCGGTGCTACCACGCTGTAGACATATCAAGGCACCACCTGTTGGCAGCACCCTAAATGACGGCATCCGGCCATGCCTCCAGAAGAGGCGACGAACAACGCCGGTGTGACCTCGCAGAGAATACTGAACCTGCCCACGCCCCGACCGCCCATGACGAAAGGATGTCTATGGCAAGATAAAACCGCGGGGCTTGACCACCGCAACGAGAGAAT
>NZ_CAKASM010000051.1 GCF_916858675.1 Sphingomonas sp. Leaf21
AGAGGTGGCTCGGCAAATCTGGACAGGCTGCTAAGTGGAGTTTCTGCCTGAAGGCGGCCAGCATGGCTGCCGAACAGGAGATCAGATGACGAAGCGAACACACCGGAACCATAGTCCGGCCTTCAAGGCGAAGGTGGCCCTGGCTGCCGTGAAGGGCGAGAAGACGCTGGCCGAGCTGGCGCAGCAGTTCGACGTTCACCCGAACCAGATCACGATCTGGCGCGGCCAGTTGCTGGAAGGGGCAGCGGGGGTTTTCGGGTCGGACGGCCATAGCGAACCGGCGGAGCCTGCGATCGACGTGAAGACGTTGCACGCCAAAATCGGTGAACTGACGCTGGTGAACGATTTTTTGTCCGGGGCGCTCGGCAAAGCAGGACTATTGCCGAGCGCAAAACGTTGATCGACCGTTCGCACGCATTGCCAGTGAAGCGGCAGGCGCGGGAGTTGGGGATCAGCCGCGGCAGCGTCTATTATCAGCCGCGGCCAACCCCGGCTGCCGACCTCGCGATCATGCGACGGATCGATGCGTTGCATATGGATTTCCCGTTCGCGGGCAGTCGGATGTTGCGAGACCTGCTTGCCGCAGAAGGCATCAAGGTCGGCCGGCTGCACGCCTCCACGCTGATGAAAAAGATGGCGATCGAGGCGATCTACCGGCGGCCAAACACGTCGAAACCGGCACCGGGTCACAAGATCGATCCGTATCTGCTGCGTAAGCTGACGGTGACGCGGCCCAACCAGGTGTGGGCGACCGACATCACGTACATCCCGATGGCGCGCGGCTTCGTTTATCTGATCGCCATCGTCGACTGGTTCAGCCGGCGGGTGCTCAGCTGGCGGCTGTCGATCACGCTGGAGACCGATTTCTGCATCGAAGCTTTGGAGGAAGCGCTGACGCGCTTCGGAGCGCCGGAGATCTTCAATACCGATCAAGGTAGCCAATTTACGAGCATGGCGTTCACCGCCGTCTTGCAGCGAGAGAGGATCGCAATCAGCATGGATGGACGCGGCGCCTGGCGTGACAACGTGTTCGTCGAGCGCCTGTGGCGCTCGGTGAAATACGAGGAGGTTTACCTGCGGGCCTATGCCTCTGTCAGCGAGGCCCGCGCGTCGATCGGCCGGTATCTGGCCTTCTACAACGGCCGACGCCCGCACTCGTCGCTTGACCGCAGGACGCCCGATCACGTCTACTTCAACCGGCCGCTTCTCGCAGCGGCATGAAACCGGCGGACGCTCCACTTAGCAATCGCGTCGAGCTGTTCAGATGAACCGAGCCACCTCT
>NZ_CAKASM010000052.1 GCF_916858675.1 Sphingomonas sp. Leaf21
TGAGTAGCCCCTAGATTTCTGGACGCCTCGGGTCCTAATTTTGAGGACAGGAGGCGACGATGGGGAAACCCAATTTCAGCGATGAGTTCAAGCGTGACGCAGTGGTGCAGATCACGGAGCGGGGTTACCCGGTAGCGGAGGTTTCGCAGCGCCTCGGCGTCAGCCCACACTCGCTGTATGCGTGGAAGAAGCGGTTTGCGAAGGTCGCGTCGGGCGACGGCAATAAGGACGCAGAGATCCGCCAGTTGAAGCGCGAGTTGGCTCGGGTGACCGAGGAGCGCGACATCTTAAAAAAAGCCACCGCGTATTTCGCCAGGGATGCCAAGTGAGATACGCGTTTGTTGCCGAGCATCAGAACCAGTTTGGCGTCCGCGCGATGTGCCGGTGCCTGGCGATCCAGCCCAGCGGTTTTTACGCCTGGCGCAAAGCGCCGCTGAGCCGGCGAGCGCAAGAAGATGCTCGGCAGATTGCATTGATCCGGCAGGCCTGGAGTGACAGCGGCAAGGTCTATGGGTATCGAAAGTTGCACGACGATCTGCTCGATCAGGGCGAGACCTGTTGTCCCAATCGCGTTGCCCGCCTGACCAACCTGGCAGGCATCAAGGCGCAGATCGGCTACCAGCGGCGTCCAGGCAGTTCAGGAGGAAGGCCTTCGGCCGTCGCTGCCAACACGTTGGATCGGCAGTTCGACGTGCCGCAGGCTGATCGCGCCTGGGTGACGGACATCACCTATATCCGCACGATGGAGGGCTTCGCCTATCTGGCGGTCGTGCTCGATCTGTACTCCCGTCGCGTGGTGGGATGGTCGTTGCAAAGCCGTCAGACAACCGATGTTGTTTTGCAGGCGCTGCACATGGCGGTCTGGCGGCGTAAGCCGAAGTGTCGGGTGCTGATCCATTCAGACCAGGGATCGCAGTTCACGAGCATGGACTGGGCTGCCTTCATCCGCGCTCACAATCTTGAGCACTCGATGAGCCGACGCGGCAACTGCCACGACAATGCCGTGGCCGAGAGCTTCTTCTCCTCGCTCAAGCGTGAGCGCATCCGGCGTCGGACCTATAAAACCCGCGACGAAGCCCGGCAGGACGTGTTCGATTACATCGAGATGTTCTACAACCCGGTCCGCAAGCATGTCAGGAACGGGATGCTGTCGCCCGTCGAGTTCGAACGGCAGCAGGCTTTGATGGCTCAAGGCGTCTAGAAAACTAGGGGCTACTCA
>NZ_CAKASM010000053.1 GCF_916858675.1 Sphingomonas sp. Leaf21
AAATTGGGTTTCCCCATCGTCGCCTCCTGTCCTCAAAATTAGGACCCGAGGCGTCCAGAAATCTAGGGGCTACTCACCCTTCGCCCCATCCAGCACTGCCTCGATCAACGCAACGAGGCGGGGGTCGCGTTCAATCGCCTCGCGGATCGCGGTGATCGTGCGACGATAGTATATGGCGTCATGGCCGACCTGCTCCGGCGAGGGTGCGGGTGACGCCGGATTGATGCCACCTTCACCGAATGTGCCGATTAGCACTGGACGATGGCCGGCCATATCAGCTTCACGCTCAGCGGAGGTCAGGCTGCGCATAATTCCGACAAGGAAGTCAGTGACGTTCCAGCTGCGCTGACACTTGCGCCGCCCGTCGAGTGCCCGGACGAAAGCTTCCTGACGCAAGTCGGCGGCGAGGATATGCCGGTCGTGTGCCAGATAGCGAGACGAGGCGACAAGCCGCTGCCGGTCGGCATTGGAAAGCGTGCCCAGCATCACGCCGATCTCGGCCGGCGTATAGTGATTGTCGGCGGCACGGTCCTCAGCGGTTGAAGGAAGGCTGGGCAAAATGGCGATGCCTCTCAATCATAAAAGCGGACCTGCCGGCATATTCGGACAGGGAGGATGAAAAAATTGCTGCGGTTGTCCGAATTTTCTTCGTCGTCCGCTTTATGGATTGAGGGATGCTGTTCCTGCTTGTTCGCCGAAGAGCCTCAGCAGGTGGCCCTCATCTCTTTATGAGCGGCAGATTGCACCGACATGCCGCCATGCCGAATTATGCGTAATGTCGTCAGCATGTTACGCCCGGCAGCGTCAAAGCCGCAGTTCAGCGCTTGAGATTGTTAACCCGCCCGGCGTAGAGGTGGTCCGTTCGCCAGCAGGCGGACCGAGGCGTGATAACCTCGCTCTTAGTAGCCGAATGCCCGGCCCGAACCAGTTTCGGCCGGGAGGCGGACGCGTATTCTCTCGTTGCGGTGGTCAAGCCCCGCGGTTTTATCTTGCCATAGACAT
>NZ_CAKASM010000054.1 GCF_916858675.1 Sphingomonas sp. Leaf21
CCCCGACGTCTGCGCCGACCGCCGAGGATGCGAAGAGCGCGGCTGCCATCGGTATGAAGGCCGACTATGCCTACGCGCGGGGCATCACGGGCAAGGGCGTGACGATCGCGATCGTCGATACCGGCATCGACCGTGATGGCCCGGAGTTCGCGGGCCGCATCTCGGCTGACAGTACAGCGTTCGACCAGAAGATCGCCCGCTGCGCGACCTGTCCGGGCGAGACGATCCGGTTCGAACTCGACGACAAGGACGGCCACGGCAGCAAGACCGCTGCGGTCGCCGCCGGTGCGCGCGATGGCAATGGCATGCACGGCGTGGCCTATGACGCCACCATCCTCGCGCTGAAGATCAGCGGTCCGAACCTCGAGGGCATCACCGCGGGTTCGACCGGCCCGATACCCGAATCGGATGCGCCGAACGTCGCCTTGATCGCGCCGGCGATCAGGTATGCGGTCGACAAGGGGGCCTTCGTGATCTCGATGAGCATCAACGGCTCGGGTGGCGGCGAGCAGATGTCCGCTGATCTGAAGTCGGCGATGGATCTAGTACGCGGCGGCAACCGGTTGTTCGTCGAGTCGGTGACGAACAACGTCGGCGAGGACAGCTTCTCGGGCAAGGTCGCGGCGAACCTCGTCGGCAAGGACCTGTCGAACAAGGACTGGTTCCTGTTCGGCATCCGCGTCGATGCGAACTTGCAGCCACCCAGCGGCAACGGCACGCCCGGCGCATTGGCGGACCGCACCCTGTCGGTCGTCGCGAGCAACGTCGCCACCGTGGACCAGAACGGCCAACAGGTCGTCGTGACGGGCAACAGCTTCGCGGCACCGGGGATCGCGGGGGCCGCGGCCCTGCTGAAGCAGTACTGGCCGCAGCTCGGCGGCCAAGAGATTAGCCGCATCATGCTCGACAC
>NZ_CAKASM010000055.1 GCF_916858675.1 Sphingomonas sp. Leaf21
GGGTTCAGCGACTGGGGTGAAGTCGTAACAAGGTAGCCGTAGGGGAACCTGCGGCTGGATCACCTCCTTTCTAAGGATAGCGGCGGAAAGCGTCATGCTTCGGTATGAAAGAGCTTCCTCCCATTCCAAAGACATTCCAAACCGCCGTCCTCATGTCCCTTCATCAAACTGGAACCAACGAGACGCACTGGCTGCAAGCCAGCGCGCACGTTGGTCAGTTCGGCCAGCGCGGCGAAGCGCGCCATAAGGCGCAGCTTTGCTGCGACTGACGGCGCGACGGGTGCGGGCCGGTAGCTCAGGTGGTTAGAGCGCACGCCTGATAAGCGTGAGGTCGTAGGTTCAACTCCTACTCGGCCCACCATTGCGCAAGGCAGCGAGACGAAATAGCGAAGCTATTTCGCACGCAGCCAAGCACGGCCAGCGTTGCGAAGCGCGCCATAAGGCGCAGCTTTGCTGCGACTGACGGCGCGACGGGCACGAGACGGTGAGGGGCCTTAGCTCAGCTGGGAGAGCGGTTGCTTTGCAAGCATCAGGTCATCGGTTCGATCCCGATAGGCTCCACCACTCTTTCTGCCCGACGAACGACGATCCAGTTTTGATGAAGACACGAGTTCCGCTGCTGACGCAGCGGTTACGAGGTGCTGACGCACCTCATCTTTGACATTGTGAATGGGTTTTTAAAATCGATGCCGTGAAGGTGTCGGCTTTGAAAGTGGAGCGAAGGCGGCAACGCCCGAGCGAAACGGACAGGCTGGCAATTCACAATATCTGGCTGAGTATTTAATGACCACACCAATTGAGCCACATCGCGCTGCTCTGCCGAGTCGGCATC
>NZ_CAKASM010000056.1 GCF_916858675.1 Sphingomonas sp. Leaf21
AGAAACGACCAATCGACTTTATGAAGCTCGCGGTTCAGGATCGCCAAGCGAACCCCCTGACCGTATTTTCCCCCGACTGTGGTTGCGGCGTGGCCGCAAATCTGGTCGACGATCCGTTCCAGCACGCCCGCTTCCAGAGCGAGGTCCTTGAAGCCATGACGGAAGCTGTGGAAGACCAACCGGGCGTCGGTGGAGACGTATCGATCGATGACACGGTTGGCGATGCGCGAGGCCTCCTTGGTCCGCTTGCCGAAGCCGTTGGGAACCAGATCGGGGAAAAGTCTAGTGTGTCCGGCCTTCTTCACCGCCTTGATGTAATCCCGAAAGCCCAGTTCGATCAGCATGGCATGGACAGGTACGAGGCGGCGTGACGTTGCCGTCTTGATCGATTTACCGTCATCGCTTGCCTCGGCCGCATAATCGTCGATGTCGATATAGGTGATGGCGCCATCGGCTTTCACATCGGCGATCATGGCTTGGCCGACTTCCTCCAGTCGGGCACCGGTCGTCAGGCCGAGAAGGAATAGCCAGTACAGCGTCATGTCGCTGACCAGACGATCGTGCTTCCACGTCGCGGGGGCGGTGAACAGCGGGCTGGCGAACAGCCGTTGCAACTCCTCTTCCTGAAAGGTCTGGCGAGCGGCGCCGCCGGTCTTGGAATAGCCGAGGAT
>NZ_CAKASM010000057.1 GCF_916858675.1 Sphingomonas sp. Leaf21
GGGTTCAGCGACTGGGGTGAAGTCGTAACAAGGTAGCCGTAGGGGAACCTGCGGCTGGATCACCTCCTTTCTAAGGACAAGCGGCGGAGTGCGCTTCGGTCTCGTATCGAAGAAGAGCTTCCTCCCTATCCAAAGACATTCCAATCCGCCGTCCTCATGTCCCTTCATCCTAGGTTACTCCCCTGACGGGGAGTATAGCTTGAGCTGGCTTACCGCCTCGCGGCCTTATGGCCGGTGAGTGCAGGGGGCCGGTAGCTCAGGTGGTTAGAGCGCACGCCTGATAAGCGTGAGGTCGTAGGTTCAACTCCTACTCGGCCCACCACTGCGCAGGCAGCGAGACGAAATAGCGCGAGCTATTTCGCACGCAGCCCAGCACGGCCAGCGCTGGCATAGCGCGCCATAAGGCGCAGCTTTGCTGCGACTGACGGCGCGACGGGCACGAGACGGTGAGGGGCTTTAGCTCAGCTGGGAGAGCGGTTGCTTTGCAAGCATCAGGTCATCGGTTCGATCCCGATAAGCTCCACCACTCTTTCCAAGCCATAACCTAGAGATGAAGACACCAGTTCCGCGCAAGCGGTTACGAGGTGCTGACGCACCTCATCTTTGACATTGTGAATGGGTTTTTAAAATCGATGCCGTGAAGGTGTCG
>NZ_CAKASM010000058.1 GCF_916858675.1 Sphingomonas sp. Leaf21
GCCCTATTCCTCCCCAAGCTTGCTTGGGGAGGGGGACCGCCGCGAAGCGGTGGTGGAGGGGCTAGGTCCGGCGGTCTGCAAGCTCCCGACGGTCGCTTGCGGAACAGCGCGCTACAGCGTGACCTTGGGCGGCTTCGCGGCCTCGACCGCGACGCGGACCATCTTTTCCCAGATCGCGGGATCGCCCGCATCGGCCATCGCCTGATCGGGTTCGCGCAGCGTTCGCAGCACGGCGAGCGCGTCGCTCATATGCTCGCGCCAGTGATCGTCGACCAGCCGCGCCGCCGACTCCGCGTCGCCACCGGCATTGGCGCTCAGCCGCTGGCCGCACAGGACGCGCGCGATGCGCTCGGCGGCGGGGGTGTGTGCGATATCCATGGCAACCTCTCCTGATGCGCGTCTCGTTACGCGATCAACGCGGGAGAGGGCGGAATGGTGCCCATCAAAGCCCCTCTCCCGGCAGGGGGAGGGGTTGGGGAGTGGCAACGACCAAGGGGCATGGTCTCGGTGAGACGCCGTTGCCCTCCCCCATCCCCGCCCGCTTGCGGGAGGGGCGTGCTGATGGCGAGCGTTCGGCTCAGCCCTGCGCGCCGCGACCGGCGCCGCCGCCGCCGCCCGGGCGACCCTGACCG
>NZ_CAKASM010000059.1 GCF_916858675.1 Sphingomonas sp. Leaf21
CTATATTAGAGGCATCGCATGCCCTTCCTGAGCATCGTGCGGCTGAGAGACCCCCGGGCTCCCGCTCATCGGGACGGCGGATATGGACATCAACTATATTCTCAGGCGCGAGCAGGTCTCCCTTTACAATGCCTCGGTGTCGGCTTGCGGGCCCGCGAGGGTAGCGCATGAAGGCATGGCAATTGCTTATGGAAGGCTTCTGGCCGAAGCTGGCTTTCCGCACCGTAGTTCCGCGGTTTCGTATATCGGGTCGGTAACGGCGGACGAGAACGACCGGTGGATGGACGACGGTGGACCCGACGCAGGGGCAACTCCCTCTTCAACTAGTGTCAGCTCCGCGAATGTCGCCGATCTACATGCCTTGAACTCCAGCGACCCAGGGAGGCGATAACAATGGAACGGACCGGGCCGCTGAAATACGGTGCCCAACCGTCCGCTCCCGCACCGGTGATCGGTCGTGCTCACCTGGACGAGGCGGAGGCCGCAGGGCAGATCGCGGGCCGCGATCCCGACAAGACCATGATCGATTGTCCATATGATGGTCGATCCAAACCCATGACTG
>NZ_CAKASM010000060.1:0-198 GCF_916858675.1 Sphingomonas sp. Leaf21
ATTCCTCCCCAAGCTTGCTTGGGGAGGGGGACCGCCGCGAAGCGGTGGTGGAGGGGCTAGGTCCGGCGGTCTGCAAGTTCCCGACGGTCGGTTGCGGAACGGCGCGCGAGGTCTTGCCCCACCACCACCCGGCTATCGCCGGGCGGTCCCCCTCCCCATCGGAGATGGGGAGGATTGGAAGGGCCCTATTCCTCCCCA
>NZ_CAKASM010000060.1:206-533 GCF_916858675.1 Sphingomonas sp. Leaf21
CACCACCACCCGGCTATCGCCGGGCGGTCCCCCTCCCCATCGGAGATGGGGAGGATTGGAAGGGCCCTATTCCTCCCCGAGCTTGCTTGGGGAGGGGGACCGCCGCGAAGCGGTGGTGGAGGGGCCAGGGTCGGCGGTCTGCCAGCTTCCGAGGGTCGGTTGCGGAACGGCGCGCGGGGCCTTGCCCCACCACCACCCGGCTATCGCCGGGCGGTCCCCCTCCCCATCGGAGATGGGGAGGATTGGAAGGGCCCTATTCCTCCCCAAGCTTGCTTGGGGAGGGGGACCGCCGCGAAGCGGTGGTGGAGGGGCTAGGTCCGGCGGTCT